>JBNLVL010000036.1:0-114148 GCA_050618075.1 Myxococcota bacterium
CGCGGGGGGGGGCGGGGGGGGGCCCCCCCCGCGCCCCTCTCCGTTCCAGCCAGTCGTTCCGGCTCCTAGTACTCGTAGGTCGCCATGAAGGTGAACCGCTGCTTGAAGATGTCCTTGCGGTTGGTGATCGGGCGCTCGTAGGCGGCGCCCAGCGAGATCCCGTAGTCCATGGGCACCCGCAGTCCCACGGTGGCGGTGGCCACCGTGTTGCCCGCGACGTCGTCCGAGCCCAGGTTCGCGAAGTCGTAGCCCTCGAAGCTCCCCGTACCGGTCGCGGCCTGGATCGTGTTCAGGTCGAGGTTCCCCAGGTTCGTCTTGAAGTTGTTGCCGCCGTCGCCGTTGCCGACCCAGGTCATGCCGCCGAGCTCGACGAACGGGACGATCGCCTTCACGAAGTCGTCTCCGCCCAGCTCCACCGCGTAGTCCAGGTGGAGGTTGTAGAAGATGCTGGTCGAGTTCTCGTCCTCGTCCACCGGGAGCTGGGCGCCCAGGCCGGTGATGACATGGAAGGCACCGTTCTCGGAGGTCCAGGCTGCCGTGCCCGACGGGATGAACACGCCGTCGCCGCTGCCCTGGAAGAGCGAGCTGTTGCCCATGGGGATCTCGTAGCGGATCGCCGGCGTGAAGATGAAGTTCTTGTCGCGCCAGTCGATCAGCGCGTACTTGAACCCGATCGTCATGTCGGTGAAGCCTTCTTCGTCGTCGAGGACGTCGAAGCCCGGAGTCAGCGCGGGACTGACGTCGCGTCCCTCGAGGTCGGGGCGCAGGATGCCGAGGCCGTCCTTGGTGGCGATGAAGGCCAGCCGGTCGGTGATGGCCAGCCGCAGCTGCAGGGCCAGGACCTGGAGGTCGCCCCCGCCGAAGACCGATCGGCGGCCGAACTCGTGGTAGAGGTACGCGAACTGGGCTTCGGTGGTGACGAACGGATCCTCGAACAGGTAGGGCATCGACATCGGCCGCACCGAGTTCTGGTGCCGCGACTCGCGATCGCACCCCGTGTCGAAGTCCGGAAGCCAGGTCCGGCACTCGCCCTCGGCGGATGCCGGAGCGGCCAGGAGCAACGCTGCACCCAGCGCAGACGTCATGATCGTCGCGAGTCCGAACGCAGAACGGCGAGTCGATTGCAGCATCTTGCACACTCCTTGGAAGCGCTCCGGCCGCAGGGCCCCGCGAGCGCGCCCGCCGTTGAAGGCAACAAGCGTGCCGTCGCCCAGACGCCCTGTGGGCGAGGAGGTGCGGATCTTGAGGCGGGCTGGGGCAGCGGGGCCGGAGCGCTTGGGGTCAGCCTGAGTCAGGTGGCCCCACGGCGCGTTCGCCGGACCGGGGTCAGCGGCTGCCCAGCACGACGAGGGCGCCGAGACAGGCGAGCTTCTCGTCCGCCCGCCATGGAGGGCCGATGCGCTGGCCGAGGTCGGCGACCTGACGCCGAAGCGCATCGATGGCGCAGTGCATCCCGGCGGCCGCCTGCTCCCAGGCCTCGCGCTCGTCCAGGGTGACGCGGAGCAGGGCGCGTTCGCTGGCCGCCTGCTCGAGGACGCGGCGGAAGAGCTGGCCCTCGGCGGCGTGGGCGCGCACGTGGGGGTTGCCGATCCGGGCCGGGTCCTTCACCGGGGCGCCCACCACGGCGATGCCCAGGGTCCCGAGGCCCGCGCGGCCGAGGTCGGACACCAGGGCGTCCACGCTGGATCGGGCCGCCCTGCGCACCGCCTCCTCGGCGGCGTCGACCCGTGGCCTCGCCTTCGACTCCGGGAGGTCCAGGCCCGCGTGGTGGGGCTGCTTCGAGTCGGGATGGGCCGGGTCGAAGGTGGCGATCTCGCGCCGGTCCACCACCACGAGCCCCTCGTCGGATTCGACGAGGGCGACGGCGATGGCACGCGCGGTCTTCGCGCGAAGCCCGATGCCGACCTCTCCGTGGATCCGGACTGGGTCGCGTGTGCGGCCTGGGTCGCGTCCCCTGCTCCGGCCTTCGACCATGGGGCGCCTCCCGCCTAGGCGGCGCGCGCGTCGGCTCCCGCCCGCTCGAGCCGCTCGACCATCTCCGATCGCCCGGGCCCCAGCACCACGGGCTCGCGCTCGTCGCGCCGCTGCCAGGCGGCCAGGACGTGCTGCAGCAGGTCCGGCCGCTTGAGCATGTCCGAAGGGGCCTCGAGCAGGTTGAAGATACGCATGAAGGCCCGCAGCAGGTGAAGATTCTCGCGAAGTCCCGGGATGAGGCCGTCCCGGAGCAGCGACCGCATGTAGGCCTTCGGGTCGACGGTCCCGTCCTCGCGGTTCACGGCGAAGGGGTCCCGCCCTTCGCGCTGGCACGCGTCCACGTCCATGGCGTCGCGGTCCTGGGCCAGCCCGGCCTCGTACCAGGGAATGATCTCGCGCTCGATGCCCGCGTCGAGGGCGGCCGCCAGCGCCGCCGGGTCGTCGGCGTGCAGGGCGAAGGCGTCGGCCAGCAGGGTGGCCTGCACCCAGGCCAGGGTGCAGCCGCGACCGTTGATGGGGTTGGTGTGGACGAGGGAGTCGCCGATGGGGAAGACGCCCAGGGCCAGCGGGCGGCCGTCCTCCACGAAGAAGCGGCGCGTATTGCGCAGGTCGCCCATGGGGTAGACGCCCGTGACGGGCTCGGAGACCTTCGGGTCGACCCACTCGGCCACGGCGGGGAAGGCCATCGCGGCCTCGTCGAAGAACGGGAGCTTCAGCACCGAGCGCAGGATCGGGTCGTTCGGCGAGGCGGCGAGGGTGACCGAGAAGATGCGGTCGTCGGCCGGGAAGATGCCGTACTTCATGTAGCCGACGTCGGCGCCCACCGCGGGCTCGACGCTCGGGAACTCGACCCCCTCGCGGAGCCGGTAGAAGCGCGAGCTGTAGAAGATGCCGCAGGGCTCGCTCTCCTCGCGCATGGCGGCGCAGCCGATGTCCGAGAGCCAGCGGCCCAGCTTCGAGCGCCGGCCCGAGGCGTCGACCACGAAGTCGGCGGCCAGCTCGCGTTCGCCCGCGTCGTCGCGAAGCCGCACGCCGGTCACCCGGGGCGGCCCATCGCCGGGCTGGGCTGCCGCGCCGGCGGCCAGCAGGCCGGTCACCTGCACGCCGTCCCGGAGCTCCACGCGCCCGCCATCCAGCACGTGGCGCCTGAGCACCCACTCGAAGGTGATGCGCCGGCACGCCAACAGCGTGATGTCGTCGTCCTCGGGCAGGAGCTCCGGGTCCTCGAAGTGCTTGTGCACCATGGTGCCGAAGGGCATGGGCGTCGCGCCGTGCTCGAGGAGCTTCGCGTAGAGCCCGGGCGTGCGGTCGCGCAGCAGGTTGTGGAGGCGCGCGAGGAAGGCGTGGGAGTGCCGCGCCTGGGGCGAGCCCCTCCGCTCCCAGCTCTCGAACGCCTCCAGCGGGCTGGCCGGCAGGGGCGTGGCGTCGCTCTCGAGGACGGTCACGCGGTGGCCCTGCTCGCTGAGGGCCAGGGCCACGCCCAGCCCGGTCACGCTGCCTCCGACGACGACGACGTGCTTCCCGCTCATGGATCTACGCTGCCTCTCCCGCGTCGGACTTGGCGGCCGCCGCCTCGGCCTTGGCCGCCTGCTCCTTCTGGTGCTTCTGCATCTCGCTGCCCACGGCGTTGGCGTAGGCGCCCATGAAGGCGGGTCGGTTGCCCGCCGCCCACTTCATGCTGGCCTCGCGGCCCTCGTCGGTGCCCTGGAAGCGCGGGGCCACGTAGCGGGCGAAGAGCTCGTAGCTCTCGAGGGTGTTCTCCCAGCTCGCCCAGTTGTGGGCCAGCTGCAGGAAGCAGCCGAAGCCGCCCGACTGCTCTTCCAGGCGCTCGAGCTGGCTGATCGCGTCATCCGGGGTGCCGATCACGGCGAAGCCCGAGGCGTTCAGCGACTCGATGGCGTCGTCGAGCTTGCCGGCGGGAGCGAGCGGCAGCGCCGCCACCTCGTTGAAGTAGCGGAGCCAGTCCTCGAGGCCGAACCGCACGTTCTCGAACGCCTTCTCCCGGGTCTCGGCGATGTGCATGGGGCCCACCAGGCGCCACGCCTCTCGCTCCACCGTCTGCCCGAAGTCGGCCGCGCGATCGGTGCAGATGGACCAGTTGGTCGCCAGGGCGTTGAAGCCGCCGCTGGTGGTGGCGCCGATGGAGAGCAGGCCCAGGCCGTGCTTTCCCGCCGCCCGGGCGCCGGCCGGCGAGACCTGGGAGGCCACGGCGATCTCGATGCCCTGCTCGCGGAACGAGCGGAGCTGGAGTCGGGCTTCGCGCAGGGTGAACCAGTCCGACTGGTGGTCCACCACCTCCCCGCGGAGCAGCGGCACCAGGACCCCGATGGCCTCGTCCATCATGTCGCGCTGCTTCGCCGGATCGATGCCCATCATGAACGCGTCCGAGGGCAGGGCGCCCGGGCCCACGCCGAACATCACGCGTCCGCGGGTCTGGTGGTCCAGCTGCATGATGCGATCGGCCACCATCAGCGGGTGGTGGTAGGGCAGCGAAACCACCCCGGTGCCCAGCCGGATGTGACGCGTCCTCTCGGCGGCGGCGGCGATGAAGAGCTCTGGACAGGCGATGATCTCGAAGCCGCCCGAGTGGTGCTCGCCGATCCAGGCCTCCTCGAAGCCCAGGCGGTCGAGGTGCTCGATCAGCTCGAAGTCGCGCTGGAGGGCGCGGTCGGCGTGCTCGTGGGTAGGGTGGAACGGCGCCAGGAAGATGCCGAAGCGCTTGCGGGGGGAGGTCATCCGGAGCTCCTCGTCTGGGGAGCGGCCGACGGATCGGGTCGGTCCGCCCGGGTGGAATCGGGGGCCACGAGGCCGTGCAGCACGACCTCGAGGAACTGGTCGCGCGCCTGCTCGGGCATCACCTCGCCGACGGCGAAGACGTGACCCGAGAGGATGGCGAGGGACGTGGACAGGAAGACGGCGGCCGCCAGCCGCGGCGCGATCTCCGTCCGGAACTCGCCGAGCGCCTGGCCCCGGCGCACGATGTCCTCGATCAGCGCGGGCAGGTGCTGGGACTCGACCTCGACCTGCTCCCTGGAAGGCGGCGCCAGCAGGAATTCGCGCAGCATGGCCGACATCACGTCGGCGCGCTCGAGCCACGCCTGGGCCAGCATGTCCACGAGCTCGCGCAGCTCGGCGATGGCCGGGCTGCGGGGCTCGACGAGCCGCTCGCGGAAGGCGGCCGCCATCGAGCGGTTGAACTCGAAGAGCAGGGACGACTTGGTGGGGAAGTGGGCGAAGAACGTGCCGCGGGCCACGTCCGCCTCCTGACAGATCCCCTCCACGGTCACGCTGTCGAAGCCGCGCTCGGCGTAGAGCTTCATCGCGGCGGCGAAGATCTCCTGGCGCGTGCGCTCCTTCTTGCGCTCGCGGCGCGACAGCGGCGGGTCGGACCCCGTGGCGCCCTGGCTGGCAGCGTGGTTCTGGGCGGGCTGGGTCGTCATGGTCGCTGGATCTTGACACAAGAATAGACTCTGGTCTAGTTAGTGGCTCCGGGTCTCCGGCGCGGGGACCCATCGCGCCGTTCCGAGGGAGGGCCCATGAAAGCCGCCGTATTCCGGGAAGTTGGCCAGCCGCTGGCGGTCGAGGAGGTGCCGGACCCCAAGGCCACGGGGGCGGACCTGGTGCTCCAGGTGAAGAGCTGCGGCATCTGCGGCTCCGACCTCCACGTGGCCGACCAGCCGCCCGGCCTGCCGGGCGGAACCGTCATGGGCCACGAGTTCGCCGGCGAGGTGGTCGAGGTCGGGCCCGAAGCGGGCCCGGGCTGGAAGGTCGGCGACCGGGTGGTGGCCCAGCCCTTCATCGGCTGCGGTCGCTGCCGGGCCTGCCTCTCGGGCGACGGCAGCCGCTGCGCGGAGATGAAGGCGACCGGCCTCGGCGGAGTGCCGGGCGCCTACGCCGAGTTCGTGCGCGTCGGCACCGCCGAGTCGCTGCGCCTGCCCGATTCGGTGGGCTGGCACGGCGGTGCGCTGGTGGAGCCCCTCGCGGTGGGGCTCCACGCCGTGAACGAGGCGTCGCTGGTGCCCGGGGAGAACGTGCTGGTGATCGGCGCCGGGCCCATCGGGCTGGCCACGGCCTTGTGGGCCCGCTTCCAGGGGGCGCGCTCGGTCGTCGTCTCCGAGAAGGCGGCGGGCCGCCTGGTCCTGGCCGAGCGCTTCGGCGCCACCGCCACGATCGACGCGTCCAAGGAGATCGTCGCCAGCGCCTTCGAGCGCGAGGCCGGGGGTCCGCCCGACGTCATCTTCGAGTGCGTGGGCGTGCCCGGGATGATCCAGCAGTGCCTGGGGCTCGCGCCGGCCCGCAGCCGCATCGTGGTGGTCGGCGTCTGCATGCAGCCCGACACCTTCTTTCCCGGGATGGGCATCGTGAAGGAGCTGACCCTCAAGTTCGTGGTGGCCTACCGGCAGTCGGACTTCCGGTTCACCATCGACATGCTGGACGCCGAGCGCATCCACGCCGAGTCCATGGTGACCGACGTGGTCGGGCTCGACGCTTTCGCCGATGCCTTCGAAGCGCTCAAGAAGCCCACCACCCAGTGCAAGGTGATGCTGGAGCCCGGATCATGACGTTGCCCGGAATGCCCGAACCGAAGAAGCTCTCCTGCAACGGCATCACGCTCGCGGTCTACGAGCGGGGCGAGGGCGTGCCGGTCGTGCTGTCCCACGGTTTCCCCGAGCTGGCCTACTCGTGGCGCCACCAGATCGCCGCGCTGGCCGGGGCGGGCTTCCGGGCCATCGCGCCCGACCAGCGGGGCTACGGACTCTCGGACCGCCCGCCCGAGGTCGAGGACTACGACATGGAGCAGCTCACCGGAGACCTGGTGGGCCTGCTCGACGCCCTCGACATCGAGAAGGCCGTGTTCGCCGGCCACGACTGGGGCGGGCTGGTGGTCTGGCAGCTGCCCCTCATGCACCCGGACCGCGTCGCGGGCGTCGTAGGCGTCAACACGCCGTACCTGCCGCGCGGACCCATGTCGCCCCTCGCGATGATGAAGGCGACCATGGGCGACAACCACTACATCGTGCACTTCCAGAAGCGCGGCGAGGCCGACGCCGCCTTCGCCGCCGATCCCGAGCGCGTCTTCCGCAAGCTCTTCCGCAAGGGCATCGAGCTCGGGGAGATCGACTTCAACCAGCCGATGAAGAACATGGTGGAGATCGTCCAGGACGACGACGAGCGCGGGGTGCCGGCGCTCACCGACGACGAGATCGCCGTCTACACCGAGGCGTTCACCCGCACGGGCTTCACCGGGCCGATCAACTGGTACCGCAACCTCGAGCGCAACTGGGAGCGGTCGGCCGAGCTCCCCCAGAAGATCGACGTGCCCTGCCTGATGATCTGCGCCGCCAACGACTTCGCGCTGCCGCCCTTCCTGGCCCAGGGCATGGACACCTGGATCGCCGACCTCGAGACCCACACCATCGAGGACTGCGGCCACTGGACCCAGGTGGAGAAGACCGGCGAGCTGAACGCGATTCTCGTCGATTGGCTGCGGCGGCGCTTCTAGCGCTCGTGTTCCAGGAGTCCGCCTGCACTCGCCGTCGGTATCGAGTGCAGGCGATCTCCCGGATCCTCCGGGTCTCCCGGACCTCCCGCAGCAGGCAACGAGTTCGCAGGGCTTCGCCGGCTTTCGCGTATGCTGTTCGCCCATCCAGCGCCGAGCGGCGCGCAGCGGCCAGGAGGCACATCGTGGCGGACCCGGAGCGACGCAAGAAGGGCGAGGAGACCATCGAGGACGTCTATGCGGGCGACGTGATCGTGCCGCCCGAGGGCGCCAGCGCCTTCGCCGACATCATGCTCGAGACCCTCTTCGCCGAGGTCTGGACCCGGGACGTGCTGTCCATGCGCGACCGGCGTCTGCTGCTGCTCGGAGCCATCGCGGCGCTCGGCGAGGGCATGACCTTCGGCATCCAGGGCAAGGCGGCGCTCAAGAAGGGCGAGCTCACGCCCGAGCAGCTCCGCGAGGTGCTCGTCTTCCTCGTGCACTACGTGGGCTACCCGCGCGGCGCGGGGCTCATGGGCGTGGTCGAGAAGGCCATCGCCGAGGTCGCCAAGGAGGCGGAGTAGGCCCGCCCTCAGAAGCGGAACTGCACGCCTAGGTCGATGGCCACCGCGTAGCTCGGGTCGAACTCGCCCACCACCCGGCCGGCGCGGGCGTTGGGCTCGGTGTCCACCCGCGAGTCGCCGGTGTCGTAGTAGTTGACCGAGGTCGAGATCTCCATCCACTTGGTCCAGGCGTAGCGGAGGCCCGCGCCCACCACGTAGATGCGGTCGAAGGGCAGGGACAGGGTGCGGTTGGAGTCGGAGATCGCGGGCGAGATGTAGTGGAAGCCGACCAGGGCCTCGAGGTCGTCGGTGAACCGCCAGCCCGCGGACGCGCCGATCGTCCACATGTCCTGGTATTCGCCGTCGACGCTCGTCGAGCTGTTCCCCACCGAGACGTCGACGTTCCCGAAGTCCTTCATGTCGATCCACATGGAGTCGAGGGTGAGCGAGAGCCGGTCGATGGGCTCGCTGTAGAGGCCCACCTGGACGCGCTGGGGGGAGTTCATGCCGATCTCGACACGCTGGTTGAACAGGCCGCCGGCCGCCAGCGCCGCCGTGAGCGCCGGGCCCAGGCCGTCGAACTCGGGTACGCCGTCCACGTCGGTCTCGGTCTTGGGGCGGTAGACCACGCCCAGCCGGTGGCGGTCTCCCAGCTCGAAGAGCGCCGAGACCGATCCGCCCACGCCCACGCCGTCGGTCTCGAGCTCGACCCGGCCGTCGGGCAGGTCCTCGCCCCGGTTGTTCACCTTCGACCGGGTCTTGCTCTCGGTGTAGAGGAACTCGACGCTGCCGCCGATGGAGAGGAAGTCGAAGAGCCGGATCGAGGCGGCGGCGTTGAGCGCGACGAACACCAGGCTCGACTCGGTCGTGATGTAGCGGCCCGCCCACTCGTCGCCGTAGTCGCTGCCGATGCCCGACGGCACGTTCAGGGACAGACCGAGGCGCAGGCGCTCGTGGAGCGCCGGCGAGGCGAAGTAGATGCTCGGCACCACGATGACGTTCTCGTTGGTGTCGCTGTCGCCGCCGTCGGTGGTCGTGCCCTCGGACACCTCGAACTGCGACTCCGAGTAGGCGAGGACCATCTGCATCACCAGGTCCGGGCGCTCGAGACGCGCCATGCCGGCCGGGTTCGAGTAGACCGTCGCCGCGCTGTCCGCGGTGGCGGCGCCTCCGGTGTGGGCCGGGCGGAGCTGGGCGGCGGCCGGGTGTCCGGCGAGCAGGAGCCACGACAGGGTCCAGACGACGAGAGCGGGCGCGACGAGAGCGGGCGCGACGGGTCGGAGCGGGCGCATCGCGGCCGAGTCTCGCACCGGTGCCGGCGGTCGTCTACCAGCCGGGCCCCAGCCAGGCGTCGATCAGCAGGTTGAGCACCGTGAGCAGAACGGCTCCGAGGATCGCCGGCCACCATCCCCGGATCCGGAAGCCCGGCACCACGACCGCCGCCAGCTTCAACATCGCCGCGTTCACGATCAGCAGGAAGAGCCCGAACGTGATGACCGTGATGGGCAGCGTCAGCAGCACCACCAGGGGACGCACGAGAGCGTTCACGAAGCCCAGGACGAGGGCGCCGAGGAGCGCCGCCAGGGGGCCCGTGAGCTTGATGCCCGGGACGGCCGAAGCCACCAGCACGAGCAGGGCGGCCGAGACGATCAGGTGGGCGAGGAACTGCGTCGTGGTCTCCGTCATGGACTCCGAGCGTACAGCAGCCTACGCTCCGCCAGCGAGGGGCCCGGTCGGTCCCATGCTGGTCAAGACGCGCCGCTCGGTCCTTCGGTTCGGGCGCGCAGCGGGACGATCTCCTGTCCACTTCCTCCATCGATCCCGAAGAGTTCGTGCGGGAGATGGCCCCCGCCCTGCGTCAGGCGGCGGCCATCGCCCGGGCGCTCGAGGGCCGCGTGCGCAACCGGCCCAAGGCCGGCGAGTCGACCGCGGTCAAGCAGGCCCTCACCATCGCCGACACCGCGGCCCAGGAGGCGCTCCTCGTCCGGCTCCAGGAGAACTTCCCGGACGTCCGGCTCGAGGCCGAGGAGGACACGCCCAGCGTCGCCGGGTTCGCCGGGAGCGGCGAGCACCTCGTGGTGGTCGACCCCATCGACGGCACGCTCCAGTTTTATCTGCAGGGAACCGGCCCCTACGCGTGCCTGGTGGGCCTGGCCCGGGGCGACCGCTTCGAGGCGGGCCTCGTCGCGCTACCGCGGGAGGGGCTCTTCTTCGACGCCACCCGGGGCGGCGGCGCCCGCACCTCGAAGGCCGGCGGCGAGCCCCGCAAGTCGCGGCTCGGCACCGACGGCAACCGCGCCCTGGTCTCCCACGCGGTTCCCCAGGCCCTGCGCGACGCCCTCACCGCCTCGGGCTCCGACGTCGTGGCCGGCAGCGGGGGCGCGGTGGCGGTGGCCCCCATGGTGCGCGGAGCGCGGGTGGGGATCCGCCATCAACCGGGGCCCCTGGGCATCAGCCACCGCGGGCGCATCGCGGCCTTCGTGGCCCGGGAGGCGGGCTGCACGCTGCTCGGCCGGGACGGCCAGACCTTCCCGGAGGACCTCGACACGCCGGCGCCGTGGCTCATCTCCGCCCGCAACCTGTCCCAGGCGCGGAGCGTTCTGGAGCACCTGGACGAGCTGGGCATCGACTGACGCCGGCGCCACGGGACCCCGAAACGCAGAGGGCCCGGCGCGAAGCCGGGCCCTCGTTCTCCGTCGCGGCGTCGCCGCCGAGCCTACATCTGCTCGTAGTTCGGCCCCTCGCCGCCCTGGGGCGGCGTCCAGGTGATGATCTGGTACGGGTCGGCGATGTCGCAGGTCTTGCAGTGCACGCAGTTCTCGTGGTGCACGAACATCTTCTTCTTCCCCGGCTTGTCGGGGTCCGGGACCATCTCGTAGACGGCCGCCGGACAGAACTTCTCGCAGGGGTTCCCGTACTCCACGGCGCACTGGTTCGCGCACACCTCCCGATCGGCGATCTTGAGGTGGCACGGCTGGTCGACCTCGTGCTGGGTGCCCGAGAAGCCCACCAGGTGCTCCTTGCTGAAGGTGAGCTTGCCGTCGAACTCGAAGGGCTCCGGCACGCGCTCCTCTTCGGGGAGCTCCCACAGCTTCTTCATGGCCTGGTGGCTGGGGTGGGTCTTCAGGTTGTCCAGCAGACCCCGGCCCTTGGTGGGGATGAGCAGCGGCGCGTTCATCAGGAAGAACTGATGGCCCAGCTCCGCGGAGCCCGTGAAGTTCCGCGCCTCCAGGTGCTCCTGGTAGGCCCAGCTCTCGCGGAACCGCTCGGCGTAGCCGCCCAGGGTGGCGCTGCTGTAGTCGTCGGCCCGCATGGCGTCGACGATGGTCTCGGCCGCCAGCATGCCCGACTTCATCGCCATGTGGACGCCGGCGAGCTTCATGATGTTGAGCATGCTGGCGCTGTCGCCCAGCAGCATGGCGCCGTTGCAGTACAGCTTGGGCTGGGCGTAGAGGCCGCCCGTCGGGATGCACTTGGCGCCGTACCGGACCAGCTCCGCCCCGTCCAGCAGGTCGCGCATGAACGGCACGGTCTTGAAGACCTGGGCGTTGCGGTGCGGGTCGTTGTTCGGGTTCTCGGTGTCGAGCGGCGTCACGTAGCCGAACGACACGAGGTTGTCCTTCATGTCGTAGAGCCACATGCCGTTCAGCTTCGAGAAGAACTCGGGGAAGAGCGAGCCGTGGATCACCCGGCCCGGCTTGTGCTTCTCGGGCTTGACCCGCCAGATCTCCTTGATGCCGGTCTCGTAGGTCTGGGGGTTCTCACCGTGCAGATCGAAGTCGTCGATCAGCTGCTTGGCCAGGCTGCCGCGGACGCCTTCGCCGAGCACAGTGACCTTCGCCAGGATGTCCATCCCCGGCTCGAAGTTCGACTTCGGGTTGCCGTCCTTGTCGACGCCCATGTCGCCGATGCGGACGCCGAGGACGCGGTCGCCCTCGGTCAGGACCTTCGCGCCGGCGAAGCCGGGGTAGATCTCGACGCCCAGGGCCTCGCACTTCTCGGCCAGCCACTTCACCACGTTCGACAGCGAAGCCACGTGGTAGCCGTTCTTCTGGAACATGGGCGGCACGATCGGCGACTTGAACGTGAAGCTGCGGGTGAAGGCCATGAACTGCGAGTCGTCGCACACGTACTCGGTGGGGAAGCCCTGCTCCAGGAAGTCGGGCATCAGCTCCTGGATGGCCCGCGGGTTGATGACCGCGCCCGAGAGCTGGTGGTCGCCCACCCCTGCCGCCTTCTCGATGACCAGCACGGTCGGGGGCTCGATCGGTTCGCGTCCCTCGGACTCGGCCGACTCGTTGGCGGCCTCCACCTGCTTCATCAGGTGGTAGGCGCTGGCGAGGGTGGCGGGCCCGGCGCCGACGAAGAGGACGTCGACCTCCATGCTTTCGCGCTCGATCTCGCTCATCACGTTCCTTTCTGGTTGGCCGCCGCTTCCCCGGCGAGGGCGTCGCCGGGGGGACGGCTCGGGGCGCAGGGTTCCTCTGCCTCGGCCTGCCGGCGGACCCATGGCTCGGGATCCGTCCAGCGGCGCATCCGCTGCCTGCCCGCGGGACCGGTTCGCCGGGGCACGGAGTCACGGAGCAGCTCGTTGAATCTAATGGACCGGCACACCCCGAACAAGGAACCAATCGGGTCCGCGGGGCCTGACTTCGCGTCAGTCGCCTCCGGGGGCCCTACACCGCGGGCCCCGGCCGACGCAACGCCCGCGTTGCCGGCCCGGGTGGGCTCGCATAGGCTGGCGCACCGTCGCGGTCCGGAGACACGCCATGGCCACCCACATCACCGAGGCCTGCATCAACTGCGGCGTCTGTGTCCCCGAGTGCCCGAACGACGCCATCGCCCTGGGCCCCGAGATCCACGTCATCGACCCCGAGCTGTGCACCGAGTGCGTCGGCTTCTTCGACCGGGAGCAGTGCCAGGAGGTGTGCCCGGTCGACTGCTGCCTGCCCGATCCGGGCCGGCGCGAGGCCGAGAAGGAGCTCTTCGAGCGCGCCCGGCGGCTCCACCCGGAGCAGTCCGACCGCCTCGAGCTCGGCCCGGCCACGTCGAGGTTCCAGCGCGACTTCTGACTGCCGGGGTCGGATCGACCCGCTAGCGCCCCGGGCCGACCAGCCAGCGCCGGGTGGACGCGAACAGCGCCAGGCCCCCGAGCACGATGCTGCCGGCGATCACGAAGGTGAGGCCCGGGGCGAGCCAGTCGATGACCCAGCCCGCCCACATCGGCCCGACGATGCGGCCGGCGGTGGCCATGGACTGTCCGTCCCCCAGCAGCTCGCCGGCCTCCCCCGCCTGGCAGGCCTGGGAGTAGAGGCTCGTGAACGTGGGGTAGGCCAGCCCGTAGCCCACTCCGATGAGCACGGCGACGCCGTAGAGCGCGGCCAGGGAGGGCGCGGCGTCGATGGCCACCAGGCCCGCCGCGCACAGGGCGAAGCCCGAGACCACGAGCCAGCTCTCGGGCACCCGGCGCGTGAGGGGACCGATGAGCACGCCCTGGGTCACCACCATCACCACGCCCAGGGTCGCGAACAGGGCGCCCACCTCCAGCGCCGTGGCGCCGAACTGCCGGTCGAGGAAGGTGGGCAGCAGACTCTCGAGCGCGGAGAAGCCCACGGCGACGTGGAAGAACAGATACAGGTAGACGCCGATGCGCCGATCGTGGACGTCGCCCGCCAGCCGCAGCGGGGCGGGGACCAGGGTCCGCAGCAGGCCGGTCCACGACCCGCCCGACTCCGACGGCGGCTTCGTCTCCGGCAGCGCCCACCAGGCGACCACGAGATTCAGCGCGGCGATGACCGCGACGCACACGAAGGGCAGGCGCTGGTCCACCGCGCCCAGCAGCCCGCCGACGGCCGGGCCCATCACGAGACCCACGCCCATGGCGGCGCCGATCCGCCCCATGCCCTCGGCGCGGTCCTCGCTGGAGGTCACGTCGGTGACGACCGCCTGGGCCGTGCCGATGGCCGCCGCGAAGAACCCCGAGAGGATGCGCGCGAGGTAGATCCCGGCGAGCGTGTCGGTGAACACCAGCAGGAGATAGGAAGCCACGGTGCCCGCGAGGGAGAAGAGCAGGACGGGCCGGCGCCCGATCCGGTCGGAGATCCAGCCCCACGCGGGCAGGAAGATCAACTGCGCGAGGGCATAGAGCGTGACGATCAGGCCGATCTCGAAGCCGGTCGCCCCGAGCTGGCCCGCGTACAGCGGGAGGACCGGGATCAGGACGCTGAACCCGGCGAAGTCGATCAGGATGGTGGCGAAGACCACGAAGAGGACGACGCGCGGTCGCGCCTGCGCGGCCGGCGTCGGCTGGCTCTCCATCGGCGCGCTGTCCTCCTGGGCCCGGCCTCACGCTCCCGCGCCAGCATCGCACTGGCACGGGGGCGAGCGCCAGCCTCCGCCGCTCATTCGCGAAGCAACCGGTCCGGCCGGCGGCCCCGTATAATGAGCCGGTCATGCTTGCCGGCACCTCCGCGCTCGTGGACCTGGTCCGCGACTTCCTCTCGGTCTACCTGCGCCTGCGAACCCTGTTCGACCGGTCCCGGGCCGGAGAGCTGCGCTTCGAGGACGTGCCCGCTCTCGTGGGCGACGACCGCGACAGCCTGCTGTTCCGCCTGAAGGAGCGCTCCCACGCGCTGTACCGGGCCGAGGGCGGCGAGGGCGGCGTCCCCCGGCCCCGCCAGGCGCTCTTCGACCTCGCGGTGGGCTCGCTCTTCCACGAGGCCATGAAGCTCCGCGAGAACCTCTACCAGACCGAGATCTACGCGCCCAAGGTTCGCGAGCTCCAGAAGGCCGCGGGCGCGGAGTCCGACGTGCTCTTCCGCGAATTCGAGAAGATCCTGAACGTCGCCGGCGCGCGCCTCTCCGAGGCCCTGGACGAGGCCGAGGAGCTCCTCGAGCACACGCGCTCCCAGTTCCGCTCGCTGCTCTCCGGCTATCGGGACGAGCCGCTGATCGCTCGGACCCTGGTCGCCGAGAGCCACCGGGTGAGCGAGACCTTTCCCGACGGCATCGACGCGATCCTGGCCGACATCTGGGGCAGCGCCGCCGAGGGCTACGTCACCGCGGCCGTGTCCTACCTCGAGAGCGCCTACTTCGAAGAGGCCATCCTGGCCCTGGCCGAGGCCGAGAAGCGCTCGGACGGGCGAGAGGACCTGGCCCGGCTGGCGGCCTACGCCGAGGGCATGCAGGCCTACCAGGCCGGGGACTACGAGGCGTCCCTCGAGCGGTTCGACACCTGGCTCGACCTGGGGCCCCTCGCCACGGAGGGCGCGTTCGCGCGTCTGGCCCTCTCGGCGATCACGAGCGTCGAGTCGCTGGTGCCCAGCGAGGAGCGGGCCGGGTTCGCGCAGTCCTCCGCGGAGGTTGCGAAGCGGATCCGCTCCTTCGGGTTCGCCGACGATCTGCCGGCTTCCTAGGCGTCCGGGGTCGCGCGGCTAGCCGGAGTCCGGGTCCGGGTCGGGCGGGGCGTCTGCGAGCACGCCGCCGAGCAGCAGCCGGCGCACCTCCTCGCGCCGCCAGGCCACCATGCCCCGGGCGAAGATGTCGTCCACGCCCATCATGACCTGGCTGAAGTCGCGGGCCGCGTAGAAGAAGACGACGGTTCCGAGCAGCGACTGGAAGAGGTGCCGCGAGGACATCTTGCGGAACGACCCGTTGGCGACCCCCTCGCGGTAGAACCCGAGCAGGGTCGCGATGGAGCGTCGGATGCCGTCGGCGATGGGCGAGAGGTCGACGTCGCCCGAGTCGACGAAGATGCGCAGCAGGATGAGCGAGTAGTTGGGCCGCTCGGCGAGCAGGTCGTTGAAGTCGTCGACGAAGCACTCGAGTCGCTCGCGGTGGGGCAGGTCGCGTTCGATCGCGGTCGAGACGCACCGGTCGAAGTCCTCGACGATGCGTGAGAACACGGCGACGTACAGCGCCGCCTTGCTCGGGAAGTAGTAGTAGAGCGCGGTCTTCTGGACGCCCACCTCTTCGGCGATCGCCTGGAGGTGGGCTCCGGCGTACCCCTTGCGGGCGAACTGGGTCTCCGCGACCCCGAGGATCTTCTCGCGCGTGTCCGCGCCGCTTCGATCGTGTGCCATGGCCCTTCGCTTTCCCGTTGGCCGGCAGACCTCGGGTCTGCGGCGCCCGATGCGTCAGCCGGGGGACGGCTCGGATGCCTCGGTCGGGGGTCGCTTCGCATAGTACAGCCAGCCCGAGACTCCGAGGACGATCAATCCGATGCCGATCCACTGAGGCTCGGTCAGGCCCAGCGCCACCTCGGGATTGACGCGCCAGCTCTCGATGACCAGGCGCCCCAATCCGTTGGCGGCGAGGTACTCGCCGAACAGGAACGGGCTCTTCTTGCGGCGTCGCCATAGGACGCCCGCCACCGGTAGCAGCCACAGGATCTCGTAGATCTGGGTGGGATGGACACGCTCCAGTGTGGGGGGCGCACCCTCCGGAAAAGCCACCGCCCAAGGCAGGTCCGAGGGCTCGCCGTAGTCGTCGCCCACGAGGAAGCAGCCCACGCGCCCCAGGGACTGACCCACCGCCAGGGCGACCGCGACGCAGTTCGCGAACGTGAAGACCGGGACCTTGTGGATGCGGGCCCCGATGATCCCCATCAGGGTCCCGCCGATCAGCCCGCCGTACCAGGTGATGCCCGCGCGCGCGAAGAACAGGCTCGAGAAGTCGCCGGCTCCCCGCAGCCAGTTGTCGACCGCGAAGTAGATCTTCGAGCCGCCGACGCCCCCGATCATGATGTAGATGAGGAGCGTGGACGCGACCTCGGTGTCGAGCCCCTCCTCCTCCATGCGCTTGCTGGTGATCCAGAACCCGGTGAGGAAGGCGATGGCCATCATCGCCCCGAAGCTGCTCACGGGGTAGTCGAGGAACGGGATGCGGAATAGTTCGGGGAACATGGACCCTCCGGCGGGCAGCCTACCGCAGGCGGCGCGGGATGCCCGCGCGCCTCGGAGTCGCGAAGTGGGAAAGCTATCGGGGGAGGGTCAGGTGGAAGGAGGTGCCGCGGCCGGGCTCGCTCTCGACCCAGACGCTGCCGTTGCTGGCCTCGGCGATCCGCTTGACGATCGCCAGTCCCACGCCGCTGGACTGCTGGCCGTCGGCCTTGGGCGCGACGGTGTAGAAGACGTCGAAGATGCGCTCCTGCTCGCGGACCGGGATGCCCTTGCCGTTGTCGGACACCGTGATGTGGTGCCGCTCGGCCTCCTCCTCGATCCCGACCTCGATGCGCGGCTCCTCGCACGGCCCCATGTGGCTGAGCGCGTTTCCGATGAGGTTGGAGAACACCTGGTAGAGGCGCGTGCGGTCGCAGGCCAGCAGCGGCGGGCTCGCCGGCAGGTGGAGCTCGACCTCCTGCTCGTCGATCCGGGGCTTGAGCTCGGCCTTCAGCTGCTGGAGCACCGCGCGCGGGTCGACCAGGGTCCGCGGCTCGCCCGAGCGGCCGATGCGGGTCAGCTCGAGCAGGTCGGCGATCAGGCCCTCCATGGTCCGGCCGGCCTGCTCGATGCGATTCAGGAAGTGGCGGCCGGTCTCGTCGAGCTGGTCGTCGTAGTCCTTGCCCAGGAGCCGGCTGAACCCCAGCAGCGAGACCAGCGGCGATCGCAGGTCGTGGGAGACCGTGTGCACGAAGCTCTCGAGCTCGGCGTTCTGGCGCTCCAGTCTGTCCCGGAGGTTTCGCGACTCGGTCACGTTCCGGAGGAAGGCCACGCTGCCCACGATCCCGCCCCGATCGTCGCGGATCGAACGGGTGGTGATGGCCAGCCACGCGCTGCTGCGCCCGGGCAACCGCACCTCGATCTCCTGGCCGTCGATCTCGCCGTGGGGGCGGATGCTCGAGGCGAGCTTCCCGAAGCCGGCGGCGTGGGGCAGGAACAGCGCGATGGGCTTGCCGACCACGCTCTCCTCGTGGTCTTCCATCAGGCGCCGGGCCGCGCGGTTGGCGTAGGTCACGAAGCTCGAGCGGTCGATGGCGACGACTGCGTCCGGTGAGGCGTCGAGGATGCTCCGGTGGAGGTCCAGGTGATCGCCCACCTCGTCGGCCTCGCGGGCCCGGTCGCCGGTCTCGCGCAGGATCACGACGGTGAGTCCGGACTCGGTGTCGGACTCCGACGCCGGCTGGACCGTGAACGCGCTGATGTCGAGCTCGACGCACTCTCCGTCGCGCCCGCGGATGGGCAGCCGCACGCGGTTCAGGTGTCCTCGTTCGCACAGCAGCTTGCCCAGCTGCATGCTCCGCCCGACGTCGCGCACGCGCGGAAGCAGGGCCTTCCACTGCACGCCCATGAGCTCCTGCTCGTTGCCGCAGAGCTCGCGCAAGCGGTCGCTCAGCCAGACGACCCGGCCGCCGCCGTCGAAGGCGAGCACCAGATCGTGCAGGCGCGCCAGGCCCGCGAGGATCTCGCGAGTGGGCACGCCTTCGAGGCGGTGATTGACCGGGATCGCAGCTTGGTCCATCAACTCTCGGGGATCGAACCTGGGCGTCCGGAGCAGCTCGGTTGGATCCATCTCGTCGGACGAAGTGTCCGAAGGGATCCGGTCTGGTCCCGGAACCCGAAACGCGATGGGGGGCCGACCAACCGACCGCGGCATCGTATCAGAGCGTATTTCCGACGGTCAAACGAATCACACGACGTTTGTGAGGCGATCGGTCGTTCGAAAACGGCGTGATCCCTGTCACGTACGACACAGAAACATGTCGAGAGTCCTCGGCGCGACCCGGGGTCCTCCATGACGCACCGCTTCACGAGCCCGAGCTTCACCGATTGGTGCCCGCGCAGCGCCTCGTCTATGTTTGGCGCGCTCGCTCCCGTGGTCCCCAGGGGGTTTCCTTGACTCGCGAACGACGCCTTCAACGCCAGCGCCTGCTCCTGGTCGCCGTGACGATCTGCGCGATCGGCGCGGCCTGGATCGGCCCCGACATCGAGCCCGACCGGATCGGCCAGGAGCTCCACGATCCCGAGGCCATCGCCGCCCAGCTGCTGGACGCGAACGCCTCGCTCGGTGAGGCGACGGCCCTGCGGACCGCGCGGGCGGTCGTGCGCTACAGCGCGAAGTACCAGCTCGACCCGGTCCTCGTGACCGCGGTGCTGATGGTGGAGAGCACGGCGCGGCCCTGGGCGCAGAGCCCCAAGGGTGCGGTCGGCCTGATGCAGGTGATGCCGCACATGATGGAGCCCATGGCCCTGGCCGGGAACGTCGCGACCATCGAGAGCAACATCGAGGCCGGCTGCTGGATCCTGGCCCACAACATCCGGCGACTGGGCGAGGACGACGGGATCTCCGCCTACTTCTGGGGATCCGAGATCCGGGGCGTCGCCTACCTCGAGCGGGTTCGCGAGGCCCGCGAGGCGCTCCGTCGGCGCCAGCCGTCCTGAGTCCGGAAGCCCGGTCGTTGGAGCCGAGCCCCGCGAGCCAAGCCGCCGAACGCGCCGAACGCCCTCCCGAGCCGCCCGTCCGCCGCGTGGAGTCCCGCTGCGCCGGCGCCCAGGGGGTCTCGCTGTTCCGCCGCAGCTGGCTCCCCGCCGGAGATCCGGTGCGCGTCATCGCGCTGGTCCACGGGTTCGCCGAGCACTCCGCCCGCTATGACGCAGTGGGCGCCTGGCTGGCCGCCCGCGGGATCGCCGTCCACGCCTACGATCAGCGCGGCCACGGTCGCACGGCCTCGGCCCTCGGCCGCGTGGGGCCGTTCGAGGGGCTGCTGGACGATCTCGACGCCTTCCTCGCCGGCCTGGAGGCCGAGCACCCCGAGGTGCCTCGGGTCCTCGTGGGGCACAGCATGGGCGGCCTGGTGGTCGCGACCCATCTCCGGGAGCGGCGTCCCGAGGTGGACTGCGCCGTCGTGACCGGCCCCGCGCTCTCGATCTCGCCCGACGTGACGCCCGCCAGGCGCCGGCTCGCCGGGCTGACGCGCCGCCTGTTCCCGGGGCTGACGGTGCGGGTGGCGATCGATCCCGAGGGTCTGTGCCGCGACCCGGACGTCGTCCGCCGCTACGTCGAGGACCCGCTGGTCTTCGATCGGGTCGAGGCGCGCTTCGTCGCCGAGCTGCTCGACGCCATCGAGCGCACCGCCGCCGAGCCCGGCGAGATCGAGGTCCCGCTGCTGGTCCTCCACGGCGAGGCGGACCCGATCTGCCGCGCCGACGCCAGCGAGGGCTTCCACGCGCGCCTGGCGACCCCCGGCAGCCA
The DNA here is from genome assembly GCA_050618075.1 of Myxococcota bacterium. GTDB lineage: Bacteria > Myxococcota_A > UBA9160 > UBA9160 > UBA4427 > JBNLVL01. Next base: position 20,206 of record JBNLVL010000036.1, read on the forward strand.
GCTCCGGATCTACCCCGAGCTGCGTCACGAGATCCTCAACGAGCCCGAGTCGGAGCAGGTCCTGAGGGACATGCTCGACTGGATCGAGCTCACGGAGCGTCCCGCCCATGGCCGGGACTGAGCGCGGCGACGGGGGCCTGACCCACCTCGACTCCGAGGGCCGCGCCCGCATGGTGGACATCGGCGCCAAGGCCATCACCCACCGGGTCTGCGTGGCCCGGGGGCTGGTGCGCATGCAGCGAGACACCCTGGCGCGCCTGACCGACGGGACGCTGCCCAAGGGAGACGTGCTCGCGGCGGCGCGGCTCGCGGGAATCCAGGGGGCCAAGCGCACCCCGGAGTGGATCCCGCTGGCCCATCCCCTGCCGATCGACGCTGTGAGCGTGGTATTGACGCCCGATCCGGAGGATCATGGGGGCCCGTGCCTGCGCATCGAGGCCCGGGTGGAGGCCCACTGGCGGACGGGCGTCGAGATGGAGGCGATGGTGGCCGTCTCGGCCGCCGGCCTCACCGTCTACGACATGTGCAAGGCGGTCGACCGCGGAATGCAGCTCGAAGGTGTGAAGCTCGTGAGCAAGAGCGGCGGCAAGAGCGGAGCCTGGACCCGGTCCGGCGAGGCGCCGGGGGGCGGCGGCGAGGGAGGCTCGCCGTGAGCCGCCCCGACGAGCTGGCTCCGCCCGCAGAAGGCGGCTCCGGGGAACTTCCCGAGCCGGAACGGGTTCTCTCCGGATCAGGGCAAGGCATGAGCTACGAGATGGTGGAGCGAGGACCGATGATCTCTCCCCCTTCCGGGGCGGGGGTCGTCGAGACGCCCGGGGAGTCCGTGGACGACCCCGATCGCGAGCTGGTCGCCCGTTGGAAGGACGGCGACCTCGCGTCGTTCGACGAGCTGGTCCGGCGCCACGAGAAGAGGGTCTTCCGTCTCCTGCTCAGGATGCTGGGGAACCGCGAGGAAGCCGAGGACGTGGCCCAGGAGACCTTCCTCAGCCTGTTCCGTCACGGTCAGCGGTTCCGCGGCGAGTCGCGCTTCTCGACCTTCGTCTACCGGGTGGCGGCCAACGCCGCCCTGAACCGCCGCCGCAGCCTGGGTCGCAACCGCGCGCGCATGGAGAAGCTGATGGAGCACCAGGCCGCCGGGGACCACCTGCCGACCACCCCCCGCGACGCGGCCTCCACGGCCGAGGCCGGCGAGGTCGGCTCCGAGGTGCGCCGCGCCCTGGAGACGCTCTCGCCCAACCTGCGCCTTCCCCTGGTGCTGTACGACATCGAAGGCCTCGCCTACGGCGAGATCGCGAAGGTCATCGGTGTCGCCGAGGGCACCGTCAAGTCCCGAATCCACCGCGCCCGAAAAGCCCTCCGCGACGAGCTGAGGGAATTCCTGGCCGCCTCCGCCGAGGGAACCCCGTCGTGAAGAAGGCCGACATCGACGCCCGGATGGCCGACTACCTGGAGGGAGACCTCCCCCTCGAGGATCGCGCGCTGTTCGATGCCCACCTGGACGCCGACGCCGAGTCGGCCCGGGAGGTGGCCGAGCTGCGCCAGACCATCGAGCTGCTCCGGTCCCTGCCCGACCCCGAGACGCCCGCCGATCTCGGCGATCGCGTGATGGCGCGCATTCGCGCCGGAGAGGCGCGCGGGTCCTGGCTCGAGCGCCTGACCGAATCGCTCTCGTCCTGGTTATCGCCCCAGTGGGCGGTACCGCTGGGCGCCGCGGCCGCGCTGGTCCTGCTGGCCGTGGTGAGCGGCGATCTGCGCATCGGCCCCCGCGAGAGCGGCCTCTCCGCGTCGCCCGAAGGCTCCGGCCTGGACCTCGCGAGGGAGTCCACGGGTCGCGCTGCGCCCGGGCCGGTCGACCGGCCCGGGGTGCCCGCACCGTTGCCGCCCACCGAGCGGGTCGCCCGCGCCGAGCCCCCGGCGCCCCCGACCTCGTCGCCGGTCGCGCCCGAGGTGCCGTCGGGCACCGAGGTGGCCTCGGCCGACCCGTCCGCGACGCCCGGCTCCACCGGTTCGTTGCGCCCGCTGGCGCGCGCTCCGCTGACCCCGGCGCCGCTGGTCGCGGTCTCGAACCCGCTCGACGCCCAGCCTCGCACCGGGGTGCTCGAGCTCGGCGCACCGCGCGGACCTTCGGACGCGGTGCTGCGCAGCACCACCGGCACCATGGGGGCGAGCGCCTTCGACGGACCCCTCACCCCGGAGCAGTCCGAGGAGCGCCGCAACGCCCAGCTGGCGCCCATGCTCGACGCCCTGTTCGAGAACCCCGACGCCCTGGCGGCGTTCCTTCAGGACCGTGCCGCGGGCGAGCTCGAGAACTGGGGCAAGGAGCTGGCCCGCTACGCCGTCGAGCGCGGCGAGGCCCAGCGCGCCCACGACGCGGTCGCGGCCCACCCGGCGCTGGACGTCGGGCCCTTCGTCTCGGCCTTCCAGACCCAGATCGCCAGTCTCCGCACGGACGTCGTGGCCCGCGAGGCCGACGCCGAGGCGCAGCCGGCCCGAGCGCCGGCCGAGTAGCGCAGGCGCGTCGCCCGATCCCGGTTGAGCGCCCGGGCCCGGGCCGGTTACTCTCCGTCGCGGACCGGGCGGGTCCCAGCGAAATCGCGTCCCTGCGCGACGCGGGCGGCGGCGCCGACGAGGCGCGCCGACCACACGGAGACCACATGCGCTCGAAGTACGACTCGCCGCGGCCGATCGGCGCCGACGGCGTGCGATCCGCCCCCCTCGTCCCCCTCCGGCGCTCTCGTCTCCTCGGTCCGGCCCTGCTGGCCGCGGTCGGGCTGCTGTGCGCTCCGCTGCCGGCGGTGTCCGCCGACGGCCCGGAGCCCGGCGACGACCCGCTGCACGAAGTCATCGACATGAGCCCCGAAGACCGGGTGGGCTGGAGCATGCGCAACGTGTTCGCGCCGATCACCGGGCTCTTCATGGGCGGCCCCGGCTACTGGTACAAGCAGCGCCGCGTCGAGGTGGAGACGACGCCGCCCGGCGGCATGGTCGACCTGTTCTACGTGCGGGCGAACTTCCAGAAGCGCTTCGAGCAGGCGGAAGCGCCGGTGACGGTGCTGCTGCCCAAGCGCATCGAGGCCGGGCCGCGGGACTCGCTCACCATCCGCGCCTTCCGCGAGGGCTACCGGCAGAAGAGCGTGACGATCAAGATGTCCGGGCGCGAGGACGAGGTCGTCATCGACCTCGAGCCCCTGCCGAACACCCTGGCCGCGTTCTCCCATCGCTACTTCGCCGGGCGATCCTCGCTGAGCTTCATCACCGAGGAGCTGCTGGAGTTCCGGGTCCAGGAGGCCGGGGACGGCTTCACCGTGGTGCTGAACGAGACCGCCCGGAGCCCGGAGGCGACGGCCGCCATGGAGGGCGTGCGCAGCCCCATGATCGACGAGGTCTTCGGGCAGCAGCTCGGCGAGGACCTGATCGTGCAGGTCGCGCTGGCGCCCCGGGCCAAGGGCCGCTCCGACGTCCGCTCCAAGCAGAACTACGACGCCGCGAGGGATCTCTACGAGTTCACCGTGGACCTGGTTCCCGGCGACGGCGGCGCCGCCGCGGTCCAGGCCGCGATCGACGCCCTCGGTGCGATCCGTTCCCGGGACGTCACCGGCTGCGCCCTCGAGTTCGACGGCGCCCTGCGCGCCAGGCTCGACGCCGGCGCGCTCAACCGGGCGCTCACCCCCAGCGGAGACTTCACGGACCGCTACGTGCGCGCGGCCATGCGACGGCTGGGCGAGGTCACCCCGGGCGGCGCGGTGCGCTTCAGCGACGGCTCCCGCTACGACCCGACGGTCCCCATCGAGCTCGAGGCCGCGCTCAGCCAGGCCGGCGGGGCGGAGGGCTTTTTGGCGCTGCTGCGGCGCTTCGTCGGGCAGCTCGAGGCGGAGGAGTACGAGCTCGAGACCCTGCGCAGCCTGATCGCGCCCGAGCTCGAGCCGGCCCGCTTCGCCGACGCGATGGACGAGTCCGAGGCCGCCGAGAAGGAGTGCCGCGGGCCCGGCTGATCCGGCCCGCTACGCGCTATGTTGTCCGGGCTCCCGGTCCCGCGGAGCCCGCTTTGTCCCAGACCACGGACTCTTCGGAGCCCCGCTCGCGCACGGCCGCGCGGCGGCGCCCTTCCGATTCCAGGCCGCGCGAGCGGCTGCACGCCCACGGCGCGGAGACGCTCGCCGACGGCGAGCTGCTGGCGCTCGTGCTGCGCACCGGCGCGCGGGGGGTGGATGCGCCCATGCTCGCCCGCGAGCTGCTCGAACGCTTCGGGGGGCTGCGCGGGCTCGCCCGGGCCGCGCGCGCAGAGCTCGCCACCTCGCGCGGGATGGGGCCGGCCAAGGCCGCGGCCGTGGTGGCGGCGCTGGAGCTGGGACGTCGGCTGGCCGGTCGCCGCATGGAGCCGGGCGAGCCGGTGCGCGGGCCCGAGGACGTCCACCGCCACTACCACTGGCGGCTGCGGGACCGCCGGGTCGAGAGCTTCCTGGCGATCCTGCTCGACAGCCGGCACCGCATCCTGCGCGACATCGAGGTCTCCACGGGCACGCTGACGGCCAGCCTCGTGCATCCGCGGGAGGTGTTCCGGCCGGCGCTCCGGGAGGCCGCGGCGGCGCTGATCCTGGTCCACAACCACCCGTCCGGCGACCCGGCGCCCAGCGCCGAGGACCGCGCGGTGACCCGGCGCCTGGCCGAGTCCGGCGAGCTGCTCGGGATCCGGGTGCTCGACCACGTGGTGGTCGCGGAGCGGGGCTACTTCAGCTTCCGGGATGCCGGTGACCTGCCGCTCGGGGGCAGCTCGGCCCGGTCACGCCTCGATCCCGCGGGGCAGGTCGCGTCGAGGGGGTAAAGCAACAGGTTTGGGAGGCCGAAGAGATTCCGGTGGCGCTGCGGCCTTCCGGGGTCGGTCCGCACCGCGCGCACCGGGAGACGAGTGATGTCGAAGGTCAGTGTTGAAGCCAGGGAGCTCTGCGAGCCCGAAGACCAGGGCCTGGAGCGCCGCCGATCCGCTCGGGCCCAGTTCCTGGTCCGGGTCGACTACTCCACCGTCGACGAGATGTTCTCGGAGTTCACCCGGGACATCAACGAGGGGGGTCTGTTCATCGAGACGGACAACCCGCGCCCGCCCGGAACGGTGGTCTCCATGCAGTTCAACCTTCCGGGAAGCGACGCGCCGATCCGCACCGAGGGACTCGTCGTGCGCGTGAGCGACGGCGGCGACGGGTCGATGCCGGGCATGGGAATCGAGTTCGAAGAGCTCGAGGGCGAGGCGCGCCAGCGCATCGATCAGCTCGTGCGCACTCTTCGCACGGGCCTTCCGGCCCCCGCAGACGAGGTCAGCGAAGCCGTCGCCTAGCGGCGCCGACCCGATCGCGCGACCCCGGACACCCGGGTCGGCCTCTCGGAACGCGAAGCCGGCCTCTCAGAACGGGAAGCCGGCCTCTCAGAACGGGATGTCGGCCTCTCAGAACGGGATGTCGTCGTCCGGCGGCCCGGCGGGTCCGCCGGGGCCCGGCCCCGCGTCCTGTCCACCGCCGCCGCTCCCGCCGTCGCCGCGCCCCTCGCCGCGGGGCCCGCCCAGGAACTGCACCGTCTGGGCGTTGATCTCGGTCGTGCGGCGCTTGTTGCCTTCCTTGTCTTCCCACTCGCGGGTCTGGAGCCGTCCCTCGACGTAGACCGTGCGGCCCTTGGCGAGGTACTTGGCGCACATCTCGCCCGTGCGGCCCCAGACGATGATGCGGTGCCACTCGGTGCGCTCCTGCTTCTCGCCGCTCTGCTTGTCCGTCCAGTTCTCACTGGTCGCGAGGGTGAAGTTGGTCACCGGCTGCCCGCTCTGGGTGTAGCGGAGCTCCGGATCGCGTCCGAGGTTGCCGATCAAGATGACCTTGTTGACGCCAGCCATGGGGGGAATCTCCATTGGTGTGGGGCGTTTCGATCTTCGGCGGGCCGGCGACCCCCGTCAAGTGTGAACACCCGGCGATTCGGGCGTGAACCGGCGTTCTACTGCCGTACGGGCCAGCTGCTAGCATCTCGCCCGTGATCTACGTGCTCCGCTTCAGCGCCGTGGTCGCCCTCACCGTCGCCTTCGGCACGCTCGCCACCCTGTTTGGCGTGGTCGACCGGAGCGAACGGGGCATCGAGTGGGTCGCCCATACCTGGATCCACTGGGTCCTGCGGGTCTGCGGCGTGAGCGTCGAGGCGACGGGCCTGGAGCACATCCGACCGGACCAGCCGGCCGTGTTCATGTCGAACCACCAGAGCCACTTCGACGTCGCCGCGATCGTCGAGACCCTGCCCGTGCCCTGGCGCTTCGTCGCCAAGCGCGAGCTCGTCCGCGTTCCGTTCTTCGGCTGGGGGCTCGCTCTCGGCGGCCACGTCATCATCGATCGCTCCGACCACGACCAGGCGGTGCGCAGCCTCGAGGCGGCGGCCGACCGGATCCGCGGCGGGACCAACGTGATCATCTTTCCCGAAGGCACGCGCAGCGAGTCCGGCGAGCTCCAGGAGTTCAAGAGCGGCGGGTTCCATCTCGCGGTCCAGGCCGGCGTCCCCATCATCCCGGTGAGCGTGAGCGGCAGCCGCCACATCACCCCCAAGCGATCGCTGAAGATCCGGGGCGGGCGGGTGAGCGTCGTCTACGGCAAGCCCATCCCCACCGCCGGCCGCGCCTCCGAGGACCGCGAGGCCCTCAAGGCCGAGGTGAGACGCGCCATCGCCGAGGGTCTACAGGACGCCTCGGGCCCCTCGCCGCTCTCCTGATCGCGCCCTTTGCGCCCGCGAGGCCCTTGTTGACGCTGTCCCCGCTCGACCGGTACCCTGCCGCCATTCCCTTTCCGGGGGGTGAGGGATCTTGAAGCGAGCAACGGAAGTCTCCGGGTGTCACCGGGGGTGGCCGGACGCCACCCGTCTTCTTCGCCTGCGCCGGGTTCTCCGGGTGGAGGTGCGGGGCGGAGGTGCGCCCGGGCGCCGCGGCGCCCTCGGACACGCCGCCGATGGGCCGACGCCCGGTCGAGGCGAGCTCGATGGCTAGGGCCCAGGCCGGCAGCTCCCGGGGTCGCGGCGGCAAGCGAGCGCGCGAGGAGGAGACCTCCTTCGCCGCCAGGGCCGGCGCCGAGGCCGCCGGCTTCAGCCTGCTCCTCGGATCCCTGGTGGCCCTCCTCGCGCTCGCCACCTACGACCCCGCCGACCCCGTCTTCCAGCTCGTCCCCGTGGCCAATCGCGCGGGCGTGGTCGGCGCCACCCTGGCGGGCTGGCTGTTCGCCGGGGTCGGCTACGGCTCGGTGGTCCTGGTGGCGGCCGGAGCCTGGGTGGGCGGCCGGCTGTGTCTCCAGATGGGGCTCCCGGGCTGGCGTTCGCGCTTCTGGGTGGCGTCGCTGGCGCTGCTGATCTCGATCGCGAGCCTGCCGCCCATCCTCGATCAGCTCGCACCCGGCGAGCTCGGGTCGCCCGAGGGCGGCTGGCTCGGGACGCGCCTGGCCGGCATCGAGCAGCTCCTGCTGAGCAGCTGGGGGGCGCTGCTGGTGAACTCGCTCGTCGCGCTGGCGGGCACCCTGGGCCTGGTCGGGATCTCCCTGGGCACGGCGCTGGCGGCGGTGGGGTCCGCGGCCCAGGCCATCGGAAGCCTCGTGGCCCGCGTGGGAGCCGCGACGGCGAGCGTCGCGCAGCAGGGCTTCGCCGCCGCGGGCGCGGGCCTGGGCGCGGCGTTCGCGTGGACGCGCGGTCTCGGCGCCCGGGTGGAGGTCTGGCGGGAGCGTCGCGCCCGACGCGAGCGGGTCGCCAGGCATCGCGATCCCGACGGCGAGGCCCAGGCCGTCCCGGAGCCGGAGCTGCCCCTCGGCGAGGAGGCGGCGCCCTCGCCGCGGGCCCGCCGGCCGCGCGCCGCCGAGCCGGACATCGTCGATCACGCCGTCGCCAGCGGCGGCCGGTCGCCCGAGCAGGAGGCGTTCCAGTTCTCCGAGGACGGTCCCTCGGGCCCGTTCGTCCTGCCCGACGTGTCGATCTTCGCGCGCCCGCCCGACGGCGGGCGCTCCTACGACCGCGACTCGCTGCTCATGAACTCGCGGATCCTGGAGAAGAAGCTCCAGGACTTCGGCGTCTCCGGCAGCGTCGTGCGCGTGCACCCGGGCCCGGTCATCACCATGTACGAGTACGAGCCGGCGGCCGGCGTGAAGGTGAACAAGATCGTCGGGCTCTCGGACGACCTCGCGATGGCGCTGCGGGCCCTGTCCATCCGCATCATCGCGCCGATTCCCGGAAAGTCCGTGGTGGGCATCGAGGTGCCCAACCCCGAGCGCGAGACCGTGTACATCCGCGAGCTGCTCGAGTCCGACGGCTTCCGCTCGAAGTCCGGGCGGCTCACCCTGGCCATGGGGAAGGACATCTTCGGCAACGCCGTCGAGGCCGACCTGGCGAAGATGCCCCACGTGCTCGTCGCCGGCGCCACGGGCACCGGCAAGAGCGTGTTCCTCAACTCGCTGCTCTGCTCGCTGCTCTGCCGCTGTCGCCCCGAGGAGCTGAAGCTCCTGCTCATCGACCCGAAGCTCCTCGAGCTCTCCATCTACGACGGGATCCCCCACCTCATCGCCGAGGTGGTGACCAACCCCAAGCGCGCGGCGGCCGCGCTGCGCGGCGTGCTCCTCAAGATGGAGGAGCGCTATCAGATGATGAGCGCCTGCCAGGTGCGCAACATCGACCAGTACAACGAGCTGGTCGATCGCGAGCTGGCCGAGGGCAACACCACCTTCCGGCTCAAGCCCAAGGGCGACGAGGCCGAGGGCGTCGAGGTCGAGTACCGGCGGCTGCCCTACATCGTGGTCGTCATCGACGAGCTGGCCGACCTGATGGTGACCGCCGCCAAGAGCGTCGAGGAGTCGCTCCAGCGCCTGGCGCAGATGGCGCGCGCCGCCGGCATCCACCTGGTGCTCGCGACCCAGCGGCCCAGCGTCGACGTCCTCACCGGCGTCATCAAGGCGAACTTCCCGTCGAGGGTCTCCTTCCAGGTGTCGTCGCGCACGGACTCGCGCACCATCCTCGACCAGAACGGCGCCGACGCCCTGCTCGGCCAGGGCGACATGCTGTTCCTCCCGCCGGGCACCTCGAAGCTCCAGCGCCTCCACGGCCCCTTCGTCTCCGAGACCGAGGTGGCGGAGCTCGTCGCCTTCCTGCGCGAGCAGGGACGGCCCGAGTTCGACGAGTCGTTGATCCGCTCCGGCGAGGAGAGCGAGGCGCCGGAGATGCCCAGCGACGAGGAGGTCGACGAGATGTTCGACCACGCCGTCGCCATCGTCGCCGAGACGCGCAACGCGTCGATCTCCTACATTCAGCGTCGACTGAAGATCGGCTACAACCGCGCCGCGCGGATCGTCGAGCAGATGGAGATCCAGGGCATGGTGGGCCCCCAGGAGGGGACCCGCCCGCGGGAAGTCTTCCTGCGCAAGCCCGACGAAGACGACGAATAGCGCTGCCCCCAGTGCGTCCCAGGGACCGGGACGGGGCCGGAGTTCGATCCATGCACGTGCACGCAAGAGGGCGCCCGGGGCGGCCGTGGCGCCCGGGCCGCCCCCGCACCTCGTTCGCGACCGCGCTCCTCGTCGGGTGGGTCGCGCTGGCGCTCCCGGGGCTGCCGGCCCCGCGTGCCTTCGCCGAGGGCGAGGCGGCGCCCACCGCCGAGCCCGCGCCCAGCGCCGACCTCGAGCTCGTCGCGTGCGCGGAGGCCGTCGCGCGTCGCGTGCAGTCGCGCTACGAGGCCATCCGCGACCTCCGGGCCGACTTCGAGCAGGAGACCCGCTCGGTGAGCTTCGGCTCGGGGAGCATGGCGGGGGCCGGGCCGGTGCGCGGCGAGGTGGTCTTCGCCAAGCCGGGTCGCATGCGCTGGACCTATCGCGAGCCGGCGCCGAGCCTCATGGTGAGCGACGGGGAGACCCTCTGGCTCTACGACCCGGTGGCGCGCGAGGCCTCGCGGCTGCCCGTCGACGAGGGCTACCTGAGCGGCGCGGCCCTGCAGTTCCTGATGGGCCAGGGCGACGTCCTCGAGACCTTCACCGTGGTGGCCGAGAAGTGCGACGCCGACGGGGAGGCGCCGGTGGATCTCGACCTGCTGCCCCGAGAGCCCGCGAGCTACGAGCGTATGGGTCTGCGGGCGGATCCGAAGTCCGGGCTGATCCAGCAGACGACCATCGTGGATCTGTTCGGGAACCAGACCACCATGCGCTTCGAGAACGTCCGCACCGACACCGGCGTCGCCGCCGAGACGTTCCGGTTCGAGCCGCCCGCCGACGCCTCGGTGGTCGACCTGATGGCTCCGCCCTGAGCGGCGTCGCCCGCAGGGACGGACGCGGTCTTCCACTCGAGTGCCGGTCGACTTCCGCCCGGGTCGGTGCCCGCAAGGATTCGCGTAGTCGCCATTTCCTGCACGCTCGCTGGGCACCCACCCCGGGCACCCCCCCAGGAGTCGGGGGCCTGACACCGGACGTTGGAATTCCGGCAATTCGACGGCACGCTCGCATCTCACGGAGGCAGCCGGCCGGCAGCCGTGTCGGGAACGCCCCCCGGACGTCTGGCGGTTCGCTCTCGATGCGTACGTTCTCGTGCAGTGGCGATGTACGCAGCGGTACCAAAGGGCATGGGAATTCAGTGGGTTATCCCACCACCTGCGCGCGGGCTGCAGTTGACACCGAAGGTCCCCGTGTTACTCTGCGAAAAGGGGAAAAGTTTCGGAATTCCGATAGGTTCCGCGGCGTTTCAGCCCTGATCGAACAGTTCGGACTGCTTTGCTTTCCCGGTCCCGCGATTCCGAGGTGTATTCGACCAGCTCCCATGCGAGATCTCAGGCTCCTGATCCCCGGCCGCGCCGATCGAGCAGAGCAAACCCCAATGTCGCCGAGGGTTTGGGTCGGGATCGCCGATCCTGCAGGTTCCTGTTCTCTCCGCCTCGCTTCCGTCGCGAGTGCAACCGTTCGATCCGAAGGCCCGCGACGAACGGATTCCGCCGACTCTTCTCCTTGCGTGCGCGCGGAGACGGCAACTGGGGGTTTCAGCCGACGATTCTTCCGCGGCACAGGGCTTGCACAGATTCCTCGTCGCGAGCGTTCTCGCGCCAATGCGGGATGCTGGAACGGGGAGAGGTCGCTATGAGCGAGCACGATTCGGGTCAGGGTTCAGGTCGAAAGGGATTCGTCCGCGACGTCATGCGTCGCATCACGCCGGCGGGGCAGCGTCCCGAGGACGGGGAGCCCGGCGCGAGCGCCGGCTCGGGCGAGCGTTCCTACCACTCCGACGTCGAGGACCTGCAGGACGCCATCCGCTTCTTCGGAAGCGACTCGAACGAGTTCCGCCGCCGGCTCGACCGCGTGCTGGCCGACTTCGAAGGCCTGCGCCGCCGCTACGAGACCACCCGGGAGCAGCTCCACGACGCGGAGCGCCAGAACGAGAAGCTGGTCAACATGCTCCAGGAGGCCAAGCAGCAGATCGAGCTCCTCAAGGAGGAGGTCGACAAGCTCTGCGCGCCGCCCAACTCCTACGGCACCTTCAGCCGCGCGAACAAGGACAACACGGCCGAGATCCTGGTCGACGGTCGTCCCATGCGCGTCAACGTGCACCCCAACATCGACGCCTTCCAGCTCGAGACCGGCCAGCAGGTCGTGCTCAACGAGGCGTTCAACATCGTCGAGGCCTCGGGCTACACCACCCGCGGCGAGATCGCCTCGGTGGTCGACTTCATCAGCGAGCACCGCGTCATCGTCCTCGGTCACACCGACGACGAGCGGGTGGTCACGCTCTCCGAGCCGCTGCGCCGGGAGAAGATCAAGGTGGGCGACCACCTCATGATCGACACCCGCACCCAGTACGCCTTCGAGAAGATGCCGAAGTCCTCGGTCGAGGAGGTCGTGCTCGAGCAGGTGCCCGACGTCACCTACGAGAAGATCGGCGGCCTCAAGGACCAGATCGAGGTGCTGCGGGACTCGGTCGAGCTGCCGTACCTGCACCCCGAGATCTTCTCCGAGCACCAGCTCAAGCCGCCGAAGGGCATCCTGCTCTACGGCCCGCCGGGCTGCGGCAAGACCCTCATCGCCAAGGCGGTGGCCAACAGCCTGGCCAAGCGCATCGAGCAGCGCACGGGCAAGGCGACCGAGGCCTACTTCCTGAACGTGAAGGGTCCGGAGCTGCTCAACAAGTACGTGGGCGAGACCGAGCACAAGATCCGCGAGGTCTTCAAGAAGGCGCGCGAGAAGGCCAGCGAGGACGTCCCCGTCGTGATCTTCTTCGACGAGATGGACTCGCTGTTCCGGATGCGCGGCTCCGGCGTCTCCTCGGACATGGAGGCCACGGTGGTGGCCCAGTTCCTGTCGGAGATCGACGGCGTCGAGTCCCTCGAGAACGTGATCGTGATGGGCGCCAGCAACCGGCAGGACCTGATCGACCCCGCCGTGCTGCGGCCCGGGCGTCTCGACCTGAAGGTCAAGGTGCACCGGCCCGACGCCGAGGCGGCCAAGCAGATCTTCGAGGTCTACCTCACGCCGGACCTGCCGTTCCACGCGAGCGTGATCGAGAAGTACGGTCCGGAGCTCGACCGGGTGTGCATCCGACTCATCGACAAGGTGATCGACAAGATGTACTCGACCGGCGACGAGAACAAGTTCCTCGAGGTCACCTACGCGAAGGGCGAACGCGAGATCTTCTACTTCAAGGACTTCGCCAGCGGCGCCATGATCGAGAACATCGTGGCGCGCGCCAAGCGCAAGGCGGTGAAGCGCCAGATCGACGACGGCGAGCGCGGCATCAAGCTCGACGACCTGGTCGAAGCCTACGCCGAGGAGTTCAAGGAGAACGAGGATCTCCCGAACACCACCAACCCCGACGACTGGGCCCGGATCTCCGGACGCAAGGGCGAGCGGATCATCAACGTCCGCACGTTGATGAGCGGAATCAGTCGTTCCGAGAAGTCGATCGAGAACATCTCGGGTCAGGGTCAGTACCTGTAGCGGTCTGATCGAACACGGGCGCCCGCCGGTCGCGGGCGCCCGTTTCTCGCCCTGAACGGGAGGGATCGGCGGAGACGGGATGGCGATTCCCAAGGTCATGGGCACCGAGATCGAGTTCGGGATCATCGTGAAGAACGATCCCGACTTCGATCCCATTTCCAGCTGTGTGCTGCTGGTGAACGCCTACCGAGAAGACCCCGCCGGCAAGATCCTCTGGGACTACGACCAGGAGAATCCCCTCGCCGACGCCCGGGGCTTCCAGGTGGACGGCGAGAAGTACACGCCGAACCAGCAGGAGAACATCGCGCGCAACAAGACCCTCATCAACGGCGCGCGCTACTACGTCGACCACGCCCACCCCGAATACTCCTGCCCCGAGGTGACCAACGCCCGGGACCTGGTCGTCCACGAGAAGGCCGGGGAGCGGGTCGTGGAGCTGTCCCGTCGGGAGGCCAGCGCGCTGCTGCCGGCCGGCGCCGAGATGCTCCTGCACAAGAACAACAGCGACCGCAAGGGCAACAGCTACGGCTGCCACGAGAACTATCTCGTCGACCGCCGGACGTCGTTCAAGCAGATCGTCGAGCACCTGATGCCGTTCTTCTCGACCCGGCAGGTCTACACCGGGGCCGGGAAGGTGGGCAGCGAGAACCGCGGGCAGCCCTGCGAGTACCAGCTGTCCCAGCGCGCCGACTTCTTCGAGACCGAGGTCGCGCTCGACACCATGGTCAAGCGCCCGATCATCAACACCCGCGACGAGCCCCACGCGGACCGCGACAAGTACCGCCGCCTGCACGTGATCGTGGGCGACTCGAACATGAGCGAGTACACGATCTACCTGCGCAACGGCGTGACTGCGCTGGTGCTCTCGATGATCGAGGACGGGGCGATCACGAAGGGCCTCTCGCTCCGCGACCCGGTCCGGGCCATCAAGGAGGTCTCCCACGACCCCAGCTGCCGGCAGACCGTCCAGCTCGACGACGGCCGCAAGCTCTCGGCGGTCGAGGTCCAGAACGAGTACCTGGAGATGGCCCTCGCGTACGCCGAGACCCACGAGCTGGACGAAGTCACCCGGGACGTGCTGGTGAAGTGGCAGGAGGTCCTGGAGGCCCTGGCGCGGGACCCCATGGAGCTCGACACGCGCATCGACTGGGTCATCAAGAAGGCGATGGTCCAGGGGTTCATCGACCGCAAGGGCCTCGACTGGGAGGCCCCCCAGGTCCAGATGCTCGACCTGCAGTACCACGACTCGCGGCCCGACAAGGGGCTCTACCACATGCTCGAACGCAAGGGGCAGGTGGAGCGCATCGCGACCGACGAGGAGATCGCCCGGGCGGTGAGCAATCCGCCCGAGGACACGCGAGCGTACTTCCGCGGCCGCTGCCTCCAGCGCTACGCCTCCCAGGTGTTCGGCGTCAACTGGGATTCGATCTCCTTCGGCATCGACGACGAGCCGATCAAGAGGGTGATGATGGCCGAGCCGCTCAAGGGCACGAAGCGACACGTGCAGGAGCTGCTCGACGACAGCGACGACGCCGCTGCACTCGTGAAGAACCTGCGGGCCTGAGCCGCTCGAAGAGGAAACGTCATGGCACGATTCATTCGAACCCCCGGTGACCGAGATGGCCAGCGAGCCCTCGTGTGGATGGCCGCCGACTCCGGCCAGAAGCAGAAGCCCAATAAGGGCGGCGAAGGCGAAGGCGAGGGCGGCGAGGGGGAAGGCGGCCAGAAGCTCGCCAAGAAGGGCGAGGAGCTCAAGGAAGAGATGGACTCGCTGATGGACGAGATCGACTCGGTGCTCGAGGAGAACGCCGAGGAGTTCGTGAAGAACTACGTCCAGAGGGGCGGTCAGTAGCCGGTCGCACCCGGCCGGATCACGGGGGGCGCCACAGGGCGCATGGGGGGGAGAACGTGCTCTTCGGGAGCAGCTATCGGGGCTCGAGCTTCTTCGAGCTCCTCAAGGTCGACCATCCGCAGCTCGTACCGCAGTTCCCGTCCGGGCTCGGCGCGGCCGCGGGCGAGATTCCGCACGGCACCACGGTGCTGGCCTTCAAGTTCGGCGACGGCGTGTGCGTCGCCGGCGACCGGCTGGCGACCGCGGGCCACTCCGTGGCCTCACGGGAGGTCCAGAAGGTCTTCGAGACCGACGAGCACTCGCTGATGGCCATCTCCGGGGCCGCAGGGCCGTCGATCGAGATGGCGCGCATCCTCTCGGTCGAGCTGGAGCACTACGAGAAGATGGAGGGCGAGTCCCTCGAGCTCGACGGCAAGGCGAACAAGCTCTCCCAGATGATCCGGCAGAACCTGCCCGCCGCCATGCAGGGCCTGGCGGTCGTGCCGCTGTTCGCCGGCTACGACCGGCGCCGCCAGACCGGCAGGCTCTGGAAGTTCGACATCACGGGCGGTCGCTACGAGGAGACCGAGTTCGACGCCACCGGCTCCGGCGGGCTCTACGCCCGCGAGTCGCTCAAGCAGGGTTGGCGGTCGGACCTCTCCGAGCCCGACGCGATCCAGCTCGCGGTGGCCGCGCTCACGGCCGCCGCCGACGAGGACCGGGCGACCGGGGGCGTGGACCTCGAGCGGCGGATCTTCCCCATCGTGAAGATCTGCGACGGCGCGGGCATCCGCGACGCGAGCGAGGAGCCCATCGAGCAGGCCTATCGCGACCTGATGACGGCGCGCGAGCGCGGGGGAGCACGCTGATGTCGATGCCGTTCTACGTCTCACCCGAGCAGGTGATGGCCGACAAGGCCGAGTACGCGCGCAAGGGCATCGCCCGGGGCAAGTCCATCGTCGCGCTCGAGCACCAGGGCGGGATCGTGCTGGTGGCGGAGAACCCGACGAGCCTGTCGAAGATCGGCGAGATCTACGACCGGGTGGCCTTCGCCGGCGTCGGGAAGTTCAGCGAGTTCGACCAGCTGCGGAAGGTCGGCGTCCGCTACGCGGACACCAAGGGCTACGCCTACAGCCGCGAGGACGTGCGGGGCAAGGCCCTGGCCAACGCGTACTCCCAGGCGGTCGGTGAGGTCTTCACCCGGGAAATCAAGCCGCTCGAGGTCGAGATGATCGTCGCGGAGGTCGGCGACGACCGCCTCGCCGGTCAGGAGCAGAGCGCGATCTACCGGGTCAAGTTCGACGGCTTCATCAGTGACCACAAGGGCTTCTGTGTCATCGGAGGAAACGTCGAGGACGTGCAGCACGTGCTCGACGCGGACTACCGGGAGGGCATGCCCCTCGGGGAGTCGCTTCAGCTGGGGCGCAAGGCCCTCGATCGGGGGACCGACGGGGGAGGCTCTCTGCAGGCCGAGAGCCTCGAGGTGTGCATTCTCGACCGCGCCCGGACGGGCCGAAAGTTCCGGCGTCTTTCGACCGATGAAGTAAGGGGTATGTTAGACGCCTAGGGGGGCGAGATTCCGCCTCCCGCAGTCCAACGGGCGGCGACGTGCAGAAGCGCATCTACGGGCTCGAGACCGAATACGGGATCATCTTCACGCCCGAAGGGCGAAAGACGCTCCCCGTCGAAAAGGCGATCCGCTTCCTCTTCGAGAAGCTGATCACCACAGAGCATTTCCTGAACGTCTTCCTCGAGAACGGCGCCCGGTTCTACCAGGACACGGGCTGTCATCCCGAGTACGCCACGCCCGAGTGCGCTTCTCCGAAGCAGCTCATCATCTACGACAAGGCGGGCGAGCGGATCCTGGAGGACCTCCAGGACTACGCCGAAGAGAAGATCCGCGACGAGCGCATCGCGGGGAAGCTCTCGATCTTCAAGAACAACACCGACTTCGTCGGCAACAGCTACGGCTGCCACGAGAACTACCTCGTGGACCGCGACGTCGACTTCTACTACCTCGCCGAGCAGCTCATCCCGTTCCTGGTGACCCGCCAGATCTACACCGGCGCGGGCAAGGTCTTCCAGACCCAGGACGGCGTGCACTACTGCGTGTCCCAGCGCGCCCAGCACATCTACCAGAAGATCTCGGGCACCACGACCAACGACCGGTCGATCATCAACACCCGGGACGAGCCCCACGCCGACCGCGAGAAGTACCGGCGCCTCCACGTCATCGTGGGCGACTCCAACATGAGCGAGTACACGAACTTCCTGAAGGTGGGAACGTGTGCCGTGGTCCTCCAGATGATCGAGGACAACTACATCAACAAGGACTTCACCCTGCGCAACCCGGTGAAGGCCATCAAGGACATCACCTACGACACCACCTGCAAGCGCAGGCTGCGCCTGGACTCGGGCCGCGAGTACTCGCCCATCGAGATCCAGCGCGAGTACTGCGAGATGGCCCAGAAGTACATCGAGCAGTACCCGGTCTCCGACGAGCTGAAGGATTCGGTCCACAAGTGGCAGTACGTGCTGGACTGCCTCGACAGCGACCCGAACAAGCTCGACCGCGAGATCGACTGGGTGATCAAGCGCAAGCTCATCGAGCAGTACATCGATTCCCGGGGCACCGGCTGGAGCGACCCGCGCATCTTCATGCTCGACCTGCAGTACCACGACATCCGCCTGAACCGCGGGCTGTACTACCTGCTCGAGCGCAAGGGCGCCGTGGAGCGCGTGTTCACCGACGAAGAGGTGATCAAGGCCAAGACCGAGCCGCCGCCGGACACCCGGGCGCGGATGCGCGGGGAGTTCATCAAGCTCGCCCGCCAGAACTCCATCCAGTACGACCTCGACTGGTCGAACATCCGGCTGGGCAACCTGCTCAACGTCCGGGTCATCTGCAACAATCCGTTCGAGACCGACACCGAGAAGGTGGCCGAGCTGGTGCGGACCATCCAGAAGACCAACCTGCGCAAGACGAGCCTCTCGAAGCTCGTCATCCAGAGCTAGGACGGGCCGCGTGGCCGGAAGCGAAGCGCCCCACCTGTCCACGGTCCCGGCGACGGACGAGCCCGGCCCGGAGCCGGCCGCCGGGCCCGAGCCGCCCGAGCGGTCCTCGCGGGCCTGGGTGATCGGCCTCGCGGTCGCCCTCGCGATCGTCCTGCTGCTCTTCTTCGGCCAGCTCCGGACCTCCCGGGTGCTGGAGGCCCGGGTCGAGACCCTCGAGTCCCTGCTCGCGGCGGCCGAGGAGCGCCTGGGCGCCTACGACCGGCACCTGGAAGCGGTCCGCGACCGGGTGGGCAGCGTGTCCCGGGAGCTGCGCGCCCTGGAAGGCCTCGTGGAGGCCGGACCGGAGGCGGCTGTCGTCGACGACAGCCCCACGCCCCCGGGCGACTAGCCGGGGCCGGCCCGGCCCGCGCGCCCCGGTGCGCGCCATCACAGGGACCCGCCGCTTTTTCCCTTCGCTCGCGAGCTTTTCGCTCAATCCCTGCCTACCCGCGCCGATGTAGAGATCAGGAATTGCGCGACGCCACCTCCCGGCCGTCGCTCCAAGACATGGAAGGACGTCACCCGTGTTCCTGGACGCCATCGCCGGTTGGTTCTCTCACGATCTCGCCATCGATCTCGGTACCGCCAATACGCTGGTCTACAGCCGCGGCAAGGGGCTCATCTGCTCCGAGCCCAGCGTGGTCGCGGTCACCGAGGACAAGGCCGGACGCGGACAGAAAGTGCTCGCCGTCGGGCACCAGGCCAAGGAGATGCTCGGCCGCACGCCCGGCAGCATCACCGCCATCCGCCCGATCAAGGACGGCGTCATCGCCGACTTCGAGATCACCGAGGCGATGCTCCGCTACTTCATCCAGCGCGCCCACAACCGCGGCACGCTGGTGCGCCCGCGCATCGTGATCTGCGTGCCTCCGTGCATCACCAGCGTGGAGAAGCGCGCGGTGCGCGAGTCGGCGCTCTCGGCCGGCGCCCGCGAGGTTTACCTGATCGAGGAGCCCATGGCGGCGGCCATCGGCGCCGGCCTCGACGTCACCGCGCCCACCGGCAACATGGTCGTGGACATCGGAGGCGGCACCACCGACGTGGCCGTCATCTCGCTCTCGGGGATCGTGACGTCCCGCTCCATCCGCACCGGCGGTGACAAGATGGACGAGGCGATCATCAACTACGTGAAGCGCAAGTACAACATGCTGGTGGGCGAGCGCACCGCCGAGCAGGTGAAGATGACCATCGGCACCGCCTCGGCCCACTCCAAGGCCAACACCATGGAGATCAAGGGCCGCGACCTGGTGGCCGGCATCCCCAAGGTGGTGATGACCACCAGCGAGGAGATCCGCGAGGCGCTCGTGGAGCCGATCCACGCGGTGGTCGAGACGGTGCACCTGACCCTCGAGAAGACGCCGCCCGAGCTGGCCGCCGACATCGTCGACCGCGGCATCATGCTGGTGGGCGGCGGCTCGCTGCTGCGCGACCTGGACCACGTGCTGCGCCAGGAGACCAAGCTGCCCATCCTGCGCAGCGAGGACCCCTACACCGCGGTCGTCCACGGCGCCGGCAAGGCCCTGGACAACCTCTCCCTGCTCCGCGAAGTCGCCCTCAGCTAGCACCAACGAGCTCGTCGCCCGCTTCGCCTCTCGACACGGCGCTCGGTGCCCTGCCGGCGGCGGGTGGGGCTTGGGCTCCATGCCTCGCCGCGGGAAGGGGAGCCCGCATCGGACCGGGTCCCCAGCGAGGCAGGCCCGGCTCGAAGGCCGGGCCTCCCCTCGCGTCTGCTCACGACGACCTCCTCGGTTGCGCTGCGGGTGACTTCCGCCCAAGACCCACCCGCCCCCGGCTCGTGACCCCACGGCCGATCGATTCGACCGCACCCCCGAGGCAGACCGAGCCGGGCCTGCCCAGGCCCGGCAGGGCACCGCGCCAGGCGTCGAGGAGCGAAGCGGCCCAAGGGCTGGAACGAGCGAAGCGGCGGGCGTCGGGCTCAGTCGGGGGAGAGGATGGCCAGCGCCAGCTGCATGGCGATCTGGACGTCGCCTTCCACGTCGATCTGACCGCCCATGAACGCGTCCTGGGGGTTCAGCTCGCCGGACTTCAGCCGGGCGTAGGCCTCGGACTGGACCGAGATCCGGCACTGGGGCTCGGACGGCGGCTCGCCCTCGCCGAAGTGGGTGACCAGCGAGAACCCCCCGTCGCCCACCATCTCGAAGCCGACCGAGCCCTGGATGTTCTCGAGGTTGGCGAGGCGACTCCGCGTGAGACGGATGTCACCCGCCATGCCGGCGAGCCCGCCGAGGAAGCCCAGGGCCGAGTCGCCGGCCTCCTGCTCCAGGCGCTCGAACGCCGCCGCGTCGTGGACGAGGGTGAGGAAGGGCGGCCTCGCCGGCCGGTCGCCCGCCTCCATGCGTCCGTTGTCCACGTTGAGGTAGAAGTGGCCGCCGTCCTCGGCCTCGACCACGACCTTCAGCGTCGCGTTCACCGCGCGCATGTCCTCGAGGAGCTTCGCCCCCTGCTCGCCGGCGCCCGCCTGCTCGTCCAGGGCGCGGTTGAACTGCGCGGGGATCCGCTCGGTGTAGAAGGCGCGGGGGCCACCGTCGCTCATCGCGAGCGTCTCCTCATTTCGACCGCCGTCGCTTCTGGTAGCGATTGACGGCGTTCACGTGCTCGCGGTGTGTGCGCGAGAACTTGTGGGTGCCATCGTTCCTGGACACGAAGAACAGATAGTCGCTCTCGGCGGGCGAGACCACCGCGCGCAGGGCGTCGGCGCCCGGGCTCGCGATGGGACCCGGCGGCAGCCCCGCGTGGCGGTAGGTGTTGTACGGGTTCCCGTCGTCCAGCAGGTGCCGCTTCTTCAGGTTGCCGTCGAAGTCGGGGATGCCGTAGATCACCGTCGGGTCCGTCTCCAGGCGCATGCCCCGGTCCAGCCGGTTCAGGAAGACCGCGGCGATGAGCGGCCGCTCCTCGGGCGCGGCGGTCTCCTTCTCGACGATCGAGGCCAGGGTGACGACGTCGTGCATGGACATGCCGCGCTCGACGGCACGCGGCTCGACCTCGCTCCACGCCTGGCGGAACTGCGCGACCATGGCGCGCGCGATCTCGCGGGGGGCGAGCCCTCGAGGCAGCCGGTAGGTCTCGGGGTACAGGTAGCCCTCGAGGGTGTCGCCGGGAACGCCGAGCTCGTCGGCGAGGGCCGGATCGGTCGCCGCCGCCAGGAACGCCTCGGCCGTGGCCAGGCCCCTGGACTCGAGACGCGCGGCGATCTCGCTGGCCCGCGTGCCTTCCGGAATCACCACCTCGTGGGTCATGACCTGGCCGCGGGTCAGCCGCGACAGGATCTCGTCGCTTCCCAGGCCGGGGTCGAGCCCGTACTCGCCGGCCTTCAGCCGGCTGGCGTCGCCGCGCCAGTGGGCCCACCAGCGGAAGGCGCGCCCGTCGCGGATGAGCCCCTGCTGCTCGAGCTGCCAGGCCACCCGGCCCAGGGACGCGCCGCGCTCGACGACGAAGATTTCGCTGGCGGCGCCGGGCTCCGCCACCGGAGCCAGGAGCGAACGCACGAAGAGCGCGCCGCCCGTCGCCCCGGCCAGGCCGAGCGCGAGTGCCAGCAGGATGAGTCGTCTCATCGGTCCCCCCCGCCCCGCTCCAGGAAGGTGCGCAGGATGAGCGCCGCGGCGACGGCGTCGACGCTGCCCTTCTGCTTGCGACGCTTCTTCGGGCTGCGGCGCCCGGCCTCGCCGAGCGCCCGCTCCGCCTCGAGGGTCGTCCAGCGCTCGTCGAGCAGCTCGACGCTCAGGCCGCTGCGCTCGGAAAGCTCCGCCGCGAAGCGGCGAGCCGCCTGGGCTCCCTCACCCTCCCGGCCGTCGAGGTGCAGCGGCAGGCCGACGACCACACGGCCCACCTCGTGCTCGCGGATGAACTCGCACAGGCTCGCGACGTCGCGTCGACCGCCCTTGCGCTCGAGGTGACCGGCGGGAGACGCGATCGAAGCGTCGGGATCGGAGAGCGCGAGGCCGATGCGGCGCGCGCCGAAGTCGAGACCGAGGACTCGCATGGCGGGCGGAGTCTAGCCCGGGCTCGGCCCCTGCCCGCCAGCGGCGGGGGCGGCCGGGGATCTACCCGGTCGGCTCCGTCTTCGACAGACGCGCCGCCGCCCGGCGGACCCGGGCGTCCCGGTGGCGGGCGGCCCGCTCGACCGCCCGGGCCGCCTCCCGGCCGGGCAGCTTCGCGAGGGCCTCGAAGGCGGGGACCCGCAGGGCCCGGGCCAGCGCCCGGTTCCACAGCACCCTCCGCTCGAGGAGGGAGACGAGCTTCGGGGCGGCCTCCTCGGCGCCCAGCGCCCCGAGCGCGCCCACGATGGATCGCGCCAGCTCGCTCTCGCCGGCCGCCACGGCCAGGTCGAGGCGCTCCATGAGCGGGCGCGCCGAGGCCCGGCGCTGCATCTCGCCCAGGCAGGCCGCGGCGGTGGCCGAGACGCCGGGACGGTCGCTGGACAGGGCGGCCTCCACGGCCTCGACGGCCTTGGGCCCGCCGATCCGGGCGAGGGCGCGCAACGCGTCCCGCCGCAGCTCGGGCGCCGCACCGTCGACGAGCGCCAGCAGCGTCGGGACCAGATGGGTGCTCTGGAGCTCGCCGGCGAGCCGCACCGCGACCCGGGCGCGCCGCGGGTCGTCGCCGCGCATCGCGGCCACCACGATGGGCGCGCTGCGCTCTCCCATCGCGATCAGGATCGAGCGGAGCTGGGCCGCGCGGGCCTCGTCGACCTCGCCGGCCAGTCGCTCGAAGAGCGGAGAGGCGGCCCGGCCGCCCAGCTGCAGCAGCACCTGGGCGGCCCGGACGGCCACGCTGCCTTCGGGGTCGCAGGCCCGGTCGATCACGGTCGACAGGAGTGCGTTGCGGCACAGGTTCTCCAGGCACTCCTGGGCCGCCAGGGCCTGGTGGCCCGAGCGGCCGCCCCCTCCGGCGGCGTGGTCGGCGAACACCAGGACCGCGCGGTAGGCGGCGTCCCGGTAGCCGTCGTCGGAGAGCCCAGCGGCCTGGCCCGCCGTGTCCGTGGCCAGCTCGGCGTAGGCCTCGTCGTCGCTGCAGTGGTCCAGCCGACAGAGCCGCTCGCGGAGCGCCTCGTCGCTGTCGCTGGACGACGGCGCGGCCAGCGGATCCTCCTCCAGGCTCGGCTTGGTGAAGTCCTCGAAGCCCGAAGGGAGAGGGACCGTTGCATCGGGTCCGGGCGAGGCCGCGGCCGCTTCGGCGCGAGAGGCGGGCGCCGGGGCGAGCCGCACCGGGTCGTCCGGGCCGGGCAGCGCGATCTCGTCCAGGCGCAGCTTGACCGAGTCGAGCAGGGCGGAGCCCAGGGAGGCCGCAGGGCCTGCGTCCTGCCCGGACTCGGCAACGGCGTGCCCGCTCAGTGCGTCGAGGTCGGGCTCCACTTCTTCCAGGGGCGTGTCGGTGGCGGTCCCATCGAGGTCCAGGTCGAGATCGGCGTCGAGGGCGAGCTGGGCCGTGAGCTCGGCGGTCGACAGCCCGAGGGGGGAGGCCTCCATGGGCTGGGTCGTCTCGTTCGGGTCGTCGCCTGGGGCCGGCTGCGCAGCCGCGACGCCCGAGAGCTCCACGCCCGGGGCCGCGTCCCCGGCCACGACGCCCGCCAGACCTCCGCGGCCGACCAGGCGGCGCTCTTCCTCCGCGAGCCCCTCGAGCGCCGTCTGGAAGCTCCGGCGGGTCAGCTCGGGCGTGAATCGCAGCGCCTCGAGGGCGTGCTCGTCCAGGGCCTCTGCCAGCTCGTGGAGGTGCGTGGTGGGGACGCGCTCGGCGGTGCCCGTCGCGGCGAATCCCGTCGCGTCGTGTCGCACCTCGAGAGGGCCCGAGCGGTCCAGCTCCGCCCGCAGGGCGAGATAGGCCCGGTCGAGTCCGGCGCGGCGGGCGGGGTGCGCGTCCTCGTAGTAGCGAAGGCCCTTGAGCGCGCGGGACAGCTCGAGCAGCAGACTGGCCAGGTCGGCTGCCGTGCGCACGGCGGCGTTGTCGCCCCCCTCGTTGCGATCCACCTTCGGCTCCCCTCGGCTGGTCCGCCGGGTCGGGCTCGGACCGGGATGGGCAGGCCCCGTCTCGCTCCACCGGCCCGCCCTCTCATCGACCCGCCCGCGGCCCACCTTGAAGCGGCTCGGCGGGCTCGGGCCCCGACCGTGCATTTTCTCGTTTTTTTCGCCTCCTTCGCATTGACTGGGAAATGGACCCATACCTACACTCCGGCCGTCGCCCCCCCGACCATCCGAAATCGCCGGTGACCCTCCTCCACGCCGGCCGGGATCCGAAACCTCTCGAGGTCCCACAGGGGATCAGCCATCTCGGGCTGGCAGAACCACACGGGGCCGCGTGACCCGCAGCCCGGATCCGAACGCCAGGGCCCCACGGCTCGCCGGGGCGCCGGAGACCGGCTCGCCCTGCTGCTCGCCACCTTCGGCGGGGCCGGACTCGCCCCGGTCGCGCCCGGCACCTTCGGCGCCGCGGCCGGAGTGGCGGTCTTCTGGTGGCTGCACCCGGCGGGCTGGCCCGCGCTGCTGGCCGCCACCTTCCTGGTCAGCGTCGCCGGGGTCTGGGCGGCCTCCCGGGCCGAGGCCCTGTACGCCCGGGCCGACGACGGCCGGGTCGTCGTCGACGAGGTGGCGGGTCAGCTCCTGGCGCTCGCCCCCCTGTGGCCGGCGGGCTCCGCCGGAGATTCGCGAGGTGCATTCTTTGCCTGGGTCGTGACCGCATTCGTCGCGTTCCGGGTGTTCGATATCGCCAAGCCGGGCCCGGTGGGCTGGGCCGAACGCCGCTTCGAGGGGGGTGTGGGAGTGATGGCAGACGACTGGATCGCAGGGCTGCTCGCCGCGGTGGTGCTCGCCGCGCTCCGGCTCGTCGCGCTCCAGCAAGGCGAACTCCGGTGGGCCGCGCTTCCGGCCGGGATCGGAGGCGCCGCGTGAAGGCCGAGGTGCTGACCATCGGAGACGAGCTGCTGCGCGGCGAGATCATCGATTCGAACAAGTCGTTCCTGTCCGAGCGGCTGCTCGCCCTCGACATCCAGACCGACTGGCACGTCTCCATGCGCGACGAGCCGCAAGACATGGCCCAGGCCTTTCGCCAGGCCGCGGCCCGGGCCGACGTGGTGCTGGTCTCCGGCGGGCTGGGTCCCACGCGCGACGACCTCACGACCGAGGTCCTGGCGCACACCTTCGGTCGCAAGCTGGTGCTCGACGAGGCCTCCCTCGAGGAGATCCGCGCCTTCTTCGCCCGGGTCGGGCGCGAGATGTCCGAGAACAACGCCAAGCAGGCCTTGTTTCCGGAAGGGGCCGACGTCCTCCCGAACCCGGTGGGCACGGCCCCGGGGTTCTGTCTCGAAGCGGAGGGAACGCTCTTCTTCTGCATGCCGGGCGTGCCGTCCGAGCTCAAGCGGATGATGGACGAGCAGGTGCTGCCGCGGGTGCAGGCGTTCCAGGTGCGCCAGGGCGGGAGCCCCGTGGTGGTGCGCGCGCGCCTGCTGCGGACCTTCGGCATGGGCGAGTCCACCCTCGACGCCGAGCTGGCGGACATCGCCGCCGGAGGGGACGTGAGCCTCGGCTTCCGCACCGCCTTCCCGGACAACTACCTGCGACCGGTGGCGCGGGGAGCCAGCGAGGCCCAGGCCGAGGAGCGCCTCGAGGCGGTCTGCCGGGCCATCCGCGAGCGCCTCGGCCCGCTGGTCTACGGCGAAGGCGACGACACCCTCGAGGTAGTCGTGGGGCGCGCGCTCGCCGGCGCGGGGCGCAGCATCGCGACGGCGGAGTCGTGCACCGGCGGGCTCATCGCACAGAAGCTGACCGAGGTTCCGGGCTCGTCGGGCTACTTCCTGGGCGGTGTGGTGGCGTACGCCAACGAGGCCAAGGAGGCCATGCTCGGCGTGCCCGGCGAGCTCCTGCGCGACCACGGTGCGGTCTCCGATCCCGTGGCCCGGGCCATGGCCGAAGGGGTGCGGGCGCGGTTCGGCAGCGACTTCGGCGTGGCCACCACGGGCATCTCCGGGCCCACCGGCGGCAGCGACGAGAAGCCCGTCGGGCTGGTGCACGTGGCCATCGCATCGGACGAGGGCACCCACGCGGAGGCCTTCGTCTTCCCGCTGGACCGGACCCGGCACCGCCAGCTCACCGCACAGCTGGCCCTCGACTGGGTGCGTCGCCGGCTGGCCGGCGCGCCGCTCGAGGGGCCGACCCTGATGCGCCGCCGCGGCGGAGCTTCCGCGCCCACGGCGACACCCGCGAGAGGGGGCGCGGCATGAGCGAGACCCTGCGCGCGTTCTTCGCCGTCGAGCCCGACGAGGCGGCCCGCCGGGCGGCGGGCCGCGTGCGCGACGTCCTGCGCCGGCGCCCCCACGGCGACGGCGTCCACTGGGTTCGCGACGAGTCCCTCCACGTCACGCTGCGCTTCCTCGGCCAGGTGGCCCGCGAGGCGGTTGCGCCGCTGGTCGAGCACGTGGAGGCCCGCCTGGAAGACGAGCCCTCCTTCGAGCTGACCCTCGGAGGGCTGGGCGCGTTTCCCTCGGGCCGGCGGGCCCGGGTGGTCTGGCTCGCCCTCGAGCCCGCGGCGCCCGCCGAGCGCCTGGCCCGCGCCGTGGAGCGCGGCGTCACCGACGCCGGCTTCGCGCCCGAGGAGCGGCCCTTCCGCGCCCACCTGACCCTCGGCCGGGTGCGCCGTGCGCGCCGCGCTCCGCGCCTCGACGATCCGCCCGCCGCCGAGGCGCAGCCCTTCTCCGTTCGCGAGGTGGTGCTCTTCCAGAGCCGCCTGCATCGCGACGGCGCCCGCTATACCCCGCTCGAGCGATTGTCGCTTCGGGCGGATCCACTCACCCCTTAGGCAATCCGGGAGAACGGACACCATGGCCAGTCAGTCGAAGAAGAGCGCACGCAACACCCAGACCGAGACCCGAGGTGACGATCGCAAGAAGGCGATCGAGATGGCGGTCTCCTCCATCGAGAAGCAGTTCGGGAAGGGAGCGATCCTCTCGATGACCACCGACGGGGTGGATCGGGAGATCGAGAGCTTCCCGAGCGGCTCGCCGAGCCTGGACATCGCCCTGGGCATCGGCGGCTATCCGCGCGGGCGGGTCGTCGAGATCTACGGCCCGGAGTCGAGCGGCAAGACCACGCTCACCCTCCACGCCATCGCCGAGCTCCAGAGGCAGGGGGGCGTGGCGGCGTTCATCGACGCCGAGCACGCGCTCGACGTGGGCTACGCCCGCCGGCTGGGCGTGAACGTCGAGGACCTGCTCGTGTCCCAGCCCGACACCGGCGAGCAGGCCCTGGAGATCGCGGACGTGCTGCTGCGATCGGGGGCCATCGACCTGGTCGTGGTCGACTCGGTGGCGGCCCTGGTGCCGCGGGCGGAGATCGAGGGCGAGATGGGCGACACCCACGTCGGCCTCCAGGCCCGGCTCATGAGCCAGGCGCTGCGCAAGCTGACGGGCACCGTCTCCAAGAGCAACGCCACCATCTTCTTCATCAACCAGATCCGCATGAAGATCGGCGTCATGTTCGGCAACCCGGAGACCACGAGCGGCGGCAACGCCCTCAAGTTCTACAGCTCGGTGCGGCTCGACGTGCGCCGCATCGCCGCCATCAAGGACTCCGAGCAGGTCATCGGCAACCGCACCCGCGTGAAGGTGGTGAAGAACAAGGTGGCCCCGCCGTTCCGGCAGGCCGAGTTCGACATCCTCTACAACGAGGGCATCTCGCGGGAGGGCGACCTGCTGGACCTGGCGGTCGACGAAGGGCTCGTCGAGAAGAGCGGCTCCTGGTACAGCTACGACGGCGAGCGCATCGGCCAGGGCCGGGAGAACGCGCGGCGCTTCCTCCGGGAGAACCCGGACATCTGCGAGCGGGTCTCCGACGCGGTCTACGCCGCGAAGGGCCTGAAGCGCATCCCGGCGGTCGACGCGCCCGCGGAGCCGGCCGCCGCCGCCGAGCCGGAGGCGTAGGGCGCGTCCGCCTGTCAGCTCGGGGAATTGCCGCGCCTGTGCCAAAAGTCACAGGGGCAGGCGTCCGCGGTCGGCCATCCTGCCGGCGTGCGGGGTGCGTTGGGGAACGGCCCCCGCACATGGGGAACAGGTGACGGCAGCCCGAGTGCCTCGCCGAAGCCAGACGCCGGACGCTTCCGCTGACCCGGCTGGGAGCGTCCGGCGCCACCCCCCCCTCCGGCCTCACCCGTCCGCCCTCGGCTCTCTGCGCTCCTCTCCGTCCGAGCCCCGGCGCCCCGCTGCCCGGCGCCCGGCGCCCGGCACCCCACCGCCCACCCCCGGCTGGGCCACCCGCTGCCCAGAATTCTGCCCCGCGGGGTGGCGCGCATTCCCTGCCGCGGCCCTCAAGGCGACGCGCCAACCGGTCGAATCAGCCCTCGGACTCTTGCGTTTTCCTCGCGGAGGCCGAAGGAGGGAGCCCGACCGTGGCCCTGAACCTCGACGAGATCCTGAAGATCGCGCTCAAAGGCGGTGCCTCCGACATCCACCTCAAGTCGGGTCTGCCTCCGATGTTCCGCGTCGACGGCGCGCTGGTCCCGCTCAAGAACGGCGAGCGTCTGATGTCCGAGGACATCCAGAAGATGGCCTTCTCCATCATGAACCCGGTGCAGAAGGCGCGCTTCGACGAGTACCGCGAGG
Source organism: Myxococcota bacterium (assembly GCA_050618075.1). Taxonomy (GTDB): domain Bacteria; phylum Myxococcota_A; class UBA9160; order UBA9160; family UBA4427; genus JBNLVL01. The sequence goes on from JBNLVL010000036.1 coordinate 48,647, forward strand.
CCGACCTCGCCTACGGCATCCCCGGCCTGGGCCGCTTCCGCGTCAACTGCTTCCAGCAGCGCGGCACCGTGGGCATCGTGTTCCGGGTGATCCCGTTCGGCGTGAAGACCATCGACCAGCTCCATCTCCCGAAGGTGGTGGAGAAGATCGCCGAGGAGCACCGCGGGCTGGTGCTCGTGACCGGGACCACGGGCTCGGGCAAGTCGACCACGCTGGCCTCGATGATCGAGTACATCAACACCCAGCGGACGTCCCACATCATGACGATCGAGGACCCCATCGAGTTCCTCATCCGGGACCGGCGCTCGATCGTCAACCAGCGCGAGATCGGGGTCGACACCCAGAGCTTCGCCAACGCCCTGCGCGCCGCCCTGCGCCAGGATCCCGACGTCATCCTCGTGGGCGAGATGCGCGACTTCGAGACGATCGAGACGGCTCTCACGGCCGCCGAGACGGGCCACCTGGTGATGTCGACCCTGCACACGCTGGACGCCACCGAGACCATCAACCGGATCATCTCGGTCTTCCCGCCCTACCAGCAGAAGCAGGTCCGCCTGCAGCTGGCCACGATCCTCAAGGCGGTCATCTCCCAGCGCCTGGTGCCGCGCGCCGACGGCAAGGGCCGCGTGCCCGCCCTCGAGGTGATGGTGTCGACGGCCCGCATCAAGGAGTGCATCGGCGACAAGGATCGAACCAAGGAGATCCCCGACGCGATCTCGAAGGGCTTCACCACCTACGGCATGCAGACCTTCGACCAGTCGCTGATGAGCCACGTGAAGGCCGACCTCATCACCTACGAAGAGGCGCTCAAGCACGTCTCCAACCCCGACGACTTCGCCCTGCGCTTCCGCGGCATCGCCTCGACCTCCGACTCCACGTGGGAAGACTTCGATGGAGACAAGGAGGAGGAGGAGAAGGATGCGGTCGAAGAAGTGCTGGGCGGCGACGACTTCAACATCGAGCGCTTCTAGGAACGCACCATGAGCTCCCTCGTCTGGATCGGCTTTCTCGCCTTCTTCGTGGTCTCCCTCGTGGTGGGAGTCCGCCTGCTGCTTCTGTGGAGTCGGACCCGCGAGCTTCCGGAGCTGCTGATCGGAATCGGGGTCCTGGGCATCGGCCCGGTCGGCTTCGGCGCCATGATGGCGGCGAGCGTCGTCGAGGGGTCGTCGCCCGGAGCCGCCGCGGCGCTCTACCTGGCCGCGAGCCTCACGGTCTCCGTGGGCGTCTTCTGCAAGTGCCTGTTCAACTGGCGCGTCTACCACCTCCAGTCGCGGGTGTGCGCCGCGATCACCGGGGCGGTCGGCCTGTTCCTGGCGGGGGTCCTCGTCCACCGCCTGCTGGGCCCCGGCTTCAGGCCGGTCTCGCCGCCCGACGGCCTGGGCCTCGCCCAGAGCGCGACCCAGGTCGGCTGCCTTCTCTGGGGTGCCGGAGAGGCGCTGCGCTACTGGCTCATGATGCGCCGCCGGGCCCGTCTCGGCCTGGCCGATCCGGTCGTGACGAACCGCTTCCTGATGTGGGGCGTGGGCGCCGGCGCGGCCGGCCTGGGCTCCGCCGTCGGCACCGTCTGGTCCCTCGTCAGCGGGGTCGCGACCCTCGAGACGCCCTGGGTCGTGGCCAGCTCCTCGGCCCACGGCTTCGTCGCCGCGGTGGCGCTGTCCCTGGCCTTCGTGCCGCCCGCGGCCTATCGGCGCTGGCTCGAGCGCCGCGCCGGGGGCGCCCCCGCCTGAGCCCGGACCCGGCCGCCCGCTCCGCCCCTGCGCGCTAGCATCGGGTTCCGGCCTGGGAAGGTCGGGCGTCCCGGGCCCGTTATATTCCCGTCCCATGCAACGGATCCGGTCCGCGTTGCCCGCGCGTCCGGTCAGGAGACCCCATGGCCCTCGCGGCGAAGGACATCAGGGAGACCTTCCTCCGCTACTTCGAATCTCGCGGACATCAGCGGGTGAAGTCGTCGCCCCTGGTCCCCCAGAACGATCCCAGCCTGATGTTCACCAACGCGGGCATGGTGCAGTTCAAGCGCACCTTCCTCGGTGAGGAGCAGCGCCCCTACTCGCGCGCCTGCACCAGCCAGAAGTGCATGCGCGTGTCCGGCAAGCACAACGACCTCGAGAACGTCGGCCGCACGCCCCGCCACCACACGTTCTTCGAGATGCTCGGCAACTTCTCCTTCGGCGACTACTTCAAGGAGGAGGCCATCGAGTACGCCTGGGAGCTGCTCACCCAGGAGCTCGGCATCGCCCCCGAGCGCATGGTCGCGAGTGTCTTCCGCGAGGACGACGACGCCTTCGCCATCTGGCGGGACCGCATCGGCCTGCCCGAGGACCGGATCTTCCGCCTCGACGAGGCCGAGAACTTCTGGTCCATGGGCGACACGGGACCCTGCGGCCCCTGCTCCGAGATCCACATGGACTTCGGACCGGTGAAGGGCTTCGACGAGGACGATCCGTCCTCGGAGTCCGGCCGCTACCTCGAGATCTGGAACCTCGTCTTCATGCAGTACAACCGGGATGCGTCGGGCGAGATGACGCCCCTGCCCCGGCCGTCCATCGACACCGGCGCCGGCCTCGAGCGCGTGGCCAGCGTTCTCCAGGGCGTGCGCACCACCTGGGAGACCGACGTCTTCACCCCGATCCTGGCCCGGGCCCAGGACGTCTCCGGCGTCGACCTGGGGTCCGACCCCGAGAAGGACGTCTCCCTGCGCGTGGTGGCCGACCACGCCCGGGCCTGCACCTTCCTCATCGGGGACGGCGTGCTGCCCTCCAACGAGGGGCGGGGCTACGTGCTCCGCCGCATCCTGCGCCGGGCCGCGCGCCACGGCGTGCTCCTCGGCATGGAGCAGCCCTTCCTCTATCAGGTGGCCGACGCCGTCGTCGACGAGATGGCCGGCGCCTACCCGGAGCTCGCCGAGCGCCGCGCGTACATCGCCGAGCGGATCAAGCGCGACGAGGAGCGCTTCGTCGAGACGCTCTCGAAGGGGCTCCAGCTCCTGGAGGCCGAGATCGCGGAGGCCAAGGCCGGAAGCCACGCCCAGCTGGCCGGCGACGTGGTGTTCAAGCTCTACGACACCTACGGCTTCCCCATCGACCTCACCGAGGACATCCTCATGGGCCACCACATGTCGGCGGACCACGCCGGCTTCGAGCTGGCCATGCAGGCCCAGCGGGAGCGCGCGCGCGCCGCGTGGAAGGGCAGCGGCCAGACCGCGGTGGGCGAGGTCTACGCCAGGATCGCCGGCGACGTCGAGTGCGAGTTCGTGGGCTACGACGCCCTCGACGCCGAGAGCCACGTCGAGGCCCTGGTGGTGGACGGCGCGGTCGTCGACCAGGCGCGGGAAGGCGACGAGGTCGAGGTGGTGGTCCCGACCACGCCCTTCTACGCCGAGAGCGGCGGCCAGGTGGGCGACCGCGGCGTGATCGAGGGCGCGAACGGCGCGCGGGTCGAGGTGCGCGACACCCGCAAGCCCGTCGAGGGCCTGATCGTCCACGCCGGGGTGGTGCGCTCGGGCACCCTGCGCAGCGACGAGGCGGTGACCCTGCGCGTCGATGCCGAGCTGCGCCAGGCGACCGTGCGCAACCACTCGGGCACCCATCTCCTGCACGCCGCGCTGCGCCAGGTGCTGGGACCCCAGGCCATGCAGAAGGGATCGCTCGTCGCGCCCGACCGGCTGCGCTTCGACTTCACCCACGACGCGCCTCTCAGCGACGAGGAGCTCGAGCGCATCGAGGACCTCGCCAACGAGTGGATCGAGCGCAACGTCGAGCGCGAGACCCGGGTCATGCCCTACGACGAGGCGACCCGGGCCGGCGCCATCGCGCTCTTCGAGGAGAAGTACGGCGACGAGGTGCGGGTCTGCCGCTTCGGCGACGTGTCCACCGAGCTCTGCGGCGGCACCCACGCCGGGGCGACCGGTGAGATCGGCCTGGTGAAGATCGTCGGCGAGACCGGCATCGCCGCCGGCGTCCGGCGCATCGAGGCGCTCACCGGGCTCGGCGCGCTTCGCCACCTGCGCGAGCAGGAGCGGACGTTCCAGGAGGCGGCCCGGCTGCTCAAGGCGCCGCTCGCCGAGGTGCCGGCCCGGGTCGAGAAGCTCCTCGAGGACCGCAAGGCGGCCCAGAAGGAGATCGACGACCTCCGCGCGGGCAAGCGGGGCGCCTCCGCGGCGGACCTCGCGGGCCAGGCCCGGGAGGTGGGGGGCGTCAAGGTCCTGGCGGCGCGCGTGGACGGCGCCGACGCCAGGTCCATGCGCAGCATGGTGGACGAGCTGCGCCAGCGCCTGGGCTCGGGCGTGGTGCTCCTGGCCTCGGAGACCGACGGCAAGGTGCTGGTGGCGGTCGGTGTGACCAAGGACCTGGTGGGCGCCCACAAGGCCGGCGATCTCGTTCGCGAGGTCGCCCAGGTGGTGGGCGGCGGCGGCGGCGGACGGCCGGACTTCGCCCAGGCCGGGGGTCGCGACGTGGCGAAGATCGACGACGCCATCGAGAAGTTCTACCAGCTGCTCCAGGCGGCCTGAGGCCGTGGGCGATCCCCGCAGCCTCTGGACGGTCGACCCCTTCGTGGGGGTCCGTCGCGCCACCCGGGAGGTGGCGGTGGGCGACGTGCGCGTGGGCGGGCGCCAGCCGATCCGCATCCAGTCCATGACGAACACGGACACCCTGGACACCGGCGCCACGGTGGATCAGGTGGCCCGCCTGGCCGAGGCGGGCTGCGAGATCGTCCGGGTGACGGCGCCCTCCATCCGGGACGCCGAGAACCTCGAGGCCATCGTGGCCGCCCTGCGCGCCCGCGGCGTCCGGGTCCCGCTGGTGGCCGACATCCACTTCACGCCCAACGCGGCCGTCGTCGCGGCGGAGTTCGTGGAGAAGGTCCGGATCAACCCCGGCAACTACGCCGACCGCAAGAAATTCGAGGTGCGCGAGTACAGCGACGCCGACTACGACGCCGAGATCGAGCGGGTGGCCGAGCGGTTCCGGCCCCTGGTGAAGCGCTGCCGTGCCAACGGCGTGGCCATGCGCATCGGCACCAACCACGGGTCGCTCTCGGACCGCATCATGAACCGCTACGGCGACACGCCCGCCGGCATGGTGGAGAGCGCGCTGGAGTTCCTCGACGTGTGCGAGGACGAGGGCTACCGCGACGTCGTCTTCAGCATGAAGTCGTCGAACCCCCAGGTGGCGATCCAGGCCTACCGCCTGCTCGCCGCCCGGCTGTCCGAGCGCTCAGGCGGCGAGCCCAGCTATCCGTTCCACGTCGGCGTGACCGAGGCCGGGGACGGAGAGGACGGCCGCATCAAGAGCGCGATCGGGATCGGGTCGCTCCTCGAGGACGGCATTGGCGACACGATCCGCGTGTCGCTCACCGAGGACCCGGTGATGGAAGTCCCGGTGGCGCGGGAGCTGGCGGCCCGCTGCGAGCGGCGCTGGCAGGAGGACGCCCGGCGGCCGAGCCCCGGCATCGCCCGCGAGCGCTTCGAGGTGGATCCGTTCGACCACGAGCGCCGGGCGACCCGGCGCCTCGACGCCGGCGGGCTCGAGCTCGGCGGCGACGCCCCGGTGCGGGTGGAGCTCGACCTGGGCGCCGCACCGGCCGACCCCGACGCGGTGGCCGCCCACCTGGGGACCGCCTTCGCTCTGCTCGGCGACCTCGAGTGCGAGTCCCTGGCGCTGCGGGTCGCCGGCAGCGGGGAGCTGGAGGCCGCGCGGCGGCTCCGCCACGCGCTCGCCGAGCTGGGCGTCGGGTGTCCCGTCGCCCTGCGTACGACCGCGGCGTTCGCGCCGGAGCTGCTGGCCGCCGTCCCCGACCTGGCGCGTCTGGGCGTGGAGGTCGACCGCGGGAGCGACGGCGCCGCGCTGGCCGGGGTGGCGCGCCCGGCCCGGGAGGCGGGCGCGATCGTGGAGTGGGCCCTGGAAGGCGACGCGTCGGAGCTGGCTTCGGCCGTGGCGGCCGTGGCCGGAGCCGGCGCCGATCCGCAGGGCCAGGTCTTCTCCGTCCGCTCCTCGCGACCCACCCACGCGGTGCGCGCGCTGGTCGCCGCGCTCGGCGATCACGGTCTCGAGGGCTGCCCGATCATCCTGCGCCACCGCCTGGGCGACCCCGGCGACGCGGCGCTCCTCGACGCGGCCATCGACCTCGGCGCGTCCCTCTGCGACGGGGTCGGCGACGCCGTCTCCATCGACTGCGAGAAGGCCGACCCGGCCCGCGCCGTCGACGCCGCCTATCGCATCCTCCAGGGCTCACGGCTGCGGACCACGCGCACCGAGTACATCTCGTGTCCGTCGTGTGGGCGGACCCTCTTCGACCTCGAGGAGACCACCGCGAAGATCAAGCAGCGCACCGAGCACCTGAAGGGCGTGAAGATCGCGGTGATGGGGTGCATCGTGAACGGTCCCGGAGAGATGGCCGACGCCGACTTCGGCTACGTGGGCTCGGGGCCGGGCGTGGTCTCGCTCTACGTGGGCAAGGAGGTCGTCGAACGCCGCGTCCCCGAGGACGAAGCGCCCGATCGCCTGGTCTCGCTGATCCGCGATCGCGGGCGCTGGGTCGACCCGGCCTGATCCCCACGCGCGCTCGGCGTCCGCCGCGGCCGGGCTGCCCATTCCCTGCCGGTCGGCTGCGGCTGGAGTTCCGCGAGCCCCATCACATTGCCTCTGGCCCTACGGCCGATGGAGGACGACGGAGTCGTGGGCTTCGGGTTCGTCCCGGGGCTCCATCGCCCGGAGGGGGCGATGAGAACGTTGCCGAGGTTCCGCTCGATGCCGGATTGCTCCTGGTTCCGATCGAACCCGCTCGCGGGATGTGCGCTGGCCGCGCTGGCGTTCGCCTGCCTCGCGGCCCCCGGCGCCCACGCCGATCCGCGGCACGAGGCCGTCGTCCGGGTCGCCTCCCCGGTGGCCGACCGGCTGCTGGGCGGTGGCTCGGCCCGGCGGGCGGCGCTCGAGGTGCGCACCGTCTCGACCGAGACGTTCGGAGTGGGCGAGGCGCTGGTGCACTCCTACCGCGCGCGGGCGTCGGTGCAGCTCGCCCCCGTCTCGGCGGGGCTGGCCCCCTATGCCGGGTTCGGACTGGGGCTGCAGGTCGTCGAAGGGGAGACCGCCGAGTCCGTCCGGGGCCCGGGTGTGGGCGTCGGAAGCATCGACGTGGGCACGGGCGCCAACGCGTTCCTGGGCCTGCGGATTCCCGTCGGCCGCGCCTCGCTCTACGCCGAAGGCCGCGCCGGCCTGGCGAACGACCTGGGCCGGGTGCAGCGCGATCGCCTGCGCATCGACGGTCGCGGCGACTACTCGGGGTTCGCCGGAGTCCGCTGGGCGTTCTGAGTCCGCACGCCGGTCGGCGCGCGGCCTTCGGGCGGCTTCGAGCAGTCCCCATCCCGGGACGCGAAGGCTAGTCCGAGGCCTGGGCGTCCGCGCGGTCCCGGCGTTCCAGCAGCACACGCCGCAGGCCTCCGGGTCCCAGGTCGCGCTCGAGCTCGGCGAACACGTTGTAGAGCACGAACGCGGTGCCCACGCTCAGGTTGAGGGCCAGGACGTGGTCGAGACCCTCGCCCGCGCGCAGCCGGCCGAGGGCGGACGAGAGGTCGCCCGTGGCGCGGTAGTACTCGAACAGGTGCTCGGCCAGGGTCACCACGAACACCGCCGCCGTGTAGGCGAGCGAGCGCCACAGCACGTGGTAGATCGCCCGGTGGGAGTCCAGCAGCCCTCCGAAGGAGGTCTTCTCCAGCAGCACCACCACCTTGGCGACGATCAGGGCGCCCACCACGGCGGTGCCCAACACGCTGGTCTGGATGGAGTACTCGTCCAGCAGGAGCGCCTTCAGGCTGAGGAAGAGCAGGAAGAAGGCGAGGAAGTAGAGGCTCACGAGTCCGATCTCCCGGATCTCGCCCTGCACCCGCTCACCGATCGACTTGCTCGACATTCCCCGTTTCTCCTCCTTTGCCCTGGCGGCTCACCGGGGTTCTAGCGCTCCTTCTCGCGCGCGGGCTCGGCGGCCACGTCGGGCAGCCTCGGCAGTCCCGGCACCTCGGGAAGCTCCGGCAGCTCGCGGAGGTCCGGTGCGCGGTCGCCGACCGCCTCCTCGAGCTGGACGAACGTCTCCATGCTCTTGGAGTCCTCGAGGATGGGGTGGTCGCGACCCAGCAGCCAGGTGGCGGCCACCAGCGCGAGGGCCACCGCCAGCGCGCCCTCGGCCGCGCCCAGGGCTCCGCCCCCCACGCGGTCGGCCCAGCCGAGCCCGGCGGCGCTGGCGCCGCGCTTGAGCAGGCGGCCGGTCCAGGCCACGGCCGCGACGGTCCCGATCGCGATGGCGACGCCCGTGAGCCACGGGGCCGCGCCGGCGCCGATCTCGCCCCCGGTGGCGTCGACCAGCCAGGCCGCCGAGGGGCCGGCCCCGAAGCGCACCGCCAGGCACGCGCCGGCGAGGGCGCCGAGCGAGAAGGCCTCTCCGATCAGTCCGCGGAACAGGCCGCGCACCACGGCGAGGCCGAGGATCGCGAGAGCGATCAGGTCGACGGCGCCGATTCCCTCGAGCATTGGTTCCCCCCTGGAGATCGCGGCAGCACCCAGTCTACTGCAGCGGAGTAGAATGGCCGGGATGCTCGACGCGATCGTGGTGGGAGGCGGGCACAACGGGCTGGCCTGCGCGGCCTACCTGGCCCGGGCGGGTCGAAGGACCCTGGTCGTCGAGCGGCGCTCGGTGCTCGGCGGCGCCTGCTGCACCGAGGAGCTGTGGCCCGGCTACCGGGTCTCCCGCGCCGCCTACGTGGCCGGACTGCTGCGCCCCCGCCTCGTGCGCGAGCTGGAGCTGGAGCGCCGTGGCCTGCGGCTGCTGCGCCGCCAGCCCTCTTCGTTCACGCCGCTTCCCGACGGCCGGCACCTGCTGCTGGGCGCCGGCGCCGAGGCGGACCGGGCCGCCATCGCCGCGTTCTCGCCCCGCGACGCCCGGCGCTATCCCGCCTACGAGGACCTGCTCGATCGCACGGCCCGGGTGCTCGAGCCGCTGCTCGACGTGCCGCCGCCCGCGCTCCCGCGCCTGCGAGCCGACGAGCTCGCCGCGCTCGCGCGGGCGGCCTGGCGCGCGCGCCGGCTCGGGCGGGACGCGTCGCGGGCCGCGGCCCTGCTGCTCGGGCCCGCGAGGCCGGTCCTCGAGAGCTGGTTCGAGAGCGAGCCCCTGCGCGCGACCCTGGGAACCGACGCGGTCATCGGCGCCTGGGCCTCGCCCTCGACGCCCGGTACCGGCTACGTGCTCTTCCACCACGTGATGGGCGAGACCGGCGGCGCGCGCGGGGTGTGGGCCTACGTGGAGGGCGGGATGGGCGCGCTCTCCGAGGCCCTGGCGACGGCGGCCCGCGACGCCGGCGCCGAGATCCGGCTGGAGGCGCCCGTGGCGAGCGTGGCGGTCCGCGAGGGCCGCGCCTGCGGCGTGGTGCTCGAAGACGGGACCCACCTCGAGTCGAAGGTGGTGGTCTCGAACGCCGACCCCCGTCACACCTTCCTCTCGCTCGTCGGCGAGGAGCGGCTCCCGCCCGACTTCGTCGGCGAGGTCCGGGCGCTCGACGTGCGCAGCGGCAGCGTCAAGATCAACCTGGCCCTGGAGCACCTGCCCCGCTTCAAGGGTCGATCCGGCGGATCGGCTCCCGGCCCCGAGCACTCGGGCACGATCCACGTCGGGGCCGTCGACCTCGACGCCCTCGATCGCGCCTTCGACGAAGCGCGCGCGGGCCGGATCCCGTCCCGCCCCATCGTGGAGCTGACCACGCCCTCGGCCCTCGATCCCACGCTCGCGCCGGAGGGACGCCACGTGGCGTCGCTGTTCGTGCAGTACGCCCCGCTCGAGCTGGCGGCCGAGGAGGGCGGCTGGGACGCGGCCAGGGATCGACTCGCCGACCGCGCGCTCTCGATGGTGGAGGAGGTGGCTCCGGGCTTTCGCGACTCGGTGCTCGAACGCGAGGTGCTCCTGCCCGCGGATCTCGAGCGCGTCTTCGGCCTCGCCGGGGGCAACATCTTCCACGGCGCGATGTCGCTGGACCGCCTGGCCTTCATGCGGCCCCTGCCCGGCTGGGCGCGTCACGCCACGCCGATTCGCGGGCTCTTCCTGTGCGGAGCGGGGACCCATCCCGGCGGCGGAGTGATGGGCGCCTGTGGACGCAACGCCGCGAAGGTGGTGCTGCGCGCGTTCTAGGGCGAGCCGGCCCGGGACCGGGCCCGCAACGGCTCCGGCTCGGGCGGCCTCGCAGGGTCACGCCGGCCGCGGGCTGCCCGGGTCGCTGCGACGGGGAGACCCGTCCAGAGCCAGGCCGCCCCCCTGGCTCGCCGCTTCGTCAGTGCGGTCCGTCCTGGTGGAGGTAGGCGCGCAGGTTGCGGATCTCCTCGTCGCGTTCCTCCAGCTCGTCGCGCAGGAAGTCCCGGGTCGACAGCATGGCGATCACGCGCCCGTCGGAGATGACCGGCAGGTGGCGGCAGTTGCGGGCGCGCATCTTCTCCATGCAGGGGTGCGTGCGGTCTCCGATGTCCGCGGTGATGACGTCCCGGGTCATCACCTGGGCGACCTGCACCGCGTCGGGGTCGCGACCGGGGACCACGACCCGGACCAGCAGATCGCGCTCGGAGAAGATGCCCACCAGACGATCGCCCTCGATGACCGGAACGGCTCCCACCCCCGCCTCGGTCATGGTGACCGCCACCGAGTAGACGGACTGCTCCGGGTTCACCGCGACCAGGGATCGATTTCGGATGACGTCTCGGACGCTGTGCATGGCGTACTCCTCCCCCTGCTGCGAGGGCGGCGCGGGTACGCGTCGCGACGCACCCGGCCGGGCCGAGCGCAGGTCTCCATTCAATCACCCCGCCGAGCGTCCGTCACGAACGAAGGCGGGGAGGGCGGTGGGAAGGGGCCCACGGGCCGTCAGGGCCGGCCCGGGAGACCCCCGGGGCGTCTCATTCGGACGGGATGGGCCGGCCGGCCTCCACGAGTCGTCCGAACATGCGCGCGTCCTCCCGGGAGGGGTCCCGAGCGAGCACGGAGCGCCACTGCTCGAGGGCGTCGTCGGAACGCCCGAGCGTGTAGTAGGTGAGGCCCAGCTGGACCTGGGCGTCCAGGTAGCTGGGATTGGAGCGCAACACCCGGACCAGCTCGCGCATGGCGCGATCGGGCAGGCCGGCCTCGCGCAGGGCGAGGGCCAGGCGGAAGCGGATGTCGTGGAAGTCCGGGCAGCGGTCGAGGGCCTTGCGGTAGGCCTCGATGGCCTCGCGCAGCTCGCCGGCCTCGCGGAAGGCATCGGCGAGCTCCGCCTGGAGGTTGGCGAGCTTGCCGCGGGTCGTGGCGTCGAGCGCACCCGGCGCGCCGCGCGAGACCATGGCGGCGCGCTCCGCGAGCTCCCGGGAGCGCTCGAAGTCGCCCTGGCGCTCGTAGACCGTGGCCAGGGCCAGCAGCGCCTCGGCGTAGGACGGGTTGAGCCGCACGGCCTGGCGGAAGGACTCGCCCGCGGCGTCCAGGTCGCCCCGCCGGTCGTGGAGCAGTCCCACCATGTAGTGGACGTCGGCGAACCCGCTGCGCGTGCGCAGCAGCTCCGCGAACGCACCCATGGCCTCGTCGTTCTCGCCGCGTTCGAAGCTGCGAAGCCCGCGGAGGTACTCCTCGCGCTCGCGGTTGGTCATCCGCACGGGCTGTACCGTCATCGTTCGTCCGCTCTCCGTGGGTCGCGCCGTGGGCCGCGGTTCAATTGGCCGCGGCAATGTGGTCCGCGGCCTGGTCTGCGATGTCCGAGTCGCGGAAGTTCTCCACGATCACCAGGAACAGGCGAAGGGCTTCGTCGTTCCTCTGCATGTTCTCATAGCTCACGCCGAGCTTGTAGAGGGCCTCGGCGTCGAGTCCCAGGCCGGGATACCCGTCGAGCACGCTCCGGTAGCGGGCGGCCGCGGCCTGGTAGTCGCGTCGGTCCAGGTAGAAGTCGCCCACGTCCATGATGCTGCGCGCCAGCCGCGCCCGCAGGTCGCGCATCAGCTCCTCGCCCTCCCGGGTCTCCGGAGAGTAGGGGAAGCGCCGGATCAGCTTCTCCAGGGCCTCCAGCGCCTCCCGGGTCGGCGTCTGGTCGCGGTTGGGCGACTCCACCTGGGCGTTGTGGCAGAGCGCGGCCTGCAACATCGTGTACGGGACCTTCTCGTGGTTCGGGTGCAGGTCGGCGAAGTCCCGGTAGTAGGAGAGCGCCTCGTCCCAGCGCCCGTCGGCGAAGTAGGAGTCCGCGATGCGCAGCTCCGCCTGCACCGCGATGTCGCTGTACGGGTAGTTGTCGATGACCGTCTGGAAGCGCTCGATCGCCTTCTGGTAGTTCACCCAGCGATAGATCCAGAGGATGTTGACGCCCTCGAGGATCTGCATCCCCTCGGCGTAGAGGTCCTCGGCGGGCGGGACCTCCTCGAACATCGGGAGCTCGTCGTTGCTGCTGGCGCAGGCGACGAGCAGCGCGAGCGCCACCGCGGCGAGGCGGTGGGTCCGTGGGCGCCGGGGCGTCGGCAGCGGCGTCGGATGGCTGGGAACGGGGTCGCGCATGCGGCCGAGCGAGCGTATCGGCGCGGTCTAGGGGTGTCAATTTGCTAAGGTTTTCGCCGCCTCACCCGCACGGCCCTCGCCCTGCGGGCCCCTGACGCCGCACATTTCGACCCCCGCCGAGCGATCGCTTCGCGGGGAACCCTTGACCGCTGGAGGAATCATGGAAGTGGAGTCGAACAAGAAGCTTCGCCTGGACCGGCGCCTGCTGCGCCGGCGGGGCTGGATCTCGCCCAAGGAGCTCGATGCGGCCTTCGAGGCCCTCCCGGACGCCAGCGACAAGGTCGCGCCGCCCGAAGAGGCTACCGAGCCGGCCGAGTCGGTCGAGTCGGCGCCGGCCGCGGCCGCCCCCGATTCCCCGACGCCGGCGGACCCGGCAGCGCCCCCCGCGGTGGGCGGCGGCACTCCGGAGGGCGGAGTCCCGGTGTGATCAAGGCGACCTTCGGCGACCGGCTCGACGACTGGATCCAGAAGCTCTTTCCGTTCCTGTTCCAGCGTCGCCTGAACCCGAACGCGCTGACCCTGGTCGGGGTCGCGATCTCGACCGGCGCGGCCGTGGCGTTCGGGCTCGGTCGCCCGGTGGCGGGCGGGTGCCTGCTGCTCGCCGGCGGGTTCTTCGATCTCGTGGACGGAGTCGTCGCGCGCCACCAGGGAGACGACAGCCCGTTCGGCGCGTTCCTCGATTCGACCATGGACCGGTTCGTCGACATGGTGGTGCTGCTGGGCCTGACGGCCTTCTTTGCGGCCCGCGCCGACGTGACCATGGTGTGCGTCACGGGCACCGTGTGGATCATGTCCGTCATGACCTCGTACTCCAAGGCCCGCGCCGAGCTCGTGGTCCCCGGCTTCGGGGGCGGGCTGCTGGAGCGCGGCGAGCGCGTGGGGCTGCTCGCCGCGGGCGCGATCCTGGGGTTCCTCGAGGTGGCCCTGGTGCTGCTCGCGGTGGGAACCACGTGGACCGTGGCCCAGCGCTTCGTCCATGCCCACCGGGCGCTCTCTGCGCTGAAGGGGCTGACGCCGGTGGAGGGCGACGGCCCGTCGGAGGAGGCCGACCATGTCGGATGAGCCCAGGCGCGCGGGCGAGCTGCCCGCCATCGATTTCTCGACCTTCGTCCTGTCCATCTCGACCACGGCGCTGTATCAGATGGGCCTGGTGGACGACCCCGAGACCGGGCAGCGGGCGGCGCCGGACACCCTGCTGGCGCGACAGACCATCGACACCCTGGAGATGCTCCGGGAGAAGACCCGCGGCAACCTCGACGAGGACGAGACGAAGCTCTTCGACAGTCTGCTCTACGAGCTGCGCATGCGCTTCGTGGAGCTCGAGTCCTCGGGCTCCTGAGCCGCGCCGACGGCGCCCCGGGTGACCTCCCCGATGACCTCCCCCCCGCAGCGTCTCGCGCTCGACGCCCCGGCGAAGCTGAATCTCGGGCTGCGGATCCTGGGTCGTCGCCCCGACGGCTACCACACGCTCGAGAGCCTCTTCGTCCCCCTGGACTGGTGCGACCGGGTCGACGTCGAGGTCGACCGGGAGGCCGGGCCGGGCGTCGCGCTCTCGCTGGCCGGGCCCGGTCGAGGCGCCGTGCCGGCGGACGCCTCGAACCTCGCAGCCCGGGCCGCCGCGTCCTACGCCCGGGCGGCCGGCTTCGGCGGGGGGATCCGGATCCACCTCGCGAAGTCGCTGCCGGCGGCCGCGGGGCTGGGCGGCGGGTCCAGCGACGCGGGGGCGGTCCTCCGGGCCCTCGACCGGCTCCTGGACCGCGCCATTCCCATGGGGGATCTGGCGGCCCTGGCCCTCGAGCTGGGGGCCGACGTGCCCTACTTCCTCGATCCCCGACCGGCGCTGGTCGGCGGGATCGGCGAGCGGATCGAGCCCGTCGGAGGCCTTCCGGAGCTCGCCCTGGTGCTCGCGAATCCCGGGATTTCCCTCGCCACGGCGGACGTCTACGCTGCCTGGGACCGCTCGGCGGCCGCGTTGACGCCGGCCAGGCCAGGCTCTACGATGCGGGCGCTCTCCCGGCTCCTGGACGCGCCCGACCCTTCGCCGGAGCCCTCGGAGCTCCTGGCGAGCGCTCTCGGTGAACTCCTGGTGAACGACCTCGAGGCCGCAGCTCGTGAGCTCGGCCCGGGTGCCGGAGGGCTCGGGGTCGGTGAGCTCCAGGAGCGACTGCGTTCCCAGGGCGCGATCGCGACCGGGATGTCCGGAAGCGGAGCGACGGTCTTCGGCGTGTTCGCCGACGGGCCCGCGGCCCACCGGGCGCTGCGCGGTCTGGCCGGGGCTCCGGAGCGAGGCCCGGGCGCGAACGGAAACGCGGAGGCAGGCGGAAGCAGCGAGGGAACGAGTTCGATCGATGCGTCGGGAGCCTGGGCTCGGGTCGTGCGCAGCGCCGGCTCCCAGCCCGCCGCGAGAGCGGTGAACCGGGCTCGCGAGCTCTGATCCTGGGGCGTCGCCAAATTGGTAAGGCAGCGGCCTTTGGAGCCGCCATTTGCAGGTTCGAGTCCTGCCGCCCCAACCAAGTACGAGAACCCGCTTCGACGAGGCCGATGGGATGCAGCACATGAAACTCTTCGCTGGTAGCTCGAACGTTGGTCTCGCCCGAGCGGTGTGTCACTACCTCGACCTCGAGCTGGGCAAGGCCGAGGTGAGCACGTTCAGCGACGGCGAGTGCTGCGTCGAGATCACGGAGAACGTGCGCGGCATGGACTGCTTCGTCCTGCAGTCCATCTGCGCTCCGCCGGACAAGCACCTCATGGAGCTGCTGATCATGATCGATGCGCTGCGCCGCTCCTCGGTGCGCCGCATCACCGCGGTGGTCCCCTACTACGGATACGCCCGGCAGGATCGCAAGGTGAAGCCGCGGGTGCCGATCACCGCGAAGCTCGTCGCCGACCTCATCTCGACCTCCGGCGCGGACCGGGTGCTGTGCATCGATCTCCACGCCGGGCAGATCCAGGGCTTCTTCAACATCCCGGTCGACAACCTGTTCGCCACGCCGGTGCTGCTCGACGCCATCACGCGCCGCTTCGAGGACAACGTCGTGATCATCTCGCCCGACGCGGGCGGAGTGGAGCGGGCGCGGGCCTACGCGAAGCGCCTCGACGCCAGCCTGGCCATCATCGACAAGCGGCGCGAGCGGGCCAACGTGGCCGAGGTGATGAACATCATCGGCGACGTGAAGGGCCGCAACTGCGTGATCGTCGACGACATGGCCGATACGGCCGGGACCCTCACCGAGGCGGCCCGGGCGCTGAAGGACCAGGGCGCCGCCGGCGTCTACGCCGCGATCACCCACCCCATCCTCTCGGGACCCGCGCTCAAGCGCATCACCGAGTCGCCCCTCGAGAAGCTGATCATCACCGACACGATTCCGCTTCGGCCGGACGCCGCAGACTGCCCCAAGCTCGAGGTGGTCTCCGTGGCGGCGCTCCTGGGCGAGGCGATCCGTCGCATCAACAACGAAGAGAGCGTCAGCTCTCTGTTCGTCTAGCAGGAGTCCACCGTGAGCGCGAACTCACTCGCCGTCGAAATCCGCACCGACAAGGGCAAGGGCGTGGCCCGCAAGCTGCGCCAGAGCGGCCGCGTGCCCGCCATCCTCTACGGCCACGGCAACGAGCCCACCTCGCTGGCCCTCGACCCGCGCGTGCTCGAGGGCATCCTGCGCGAGAGCGATGCCGGCATGAATACCCTGATCGACCTGAAGGGCGATCCCCGGATCGCGGGCAAGATGGTCATGGTGAAGGACCTGCAGCGCGAGCCGGTGCGGGGCGAGGTGCTCCACGCCGACCTGCTCGAGATCGACGCCAACCAGAAGGTCCACGTCTCGGTGCCCGTCCACGTCAAGGGGACGCCCACGGGCGTCTCGCTCTCGGGCGGCATCCTCGACCAGGTCATCCGCGAGCTCGAGCTCGAGTGTCTCCCGGGAGCGATTCCCGAGGAGCTGGCGCTCGACGTCTCCGGGCTCGACCTGGGCGAGTCGCTCCACGTGCGCGACATCACGCTGCCCGCGGGCGTCACTCTCCTGACCGACGGAGACCTCTCCGTGGTCTCGGTGGCGGCGGCCACGGTGACGGCCGAGGACCTCGAGGTCGCCGAGGGCGAGGAGGCCCCGGCCGAGGGCGCCGAGGCGCCGGAGGCGGCGCCCGCCGAAGAGCCGGGCAGCTGACCTGAAGCGATTGGTCGTGGGCCTCGGCAACCCGGGGCCCGAGTACGCGTCCACACGGCACAACGTCGGCTTCCTCGTGCTCGAGGAGGTGGCGCGGCGCAGCGGCGCGACCCTCGACCAGCAGCGCTTCCACGGCTACTTCGGCAGCGGCTGGAGCCGCTGCGCCGCCCACGGGCTCGACGGGCCCGAGGGCGACGCTGCGCCCGTCGGGCTGCTCTGCCCCCACACCTACATGAACCGCTCGGGGCGCGCGGTGGCGGCGGCCCTGGACGCCCACCCCGAGCTCGACCCGCGCGCCGACCTGCTCGTGGTCTACGACGACCTGGACCTGCCCCTGGGTCGCCTGCGGCTGCGCCCCTCGGGCGGAGCCGGGGGCCACAACGGTCTGGCCGACGTGATCGAGGCCGTGGGAGACCGCGCCGTCCCCCGGCTCCGCGTGGGGATCGATCGCCCGCCCCCGGGCCAGGACCCGATCGAGTACGTCCTCGCGCCCTTCGACGCCGCCCAGCAGCGCGCCCTCCCGGGACTGCTGGCCCGCGCCGCCGACGCCGTCGAGCTCGCCCTCGCCCTCGGCGTCCGCGCGGCGATGACCGAGGTGAACCGGGCCCCCGAAGTGGAGAGTTGAATCCGAACCTGCGAATCTCGCCATCTGCTCGCGGGCTCCTCGGGCCGGGCGCTCCGGAGCCGTTCGAGGCCGGAGCGTCGGGACCCGGAGCGTCGGAAGCCGGAGCGTCGGAAGTCGGAGAGACGGGGTCTTGAGCGACCAGAACGGCGCAGCCGCCGGCAACCAGATCGTCAACCTGCTCCAGGAATTCTCGATCCCGCTGCTCTCGGGCGTGGCCGTGGCGCTCGTCGCCGCCAACTTCGCAGGGGACTGGTACCAGCACACGATCCACTGGCACCCCTTCGGAGACTTCTCGGTCTTCGGCCACGTCCTCGATCTCCACTTCATCGTGAACGACGTGTTCATGGTCTTCTTCTTCGGGATCGCGGCGAAGGAGATCACCGAGGCCTGCCTGCCGGGCGGGAGCCTCAACCCGCCGCGCAAGGCCATGAATCCGCTGATCGCGACCCTCGGCGGCGTGATCGGGCCGGTGGTCGTCTTCTTCCTGGGCCTGACGCTCTGCTTCCAGCTCGGCCTCTACGACGCGGCCAGCGACGACTGGGCCCTGCTGTCCCGGGGCTGGGGCATCCCCACCGCCACCGACATCGCGCTCGCCTGGCTGGTGGCGCGCACCGTCTTTGGCCGCGGCCACCCGGCCATCGACTTCCTGCTCCTGCTCGCCATCGCCGACGACGCCATCGGGCTCGTCATCATCGCCGTGTTCTACGGCGACCCGAGCGTCCCGGCCCAGCCCCTGTGGCTCGGCCTGTGCGGGGCCGGCATGGCCGCGGCCTGGGGGCTGAGACGCGCGGGGGTGCGCAGCTGGCTGCCCTACGTGTTCGTCTGCGGGCCCATGGCCTGGTCGGGGCTCGTGCTGGCCCACCTGCACGCCGCGCTGGCCCTCGTGTTCATCGTGCCGTTCATGCCCGGGCCCCAGACGGACACCGGCATGTTCGCCGCCGAGGACGAGCTGGACGTGAGCCACGCCGGAGCGGCCAGCGGGTTCCACCACTCGCCCCTCCACCGCTTCGAGCACGACATGAAGGCCGTCGTCGACTTCGGCCTCTTCTTCTTCGCCTTCGCCAACGCGGGCGTCGAGCTGGCCGGCATCGACACCATGACCTGGCTCATCCTCAGCGGCCTGGTGGTGGGCAAGACCGTCGGCATCACGGCCTTCGGGCTGCTGGCCGGCCGCCTGGGCTTCCCGCTCCCCGCGCGCACGGGGCTCCGCGAGCTGGTGATGGCCGGGTTCATCGCCGCCCTCGGCCTGACCGTGGCGCTGTTCGTCGCCACCGCGGCCTTCTCGCGCGGCGACCTCCAGGGCCAGGCCAAGATGGGCGCCCTGCTCTCGGGGTTCGTCGGGATCGCCGCCATCGCCCTGGGGCGCATCCTGGGCATCGGCCAGGCCGCGGACGCCGGTGCAGAGGCGGCCTCCGGGGGGGACGCCGCACCCGAGCGGACCGCCGGCCCCTGACCCGTCCTCCCGGAGCCCCGTGCCCCCAGCCGGGCCCGATTGACGGGTCGATTGTCCGGTTCGATCGAGCCTGATATCCCAGAATTGACCCGTTGTCCGGTGATTGACCCGGCAATGGCCGGGCCCTAGTCTCCGGGGATGCGGCTCCCGACCCTGGAACGCGCCGGCTCCAGCCAGCCTCCGGTCTACCGGCAGATCGCCGACCACATCCGCGACGAGATCGAGCGCGGGGACCTGGCCGAGGGCGACCGGCTGCCGCCCATCCGCGAGCTGGCGCGCAGCCTCGAGGTCAACCGGGACACGGTCTCCCTGGCGTACGAGTCCCTGGCCACCGAGGGCTGGCTCGAGAGCGCGGTGGGCCGCGGGACCTTCGTGCGCAGCCTGCCGCGACGGGACGACCGGCGCGACCGCGCGCCGACGAGCTTCGCACCGTCGCTGTCCGAGCCCGCCGAGCGACTCCTGGAGATCGAGAGTGCGCGGCCCCGCTACGGCACGGGCGCCGACCTGGTGCCCCTGCACTCGTTGATCCCCGACCCGGCCCACTATCCGGTCGATGCCTTCCGGCGCTGTCTCAACCGCGCGATCGCCGAGGGAGGACCCGAGATCTTCCTCTACGGGAGTCCGCAGGGTCATCTCGGTCTGCGGCGCGCGATCGCGGCGCGCTTCGCCACGGCGGGGATCGACGCGGCCGCCGACGACCTGGTCCTGTGCCACGGCGCGAGCCAGGGCATCGCGCTGGCCGTCCGGCTGTTCGCCGGGCCCGGCGACGCGGTGGCCGTCGAGGAGCCCACCTACCACAACGTGCTGGCGACCCTGGCCGGGCAGGGCGTCGACGCCGTTCCGGTCCCCATGAGCGACGCGGGGCCCGACCTCGACGCGCTCGAGGGGACGCTGCGGCGTCCCGAGGTCAAGGCGTTCTACACCATCCCCAGCTTCCACAACCCGCTGGGCACGACGACCTCGGTCGAGCACCGGCGCCGGCTGGTCGAGCTGTGCGAGCGCTGTGCGGTCCCGGTGCTCGAGGACTCGTTCGAGATGGACCTCCGCTACAAGGGGCGACCGGTTCCGCCGCTGGCGGCCTTCGACCGGACGGGTCTGGTGGTGCATCTGTTCTCGTTCTCGAAGTCGCTCTTCCCGGGGCTGCGCGTGGGCTCGATCCTGGCGCGGGGCCGCGCCATCGAGGCGCTCCTGGCGCTCAAGCACGCCACCGACCTCTCGGACTCGCTGCCGCTCCAGGCGGCCCTGGCCGACTTCGTCCAGACCGGCGGCTACGACCGCCACCTTGCGCGCATCCGGCGGGTGCTCGAGTCGCGCCGGGATGCGCTGCTGGCCGCCCTTGCGAGGCACATGCCTTCGGGCACGCGCTGGACCGAGCCCGAAGGGGGCTATCAGGTCTGGGTGGAGCTCCCCTTCGACGTCGACACCCGGGACCTGCTGGCCGACGCGGCCCGGGCCGGCGTGCTGTTCGCGCCGGGGTCGATCTTCCTGCCCGACCGCAGACCTTCCCGGGCCATGCGGCTCACCGTGGCGCAGTGCGACGAGGCGGCCATCGACCGCGGGGTCCGGGCCCTGGGGCAGGTGGTGGTCGAGCGCATCGAGAACAGTCCGGTCGCCGGGTTCGACCGGGTCCATCTCTAGGGGGCCAGGGCCAGGGGGCCAGTGCCAGGGATCCAGTGATTCGCGCGCCCGGGCTCGTCCCGGCCCGCGCAGGAGGAACGAGACGATGAGTGTTGCACAGGGCGGAAACGGCGGCGGCGCCGAGCGCACGGGCGCCGAGGCCTTCGAGCTGAAGGTCGGCCTCGCCGAGATGCTGAAGAACGGCGTCATCATGGACGTCACCGACCCGGAGCAGGCGAAGGTCGCCGAAGAGGCCGGCGCCTGCGCCGTGATGGCCCTCGAGCGGGTTCCGGCCGACATCCGCAAGGAGGGCGGTGTCGCGCGCATGAGCCAGATCGAGATGATCGAGGGCATCCAGAGCTGCGTCTCGATTCCGGTGATGGCCAAGGTGCGCATCGGGCACATCGCCGAGGCGCGGGTGCTGGAAGCGCTGGGCATCGACTTCATCGACGAGAGCGAAGTGCTGACCCCGGCGGACGAGAACAACCACATCGCCAAGCACGACTACAAGGCCCCGTTCGTGTGCGGCGCGCGCAACCTGGGCGAGGCGCTCCGGCGCATCGGCGAGGGCGCGGCGATGATCCGCACCAAGGGCGAGGCCGGCAGCGGGAACATCGTCGAGGCGGTGCGCCACCTGCGCACGGTGTTCGGCGACATCCGCGGGCTCCAGGCCAAGCGCGAGGACGAGCTGATGGCGGTGGCGCGCGATCTCCAGGCGCCCTTCGACCTGGTCTGCTACGTCCACGAGCACGGCAAGCTGCCGGTGCCCAACTTCGCCGCCGGGGGCATCGCCACGCCCGCCGACGCCGCCCTGTGTCGGACGCTCGGCGCCGAGGCGATCTTCGTGGGCAGCGGCATCTTCAAGAGCGAGGATCCGCCGGCCCGGGCGCGGGCGATCGTGCACGCCAACACCCACTGGGAGGATCCCGGCGAGGTGCTGAACGCCAGCCGCGGGCTCAAGACCGCGATGGAGGGGCTCGAGATGGAGACCCTCGACGAGAGCCAGCGCCTGGCGAACCGCGGCTGGTAGGAGCAAGCAGACCGTGCGACAGGTCGGCATCCTCTCCATCCAGGGCGACGTCGAGGCCCACGAGGCGGCCCTGCGCCGTCTGGGCGCCCGCTCGCGCCGGGTCCTGCGCGACAAGGACCTCGACGACCTCGACGCCCTGGTGCTTCCGGGCGGAGAGAGCACGACCATCTCGAAGGGGCTCACGCGGCTCTCGCTGTGGGAGCCCCTGCGGGCCTTCGCCGGCACGGGCCGCCCGATCCTGGGCACCTGTGCCGGCGCCATCCTGCTGTCGCGCCAGAGCCGCAACCACCCGGTCCCCACCCTCGGCCTGGTCGACGTGACCGCCGAGCGCAACGCCTACGGAACCCAGGTGGACTCCTTCGCGGCCGTGGCCGACCCGGGGGCCGCCGAAGGGCTCGAGGGGCTGCGCTGCGTCTTCATCCGCGCGCCGCGGCTGGTGGAGCCCGGGCCGGACGTGGAGGTGCTGGTGCGCGTGGACGGTCTGCCCGTGCTGGTGCGCCAGGGCGCCGTGATGGCGGCGACCTTCCACCCCGAGCTCACCGCCGACGACCGCGTCCACGGGCTGCTGCTGGCGTCGCCCTAGCCGCGCCCGAGGATCCGCCGGAGGCTCCACGCCACCAGCAGGAGCTCGGCGCCGAGCCCGCAGCTCCGGGGAGCCTCCCGGTTCTGGTCGGGTCCCTGGCAGAACTCGTCGGCCGGCTCGCCCGCCGGACCGCCGTCCCAGTCGATGGCTCCGTCCCCGTCGTTGTCGAGGCCGTCCGCGCACCCGTGCTCGCACGCGTCGCCCAGGCCGTCGTCGTCGGCGTCATCCTGCTCGGGGTCGAAGACATCGGGACACACGTCCTCGCACGAGAGGAATCCGTCTCCGTCCCGATCGTCGAGGCACGGGTCGGGGTCGGGCTGGGGCGTGGGTGCGTCCGCCATCACCTCGGGAGCGATTCGCGAGATGCTGTGGATCCAGCGGGTCTGGTGCATTCCGGGGGCTTCGGGGCCGGAGCGGACGCCGCAGGGCACGAGGTCGGCGGGACCACCGGGAATGGGATCGAAGCGCCCGGCGGCCGCGTCGACCAGGATCGGGCCGGCGAGCTCGTGGGTGGAGGGCGGGAGGCCCGCGGGCTGCTGGGCCGGCGCGCTGACCTCGTGCAGGCAGGGGCCGCGCGTGGTCGAGTCGAAGGTGGTGTCCATCGCCGTCAGGTTGCCGAAGATCCCCGTTCCGTTGCTGAGGGATCGGTTCATGCGCGACACCAGCAGGCCGTCGACCGTGAGGTCGGAGAGGCTGGTCGCCCGGGCGCCGTACTCGATCTGGGTGGTCGCGTCCGGTGAGTAGGCGATGGTGACGTCCGTGACCCGGGCGTCGTCGCTCGCGGGGCCCAGGATGAGCACGCTGCAGGTCGCGGAGGTGGCGCAGTCGCCGTCGGTGTCGACGTCGATGAACGCCACGTTCTCGAGGACGCCGTCCTCCGGAGCCCGGGCGATGATGGCGCTCGAACGCACCACGTCGCGGATGATGCCGTTGCGTACGTCGAGCTGCGGCTTGTCGATGAGCACGCCGGTGCCGAAGGCCGGGCGTGTGTCCGTCAGCGCCACCACGAAGCGACTCACGCTCAGCGGAAGCCGGCCGTCTCCGCCCACACTCAGGAGGTCGCGGACGACCAGACCCGTCGAGTCGCCCTGCTCGAAGCGCCCGACTTCGCCCCAGCGCGCCGCTCCGATGATCCGGACCTCGTCCGCATCGCTCATGTTCACCAGGGGTGATGAGT
This sequence comes from Myxococcota bacterium, assembly GCA_050618075.1. Classification (GTDB taxonomy): domain Bacteria; phylum Myxococcota_A; class UBA9160; order UBA9160; family UBA4427; genus JBNLVL01. The sequence goes on from JBNLVL010000036.1 coordinate 71,826, forward strand.
CTGTGCAGTCGATGCACTGGATGTCCGAGAACACGATGCGCTCGTCCGGGCTGCCTCCGAGGTCGATCGGGTTGCAGCTCTCGGCCTCCGCGGCCGACCACTCGCAGCGGTATCGGACCACCGTCACGCCTACGTCGGCCGTGACGCCGAGGCAATCGTCCCCGTGGTGCCTCACGCCGAGTCCGAAGATCCGCACGTCCTCGACGTCGGAATCGTCGGTGTCGAGGACGATGCCGTGGGTCCGGTCCGGCACCCCGGGTGGGCTGCCTCCGGTGCTCGACACCCGCAGGAGCCTCTCGCCGCCGTGGACGAGCACCTTGAGCTTCCGGCCGTTGGCCGGAATCGTTGCACCGCCTGCGACCACGTCCCGAAGCCACAGGTCCCGCAGCTCGACGAGGTTCGCGTCCGACTCGATGAGGACGCCCGACGTCCGGTCCACCAGAGTCGCCACGAGTCGGAGCGTGGAGGCGAAGGAGAAGGAGCGGGAGAGGTCGGGGTTGGCGACGCCGTCAGCGTCGGTGAGCACCACCGGAGACATCACGAAGAACTCGTCGCCGGGGCCGTGGCCGAAGCCCAGCCACACCGACTTCGCCGCGTCGTGGCTCGCCCCGAAGCCGGCGGGATCGTAGATCTCCACGACGTCACACGGATCGACGCCGGGGCAGTCGATGGGCGCCTCGCCCGGCGCCGGATCGTTCCAGGTGCGGGAAATCCGGGCGGCCAGGGGCTCGGGGCTCCCGTCGGCCGCCGCGAAGCGCAGCCACATGCCCACCCGCTCCCTGGGACGGATGCCCTGGAGCGCGCTCGCCCCGACGGCCGCGTGGCGCGCGCCCTGGGAGACGTTCGCGACCAGGGTGCTGACGCGGTTCTCGCGGAGCGCGAGCGGGTAGGTGGTCTCGCGCGGGCTGTGGGGGGCGGTCTGTCGCAGGTCGATGATCAGGTAGCTGGGCGCAGCGCCCGACGGATCCCCCGAGACCTCCGTGACCTCGTAGCAGAACCCGTCGTCGACCGGCGCCTCGGGCGTACCGGGGTCGCCGTCGGAGAAGCAGAGGACGTCGCCGGGCTCCATCGCGTCCAGCGACTCCGGGATGTGCCGGGCCAGGTTCTCGGTCGTCGGCGCGAAGAAGAACCCGTTCTCCTGGGCGAGTCCAGCTCGGTCGCCCGGGTCGGTCAGCAGGGAGTCGCAGTCGGACCGCCACTCGCCCAGCGACGCGTCGAAGCCCGGGCACGGAAGCATCGACTCGACGACCGAGCGGCCGGCCAGGGAGACGTCGTCGACGAGCGCCGGCGTCGCGCTGGCCACCGGGCGGTAGCCTCCGGCGAACGTGCAGGTCGAGCCCGACAAGCACCAGATGCCGCCGTCGTTCAGCGAGACGACCGTCCGGCCGGCGGCGGGCTGGCGATCGAGCGCACTCACGACGAGGCTGCCTCCCGCCTCCACGGTGATGCGCGCGTCGATTCCACCGGCCTGCACGATGTCGTCGACCACCCGCACGGAGACGCCGCTGGGAATCACCAGCTCTTCGTCCCCCTGGATCGTCCCGCAGTCGGTGAGTCCCGAGTACGAGCCGATGGGGCCCCAGTCGCCACTGGTGAGGAACGTGCAGGTGGCGCCCTGCGCCCGGTCAGCCGCGGTGAGGCTCAGCGTGCAGAGCAGCGCGACCGCGAAGGTCCGGATCGAGGGAAGGCGCAGCCCTCGTCGCCGGCGCCGGCAACGGCAACGGGGGCGTCGGGACGTCGGGGGGGAGTCGCTCGCCATCTCGTTTCGGTCTCGGCGCCATTATGCACGCTGGGGCGGGACTCCACATTCGTCGTTTGCCACGGATCCGCTGCTCCGCCCTCGGGGGAGGGTTGGGCTGCGGCTGGGGCGGCCGGCTCCGAAGGCGCCGGCACCGGAGCGAGCGCTCGCGGGGGCCGCCGCGCTGTGCTACTCCCCTCGGCCTCCGGGGCACCCGTGACGGGAGCCCCACCACCTCAGCCCCGATTCCACCGAGCCACTTCCCGCGGCGGGTGACGCATCGGGGCTCGGGTCCGCCGGCTCCCCGGCGACCCGTCCACGAGGAGGACCGATGCGGGAATACGAGACCACTTTCATCGTCCAGCCCGAGATCTCGGAGGAAGGCTCGACCGCCATCCTCGAGAAGCTGGATTCGGTGCTCGAGAAGAGCGGCGATACCCGGCTGTGCGTGGAGGATCACGGCAAGCGCAAGCTCGCCTACGAGATCCGCAAGTTCCACAAGGGCCACTACTACACCCTGAGCTTCCTGGGAGACGGCCAGTCCGTTCCCGAGATCGAGCGCACCCTGCGGCTCGAGGAATCCGTGCTGCGGTTCCTCACCATCCAGGCCGAGGAGAAGGTCGCCGACGTCGAGGCCCGCAAGGCCGCGGCGGCCGAGTTCGAGGCCGACCAGGCCCGGCGAGCGGCCGAGAAGGCGGCGCGCGAGGCCGAGGAGGCCGCAGCCCGCGAGGAGGCCGAGCGCACGGCGGCGGCCGAGGCGGCCGCCGCGGCGAGCGCGGCGGAGGCCGCGGCCGAGAAGGCGGAGAAGGCCGGGGAGGCCGGCTCCGAGGAGCCCGCGGCGGCCGAGGCCGGGGAGTCGACCCCCGAGGCGGCGACGGCTGCGGAGACCCCCGCAGCCAGCGACGCGGCGGGTGATGCCGAGGAAGGAGCCAAGTCGTGAGCGAAGGCAACGCACCCGGCTCGGGCGGATTCGGAGATCGCGGCGGCGACCGCGGTGGAGACCGCGGAGGCTACGGCGGCGGCGGCGGCGGTGATCGCGGCGGCTACGGCGGTGGCGGCGGCGACCGCGGCGGCTACGGCGGAGGCGGTGGCGACCGCGGAGGCTACGGCGGTGGCGGGGGAGGGCGCTTCGGTCGCGACCGCGGTCCGCGCCCGGAGCCCACGGTCAAGTCGCGCCTGCGCGCCAAGGCCCGCAAGAAGGCCCGCAAGGCGAAGAAGAAGATGTTCCAGCGGCGCAAGGTGTGCCGCTTCTGCGCCGACAAGAAGGTCGCCCTCTCGTACAAGGAGCCCAAGACCCTGCGGCTCTTCATCACCGAGACGGGCAAGGTCATCCCGCGGCGCATCTCGGGCAACTGTGCCAAGCACCAGCGCCATCTGGCCGTCGAGATCAAGCGGGCCCGGCAGCTGGCCTTCCTTCCCTACGCCCCCGGGCACTTCTAGGGAGCGGAGCGAGTCCACATGGCACTGGTCAGGATCATTCTCAGCGAAGACGTGCCCAACCTCGGCGAGGCGGGCGACATCGTGAACGTCAAGCCGGGCTACGCGCGCAACTTCCTGCTTCCCCGGGGCATGGCGGCCGTCGCCACCGACTCGCGGGTCAAGGAGGTCGAGCACCACAAGCGGGTGATCGCCGAGAAGCTGGCGAAGCAGCTCAAGGATCTCGAGGCCGTGCGCGACCGCATCCAGGCGCTCACGCTCGAGACCACGGCCCAGGCGGGCGAAGAGGGCAAGCTCTTCGGGTCGATCACGTCCCAGAACATCGCGGAGCTCCTCGCGGAGAAGGGCATCGAGGTCGACCGTCGCAAGATCGATCTCCCCCAGCCCATCAAGTCCGTGGGCGAGCACGAGGTTCCCATCAAGCTGCGTCGGGAGTTCATCGCGACCGTCAAGGTCGCGGTCTCGGCGGCGGCGGCGCCCGCGCCTCCGCCCCGCGTCGAGGCCGAGCCCGACGAAGAAGCGGGGATCGGGGAAGCCGAGGACTGAGACGTCCCCGGCGGCGCGGTCCCCGCTTGGGACCGCGGTCCATTCGCGTTCCGGTCCATTCGCGCCCCGGTCCAGTCGCGTCCGAAAAATAACCGCGTTCCATCGGCCGGGCTCGCACGATTGCGAGGTCGCGGGTCGCGAGCCTGTTGTATGATCGTTCCTTCGTGGGGGAGGAGAGGGATTGGCCAGCTCGTACGGCCCCGACAGCGGTCCGCGCGGAACGAGTCGATCGGGATACTCGGACTCCTGGCCGAAGAAGCGCTCCTCCTCGTCGGAGTTCGAAGCGCCCCAGAGCGAGGGCCGCGTCCCGCCCAGCGACATCGCAGCCGAGAAGGCCGTCCTCTCCGCCGTGATGATCGACAACGACGCCATCCACAACGTCTACACCGAGGTCAAGCCGGACGACTTCTACCATCCGGCCCATCGCGTCCTGTACCAGGCGATGGTGACGCTCAAGGACGCGAATCAGCCGGTCGACCTGACCACCCTCGCCGACCACCTCAACTCCCAGAAGCTGCTCGACGCCGTGGGCGGGCCGGTCGCCCTGGCGGAGCTGGCCGACTACGAGGCGACGCCGGCCAACGTCCTGCACTACGCCCGCATCGTGCGCGACAAGTCGGTCAAGCGATCGCTCATCTCGGTCGCCGGCGAGATCGTGAACCTCGGCTACGACCCGGCGGGCTCGTCCGCCGAGCTGCTCGACTCGGCGGAGTCGAAGATCTTCGCGCTGTCCCAGGAGAAGGCGACGTCGACGCTGTCGAGCATCGGCGACGAGATGCACGACGCCGTCGACCACATCGAGATGCTGATGAACCGGGGCGGCGACCTCACCGGCTGCCCCACCGGATTCACGGACCTCGACAAGCTCACCGGCGGGCTGCAGCCCGGCGACCTGTTCATCCTCGCCGCCCGGCCCAGCATGGGCAAGACGGCCCTGGCGCTCAACCTCGCGCGCAACGCGGCGGTCGATCACGGCAAGAAGATCGCGGTCTTCTCCCTCGAGATGACGACCCGCTCCCTGGTCCTGCGGCTCCTGTCGTCCGAGGCCCAGGTGGACTTCGCGTCGTTCCGCAAGGGCTTCATCTCGGTGGATGCCCACCGCCAGCTGGTCGACGCCGCCGGCCGCCTGGCCGAAGCCGGCATGTGGATCGACGATTCGGGCGCGGCCACGATCCTCGAGATGCGAGCGAAGTGCCGCCGGCTCCACGCCCAGCGCGGCCTCGACATGGTGATCGTCGACTACCTGCAGCTGGCGCGGGGCGAGGGCCGGACCCCCAGCCGCGAGCAGGAGATCTCCGAGATCAGCCGCGGCCTCAAGGGGCTCGCCAAGGAGCTCGACATCCCGGTGATCGCGCTCTCCCAGCTCAATCGCGGACCCGAGACCCGCAAGGAGGACAAGCGCCCCATGCTGGCCGACCTCCGCGAGTCCGGCGCCATCGAGCAGGACGCCGACGTCATCGCGTTCATCTACCGCGACATCGTCTACAACAAAGAGACCGAGTACGAGAACCTGGCCGAGCTGATCATCGCCAAGCAGCGCAACGGCCCCACCGACACCGTGAAGCTGTCCTTCGAGGGGCGATTCGCCCGCTTCCGCGACTGGACCGTCCAGGACGACCCCTACGGCGGGGCCCCGGGCGGGGGCGGCTTCGACTCCGGCGGCTTCGGCGGATCCGCGGGCGGCGGCGCACTCCAGCCCTTCGGCGACGGAACCTTCGACGACGGCGAGTTCTAGCATGATCGGCCCCGGGCAGGTGCGGGCCGTGCAGCCCGGCGACCCGATCGCGATCGCCGCACCGGCCGGCCCCGTGGACCCGCGGATCCTCGCCGAGGGCGAGGACTGGCTTCGCGGGCTGGGCTTCGAGGTCCGGCGCCGGTCCGACCTCCTCGACCGCGACGGCTACCTCGCCGGCGACGACGCGCGCCGGGCGGACGAGTGGATGGAGTGGATCGAGGACGGCGAGGTCGCCGGCATCGTCTGCGCCCGCGGCGGCTACGGCTGTCATCGGATCATGGACCGCCTCGACCCCGAGGCCGTCGCGCGCGCCGCCAAGCCGATCATCGGCTACAGCGACGTCACCACCCTGCTGCTCTGGCAGTGGCGCCAGTGCGACCTGATGGGCTTCCACGGCCCGATGCTCGACCGCGGCCGGGCGCTCACCGAGGAGTCGCGGGAGTCGCTGGGACGGGCGCTGCGCGGCGAGGAGCTGGGGCGCCTGGAGGGCACCGCGACCTGCGGCGGGCGGGCCCAGGGGCGGCTCATGGGCGGATCGCTGTCGCTGCTGGTCGCCAGCCTGGGCACACCCTGGGAGATCGACACCGACGGGGCGATCCTCATGCTCGAGGAGATCGCCGAGCAGCCCTACCGCATCGACCGCATGCTCCAGCAGCTGCGGTTCGCCGGCAAGCTCGAGGGGCTGGTGGGCGTGGGAATCGGTCAGATGGTCGACTGTGAGGGGACGCGCTATCCCGTTCCCACGGCCGAGCAGGTGCTGAGCGGGTTCTTCGAGCCCCTGGGCGTTCCCGTCGTGGCGGACCTGCCCTTCGGGCACTGCGACCGGCACCTGGCCTGGCCCCTGGGCGGTCTCGCCGTGGTGGACGGCGACCGGGGCAGCGTGGAGATGCTGGACCGGGCGGCCGCCTGAGCGGTCGGGGAGCGCTCCGAACGACGAGTCGGAAGGCGGACCGGAAGGCAGACCGGAAGACGAGTCGGAGAACGGATCGAGGCACGGGTCGAAGAACGGATCGCAGAACGGGTCGAGGAGCGAAGAAGGGGACATGAAGCGCGCCGTCATCCAACGCAAGCTGGCCCGGGTCGACCGAGCCCTCGACAAGGCGATCGACCGGGCGGAGATCCCCGGCGCCGTCGTGCTGGCCCGCATGCCCATCGAGGGCGAGCGCGTCGAGCACGTCGCCGTGCGCGGGCTGGCGGTCGTCCGCCCCGAGCGCATCCCGATGACACGCGAGACGGTGTTCGACCTGGCGAGCCTGACCAAGCCCATGGCCACGACCACCGCCATCCTGCTGCTCGTCCACGACGGGCGTCTCGATCTCGACGACCCCGTGGCCAAGTACCTCCCCAGCTTCGCCGAGCGGGACAAGGACTCGGTGACCGTGCGCCACCTGCTCACGCACTCCTCGGGGCTCAAGCCCTGGCGCGGCTTCCACGAGCTGCTCCTCGAGCGGGAGCGGAAGTCGGGCGAGCGCTGGATCGGCACCGCCGAGGCCAGGGAGTGGATCGTCGACCGGGTGCTGCGCTCGGCCAAGGTCCACGAGACGGGTCAGGCGGCCGTCTACGGCGACCTCGACTTCATCGTGCTCGGCGCCCTGGTGGAGTGTCTCGCCGAGGAGAGCCTCGACCGCTTCTGCCAGGATCGGATCTTCGGGCCCCTCGGCCTGTCGGACACGCGCTTCCTGCCGCTCCCGGTCGACGGCGTGACCGAGGCCGCCGACGCCCCGGGTCACGCCGCCCTGCGGCGGCGGGTGGCCGCGACCGAGAACTGCCCGTGGCGCAACCGGATCATCTGGGGCGAGGTCCACGATCCGAACGCGTCCGTGATGGGCGGGGTGGCCGGCCACGCCGGGCTCTTCTCCACGGCCGACGACGTGATGCGCTTCGGCCAGACCTGGCTCGACGCCTGGCACGGACGCAGCGACGCCCTGCCCCAGGACCTGGTGCGCCGCTTCTCCGAGCGCCAGGGCATCCCCGCCGAGAGCGACTGGGCGATCGGCTGGGACACGCCGACCGCGGGCACCTCCTCGTCCGGCAAGCACTTCTCGGAGCACTCGATCGGCCACCTGGGCTTCACCGGAACCAGCCTCTGGATCGATCTCGAGAAGGAGGCGATCGTGGTGATGCTCACCAACCGCGTGCACCTCGTGGCCAAGCGCAGCCGCTTCGCGCTGCGGCCGATCATCCACGACCACCTCCTCGACGCCTTCCTCTCGGGCTGATGTCGGCTGGAGCCCGGTCCCGGAGCGCACGCGAACCATGAGCGACGGCGGCCCGCGATCGGTCCACTTCATCGCCATCGGCGGCACCGGAATGGGCTCGCTGGCCGGCCTGCTGGCGCGTCGGGGCGTCCGGGTGACGGGCTCCGACCAGGCCCTCTACCCGCCCATGAGCACGGCCCTCGCGGAGTGGGGCATCCCCGCCTTCGAGGGCTTCGACGCGGACCACCTGGTCCATCTCGAGGTGGAGCACCGTTCCCCGGACCTCGTCGTCATCGGCAACGCGGTGCGCGCCGACAACCCGGAGGCCCGGGCGGCCATCGATCTGGGCTACCGCTACGCCAGCTTCTCCGACGCCCTCTACGAGCTGGCCATCGCCGGCCGGCACTCGGTCGTCGTCACCGGGACCCACGGCAAGACGACCACCACGAGCATGGTGGCCGCCCTGCTGTCGGCCACCGGTCGCGATCCGGGCGCGCTCGTCGGCGGCATCAGCCTCGATTTCGGCGGCAGCTTCCTCGACGGGAAGGGCCTGCACTTCGTGGTGGAGGGCGACGAGTACGACACCGCGTTCTTCGACAAGACGCCGAAGTTCCTGCACTACCACCCGCGGACCCTGATCCTCACGTCGGTCGAGTTCGACCACGCCGACATCTACCGCGACCTCGATCACGTGAAGTCGGCCTTCCGCAGCCTGATCCAGGGCATGCCGTCCGACGGCACCGTGGTGGCGGCCTGGGGGCACGAGCACGTGCGCGACGTCCTCGAGGACGCGCCGTGTCGGGTGGTGCGCTACGGCGCGGCCGGAGGCGACCGCGACGCCGAGCTCGACTGGCGCGCCGACGACCTGGCCCCCGCGGCGGACGGCCGCGGCGCGCGCTTCACCCTCCGGCGCTCCGACGGCGGATCGATCGAGGTGCGCTCTCCTGTCTTCGGCCGTTTCAACGCCGAGAACGTCACGGCGGCGATCGCGACCCTCGCGGAGCTGGGCGTTCCGGTCGCCGAGAGCGTCGCGGCCCTGCCGGGCTATCGAGGCGTCAAGCGGCGCATGGAGGTGCGCGGGACCGAAGCCGGTGTGACGGTGATCGACGATTTCGCCCACCACCCGACGGCGGTGGCGGGGACCATCGAAGCCGTGCGCTCCCGCTACCCCGGCCGCCGCCTGCTGGCGGTCTTCGAGCCCCGCAGCAACACCAGCCGGCGGCGCATCTTCCAGGACGCCTACGCCCGCAGCTTCGACGGCGCCGACGGCGCCGTGGTGCGCCGGGTGCCCGACGAGCCCGTGTACAGCGCGACCGGCGAGGTGACCGAGCTCTTCTCCGCCGACGAGCTGGCGGTGGCGCTGGCGCGCCGCGGAGTCCCCTGCGCCGTCGCCGAGGAGGTCGACGACCTGGTCGAGCACCTGGCCGCGACCTGCCGCCGCGGGGACGTGGTCCTGGTGATGAGCAACGGCGCGTTCGGTGGGATCTGGGACAAGCTCCTCAGCGCGTTGCGGGAAGGGGAGGCCGATGAATCTGCCCATTGAAGTCGATCTCATGGCCGACGCAGCCGTCCGGGCCTGGGCCGCGGCCACCCTCGTCGTCCTGCTCAAAATGATGGCGGTGGGCGTCTACACGAGCGTGCTCCGGATCCGCAAGCACGTCTACATCTCGCCCGAGGACTTCGAGATGCAGGGCCAGCCGGTGGTGGAGACGCCCGACGAAGACATCGAACGCGCCCGCCGGATCCACCGCAACGACCTGGAGAACGTCCTGCTCTTCGCCATCGTCGGCTTCGTGTACGCGCTGTGCGAGCCCTCGTCCCTGGGGCTGCGGGTCTGCTTCGTCGGCTTTCCCGTGGCGCGCATCCTCCACACCTTCTTCTACGCCCGCGGTCTGATGCCCCACCGCACCCTGGCCTTCACCTTCGGGTTCGGCATCACCGCCTGGATGACCCTCTCGTCTCTCGTCCATCTCCTGATGCGAGACGGCTGAGGGGCGCCGGGCGCGCCGGGCCACTCCGCGGCGGCGGGTCTCCGGCCGGGTCGAGGTCCGGGGGAACGCGGCTCTCTCGATGGCCCGGCGGTCGTGATAGGCTCGCCGGCAGGAGGTCTCCCATGGCGGCGCGGATCTTTCTCGGGCTCTCGGCCCTGGTCTGGCTCCCCTACGGCATCTACTGCTTCCTTCGGCCGGCGGCGCTCGCCGAGTCCGCAGGCGTGGCGGCGCAGACCGACGTGGGCTCGGTGGAGATCCAGGCCATGTACGGCGGCCTCCAGGCCGGCATCGGGGTCCTGTGCGCCCTGGGCGCCCTGCGGCCGGCCCTGCGCGAGCCGGCGCTGATTGCGCTGCTCTTCCTCGCGGCGGGTCTCGCGCTCGCGCGGCTGGGAGGACTGGCCTCGGTCGGCAGCCTCGATCCCTACAACGGGTTCGCCCTCGTGTTCGAGGGGGCGACCGTGGCGCTGGCGGCGTGGCTCTCCCGAAGAGCCGGCCCCGCCTGAGATCCCATGCGCCCGAGCCACAGGAGGAGCCGGCCATGAAGGCATTGCGTGCCATCGGACTGGCGCTGGTCGTCGTGGCCGCCGCCCTCGGCATCATCGCGTTCGCCGCGCGCTTCGCCGACGGGCCGGTGGGGCCCTTCCCGGGCGGATCGCTCGAGGCGGGCGCCTGGCTGGACGAAGCGACCGAGCCCGACGGGTCGGAGCTCGCCGCGGTCGAGTCCATCGAGTTCCAGCTGCTCGAGCCGCCGCGATCGCGGACCACCTGGATCCTGGTGCACGACGGCGCGCTCTACATCCCCTGCGGCATTCCCCGGTTCCGGGTCTGGAAGCGCTGGCCCCACGAGGCCCTGGCGGACGGTCGCGCGGTCATCCGCGTGGGGGACCGGAAGCTGCGCCGGCTCGCGGTTCGCGAGGAGGACCCGGAGATCATCCGCGCGCTGGTCGCGAAGCTGGAGCAGAAGTACGGCGTCGACGTGGGCGATGGGCCGCCCGGCGACTCCGTCTGGTACTTCCGGCTCGACCCCCGGCCGGCGCCCTCCGCCGCGCGATGACACCCGCTCGCTGGTCCGCGCGGGGGGAGACGGGGGCGCGGGAGTCGGGGCCGCTGTCGCCCGGGATCGACTGGCGAGGTCCCCGCGTCGACGACCCCGAGATCCTCGGGGAGCTGCCCGCGTCGCTGCGGGAGGTGATCGACCCTCCCGGAGGCTTCCGGCGCTGGCAGGGCGGACTCCACGTGCGCGGCGCCTGCCTGGCGCCGGAGTGGAACTCCCTGCGCGCAGCCTGGAAGGGACCCTCGGCCCTTCGCACGCTCTTTCCCGAAGTCGGGGCCGACGACATCCCCTTCGCGCAGACCGCCCTGGGAGACCAGTGGCTGCTGCGCGGGCACGCGGTCCTGCGCCTGGAGGCGGCCAGCGCCCGGATCGAGGACCCCGGCGTCTCCCTCGGCGGCTTCCTGCGGGCCGTCGAGGACGACGCCGTCGGCTTCCTCGGGCTCGAGCGCCTGGTGGTCTTCCTCGCATCGGGAGCCACGCTCGCGCCCGGCGACCTGCTGGAGGAGCGGGGCGAGGGGCTCGCGCCCGGGCCGGCTCCCGAGGTGCTCGCGCGCCTGGCGGGCGTCCGCTAGGGCGAGACGCTCAGGCGCCCGCGTGGGGGCCCTCGCCCTGCAGATAGCGCAGCGCGATGGCCGAGTGCAGGGCGATGCCGGGGGCCATCCCGTCCTCGTTCAGGCACATGCGGTTGGAGTGGCAGGGGGCCACCTTCGCCGGATCCTCCGGTCGGACGCCCAGGAACACCATGGCGCCCGGCCAGCGCTGCAGGAGATAGGAGAAGTCCTCGGCGCCCATCACCGGCGCGTCCATCGGGAAGTACGCGCGCGCCCCCAGCAGGTCGCCCACGACGTTGCGGGTGAAGTCGGTGAAGCTCGGATCGTTCTCGGTCACCGGGTAGCCGTTGACGATCACCACGTCGACCTCGCACTCGTGGGCGGCCGCCACGCCCCGGGCCACGCGTTCGATGCCCTCCTGGGCCGCGCGCCGCGACTTCTCCGAGGTCGCGCGCAGCGTCCCCACCATGTGCGCCTCTTCGGGGATCACGTTGTTGGTGGTCCCGGCGTTGATCTGCGAGATCGTCAGCACCACCGGGTCGAAGGCGTGGATGCGCCGGGTGACCAGCGTCTGCAGGGCTCCGACCATCTCGCAGGCCACCGGCACGGGATCGATGGCGTCGTGGGGCATGGAGGCGTGGCCGCCCCGCCCGCGGACCCGGATGCTCAGCACGTCGGCGGCCGCCAGCAGCGGTCCTCCGCGGGAGGCCACCCGGCCCACCGGGACGCGCGGGTCGACGTGGATCGCGAACACCGCGTCGGGCGGACGGGGCTCGTCGAGCAGGCCCTCGTCCAGGGTCACCTTGGCACCGAAGTGCCCCTCTTCACCCGTCTGGAAGAAGAGCTGGACCTCGCCGCACAGCTCGTCGCGCCGCCGGTGCAGCAGGCGGGCCGCTCCCACCAGCATGGCCGCGTGGGCGTCGTGGCCGCAGGCGTGCATGCGGTTCGGCTGCTGGGAGGCGAACTCGAGGCCGGTGTCCTCGGGCATGGGCAGCGCGTCCATGTCGGCGCGCAGCAGGATCGAGGGACCGGGCCGGTCGCCGCGCAGGGTGGCCACGAAGCCGCTGGTCTCGCGGCCGCGCCGGACATCGAGGTCGAGACCGTCGAGCGCCTCGAGGACCGCGGCGGTGGTCTCCGGCAGCTGGAGGCCGAGCTCGGGGTTGACGTGGAGGCTGCGCCGCAGCTCGATGGCTTCGGGCAGCAGCTCCCGGGCCTCTTCCAGGAGCCGGGCGGAATCGACGGGCATGCGGGGATCTCCGATGGGGTCGTTGGGCGGCGTTCAGTTCCAGAACGCGCGGAGTCGGGCAGGGTCCAGGGGCGTCGTCCAGACCTCGCGGATCACGCCGCCTTCCACCTGGGCCGTCAGCAGGTACACCACGTCCAGGGGGCGGCCCCCGCGTTCGGCGTGGATCTGCATGACATAGGCGAAGCGGGCTTCGCTCACCAGGATGTCCTCCAGGCTCACGTCGAAGCGCTCCACGGACTCGCCGATGCGGGCCAGGAAATCGAGGATGGCGTCGGTTCCCTTGTGGTCGCCCGACCAGGGCGTCCCCATGGCGGTCGCGTGCCAGACGACGTCGGGAGAGAAGTGCTTGCGCAGCGCCTCGGTATCGCCGTTGGAGACCGCGTTCCAGGCTTCCTGGGCCAGGCTGACGTTGGGGTGGGGGTTCAGGGCGGAGTCCTCGGGCCCGCTCGATCCCGAGCGCGGGGGCGGGCCTTCGATCGTCGGCACGACTCACCGTATCATGGTCCGCCGTGGAATGGGATCGCGATGTGGGCAGGATGGGGGCGCCGGATCCGGCGACGTACGCGGCGCACCTGGCGGAGGTCGTCGGGCGGACGAGCGCCGTGCTGGAGGCCGTCGGCGGCTTTGGCGGCTGTGTCTTCCACGCCGGGTCGGTCCGCTGCCAGCACCGCGACGATCTCGAGGTGCCCTTCCGCACGGACCCCCACTTCGCGCGCTTCGCGCCGCTGGCGGGGCCCGGCCACCTGCTGCGGGTGCGCCCGGACCGGCCGCCGCTGCTCGTCCGCGTCTCACCTCGGGACTTCTGGAGCGCTGCCCCCACGCAGTGGCCCCACCCCTGGAGCCAGGTGCTGGACGTGGTGGAGGTCGCGTCCGCCGAGGAGGCGGTGCGTGCGCTGGGGCCCGTGGGCGACTGCGCCTTCGTGGGCGCCGCTGCGGACGTCGCCCGGGCGCTGGGCATCGACGACCGGGCCGTGGAGCCGGCCGACCTGCTGGCCGGCCTCGACTGGCACCGGGCTGCGAAGACTCCCTACGAGGTCGCCTGCCATCGGGCCGCGGCGGAGCGCGCCGCCCTGGGACACGCCGCCGCCCGCGCCGGGGCCGCGGCCGGCGCCTCCGAGCGCGAGATCCACGCGGCGTATCTCCAGGCCAGCGGCCAGCTCGAGGGCGAGACGCCCTACCCGAACATCATCGGCTGGGACGACCACGCGGCGGTCCTCCACTACGGCGAGAAGAGCCCCGGCGCCCCGGGTCTGCGCGCGCTGCTTCTCATCGATGCGGGCGCCACGGCCTGGGGCTACGCGAGCGACATCACCCGGACCCACCTCACCGCTCGGGCGCCGGGCCGTCTGGTCGAGCTCGTCGCGGGCGTGGAACGGCTACAGCGCCGGCTCGTGGAGGCGGTCGGTCCGGGGATCGGGTTCGAGTCCATCCACCGCCGGGCGCTGGAGGAGGTGGCCGCGCTCCTGTGCGATGTCGGCCTGGTCCGCGGAGCGCCGGGCGACGCCGTCGAGCGGGGAATCGTCGCCGCCTTCCTGCCCCACGGTGTCGGGCATCTCCTGGGGCTCCAGGTGCACGACGTCGGAGGGCTGCATGCCTCCGTTCGCGGTGGGCTGCGCGCACCCGCGCCGGCCCACTCGCGACTCCGCAACACGCGCACCTGCGAGCCGGGGCACGTGGTCACCGTGGAGCCGGGGGTCTACTTCATCCCCATGCTGCTCGAGCCCCTGCGCAGCGGGGCGGTCGACGGTGGCGACGCCCTCGACTGGGACGGGATCGATGCCCTGGCTCCCTTCGGCGGCATCCGCGTCGAGGACGACGTGCTCGTGACCGCCGAGGGCAGGGAGGACCTCTCCCGGCCGTTCGTTCCGGCCGGTGCGGGAACGCCGGAGTCGGGACCGTGACGAGCCGGGGCGGGCGGGCGCCTGCCCTGCCCACCGACGTCCACTGGCTCGACCTCGAGCTCGCGGCCCTCTACCGGCACGACGAGCGCGGTCGCCTCACCCGCACCCGGGAGCCCCACGGCCGGCCCGCCCCGGCGCTCGCGTTCTCGCGGAGCGTCCACGGCAACCTCTGGCGGTTCGCGGCGGGGCTGCCCTCGGCCCTGGTCCGGGACCTCTCCCGCCTGTGTGCGCGCGAGCGTCCGCTGGCATCGGGAGGCTGGGCCGACTCGCCCGAGGGCCCGGCGCCCGCCGAGCGCTGGGAGGCCATGCGCCGCGCTCTCGCCGGCGCCGGATTCGAGCCCGACCCCGAGTGGCGCGGTCCGTGCTTCCGGTTTCCCGCCGAGCTCGCGGTCGCCCCGGAAGAGACCCGGGAGTGGACCGGGATCGACGCCGATCGTCTCGACGCCGCCGGCGAGAGTGCGTTCGCGTGGCTCGCCGGAGAGCTCGAGGGTCGACGCCCGGTGGTGGCGCGCCTCGAGGGCGGAGTGCCGGTGTCGGTGGTGTGGGCTGCGCGCGGAGGCGGGGAGGGCCCGGGGCCGGCCATCGAGGCGGGGGTCGAGACACTTCCGTCCCACCGCGGGCGCGGACACGCCCGGGCCGGCGTGGCGGCCTGGGCCAGGCGGGTGCGCGACCTGGGCGCCGAGCCGCTCTACAGCACTTCCTGGGCGAATCGCGCCTCGCGCGGCGTGGCGCGCAGCCTCGGGCTCGTCGCCTTCGGCGAGCACGCCCACCTCGCCCCCCTCGGATAGGAGCCCAGCCTGGACCCGACGCCCGTGCGCTCCGAAGTCGCCGATCGGCGAGCCGCCATCGCGAATCGCCTGTCGCTGGTCGTCATCGCCGGCTACTTCGCCCTGGAGTCGACCCGGCGCCTGATCGTGCTGCGGCGCTTCGACGTGGAGTCCCTGGGCGACTTCATGATCAACCTGAGCCGGTCCCAGCAGATCCTGGCGCGCGGAAGCTACGGCGACCACTTCTACTACCCCGTCCCCTTCCTCCTCCTCCAGGAGGCGATCGGGCGCCTGGGCCTGCCCGCCGCGAGTCTGCTCTGGTTCGCCACCGTCGTCGCGGCGAGCGTCGCGGTCTGCTGGCTCTGCCTCGACGCGCTGGGCCTGGCGCGACATCGCTGGCGCTGGGTCCTCTCCCTCGCCGCCTGTCTGGGCGTCGTCTACTTCCTGCAATGGGACCTGCGCGCGGGCAACTCGAACGTGGTGATCCTGGCCCTCGTCCTGGCGTCGCTCCGTCTGGGCCGCAAGCGCTCGGACCTCGCGGCCGGAGGGCTCCTCTCCCTGGCGATCGCCCTCAAGCTCTACGCCGCCGTGCTGATCCCCTATCTCGTCTGGCGTCGGCGCTGGCGCTGGCTGGGCGCCGCGTCGGTCGCTGTGATCGCGCTGTTCGTCGGGTGGCCGTGGCTTCGGCTCGGGGCCGGCGAGGCCTGGGCCCTCAGCCACTCCTGGCTGGCGCACCTGCTCGATCCCGGGCCCGTGCTCTCGCTGCCCGACTACTACAAGCCCCTCGGTCGCAGCCTGCTCCTGCTCTTCACCGAGGCCGGGGGCAGCGAGCACAGCCTGGTCGCGTGGTCGCCCGAGGGGGTGGTGGCGGGGACGCGGGCGATCCAGGCGGTCTGGGTCGCGGCGATCGCGTTCCAGATCGCGCGCTCCCGCTCCTGGGCCGACGAAGGCGAGCGGCTCCACGCCGACGCGGCGGTCCTGCTGCTCGGGCCCCTGGTGTTCAGCCCGACCTTCCAGGCCCACCACGCGGTGGTGCTGCTGCTGACCGCGTTCTGGATGGTGCGGATCGCGGCCGACCCCGACGAGTCGAGCCGGCGACGCTGGGCCGCGGGGCTCCTGCTCGTGCTCGCGGCGCTCATGGTCAAGGCGGTCCAGCCGTGGCCGGCGCGCGCGGTGGCGATCGCCGGAGCCATGGCGCTCCACCTCGCGGCCCTGTGCAGCCTGCCTCCGCGGGCGCCCGGGTCGGTCGCTACACCTCGAGACCCACCGCCCGCATGAGCGCCAGGGCGTTGCTCTTGCGCACCACGCCCGGCCTCAGCCGGTAGTCGAAGTGGATCTCGCCGTCTTCGAGGTGGTCCTCGA
The DNA here is from genome assembly GCA_050618075.1 of Myxococcota bacterium. Taxonomy (GTDB): domain Bacteria; phylum Myxococcota_A; class UBA9160; order UBA9160; family UBA4427; genus JBNLVL01. Next base: position 88,352 of record JBNLVL010000036.1, read on the forward strand.
AGTGGGCGTTCCCGATCTCCTCGCCCATGACGTCGGCCATCTTCGCGAGGGCCAGGTCGTGGGTCGTCACCAGCCCCACGGCGCCCCGCTCGAGGAGGCCCTGCACCAGCGCCTCCGCGCCGATGCGGCGGTCGTGGGAGTTCGTGCCGTGGAGGATCTCGTCCAGCAGGAAGAGGGCGGGGACCGGGCCTTCGGCCAGCACCACGATCTCGTGCAGCCGCTCGATCTCGGCGTAGAAGCGGGAACGTCCCTCGCGCAGGGAGTCGCGCACCTGGATCGAAGCGCCGAGCGTCAGCGGCGACAGCCGAAGCGAGCGGGCGCGGACCGGTGCTCCCGCGAGCCCCAGCACGGCGTTGGTGCCGACGCTTCGCAGCAGCGTGCTCTTGCCCGACATGTTCGAGCCGCTCACCACCCAGGCGCGACGCTCGGGGGAGAGGGTCAGGTCGTTGCGCACGCAGCGGTCCACGGGCAGCAGCGGATGGCCGAGCCCTTCCGACTCGAAGACCGGTCCCTGCTCGCACAGCTCGGGAAAGGGGTCGTCCGGGCATTCGTAGGCGTACCCGGACAGCGCGGCCAGGGCCTCGAACTCGCCCGAGGCCGCAACCCAGGTGGGCAGGGCGGCCCCGCACTCGGCCCGCCAGACCTCGAGGGAGAGCGCGATCTGGGTGGTCCACAGCAGCAGGGCGCCGATGGGTGCGAAGAACTGGTTGCGCCGGGCGTCGAGCAGGTCGACCCGCTTGCGCAGCTGCAGGATGCGCTGCGAGGGCGTGTGCCCGGAGGTCTCGAGGGCCCGCTCGAGCTCCACCAGGCGCGGCGCCTCCACCGGCTCGCGTTCGATGCGCTCGAGCAGGTCGCGGAGGATCGACAGGTCGCGCAGGGCGCGCTCGGCTCCCTTCACGATCGGCGCGGTGCGGCGGCGCAGCGCCAGCGCCAGGGCGGTCTGGGCGGCCAGGGCGCCGAAGAAGGGCAGGGGCGGAGCGTTGCCGGTGGCCCAGGCGACCCCGGTGGCGAGGCTGGCGAAGACCGCGGCGGCGCAGGCGCCGCGCACCGCGCCGGGGACCGGAGCCATGTCTTCGGCCCCCCACGCCACGGCGGCCTGGACGTCGAAGCGCGAGGCCACGTCCTCGCCCATCAGCGCCAGATCCTCGCGCAGATCCACGCGATCGCGCAGCTCGGCCACGGCGAGCTGCCGGGCGCGGATCTCGTCGACGTCGTGGGCGGGCTCGAGGAGCCAGCGTGCGAGCCGCTCGCGACCGGCCGGCGAGCGCGCGACGCACAGCCGCTCGTAGAGCGAGCCCTCACCGAAGAGGTCGAGATCGCCCGCGAAAGGGTGCCGCGGGTCGGACCACTCCGAGCCGCCGGTGCCCCGGCCGGCCCAACGGTTCTCCAGCCGGGCCAGCCCGTCGTCGTAGTGCCTCTGCCGGCGTTCGGCCCGTTCCCGGCGCCGGATCAGCTGGTCGTGGACGACCATCAACACCCCGAACACGAGGGCCAGGGGAAGCAGGGTCCACGCGCTCCACAGGCGCACCCCGAAGACCATCCAGCCGGCGCCCAGGGCCGCCGCGAAGACGGCGAGGCGGGTGTGCGAGACGATTCGCTCCAGCCCGCGCCGGCCGGCGGCGTCCTCGGCGGCCCGTCGGCGGCGCTCGCCGTAGACGTCGGCCGGCGCGGTGGAGGCGTCGGGAGCGGGGTCGGGAGCGCTCACGCGTAGACCAGGAAGCGGGCGCCGGAGCCCAGCGGGGCGGCGGCGCGCAGCCCTTCGGCCACGAACCGCTTCGCCGTCTCGACGGCCGAGCGCAGGTCGGCTCCGAAGGCGAGCCGGGCCGCGATGGCCGAAGACAGGGCGCAGCCGGTCCCGTGCACCGGCCCGACCTCGACCCGCTCCCCCTCGAGCCAGTGGAGCTCCAGGCGGTCGCCGTCGCGCCCCGCGAGCAGATCGCGGGGTGCACCCGACCGGTGGCCTCCCTTCACGAGCACTGCGCTCGCCCCCATGAGCTCGACGAGGTGTCGGGCCGCCTCTTCGGTGCTTCCCGGAGACACACCCTCGAGGCCGCAGAGCGCCTCGGCCTCGGGGAGGTTCGGCGTCACCAGGGTGGCGCGCTCGAAGAGCCCGCGCAGGCTGCCCCAGGCGCGGCGCTCGAGCAGCGGGGTTCCGTCGCTCGCCAGCAGGACCGGGTCGACCACCACCGGCACCTCGTCGGGCAGCTCGTGCAGGGCGAGCAGCACGTTGCGCAGCACGTCGTCGCTCCCGAGCATGCCGATCTTGACGGCGCCCGGGCGGATGTCGCGCAGCAGCACGCGCAGCTGATCGAGCACCACCGACGGGAAGACCGGCAGGACCCGCCGGACCCCGGCGCTGTCCTGCACCGTGAGCGCGGAGACGACGCCCAGCCCGTGGACGCCGAAGTGCCGGAAGACCTGGAGGTCGGCCTGCAGCCCGGCACCGCCCGTGGGATCGGAGCCGGCGATGCTGAGCGCGGTCGGGGGCGGTGCAGTCGGACGACTCATGCCGCGGATGGTAAGATCCGCGCCCGTGAGGCGCATCCCGCCCGTGACCACCGCTTTCCGCAACCCAGACCGCTTCGCCCAGGGCTTCGAGGGGAGCGTGAGAGCAGCGCCCGGGCCCCGCCCGCGCGCGCCCGCGATCGCTGCACTCGAAGGGCTCGGGGTGCTCCTGCTGTGTGTGCTGGCCCTGGGCCAGGTGGCCGGACCGGCCCGCGCCGGGCGCGCGACCAGCGTGGTGGTGATCTCCCTGGACGGCACCCGGCCCGCCGACCTGCGACCCGAGGACTGCCCGACCCTCGTCTCCCTGGCCGAGTCCGGCGCCCGGGCCCGCGCCCTCGAGCCGGTCTTCCCGACGAACACCTTCCCCAACCACGTGAGCCTGATGACCGGGGTGGCGCCCGAACGCCACGGCATCGTGAACAACCACTTCGTCGATCCGCAGCGGGGCGATTTCGACCGCGACCGGATTCCCTCCTTCATCGAGGTCGAGCCCGTGTGGTCCTGGCTGGCGGGGCGCGGAGTGGTCTCGGCGTCGTACTACTGGGTGGGCTCCGAAGGGCCCTGGCGCACCGGGCGCGGCCCGCGCCACTGGCTTCCCTTCGACGGGTCGACGAGCGCGGACACCAAGGTCGAGCAGATCCTCGCCTGGCTCGACCTCGAGGATCCGGCCGAGCGGCCGCGTCTCGTGACCAGCTGGTTCCACGGAGCCGACCGGGCCGGGCACCGGCACGGCCCCGGCAGCCAGGCCGTGCGCCGGGATCTCCGCAGCCAGGATCGGGCCATCGGCGAGCTGGTGAGGGGGCTCGACGAGCGCGGGCTGCGGGCGTCGACCGCGCTGGTCTTCGTGTCGGACCACGGCATGGCGCCCCTCGGGCGCGAGGTCGACCTGCGCCAGGCGCTGAAGAAGGCGGGCGTGAAGGGGCGGGTCCACGGGGCCGGCGGCTTCGCCCAGATCGATCTGGACGAGCCCGGGCGAGACCTCGCGCGCAGCGTCGAGATCGCCCGCGGTCTCGGGCTCGAGGCCCATGCGCGGAAGTCCGCGCCCCGGGAGTGGCGCGTCGCGAACCCGCGCTTCGGGGACGTGGTGGTGCTGGCGCCCCCGGACGTCACCATCGAGTCCGGCCGCCGGCTGGCGCTGCCCACACGGGGATGGCACGGCTATCGGCCCGACGTTGCCTCGATGGCGGGTATCTTCATTGCGGTGGGCCCCGGAATCGAGGCCGGTGTGGAGCTCGGCCGGGTCTCGAACCTCGACGTCGCGCCCACCGTGCTGGCGCTGCTCGGAGAGCGGCCGCCGGAATGGATGGAGGGGCGGGTGATCGCCGAGGTCGCGGGTGGGGCGAGCGAGGCCGGGCCGATGACCCGGGAAGGAGTGGAGACCCAGTGAGTGGAAGGCGCGATCGATCGGGACGAGGGCGCGCAGCCGGAGCCCGCAGGGTGGTCCGGGCGTTGGGGGTCGTGCTGGCGGCGTGGATCGGGCTGGCGGCTCCGGGCCCGGCGCGATCCCAGGAGCCCGGGGACGAAGGCGAGAAGGACGCCGCGGCCCCGGCGGTCGAGACCTGGTACGCCCAGGGCATGGGTCGCGGCGAGTCTGGAGCGGTGGTGTCGCACTACTGGTCCAAGGGCAACCACTTCCGCGCCGATGTGGTGGTCGGCGGCCACCGCATCATCACCATCGTGAACGGCGAGTACTACTACACCCTCGACGAGCTCAGCGGGACCGGCGTCGGCATCCGCCGGGCGCCGGCCGCCATCCGGGAGGACCTCACCCGCGTGCGTCCGTTCGGAACCGAGCTCGTCGACCTGCTGGCCGAGGGCGGCGAGAAGATCCGCTCGAGCGAGGTCGCCGGGAGCCGCTGCGACCTGTATCGCCTCACCGACGAGGTCGGCCGGCGGACCGTCTGCGCCGATCCGAAGCGGGGTCTGCCCCTGCAGGTGGAGCGATACGACCGGTCCACCGGCAAGACCGAGGTCCTGAACTACCTGGCCTGGATCGGAGGCATGGAGATCCCCGACCAGTTCTTCGAGCCCGATCCGCGCTTCGAGGTCGAGCGGTTCGCGCTGGAGGAGTACGCCAGTCGGTCCCGACGCCAGCTGGTCGGTCCCGCGCCGCCCCTCTACCGCACCCTCCTCTACGGAAACCGCAGCCGCCGCTAGGGCGCAGGCGCAGGGGCGGGGGCGTAGAGGGTGAAGCTCTGGCGCGGCAGGAAGTCGTGGGCGGCCAGGAGCGTGTAGCCGGCGTCGGCCAGCTCCTGGCGGATGATCTCCGGATCGGTGTTGTGGCCGAACCAGCGCGAGAACCACCCGGTCTCCTCGAACTCCACGATCGCGACGCGTCCGCCGAGCGCGAGGTCCGACCTCAGGCGCCGGAAGTAGGCGACGCGGTCGGACAGGTGGTGGTAGGTGTTCGACGTGAACACGAGGTCGATGCTCGCATCGGGAAGGTTGGCGTCCTGGGCTCCCGCCACCCGGGTCTCCACATTGCTCCGACCTTCCTCCTGGGCCCGCGTCGCGATGTAGTCGAGCATCTCGGTGTCGATGTCGACGGCGTAGACCCGCCCCTCCGGACCGACGGCATCGGCCAGCGGGAAGGTGAAGTAGCCGCCGCCGGCGCCGATGTCGGCCACGCGGCTTCCGGGTGGGATCGCCAGGGCGGCGATCACCCGGTCGGGCATCTGCCACTCGTCGCGGTCGTCCGGTGCGTAGAGCGCGCGTTTCAGCTGCCCGCAGCCGAGCGCGAGCAGCGAGCCGGCCAGCAGCGCGACCAGCGCGACCCGCGCGAGCCTACGGGAGGAGAGTCGGGAGAGCGTGGCCATGGAGACCTCCGATGGCGAAGTCTGGACCGTAGCGAAAGGCGGGGAGCTGCCCGAAGCTGCGCTGCCATGGGAGCCAGCGGACGAGGGCGGAGGCCGGGCGCGGTGAGCACGGCCGCCCATCGCGGGGGGCGCCCGCGTCGCCCCCGGGTCGGAGCCCGGGGCGCCACGCCCGCCCTGCTCCTGGCCGTGGGCCTCCTCGCCCTCGGCTGCGCCGGCTCTCCCGCGGCCGTGCCCGACGAACGGCCTGCGACCCGCCTCGAGCCTCCGCTCGCGGAGCTCCTGCTGGTCGCGCCCGCCGCGGAGGCCCGCCCCCTGGCGGGCCGGTCCCGGGTGCGTCGGGGCTGGCTCGCCTTCGTGCCCGGGGTTCCCTACGCCCGGCAACGGATCGCGCCCGAGCGCGTGGCGCGGGACGCCCACCTCGCCGGCTTCGACCTGCGCGTCCATGTGGCCGACGCCCTGGCCCGCGATCTCCAGGCCCACGGCGTGGCGCGGACCGTCGCCCGGGTGGGGCTCGCCGGGGCGTCGGGCGATCTCGCCGACGGCAGCTACCGGCTGGACCTGACCCTCGACGAGGGCATCTGGAACCGCAGCATCACCACCTATGGGCTCTCCGCGGCCGGCATGGCGCTGTGGATCCTCGGCGCTCCCAGCTCCTACGGCGAGGTCGAGCTCGCGCTCACGGCCGAGCTCCGAGACGAAGACGGCCGCTCGTTGGGGCGCACGAGCCTGCGCGCCGTGGAGCCGACCGTGGAGCTCCTCTACCGCAGTCCGTTCTGGCGGGCGCTGCGCGCTGCCTACGACCGGCTGGTCCCCGAGCTGCGACGCTTCGTGGTGGCAGCCATCCGCGCTGCCCGCTCCGGCGACACCGGGCCTCGAATGTGACGGGAGACGGCGGTCCATCGCGCTCGACGCCGGTGGTAGACTCGGATCGCCCATGAGATTGCTCCGGTGATTACGCGTCGCTCGGCAGACGCAGGTCCGTCCCCCTCTGCGCCGGCCGCGGCGCGCGAGGTCGCGATCGGCCTTCCGGTCGCCGCCGTCTTCTCCGGGGCGGCGGCCCTGCTGTTCGAGACCCTGTGGTTTCGCGCCGCCGGCATCGCGTTCGGCCGGGGCATCTGGGCCAGCAGCCTCGTTCTCGCCGCTTTCATGGCCGGGCTCGCCGTCGGCAACCTGGTGGCGGCGCGCCGCGCGGATCGCGTGGGTCGCCCGATCCTCCTCTACGCGGTCCTCGAAGTCGTGATCGGAGTCGCGGCCTCGATCACCGTCCTGGGGCTGCCGGCGATCGACTCGTTCGTCGCGTCGTGGATCGGGAGCGTGCGCGACACGCCGGGCGCCGCGAACGCCGTGCGCCTGGGACTCGCCTTCGCCGCCATGGTCCTTCCCGCCAGCGCCATGGGGGCCACGCTGCCGGTGCTGGTTCGCGGGTTCCAGGGTGTGGAGGGCCGCTTCGGCGCGACCCTGGGTCGCCTCTATGGCTGGAACACCCTGGGTGCGGTGGCCGGCGCGCTGCTGGGCGAGGCCTGGCTGATCGGCCGGGTCGGGCTGCCCGGGGCCGCCTTGGCTGCAGCCGGCCTGAACGGCCTCGCCGCGCTCGTCGCCCTGGGGCTCTCGCGCCGGGCCGAGGGAGCCGGCGAGGGCGGGCTCGCGCCGGCTGCAACCGCTCCCGGGCGCGGCTGGGGGGTGGACGCCCTCGGCCTGCGGCGCCTGGTCGCGGCCTGGCTGGCCGGAGGACTCTTCCTCGCGCTCGAGGCCGTCTGGTTCCGGCTGCTGTCGCTCTTCGTCTTCGGGACGAGCTGGGTGTTCGCGTCGCTGCTGGCCACGGTCCTGGCCGGGATCGGACTCGGAGGACTGGCTGCGGGAGCCTGGCTCTCGAGGGTCGACTCTCCGCGCCCGTGGCTCCCGGCGCTGGCGCTCGGCTGTGGGTTCACGACCCTCGCGAGCTACGCGGCCTACGGGCCGATCCAGGCGCTGCTGCTCGCGCCCGGTCAGATGGCCCACGCGGGCTGGCACGCGGCGCTGATCGCCGCTCCGCTGGTGGGACCCACGGCGCTGCTCTCCGGCGTGCTGTTCACGGCGCTGGGCGACGACGCCCGGTCGGCGCTGAGCGCCGACGGGCGCACGACGGGCTGGCTCACCTTCGCCAACACCCTCGGTGCGGCGCTGGGCGCGCTCGCCGGCGGCTTCTGGCTGCTGCCGACCCTGGGCGTCGAGCGCTCCATTCTCGGGCTCGGTCTCGCCTACCTCGCCCTGCTGCCGCTCGTGTCGTGGCCCCGCGCCGGAGCGGGCTCGAGGGTCGCCGTCGCCACGGCGGCAGCCCTGGTCGTCGCCGCGGTGCTGTTCCCGTCGGGTGCGCTGCGCAGCCGCCACCTGGCGCACCCGCTGGCCATCTACGGGGAGCCGGGCTCCGAGGTGGCCGCCATCCGCGAGGGACGCCTCGAGACCCTGGTGCTCCTGCGCACCCTGCGCTTCGGAGAGCCCCTGCACGACCGCCTGCTCTCCAACGGCTACAGCCAGTCGGCCACCCACTACTCCGCTCGTCGCTACATGAAGGCCTTCGTCCACCTGCCGGTGGCGCTGCGGCCGGACCCGCGCAGCGCGCTGCTGCTGAGCTACGGGATCGGCTCGACCGCCCGGGCCCTGGTGGACACCGAGTCCCTCGAACGCATCGCAATCGTCGACATCTCGCCCGACGTCCTGGAGTTCACCGACCAGCACCTCGGCGCGGGGGGCACGAGCCCCCTGCGCGATCCGCGGGTCGAGGTCTTCGTCGAGGATGCGCGCTTCCATCTCCAGACCCGGACCCAGACCTACGACCTGATCACCGGCGAGCCGCCGCCGCCCAAGCTGAACGGCGTGGTCAACCTCTTCACCCGCGAGTACTTCGCCGCGATCCGCGAGCGGCTCGACGAAGGGGGCATCGCCAGCTACTGGCTCCCCGTCCACGACCTCACCGGCCGGGACCTGCTGGCCGTGGTGCGCGGGTTCTGCGACGTCTTTCCGGACTGCACGCTGTGGGCCGCCGCCGGCCTCGATTGGATGATGATGGGCCAGCGCGGCGGGCACGATCCGCTGAGCGAGGCCCGGCTCCGCGCCCAGTGGAGCGCGCCCGGGGTCGCGTCGGAGCTGGAAGCGATCGGCTTCGAGTCGGCCGAGGCCCTGCTGGCCACCTGGATCGCGGGCCCCGAGCGGCTCGCCCGGGAGACCCGGGACGTGCTGCCGCTGGTCGACGCCTACCCGCGAAGACTCTCGGACACTCCGGTCCTCGCGGACCACGCGCGCAACGACCCGCTGATCCAGAAGCTCCAGGACCCGGCCCGCGCCCGGGAGGACTTCCGCCGGAGCGGGTGGGTCGCGTCCCACCTGCCCGAGGCCCTCGTTGCGGAGGTGCTCCCGTGGTTCGAGTGGGAGGGACTGGTGCGTCGGCAGCTGGTCCCGGGCTCGGGCGCCGCCCTGGGCGAGCGCCACCTCCACCGGGTGATCCTGGAGTCGCCGCTCCACACGCTGCTGCTGTGGATGCTTGGGAGCAGTCACGCGGAGCAGCGGATCGTGGCCCGTCGGCCCGAAGCCCATCGCGACCCCGCGCTCTGGCTCGCCGCCGGGATCGGCGCCCTGGCGGATCGCGACTACCCGCGGGCCGCCGCGGACTTTGCCCGCGCCCACGGAGGCAGGCTCCCGGCCCCACGGGCGAGGGCTCTCGAGGCCCTCTCGCTGTGTCTCGACGGAGAGCGGGAGCGGGCGCGCGCGGCCGCGCGGGAGCTCCTGCGCCGGGCTCCGGGCTCGCGCAGGAACGACGGCTACTGGTCGGCGATGTCCCGGACCTGTGGCTGGCCGGACCCCCGCTGATCCAGCCCAGGTCCCGGGCCCGCGCATTTCGATTGAGTCGCATCGCCCCCGAGGCGTACACTGGAACGGGTCCCAAGCCTCTCGCCGAGCTGCCGCCCGGTCGCTTGCGACCCTTCCGTCCCCGGCGCTGCGGTTTCGGCGGCGCCGCTCACGAAAGGAGACACAGGATGCTGTCGCTCGTTCATTCGTTGCTGCAGAGATCGGTTCGGCGCTCGCGCCTGGAGGGGCTCCTCCCCGCCTCGCTGCTCCTCGCGCTGGCGTTCCAGTGGATCGCCGGTGCGGCCGTCGCGGCGCCCATTTCGGGAGTGATGGGCAGTCTGACGATCACCGTTCCGGGCCTCGATCAGCTCTCCATCTCCGGGTCGGGGACCATCGACGTCGCGAACGACGGGTCCATCTCCGTCCCGGCCGGCTTCGTCTCGGGCACGAACATCGTCGTTCCGGTGACGACCACGACCTCCATCTTCTCCCTGACGGCGGCGACCCTCTCGAATCAGGCCGGTACGTTCTCTCCCCTGGGCGCCTCGGGCATCTCCAACGGCGTGTGCGGCCCCGGCGAGCCCTCGCTCGGCCAGGCCTGCGTCGGCGGCGGCGGTCTCGGCGGTTCGCTCGGCCTCAACGGGCTGCTCAACATCCACATCCTCGAGGACGTCGTCGTCCTCCCGTTCCCCCTCTCCGTCCTGGGCATCGGGACGGGCGGGATGGGCACCACGCCCTACACCTTCAACGCTGCGCCCTGGACCACGCGAACCGCGCTGGTGAAGTCCGGCAGCCCGCCGGACGGGGGCACGTCCGTACTGACCGGAACCAACGTCGGCACCAGTCTCACCCTGGTGACGACCACGTTCGTCTCCGCCTGCGGCAACGCGCTCCCCGTGCTCGCCACACTCGAGATCACCGGCATCCCCGAGCCCAGCATGCTGGCGCTGCTCGGGGCGGGGCTGGTCGGGCTCGGGTGCGTGCGGCTGACACGCCGCTGATCCCCGGTCCACCGGCGGACGCAGGCTTCGCCCGGGCGACCCCGCAGAATCCTGCGCACTGGGCAATCCGCCTCCCTCCCGATGGGAGCCCCCTTCCCCGGCTTCCACCGGAGAGCGGGCCTGGCCCCTGGGCGCGTCGGCGATCGCCCAGGCGCAAAGGGGGCCTGGGGCGCCAGCTGCCGGTGGCCGATGCTTGGCACGTCCATTGCGATGAGAAGGCCTCGAATCGCAGTCGAGGATCTCGCCATGGCCCACATCGCCGCCGCCGCCCGGCCCGGAGCGCTCCGGTGGGCTCGCTGGGCTCTCCTGGGGTGGGCTCTCGCGGTCGCCTTCGCCGCGGCCCCGAGCTCGGCCGAGATCTATCGCTGGACCGACGAGAGCGGCGCGACCCGCTTCACCAACCAGAAGCCGGCCTCGGACGTGGCGGCGCGCCACCGGGTCGATCGGATCGGCCGCCAGACCCGGGCCGCGGCGGTGTCGGTCCAGAAGACCGTCATCCCTTCCCTGCGCGCCGCCCTGCGGCGCCGGAGCAGCGGCCGCCTCGTCGAGGTGCCCTACGAGCGGGTGGGCCAGCTGATTCGCGTGGACGTGCGGGTGAACGAGAGCCTGACCGCGCCCTTCTACCTGGACACCGCCTCGACCTTCGTGTCGATCACGCCGACCGTGGCCCAGGCCCTCGGGATCGACGGCAAGGCCACCGAGACCTCCCTCGGTGCGGACACCCCGGGCGGACCCTCGGAGCTCGGCTTCGTGGGACTGGACTCGCTGGAGATCGGCGGGGCGCGCCTCGAGAACATCGAGGGCACCGTGAACCCGAACCTCGACGTCGGGCTCATCGGCGGCTCGTTCCTGAACCGGTTCAACTACTTCATCGACACCGAAGGCGGCGTCATCCTGTTCGAGCCCCTCGAGCGGCCCGAGAGCTCCAAGGCGCCCTAGCCCCCCGACACGTTCCGAGGACCGCAGGCGAAGCGAAGCGGCTCGCCGACTCAGCGCTCCGGTGCGGCCAGCAGCTGGCGAAGCCACGGCCGGGCGCTGCCGCGGCCCGGCGCCGCCGGGGCGCTCGCCAGCGCCAGCTCGGCTCCTTCACGGTCCCCGCTCATGTACAGGCAGTAGATCTCGAGGGACCGCCACCGGGGAGACCGGGCGCCCTTCTCCTCGGCCCGGCCGAGCAGCGACGCCGCCTCGGCGTAGCGTCGCTCGGCCAGCGCACCCAGGGCGAGCTCCACGAGCACTCGCGCGCCTTCGCGTCCCTCCGCCGCGGCGGCCTGCGCCGCGCGCTGGCGGGCGGCGCTGGTGCCCAGGAGCCAGAGGGAGGGGGTGGCGAGCTGCCAGTCGGCTCCCAGCTCGTGCACGGCGGGCAGCGCCCGGCCGAGCGGGGGCGGACGTTGGAGCAGCGTCCGGTTCAGCAGCGCCTGGATGTCGAAGTAGGAGAGGGTGGACTCCCGGAGCGCGGCGGGCCAGGTGGCGCGGATCCAGGGGCTCGCCCGGAAGCGCTCGCGAGCGACGTCGGTGCGCATCCACTGGACGTAGGTGGGCGCCATCTCCTCGATGGGCAGGGTCCGGTCCGAGAGGCGCTTCGGCCAGGCGTCGGTGAGGGGCGGCGCGTCTCCGGCGATCTCGGCCAGCTCGTCGGGCCCCGCCATGTACAGCGCGCCCAGCTGCTCCGGCCGCTCGAGGCCGAGCGCCGCCATCTCGGGCCCGACCAGCGGGTCGTCCCACTGTGCGGAGAGCCGGGATGGGGCCGGCTCTTCGGCTCCCCCGCGCGAGCCCAGGAGGATCCAGTCGAGGCCGCTGCCGCCCCACAGCGAGCAGTCCTCGAAGGCGTTGCAGAAGGCGCGAATGATCGAGCGCGTGTCGTCGGGTGTGAGCGAGTGGACGGGAAGCCAGTAGCTGGTCAGCCCGCCGTCGTTCAGACGTTCGCGGACCAGACTGAAGTACTCCTGGGTGTAGAGGCTCACCACGCCCGCGATCTTCGGGGGCGGGGGCTCCCCGGTGATCAGGTCGAAGCGGCGGCGGGTCGTCTGGAGGAAGTAGCGGCCGTCCTCGATGTGGACGCGGACCCGCGGGTCGCCGGTCGGGATCTCCTGCGGGTCCGGGTAGACGATGTCGTTCATCTCGATCACGTCCCGGGAGATGTCGACCATGTCGATGGTCTCGAGCCGGCGCGAGTCGGTCAGGGCCTTCGCCGTGCTTCCCACGCCGTAGCTGATGAGCACTGCCGAGCGGGCGTCGGGCGCGAGCGCCAGCGGGAGATACACGAACAGCTTCATGTAGCGCTGGGCGTAGGTGTTGGTGCCCGACATCGAGTAGCCGTTGGTCAGCATGCGGTGGGCCACCGGATGGCCGAACGCCGACTCGCGCAGGTACACGATGGTCTCGGTCACGCCTTCCCGCATGGCGACGGGGCGCTCGTTCCCGGACTGGGTGTACAGCGCGATGGTGGGTTGCAGGTGCCGCTGCCACGTGGCGCCGGCCGGAAAGAAGACCACGGCGAGCGCGAGCGCCGCGGCCGCTGCGACCGAGAGCCCCTTCCCCAGGGCTCCCGCAGGGCGAGCCGACGCCCACCAGGCCAGCGCCGCGATGCCCGCGTAGATCGCGGCGAGGGCCTGGACGCTGCGATCCATCCCCAGCCCGGGCAGCAGGACGAAGCCCGCGACCAGGGGACCCAGCATGGCGCCCAGGGTGTTCGACAGCGTGAGCAGACCCGCCGCCCGGGTCTCGTCGGGCTCCTCGTGCTTGATCGCGTCGCCCAGCAGGGTGAACAGGACGCCCGAGAGGAGCGACACCGGGAACATCAGCACCCCGGCGCGTCCCGCGGTCTCGCTCCAGGTGGCGACGCGCGGGCCGCTGGGAAAGAGGAGATAGAGGAGCAGGCAGACCAGCCCCGTCGCCAGCGCGAGGCCCGGCAGGACCCGGGCCGACCGGCCGGGTCGGGCTGCGATGCGTCCGCCCGCCAGGCCGCCCAGGCCGATGCCCACGAGCACCACGGCCAGCAGGATGGCGAAGGTCTCGCTGCTCCCGAAGAGGAAGTGGAGCAGGAAGCGGAACCAGACGACCTCGAGGGCGAGCAGCGTGAACCCGGCCAGCCCGGCGGCGACCAGCAGGCGCCGCGCCCGGGCGCCGAGCGGGGCGGGACGGGCGGGTCGCTCATGCGTCCTGCGGGTGTCCGTGGACTCGGTTCGCCGGGAGAGCGCGAGCGCGATCGCCGCGACCGCGAAGTCCAGGGCGGCGGCCAGCCCGCCGGTTCCCAGGACGCCCAGGGCTTCGACCAGCACGATCTCGCCGGCCAGCGCCCCCACCACGGCGCCCAGGGTGTTCCATCCGTAGAGCCGACCCAGGACCGCGCCGAAGCGCGGGTCGTGGCGGTAGAGCGCGGAAACCATCAGCGGCAGGGTGGCGCCCATGGCGGTGGAGGGAATCAGGAGCAGGGCGAAGGCGCAGACGAGGCGCAGCGGGTTCAGCAGCCAGGGGGCTTCGAGCAGCGGTCCGAAGCTCGCCGACAGGACCGGGGTCAGCGAGGGCAGCCCGACGACCAGGGCCAGGCCGGTCAGCCCGATGATGACCTCGAGCAACGCATAGGCCCGGACCGCGCGGACGATGCGGCGCCCGACGCGCGCGGCGATGGCGTTGCCCAGCGCGAGGCCGCCCATGAAGCCCGCGAGGACCAGGCTCGACGCCCAGACCGAGTTGCCCAGGGTGATACCGGCCTGATAGAACCACAGGTTCTCGAACAGCAGCGCGGCGACGCCGGACAGGAAGAAGACGAGGCAGAGGGCGAGGGAGAGCATCGGGCGGCCAACCCTATCACCCCGAGCGGACGGCCCTCAAGGGATTCTCAGCCTTCGACCCAGGTGATGTTCGCGTCGGCCACCGCCGGCGCGCGCTCCGACAGCACGGCCAGCCGCCGCGCCACGGTGCCCGCCAGCTCCACGAAGGCCTCGGCCACGGGCGAGTCCGGGGCGAATCGGACGATGGGCTGGCCCTTGTCTCCGCCCTCGGCCACGCGCGGGTCGATCGGAACCTCGCCCAGGAACTCGACCCCGAGCTCCCTGGCGATCCGGCTGCCGCCGCCTTCGCCGAAGATGTAGTACCGGCGGTCCGGCAGGTCCGGCGGTACGAAGTACGACATGTTCTCGATGATGCCGAGCACCGGCACGTTCACCTTGTTGAACATCTGGAGGCCCTTGCGGGCGTCGATCAGCGAGAGGTCGTTGGCGGTCGTGACGATCACGGCGCCCGAGAGCGGCGCCTGCTGGGTGAGGGTCAGGGCCGCGTCACCCGTGCCCGGCGGCAGGTCGATCACCAGGTAGTCGAGCTCGCCCCACTTCACGTCGGTCAGGAACTGGCGGATCAGGCCGTGGACCATGGGGCCGCGCCAGATGACCGGAGAGTCGTCGGTGAGGAAGAAGCCCATGGACATCAGCTTCAGACCGCCGGCCTCGATGGGGAGGATCTTGCGGTCCGGGGTGGTGTCGGGGCGCGCGTTCACACCGGTCAGCAGCGGCAGCGACGGACCGTAGACGTCCGCGTCCATCAGCCCGACCTGGGCCCCCTGGGCCTGCAGGGCCAGGGCGAGGTTCACGGCGGTGGTGCTCTTGCCCACGCCGCCCTTGCCAGAGGCCACGGCCAGGACGTTCTTGACCCCCGGCAGCACCTCCCCGGTCGGCTGGTTCTGGGCGCTGCGCCGGGTGTTGGCGGTCATGTTCACGCGGGCCTCGGAGACCCCTTCGAGGGCCTGCACCCGCTCGACCGCGGCCTGCTGGAACTGCTCCTTCACCGGACAGGCCGGTGTGGTCAGCTCGATGTCGAAGGCCACGACGTCTCCGTCGATGCGGATGTTCTTGATGAACCCGAGATCGACGATGCTGCGTCCGAAGTCGGGGTCGACGATGGGGCGAAGGGCGTCCAGGATGTCGGTCGGCGTGACCGGGCTGGCCATGGGGGGGACTCCTCGGGCGGGCTGGATCGGCAAGATCCGCTGGATCGTCCGGACCCCGCTGGATCCCCTGGATCCGCTGGGTCGATCGAACCGCGGGACGGGTGCCGAATGTAGCGCACGGCGCGTCGGGTGCGGCTCAGTGGCCCGGAGGCGGATCCTCGCGGACCAGGCGGCGGATGGCGTCGATGAGCGCGTCCTCGAGGTCGAGCTTCAGGTCCAGGGTGGTGGACCGGATCTCGGCCGGCGTCGCGATCGACCACCAGGTGGACACCGTGTGCAGCAGGCCCAGGAGCGGGATGTCGCTCTCCAGGGTCTCGACGGCGTCCTCCAGGTGGGCGCGCCCGCCCTCCAGGCGCGCGCGCACCAGACTCCCTGCCGGGGCCTCGTCGATGCGTTCCACCACCCGGGTCAGGAGGCCGCGCAGCTTCCACGCGAGCTCCTGGAACCAGGTCGAGGGGCCCGCGCCCATGGGCACGCCGGAGTCGAGGTTGCCGGTGTTGCGGCGGTCGCGCCCGAAGCCCTGCCACTGGATCGCGGACTCGTCGGCGATGCCCGGGGTGTCCCACACGAACAGGCGTCCCTCGCGGGTGAGCGCGACGACCTCCGAGAGCCCGTCCCCGTCGATGTCTCCCACGGTGGGGCTCGAGATGTGCCAGCCGTGGGTGAACTTCGGCCAGCCCGGCGGCTGGGCGCCGGTCGCGGTGTAGGCGCGCACCAGGTAGGCGCCGCTTCCCTGCACCACGTCGGCCAGTCCATCGCCCGAGACGTCGGCCAGGCCCGGGCTCGACAGGAACTGCATGTCGTCCATGGGGCGCGGGAAGCTCGGGCCGTTCTCGTCGGGCTCGAAGAGTCCGCCGCTCGAGGGGTCCCAGACGGTGATCTGGTGGTCGCCGAACTCCTGGCGGGCGGCGGCCACCACGTCGATCAGCTTGCGCACGCCGCCGGTGGGTGCGGCGTACTCGGGCGCGCCGTCGCCGTCGAGGTCGCCGTAGGCGCCGGAGCCGAGGGCGCCGAAGAAGGGGCCGTCCGGCGACCCCACGCTGTCCGGAACCCCCGCGCCCGCAAAGCCGCCGCCCGGGAAGTCGACCGCCAGGGCCACGGGGTCGCCGCTGGCGTCGACGCCCAGGGCGGGCGCGCCGCTGGCGTCGAAGACGAACGGGGCCCCGACGGCCCCGAAGATGGCGGCGCGCACCTCCCCGTCCACGCGCGCCAGCGCCGGGCTTCCGGGCACGCCGGTCGCGACGTTGGGCAGGAGCTGGGAGGCGAGCAGGGGAACGCTGACCGGCCAGCCCTCGAGGAAGGGGCCGTCGGGGTCGGCGTCGCCCAGGGCGCTCACCGCGTACATCCGACCGGCCACCTCCACCGAGAAGCCGCCGAGGTCGACGGCGCCGGAGAGCAGGATCCCGGTCAGCACCGAGTCGGTCGCGAACGGCGCCCCGCCTCCGTACTCCTCGTTGCTCGTCGCCAGGATCTCGGGCGTTCCGTCCCCGTCGAGGTCGCCCACGGCCGGCGAGCCGACGAGCTTGGTGAGGCGCGTCCTGGCTTCGGAGCCGGGCAGGGGGGTCGCCTTGCCGGTGGCGGCGTCGATCGCCAGGCGATCGGAGTCGGCGATGCGCACCGGGAAGCCCGGGTGCTCGCCGCCGTCGTGCTGCCAGACGTAGAGGTGCCCGTCGGTGGACGAGACCACGATCTCCAGGACGCCGTCGCCGTCGAGGTCCGCCAGGGTCGGCCCGGCGACGATCCCCGGGTCGGCGTCGTTGTAGCGGTCGCGATTCTCGGGCCGTGAGCGCTCCGGGTCGGTGGAGACCGGGAAGCCCGGACGCAGCTCGCCCTGGTCGTCGAACACGTAGAGCCGCCCCTCGGTGCTGCCCACCACGATCTCGATCCGCCCGTCTCCCTCGAGGTCGTCGGCGGCGACGGCGGCGATCACCGCCTCGTGGGGCACCGGAACGGGACCGGCCGGCGCCCAGGCCGGCGAAGCGTGTACGGGGACCGGTCGGGTCCAGGCCGGGAAGCCGGCGAGCTCCTCGCCGTCGCCCGACAGCACGTGCACGCTCCCCTGGGCCGTGGCGAAGACGACGTCCAGCCGGCCGTCGCGATCCACGTCGGCCAGGGCGGGGGACGACTCGCCGGAGGTGCCCAGCTCCCGGATGGGGAAGGCGAGGGTCGGGTCGGAGTGGACGGCCACGCTGCGCCGGTCGACGGCCATGCGTCCGTCGCGATCGAGGACCACGAGCCGGAGCGTCAGCGTGTGGGCGTCGGGCTCGGCCTCCACCTCGGAGGGGTCGGCCGGATCGAAGCCGCAGTCCGCGGCGGCGTCGGCCGCGTCGAGCACGGCGAGCACGTCGCCGGCGAGGCCGGTGCTCGAGCTCGTGCGACCGATCTCGGTGTAGGACTCGGGCTGGACGCCGCATCCCACCTGGACCGACACGTCCACCCAGCCGTCCGCACGCTCGGCGCGCGCGGTCCCGACGATGGGCACCTCGGGGGTGACCAGCGGGTCGATCACGTCGAACCAGGCGGGTCCGCCGGCCAGGTCGGCCTCGGGCGGGATCGCGGTCTCGCCCAGCTCGAGGAGCCGCAGGGTGTCCGGCCGGCCGAAGCCCGTGAACTGGTCCCACCCGGCCTGGGTCGGGAAGCGGGAGGACTGGAAGACGAGCCCCGCCGCGACGTTGGACAGGACCGACGAGACGATGAGATCGATGGAGAGCGTCAGGTCGTCGGAGCGGTCGATGTCGAGGGCGGCGGCGCGGAACAGCTGGCGGACCTCCTCGGCCGAGTAGGGGATGCCGCGGTCGGCGTCCCAGGCGTCGATGACGCCGGCGTCCACCAGGTTCTTGCCGTGGGAGATCAACAGGGCGGCCAGGCCCGAGCCCCGGCCCGTGGCCTCCGAAGAGCAGCTGGTCGACGAGATCGCGACCCAGGCGCGGCCGCCGTAGTTCGTGCAGCCGTTCAGGAGGTCGTAGTCCGTCCCTCCCGGCTCCTTCACGATGGTCCCGTCGCCGTCCCGGATGGAGTTGAGCCAGATCGTGTGGTCGTAGGCGGCGGGATAGTTGTGGTGCCGGCTCTCCTCGTCGGCCGCGCTGGCCATCACCGGGACGCCCCGCGCGTAGGCGTAGTCCACCGCCGCCTGGCCGGTCGGAGTCTGGTTGATGGTGCCGAGCGCCTCCTGGATGAGGTGGGCCCCGATGTCGACGGCGTAGACCACCGCCTGGGCGAACTCCTGGTCGAGCGCCACGAAGCTGTCGCCCACTCGCAGCGGAAGGAACATGGCCGACGGCGCCACGCCCGGGAAGCCGCTCCCGTCGTTGGCCTCGCCCGTCGAATCCTCGGCTTCGCCGGTTCCGTGTCCGTAGTCGACGTCGTCGAAGGGGTCGTTGTCGTCCTCGTGGAAGTCCCACCCGGAGATGTCGTCGATGTACCCGTTCGCGACGGGAGAGGCAGACCCGCCCCAGCCGTCGACGCCGTCGGAGCAGAGCAGGATCAGGTCCCCCGCGTCCAGGCCGCCGTTGCCGTTCGCATCGCCCACGACACCGCCGGGACAGACCTGTCCCGCGAAGTCGCTGACGTTGACCACCCCATCGCCGTTGCAGTCGTGGCTGTGCTGGCTGGCCGAGACGGGCGCGGGGCAGCCGGACGGGACCGGGAGCTCGTCGGGATTGAGATAGGCCTTGTTGCGGACGTCGGCCTCCCGCCAGCGGATGCCGCTGTCGAGGACCGCCACCACCACGTCGGGTCGGCCGGTCGAGAGGCCCCAGGCCTCGACGACGTTGAGCCCGGTGCCCTCCAGGTACTTCCACGCGCTGCCGTCGCCTTCGAAGTCGTCGGGAACGCCTTCGCCGGGGAGGGCGTCCAGCAGGTTGGCCGGGTCGTTGAAGAGATAGGAGCCGTAGTCGTAGGGGTCGGTGCATCCCGGCACGTCGGCGCAGCGCGGGAACGGCACGTCGCCCACGGCGGACCCCGGCGCGACGAGCAGGAGGGCGAGCCCGACGAGCTGCGCGGCTCGCGCGCAGGGACGGGTGCGTCGTTGATCTATCATCGTTCCGCTGCTGCCTCGACCGACTCCGCCCCGCGCGACCGGAACCAGCCTATCATGTCGAACCCCACGTCGGGGCTGGAGTTTTCGCCCGACCGGGTGCGCCCGGGACGCGGCCTGCGCGCTCGGGAGAACGCGCGCGCCCAGGGGAACGCGCGGGGTGAGCGCCCACGCGCCCAGGTGCCCAGGAGAAGGAGGGTGACCGTGGACGAGCTCGACGAGGCGCTGGCGCGCTTCCAGCTGGGACAGTGCGAGTACGGCGGAGGACTCTCCAACCACGGTCCCATGGCCGCCGAGGCGATCGTGGCGCTCGGTCACCGGGCGCTCGTGCCCGGACTGGTCGAGCGCTACGCGCCGCGACTGGGAGGCGTGGTGCTGGACGGCCGTCCGATCCCCGAGGCCGAACGCCCGTCCGCCCTTGGGGACTACGCGCGGCTCGCGGACTGGGTCGCCACCTGGGACGCCGAGCTCGCCGCGCGCCCCTTCGGCGAGGTGGCCTGCGACGGGGTGCGACTCCTGGTCGACGGTCTCATCGGGGCCGCCGCCCACGGCTGGCTGCGCACCGCCCACGCCCTGCGCGCTCTCGGGGCCGCCGACAATGCCATCCGCCGCCACGAGCTGGCCATGGGGCTGGGCTACTGGGCCGCGCGCCATGCCCGGCTGCCCGGTGCGCCGGGCGCGCGCGCCGTGGCCGGCCGGCGCCCGGCCGACGCCCTGGCGGAGGTCGTCCCCGTGCCGGCCGAGCGCCGGAAGGGCTTCCTGTTCACCGAGCAGCTCGCAGCCCTCGACGGCGACGCCGCCTGGACGGCCGTGGTCGAGTCCCTCGATCTCGCGGCCTTCGATGCCGAGCCCAGTGCCTGGACGAGCGAGCTGTGCGCGGCCATGGCGGACCGCTATCTCCTGCATCCGGCCGCGCGCATCGCCTATGTGCACACGGTGACCGCGCCGAGCGCACTGCGCCTGGTGCTTCCCCATCTCGACGGAGAGACCGCGCGGCGGGCGGCCGGGGCCGCCTTCCAGGCCGCCGCCGCGCTCCACGCCGTGGCCGCGTCGCCCGGCGAGCCGCCGCCGACCGGACCGGACGAGGAGGCGGAGGCGCTGTCCCGCTCCGCGGACGAGATCCGCTATCGCGCCGCGTGCTCGCTGGAAGAGCACGCCATCAAGATGGCGGAGGCGTGTCTGCGCGAGCACGCGGTCGATCCCCGCCCGGTGTTCCTGCGCGCCGCGGCCGATGCCGCGCTGCGCATCGGGTAGGCTTCGCCCCGACCCCGACCCCGATCGCACCGACGGTCCACCGGAGAGGAATCGCGCGATGATGAACTGGGACGACTCGCCCTGGTGGCTCGCCTTCGGCCTGCTGGGCAACGCGGCCTTCGCCTCCCGCTTCCTGCTGCAGTGGCTCGCCTCGGAGCGGGCCGGCGAGAGCGTGGTCCCCGTGCTGTTCTGGTATCTCTCCATCGCCGGGTCGTTGATCCTGCTGATCTACGCGATCCATCTCCAGAACCTGGTCTTCACCCTGGCCTATCTCCCGAACGCCGCGGTCTACTGGCGGAACCTGGCGCTCATCCGGCGCAAGCAGCGGAGCGAGGCCGCGACCTGACGGCGCCGGGCGCCGCCCGGTCGGCTGTTCCCGGCCGGGCGGGCCGTGTAGCCTCCGGCCCATGACGGACGCTCCCGAGCCCCAGCCGATCCACCGCGTTCCGTGGAGGATCAAGGTCTTCTACGGCTCCGGAGCGGTTGCGGACGGTGTCAAGAACACCGCCTTCAACATGTTCCTGCTGTTCTACTACACGAACCTGCTGGGGCTGCCGGGGACGCTCTCCGGCGCGGCGATCTTCATCGCCCTGTGCTTCGACGCAGTGTCGGACCCGCTGGTGGGATCGTTCTCGGACCACTTCCGCTCGCGGCTCGGGCGCCGGCATCCCTTCATGTACGCCGCGGCCCTTCCCATGTCGCTGTCGTTCTGGCTGCTCTTCCATCCGCCGGGCGAGCTGGGCGAGACGGGGCTCTTCGCCTGGATGACCGGGTTCTCCATCGCGGTGCGCCTGTTCCTCACGTTCCACATGATCCCGAGCGGAGCGCTGGGGCCGGAGATCACCGACGACCACGACGAGCGCACGTCCCTCGTGTCCTGGCGCTACCTCTTCGGCTGGCTGGGCGGGCTGGGCTTCGCCCAGATCACCTACCTGGTGATCTTTCCCGCCTCCTCCCTCGAAGAAGGCCGGCTCGACCCGGGGATGTACGGCGCCATCGGGGCGACCGGCGCGGCGATGGTCGGGGCGTCGATCCTCGCCTGCGCCGTCGGGACCCACCGCCTGATCCCCGGCCTGCGGACCCCCGCGGACGGGGAGCACTTCAGCCTGTCCGGCTTCGCGCGGGACCTGTCGAGCGCGATCCGCAATCCGCTGTATCGGGTGCTGCTGGTCGGCATCATGTTCGGCGCCATGGCCCAGGGCTTCAGCGAGGTGTTCGGCCTGTACATGAACACCTATTTCTGGGAGTTCTCGGACCGCGAGATCGCCATGCTGGTCTACGTGATGGTGGTGGGAGCGGCCATCGGGTTCGCCGCCGCGAGGCCGCTCAGCGAGCGCAGCGAGAAGCGCCTGGCCGCGATCCGGCTGGCCTGCTTCGCCGTGGCCTGGGGAGGGCTTCCGATCTTCCTCCGCCTCCTGGGCTGGTTCCCCGAGAACCACGACCCCGTCCTCATCTGGCTCATCGGGTTCCACACGCTGCTGCTGGTCTCGACCTTCGTGGGCTTCACGATCCTGCTGTCTTCGATGATCTTCGACACCGTGGACGAGCACGAGCTGCGCACCGGGCAGCGCATGGAGGGGGTCTTCACCGCCGCCATCGCCTTCACCGGCAAGGCGGTGTCGGGGTTCGGCAACCTGCTGGGCGGTGTGGCGCTGGATCTGATCGCCTTTCCGAAGGGAGCGGAGATGGGCGAGGTGCCACCGGAGATCGTCATGCGGCTGGGTCTGGCCGTGGGCCCCGGCCTCATGCTCTTCTACATCGCCGCGGTCTGGTTCATCTCGCGCTACCCCATGACCCGCGAACGCCACGCGGAGATCCTCGAGGCGCTGACCACGCAGAGAGGGATCGGGGCGCCGGCTCGTCGGCCGGCTCCACTGGAGAGGACTCCGTGAGGCGCGCCGTCGCGATCCTGGTGCTCGGCGTGCTGGGGGTGGCGCTCGTCGCGCTCGTGCGGCTCGAGCCGGGGGTGGCGATCCAGGTGGGCGCCGGACTCACGGCCCGCACCGTGTGCTCTCTGCACTTCCACAGCGGCATGGATCCCGAGCGGATCATGGGCGACTACGTGGATCACCTGCTCGGCCCGGCCTCTGCCCTGGTGCGCGTCGACGTCGACCGGGCCTCCGGTGTGGTGGATGTGACGGCCGCCGTCGTCGGGCGGGCCCGGGCGATCCGCCGGGAAGGTGTGGGCTGCACCCTGCTGGCCGGCGCCGACGAAGAGCGCCTGCGCCGCTATCGCGATCCGGGCCGGCTCCCGCCGCTGGCGTCCGACCTTCCCTGGCCGCGCGGCGGGGCGCCGCCGGCCGCGCCCCCGCCGGCGGGCCTGGCCGCGGCCGTCGAGGAGGCCTTTGCCGAGCCCGAGGGCCGGCCGGGTCGGCTCCGTCAGACCACGGCGGTGATCGTGGCCCACCGCGGCCGGCTGATCGCCGAGCGCTACGC
Source organism: Myxococcota bacterium (assembly GCA_050618075.1). Taxonomy (GTDB): domain Bacteria; phylum Myxococcota_A; class UBA9160; order UBA9160; family UBA4427; genus JBNLVL01. Next base: position 111,164 of record JBNLVL010000036.1, read on the forward strand.
GCCGGGCGTCGACGCGAGCACCCCGCTCCTGTCCTGGTCGATGGCCAAGAGCGTGGTGGCCGCCCTGGTGGGCGTGGCCGTGCTCGAGGGACGCATCGACCTGGCGGCGCCGGCGCCGGTGCCCGAGTGGCGGGGCGAGGCAGATCCCCGGGCAGCGATCACGACGGACATGCTGCTGCGCATGTCCAGCGGCCTCGCGTTCGACGAGGTCTACGGCGCGGTCAACGACGTCTCCCGCATGCTCTTCACCCAGGCCGACTACGGAGCCTTCGCGGCGGGCTTTCCGCTGGCGCATCCGCCGGACACCGCCTGGTCCTACTCCAGCGGCACCTCGAACATCCTGGCGAGGATCCTCCGCGACCTGTTCGCCGGAGACCTCCCGGCGCTGGTCCGCTGGAGCCGCGAGCGGCTCTTCGACCCGGTGGGCATGCGCACGGCGGTCTTCGAGGTGGATGCCAGCGGCAGCTTCGTGGGCTCCTCGCTGGTCTTCGCCTCGGCCCGGGACTGGGCGCGCTTCGGGCAGCTCCACCTGCAGGGCGGCGTGTGGGAGGGCCGGCAAATTCTTCCCGAGGGCTGGGGTGCGAGGGTCTCCACGCCGACTCCCCACGCGCCCGAGGGCCGCTACGGCGCGGGCTGGTGGCTCAACGCGGGCGAGCCCGGCAGCCCGGAGCAGCGCATGTGGCCGGACCTGCCGCGCGAGACCTACGCCGCGCGCGGCATGAGCGGGCAGTACGTGGTGGTCGTGCCGTCCGCCGAGCTGGTGGTGGTGCGGCTGGGGCTCGCCCAGGCCGAGGGAGACGCGCTCCACGGCATCGAGCCCCTGGTCCGCGCGGCCCTCGACGCCGTCGGCCACCCAGCCGATCGTACCGACGAGTCGCCCGTTCCCTGAGGCGGCCCGCCCGCGGTGCGCGCCGTCAGAGCCTCTCGGCGGCCCCGATGTCGGGCAGGGCCGTGCCGTCCCGGTCGCCGTCGGTGACGCGCGGACCGCTCCGCTGGTCGCGATCCGAGTCGACCGAGGCGTCCCCGGCGTCGATGAGGGGACTCCCGACGATGGGCAGCATCGTCGGCGTCGGACCACCGTTGTCCGCCAGGGGGCCGAGGTTCGGGTCGCCCCCCACGAAGTTCGCGAGGTCCGTGCCGTCGATGGCGCCCGTGCTCAGGTCGGCCTGGGCGTCGTTGCCGGCGGCGTTGCCCGAGACGACGCTGTTGGTGGCCGAGAGCGTTCCCCCGCTGCGGGCGATGCCGCCGCCGGAGTCGGCGCCGTCGGAGGTGTCCGTATTGCCGACGACGGTGACGTTCAGCAGCTCCACGTCCCCCGAGTCCACGGAGATCCCGCCGCCCTCGGCGCTCGCTCCGGTGCTGATGTTTCCGGAGATCGTGCTGTCGCGGAGGGTCGTCGTGGAGGTCTCGCCCAGCACGAAGATGCCCCCGCCCGGTCCGTTCGCGAAGTTGCCGTCGAGGGTGCTGCGGTCGATCTCGAGGACGCCGTCGCCGAAGTTGAGGATCCCGCCTCCGCCGCTCACGTCGGCGCGGTTGCGCGCGATCCGCGAGTCGCGGATCCGCAGCGTGCTGCCGTTGTTGTTGATGCCGCCTCCGAAGCCGGCGACGGAGACGTTGTCGACCACCTCGACCCGTTCGAGGGTCAGGCCGCCGGAGTCGGCGGTGCCGCCGTCGTTGCGGATGGCGCCGCCGAAGCGACCCACACAGCTCGAGACCCGCACGTCGCGCAGCGTGAGGTCGCCATCGTTGTCGATGCAGCCGCCGTTGCCGGTGTCGGGCTCGCTGCCCCGGGTGATCGTCAGGTCCTCGAGCACCGCCACCACATTGGTGTCGATCTCGAGGACGCGGGTCGAGGCCTGTCCGTCGAGCGCCACGGCTTCGGGGCCGACGCCCGGGCCGAGGATCGTGACGTCCTCGCTGATGGCGAGGGGAGTGTCCAGGCCGATCGTCCCCCCGTAGAGGGACTTGTGGAAGGCGACGGTCGCGCCGGGGGTTCCGGCGGCATCGGCGAGCGTCTGTCGAAGCGAGCCCGCGCCGTCGTCGGCGTCGGTCGTGACGGTGAAGTCCGCCGCCTTCAGACAGGGGCCCGGCGTCTCGCACTCGTCGAGCAGGCTGAGCTTGATGCTTCCGTTCTTCTTGATCTTCACGTCGCCGCGACCCAGGAAGGCGCTCCGGATCAACAGGGTCTCCGCGCCGTCGGGAGCGGCCGGCTGCATGGCCGCAAGGGCGTCCGGGCAGTCGAGCTCGACGTTGGCCTCGACGAGCCCCTTGCCGTTCTTGGCCGAGGCGAACCCGGCGCAGGTGCAGCTCTTCACTGCACCCGCCTCGCCCTTGGCGCCCGTGTTGATCGAGCCGGCATAGCCGGTGGTGGTGGAGAGGGAGACGGTGCAATGGGTCGCCTGCTCGATCGCGACGGACTTCTTGGCGTCGGCGATGAAGCTCGGGAAGCGCGCTTCGTAGAGGAGCGTCACCGTCTCACCGCTGCCGTCTTCCGTGGCCCGGGCGCGACCGCGCAGCACGGCGCGGGCGTCGTCCACCCCGAGGCTCGCGGTGTTGGCGGCCCCGAACGTGTCGTCCTCGAGGGCGAGGATGCCGCGGAGGACGTTGGAGGGATCGCTCTCGTCCGACGACGTGGCCGTCCGGGCGGGTCCGAGGCCGGCGACGATCGACAGCAGGAGCACCGGGGCGATTCGACGGGTCCATCGGGCAGGGAGACTCTGGATCGCGGGGGTCGGGCTTGCGTGGATCACGGGGGGACCTCCCTCGCGGGAATCGACGCGGATTCCGCGAGCGTTGATCCTCGCCATCCTACACCCGTGGCGGATCGATCGCGGAGACGATCGGGGACACCGGCCCATGGGCTCCCAGCCCATGGGGTCCCTGCCGCACCGGGGGGGCGCGTGCACCGCGGGGGGGGGGCGTGCACCGGAGGGGGTGGGGGGGCGGGCCTCCCGCCGACCCCGCCCGGACCGGGGCTCTCTGGAC
>JBNLVL010000037.1:0-10266 GCA_050618075.1 Myxococcota bacterium
TTGCGGTAGAAGCCCTTGCGGATGCAGCGCCAGGGGCCCGGATCCGCATGGGAATCACAGTCCGGGTTCGGGCAGTGAGGCGGCTGGAAGGCTCGGTGCCGGGCGGACATGACCGGGCACGGAGCACGTCACGTGCCAGGCGCATTCTTCGAGCCACGACCTAGGGGTTGACCGTTTCGACTTTGCCGAAGCGCTCCAGCTGGGGCACCAGCGCCTCCGCCGGTCCGAGCACCACGATGGCGACTCGGTCCGGATGGATGAAGCGGCGGGCGGTGTCCGCGGCGGCCTCGGCGTCCACGGCCCGGACCCGGGTCCGGTAGGTGTCGAGCGAGTCCGGCGGCAGGTCGTAGACCTCGAGGTTCACCAGTCCCGCGAGCACGGCCTCGCTGCTCTCGAGGCCGAGGCCGAAGCGGCCCACCGCCAGCGAGATCGCCTGGGCCAGCTCGACCTCGGTGGGGGGCTCTTCGCGGATCCGGCCCATCTCTTCGAGCAGGAGCTCCACCATGCGGCCGGCCTCCTCGACCCGGGTGAAGGTGCTCACGCGAAACGGGCCGGGCTGTCGGCGCAGGTCGAACCCGGAGTAGACGCCGTAGGTGAGCCCTTCGTCGGAGCGGACCCGGGCCATCAGCCTCGAGGAGAACCCGCTCCCGCCGAACACTTTGTTCATGACGTCGGCGGCCACGCGGTCGGGGTGGCGCCGGTCGATGCCTTCGTGGGCGAGCACGATGCGCGCCTGCCCCAGGTCGGGCTTGTCGACCACCACGACCCGGGTCCGTTCGGGCGCCCGGGCCGGCGGCGGGGGCGAGGCCGGGACGGGGTCGGCGGCGGGCCAGGAGGACGAGCCGAAGTGGTCCCGCGCGCGGTCGATGATGTCGTCCGAAGCCACGTCCCCGGCGGCGAAGAACACGGCCTCGACCGGTCGGAAGATCTTCTCGTGGTAGCGCCGGGCCGCTGCGGCGTCGAAGCGGGACACGGTCTCCGGCGTCCCGTCCAGGGGAAGTCCGAAGCGGTGACCGGGGTAGAGGACGCGCAGGGCCTGCCAGCCGACCAGGGTAGCGGGCTCGTCCTGGGCCTGGGCCAGCGACGCCATGCGTTCGCCGCGCGCCTTGATCGCCTCCGACTCCTCGAAGCGCGGTCGCAGTACGACGTCCGAGAGCAGCTCGAACAGCCGGTCGGCGTCCCGGGACAGGCCGCTGATGCTGACCGTGGTGGTGTCCCAGCCGACGCTGACCGAGAGCTGGGCTCCCAGATCCTCGATCGCCACCGCCAGCTCGAGGGCGTCGCGTTCGCCGGCGCCGCGCTCCATTACTTCGGCCGCCAGCGTGGCGAGCCCGGCCTCGGCGGGGTCGACGACCGAGGCCCCACGCGGCAGCGCGACGCCCAGCACCACCATGGGTGTGCGGTGGTCCTCGAGGACCATGAGCGTGAGTCCGTTCTCGAGGGATCCGCGGTCGAGCGCGCCCTCCTGGACCACGGGCGCCTCGCGCGGCGGCGGCGGCGGATCCTCCCAGGCGGGCTTCGGGTCTCCCAGGCCCTGCACGAGCGCACAGCCCCCGAGCAGCGGCCACACCGCCAGGCCGGCCGCCAGCGCGGACATCCCCTTGCGTCGCGCGCTCATCGCGCCTCCTCCGCGGGCGGCGGCACCACCTGCACCACGCTCCGTTGATCGTCCACCAGGTAGGTCTGCATCACGCGCTGCACGTCCTCGGGCGTCACTTCCCGGTAGGTCTCCAGCCGTTTCGAGAGCGGGCGGATGCGGCCGAAGGTCGCGACGTCGCGCCCCACGCGCGAGGCCAGGGCGTGGGCGGTGTCGAGGCCGCTCACCATGGCCACCTCCAGCTGGCGCACGGCGCGGTCCACCTCGGCCTGGGTCACGCCCTCGTCGCGCATCCGAGCGACCTCGGCCATGAAGAGCCGCTCCACCTCGTCGACCGACTCCCCCGGGCGCACGCCGGCGAAGGCGTAGAAGATCCCGGCGTCCACGAGCTCCCAGTATCCGCCCTGGGCGAAGAGCGCCACCTCGGCGTCGTACACGAGCGACCGGTAGAGCCGGCTCGAGCGGCCGGCCGAGAGGATCTGCCCGGCCACGTCCAGGGCTTCGGCGTCGGGCTGCCCGGTCCTGGGGGCGTGCCAGCCCGCGGTGAGCAGCGGACTGCGCACGTCGAAGTGGACGGTCACCCGCCGCTCGCCCCGCTGCTCGGGCTCGACGGTGGGGCGTCGCTGGATGTCGGCGCCCCGCTCGAGGCGGCCGAAGGTCCGCTGCAGGTGCGCCAGCGCCTCGTCGCGGTCGAAGTCGCCGACGATCGCGATCACCATGTTGTTGGGAACGTAGTAGCGATCGAAGAACGCCCGGCAGACCTCCACGGTCGCGCGCTCGACGTCGCTCCTCCAGCCGATCACCGGCGTCCGATAGGGGTGCGCGATCCAGGCGGTGGCGAACAACGCCTCCACGGCGCGGCCGCGCGGGCTGTCCTCGCTGCGCAGGCGCCGCTCCTCGAGGACCACTTCGCGCTCGGTGTCGAGGATCTCCTGGTCGATACGCAGGTGCGCGACCCGCTCGTACTCCAGGTCGATCACCAGGGGCAGCGACTCGGCGGTCACGTCCTCGAAGTAGACGGTGAAGTCGTTGCTCGTGAACGCGTTGAGCCGTCCGCCCCGGGCGTTGATCAGGCGCGCGTGCTCCTCCGGACCCAGGTTCTTCGAGCCGCGGAACATCATGTGCTCGAAGAGGTGGGCGAGGCCGGTGTACCGCGATTCGTCCCGGGAGCCGACCTTCACCCAGTTCTGGAACGAGACCACCGGGGTCGAGCGATCGACGAGGGTGACGACCGTGAGCCCGTTCTCGAAGACGGTCACCTCGGCGCGCTCGGCCGGGTCCTCGATGCGGCTCTCGTCGGCCCCGGCCGGGGCGCCGAAGGCGACGGCCATCCACACCCAGATCGCCCCAGATATGTGGCAGACGGCCCTGGATCGACGAGCTCGAGCTCTTCGGGGGCCGGCAGCGCGCACTCCCGAGAGCGGAAATCCGTGAAGAATCTGCATGGCGGGGTACCGTATCGCAGGCCGTCGAGGACCGCTGGGCCGGTTCCTCGGACCTCGCGGCCCCGGCTGACCCAGGACGACCGGGCCGGGGTCCCGAAGGGTGCCGCCTTGGCATCTCCTTCGCATTCACAGTGGCCCGGGACCGAAGCGCGGGGGCCGAAGTGCGGGGACCGAAGCGTGGAATCGGAGCGCGAAGAGCGATGCGCGGACGCTCGGGGACGGGCTGGAGCGTGGGACGCGGCGACCTCGGCCCCCGGCCTCAAGACCGGCACGGGGAATCGGTGCAAGAACCGGAGCCAGACTGATGCGAGACTGGCGCGAGAACCGGCGCGGAGCGCTCGAAGGGGAGGCAGGATGCCCGAAACTGACGCCGCGCTGAGGGACGTCCTCTCCAAGGCCCATACGATCGCGGTCGTGGGCATCAAGGCGGTCGAGACCGAGGACGCCTATCGGGTGCCGCACTACCTCCAGGAGTCCGGCTACCGGATCGTCCCGGTGAACCCGAAGCTCGATCTGGTGCTGGGCGAGCCCGCCTTTGCGAGCCTCGCCGAGCTGCCCGGTCCGGTCGACCTGATCGATCTGTTCCGCGCACCCGAGCACATTCCCGCGCACACCGAGGAGATCCTCGCCCTGCCCCACAAGCCGGCGGCGGTCTGGATGCAGCTGGGCATCCAGCACGGAGAGTCCGCAGCCCGGCTCCGGGCCGCGGGCCTCCGCGTGGTCCAGGACCGCTGCATCATGGTCGAGCATCGCCGGCTCCTGGGCGACGTCGGCGACGAGTGAGCGGACGGCCCCCGTCCCACGATCCGGATCCGGCTCCCGGGGACGGGCCCTCTCCCATCGCGGTGACCCTCTACTACGACTTCGCGTCGAGCATCGCGTACGTCGCCCACCGGGTGATGGAACGCATGGGCCCGGACCTCGACGCCCTCGGCCTCGAGCTGCGCTGGCAGGCCATCGACCTGGCCCGCCTGGCGGGCTGGTCGCGGGGCGGGACGATCGACGCGGTCCGGCGCCAGAACGCGCTGCGGGTGGCCCGGGAGCTGGGGGTCGAGCTGCGCCTGCCCGGCGTGTGGCTGGACTCGCGCCGCGTGAACGCCGCCGCCCACCTCATCGAGGATCCTTCCCGGCAGGCCGCGTGGCGCGAGCGCGTCTGGAGCGCCATCTTCGAGCAGGGACGGGACGTCGGGCATCCGGACGAATGGTCGGAGCTGGCGGGTGGGCTGCCCGAGCTCGCAGTCTCCAAGGCGCCGCTCGCCGGACGAGCCGGGCCGACCGGCGGCGACGAGCCCTCCCAGGCTGGGGACGGCGCCCCCCTCCACTCGGGGCTCGCGGCCCTGGAAGCGGCCACGCGGCACGCGGTCGAGCGGGGCGTGAACGGTGTCCCGACGTTCATGCTGGGCCGCTGGCCGTTCGGCGGCATCCAGGAGGAAGACACCATGCGATCGATCCTCGGCCGCTACGTCCGCAAGCTGCGGGCGGCCGCCGGAGCGTCCGCCCGGGCCGGAGCCCTGCATTGAGCCGCGACGACGATCGGCTGGTCTATTCGAGCGAGCACGGGGTCGTGGGGGACGCCCGCGACCGGAAGCCGGGCCGGGACACCTCCCGCAAGGGCCGCGCCCGGGACCGGGGCCGCGCCGCCGGCAAGGGCGACCCCCAGGACGGCGTCGCCCGGGTCCGCCGGGACCGCAAGGGCCGCAAGGGCAAGACCGTCACGACCGTGACCGGCCTGCCGCTGTCCGAGGCGGAGCTGCGCGACCTCACCGCGGCGCTGAAGCGCCGCTGCGGAAGCGGCGGCTCCCTGGTGGAGCGGGTCATCGAGATCCAGGGAGACCACGTCGACACCCTGGTGGGCGAGCTCGAGGCGCGGGGCCTGAAGGTCAAGCGCGCGGGGGGCTAGGGGGCTCGTCGGAAGACCTCCCGGCCGGGGACGGCGGGCGCGGCGGCAGGGCCCGCCGCTGCATCCAGCGGACCGCGAGCAGATCCACGAGCGCGGGGACCAGCCGGTTCCGGATGCCGTACTTCGAGCGGCCGTAGCGCCGCGGCCGGTGGGAGACCGGCACCTCGACGCAGCGCGCCCCTTCGAGCTTGAGCAGCGTGGGCAGGAAGCGGTGGAGACCGCGGTAGAGCTTGATGCGCTGCACGGTCGAGGCGCGCATCACCCGCAGCGAACAGCCCACGTCGGTCACGCTCTCGCCCGTCGCCCAGTTGCGGATCGCGTTGGCGATGCGCGAGGACCAGATCCGGAGCGGCGTGTCGCGGCGATCCACGCGCACGCCGTTCACGAGATCGGCCCGGTCGCAGTGGTCCAGCAGGCGCGGCAGGTCGGCCGGGTCGTTCTGGAGGTCCGCATCCAGGGTCGCGATCCACTCGCCGCGGGCCAGGCGGAAGCCCGCGTCGAGGGCGGCCGACTGCCCCCGGTTCTCGGGGAAGGACTCCACGCGGACACGCGCGTCCTTGCGTTCGAGGTCGCGAAGCACCGATCCGCTGCCGTCCCGGCTGCCGTCGTCCACGAAGATCAGCTCGATCTCCTCGGACAGGGGCGCCAGGGCCGCGTCGAGCTCGCGGTGCAGCGGGACGAGGGAGTCCACCTCGTCGAACACCGGGACGACCACCGAGAGCCGCAGCCGCTTCGGCTCCGGGTCGCTCATTCGTTGGGGTGCTCTTCGCGGCACAGGGCGAACCAGCTGCCCATGTCGCGGCCCTTGCGGGCGGCCCGGCCGATGCTCACGTGCTCCGAGACCCGGCGCAGGGTGTCGACCATGAACCCGTAGACGAAGCGCGCGACTCCCCGCTCGTTGGAGACGATCTCGGGCCATCCCTCGGGATGCTGGTCCGGCAGCCGCCGGTAGTCGACCAGGACCTCTGCGCGATCGCCGGCCTCCACGGCCACGAAATAGCCGGGACCGGTGAAGCGTTGCATCGCCTGGAAGTTGAAGCCGTGGAGCTCGCCCGGCTGCTCGGCGTTCTCGCCGGAGGGGCGCGTGAAGCGCTTCTCGAACAGGCTGAAGGCCGGCAGGGTGTTGCGCCCGTAGTGGCGCACCGTGGCCAGGGCCGGCACCTCGGGCGGCACCAGGTCGCGGAGCCTCATGGCCGCGAATCCGTCGACCCTCTGCCAGAGCCGGCGCTGGTCGCTGCGGCCCAGACCGCGAACGGCGGCGATGCGGTCCGGCTCGGCGAGTCCGTCCAGCCAGCGCGAGAGGTCGATGGGCTTCGTCGTCGCCTCGCGCAGGCGCGCCCTGAACTCGGCCACGGCCTCGGCTCCAGGCCGGGGGGGACCGGACGCGCTTCCGGGTGCGCTTCCAGATGTGGCTCCAGGCCCGGCTCCCGGCTGGGCGGTCGTTCCCTGGGTGCTCATCCCGGCGGCACCTCCTCGTCGGGCAGGGTACCGTCGATCGAGCGCCCCGCCGACCGCCGGGCAGCGGACCTTCACGACAGCCGGGAGCCCGCGCCCGTGGCCCAGACCCGACCGCAGAACGCCGAACGCAGCACCCAGTGGCTCGGGCTCGACCGGGCGAGCTGGGCGGTGGTCGGGGCCGCGGCCGTGATGCTGCTCCTCGGGCTCGGCCAACGAGACCTCTGGGCCCCGGACGAGCCCCGCTACGCCCAGATCGCCGACGAGGTGCTGCAAGGAGAGGCCGAGCGCGGGGCCGAGGCGTGGCTGCTGCTGCACCTCGGCGGGGAGCCCTACACCCAGAAGCCGCCGCTCTACTACTGGCTGGCGGCGGGGGTGGGCGCCCCGGCGGGTCGGGTCAGCGAGTGGGCGGCGCGCCTGCCGTCGGCCGTCGCCGGGATCGCCTGCGTGGCGCTCACCGCCCTGCTGGGCCGGCGCCTGTTTCCGGGGAGCCTGGCGGGACCGTGGGCCGCGGCGCTCTTGCTCACGGTCTTCCGCTTCGGGCACCTCGCCCGGCGGGTCCAGCTGGACGTGCTGCTCTCGACCCTCGAGCTGGGAGCGCTGCTGGTCTTCTGGACGATGCAGGGCGAGCGGCGCGTGTGCCGAAGGAACCTGCTGCTCTTCCACCTGTGCCTCGGGCTGGCGCTGCTGACCAAGGGGCCCGTGGGGCTGCTGCCCCTGGCGGTCGCGGGAGCGACCCTCGCCTGGGACGGACGCGCGGCTGAGATCCGCCGGCTCCTCCCGGCCTGGGGCTGGGCGCTGACGCTGGGGCCGGTCCTCGGCTGGCTCGCCGCGGCCGTGGCGCTGGCGCCGTCGGGGTTCTTCGGCGACGCCGTCGTCGAGAACCTGGTCGGGCGCTTCTTCGCGGGCACCTCCCACGCCCGCCCGTTCTACTACTACGCCATCCAGCTGCCCCTGGACTTCATGCCCTGGACGCTGCTGTGGCCGGCGGCCCTGCTCGAGGCGCGCCGGGTGTGGAGCGCCCCGACCGGTGACGGGGCCGGCGACGCGACCCGCGACGAGGTCCGCGCCTGGCGGTTCCTGGCCGCCTGGGTGGGGGTCTTCGTCGTCTTCTTCTCGCTGTCCGCGGGCAAGCGGGGCCTCTACCTGCTCCCCGCGTTTCCCGCGCTGGCGTTGATCTGCGGACGCACCCTCGACCGCGCGATCGCCCGCGGCACGCCGTGGCCGCCCTGGATCCGCTTCGGCCTGGCGCTGGCGGCGGCCGCCGTGGCCGCGGCGGGCGCGGCCATCGCGTGGAGGGGCGGCCTCGAGCTCGAGAGCGCTCCGGGCTTCGCCCTCCCCTCGCACTTCGGAGCGGCGCTCGGGGTCGTAGGCCTCGGCGCGCTCGTCCTGGCGTCTGGACGCGTCCTCGCCTTGCGCCCGGCCGTGTCGCGTCACGCGCTGGCGACCTTGGTCGCCGTGGGCGCCCTGGAGAGCCTGGTCCTGACCGTGGCCTACCCCGCCTTCGACGCCGAGAAGTCGCCGCGTCCGATCGCCCAGGCGGCCGTGCGCGCGACCGGCGACGACGCGCCCATCGGGGTCTTCGACCACCGTTCCATGGTGGGCGGGCTGGCCTACTACGCGGGCCGCCGGACGCTGGCGATTCCCGACGCCGCGGCGCTCCAGCGCTTCTGGATGGAGGGCGGAGGCGCCGTGGTGATCGGGCGCACGAAGCTCGAGCGCATCCCGCCCACGGTCCGGATGCGCCAGGTCGACGTGCTGCGCAGCGGTCGGCGCGCCGTCGCCATCGTCGTCCCCGACGAGGCCCCCTGAGGCTCGGCTTCGCAGACGCGCTCCCGCGCCGCACGCGTCGCGAGAAGGCCGGCGACTGTGCGAAACCGGCCGTGTCGGCTAGTCTCGGGCGGACCCGCGACCGGTGCCTTCCCGGCCGCCCTCGGGCCCTTCGTCATCGGCCATCGGTCTTCGCGAACGAGCGTGCGCCCACTCACGCGCAGCTGGCGCGCAGCTGGGCGCAGCCGAGTGCAGCCGAGCGCGAGTGGCCGCGGGTCCACAGGGCTCGAGGTCTCGAGCCGAGCTCCGACGTCGGGCCCCGGGCCAGGCGCCGGAATCGAACGACGATGTCATCGAACGCGAGCGAACAAGGAGCGACGCATGGCCGAAACGGTTGAACTCCGCCTGGGCGACCAGACGATCGAACTCCCCGTCGTCGTGGGATCCGAAGGTGAACGCGCCATCGACATCACGAACCTGCGCGCGCGCACCGGGTACATCACTCTCGACCCGGGCTACGCCAACACGGGGTCCTGTCGCAGCGCGATCACCTTCATCGACGGAGAGAAGGGCATCCTGCGCTACCGCGGCTACCCCATCGAGGAGGTCGCCGAGAAGAGCACCTTCCTCGAGGTGGCCTACCTGCTGATCTACGGCGAGCTGCCCGACGCCGACGAGCTGAATGCCTTCACCGGGTCGATCCGCCGCCACACCATGATCCACGAGGACTTCAAGCGGTTCTTCGGGGCCATGCCCAAGGACGCCCATCCCATGGCGGCCTGCTCGGCGTCGATCGGCTCGCTGGCGACCTTCTACCCCGACTCCCTCGACCCCCGGGACCCGCGCCACCTCGAGATCTCGGTCCACCGGCTGATCGCCAAGCTGCCCACCATGGCCGCGTACTCGTACAAGCACTCGATCGGCCAGCCCTTCATGTACCCGAGGAACTCCCTGGACTACGTGGGCAACTTCCTCCACATGATGTTCAGCAACCCGTGCGAGGAGTACGAGGTCGACCCGGTCATCGAGAAGGCCATGGACCTGCTGCTCATCCTCCACGCCGACCACGAGCAGAACTGCTCGGCGTCCACGGTGAGGCTGGTGGGCTCGTCCATGGTCAACCTGTTCGCCGCCATCGCCTCGGGGATCAACGCGCTCTGGGGCCCCAGCCACGGCGGCGCCAACCAGGCCGTGATCGAGATGCTCGCGGCGATTCGCGACGAGGGCATGACCGGCCGGCAGTTCGTCGAGCGCGCCAAGGACCGCGACGACACGTCGCGGCTGATGGGCTTCGGCCACCGTGTCTACAAGAACTTCGATCCGCGGGCCAAGATCATCAAGAAGGCGTGCTTCGAGGTGCTCGACAAGCTGGGCGTCCACAGCAAGCTGCTCGAGATCGCGGTCGAGCTGGAGGAGATCGCCCTGAAGGACGACTACTTCGTGGAGCGCAAGCTCTACCCGAACGTCGACTTTTACTCCGGCATCATCTACCGGGCGATGGGCTTCCCCACCGACATGTTCACCGTGTTGTTCGCCCTCGGGCGGCTGCCCGGGTGGCTCGCCCAGTGGCGGGAAATGGCTTCGGATCCGGAATCGAAGATCTTCCGACCCCGACAGCTGTACACGGGATCACCGGTGCGCGACGTCGTTCCGATCGACCAGCGGGGCTGAACACCCCGGTTCGGTCAGAGGCCGGGGATTTCCTCGACAAACGGGTCGGCGAGAATGATGCCAGAAACCCCATCGACAGTCACCAGAGCCCTCCGATCGGGGGGCTCTGCTGCCGAGTAAAGGATGACCGACCAACGCGGACGGGCACGGAGGCCGTGAAATCCAACGGCGGCGGAGGCGTGCCCGACGCTGAAATCGATCGCGGCGGCCGCCGCATCCAGCGCTCTCGTCTGATCGATCTTGAGGGACCAGGCCCCGAGAGCGTGCCAGGCGGCGAGAGCCAACACCCCGACAGCGGGTAGCGGATGTACGACAACCGCCACCACTACGGCCGTGGCGAGATAGATGCCGGCGGAGACCAGTCTCCGGCGGGGATCCGGGAACTGGTAGGGACCGGTCAGGTTGGAGTCGAGGTCCTCCTCGATGGC
>JBNLVL010000038.1:0-25783 GCA_050618075.1 Myxococcota bacterium
CCTCGAGGCCGCCAGTGAGATCCAGACGGCAGCTCCCGAGACAGGACCCCACCGTGCACCTCGAGTGCGAATGGAAGCCTGGCGGAACGATCCCGCGGGTCCCGCTTGACACGACTGGCTCCCTCATGGAAGGCATGGAGCCCGGGCCCCACCCGCCCCCGGCAGGGCACTGCACTGCGCAGGTGAAGCGAAGCGGCGTCGTTCAGGAGGTCCAGCGCAGGTCGGTGTCCAGGCGGTGCTCGTCGAGGAGACGCATGATGCGCTTGATGCGCAGATAGCGGTCGCCCTCGAGGTCCTCCTGGGTCAGACCGATCTCGCGGTAGGCCGCCAGCAGCTGCGACACACCGCGGGCCACGTTCCAGGTGGGCTCGAAGCCCGGCAGCGACGACTGGATCTTCGAGAAATCCACGCGGTAGCAGCGCGGATCGGGGCCCGCCCCCTCCTCGTAGGTGATCTCGCTGCCCTCGACCGTCTCCTGCACCAGGTCGGCCACCTCGCGGATGCGGTAGTTCTCGCCCTGGCGCCCCACGTTGAAGGCCTCGTTGTGGATGGACTCGCGCGGGGCCTCGAGCACGCGCAGGAAGGCCTGGCAGACGTCCTCCACGTGCACCAGCGGCCGCCACGGGGAGCCGTCGCTCTTGAGGTGCACCTTGCCCGTGGTGAACGCCCAGCCGACGAGGTTGTTCACCACCAGGTCCCCGCGCAGCCGCGGGCTGACGCCGTAGACGGTGGCGTTGCGCATGTAGGTCGGGCTGAACTCGTCGTTGGCGAGCCCGTTGACGTCGGCCTCCACCATCACCTTCGACTCGGCGTAGGGCGTCACCGGGCTGAAGCCCGCCGACTCGTCCAGCACGTCGTCGGGGCTCGCGGCCCCGTAGACGCTGCACGACGACGAGTAGACGTAGCGCGAGACGCCGGCGGCCCGGGCGGCCTCGGCCAGGGTGACCGACGCCTTGTGGTTGATGTCGTAGGTGCAGTTGGGGTTGAGGTTGCCCAGGGGGTCGTTGGAGATGGCGGCCAGGTGGATCACCGCATCGAAGCCCCGCAGCGAGTCGGCGGCGACGTCGCGGATGTCCGCGCGCAGCACCTCGACGGGCGCCTCCACCTCGCCGAAGTCGCAGCCGGCGAACAGCCCGCTGTCGAGCCCCACCACCTCGTGGCCCGCCTCGCGCAGCAGGGGCACCATCACGGCGCCGATGTAGCCGTCGTGTCCGGTCAGAAGCACCTTCATCGTCTCAGCTCTCCTGGCGGGTCGGCACCGCCTCGAGGAGATCGTGCTCCTCGAGCATCGCCGCCGCGCGTTCGATCGTTTCGAAGGCGATCCCCGAGCGCTCCGTCACGTCGAGGAGCGAGTGGTCGCCGTCCATCATGTTGAGGGTCCAGAGCATGGCCATCTGGAGCTCGGCCGGATCGTTGGCCCCGCCCATGGCCCGGTAGATGCCGCGCTTGCCGAGCTGGGGCTCGCCGTAGGGGGCGAGGTTCCGGAAGCGCCGGTTGGCGTCCAGGGTCCAGAGGATCTCCCGCACCACCCCATGGGACTCGGCCAGGGCCTCCGCGCGGACGAAGGCCGGATCGTCCGCCGAGGTGTGGTACTCGGGGAACTGCCCGTGGCGCCCGCGCATCAGCGCGCCCACCGCGAGCCGGTAGCCGGGCGAGTTGAACTGGCGCTCGTCGTAGCCGTAGGGGAAGAAGTCGATGAGCGAGTGGCCCTCGGCGCGGCGGGCCAGCACCGCGGCGGCCACCCGGTCGATCTCCGCGCTCCCCGCGAAGGTGCGCTTGTAGGTGAAGGGCGAGGTGTCGCCCAGGCACTGCAGCGTCAGCCCGTGGCGCACGCGCGAGGCGGCCTCGGGGTTGCGCGCCAGCCAGGTGATGGAGCCGATCGTGCCCGGGATGAACAGGAACCGGTGGGTGTAGCGCCCCGGCCGCTCCAGCCGCTCGCTCGCCAGCCGGATCGCCACGGCGATCGCCGAGAGGTTGTCGTTGCACAGGGAGGGGTGGCAGACGTGGGTCGAGACCAGCACCTCGTCGGCCACCTCGCCGGGCACCACCACCTCGCCGTAGGTCAGGTGGCCGGGCTCGAGGCTGGAATCGATGCAGACCTCGTACTCGTCGTCCAGCAGGCCGTCGCGCTGGCGCTGGGTGAGACAGAAGCCCCAGGCCTCGGCGTAGTAGCTGGTGCGGTAGGGAATCCAGTCGGGATGCTCGGGCAGCGAGTGCAGATGCCCGTCGAGCTCCTCCCGGGAGACGCGGCGGTGCACCGGAACGCTGTAGTTCAGGACGTGGAGGTTGTGCTCCCGGAAGTCCACGACCCGCTTGCCCCCGCCGTCCTTGATCCAGGCGTCCCGCACGTTCCACTCGTTGGGGACGGTCCAGTCGTGGACCGGGATGCCCGAAGGCACCTCGTGCACCTCGAGCGGAGCGATGCGCCCGAGGATCTCGAGCGTCCGGCGCACCCCGTCGCCGGTGATGCTCCGGCAGATGGGGTAGAGCTCGGTGACCAGGGAGTGGAGCTCGCGGCCGAGGTCCGCCGCCCGGGCATCAGCCATCGAAGCCCTCCGGGTCGAACGGCGCGAGGTTGCGGTCGGCCTCCGAGATGACGCTCACGGGCAGGGGCCAGGCGATGGCGAACCGGGGATCGTCGTAGCGGAAGCCCCGGTGGGCGCCCCCGACGTAGAACTCGCTCATCTGGTAGAAGACCTCGGTGTCGTCGCGCAGGGTCACGAAGCCGTGGCCGAACCCCTTGGGCACGTACAGCATGCGGCGGTTCTCGGCGGACAGCTCGAAGGCCACCCACTTCAGGTGCGTGGGCGAGTCCGGCCGCAGGTCCACGATGGCGTCCCAGACGGCCCCCGCGGTGCAGCGCACCAGCTTCGCCTCGGCGGCCGAGGCCTCGGCGTAGTGCATGCCGCGCAGGGTGCCGCGCCTGCGGTTGTACGAGATGTTGCACTGGGCGACGCAGGGGTCGAGGCCGTGCTCCTCGAACTCCCGCTGGCAGAAGCTGCGGGCGAAGAAGCCCCGCTCGTCGCTGAAGGGCTCGAGCTCGATGACGAACGCGTCGGCCAGTCCGGAGTCCAGGAAGCGCACGGCTAGAGCTCGAGGACGCACTTGCGCGCGGTGAAGGCCTCGGCGTAGCGCTCCCGCGCGTTCGACTCGACCCCGCGGAGCCGCAGGATGGCGCGGAAGGTGTCCTCGTCGAACCAGTCGCGCTGGGCCTGGGACGGGAAGACCTCGAGCAGCGCCTTCACCTTGTCCTCCACCACGGACGCCGGCAGGGGCACGTAGGCGTTGGGACGACCGAGGTCCCCGTCGTACTTGGGGATCTCGTACTCGAAGATCGTGTGGTCGCGCCAGGTGTTCCAAGTGAGCTCGCAGACCAGGCGGTGGTCCTGGTGCAGGTCGTCCCGGGTGTGGGTGAAGATGACGTCGGGCCGGATCTCGCGCTTCAGCTCCTCGAAGAAGTCCTTCACCTCGACGCCCAGGTAGGGCAGGAACCCGTCCCGGAAGGCCGCGACCTTCATGCGCTCCTCGCCGCCCTCGCCCAGGAAGCGCCGGGCGCTGGCCAGGGCCTCGCCGCGCCGCGCGTCGTTGGACGAGAGCACCACCCAACGGACGTCCACGTCCGGGCGCTCCCGGCGCAGGCGCAGCACCGTCCCGCCGCAGCCGATCTCGATGTCGTCGCAGTGGGCGCCGAGGAAGAGCACCGTCGGCGCGGGGCCGGAGAGTCCGGGGATGGAGAGGGGCTGCACGCGATCCGCCTAGCGCCGCTTCCAGACCTGCCAGGGCGCATCGTCCCGGGCCGCCATCTCCTCGAGAGCCTGGCGATCCTTGAACGTGTCCATGGCCTGCCAGAAGCCGTCGTATTCGAAGGCCATGATCTGGCGCGCCTCGATCATCCGGTGGAAGGGCTCCTCGACGAGCTCTTCCCCGTCCCGGATGTAGTCGAACACGTCCCGGCGGAAGGCGAAGAAGCCTCCGTTGATCCGGATGTCGGCCTCGTGGCAGCTCTGGAGGCTGGTCACGGTGCCGTCGCGGTCGTTGTGGATCATGTGGAACACCAGGTGGGGCCTCACCGAGAGGAAGCAGGCGGTCTTGCCGCTGGCGGTGAAGTCCTCCACGTACTGGTCGAGCGGCAGGTCCGAAAGCCCGTCGGAGTAGTTCGCGAGGAAGAACTCCTCGTCCTTCACGTAGGGCTCCACGGCCTTCAATCGCTGTCCGATGTTCGAGTGCAGTCCGGTGTCGACGAACGTGATCGTCCAGTCCGAGATGTCCTCGCTCAGCATCTCGATCTTGCGACCGCCGTTCGAGAGGATGAAGTCGTTGGAGACCGTCTCCCGGTAGTTGAGGAAGTACTCCTTGATGGCGTCGGCCTGGTAGCCCAGGCACAGGACGAAGTCCTTGTGGCCGTAGAACGCGTAGTAGTTCATCAGGTGCCAGAGCACGGGCCGGTAGCCGATGGGCACCAGCGGCTTCGGCGTGTTCTGGGAGTAGTCGCGCAGGCGCAGACCCATGCCACCGCAGAAGAGGACGACCTTCATGTGAACCTCGCTACTCGAAGACCCGGGTCTCGGGGATCGGCACCACGAACCGGCCGCCCCATTCCCGGATCCCGGCCATCTGCTCCATGATCTCGGACCGCAGGTTCCAGGGCAGGATCAGCAGATAGTCGGGCTTCGTCTCGAAGACCTTCTCGGGCGGGAGGATCGGGATCCGCGTCCCGGGCAGGAAGTTGCCCTGCTTGTGCGGACTCCGATCCACCGTGTAGTCCAGGAAATCGGTCCGAACGCCGCAGTAGTTGAGCAGAGTGTTGCCCTTCCCGGGGGCTCCGTAGCCCGCGACGCGCTTGCCTTCCCGGCGGGCCGCGATCAGGAACTCGAGCAGCTTGCGCTTGGTCTCGTGGACCTGCTCGGCGAAGCCCGCGTAGCCCTCGAGCCGGTCCATCCCGGCCTCGCGCTCGCGGGCGTGGAGCGCGCCCACCCGCTCTCCCACCGGCAGCGCGGAGTTCTCCGCGTGGCGCGCGTAGATGCGCAGGGAGCCTCCGTGGGTCGGCAGCTCCTCCACATCGAAGAGCAGGAGCCCGTGGTGCGCGAAGATCTTCTCCACGGTGCCGAACGAGAGGTAGGTGTAGTGCTCGTGGTAGATGGTGTCGAACTGGTTCTCCCGCATCAGCCGGAGCAGGTGCGGGAACTCCATGGTGACGACGCCGTCCGGCGCCAGCAGCACCTTCATCCCGCCCACGAAGTCGTTGATGTCGGGCACGTGGGCCAGGACGTTGTTGCCGAGCAGCAGGTTGGCCGCGCCGTGCTCCTCCAGGACCCGCTCGGCGGTCTCCCGGCCGAAGAAGGCCACCACGCTCTCCACGCCCTTCTCCCGGGCCGCCGCCGCGCAGTTGGCCGCCGGCTCGATGCCCAGCACCGGGATGCCCTTCTTGTGGAACCACTGGAGCAGGTAGCCGTCGTTGCTGGCGATCTCGACCACGCGCTGGTCGGGCCCCAGGCCGAACCGCTCCAGCATCTGCTCGCTGTAGTCCCGGGCGTGGGCGAGCCACGACTCGGAGTACGAAGAGAAGTAGGCGTAGTCGCCGGTGCCGAAGATGTCGTCGGGGGCGACGATCTCCTCGAGCTGCACCAGCAGGCACTCGTGGCAGATCCAGACCTGGAGCGGGAAGAAGGGCTCCATGCTCCCCAGCTTCTCGGGGGGCACGTGGCTCTGGCACAGGGGACTCATCCCCAGGTCCACGAAGGTCTCACGAAGCTCGGTGGAGCAGAATCGGCAGGTCGCTGACACCCGGAAGTCCTCTCTCCCCGCAGGAATGGTTGCGAGGCGCAGCCCGCCCCGCAACCGGGCCTGGGCAGCGGTGAGTGGCATCCGGGCGCGAAAGGGTGACCCCGTCCTCGCCCCGGGAGGGCCCGGAATCAGCCGGGATTGCCGACGATGATCTCGCCTTCCAGTCGGCTGCGTGCGGCCTGCTGCCCGCTGGCCTTGGGATCGGTCCTCACCACCTTGTAGCGATAGCGCCCGGGCTTGAGCTCGCAGAAGCTCGCGAACTCTCCGGGGTGGATCGGAGACGACCGGATCTCGTCGTCCACGATCGAGAAGTTCACGAGGCTGTGGCAGACCATGTTCCGGGCCACCTCACGCTCGAAGACGATCTCCGAGGGGACCTTGGAGTAGCTGATCCAGGCCACGAGCTGTCCCTCTTCGAGGGTGGTGAGCCGGGGGTTCAGGGCCTGGTCGGTGATCAGCACGACCTTGTGGCTGCGCTGGCGGTACGACGGGTCCAGCGACGGGATGCCACCTGGCTGGTCGTAGGGAAGCTCCGACGGCCGCTTGTCCTGGGAGGTCGCGGAGCCGGGGAGACCGGTGATGGCGGTGGCGCCGACGAGCAGGGCGAGCGCGATCAGGGCGGCGCGTCCCGTGCGGGGCATTCCGAGGCGATTCGGCCGATGTGCCGGCATGGGTCCAGTCTCCTTCCGGGTCCTTCGTGGGTCCTTCTCGGACCCATCTGGGCGTGGGCGAGCGGGGGTGGCTGTGGGCCCCTTGGCGCGCGGGCCGCGAACGTCTCGGCCCGCGCCACTTCGGTCGAGGCGCTGTGCTGGATTCCACCCGAAGGGATTTATATCAGATCCGTCGGGCCCTTAGGACGGATTTCTGCGCCTGCCGGCGGTCCGCGCAGGGGCCTTTCCCGGGCCCCGGCGGCCGACCGGGTGCTGGCCCGTAAGGCATTGAATCAAAGACGCTTTTTGCCGAGGCTGCAGCAATCTGTCCCGTTGAAATCCGAGTGGGCGTCCGTTAGGGTTCCGCCCGCTTCGGAGGGCCCCCTGCACCGCGCCGGGCGCTCCTTCCCGATCCTCAAAACAACTGGAGGCTCGTCCCCCCATGAAGGTCATGGTGTGCCTGAAGCAGGTCCCCCACTCGGACGCACGACTCGACGTCCGCTCCGATGGCGCCTGGATCCAGGAAGACAACATCAAGTTCGAGATCAACAGCTACGACACCTACGCCCTCGAGGAAGCGCTCCAGATCAAGGACGCCGGCGAGGCCGAGGTGGTCGTGGTTTCCATCGGCCCCGACCGCGTGACCCAGGCCCTGCGCACCGCGCTGGGCATGGGCGCCGACCGCGCGATCCACGTGAAGGATCCCGAGGTCGACGGCTCCGACAGTCTGGGCATCGCCAAGGTGCTCGCGGCCATCGCCAAGGAGGAGAACCCGGACGTGATCTTCGCCGGCCTGATGGCCGACGACGACAACCTCTCCGCGGTCCCCCCCATGCTGGCCGAGCTCGCGGGCGTCCCGTCGGCGACCGCGGTCTACAACACGACCACCGCGGACGGCTCGATCACCGTCGAGCGCGAGCTCGAGGGGGGAGCCCTCGAGGTGGTGGAGCTGCCGAAGCCCTGCCTCATCGCGGTGCAGTCGGGCGCCAACCAGGTCCGCTACGCGTCGCTCAAGGGCATCATGAAGGCCAAGAAGAAGCCCATCGACGTCAAGACCGCGGCCGACCTCGGCCTGGCGGGTCAGGTGGGGGCCGGCGCCGCCAAGGTGAAGGTGAACAAGATCTACACCCCGCCCAAGGGCGAGGGTGCGGCCATGATCGAGGGCTCGACCGACGAGATCGTGAGCGGCCTCATGGGCAAGATCAAGGAGCTCGGGCTCCTGTAGCCCGCGGAGAGACTCGACCATGGGAAACATCCTGATCGTCACGGAAATCCAGAAGGGGGCGATCCGCGAGGCCAGCTACGAGCTGGCCGCGGTCGCCCAGGGCATCGGCGGTCGCGAGGTGAAGAGCCTCGTGATCGGCCAGGGCGTCGCGGACGCCGCCTCCGCGTTCGCCGGCAAGGGCGGCGGGGAGACCTTCGTCGTCGACGGCGAGGCCTTCGCCAACTACAACGTGGACGCCTGGACCGCCGCCATCCGCGCGGCGGCCGAGAAGGCCGGCGCGGACCTCATCCTCATCTCGAACACCCCCAGCGGCTGGGACGTGGCGCCCCGGGTGGCCGCGGCCCTGGACGCCGCGTTCGTCAGCGACGCGTTCAAGATCGAGGCGGACGGCGACGGCCTGAAGCTGTATCGGCGGGTCTTCAACGGCAAGCTCGACGCCGAGCTGTCGGCCTCGGGAACCGTGGTCGCCACCGTCCAGCCCGGCGCCACCGCGGCCTTCGAGGGCTCGACCGACGGCTCGACCACGGCCCTCGACGTGCCCACCGACGGCATCCGCGCCCGGTTCGTCGAGGTCAAGGTGGCCGAGTCCAAGGGCGTCGACCTCACCAAGGCCGACATCATCGTCTCGGGCGGCCGGGGCGTGGGCGCTCCCGAGAAGTTCCAGGAGGTGATCCAGCCCCTGGCCGACGCACTCGGCGGCGCCATGGGAGCCTCCCGCCCGGTGGTGGACGCCGGCTGGCTGCCCCACGAGTACCAGGTGGGCTCCTCGGGCCAGGTCGTGCAGCCGAAGCTGTACATCGCCTGCGGCATCTCCGGCGCCATCCAGCACCTGGTGGGCATGAAGGCCTCGAACTTCATCATCGCCATCAACAAGGACCCCGACGCCCCCATCTTCGAGGTGGCGGACGTCGGTGTGGTGGCCGACCTGTTCGAGGTGGTGCCGGCGCTCACGTCGGCGGTGGGCGACGCCAAGGGCTGAGCCCGTCGGACATCGACCGGGATTCCCTGGGCCCCGCAGCGACCTCGCTGCGGGGCCTTCTCGTCGGAGCCCTGCGGCCCGCGGCCGGAGGAATGTCCCGCAAGCGTCGCCGCCCTCGGTTGACACTCCGGGGACGCGGGACTAGAAAGCGTTCATCGGGGGGACGCGCACGCCTGCAGCCGCAGCCGTTCCCCCCGAGGCGAGGTGAACGACGATTCCCAGACGGATCGCGTTCGTCAACGAGAAGGGTGGCAGCGGGAAGACCACGCTGGTGGCCAACCTCGCCGTCCACCTCGCCACGCGCCGGGGCCACCGCGTGCTCGCCATCGACATGGATCCCCAGGGACAGCTCGGCAAGGTCCTGGGGCTCGACCCCCGCCACGCACGCCGCAGCGCCATCGAGCTCCTGGTGGGCGAGCTCATGGGCGAAGGCGGGACCGAGTCCCTCGACAGCGACGGCCGCTCCGACGACTGGCCGGCGCTGGCCACCCGCTTCCCCCGCCTCGACGTCATCGTGGCCAACAAGGCCCTGGCGCTGTTCCCCGGCTGGACCCGCGGTGAGGAACCCGACGACGAGGACCCCACCCTGCGGCTGAGCGCCCGCCTCGCCCGGGCCAGGCCGGTGGCCGGCTACGATTTCGTGCTGTTCGACACGCCGCCCACCTTCGGCGCCCTGACCCTGAACATCCTGCGCGCCGCCGACGAGCTGGTGGTCCCCGTGCCGCTCACCTTCCTCGCCCTCGACGGCTGCGCCGAGCTGATGCGCACCGTACGGACCGTGAGGACGCGCTACGGCCATCCCGGACTGCGGCTCAGCATGGTGATCCCCATGTTCCAGCGCCGCACGAAGCTGGCCGCCGAGGTCCTCGAGTCGCTCAAGCGCCGCTTCCCCAAGGAGCTCTCCCAGACCGTCGTGGGGTACGACGTGCGGATCGACGAGGCGCAGTCGCGCGGGCTCTCGATCTTCGAGCACGCGCCGCGGGACCGGGGGGCGTCGGTGATGGCGGCCCTGGCCGAGGAGCTGGAGTCGCGCCGGGGCCCCGAGCCGTGGACCGATCCCCGGGCGGCCGGAGCAGCGACGTGACCCCCCAGGAGCCCACCACGGCAATCGAGCCCCCCGGCGAGTCCCGCGCACCCGACCCGACTGGACCGAATGGACCGGCTGGACCGGCTGGACCGGCTGGACCGGCTGGACCCGGCGGACGGGGTGGACGGGCTGGACCGGCTGGACCCGGGTACGTCGCCCTGGGGTCGGACCCCTTCGCCGACACCTCGGAGGACGACCCCTTCCTGGCGGGGCTGGCCGCGCTGGGACACGAGCCGGCGGCGCGCGGGGAGCCGATCGATCCGCCCTCGCCTCCGGGCTGGGGCTGGGGCTGGGGCCGGGGCTGGTCGCAGCTCTGGCTCTCGGAGTGGGACCGGGAGCGGCTCTCCGAGCTCGCGCACCCGGCGCCGCCCGGAGGCGTCCCGGAGCGCTTCGGCTACTCGCCGGAGGTCGCCGCCCGGGTCTACCCCTTCGCCCGCGCCCTCCACCGGTTCTACTTCCGGGTGCGCCACACGGGCTTCGAGAACGTGCCGTCCGCGGGCCCGGCCGTCCTGGCCGCGAACCACGGAGGGCTGCTGCCCTTCGACGGGGCCATGATCGTGACCGACGTGCTGTGCCACAGCGATCCGCTGCGCCTGCCCCGGGCCATCGTGGACCGCTGGGCCTGGACCCTGCCCTTCGTGAACGTGCTCCTGGCCCGCCTCGGCCAGGTGGTCGGCACCCGGGAGAACTTCGCGGCTCTGCTCGCCGAGGGGCAGCTCGTGCTGGTGTTTCCCGAAGGCATGGCGGGGATCCGCAAGAACATCACCCAGCGCTATCGGCTCCAGCACTTCCACACCGGCTTCGTCCGCCACGCGCTGCGCGCGGGCGCACCCATCGTGCCCACGGCCGTGATCGGCTCCGACGACCAGGCCCCGGTGCTCCACGACTTCCAGGGCCTGGCCCGGCGCCTCGGGCTCCCCAGCCTGCCCATCACACCGACCTTCCCGTGGCTGGGCCCGCTGGGCCTGCTGCCCTACCCCGTGCCCTACCACCTGATCTACGGCGAGCCGACGGACTTCCACGAGCGCTTCGGGCCCGACGCGGCCGACGACGAAGCGCTCGTGGAGCACCTGACCCGCCAGGTGCGGAGCAGCATCCAGCGGCTCCTCGACCGGCACCGCTGAGCCCCGGGGCGCCCGGCTCCGGACTCCGCACCCCGCCGACCCGAGGCGAACGCCCCGCGGTGCCGCTATCCTCCGCGCCGCTCTCGGCCGCAGCCCGGGGCCCGAACCCACGGACACGAGCCCGAGCCACCCCGCTCCCGGGCGCGAACCGCAACCGCAGTCAACCCATGAGGGGCCGAGTCGAGTCATGGCCATCGACACTTCCCAGTTCAAGAACGGACTCAAGATCGAGCTCGACGGAGAGCCGTTCACCATCACCTACTTCCAGCACGTGAAGCCGGGCAAGGGCGGCGCCTTCGTCCGGACCAAGGTCAAGAACCTGGTCACCGGGCGCAGCGTGGACAAGACGTTCCGTTCGGGCGAGAAGGTCGGCGAGGCCGACGTGGAAGAGCGCGAGATGCAGTACCTCTACCACGACGGCAGCGACCTCGTGTTCATGGACACCGAGAGCTACGACCAGATCCCGATCTCCGAGCAGGGCGTGGGCGACGCCATCAAGTTCCTGAAGGAGAACACCCAGGTCGACATCCTGTTCTGGAAGGGCAAGCCGATCAACATCGAGCTTCCGGCCTTCGTCGAGCTCACCATCACCCAGTGCGACCCCGGCGTGAAGGGCGACACCGCCTCGGGCGCCACCAAGCCGGCGACCCTCGAGACCGGCGCAGTCATCCAGGTCCCGCTCTTCATCAAGGAGGGCGAGACGGTGAAGGTCGACACCCGCAGCGGCGAGTACTCGGAGCGGGTCAACCCGAGTTGAGTCCGAGCGCAGACGCTCAGGCTGGAGCCCCCCGACGCGCCCTGGTGCTGGCGGGCGGCGGCGCCCGCGGCGCCTACGAGGCCGGCGTCCTGCGCTTCGTCTTCGAGCGGCTTCCCAAGCAGCTGGGGCACGTGCCCCGCATCGACGTGGTGGGCGGCACCTCGGTCGGCGCCATCCACGCGTGCTTCGTGGCGGCGACCGCCGAGCAGGGCGCCGGGCGGGGCGATCAGCTCTCGAGGATCTGGGAAGGCCTCCACGTGGACGAGGTCTTCCGCTTCAGCGCCTCCGACCTGATCGGCCTGCCGCGCCGGCTGCTGGGCGTGCGCAAGGTCGCCGAGCAGCTGCGCGCGGGGCGCCGACCGGACCGCCTCTACGGCCTGCTCGACACCCGGCCGCTGGAAAAGCTGGTGGTCGAGCGGATCCCCTGGCGCGGCATCCGGACCAACCTGCAGAACGGACTCATCGACGCCGTCTGCGTGGCCGCCACCCAGATCGCGACCGGACGGGCGGTGGTCTTCGTCGAGCGGCCCGGCCGCGAGCTTCCGCCGTGGGCCAACCAGGAGAACGTCCGGATGCAGGCGATCCGCCTGATGCCGGTCCACGCCCTGGCCTCCGCCGCGATTCCGCTGCTCTTCCCCGCGGTGCGGGTCGGGGCCCGCTACTACGCCGACGGCGGACTGCGGCTCAACACCCCGCTCGCGCCGGTGGTGCGCCTGGGCGCGAACCGGATCATGGTCGTGAGCCTCACCCACCCCCAGCCGCCCACGGTCAACGAGGCCCTGGCCCAGCAGAGGACCGAGGGCTTCGGCCACCCGAGCTTCCTGTTCGGCAAGGTGCTGAACGCGCTGCTGCTCTCCCCGGTCGACGCCGACCTCTCGCGCATGCACTTCGTGAACGACATCCTCGACTCGGGAAAGAAGGCCTTCGGGAGCGACTTCCTCGAGCAGCTCAACGCGGTGCGGACCCGCCCCATCCAGAAGATCCACGACCTGGTGGTCCGCCCCTCGGTCGACCTCGGTCGCCTGGCCGGAGAGGTGGTCGAGCAGCAGAAGGGCAAGCTCGACCGCTCGCCCTTCCTGCGGTTCTTCCTGCGCATCTTCGGCTCGGGCTCGGGCCCCAGGGAATCGGACCTCCTCTCCTATCTCCTGTTCGACGACGACTACGCGCGCCCGCTGATCGAGCTCGGGTTCGCCGACGCGGAGCGCCAGGAGGAGGACCTGCTGCGCTTCTTCTCCGACGACCCGCTGGACGAGGACCCATGCGAGGCGACCAGCTCGCGCGACAGTGGCAGCTGATCCAGCTGCTGGCCCGGAGCCGCGGCGGCATGGGCCTCGACCAGCTCGCCCAGGAGCTCGAGTGCGTCCGGCGCACGGTCTACCGCGACCTCGACGCGCTGATGTACGCGGGCTTCCCGGTCACCAGCGAGAAGCGCGACGGGCGGGTCTTCTACAAGCTTCTCGACAGCTTCGCCCTGGGCGACGTGCCCTTCACCACCGACGAGCTGCTGGCGCTGGCCTTCGGCGAGGACCTGCTGCGCACCCTGGAGGGCACGGTCTTCCACGACTCGGTGCGCTCCGCCCTGGCCAAGATCCGCTCGGGCCTGGGCCCCGAGCTCTCGAGCTTCCTCGAGCAGTTCTCCGACGCCTTCCGCGTGCTGCCGGGGCCCCACAAACGCTACGGCGACTCCCGGGAGGTGATCCGGGCGCTCAACGAGGCGGTGCTCTCCCGGCGCTCCGTGCGCATCGTCTACCGGACCGGCCGCACCGGCGAGGAGGGGGAGCGCAGCTTCGACCCGTATCGCGTCTGGTACCGGGACGGCGCGCTGTACGCGCTGGGACACGACCACCGGTCCGGCGAGCTCCGGACCTTCGCCGTGGACCGGATTCGCGGGATCGAGTCCACGGGCGAGCCCTTCGACGTGCCCGAGGACTTCGACTTCGACGCCTACGTGGCCCAGGCCTTCGGCGTGGTGAGCGAGCCCGCCGTGGTCGTGCGCATCCGCTTCGCGGCCGATCGGGCCACCCAGATCCGGGAGCGGACCTGGCACCCTTCGCAGACGCTGGCGGAGGAGCCCGGCGGCGACGTCGTGCTCGCCATGCAGGTCGGCGCGAGCTCGGAGCTGCGCGACTGGATCCTGTCCTTCGGAGCCTCGGCCGAGGTGCTCGAGCCCGAGTCGCTGCGCGGCTCCGTGCGCGAGGCGATCCGGGAGGCGGCCCGGGTCTACGCGGACTCTCCGGAATGACGTCGGGGGAGGACGCGCGAGCGCCCTCCCCCGATGATCTCGAGCTCGCCTCCGCCGGACTCGGCCGGACTCGGCCGGACTCAGCCGGAGATCGGAAGCTCCTTCCTCGGGTCGTGCCTCAGCTCGGTCATCATGCCGAGCCGCTTCCACTCGTCCTCGGTGCGCTCGGTGATGAGCCCCAGGCGAACGAGGTTGGGAATGACGGTGTGCATGTAGGCCATGCTGTTGATCTCGGCGAAGTTCGGCAGCGCCGTGGTCATCTTCACCACGTTCTCCGGGTCGATGCCGTATCTGGGGCCCAGCAGGCGGAGCATGTCGAGCTGCTGGTTGGCGTTGAGCGTCTCCAGGATGCCGAACGCCCAGTCCTCCATCTCGGCCATCTCCTCGGGCGAGGCCGTCTGCACGATGCGTCGCATGTTGAGCACGCCGAAGGCCGCGTGGCGCGACTCGTCCTGCTCCACCCGGGCCAGCACGTCGGTGAAGAAGTCGTTCCTCGACTCCTGGCGCATCATGTCCATGATGCCGACGGCCATGCCCTCGAAGAGCGTCTGCATGCCCAGGACCTTCTTCTGCATGCCCTCGGCCTCGAGGAGCATGTCGAGGAGGACCTTGAGCGTGCCCCCGATGGGGTAGATGGTGCCCATCTTGCGCGACAGGAACTTCGAGAAGACCTCGATGTGCCGGGCTTCGTCGATGACCTGGCTGGCCGCGTACCACTTCTGGTCCATCTCGTCGCAGACGTTGGTGAGCTGGCCGCACAGCTGGAGCGCCGCCTGCTCGCCGTGGAGCAGCTGGGAGATGGTGAAGGCCAGCTCGTCGAACGCCGCGGCCTTCTGGGTCGCCTCGTCCTGGCCCATGAGCTTCGTGACCTGGGCCAGCATGGACGCCTCGGGATTGATGACCCACTCGTCCTTGGACACCGGTGCGTCCCAGTCCACGTCGGTCTCGGCGTTCCACTGGTTGACCTTGCCCTTCTCGTAGAGCCGCCGCATCTCGGCCACGGTCTCGCCGTACTCCCAGGACCAGTGGACGTTCACCGGTGCCGGAACGTCGAGGTGGGCCCGCAGGGCCTCGACCTCCTGCTCGTCGACGAAGTCGACGACTTCGAAGTCGCCGAAGCGGTGGCGATGGTCGGCCAGGATCTTTTCCACGTTGACTGCTCCTCAGATTTCGGTTCGAGCGGCCGGAGCCGCCATGGCGTTGCGCACGAAGTCGATCACCTCGCGCCTGCGGCGACGGACCGATTCGGCCGAGAAGACCGGTGCGCCCGTCACGGCTTCACCGACCTCTCCCGACGCGAAGTGGTAGACCGTCGCACCGATCACGGTCTTGGTGGCATCGGGCACCGACAGCGGCCGGAAGGCCCCTTCCCGGATGCCCAGACGCACGAGGTCCTGGAAGCCACCGATCAGCGACTCCACGCTTCGCCCCACTGCATCGGCATCGGGATCTCCGGCGTCGGGCAGATCATCGTCCTCGAAGAGTCCCCGGAGCAGAATGCGCGCCGTGGTCGGATGATCGGCCAGCGCGTCGGTGAGGGCATCGAGCCACAGGGTGAGCTTTTCGGCTGCGGGCGCGTCGGAGTTGAGGCTGGGCTGCACGGCCACGGCGATCCGGGACAGCACCCGGTCGAGCACCTGGCAGTAGAGCTGCAGCTTGGAGCGGAAGTGATGGAAGAGGGTCGACTTGCCGATCTCGACCCGGTCGGCGACCTCGCGCATCCCCACTCCCGAGAAGCCGCGCCGGGCGAACAGCGCCTCGGCCACGTCCAGGATCTTCTCTCGGGTGCTGGGCAGCTGTTCGCTCATCACGCTCCCGCCTGGGGCCCCGACCGACCGGTCGGGCGGTAGACTAACCAGCGAACCGATTCGGGTCAACGGTGTCCCAGAAACAGGAGAGTGGTCCGGGACTTCGGCAGCGCCGTTGCGCCCCAGGATCGCTATGGTGCCGGCCCACGATCTTCCCGGAGCGAAGCTGCCCCATGCTGGTTCTCGGAACGGCCGGTCCATGACGGTTCCGGCGCCCCGCGCCGCGTGCGCGCGCGTCGTCGTCCTGGGCCTGGCAGGGCTGCTGGCCTTCGGCGGTCGGGCGGCCCATGGCGCGGAGCCCGTGGAGCCCGCCCAGGGCGACGGTCCCCCGTACGCGATCAGCCACTTCGACGTGCGCTACGCCGGCGACGACACGCCCGAGGCCGACCTCCCCCTCCTGCGCGAGCTGCTCGAAGCGCCGTTCTCCCTGGCTCGCGGGGAGGGCGGCTGGGTGGCCCCGGATCCCTCCGACGGCCGGCCCGGCGAGCCCCTGCCGCTGCCCACCTCGCCCAGCGCACAGCCCCAGACGTTCTACGCCAGCGCGGTGGGCGAGATCGCGCACCAGATCGTCCGCCGCTTCCGCGAGCGCGGGGTCCTGGGCGTCTACGTGGGTCCCCACGAAGCGGACATCGACATCGAGACCGAGGACGACCTGCGGCGCCAGGGGGACACGGTGCTGCGGCTCCGGGTCGAGGTGCCGCGGGTGCGGGACCTGCGCAGCATCGGCGTGGGCGATCGGCTCTCGCCGGAGTGGCGGATCGACAATCCGGTGCACCGGCGCATCCGCGAGAACTCCCCGATCCAGCCCGACGAGACCGCGCGACCGGACACGACGACCCTGGTCGACGAGCGCGCCCTCGACGAGTACCTCCAGCGGCTCAACCGCCACCCCGGCCGTCACGTCGAGGCCGCGCTGGCTCCCGCCGAGGACGGCGGCGTCAGCCTGGACTACCGGATCACCGAATCGCGCCCGTGGTACGTCTATGCCCAGACGACCGACTCCGGGACCGACCAGACGAACCCGTGGCAGACGCGCATGGGCGCGATCCACCAGCAGCTCACCAACCACGACGACATCCTCGCCGTCGAGTACCTGAACGCCGGCTTCGACGACGTGAACGCCGTGAACGTGAGCTACCAGGCCCCCTGGTTCTCGTCGCGACGACCGCGCTGGCTGTCCGACGACGACGACAATCGCTGGCTCGACTGGCTCCCCCGGGACGACATCCCGTGGATCGGCGTGGACGACCTCCGCTGGGGCGTGTTCGGCTCCTGGAACGAATCGAAGTCCAACGGCGTGGACTACACCGACGACATCGAGGCCCGCGAGTGGGACCTGGGGGTCGACCTCGAGTACACCCTCTGGCAGCGGCGGAGCTTCTTCCTCGACACGTTCTTCCGCTTCACGGGCCGCTCGGTGAGCATCGACAACGACACCACCGA
The DNA here is from genome assembly GCA_050618075.1 of Myxococcota bacterium. Classification (GTDB taxonomy): domain Bacteria; phylum Myxococcota_A; class UBA9160; order UBA9160; family UBA4427; genus JBNLVL01. The sequence continues at coordinate 17,100 of JBNLVL010000038.1, forward strand.
GGCCGACGTCTCCGACATCTACCTGATGCTTCCGGAGCTGGGCCTGCGCAGCGAGCGCTACGACCAGGTGTCGAGCTTCCGGCTCGAGACCTCGGTCGAGGGCACGGCCAACCGGCTGAAGGGGGACGTCGCGCTCCTCGGACGCCTGCAGCCCGACCGGCGCTGGGTGCTGTTCAAATGGGACTTCCAGGCCAGCCACTTCCTGGAGCCCCTGCTCAACCCCAAGGCCTGGGCCGACCCTTCGACGCCCGGCAGCTCGACCCTGGCCCACGAGATCCACCTCTCGAGCAACGGGCAGTGGGCCTTCGACCGCCGTCTCATCCCCCAGGCCAGCCAGGTGATCGGCGGCCTGTTCAGCGTGCGCGGCTACGACAACTCCCTGGCCACCGGCGACTCCGTGGCCGTCGGCACCGTCGAGTACCGGTTCCACCTGGCCCGCAGCCTGCCCGTGCGCCCGCGCCCCTATCGGGTGCCCTTCCTCGGGGACTTCCGCGCCGTCCCCCAGCAGGCCTACGGACAGGCCGATTGGGACCTCGTGTTCCGCGCCTTCGCCGACTTCGGACACACCTGGCGCTACGACGTCCCCAGCAACTCCCCCGAGGACGACGACACCCTGATCGGCGCCGGAGTGGGGCTCGAGCTGCAGCTGGGCGGACACCTGCGCGCGCGGGCCGACTACGCCCGGGCGTTGAAGAACGCGGGCCCCAAGGGCGACCGGACCAAGGTCGGAGACGACCGCTTCCACTTCCTCTTCAGCATCCTGTACTGATGGGAACCATGCGCATGAGACGACGAAGAGCGACCCACCGAACCGCCTCCCGCCCCGCCGCTCGCCCCATCGCTCGCCCCACCGGCCCGCTCCTTTTCGCGGCGCTGCGCGCGGCCATGGCCGGGCTCGTGGTCGCCCTGCTCGTCGCCCCGCCCGCCATGGCGGGTCCCAAGGGCGGCAAGGTCTCCAAGGGCAGGGTGAAGATCAGCCAGAAGGGCCACAAGACCCGCATCAAGGCCAGCCACGGCGCCATCATCGACTGGGACTCCTTCGACATCGGCCAGGGCGAGAAGGTCAGGTTCGTGCAGCCCGGCAAGAAGGCGCGGGTGATGAACCGCGTGGACGACTCGGCGCCCACCCGGATCGACGGAACCCTCAAGGCCAACGGTCAGGTCTACATCGTGAACTCCGCGGGCGTCTACTTCGGCGGCCACGCCGTGGTGGACGTGGGTCGCCTGGTGGCGGCCGCCGGCCGCCTGGGCGACGACGACTTCGCACGCGGCAACGACCGCTTCCGCCAGGTCTCGGGCCGGGTGGAGAACGCGGGCCGCATCGAGGCCGACGCGATCGCGCTGGTCGGGCGCAGCGTGGCCAACCACGGCCGGCTCGCCGCCCGGGACGGCGACGTCGCCGTGCTCGCGGGCGACACCGTCTGGATCGGCCATCCCGAGAGCGACGTGCGCATCAAGGTCGGCGAGGTCGGCGACCTCGAGGGTCCGGCCGTCGAGAACACGGGGCACATCGTCGCCCGCCGCGGCCGGGCGCGGCTCGCGGCCGGCGACGGGCTGGCCCTCGCGCTGCGCGAGTCGAGCCGGGCGCGCGCGGACCAGATCCACGTGGAGGCCGACGACGTCGCGGTCTCGGGGAAGCTCGACGCGAGCGACGCGCGCGAGGGCAGGACCGGCGGCGACATCGTGGTGCTGGGCGACACCATCCGCACCCTGGGCGCGGAGATCGACGCCTCGGGCGACTCCGGCGGCGGCCAGATCCGGATCGGCGGCGGCTTCCAGGGGGGCGAGGGGCTGCGCGCAGCCCAGGTCACCGCCCTCGACACCGAGACCCGCGTGCGTGCCGACGCCCTGCGCGAGGGCGACGGCGGCGCGGCCGTCGTCTGGTCGGACAACTACTCCTTGGTCGGCGCGGAGATGAGCGCGCGGGGCGGCTCCGAAGGCGGCGACGGCGGGCTCGTGGAGACCTCGGCCAAGCAGACCCTGCAGGTGCTGCAGGCGGCCGACGTCTCGGCGGCCGAAGGCAAGGCGGGAACCTGGCTCCTGGACCCGAGCAACGTGCGGATCGTGGAGGTCTCGGACCCGAACGCCGACGACACGGACACCGGCTCCGGGGAGATCTCCCTCGACGACAGCACGGGCTCGCGGCTGCCGATCCTCGCCCTCTTCCAGTCCGATGGACCGCCGGCCACCGTCTCCGCCAGCTCCCTGGTGGAGGCCCTCGAGCAGGGGACGTCGGTGCTGGTCACCACCGACACCTTCAACGCGGTGGGAGACGACGTCGGCAACATCAGCGTCGAGGCGCCGATCCTCATCGAGAACCCCATCGCCGACGGCGGCTCGCTCGTGATGCTGGCGGCCAACGACATCGTGGTCCAGGAGGACATCGGGGTGGTGGAGGACGCCCCCTACGCGTTGAACCTGTTCCTGGTGGCCAACGACAACGAGCTGGGCGCCATCTCCCAGTCGGTGAACGAGCTGCGGGCCGACGCGGCCGAAGCCAGCGGCGGGCTGCTCCGGGTGCCGAGCGTCCAGCCCGAGCTGGGCCAGACCGCGCCGGCCGCCGACGGCGGCCTGGTGGGCAACCGCCAGGCCGAGCTCGGCAACGTCACGGTCGAGGCCGGCGTCTCGATCGACACCGGCGGCGGCCAGCTCCAGGCCCAGGGCCGGAACATCCGCTTCAAGGAGGACGGCAGCGTTCCCGCCGGCACGATCGAGACCGACGGCGGCAGCATCCTGATGATCGCGGAGAATCCGGTCGCGGCCGACGACCGGGTGACCGGCAGCGGCCCGAACAGCGACAGCGGCCGGCTCACCATCCGCAAGTCGATCTCGACCGACGGCGGAGGCGCCGGCATGCGGGCGCGCGGCACGCTGACGATCGCCACGCTGGACGGCAGCCCGCTCGACCTCGACTTCACCGACGCGGACGACTCCGGCAACTTCGTCCAGATCGACGCCCGGGACATCAGCCTCGAGGCGGACCTCCGGGTGGGCGAAGGCGGGCTCGACCTGGGCCGCTCCGGCATCCCGGGGCTGCGCGACACCCAGAGCATGGTCATCGGCGAGTCCCGCGACGATCTGGAGATCGTGTCTCCGGGCGGCGGAGAGATCCGGCTCTTCGGCGGCGACCAGGACCTGAACCTGCGCATCTCCAACTGCGCCTCGACGCCCTGCGACCGCAGCGTGAACGAGGACGTCGACGTCATCCTCTCCGGCCGGAGCCTGACCGTCGACGCCGGCTCCACCCTGGAGATCGACGCGATCGACGAGGTCCTGATCGACCTCGACGAGGGGCTCGCGGCCTCGGGGACGCTCGACCTCGATGCCAGGAGCCGGGCCCGCATCCGCGCCGGCCGCACCCTCGAGAGCACCACGAACGAGGACAAGCTGGCCGAGCTCACCCCGTCGGACGTGAGCATCGCCATCGCCGACGGCCAGGGCTCGACGATCACCGGTGAGGAGGTCGTCCTGCGGGCCGGCGACGGACGCAACGGACAGCGCGACAGCTTCGGCGTGGACGACGACGGCAACCCGGACCCGGACGACCCGCAGCTCATCCGCCTGGCCGCCGAGGTGGACATCTTCGACGGGCTCGTCGAAGGGAACACCCAGACCTACAAGCTCGTCCAGGACGCCGACTACGACGACACCGGCGGCCAGCCGGTCCCCACCCTGAACGCCGGGGCGGAGCTCACGCTGCGCTCCGCCGACGGGAAGCTCACCCTCCAGGACGCCGCGACGGCCGGCAAGATCGCCGGTCAGGACCTGATCCTGCGCGCCGGCGAAGGGGACGACGAGACCGATCCCGCGATCGTGATCGGCCCGGCGCTGGGCACGATCACTCCCGCCGACCTCGAGCTGCGGGTCGACGAGACCCTGCGCGTGGACTCCGACCTCGTGGACCAGATCGCGGTCGAGGACGGGGGCACGCTGCGCCTGCACGCGGGCTTCGGAGGTGAAGGCGTCCTCGTCCTGGACGGCAGCGACCCCGACGAGGAGACCCGGATCAAGGCGAGCCGTGTGATCGTCCAGTCGGGAGACGGCTCCTCGTCGCTCTCCGACGACGACTTCGAGAACAAGAATACCTCCGCTGCCATCGAGTTCGACGGCGACAACGTGGTCTTCGAGACCGACTCCCTCGTCTGGAGGCAGGACTCCACCATCGACGCGGACACCATCACCCCGGTCTCGCCCGACCCCGACATCCCCGGCGACCCGGGCGTTCCCTTCAGCACCACCCTCGACTACCTCTCCGACGGCCTGGTCGACGGCGGCGACCCCGACGGCGACATGGCCCTGGCCTTCCGCTCCGACGACGGCGCCGTCGAGATCGCCACCATCGCGGAGCAGGTGAGCGGAACGAACCGGGACCTCACCCTGATCGGCCGCACCGACGTCCAGACCCGCCCCAACGAGAACCCCTTCCTGGTGCGGACGGCCGACGTGGGCGGGGTGGACGACTTCCAGGTCACCCAGCAGATCGTCGACGGCTTCGAGTTCACCGACCCCGACGCGTCGCGGATCACCCTGCGGGCGGCCTTCGGCCGGGTCGGCTCCCTGACCTTCGACCAGAGCCAGGACGATCCGGTCTCCATCTCCGCCGCGGAGATCCGCCTCGAAGCCACGACCGACGCCGACGGCAACGGGGGAGGACGCGTCACGGTCCACACCGACGACGAGAGCAAGGAGCCGGTGTTCCGCGGCCCCCTCGTAGGCGGCGAGATCCAGGACACCAACCCCGACGTGTTCGTCCTGCACCAGGACGACGACCTGACCGATCGCACGATCCCCGAGTCGGACTTCTTCGGGGCGGGCCGCTTCCCGATGACTCTGGCGGTGCGCTCCGACTTCGAGCCGATCGACGGCTCGTCACTGCAGTCGATCGAGATCGAGGACCTGTCGATCCTGCCGGGCCTGGACGAGAACGACGTTCCGGGTGAGGACCGCCTGCTGATCCTGAGCGGCCCCGAGGTCTCCGTCACCGCGATCACCGAGCGGCTCGACGGCGAGGACGGCGAAGACGACCCCGATCCGCTCGAGCCCATCGACCTCGACTTCACCGCCCTGGACGGCGACGTGGTGATCCTCGGCGACGACATCTTCCTCACCGCGGAGCGGGAGGACGCCCGCGACGGGGGCGACGCCCCCGGCATCGACGCCTCGGACAACCTGTATCTGGAGGGGTACGTCTCCGAGGACGAGTTCACCCTTCCGAGCGTGGACGGCGGCGGCAACCTCACGGGCTCCAACGGCACTTCGCCGATCAGCCTGGTGATGGAGCAGGAGGCCGACTGGACCCTGGACGAGCTGCCCACCCTCGACAAGTTCGGCTCGGGCGACCTCGCGGACAACGGTCAGACCACCGGCTTCGCCGACGAGGCGCTGGCGGTGGAGTACGAGCTGGCGACGAGCCGCGCCGGCATCGACGTCAGCGACGGCGCCCTCCTCTCGCGCATCGAGGGCGCCAACATGACCCTCAACGTGAAGTCGAATGCCTCGGGGGTGAGCACCGCCACCGACGAGGACGGCGATCCCTATGCGCGCACCGTGATCTGGGGCCCGAACGCCTATACGTTCGAGGCCCTGAACGCGAGTGCCCAGCAGGAGATGGTCCTCGAAGAAGTGGCCCTCGGCGGTCCCATCTCGATCGTCACGGACGAACAGCTGCGGCTGAAGGCCGGCGGCAACGGGCGCGAGGGCATGGACCTCAGGCTGGCGGGAGACGTCACCCTCCAGGGCGAGACGGTCCGCCTGCTGGCGGGCAACGGAGGCGCCTCCTCGAACGCCACGCCCGAGACCGGGCCGCGGGTGGTGGCCACCGACGCCGACATCACCTTCACCTTCATCGGCGAGAGCAACGTCTCCTCCGAGACCGACACGCGCCTCGTCTTCCGACAGGACGCGAACCTCACCGACGACGATCTTCCGGATGGCGGTCAGATCACCATCGACGACGGAGTGCTCGACGAGCTCCGGGTCACCTCCGAGGAGGGGACCATCACCCTCGACGCGCTGGGGCGTCTGGCCGCGAACAGCGTGACCCTGACCGCCTCCAGCGACGGACTGGCCGAGAACAGCATCATCTCCATCACGAACCCGCTCCTGTCGTTCGACGACATCATCGACGATCCGCTGCTGGGAGACCCCGACCCGGAGCCCGAGGAGTTCATCCTGCAGGCCCAGCGCGTGGACCTGCGGAGGACGGGCCCCGGCCCGATGATCGTGGGCGGAACGGCCCTCCAGCTGAACGGGCGCGCGGGCGTGGGCTCGCGTCCCGCGCGCATCGACCTCACCCAGGAGAGCACGATCTTCCGCCCGGACTTCATGGTCGAGGCCGGCCAGCTCGGCGGGGCCCTCGCGGGCGCCAAGGTCAGGCTCTTTTCGGCCTCCGAGGACATCGTGATCGAGAAGGAGCTGGCCGACCGCCTGCTCTTCACGGACCTGCGCCTGTTCGCGAACGATCACGTGGTCATCGACATCGACGAGGACGTGCGCGACCACTCCCTCGACCTCGTGAGCCTCGTGGTCACGGCGGACCAGCCCTTCTTCGAGCCGAAGCGCCCCGGAGACGACGACGACGTCGTGATCCCCGACGGGGACGGCGTCGGACGCATCCTCCTCGCCACCGAGCAGACCGACCGCGCGTCGGGCCTCGCCGCCGACGAGTACAGCCTCTCGAGCATCCGCACCACGGGCCAGCAGACCTACCGCAGCCCCGTGGCGATCGGCGCCAACGTGCGGCTGAAGGGCACCGAGGTGGTCTTCCGCGACACCGTCGAGGCCTTCGGCGGCGACGCCGTGGACTTCGGAAGGAGCCTCGAGGTCAAGGTGAACGAACGGCTGCGCTTCGCGAACGACGTGGGCGTCCACTCGCCTTTCGATCGCCTCGAGGTCATCCTCGGCCAGCCGCCGGCCACCGCGCTCACCGAGGCCGGCTTCGCGGACCGATCCGACCTGGGCGACACCCTGCTGGAGCTGCGCAAGATCCCGTCCTACAAGCTCGACCCGACGGACCCGAACCCCGAACGCCTCACCCTGCGCACCGACGGGAACCTGGTGATCCGGCGCAAGGAGACCGACGTCCCGCGCACCGCGATCGTCGAGGCCGAAGGCGACAGCCTCGTCGACGAGTTCCTGTTCCAGAGCGACAACGGCAAGGTCGTGTTCGGCGAACAGGTGCGGATGGCCGTCGACGGCTCCCTGCGCGTGGAGAGCCAGGGCCGGGGCGACCCCGCCGCCGGCGTGGGCCCGGGCAAGGTGGTCGTGGCCGACCTCGCCGTGGCGGGCACCCTGGCCCTGGTCGCGCCGGAGGTCCACATCCGACGCCGCGACGGCGGGCGCATGGTCCAGTCCTCGGGCGCCGAGGTCCGCGACTCCGGCACCCAGATCGTCGCCAACAACCTGGAGATCGAGACCAACAACCTCGTCCTCGTCGACGAGGGACGAGACCCGCTGTTCGGCCTGCCCGACCCGCTGGATGCGCCGGACTCGCTGCGGGGGGCGGACGGGACCCTCGTCTACCCGGTGGCGGCGATCAACCGCAGCTTCGCGCCCATCGACGGAGGTGACATCCGCCTGAAGGGCACCGGAGTCGAGGTTGCCGGCCAGGAGTTCGGGGTCTTCGAGACCTTCACCCTGATCAAGCCCGAAGGCCCCTCCGCTGCGGACCTGGCAGCCGACATGTACATCATTCCGCCGGGCACGCCCCAGCCCATGCCCGTGACCTTCGCCGCCCTCGACGAGGCCGCGCTCGAGACCATCGGCATCGGCCTGCGCGAGCTCGACCCCGGCGAGCTCGCGAGCCAGCGGGAGGGCGCGGCCATCATCGACGACGTGCGGCCGCCGGCCACGCCGCTCCGCGTGGCGTCCGAGCGCCTGATGGCCGACTCGACCGAGGCGGCAGCGCTCTCCTACCACCGCCTCTTCGGTGAACGAGGAGACCACGCGGCGCGGATCCGGGAGGTCCTGCAAGGAGCCCTCGACGACTACCGGCGCGACACCCGCGCCAGGCGCATCGTGGGGTTCGAATTCCGTCGCTACGTGAAGAACCGGCCGAGCGGCCAGTTCGAGGCCCACCAGGCGCTGCTGGAGCTGGACAGGCTCTTCCACAACCACCGCAACTCGGGACTCTCGCGCGAGGAATACCGCCGCATCCAGGCGCGCTGGCTGGAAGCCATCAAGCCCGAAGGCATCACCCGGGACGAGCTGTCCGAGGCCATCCACCCGTCGCGCTACGTCCGAGGCAGCGACATCCTCGACATCTTCGGCGACTGAATCGTGGCTCGAAGAATGCGCCTGAGTCCGTACGAGGCGACCGCTGCAGGCCTCCCTGGGCAGAGTCAGGGCCCGCTCTCGACCCTCTAGACCGCGTACCGCAGCGCGTGAGTCCTGCCGTTGGGAACCGCGCGCGTCGGGATGCGCCCGTAGTAGCAGCGCTCGAGCCAGCCCCGGAGCGAGGTCCGCCACGGGAACCGCCGCCCCTCGAGCAGCCCCGCCACCGACTGCCGCTCCCCGATGACCCCGATCCGCACCCCCGGCGGCGGCTTCTTCGTCCCCTCCGCGCTCCACTTCACGTAGTTCCGCCACACCATGAAGATCGCCGCCCGGTACAGCGCCCCCTGCCGACGCTTCGAGAACGCGATCGTCTGGCGCTTGTGGTTCGCCGCCGTGTGGCGCAGCAGCAG
>JBNLVL010000039.1:0-50839 GCA_050618075.1 Myxococcota bacterium
GGACCGAAGCCCTCGTAGCGCGACCGGGCCAGCGCCACCGCTTCCCGGCGCAGCGCCGAGGACAAGCGCCGATTGCTCGGACGACCCCCCGATGCTTCGACGCCAGCCCCAGGGCGCCGTCCGACACGTAGGCGTCCCGCAGCCGCCGCACCTGGCGGCTCGTCACGCCCAGCATCCGCGCCGCTTCAAGCTGCGTCAGCCGCTTCTCGATCACTCGCTCGATCACGCCCACGCGATCCAGCTCCTCGTAGCTCAACGTCACGGTCTCCATGTCCGCGGGAGTACCCCGGGCCACTGGAGAAAGCGGACATTTCTACTTTGGAGAAACCGGACATCTCTATCTTGGGACTACATCGATAACGTCCGATAAGATATATTATGTCAAATCAGGAATTGCTCCCCTGAGCGGCGTAGACGCGCCGCCCCCGGGTGGCCGGACTCGCAGCAGCCGCCCGATCGCTCTGGAATCACAAAGAAAACTGCAGCTGCCGGTCGGCCCTGTTCCCCGCGCCGACCGCGTGTGCTATGTCCGGCCGCGAGAGACATGGGGATGTTCTCCCCGCAGCGCATTGACGCGCCTCTACCGAGCTTCGGAGTCGTCCAAAATCGAGCGAGACCCTCAAACGGCCGCTGTGCCCGGGAATCTCCGGCAGGCCTTCCGCGATGCCGGCCAGGAGCACGTATTCGCCTTCTGGGAGGATCTCGATTCGGCCGGCCGTCAGCGGCTGCTGGCCCAGACGACACGCCTGGCGCCCACCCTGGCGGACCTGGTCGCCGCCCAGTCCGTGGCCATCGCCGGGCTCGCGGACAAGCCTCCCGCGCGCAAGCTCGAGCCGGCCCCGGTGATCGAGCTTCCCGAGCACGGCGGCGACCCCGCCGTCCGCGAGAGCGCTCGGTCCCGCGGGGAAGCCATGCTTTCCGAGGGCCGCGTGGCGGCCTTCGTGGTGGCCGGCGGCCAGGGCACCCGCCTCGGCTTCGACGGGCCCAAGGGCGCCTACCCCGTCGGCCCCATCAGCGACCGCTGCCTGTTCGAGATCCACGCCCAGAAGATCCGCGGCCTCGCCCGGCGCCACGGGGCCGTCGTGCCCTGGTACGTGATGACCAGCGCCGCCACCGACGCGGCGACCCGGGCGCTGTTCGAGGAGCACGCCTGCTTCGGGCTCGACCCCGGCGACGTCTTCATCTTCGCCCAGGACATGGTGCCGGCCTTCGACTTCGACGGCCGGCTCGTGCTCGAGAGCCGCGACCGCATCTTCGAGAGCCCCAACGGCCACGGCGGCTCGCTGACGGCGCTGGTGAGCTCCGGCGCCCTCGACGACATGGAGCGCCGGGGCGTCGACACCCTCTCCTACTTCCAGGTGGACAACCCGCTCGTCCAGGTGGGCGACCCGGTCTACCTGGGCCTCCACGAAGCCCAGGGCGCCGAGATGTCCTGCAAGGTGCTGCGCAAGCCCGATCCCGACGTCAAGTGGGGGGTCGTGGTGCTGGTGGACGGCGTGACCGCGATCGTGGAGTACACCGAGCTGGACGACGAGCTCCGCAACGCCCGCGACGCCGGCGGGAAGCTCGTCTACTGGGCCGGCAGCCCGGCGATCCACCTGCTGGCAACGGACTTCGTGCGCCGCATCGCCGGCGACGCGGACCGCTGGCTGCCCTACCACGCCTCCGCCAAGAAGATTCCCTGCGTCGACGCCCGCGGCGAGCCCGTCCGGCCCGACGAGCCCAACGGCTACAAGCTCGAACGCTTCGTGTTCGACGCCCTGCCCGCCGCGCGCCAGACCTGTCTAGTCGAGACGCGGGCGAGCGAAGAGTTCTCCCCCATCAAGAATGCAGAGGGCCCCGAATCCCCGAGCTCGGCACGCCGCGATCTGGTCGCGGAGTACCGGCGGTGGCTCTCCGAGGCGGGCATCGAGCCGCCGCCAGAGGACCAGCGGATCGAGATCGACCACTCGCAGATCGACGGACCCGGCGACGCGGCCACCTCCGGCCTCAGCCGCTACGACCAGGCCCCCTCGATCATCCGAGTCCAAGCGGGAACGGCCCCATGAGCCCTACGAAGAAGAAGGCAACGAAGAAGAAGAAGGTCGCCCGGAAGAAGGCGGCCAGGAAAGTCGCCGGGAAGAAGGCGACCAAGAAGGCCGCGAAGAAGGTGACCAAGAAGAAGGCCGTCAAGAAGGCCGCAGTCAAGAAGAAGGCGGCCCGGAAGGTCGCCAAGAAGAAGGCGGCCAGGAAGGCTCCGAAGAAGACCGCCGCGAAGAAGAAGGCTCCGGCCAGGAAGAAGGCCGCGGCCAAGGCGCCCGCCCGCAAGGCGGCGGCCAAGGCCGAGCCGAAGCCCGCCAAGCCGGCGAAGCCGGCCAAGCCGGCCAAGGCCGCGAAGAAGCCCGCGCGGAAGAAGACGCCCAGGAAGCGGCCCCAGGTGGCGACCGGCCCGAGCGAGCCGCCGACCTCGCCGCTCGGGACCAAGTACACGTGCTTCGAGTGCGGAGCCAAGTTCTACGACCTGAACCGGCCCGAGCCCATCTGCCCGAAGTGCGGGGTCGATCAGCGCAACCGGCCCAAGCCGCCGCGCAAGGGCGCCGCGCCCGACCCGCTGCGCGCCGCGGTGCGCCCCATGGCCCCGCTGCTCGAGGAGGAGGACGAGCGCCCGGCGCGCCCGGCGGGCGACGTGGACGAGGAGCTCTCGACGCGCCTGGCCGGCCGGGCCCCCGCAGAGGGCGGCGACGCCGACGCCCTGTTCGACGCGGCCGACATCGAAGCCGAGACCGAGCTGGAAGTCGAAGAGGACTAGGCGCCAGAATCGAGTCTGCTGGCGGACTTCCGGCTAGATGGTGAAGAGGCGCTGGAGGTGCAGCGTCATCCCGGCGCCGGCCGAGCGCGATCGGGCCTGCTGCTCGCGCTCGATCTCCGCCAGGCGGCCCTGGCGCTCGGCGATCTCGCCGAGCAGGTCTCGCAGGGCGCGGCTCGACCTCTGGACCTGCTCGAACTGCTTCACGTTGTCGCCGATGAAGGCGCCCTTGGCGGCGTCCGGATCGGCGCTCGAACGCAGGGTGGCGCGGCGAAGCTGCAGGTCCTCGATCTCGATGCGATAGGCCTCGCCGAGGGCCGCCAGGCCCGCGTCGTCGTAGCCCGCGAGCGGCCGGGGCCCCTCTTCCTGCACCTCGGCCTGCATGTTCCGGTAGTAGTTGAAGCCGCCGAGACCGCCGAGCACGATCGCGACCAACAACACCGCCCCGAGCTTGGATCCGCCCCCGCTCGCCATCGCGTCACCTCCGATCGGCGGGCCCCGACCTCACGCGCTCGCCCCGCTCGAACCGCAGGAGATCCTCGACGCCGGGCAACCCGTCCTGGGCGCCGAGGGCCGTGCAGTTGAGCGCGGCCACCGCGTGGGCGGCCCGCAGGACTCCGGACGCGTCGCGGCCCTGCAACAGTCCCCAGATGAAGCCGGCGTGGAACGCATCGCCGGCGCCGGTGGTGTCGGTGACGGCGACCTCGCAGGCCGCCGTCTCGATCCAGCCCTGCCGGCTGCGGGCGAGCGCGCCGTCGGCTCCCAGGGTGGCCACGGCCAGGCGCGTCCTCGGGCCGGTCACGGCGTCCAGACCGTCGCGCACCGAGCCCGTTCCACCCCACTCTTCGGCGAACGAGCGCGACACGATAGGAAAATCCACCAGGGGCAGGAGCGCCTCGATGCCCGGGGCGGCGGCATCGGCGTCGAGCACCACCGCGACCCCGGCCTCGCCCGCGCGCCGGGCCGCCCAGGCCGAGGCGTCCGGATCCACGGCGTCCAGGTGGAGCACCCGCGCCCGGCCGAGGGCGGACTCGTCCAGGTCGCCCGGACGCAGGGCCAGACGCGGGTCGCGGAAGCCCAGCACGCTGCGCTCGCCGCTCGACCGCTCGACCAGGATGACCGCGCTGCGGCTGGTGGCGCCGGCCACGCTGCGCACGCAGCCCAGGTCCACCCCCGCGTCCTTCAGGGGCTGGAGGATGACCTCGGCCGCGGGGTCGTCGCCCACCGCGCCCGCGTAGGCGCTGCGCAGCCCCAGGCGCGCACAGGCGAGCACCGCGCTGGCCACCTGCCCGCCGGGCGAGAGCAGCCAGCGCAGAGCGGCCAGGCTCTCTCCCGGACGCGGCATGCGCTCGACCACGCAGAGGGTGTCCAGGGAGTTCTCGCCCAGGCCGAGGACGTCGAGGTCGAAGCGGCGCTCCGGTGCGCTCCACAGCGCAGGCCCGGAGCTGCCGGCCTGCGACATACCCCGGCCGCTCAGTAGAGCACCCGGTAGGCGTAGAGGCTCCGCAGCACGCGCCTCACGTAGCCCCGCGTCTGCTCGTAGGGAATCGACTCGACCCACTCGTCGTCGTCGCGGTGGCCGTCGCTGGCGACCCAGCTGCCCACGGCGTTCGGCCCGGCGTTGTAGCTGGCGATGGCCGCGGACAGGCGCCCCGGGAACCGCTCGGAGAGCTCTCCCAGGTAGTGGGTTCCCAGGTGGATGTTGACGCTCGGCTCGAACAGCTGGTCCGTGGCGAAGTCGCTGCGACCCACCGCGGCCGCCAGTCGCAGGGCCGTGGGCTCCATGATCTGCAGCAGCCCGCGCGCGCCCGAGACCGAGCGCACCTTGGGGCGGTAGCCGCTCTCCTCGCGCATGATCGAGTACACCAGCTGGGGCGGCACGCTGCCCGGCCCGGACGTGGCCCGATCCACCAGCTCGGCGTAGGCGGTGGGCCAGGCGTACCACCAGGCCGCCTCGGCTCCGGGGATCGGCCCCCGCGCCAGGGGCTCCTGGTAGGCGTCCACCATGAGTCGCTGGGCGCGGTTGTACTCGCCGGCCTCGGTGTAGAGCTCGGCCAGCGCCAGGCGGTCGTCCAGCCCCCGGGCGCGTCTGCGCACCCGGGAGAGCTCGACGATGGCCTCGTCCACCATGCCGGCCTCCAGCAGGATCCGGGGCCGGGCCAGGTCGGCGCTCGAGAGCGCCGCCTTGCCGTCGTCGGGCCGGCCGCCCTCCGCCTTGGGCTGGATCTCCAGGCGGTGGCGAGCACGCCACCCGTAGTACGTGAGGGGGAACTCGCGGGCGAGGGCCTCGAACTCGGCCTGGGCGGTCTCCGCGCCCTGGCGCTCGAGGGCCCGGGCGCGCCAGTAGCGCGCGCGCAGTCCGGCGATCTCGTCGCCCCGACCGTTGGCCATCAACGGCTCGAGGTAGCCCACGGCCTCGCCCCACCGGCCGCCGCGATAGGCCGCCCAGCCGAGGCGCCAGCGCGCGGCGCCGGCCAGACCGCTGTAGCGCCGGGCCGAGGCCACGCTCTCGAAGTACTTGCGCGCGCGATCGCCGTGGCCCTTGCCGTCGAGCAGCAGCGCGGCCAGAAAGCGCGCGCGCACGCCGATCTCGCTCCTGCTCTCCTCGGCGAGCTTCTCGAAGTGGGTCACCGACTCGGGGACGCGCCCTGCCCGGGCCAGCGACCGGGCGTACCAGAGCCGCACGTCGTCCTTCTGCTCGAGGGCCCCGAAGGCCCGGACCGCCTCGTCGTAGCGTCGCAGCCGGAAGAGCGTGTGGGCCCGCTGGTTGCCGGCGCGGGCCCGCTCCCGGTCGGACAGCTCCTCGGCGAGCGCGCGGTCGAAGGCCGCCAGGGCGGCCTCGTTGTGACGCCTGCGAAACAGGCGCTCGCCGCGCCGGCGCCAGGCCGCCCCGTCGCGCAGGGAGCGGCCGAGCGCCTTCTCGAGCTCGTCCAGGCGCGCGTCGGCGGGCTCGGAGGCCTCGCGGGTGGGATAGTCGGTCCAGAGCTTCAGCCAGATGGCCGCGGCCTCCTCGGACTTGTCGTCGGCGGCCAGCGACTCGGCGGTGTCCCGCCACAACGAGGCCTGGCGCTCGGAGTCGTCGGTGGCCTCGAGGGCCGAGTGCCAGGCCGAGCGCGCGGCCTCCCCGTCCCCGAAGCCGCTTCGGGCGTCGCCGAGGAGCTCGTAGAAGTCGACCCGGAGGGGCGAGGTCCGGTGGCGCTTCAGCGCCTCGAGCAGCACCCCCACCGCCTGGCCCGGCTGCCGGGTGTCGAGCAGCAGGCGGGCGCGCAGCCGGTCGGCGTGGTCGGCGATGATGGCGTGGCGCATGGAGAGCTCGGTGAGGAGCCACTCGGCGCGGGCGGGCATGTCGTCGTCCCGGGCCTCGAGGGCCGCGCGCAGCAGCGCCGCCGGGTCGTCGAAGCGAAGCCCTTCGGCCGTATCCGAGCGCGTCGACGCCCCGGACAGCACGCCCATGGCGGCGGCCAGCACGAGGACGAGGGCCGCCGATCCCCGACGCCGGGTGCGGGGCTCAGCCACGCGGGACCCCCGCTCGCCGGGGGCCTGGACGGCCTCGGCGGACGCAGCGGTCGACGCTCCGGGGGTCGGTCTGGACGGCGAACTTCCCCTCATCCCCACCTCTCGAGCGAGTGTGCGTGAGCGTCCACCCGTGTCAATCGCGGGCGCCCGCTCATTTGTTCGGCCCCGGGCACTCGGGTAGGGTTCTCGAGCCTTGATCGATTCGCATCCCTCACGGTCCATCGCCCCCTGGGCGCCGTACTTGAGCCCGACGCGCCCGCGCGCGTCCGGGGCCCGCGTGCCGGTGTGGGTGACGGCTGCCCTGGCGCTGGTTCCGCTGCTCTGGGCCCTGGGATGTGGGGGCGAGGCGCCCGCACCGACCGGGCCCGCAGACGGCGAGCCCGCGGCCCGCGAGCCGGCCGTCCCCCCGGCGGAGACCGGCCCGGACGCCGGCGCTCGCGCGCCGGTCCGCGGCCTCTGGGTGCTCTGCGAAGGCAGTCGGCGCGTCCTCGACGAGCCCGAACGGGTGGAGGCCCTGATGGCCGACGCCGCGGCCCTGGGCGCCACGGACCTCTTCGTCCAGGTCTACCGCGGAGGACGCGCGTGGTTCGATTCGAGCTGGGCCGACGCCGGCCCCTACCGCGAGATTCGCGAGCGCACGGGGGTGGACACCCTGGCCCTGCTGCTCGAGCGCGCCGAGGCCGAGGGTCTGCGGGTCCACGCCTGGGTCAACGCGCTCTCGCTGAGCCGCAACGGTGACGCGCCGATCCTCCGCGAGCTGGGACGCGGCATCGTGCTGGTGGATCAGCACGGACGCTCGCTCCTCGACTACCCGGGCAACGAGGTGCCCGAGCCCGATCGCCGCTGGTACCGCATGGGGACCCGCGGCGTCTATCTCGATCCGGCGGCGCCCGGCGTGTCCGAACGCCTGGCCACGACCTTTGCCGAGCTGGTCGAGCGCTACCCCGGGCTGGCCGGCGTCCACCTCGACTACATCCGCTATCCCGACGTCCTGCCCTTCATCCCGGGCTCGCGCTTCGGGGTCGGCCTCGACTTCGGCTACGGCGAGCCCGCCGCCGCCCGCTTCCGCCGCGAGACCGGACTCGAGCCCCCGGGCCCCGGCGGCGCGCCCAACGCGAACCGCTGGGACGCCTGGCGGCGCGAGCGGGTGACCGAGGTGGTGTCGGCCATCCGCACCGCCACCCGGGCCGCCAACCCGGACGTGCAGCTCTCGGCCGCGGTCGCCAGCCACGTCGACCGCGCCTACCTCAGCCTCTACCAGGACTGGAAGCGCTGGCTGGAGGAAGGGCTCCTCGACTTCGCCGTGGCCATGATCTACACGCTGGACGACCGCATGTTCCGCTACCAGGTCGCCTCCTTCGCCAGCGGTCCCGACGCCGAGCGCATCTGGGCGGGCGTGGGGGTCTGGCTGTTCGCGCGCCGGCCCGAGCGCGCGCTCCGCCAGCTCGAGATCGCCCGCGACGCCGGCGCCGTGGCCGAGGTGCTCTTCTCCTACGACGCCATCCACGACGCGCCCGCCCTGCTGGACGCGCTGCGCGCCGGGCCGCCGGCGCCCGCCCCGGTGTCGTCCGGAGCCGGCCATGGGCCTTCCTGACCCGCGGCCCGACCTGGCGGACTACGACTTCACGCTGCCGCCGGAGCAGATCGCCCAGGAGCCCCCGGCCGAGCGCGACGCCGGCCGCCTGCTGATCCTGTCCCGCGCCGACGGCGGGGTCCGCCACGCCTCGGTGCGCGAGCTGCCGGGCGCGCTCGAGCCCGGCGACCTGCTGGTCGTCAACACCACCCGGGTCCGGCCGGCCCGCCTCCGGGGCGCCAAGCAGACCGGCGGCGCCGCCGAGGCCCTGGTGCTGGAAGACCGGGGCCAGGGCCGGTTCGAGGCCCTGGTCCGCTGCCGCGGAAAGCTCCGGGTGGGCTCGAAGTTCCGCTTCGAAGGCCGCGGAATCCGAGCGGAAGCGGAGATCATGTCGCTCCTGGGAGATGGCCGGGTCGTGCTGGCCTTCGAGCCCGGCACCTCCCCCGACGCCATGGGCGAGGCCCCCCTGCCCCCCTACATCCGGCGCGAGCGCCCGGACGCCCGGGACGACGCCCGCTACCAGACCGTCTTCGCCCGCGAGACCGGTGCGGTGGCCGCCCCCACCGCCGGGCTGCACTTCAGCGACCGCGTGCTGGCCGACCTCGCGGCCCGGGGCGTCGAGCGCGCCGAGGTGGTGCTGCACGTCGGGCCCGGCACCTTCCGGCCGGTGGGCGAGAAGGAGCTGGCCTCGGGGCGTCTCCACCGGGAGCGCTACCACCTGCCCGAGGAGACCGCCCGGGCCATCGCCCGCACCCGCCAGCGCGGCGGGCGGGTGGTGGCGGTCGGGACCACCACCTGTCGGGTGCTCGAGACCTGCGCCACCGAAGACCGCGAGGTCACGCCCGGCCGCGGGGAGACCGACCTCTTCCTGCGACCCGGAGCGCGCTTCCGGGGGGTGGACGCGCTGCTCACCAACTTCCACCTGCCCCGCTCCTCGCTGCTGATGCTGGTGGCGGCCTTCGCCGGACGCGAGCGCGTGCTCGCCGCCTACCGCGCGGCGGTGGCCGCCGGCTACCGCTTCTACTCCTACGGCGATGCGATGCTGATCCTGTGAGCCCCTCGCCCGTCGAACGTCCGGGAGAGCGGGTGGAGGCGGCGACGGCCTTCGGGTTCGCCCTGGAGGCCCGGGACGGCGCCGCCCGCTGCGGCCGCCTGCGCACGCCCCACGGCGAGGTCTCGACCCCCGCCTTCATGAGCGTGGCCACCTACGGGAGCGTCCGCGGTGTGTCCATGGACGACCTGCGCCGCCTGGGCGCCCAGATCGTGCTCGCGAACACCTACCACCTCCACGAACGTCCGGGCGAGGAGGTGGTCGCCGGACTGGGCGGCCTCCACGGCTTCACCGGCTGGACCGGGCCCTGGCTCACCGACAGCGGCGGCTACCAGGTGACCTCCCTCGCCCACCGCGTGAAGGTCGCGGAGGAAGGCATCACCTTCGCCTCGCCCCTGGACGGCGCGCGGCGCACACTCACCCCCGAGAGCGTGGTGGCCATCCAGGAGGCCCTGGGCCCGGACATCGCCATGGTCCTCGACGAGTGCCTGCCGCCGGGCGACCACGAGGACGCGCCGCGGCTCGAGCGCGCCATGGAGCGGACCCTGCGCTGGGCGCGGCGAGCGGCCGCCGCCCGCCGCCGCCCGGACCAGGCGCTGTTCGGCATCGTCCAGGGCGGACTCGCCGAGGCGCTGCGCCGCGAGAGCGCGCGCGCCACCGCGGAGATCGGCTTCGACGGCTACGCCCACGGCGGCCTGGGGCTCGGCGAAGAGCGGGCGCACCGGGTGGACCTGGTGGCCGCCGCCCAGGAGGCCCTGCCCCCGGCGGCGCCCCGCTACCTGATGGGCCTGGGCCGCCCGGTCGACCTGCTCGACGCCATCGCCGCCGGCGTCGACCTCTTCGACTGCGTCGTGCCCAGCCGCAACGCACGCCATGGGGTGATCTTCACCCGCCAGGGTCTGATCCACATCAAGAACGCGCGCTTTCGCGACGACGCCCGGCCGCTCGACCCCGGCGACGACTGCGCCTTCACGCGCGACGTCTCCCGGGCCTACCTGCGCCACCTGTTCGTGAGCGGCGAGGCCCTGGGCCCGCGCCTGGCCACCCTCCACAACCTCAGGTTCTACTTGAAGCTTCTCGAGGACGCCCGGGCCGCCATCCGCGCCGGAACCTTCGAGGCGTTCCGGGCCGCGCTGGATCCGCTGCTGGAGACCCGGGCCGACTGAGCCCCGCGCCTCAAGCCGCGCTGCGCGCGCGCCGATGCGCTGGGCGATGTCGAACACCGACCCCGATCACAGGACCTCCCATGGAAGCCGCTGGACTGCGGCCCTCGGTGCCGGCGGCGGAGCCGCCGCCACCGGACTCGCCGCCACCCTGGGCGCCTGGCTGGGCGAACAGGTCTGGATCGGGCTGGGCGTCGCGCTGGTGGGCGCCGCCGTCCTGGCCTGGTGGGCCGACAGCCGGGTCCGGGCCCAGGCCGAGCTGCTCGAGGGCCTCGACGCCGCCGCGGCCAAGCTGGCCGAAGGCGGGCACCTGGCCACCCTCGATCTCCACGAGACGGGCCCCCTGGCCGGGGTGACCCGCAGCGTGAACCGGATCATCCGCTCCACGGCCGAGGTCGCGAACCGGGTGCTCGCCATCGTGGCCCGGGTCTCGGACCTGCCCGCCCGCATCACCGACGCCATGGACGAGGTGACGTCCAGCGCCGAGGCCCAGGAAGAGGCGGTCGAGGAGACCGCGTCCCTGCTGGCCAACATCAACACCTCCATTCGCGACATCGACGAGCGCGTGGACCGCCTGTCGCGATCGGCCGAGGAGTCGGCCAGCTCGATCCTCCAGATGGGCAGCTCCGTCGACGAGGTGGCCCGCAACTCGAGCGCGCTCCACGAGACCGTCGAGGCCTCGACCTCGTCGGTCCACGAGATGGGCGCGAGCATCCGCCAGGTGGCCGACGGGGCCGAGAACGTCCAGCGCATGGCCGAGGAGACCGCTTCGTCCACCATCGAGATGGACCGCACCGTGCAGCAGGTGGGCGAGCACGTGCGCGAGGCCTCGGCCCTCACCACCCAGGTGAGCGAGGCCGCCGACCAGGGATCCGAGGCGGTGAGCGACACCATCCGGGACATCGAGACGATCCGCTCGCGCACCCAGGAGGCCACGACCGTCCTCGAGCGCCTGGTGGGTCGCATCGGGGAGATCGGCGAGACCCTGTCGGTGATCGGCGAGATCAACGACGAGACCAACCTGCTGTCGCTCAACGCCGCCATCATCGCCGCCCAGGCGGGCGAGCAGGGCCGCGCCTTCCTGGTGGTCGCCAACCACGTGAAGGTCCTGGCCCAGCGCACGGCCTCCTCCACCGAGGAGATCGAGCGGGTCATCAAGGCCGTCCAGCAGGAGTCGAACAACGCGGTGCAGGCCATGAGCGCGGGCACCAGCGTCATCGAGAAGGGCGTCCAGCGCTCGCGCTACGCGGGCGAGGCCCTCCAGAAGATCCGCAGCTCCTCGGCCGAGGCGGCCCAGCGCGTGTCGGAGATCGCCCGGGCCACCGAAGAGCAGACCCGCAACTCGAACCTCGTGGCGCGCGCCGCCCAGGAGACCTCCAGCCAGATCCAGCAGATCAGCCAGGCCATCTCCGAGCAGTCGAAGGCCAGCGAGCAGATGCTCCAGAGCTCCGAGGCGGCCCTCGAGATGTGCCGCCACGTGCACCGCTCGACCGACGAGCAGCGCGAGACCGGGCGCTACATCACCGAGGCGATCTCGTCGATCACGGAGATGATCCGCGGCATCCAGGAGAGCATCAAGTCCCACTCGGTGGCCAGCGAGGCCGTGTCCGAGGCGGTGAGCCGACTGCTCGACAACGCCCAGAAGAGCGGCCAGCAGATCCCCGAGGTGCACGCGATGGTGCGCGACCTGCAGACCAACGCCGAGGGCATCATCAAGGAGCTGTCGCGCTTCGAGCAGCAGGTGGGCTTCGACGCCTAGCGCCCTGGCGCGGGCGCCCCGCCCTCGCCTCCCGACCCTCGAGCCGGATCAGTCGTCGTGCTCCATGCCCGACAGGGCGGCGCCGATGCCGGCGCGGTACGGCAGATCGCCGCCCAGGCTCGCCGGCCGGATCGCCATGTGCTCGGCCACCAGCGGCCAGCTGTGGGCGCGCACCTGACGGCGCACGGGCTCGAGGCACAGCTCTTCGCCGGCGGCGACCGCGATGGTGCCCAGCACCACCATCTCGGGCGCCAGGGTGAAGCCCAGGAACACGATGGCCCGGGCCAGGTAGTCGTTGAAGCGGGCCATCTCGGAGAGCGCGAAGGCGTCGCCCTGGCGCGCGGCCTCGACCACCTGCTCGGGCCGGGCCCGCTCGGGTCCGCCGGCCAGCTCGGCCACCAGGCTGTCGGCCGGCGTCCGCTGCGCGAGCCGGCGGATCCAGGAGCCGCCGCCCACGTAGGCCTCGAGGCAGCCGCGCTGGCCGCAGGCACAGGGCAGCCCCTCCCACTCGATCGGGATGTGTCCGATCTCGCCGGCGCTGACGCCTACGCCCCGGTAGATGCGGCCGTTGAGCACGAGCCCCCCGCCGACACCGGTGGACATGGTGAGGTACACCATGTGCCGGCTGCCCTGCCCGGCCCCGAAGTGCCACTCGGCCAGCGCCGCGGCGTTGGCGTCGTTCTCCAGGTGGGCCGGACAGCCGAGCGCGCTCTCCATCGCCTCGCGGATGGGGACGTCGCCCCAGCCCGGGAGGTTCGGAGGATTCACCAGCGTGCCGCGCTCGAGATCGATGGGACCGGGCACCGACAGGCCGACCGCGGCCAGCTCGCCGGGGGCGAGCCCCGCCTCGGACACCAGGGTCCGGGCGTCGTCGATCATGCGGGCGAGGTCCCGTTCGGGGCTGCCCGAGGGCTCGGTGGGGCGCCGGTGACGCGCGTGGAGCCCACCGCGGGCGTCGCCCAGGGCATACGCGATCTTGGTGCCGCCGAGATCGATTCCGAGAATTGCTGCGCGATCGGTGATGGGGGTCACGCTCCCAGCTGCCAGACGGTCGAACGGTGTCGAGCGGCTCGAACCGGCTCGAACCACCTCGAACCGCCCAGAACGGCCGGAACGGCCGGAATCGGCTCGAGCCCGAACCGGGTTGGACGAAAACCCTTTGGAACCGGGGAGTTCGCGCGGGCCGGGCAAGTCTATCACAGTCGGGCTCAACACCCGCCCTCGACCCGCCGATAGGAAGAGACGGAAAAGCCAAGCACCCGCAGTCGCCTGCGCCGATGGCTGCCGGCGGACTACGTTGGGGAGGTCTCGATGAATCGCTCGCATCGCATCTGGATGGCCGTCGCCCTGCTCACCCTCGCCACGCTGCCGGGGCTGGGCTGCGCCTTCGGCGAGATCAACCTCAAGGACCCGTTCAACCGCGGCTACTCGCTGCGGGAGGCCCAGCGCAAGTACACCGAGTACGTCCGCTGGAGCGAGTTCAAGAAGGCCGCGGGCTTCGTGCAGGACGACCTGGTCGAGGCCTTCCTGCGCGACGCGCCGAGCCTGAAGGAGCTGCGCTTCACCGACTACGAGATCGGCCAGGTGGAGATCGACGACGAGACCGGCGAGTCCACGGTGGAGGTCACCTACTACGCCTACCAGCCGGCCTCGCCCCTCGAGATCACCATCGTCGAGACCCAGCACTGGCAGCGCGACTCCATCGCCAACGACTGGATGGTGAAGCCCGTCTTCGAGGGCCTGGACCACCTGGCCCTGCGCCAGGACTGAGCTCGGCCCCGGCCGAGCAGCGATCGGGGAGGTCAGCGTGGCCACGCGTCGAACGATCCTCATCGTGGACGACGTCGCGATGTTCCGGGAGCTCGGTTCCGTGTTCCTGGCGCGGAGCGGCACCGTGATCACGGCCAACGACGGCAAGCAGGGCCTCGAGCTGGCCCGCATGCGCCGCCCGGACCTGGTGATCGCCGATCTCCACATGCCGGAGATGGACGGCGCCCAGCTGTGCCGCGAGATCAAGGCCGATCCCGAGCTCGAGGACACCCCGGTCATCATCATGGTCGGCACCGACGACCCGGGCGACCGGGGCCGCGCCCTGCGCGCCGGCGCCGACGACCTGCTCTCGAAGCCGCTCTCGCGCATCGCCCTGGTCGCGACGGTGACGCGCTTCCTGGCCTACGACACCGTGCGCGGGCTGCCGCGCATCGACGTCGAGCAGCCCGTCCGGGTGACCGCCGACGAGCGGGCGGGCTGGGGCGTGCTCAAGAACCTCTCCCGCGGCGGCGCCTTCGTGGAGATCGACCTCGAGCTCGAGCCCGAGGCCGAGGTCGAGCTGCAGTTCGAGCTGCCCGAGGCGCTGCTCGAGGTCAGCCCCAGCGCCCAGGTGGTCTGGAACCGCCCCTCCAACGGACACCCGTCCGGCGTGGGGCTGCGCTTCCTCGAGTTCGAGGGCCGGGCGGCGCGCATTCTCGACGATTACGTGTGGGAGCACAGCCTGTTTCCCGCCGGCGAGGTGGACCCGGAATGAAGCGACCCGGTGGCACGGCGGGCTGGGCGATCGCACTCGCCCTGCTCGGTTGCATCGCCCCCGCGGCGGCCCTGGCCCAGGCCCGGGCCGAGGCCGACCGCCAGCCCGTGCGTCCGCGGTCCAACGCGGAGCGCCTGGAGGCCATGCGCGCCGAGGCCGAGCAGGAGGCGGCGCTCAAGGCCGAGTGGCAGGACCTCTACCGCAACGCCATCGAGCGCGAGCGCAAGGCCCGCGCCGAGCTCGAAGCGGCGCGAGCGGCCTGGAGTCGGGGTCGTGTGGACAATCGTCTGCGCGGGGACCGCAAGGCCCGGGCCCAGGCCCGGCTCGAAGCGGCCGAGAAGGAGCTCGGAGAGGCGCGTGCGGAGCTCTCCGCCCTGCCCGAGCGCGCGCGCCAGGCGGGCGTCCAGCCCGGCTGGCTCCGGCAGGTCGAGGACGAGCTCGCCTCGCCGCCCGCCGCGAACTGACTGCGCCCGCCGACCAACCCCGGCGGACGCAGTCAACGATCACAGCATCTTCTTCAGCGCAGCAGCTCGCTCTCGTCCTTGGCGTCGGAGAGGTTCGTCTGGTTGGGCGTGGGCTTGATGATCGCCAGCACCCGGTCGCCCTGGCGGACCACCTGCACCGTGCGCGTCGCCTCGCTGTCGCCCACCCGCGTGCGCACCTGCTCGACCACGATGGGCTCGCCGCCCTCGGCGCCCACCAGGTCGATGTTCAGGTCGCCCGTCTCGAGCGACACGCCCGGCGCCCGGGACGGCGGCGGCGCCGAAACGCTCGGCAGCGAGGCCACCGGCCGCGCCTGGGAGCGCGCCGCCTGGCGCGTCGCGGCCTCCGGGGTGGCCGACTCGATGGGCGTGAACCGCTCGTAGCCGTCCAGGCTGCCCGTATCGCGCAGCTGGGCCCGGGTGCGGTAGCGCGCCGGGACGCGCTTCGCGTCGTCGGTATACGCCCGAATGCCGTCCTCGGTGGTCCAGCTGTAGAACGTCCCCGCCAGCGCCGGAGCCGCGAGCCCGGCCACCAGCCCCATCACGAACGTCATTCCAACACCGCCTCGCGCACGCGAGAGCCAAGACTTGATCCGCATGAGTAGCCTCCGTGCCCTATCGTGGTCACGACTGAGGGAAAATGGCAACAGATAATCCGATTGCGCAGATCCACGAGCCCCAGGGACCGGCAGAAAGCCTGCAAATTCAAGCCCTTGACACGCGTCCAGCCGGGAGATATCAATCCGGACCCAGATTTGTTGCGGGGTAGAGCAGTCTGGTAGCTCGTCGGGCTCATAACCCGGAGGTCGTCGGTTCGAATCCGGCCCCCGCTACCACCGAGTCGAGACGCCCGGTTCCTTCCTGGAGCCGGGCGTCTCCAGTTCGAGCACCCGAAGCACAGCCTCGGCTCTGAACGTGTGTTCAGGATGCGGGTCGACCGGGAGCCTGCGGTCCCCCCGGCAGCGCGGGCCGGGTCCGAAGGCTGGCGGGTCTCCGCCGAGAACGGGCGCGTGCTATGCCCCGAGCGATGAGCGACCTCCCGGAGCATGTGCGCGAGAACCGCCGCTACTGGGACGCCATGGCCGACCAGTGGGTCCAGTCCGGAGAGCGGGCCTGGCGCTCCGAGCCGCACTGGGGCGCCTGGCGGATCCCCGACGCCGAGGTGGGCCTGCTCCCGTCGGACCTGACCGGGAAGGACGCGATCGAGCTCGGCTGTGGCACCGCCTACTTCTCGGCGTGGATGGCCCGGCGCGGCGCCACGGTCGTGGGCATCGACAATTCCGAGGCCCAGCTCGCCACGGCGCGGCGCCTCGCCGAGGAGCACGGCCTCGCGCTGACGCTGCTCCACGGCAACGCCGAGCGCGTGCCGTACCCCGACGCGAGCTTCGACTTCGCGCTGAGCGAGTACGGCGCGGCGATCTGGTGCGACCCGTTCGTCTGGATTCCCGAGGCCCACCGCCTGCTGCGGCCGGGCGGCGAGCTCGTCTTCCTCGGCAACACGCCCCTGGCGATGGTCTGCACGCCGCCGAGCGGTGATCGCGTCGAGCCCGTGCTCCACCGCACCTACTTCGACCTGCACCGCATCGACTGGACCGGGGTCGAGGTGGACCCGGGCGGCATCGAGTTCAACCTGCCGATCTCGGGCTGGTTCCGCCTCTTCCGCGAGACGGGCTTCGACGTGCTCGACTACCGCGAGCTCCAGCCACCCGAGGGCAGCCCCGATCTCTACAACACGCCCGCGGCCTGGGCCCGGCGCTGGCCGGCGGAGCAGATCTGGCGGGTGCGCAAACGCTGACCCGCTGAGGGCAGCTCTTGCGTCGCGGAGTCCTTGTCTGGACCCGCCGACTCGCTCAGGCGGCCCCCTCGAACGGCAGCGCCCTGCCCGTCCCGTCGCGTCGAGAGCCGGCCCCGCGACCACCGGGTCGAGACGCCCGGTTTCTTGGTGGACCCGGGCGTCGGTGAGCGGTCTGGGGCCCGCCAGGGCCGAAAGGGCCAGGGCCTCCCAGAGTCGGTCCTCCCGATCCTACGGTTCAACCCGTAGCGCACCCCGGCGCCGCCTCGCGGACTCGAGATCGCCGTGTGTCTCTCGGCGAGACGCAAGACGCCGACACGCGAGGCCACGCGACCCAGCCTGCCCGAGAGCTCACCAGGCGAGAGCTTCGCGTTCGCAGCGCTCCATGATCGTGTAACCTGGTGCTGCACCAAGACGCCCCTCGCTGTCGTTGAGGAAGACCGTGCCGCTCCGCGTCCTCGCAACCGTCGTGGCTCTCCTCGCCTTCCCCGGCTGCCTCTGGACCGTGCTCTACGAGCGCCTGGTCTACCCCGACGCGGAGTCCCCGTACGACTCGTGGTTCGTCGGGCCGGAGTCGCGCAAGAGCACCACGTCGGAGAACCCCAGCCGCTTCGTCGAGGCCGTGTGCACGGTGGACGGGGAACTGCCGGCGAAGTCGCTCGAGCAGAGTGCGCTCGAGCGGGAGTGCGACTTCGACCCCGACTGCGAGCTCCGGTGCCTCCACGTCGAGGAGCGGACGAAGCCCGCGTACACCGCGGCCGCCTCGGAGATGTGTCCCCTGTTCGGGCGCATGGAGCTGAGCCTCCAGATGCGTGTGCTGCACGATCAGCACCTCGCCTGGGCGGAGGCGTACGACCTCTCGCCCGAGCAGACGTGGTGCCTCACGAACGACGACTCGCTCCGGGAGCAGGCCGAGGCGTTCGACGCCGCGTGTGCGTCCGGGGTCGAGAGGTCCGCGGACCGCGTCCTCGGGGATGCGTACCGGCGGTGCGACGCCTGGGATGTGGACTGACGCACGCTCGGACTCGCTCCCTCGAGCCCGGCGACCGGGAGCCGTGCACGCCGACACGGGGGCAGATCGTGGTAGAAGTGAGGTCGTGGTCGAAGTGAGGTCGCGGGAGAGCGGATGGCGAAGACGAGCACGGAGCGCGGGCCCCTCGGCGACCTCGATCTGGCGAAGGTCCTTCCCGTCGAGGCGCTGCGTCGCATCGGCGAGCTGGGCCTCGTCGGATTCCTGGCGGAGTACGTCGAGGAGCGGGTGGCAGGCGAGCCGGCGATGCAGTGGGATCCGGATTTCCTCGCGACCACCCTCCCCTTCCTCGACACCGTGCTGCGCTACTTCGACGCCGAGGTCCGGGGGTTCGAGCATCTGCCCTCGAAGGGGCCCGCTCTGCTCGTCGGCAATCACTCGGGCGGCACGCTGGTGCCCGACGTGGCGGTCTTCATCGCGTCCTGGTATCGCGCGCGAGGCCTCGAGCATCCGCTGATGGCGCTGGCCTTCGATGCCGTCTTCGGCCTGCCGGGGGTGGGACCGGCCGCCCGTCGCGCGGGGGCCATGCCCGCGAGCCACGACAATGCCCGGGAGGCCCTGGCCTCCGGCGCGTCGGTGCTCGTCTATCCCGGAGGCGACCACGACGCCTACCGCCCCTGGTCCGACCGCAACCGCATCGACTTCGCCGGCCGTCGGGGCTTCGTGAAGCTGGCACTGCGCGAAGGCGTTCCGGTCGTCCCGGTCGTCGGCCACGGAGCCCACGAGAGCGTGGTGGTGCTCTCTCGCGGAGACGCCTTCAGCAGCGCGCTGGGATTCGACCGCATGCGCACGACCGTGATGCCCCTGGTCTGGCAGCTGCCGTGGGGCCTGTCCCTGCCCTTCGTTCCGGGCCTCCCGATGCCCGTCAAGATCAGCATGCAGGTGGGGCCGCCCCTGGACTGGTCGCGCCACGGCCCCGAGGCGGCGGAGGATCCCCGGATCGTCGCGCGCTGCTACGAGGAGATCAGCGACTCCATGCAGACGACGCTGGACCGTCTGGCGGCCGCGCACCCCCATCCGCTGAGGGAGCGCCTGCTGACGTGGCTGCGCGGGGGCGGGTGAGCCGCGCGCAGCGGATCAGTACTGGATGACCGGCGCCTTGTGGAGCCAGGTGTCGTCTTCGAGCATGCGGATCATCTCGTTCGCACAGTCGCCGGCGGTGATCTTCGAGAGTCCGCTGTAGCGGTCGAAGCCCACCCGATAGCCGCCGCGCCGGCCGCCCTTGCGCATCTGGAGGGGCCGGATGCCGATCCAGTCGACGTCGCGGCTCTCCTCGAGCAGAGCGACCTGCTGCAGCTTGTCGCGATGCCTCAGGCCCATGAACCAGCGCGAGAAGAGCACGACGAACCTCGACCCCGGGCTGACGACGTCCTCGTCTCCCACCGTGTTGCCGCCCCCGCACCAGACCAGGCGGCGGATGCCGTGCTTGCGCATGGCCGCGAGGATGTGGCGGGTGACGTCCGTGCACAGGTTCTCGGGCGAGCGGGCGTCGATGCCGATCGCGAAGAGCACGGCCTGGGTCTCCCGGGAGAGCGCGCGCTCCACCGCCGCCGCGTCGAGGCCGTCGCCCTCGACGACGTCCACGCGGGCCCGCAGCTCGGCGGGGAGCTTGTCGGGCGTGCGGAGGAGCACGCTGACCTCGTGCCCTGCCTCGAGACACTGGGACAGCAGCTCGCGACCGAGCAGGCCCGTGGCGCCGAAGAGCGCGATCTTCATGGGTCGTTCCCTCCCATCCCGAACGGAGCGTTCCGGGTGCGCCGGACCTCGGCGTGCCCGCGTCCACCACTGCCCTCGCGATCCCGCCGGAGCCGCCGGGCACGCCGGACGGCGCCGCAAACGGTGGCGGCGATGGCGGTTGCCCTCAATCCGACCCGCGAAAGAGGCCTGCCAACAGCTGCGGGGCGACGCCGGCCACCCGCTCCCGGATCGTGGCCTCGTCCTCGAAGAGATAGTCGTGCTCGATGGCGACGATGGGCAGGCCGGGGAGCGAGTGCGCCCGGGCCGCGCTGCGGGCCGCGCCCAGGAACGGCCGCGTCGCGAGGGTGACCGTCGGGATGCCCATGCGCTCGAGGGCGACCGCGTCGAGCAGACTGCTCGACGTACAGGAGCCTCACTTCGCGAGGCCGTTGACCACGCCCTGGACCCAGCGCAGCTCCTCGAGCTGCCCGGGCTCGGCCGGTCGCGAGAGCAGGGGCTTGCACACACGGACGACCTCCCGCAGATCGAGGTGCTCTCGCAGCGCCGCCTCGATCGCGAGTGTGTAGCCGTAGAAGTCGGGGCCCTGGTTGCGGGTGTCCTCGTTGACCAGGAAGCCGAGGCGAACGCCATCGCCGGGGGCGGCGATCCGATCCGCGAGTCGGGCCTCCGGAAGCTCCACGCGGCCGCGGGGGTCGACGATCTGCATGGGGCTCCTCCGCCTCTCCCGAACCGGGTTGTCTAGCTCGCCTGATCCTCGACCGCCCGGGTGACCGCGAAGCCCCCCAGATGGCCCCACCCCGGACACACCGCGGCCCAGGGGAGGCTGTCCGCACCGCAGACGACCAGGTGGATCGCCTCGGGCCCGTCGGTGATCGGGACCCGGGCGTCGTCGTCGTCCTGATCGATCTCCTCGGGCCACCAGTCGTAGCGCGCCGGGGCGTCGGGCGCCCGGGATCGGATCTCGCCGACCCGGCGCCGCGAGAGATCGAAGAGCCGCTCCTGCACGCGCTCTCGCGTGTAGCCCCGCGCGTGCAGATGCCGGGCCTCGGCGGGGCTCACGGCCACGAGGATCTCGCCCATCGTGTGGGTGTTGCTGCTGCCGTGCGGGTGCATGCTGTCCGCGACCGCAGCCAGGCGTTCCTCGGGGTCGGCGCCGACTCCCCAGAACGCGACGCCGTGGGGCGCTTCGCAGGCGAACATGGTGACCGCCGACTGCTCGCGCCCGAGGCCCCGGGCCTCGTGAAGGCGGGTCCAGGGATGCTCGGCGCACTCCGCGATCGCGAACCCGAAGCGACCGGGGTGCCCGAAGACCTCCTTCACGGGGGAGCCCGGATGCGCGCCTCCGACGTTCCAGAGCGCCAGCCGCACGGCGCGCCCCAGGGCCACCGAGAGTCGCGACCCTCCGCCGCTGAAGACCGATTCGGCGGTCGCGAGCCCGAGCCGCGCGACCACCGGCCCGGAGACGATCGTCAGGGGCCAGCAGGCGTGGGTGGTGCACTGCACGCCGTTCAGGTTGAAGCGCGGCTCGAGCAACGCCTCGATGGCCGCGACGAGCAGCGGCATGCCCTCGGGCGGACACCCGGCCATGGCGGCGTTCGCAGCCAGGACCTCGATCGTGGCGACCCCGCCACGGGGAGGGATGGAGCCCAGGCTCTCGTCCGCCCGTCGGCGCGAGGCGCGCACCCGCGCGCCGACGGCTTCGGGCGTGGGCGGGAGGACGGGCAGCCCGTCGGTGAGCTTCGCCGCGTAGGCGAGCTCGATCCAGTCCTCCAGGTTGGCGACCTCCCCCGGCAGCTTCACCACAGCTCGTCCGTGTAGCGATCGCTGCCCGGGATCGTGGGGATGAACGGGGCCGCGTAGCTGACGCGGCCGAGGCCGACCTCGCGCAGCCAGGCGTCCTGCTGGGAGAAGAGCGCCTCCCAGCACTCGCGCGGGTCGGTCTCCAGGAAGAACACGTGAAGCGAGCGTCGCTCGAGCCCCGGAGGCCGGGCGACGTACGAAGGGGCGTCGTCCGGCAGGGGCTCCGGCTCGAGCCCCAGGCAGATGGCAGCGGGCGTCCCCGGCAGCCGCGACGCGAGCCAGGCGCCGTACTCGCGCTCGTACCTCTCTCGTCCGACGCCCGGGTCGCGATCGATCATCAGCAGCACGAGCCCCGCATAGGGATGCTCGAGGGCCAGCTCCGGAGGCACCCCATCGGGGTCGCGAAGGGCTCGCGAGCGAAGCCTGTAGAAGCCGGCGTGGGCCTGCACGCGCTGGTCCAGCATGCGATCGTTCGCGATGAGCCAGTTGACCTGGCGCACCGCCCAGTCGACCGCCGGGTCGTGGAATCCGGCCTGGATCCAGTAGAGCGCGAGGTAGGAGCCGCGCCGGACGTCGTCGAGGACCGGCGATTGGCTCGGGAAGCGCAGGTCCTTGAGCGGCCGCGTGGCGACGTAGCGTCGACCCGAGAAGAAGTAGGGGCCCATCATGCAGCCCCCGAAAAAGTGGTCGCGCTCGTACCAGCGGTTGAACTCGACCTCGTGTCCCGGAACGGCTTCGAGCAGGCTGACCAGCGCGCTGCCGAGCTCGACGCGTGGGTGCTCGATCGGCCCCATGGCTGAGCGCGTGTCGGACGGCGGCATGGTCGGGCCATCCTACGCGACCCGCGAACCCCCGGCTAGCCGCGCGGGCCGTGGATGACGCCTCGTCGATCGCCGAGGGCGGGCGCGACATGAACCGCGTTCGGGCCGCCGACGTCGCGTCCGCAGGGACCGGCGCGGAGCTCCACGGCCTCCGCTCGAGCCGCTCTCAATTCGCGTCCAGCTGGATCTCGACCGCCGCACCCGCGCTGCGGAGGTAGTCGACCTGCTCTTCGGTGAGTCCGGTCCGGGCGTCGAAGGCGACGCCCCAGCTCCTGGCCAGACCGGGCACGCGACGGAAGGTCCGCTCGACGTGCCGGATGAATTCTTCGCCGCCCGGCTCGAGCACGACTCCGGTCCCCGTGAGCTCCTTCCCACGGATCAACAGCGTCGCCGGCGCGGGCGTCCGGTAGTTGCGCCACCACTGCTTCTTGTGGGCCTCCGAGGCCAGGAGGATGACCTTGCTCCCCTCGCGCTGGTAGCCGACCGGGAACGTATGGCGACGACCGCTGCGCCGCCCGGTCACGGTCAGGAGCGCCAGCCCGCCGCTCACCAGGAAATGCAAGGGAGAGCGCAGCAGGGCCACGAGCAGCGGATTGAGGCGGGTGAAGAGGTCGTTGACGCTGGGCATCCCCGTCGAGACTACGGCGCGGCCCCGACCCCCGCCACCGTCCGCGACCGGACCGACGGGGGGGCGCGACCTGGGTCCCAAGCCGGGTTGTCGCCACCCCGGGCGACACCGGCAAGTGGTGGCCGAACTCCCCATCCCGGTTTGCGAACACGAGATCGTCGTTCGCCGCTGTAACCGCCATCACAACCGGGTGACTCCTTCGACTCGACAGGTTTCGTTGAGACGACTGCGAGCTTCGGTCTAGAATCCGCGCCGCTGTCGCTGAGGTGCGGTTGCCGAGCTGGAGGACACAGGATGTTGTTGCACGAACGTACGAAGATTTCCGACGGGCGAAGACGTCGGACCCTGCCGGGAGCAGGGGTTGCCTGGGGACTGGCCCTGGGCCTGGCCACACCGGTCGCCGCCATCACCACCCTTCCCGTCGACCTGTCGGACGTGGAACAGACCCACGGCGGTCAGGTGGAGCACTGCGACGAGGCCGTGGCCGAGCTCGACTTCCTCGAGGCCTTCGAGTGCGGAGACGAGCTCTTCGAGGTGGTCGCCAATGCCGTCGACGGCGTGGGCGCCAACGTCGGTGACGGCGGACGCTTCACCCGCGGCCCGCGGGCCGACCTGGACGGTCCCGGCGAGTGGGCCGACCACTTCCCGGCTCGGGCCACCGGACCGAACGCGGCCGCCTGCGTCACCTGCCACGTGGGAGCAGAGATCGGCGGCGGGGGCGACGGCTCGGGCCCGGCGGGACTGAACGTCATGCGCGACCCCCTGTCGACGGCCTTCGCGGGCGACTTCATCCAGCGCAACACCCCGCACCTGTTCGGGCCCGGCGCCCTGCAGCGGCTGGCGGAGGAGATGACCGTCGAGCTGCGGGCACGGCGCGACGCGGGCATCGCCGCGGCCTGCGACAGCGGCGCGGTGGAGAGCGTCGCGCTCACCGCCAAGGGAGTGGAGTTCGGAACGCTGGACGTCGACTGCGGAGGCGTGGTGGACGCCTCGGGCATCGACGGCGTGGACGCGGACCTCCTCGTCCGCCCCTTCCAGTGGAAGGGCACCGAGCCCACGGTCCGGTCCTTCTCCCGCGGCGCCCAGCACAACGAGCTGGGCCTGCAGCCCGTGGAGCTCGTGGGGGACGGGATCGACGGCGACGGCGACGGGGTGGTCGACGAGATGACGATCGCCGACGTGACGGCGATGGCCGTGTACCTCGCCGGTCAGCCGCGCCCGGTGAGCCAGCTCGAGCTGAACCAGCTGCGGCTGCAGCTGGCGAAGGCCGGCGACGCCGAGCAGGCCGCCGAGCTCGGACTGCCCGAGCTCAGCGCCGCCGACGTGGCGTCGATCACGCGGGGCGAGGAGACCTTCGTCGCCATCGGCTGCGCCGACTGCCACCGGCCGGCCCTCGTGGTGGACGACCCGGTCTTCTCGGAGCCGAGTGCGGTTCCGGACTACCGCGATGATCCGTTTCCGGCGGGCCAGCCCGCGCTCGCGGAGACCATCCGGTTCGACCTGACCGAGGACCTTCCGGACAACCAGTTCACAGCCGGGCGCAAGAACGTCGATCTCGGCAACTTCGAGCGCCACGCCTCGGGCGGCGCCATCGTGCGCCTCTACGGCGACCTGCGCCGCCACGACATGGGCCCCGGGCTGGCCGAGAACGTGGACGAGTCGGGGCACGGGGCGTCGGTGTGGATGACCAAGGAGCTGTGGGGCGTGGGCGCCACCGGCCAGTACCTGCACGACGGCCGCGCCACCACCCTGACCGAGGCGATCCTCGAGCACGGCGGCGAGGCCGTCGCGTCGCGCAACGCCTTCGCCGCGCTGTCCGACGGCGACGGCGAAGACGTCGTCCGCTTCCTCGAGAACCTGGTGGTGTTCTTCCCCGAAGAGGAGGACGTCGCCGCCGAAGGAGAGAACGGCTCCGACGAGCGCGACCGGAGCCCGAAGAAGGACAAGCGTTCCAAGAAGAAGAAGCGCGCCAAGCGGAAGAGCAGGCGGTGAGCGGCGAGCCCATGCGCGTGGGTCCGCGCTCGCTGGCGATCGTGGCGCTCGCCGCGGTCGCGGCGGGGGCGGGCCTGCACGCGGCCTTCTCGTCGGGCCACGGGGATCGGGCAGCGGGCGCTCCAGAAGCGCTCGGCGCAAAGCCCGCGGACGCGGGGGAGACCGGCCCGGGTGCGGCGGAGCCCCGCTGGTGGGCCGGCTCATACGATTCCGGGGAGGCCGGGGATCCCCGCGCTCGAAGTTCCGATCGCGGCGGCGATCGAGCCGCCGATCGGGCGCTGGGCGACCGGATCGACGAGCCCTCGAGCGGAGCCCGACCCGAAGGCCGCGAGGTCGCGCAGATCGACCTCGCGCGCATCGAAGGGGAGCTGCGCACCACCCAGGCGGCGGTCGACGCCTCGCGGCGCCTCGCCGAAGCGTTCCTCGAGGAGCGAAGTGCGCCGCCCCCGGCGCGTCCCTCGGCGGCCGCGCGGGCGGCCGCCGCCCCCGGTGTGGCCGCGGCGGTCCGGGCCTCCTGCGCAGCCGTGGGAGACACCTGCCTGTCTTCGTCCGAGTGCTGCTCGGACCTCGTGTGCGTCGGAGGCGTGGGCGGCTACGGCACCCGGGGTCGCTGCGAGGCGGGTCGTTAGCCGAGGGACCTCGATGGATGGCTGAAACCTGTGGGGGCTCTGCGAGGATGGGGTCGTCCGACTCCAGATCCCGGAGCCGAATCCACAGCTGCGGCGACTCCATGCCAACCCGAAGCCGAAGCCGGAATCCCGGCGACATGCCGTTCAACGGGTTCCAGAGGTCGGTGTAGGACTTCCCGAAGCGCGGGTGCCGGGCCTTCGCGAGCCCGTCCCTGGCGATGGCCTCGAACTCGGCGGAACGTCGAACGCTTGGCCGAACCCCCAGGACCCTCGAGCATGCGACACCTCACAGGCCGCAGGCCGAAACGGTCCCCCCCTGCGACCCGAAACAGCAGGTTGTCCGAGGTCCAGAGCCTCGATTCCCGCTAGGAGCCTGACCCAAGACTCGCCATCTGGTACGTATGGCGGTCATGGGGAGTGATATTCCGTTCAAGCGGTACGAGCAGGGCCAGGGCGACCTGTTTCCAGCGCATCTTTCAGAAGCTCTGGACCCGGGTGACCCGGTCTTCTTCATCGACGACTTCGTCGAAGGCCTGGATCTGATGGCCTTCGAGGAGCAGTACGCGGCCTCGGGTGAGAACGCCTATCCGCCGCGTGTGCTCTTGAAGCTGTGGCTCTTCGGTGCGATCGCCGGGGTGTACAGCGGCCGAGAGATCGCGCGTCGCGTGCGGTGGGACCTTCGCTTCCGGTACCTGGCGGGTGGGCTCGCCCCCGACTTTCGAACGATCAACCGCTTCCGGGTGCGGCACCGAGAGGACTTCGCCTGGCTGTTCCGCGAGACGGTGCAGACGGCTCGAGCCTCGGGGATGGGTCGGCTGGGCCGTGTTGCGATCGACGGAACGAAGGTTCGAGCGAACACGTCGCGCCACAAATCGATGAGCCATCGCCGGATGAAGCAAGCCGAGAAGGAGATCGAGGCAGAGATCGAGACGATCCTGAAGAAGCTGGATCAGGTGAACGATCGCGAAGACGACGAGCACGGAGGCGATGATGGCAGCGGCGGCCTTCCTGCTGAGCTTCAGGATCGCAAGAAGCGGATCGAGAAGCTGCGGGCGGTACGCAAGAAGCTGGAGGCGGAGCGGGGCGAGAGTGTGAAGCCGAGCAGCCAGAAGAGCTTCGCGGACCCGAATGCCAACATGATGATGACTGGCGAGGGCTCGCTGCAGTACTGCTACAACGCGCAGATCGCGGTGAGCGAGGACGGCGTGATCGTGGCGACGGGAACGACAGACTCACCTTCGGATGCGCAGCAGCTGGTTCCGATGGTGGAGGCGGTCAAGGATACAACGGGGCGACGGCCGAAAGTGGCTGTGGCCGATACCGGGTACCTGAGCGAGTCGAACTTGAAGACGCTTCGCAAGAAGCGTCAGCGATGCCTGGTCGCCGTGCGAGGCCGCAAGCCGAAAGCCTGGCCGAGCGGACCGGAGACGCAACGGATGCATCGGATCCTACGACTGCCCTGGGCGAAGAAGATCTACGACAAGCGCAAGACGCAGGGCGAGCGACCGTTCGCGGAGATCAAGAACACGATGCGCTTCCGCCGCTTCTCGTTGAGAGGCAGAGCGAACACCCGCGGCGAATGGGATCTGGCGTGCGCGGCAGCGAACCTCTTGCACCTTCACCGAGCACAGATGGCATGATAGGTACAGCGGGCACAGCCGTGACCGTCTCAGATCAGGCCACCGACGGCGAAGATCTCGCCCGGCCCGCCGTCAAACTCACCCTGGACCCTTCGGAGCGCGCCGCGCGGGCGCATCTTGGGTCGGGCTCCTAGCCTCGCCGGCCGGAAGTCGAGGTCCCGATGAGACGAGCCGATTCGAACGGATTCCTGCGACGAGCCGTCGGCGCGGCGCGCCGGCGCCACCCGACCGTCCGGTTCGCGATCGCCGGCCTCGGGCTGCTGGTGCTCGCTCAGCCGGCCGCGGCGCAGACCCGCGTCTCGGCCGGGCTCGACTACTGGAGCGACTACTTCTGGCGCGGCTTCAGCTTCTACGGAGACGAGTCGTCGCCCCGCGGCGTCCTGTTTCCGTGGGTCGCGGCCTCCTGGAAGCAGCTCTCGTTCTCCGTGGTCGGCGAAGTCCCCGAGTCGATGTTCGGCGGCAAGCCCAACTCCACCGAGAAGGCGTGGGTGGGCGTCGATTTCATCCTGAGCGGCGAGGCGTCGCTCCTGGACGACCGGCTGGCCGTGGGCGGTCGAACGGCGTACTTCCTGTACCCGAACAGCCGACACGAGAACGACGACGATGGTCGCAACGACTTCGCCGAGCTCGCCGCCTGGATCCAGCTCCCGAAGCTTCCGCTCCGGCCCAGGCTCGAGTACTCCCAGTACTTCCGGGTCGACGACCGCGGCGGCGAGCAGGACGTGTACGAGGACATCTACCTGCGCTTCTCCCTCGAGCACGGTTTCGAGCCCCTCGAGCACCTTCTCGTGTCGACCCGCGGATCCATCGCCTACTTCTGGTATCCGTCCTCGAAGTACTGGAACGATCCCGATGAGGGAGGCCATGGCGACGACTACCGGGGCCTGAGCGACATCGTCGCCTCCATCGGCCTCAGCACGGACTACTGGCGCGGCTTCACGCCGAAGCTCGGGCTGAACGTGGCCTACGTCCCCGACCGGGACTTCTACCGCGTCTGGGGCCGGGACCAGCGCTGGCACGCCTGGGTCACCGCCGGCGTGTCCTACGCGTGGTCGCTCGACGGACCCTGAGCCGCTCGCCGCGCGGGTCTCCAGGGCGCGGGAATCGACGTTCGTTCTTAACCCGGCAGGACACCTGGCTCGAAACCCGCCCGGACCCGCTCGCCGCGGCACATCGGAGTCTGTGCAGGCAGGCCGCGCACCGGGTTCCATCGCAAGGGGTGATCCCTCCAGCCCGGGAATCTGGCAACCTGTCGATCGCGCTTCCGAGCAGAGGGCGATGCACCAGGCGAAGACATACGACGAGTGGAAGACGTGGGCCCTGGCCGAGGACGCGCGTTCGGGCGCGGACCGTTGGCGGGGCCGGGAGGAGTCGAGCCTCTACGACAACGCGGTGATCCGCCGGCGCTACGAGGAGCTGGTGGAGGTTCGCGCCTCGGGCGACGCCCAGCGCCTGCTGTACTACCTGAACGAGGGCCTGCACGGGAACATGGGGGGCATGGGGTCGCCGGCCCTGTACGCGCGGGCGCGATTCGGAACCAAGCACCTGGTCCACGAGTACATCGAAGAGCTCGTGGGCGCGCTCGACGACCTCGAGAATCACAGCGAGCGGGAGATCCCCATCGCGGAAAAGCTCGCCTGCCTCCGCCGCGCCAACGACTGCTTCGGACGCTCGGCGCTGATGTTGAGCGGTGCGGGGTCGCTCGGGGCGTTCCACATCGGGGTCACCCGGGCGCTGGTGGAGCACGATCTGGTGCCCAGCGTGATCTCGGGAGCGAGCGCCGGATCGATCGTGGCGGGCCTGCTCGGGACCCGACGCGGCACGGATCTCGAGCAGTCCCTGTCGCCCGGCCGGATCCGCCGGAGCTTCGACATCCTGCGCGGCGCCCGGACACCGCGGCGCCGCCGGGGGCCCATCCGTCTCCAGGACCTGAAGGCGATGATCGAGTTCCTGATCCCCGACATGACGTTCCTCGAGGCCTTCGAGGAGACGGGCCGGCGGATCAACGTCTCGGTCGCACCGGCGTCGCTCCACCAGCGCTCCCGGCTGCTCAACGCTTCGACGTCCCCCAACGCCTTCCTTCGCGAGGCGGTCCTGGCCTCCTGCGCCATCCCGGGCCTGTTCCCGGCGGTGACGCTCGCGGCGCGCGACGCCTCGGGCCGGCGCCGGCCCTACGTGCCGTCGCGCCAGTGGGTCGACGGCTCGATCACCGACGACCTCCCGGCGCGCCGCCTGGCCCGGCTCTACGGAGTGAACCACTTCATCAGCAGCCAGGCGAACCCGATCTCCCTGTGGGCCCAGCGGGACCTCCACGGCACGGACAGCCTGCCGGCGAGGCTCGCGGAGATCTCGCTGTCGGCGAACCGCGAGTTCCTGCGCGCCGTCTATCCCTTCACCATGCGGCTCGTGCGCAGGCTGCATCCGGTCGACACCTACATGCGCCTGTGGTTCAGCATCATGACCCAGGACTACAGCTCCGACGTCAACATCGTTCCCCGGCAACGGGTCTTCTCACCGAGCACGTTCCTGGCGCCGCTCTCCCGGGAAGGGGTGGACGCCCTGGTCCACGAGGGCGAGCGCGCCACCTGGCCCAAGGTCGAGCTCATCCGCAACTGCACCCGGATCAGCCGGCGCATCGACGACGCCCTGACGCGGATCCGGGAGCGCACGTCCTTCGCCGACCCGGTGTCGGCCTGATCCAGGCGGTCGCTGCCACCTTTCCGGTCAGTCGAAGCCACGAACGAGACAGCCCGCGCGCTCCGGGCCCGCGGTTCGTATCGATTCGCGCCCAGCTGGGGTGCGGGCGAGCCGGCCGCGCGCCCGGCACACGACTTGCTGTCCAGTCGGCCGACCCGTCCGGGTCTTCTCGGGAGAATTGCCGTGGCGAAGGCCGTCCAGAACGCGACCGTCGTAGGAGACATCAAGGCCCGACGCAGGAAGATCAAGAACGACGTCTACGAGAAGGAGCTCGGGCGCCTGCAGGTCGAGCTCATCAAGCTCCAGGAATGGGTCAAGAACGAAGGCCTGCGCATCGTGGTGATCTTCGAGGGGCGTGACGCGGCCGGCAAGGGCGGCGTGATCAAGCGCATCACCGAGAGCCTGAATCCCCGCATCTGCCGCGTGGTCGCGCTGGGGAGGCCGAGCGAGCGGGACAAGACGTCGTGGTACTTCCAGCGCTACGTCCCCCACCTTCCCGCCGCCGGCGAGATCGTCCTCTTCGACCGCAGCTGGTACAACCGGGCCGGGGTCGAACGCGTGATGGGCTTCTGCACCGACCCCGAGTACCGGGAGTTCCTCCGCTCGTGCCCGGAGTTCGAGCGCATGCTGGTCCGCTCGGACATCCAGCTCATCAAGTACTGGTTCTCGGTCAGCGACGAGGAGCAGGAGCGCCGGTTCCAACGGCGCATGAACGATCCGACGCGCAGCTGGAAGCTCAGCCCGATGGACGTCGAGTCCCGGTCGCGCTGGGTGGAGTACTCCCAGGCCAAGGACGAGATGTTCGAGCACACGGACATCGAGCAGGCGCCGTGGTACGTGGTGAACGCCGACTCCAAGAAGCGCGCGCGGCTGAACTGCATCACCCATCTGCTGGCCCAGATCCACTACAGGGACCTGACCCCGACGCCGCCCGCCCTGCCGCCCCGTCCGGAAGCCAAGGGCTACGTCCGGCCCCCCTTCGAAGAGCAGAACTTCGTCCCGGAGATCTGGTAGGGGCGCGCGCTCCCTGCC
Organism: Myxococcota bacterium; assembly: GCA_050618075.1. Taxonomy (GTDB): domain Bacteria; phylum Myxococcota_A; class UBA9160; order UBA9160; family UBA4427; genus JBNLVL01. Next base: position 30,613 of record JBNLVL010000039.1, read on the forward strand.
GCCCGCTCCTTCGGCTCCGCTCGGCCCTCCTCGGCCCCTACCGCCGAAGCCTGAACGGCCCGCCCCCCCTCGATCCGCCCCGCCCCCGCGCGGCGCCGGGCGCCCCAGACCGCGCCCCGACCGCCCCGGTCGCCGAAGGTCGGGCAGTTCCGGTAGAGTCTGCGCCCCCCTGTCGACCCGCGGGAGTCCGAGTGTCCAGCATCTTCGACTTCAGAGGCTTCTTCGGAAACATCAACACCCGGACGATCTACCTCTATTCGATCGCGATCGGGGTGCTGAGCGGCCTAGGCGCCGTGGCCTTCAACGACCTGCTGCACTGGACCACGACCTTCGCGATGGAGGGTCTGGCGCGGCATCCCATCCCCGTGCCCCACGGCGAGGCGCCCCACGGGCTGGCCCTGGAAGGCCCGACGCGGCGCTGGGTGCTCGTCGCCCTCCCCGTGCTCGGAGGCTTGATCTCCGGGCTGCTGGTCCGGACCTACGCACCCGAGGCGGAGGGCACGGGCACCGACGGCTACATCGACGCCTTCCACAACCGCGGGGGCGCCATGCGGGCGCGGGTGCCGCTCATCAAGTCGCTGGCCACGCTCGCGACCCTCTCTTTCGGGGGCAGCGCGGGCAAGGAAGGCCCGACCGCTCAGATCGGGGCCGGGATCGGCTCCGCCTTCGGTCGCTTCATCCACATGGGCGCGCGGGCGCGCCGGACGCTGATGGTGGCGGGCGCGGCCGCGGGCCTGGGCGCCATCTTCCGCGCTCCCCTCGGCGGCGCGCTGACCGCGGTGGAGGTGCTCTACAAGGAGGACCTCGAGACCGACGCCCTCACTCCGGCGATCCTGGCCTCGGTCACGGCCTACACCATCTTCTGCTCGATCGAGGGGTTCGACCACGTCTTCGGATTCGTCTCCGAGCCCTTCCACTCGCCGATCGAGCTGCTGTTCTACGTGGTCCTCGGTCTGGTGTGCTCGGGCGTGGGCTATCTCTACGTCCGCTTCCTGCACGGCTCCAGGCGACACCTCTTCGACCGCCTCCCCATCAACAAATACCTGGTGCCGCCGATCGGCGGGCTGATGGTGGGCGCCATCGGCTACTGGCAGCCCCAGGTCCTCGGCCAGGGCTTCGGCTACGTCCAGCAGCTCATCGATGGCCGCCCGATCGGCGGAGCCGAGGTGACGGTCGTGGGGCTCCTCGGCCTGGCCGTGCTGAAGATCGCCACCACGTCGTTCACCATCTCCTCCGGCGGCTCCGGGGGCGTATTCGGGCCGAGCATCTTCATCGGCGCCATGCTGGGCGGCGCCGTGGGCACCCTCGCCCACAGCTACTTCCCGGAGCTCGTGACCGACGTGGCGCCCTTCGTGGTGGTCGGAATGGGCGCCTTCTTCGCCGGCGTCGCCAACGCCCCGATCGCGTCGCTGCTGATGGTCTGCGAGCTGACCGGCGCCTACGAGCTGCTGCCCCCGCTGATGGTGGTCGCCACCGTCGCCCTGGTGACGTCGCGCCGCTGGTCCATCTACACCGCCCAGGTCGACAACAAGTTCCTGTCCCGCGCCCATCTCTGGGAGATGAACCCCGGCATCCTGCGGCGGATCACCATCGGCGAGATGACCCGCGGCGTCTACGAGCAGGCGGCCGTCATCTCGAACGACCTGCCGCTGCCCCAGGTCGAGGCCCGGATCCACGAGATCGGCGAGAGCGATCTCGTCCTCAAGGACCGGTCCGGTGGGTTCGCCGGCCTGCTCGCCATGGCCGACGTCGAGGAGCGCGATCAGCTGGAGGGGCTGGCCAGCCTCATCGTCGCCAACGACCTCGTGAACCGCCGCCCGGTCTCGCTGGCGCCCGAGGACAACCTGATCGCCGCCCTCGAGTTCTTCGGCGACCGCGAGTTCGACAAGCTCCCCATCGTCGACACCCGGGGCGGCGGGCGGCTCCTCGGCTACGTCACCTTCTCGGCCATCCTCGACTTCTACAAGCGCGAGCACGGCACCTCGGAGATCGCCCAGGCGCCGCCGGCCCCGGCCTGACGGGCCCGGGCAGGCTGCTCCAGAGGGGTTCGGGCGCGGCGGGGATGGAATCCGTCGGCGTCGTGGGCGACGCTGTCGAGCGCGGCCCACCGCTGCCGGATCGGGCCCCAGGGACCCGATCCTCCCCGCCCTCCCCGCACTCCCCACCCCTCCGCTCCCCAGAAAGGCGGCCCATGGACTTCGCCGCACGCGTCTGCCATCACCCGCCCACCGCAAGCCTGCCGCGGCTGCGCCGCTCCCTGTGGCGACAGGCGCGGGCGAACCCCAGGTGCCCGGCGACCCGGATCGACGGCCGGGTGGCGCTCGTGACCGGCGGCAGTCGCGGCGTCGGCCTCGAGACGAGTCGGGGGCTGGCCGCGCGGGGCGCCGAGGTCGTCTCGGCTGCGCGGGGACGGGAGGCGGGCGAGCGGATGATCGAGGCCCTGCGCGCCGAGCACGACCGGCCCGCACACTTCCTGCCCCTCGACCTGGCCGACCTGTCGACGCTGCCGCGCAGCCTCGACGGCCTGGAGTCCGTCCTCGCCGGCCGCCGGCTCGATGTCCTGGTCGCCAACGCCGGCGTCTGGCCCCGCCGCTACGCGCGCTCGGCCCAGGGCCACGAGATCGCGTTCGCCACCAACGTGCTCGGCCACGCCGCGCTCGTCCGCCGCGCCCTCGAGCGAGGGCTCCTCGCCGAGGGGGCTCGCGTGGTCATCGTGACCGGCGACATCTACGTCATGGCCAGCGGGTGCAGCGCCGACTTCGTCTATCGCGGCGCCCTCGGCGGACAGCAGGCCTACTGCCGCAGCAAGCTCGGCAACCTCTGGACCATGCAAGAGCTGGCGCGCCGCGAGCCTTCGCTGCGCGTGCATGCGGTGCATCCGGGGGTCGTCGCCAGCGGGCTCGGCGGGGGCCGCAGCGGCGTCGGGCTCGCGATCAAGCGCGCGCTCATGCTCTCGCCCGAGCAGGGCGCCCAGACCTCGCTCTTCTGCGCCACACAGCCCGGCCTGCGGACGGGCAGCTACTACCACAATGTGCTCGGTCGAGTGGAGTTCGCCCCCTCCGACCCGGCGCGCGACGAAGAGCAGGCCGCCGGCCTCTGGAGCCTGCTCGAGCGCCTCGTCTGACGGGGCACGGCCGGGTGAAGCGGGGCCCCGCCCTCCCGCCCGCGCTCAGTCCCGGAGCACGCCCGCGAAGAGCTCCCGGTATCCGTGGGGGAAGACGGTGTCCCGGTACACGCCCTTGCTCTTCAGGAACTCGTGGAAGGCCTTCAGGTGGTAGCAGGGGACGTCCGAGCGGAAGTGGTGCTCGAGGTGGTAGTTGAGCTGGAAGGGCGCGAGGAACGGCCGCTCGTACCACTTCACATAGGTGGTGCGGGTGTTCCGGCGCGGGTCGAGGTCGTAGAGGTCCGGCGTGCCCCCGTGCTCGGCCACCTGGCGCAGGCGCGCGATCAGCATGTAGCTGGTGAGGAAGGCCGCGGGCCACATCAGGTACAGCCAGCCGTTGCCCGTGGCCGCGAGCCCCGCGAGCATGGCGCCGTTCACGATGGCGTGGCCCAGGAGCGCGTTGCCGTTCCAGGGCGCCTTGCCCAGGTCCACCTTGCCCCGGCGCCAGGTCGCCTTCAGGGCCTTCCAGCCGGTCTGCCCGGTGAGGTCGCGCCAGACCTTGCGGCGGAAGCTGGCCTTCGAGATGGGGTACGCGCGGTAGTTGGGCAGATCGGGGTCCTTCGTGGTGCCCGCGTAGGCGTGGTGCTTCTGGTGGCCCTTGGCGTAGCGCGGCTGGTCGGAGAGGATCGGGTAGGCGCACAGCCACTGGCCGATGTGCGTGTTGGCCCACCTGCTCTCGAACAGCAGACCGTGGCCGCAGTCGTGCATCAGCGCCGCGAAGCCCATCTGCCGGCCGCCCAGCAGGGCGATGCCCGCGAGGAGGGTGAACGGGTTGGTCCAGAGGGCCACCACCGCGAAGATCAGCGCGACGGCCGCCCAGTTGAAGGCCACGTAGATCGCGCCCTGCCCGTCGCTGCGGGCGTTGAAGCGCTCCATCTCTTCGCGGGTGGCGATGTCGCTGATCTTCATGGGGATCTCCGTTCGTCGCGGCTCCAGACCGGGGGTCCGGGCGCCCGGGGTCAAGCCAGCGCGGCGGCCAGCCCGCTGCCTTCGCTGGGGGTCATCTCGAGCTCGACCGTCTCACCGGCCCAGCTCTTCCAGCATTCCCGGCCGAGGACGTCGTAGCGACGCATGGTCTCGACCAGGCGGGATCGTTTGGCGGTATCGAGGATGGGCGCCGGCAGCAGCGGGTCGAGGACGATCTGGCGCACCACCTCGCCACCCTGGCGGAACGACTCGGCCATCGCCGCCTCGGGCGCGAGGCTGGGCAGCCGCGCCTCGCTGGCCTCGAGCGCGGCGATGCTCGCCTCGTAGCCGCTCTCGAGCTCCGCGACGTCCCAGAGGGCGCGGGCGCGCGCGTCGTGCAGGGCGTCCAGCTCGCCGAGCCCGAACACCAGGAGCTGCGAACCGATCTCCAGGGAGGCCAGACGCTCGCGGACGGTCTCCACGCCGCCCACGAGGTTGTCGGGGCGCAGCAGGAGCGATCCCACGAGCGGCCGGAAGCCCAGCAGCCGCAGCGCCGTGGCGCGCCGCTTCGCCCCGCCCCGTCCGGTCGGCCCCTCGGCCTGGACGCCGACCCAGCCCCCGTCCCAGTCGCGGACCTCGTTCTCGACCCCGCGCCAGGAGCGCACGGTCCGGTTCAGCGCCTGGGCGGCGGCGCCCATGCAGTACAGGCCGCGTTCCCGCGACTCGACGAGCCCCCGGGCCCGCAGCCGGGCCAGGGACACGCGGAGGCTGTTCTCGCCGATGCCGAGGAGGCCCGCGGCCCGCACCAGGGCGCCCACGGGCACCGCGCGGCCCTCGGGGAGGGTCGAGAGGAGGTCGAGGACCAGGCTCTTGGAGGTGAGGGACATGGCAGGATCCTACGGCGACCCGCTCGCCGCCGACGATCCTGTTATTACCTATTCGATCTCAAGATGTCAAATCCTGAAATATCCAGCCGTCGCGGTCCCGGCGAGGCCGGCTGCCTCGCCGCTCAGCCCAGCTCGACGGTCTCCGGGAGGCGGCGCGAGAGGATGTCCACCGCCTCCTCCACCATCTCCTCCACGATCCGGGCCGCGGGCTTGATCTCGTCGATCAGGCCCGCCACCTGGCCCGCGAAGGGTCCGACGTACTCGACGTTGCCCGCGGTGTTGAACATGTCGACGACGGCGGAGGCCAGGAGCACCTGGGCCGGGAAGCGGAGCGGCTCGAGGCCCGACTCCTCCCACAGGTCGTGGAAGCGGTTGTAGGTGGCCCGCGAGGTCTTCCCGGTGTAGATGGTGGTGCGCCGGGTGTCTTCGTCGCTGGCCTTCACGATGGCCTGCTTCTGGATGTCGAGGGCGCCGCCCTCCTCGGAGGCGAGGAAGCGGGTCCCGACCCAGACGCCCACGCAGCCCATGGCGAGCGCGGCGGCCAGGCCCCGACCGTCCCCGATGCCTCCGGCGGCCAGCACGGGCGTGGGCGCCGCCGCGTCGAGCGCCTGGGGCCAGAGCGCCAGCGAGCCCACGCGTCCGGTGTGCCCTCCGGCCTCGTGTCCCTGGGCCACGACCAGGTCGGCGCCCGACCGGGCGATGCGCCCCGCGTTCTTCGCGTTGCCGGCGATCCCGAGCACCTTCATGCCGGCGGCGTGGGCGGACTCGACCATGAAGCCCGGGTTGCCGAGGCCCGCGCAGAAGAGCGGAACACCCTCTTCGATGCACATCTCGACCGCGGCGTGGGGGCGCGAGGTCGTGGTGCCGCCGCTGATCACGGCCTCGGAGTCGGGCAGCCCCAGCTCTTCCTTGACCTTCGCCAGCCACTCGCGGTGCGCCTTGGGGAGCGCGTTCAGGGCGTCGGCCAGGGGAATCTCGCGCACGCTGTCGGCGGGTGCGTCGCCGGCCGCCACGGTCGCCGCCGGCAGCAGGATGTCCACTCCGAAGGGGCGCTTCGTCTGCTTGCGGATCTCGCGGATCGCGTCGCGCATCTCCTCGACGGTGTAGCCGGCGCCGCCCAGGACACCGAGCCCGCCCGCCTCGGAGACGGCCACCACCAGCTCGACCGGAGCCCCGGTCTTCTCGCCGATCAGGCTCGGTCCCATTCCCGCGCTCAGGATCGGGTAGTCGATTCCGAGCATGTCGCACAACGGGGTGCGCAGCTTCTTCCGGCCCATCTCGATCTCCGATCCCTGCCCGGTCCGGGCGCCCTCCCCTCGATCGCCCCGATGGCTTCGAGACAGGCGGCCGGTCTCATTCGTAGCGGAACTCCGCGCCCTCGAGGTCGATGGCGGGGATCTCCTTCTTCTCGCGCCAGTAGTCCTGGGTGTGCTGCCACTCGGGCTTGTCGCCCCGCTTGGGCAGCAGATGCATGCTGCGCATCAGGTAGCCGGGGTTGAAGTTGTCCGGGTCGATCCAGGGCAGGAGGGGCATGTCGGCGTCCTCGGGCCGCAGCACCGTCTCCACCCGCTTCGCGCCGATCTTCTCCATGTGCTGGAGGAGCCGGCACACGAAGTCGCAGAGCAGGTCGACCCGCAACGTCCAGCTCGCCCGGAAGTACCCGAAGATCCAGAGCATGTTCGGGACGCCCGTGAACATCATGCCGCGATAGGTCACGGTCCTCGAGAAGTCGACGGGCTCGCCGTCGACCTCGAAGGCGATGTCGCCGAGCACGCTCAGATTGAAGCCCGTGGCGGTGATGATGATGTCGGCCTCGAGCTCCTCGCCCGACCGGAGCAGGATGCCCTTCTTCGTGAAACGCTCGATCTCGTCGGTGACGACCGACGCCTTGCCCGAGGCGATGCCCTGGAAGAGATCGCCGTCGGGGACGAACGCCAGGCGCTGCTGCCAGGGGCGGTAGCGGGGCGTGAAGTGCTTCCCGACGTCGTAGTCGGGCCCGAGGTACGCCTGCACCATGGCAATCAGCAGCTTCTTCATGTCCTCGGGCTGCTCGATGCAGGCGCGGGTGACGTTCTCCTGGTCGCGGAGGACCTTGCGGCGGGTGATCTCGTGGATCCACGCTTCGTCCACCTCGAGCTCGCGGAGCTGGTCGGCCAGCTCGTTCTCGTTGCGGGCGGGGATGAAGTAGGTCGGCGAACGCTGGAGCATGGTCACGTGGGCGCAGTCGCCGGCGATCGCCGGAACCAGCGTCGCGGCGGTCGCGCCGGAGCCGATCACCACCACGTCCTTGCCCTTGCAGTCGAGGTCGTCGGGCCAGGTCTGGGGGTGGACGATCTCCCCCTCGTAGTCGGCCATGCCCTCCCACTCCGGGGTGTAGCCCTCGGCGTGGCGGTAGTAGCCCTGGCACATCCACAGGAAGCCGGCGGTGAACGACACCGGCTCCCCGGTGTCCTTGCGAACCCCTTCGATGGTCCAGAGGTTCTCCTGGCTCGACCAGCGGGCGCTCTCGATGCGGTGCTGGTAGCGGATGTGGGGGGCGAGGTCGTTCTCCTCGATGACTTCGCCCATGTAGGTGAGGATCTCCTCGCCGGTCGCGATGGGCGGCCCCGTCCACGGCTTGAAGCGGTAGCCGAAGGTGTAGAGGTCGCTGTCGGAGCGGATTCCGGGATAGCGATGCATCCGCCAGGTGCCGCCGAAGCTCTCGAGCCCCTCGAGCACCACGAACGTCTTGTCGGGGCACTGCTTCGTCAGGTGATAGGCCGCCCCCACCCCGGAGATGCCGGCCCCGACGACCAGGACGTCGAAGTGCTCGCTCTGCCGGGTGGCCGCTTCCGCGCTGGATTCCGAGCTGGTCACGAACCGATCTCCTCTCTGCTCGCCCATATCTGGCAGCCAGTCTGTCCTGCCAGCCAGTCTGTCCTGGCAGTCAGTCTGTCCTGGCAGCCAGTCTGTCCTGGCAGCCAGTCTGCCGCTTCTCCGGCTGCCGGTCCGGCTGACGGCCCGGCGGGCTGATCCGGGCAGCCTGTACGAACGGGGCAGCAAGCCCCGTGCCACGGCGATGGGGGGCTGTGTCGCTCCCCTCCCCGGGCTCTGTGTCCTTCCGACTCTACCGACACCCGGGTTGGCCCGCGATGCCCCCCCTCTCGGTCGCGGCGCATTGCCTCGAACGGGCCTTGGGATGCCGAGCCGCCGCGGCTACCGTCCTCGCCGCGCCAACCTGCAGGGAAGGATGAGGTCATGGCCCGTACCCGGATCGCGGTGGTCGTCAGCCTGGCCGCCGCCCTCGCCATCGGGGCCTGTGCCCGGATCGCCCTGCGGCCGCCGGTCGCGGTCGACCCCCTGCCCCGGACCGTCTCCTTTCGCGGCGAGGTGCAGCCCCTGCTCGACCGCCGCTGCGTCGTGTGCCACTCCTGCTACAACGCGCCCTGCCAGCTGAAGCTGGGCTCCTACGAGGGGACCGACCGCGGCGCCAGCAAGCTGCGCGTCTACGACAGCGCCCGCCTGGACAACCAGGCCCCGACCCGGCTGTTCTTCGACGCCCACACCACCGCGGACTGGCGATCCAAGGGCTTCTTCAGCGTGACGTCGAGCACGGCCGCGCGGCCCCTCAACGACTCGACCATGCTGCAGCTGCTCGAGGCCAAGCGGCAGCACCCCGAGGTGCGCGGCAGCTACCACCCCGAGGCCGACGATCTGACCTGCGCCGCCGACTCCCGCGAGCTGTCGCGGTTCCTGCACCGCCATCCGGAACGGGGGATGCCCTTCGGCTTCCCGGCCCTCGAGCCCGCGGAGCACGCGCTGCTCGCGACCTGGCTCGAGCAGGGGGCTCCGGGTCCGACCGCCGACGAGCTCGCTGCGCTGACCGCACCCTCTCCCGCGGCCGCCAGCCGGATCGGGAAATGGGAGGCGTTCCTCAACCAGGAGGACGCCAAGCACACGATGACGGCGCGCTACCTCTACGAGCACTTCTTCCTGGCGCACCTCGTCTTCAGCGACGTCGACCCCAGCCAGTTCTTCGAGCTCGTCCGTTCCACCACCCCTCCCGGCGAGCCCATCGACGTCATCGCGACGGTGCGCCCCTACGACCCCCCGCCGGTCGAGCGCTTCTTCTACCGCTTCCGCCGGCTCCACGAGACCCTCGTCCACAAGACCCACATGGTGGTCGAGTTCACCGACGAGACCTACGACCGCTACCAGGAGCTCTTCATCGACGTCCCCTGGCTCGAGCCTCCCTACGTGGTCCCCCTCGACGACGACTCCGGTGCGAACGCCTTCCTGGTCTATGCGCAGATCCCCACGCAGTCCCGCTACCGGTTCATGCTCGACCACTCGAAGTACTTCATCCAGTCGTTCATGCAGGGGCCGGTGTGCAAGGGCCAGGTGGCCCTCAACGTCATCCGCGACCATTTCTGGGTGCTGTTCCTCGACCCCGACGCCGACCAGGGCGTGCTGCGACCGCGCTTCCTGATCGAGCAGGCGCAGAACCTCCGACTGCCCAACGAGGAGGGGAGCCGCGTCGGGCTGCTGAAGGCCTTCAGCGACGACTACCGCGAGCGCTACGCGCGCTTCTACCACGCCAAGATGGCGCTCTACGAGACCGTCCAGCCCCGGGGCTTCGGGATCGACTCGATCTGGCGCGGGCGACGCCCCGGCGACCGGCCGGCCCTCACGGTCTACCGCCACTTCGACAGCGCCTCGGTCCACGACGGCCTGGTCGGCGACCTTCCGCGGACCGCCTGGGTCATCGACTACGCCCACTTCGAGCGCATCTACTACGCGCTCGTCGCCGGCTTCGACGTCTTCGGCAACGTCAGCCACCAGATCAACGTGCGGCGCTACATGGACTACCTGCGCATGGAGGGCGAGCTCAACTTCCTCCACTTCCTGCCGCCCGACGACCGCTTCCCGATGCTCCAATCCTGGTACATCGGCGACGGCGCCCTGGAGGACGCGAACCCCGACCAGGTCGTGAGCACGGAGTTCGGCACCCGCGTCGGGTTCGAGACCCGGGATCCGAAGCGCGAGCTCTTCGAGCAGCTGGTCGCGGGCCACCTGAACCCCGCGATCGGGGTCGCCTTCGACCGGATCAACTACCGCCCGGCCGGGATGCCCGACCCGACCATGCCGGAGACCTTCGAGACCCGCGAGGACATCCGCAACGGCTTCCGGTCGCTCACGGCGCCCGGGACCGCGCTCATCCGTCACCACAACGACACGGGCGTCAATCTCTTCTTCATGCGCTTCCGCGGCGAGCGCGGCCGGGAGCACTTCGTGTCGGCGGTGATCAACCGCTGGCACGACAACGTGAGCTCCATGTTCGGCGAGGCCCAGACCCTGGACCCCAGCAAGGACACCATCGACTTCATCGAGGGCAGCGTCGGCTCGTATCCCAACGTCTTCTTCGTGGTCGACGTGGAGGACATCGGCGACTTCTTCGACATGATGGCCAACTACGACGGAAGCCCCGAGTACGTGAAGAAGCTGCGGAGGTTCTCGGTGAACCGTGGCGACACGGAGTTCTGGGACACCTACGACTGGTTCCAGCGCTGGCTGGACGAGAACGAGCCCATGAATGCGGGGCTCTACGACCTCAATCGCTACTACGCCGAGGCCAGCGACACGCCTCGCTGAAGTCCCCCCAAGCGTTTCCGCGGCGAGCTCGGCGGAGCGCCTTTCGCGGCGCGGAGAACGGCGAGCGCAGTACGGTGGGGTTGTGCCATGCTTCCGGCGCCCCCGGGAGGATTCCAGATGACTCTGTGCCGATCGATGAACCCGCGTAGCCCCATGGGCTTCACCGCGACCCTGCTGGTCGCCTCGCTCGCGCTCTCGAGCGCACTCGCTCCAACGCCGGCCGACGCCCAGGGAGTGGCCCCGATCGCCATCCCGCCGCCCCAGACCGAGGGCAAGAAGTTCGAGATCGGCGCCGCCTACGACCACCAGTTCGAGACCGACGTCGACAAGGACGGCGACTTCTCCCGGGACTCGGTGGCGCTCAACGGCCGCTACGACGTGGAGATCACCGACAGCTTCACGCTGACGCCCCTCTTCCGCTGGGAGAACCACACCTACGACTTCTCAGGCGACGCCCAGGAGCTGGGGTTCGCCTGGAACAACGTCAACTTCGGCCTGATCGGCCTGCTGTTCGACTACAAGCTCGACTCCAACTGGAGCCTGCTGGGCGCGCCGGTCGTCCGCTACCAGGGCGAGGCCGGCGCAGACCTCGACGATTCGATCGACGGAGGCGGCCTGGTGGGCTTCATGTACCACCCGAGCCCGCGACTGCAGATCGGCCTCCTGATCGGCGTGGTCAGCGCCCTCGAGGAAGACCTGGCGATCCTGCCCATCCCCATGGTGCGCTGGCAGGCGGGGGACGAGATCACGTTGAAGCTGGGCATCCAGCCCCTGGGCTCCCGGGTGGGCCTCGGTCCCGAGCTCCTCTGGCACCCGAGCAAGGACTTCGAGCTGGGCTTCGGCGGGGTGTTCCTGAACCGGCGCTTCCGCCTGGACGGCAACGGCTGCACCCAGCGCCGAGCTGATGCTCCGGAGCGGTGCGGCAGGCCCGCGGGCACCACTGCGGGCCTCGATCGGGGACGCAGTACGAACGGCATCGGCCAGGACCAGTCCTTCCCCGTGTACCTGCGCGCCCGCTGGAACCCCCTCGACGGCCTGGGAGTCGAGGCCTTCGGCGCCGTGGTGCTCGGTGGCCACCTGACGGTGGAGGAAGAGTTCGGAAACCACATTCAACGCGAATCGTACGACCCGACCGGACTGATCGGCGTGCGCGGGGTCTACCGCTTCTGACGAGTCACGGAGGGCTTCCTCCGACCGGCGAGGATCCGGCGCCCCTGGAGTCGAGGCTCCAGGGGCGCTCTTCGTCGAGCGCGCGCCTCAGCGGGGCGCTTCCTCCTCGCCGATCTCCGACATCTCACGCTGGCGATCGAAGCGACGGTCGTACTCCTCGAGGATGTCGCGGTCGGGGTTCGGGGTCTGCATGGTCTCGAGGACGCGGCGCACGCTCTTGAGAAGCGTCTTCTTGCTGAACTCCGCGAGCCAGGACGCCTCGGTCGCGGGCGGCTCGCCGAGCTCGACGCCCATGTCGCCGAGCGCCGCCCGCGCCGCCTCCCGCTCGGCGGGAAGCTCGTCCTGCCACGCCAGCTGCCGCATCAGCTCCGCCACCCTCCGCACCCGAGGCCGCGCCCGCCCGAGCTCCCGGATGGCGGCGACGCGCTCGTCGCTGACGTCGCTCGTGACGCGGAGCAGCAGCTCGCGATAGGCCTCGACCTGCGCCTCGCCGATGCGATCGGACTCCGGTTCGGGTGGCGGCGCCCCCAGCGCCGCATCCTCGGACGTCCCGGGCGCATCGGACACATCGGACGCGTCGGCCGGACGCTCGACCGGCTCGACACCGGGCGGGAGCCGGGGCGGTCGTCCAGCTCCGAGATCGTCCTCGGCCCGAGCGGACGCCTCCGGTCGGGGGGCGTCCGGCGGCGGCGGCTCGCCGATCGCCCTCGCCTGGCCCACGGCCAGTCCGATCCACGCGACCCACGCGACCCACGCGAGGCCGGCGAGGCCGGCGAGACCCCCGCGAAGAGCGCGAGAACCGCGCCGCCCACGCCCCGGCCGAGCGCGCTTGCGAGCCACCTGAGTCATGGACCTCTTCCACCCCCAAGGCTTCGACGCCGACCATCGCCCCGGAATTCGGACTGTCAAGCGGTGGGCGACCCCGCACGCCCCGGAGCGCGCTCAGCGGGCGCTCTCGGCGCGAGCGCGGGCCACGTCGGCCCAGGGCTCGCGGTCCTCGGGACCTCCGAAGCGGTCGGGGTCGCGCAGGATGTCGAGGAAGGATCGGTCCAGCGCGGGCCCCCGCGGCCAGCGGCGCAGCGCCTCGACCATGGCCGCCACCCGCTCGGGCTGCTCCGCGGCGCGGTCGTGCTCCTCCAGCGGGTCTTCGTCCAGGCGATAGAGCCGCGGGGCGTCGGGGTCCACGAGCTTCCAGGGCGCGCGGTAGAGCGCCAGGCCCTCGAGACCCACGGTGACATAGTCCGGCGTCGGGCTCTCCCCTTCGCCCCGCAGCGCGGCCCAACGGCTCCGACCATCCAGGTCAGCGGGAGTGGCCTCGGGCGCTCCCACGGCGTCGAGCAGGGTGGGCAACACGTCCGACATCGTCACGAAGCCCGCGTGGGTCCCGCCCTCGATGCGCCCGGGCCACCAGAGGGCGGCCGGGACCCGGCTCCCTCCTTCCGCGACGCTGCCCTTGCCCCGCGGCAACGGAGTGTTGTCGCTGCCCCCGTCGTCGACGTTCACGGCCAGCAGCTCGAGTCCGGCGATGGGGAGGGGGCGGCCGAAGAGCCAGACGGCCAGATCGATGAACCCGGTGAGCGGCGCGGGGAACGCGCTGCGCACGGCCCCGCCGTTGTCGCTGGCGAACAGCACCAGCGTGTTGCCGAGCAGGCCGCGGCGCTCGAAGGCCTCGAGCAGACGCCCGATCGCGCGGTCGAGCTCGTGCACCATGGCGGCGTGGACCCGGCGGCTCTCGTCCTCGATGGCGCGGTAGTGGTCGATGGTCTCGCGCGGGGCCTCGGCCGGGAGATGGGGCGCGTGGAAGGCGGCGTACAGGAAGATGGGCCGCTTGCCGTCGTCGCCGTCGAGGAGCCGCACGGCTTCGTCCACCACCAGCTTCGTCGTGTAGCCCTCCTCCCGGAGCGTCACGCCGTTTCTCTGCCAGTCGTGGCCGCCGCCGTGGTTGTGGTCCCAGTAGCCGATGCCTCCGGTGAGGCTCCCGTAGAAGTGCTCGAAGCCCCGCGACTGGGGAAAGAGGTCGGGGGTGTAGTGGCCGAGGTGCCACTTGCCGACCATGAGCGTCCGGTAGCCGAGCCGCCCGAGATGCTCGGGAAGCAGGGTCTCGTCCGTGGGCAGCCCCGTGCGTTCGTTCTTCGAGATGGGTCGGTCGATGCCCAGCCGGACGGGCGACTTGCCGGTCATGAGCGCCGCCCGCGTGGGGCTGCAGCTCGGCTGGGCGTAGAAGCGGTCGAGCTCGAGCCCCTCCCGCGCGATGCGATCGATGTTCGGCGTCTCGATCTCGCTGTCGTGGTAGCCGACGTCCCGCCAGCCGAGATCGTCGGCCAGGATCAGCAGGATGTGCGGCCGCTCGGCCGTCGCGGCAGCCCGGCCCTCGTGGGACGAGACGAGCGTCCCGAGAATCGCGACCGCTGCCGCCACGGACACCGGGACCCCTGCCCTTGCAAAGCTGGATCGGATGGCGCGCCTCCCCCCGCTGCCGCCGCCCCGGCGACGCGGACCGAGCAGAGAGCATACCCGTCGCCGCGGCGCCCGGGCACGACGAACCCGCTCCTCGGGCCCTTCGGCCGCTCCGGCCACTCCGGACGCTCCGGACACGGGCCGGCTCCCGACCGCGCTCGCCAAGCCGCCCGGGCCCCGCTAGACATCCCGGGTGGACGGCCAATCCCGATCCCCTGCGATCGCCGGCTTCATGGCCCTCGTCTCGCTCTCGCCTGCGGCGTTCGCGATCTGGGCGACCACGCTCGGAAGCGACACCTACTACCTGACGGTGCAGGAGGACGGCTTCCTCGAGTGGGCGAGCTTCTTCGGCTTCGCCCTGGCGGCGGTCGTGTTCGCCCTGCGCGCGGCGAACGCTCGGCGAGAGGCCGGGCTCCTGGGCGCGTGGTGGCCCTGGGGTGTTGCCGCTTTCTGTTCACTGGTGGCCCTCGAGGAGATCTCCTGGGGCCAGCGGCTGCTCGGCTACCGCCCCCCCGACCCCTTCCTCGCCCACAACTTCCAGCAGGAGCTGAACTTCCACAACGTGCTCCCCACGGACTGGCGGAAGCTCGCGCTGCTCGCCGTGATCTTCGGGTACGGCGTGGTCCTGCCCGTGGCCGCCGCCTGGCCGCCCACCGGATCGCGACTGGCGCGGCTCGGCGTGATGTCCCCGGCCGCTCCCCTGGCGCTGGCCTTCGCGGCGAGCGGTGCTCTCTACGCCGTGTATCCGTGGAAGTTCACGGGCGAGTGGGTGGAGTGCATGGTCGGCCTGGGCTTCCTGGGCGCGGCGGTCTGTTCCGACCCGCAGCCTCGCGCCGGCGGACCGTCCCGCTGGCTCGCGCCCCTGGCCTGGACCGCCGCCACCCTGGCGTTGTCGGCCGCAATGGTCGCCTGGACCCAGGCCCAGAGCGGTCGGGACCCCGGCCGCGTGGCGGCCGTCGAAGTCGAGCTCGAGCTGCTCCGGGCCGACCTCCGGCACCACGGCATCGAGACCCACTGCGGTCTCCACCGGCGGCTCTACACCTGGGTCGAGAGCGAGGGCCTGGGACGCCTGCGCCAGGGCCGCTTCGCAGCCCTCATCGACGCCGGACTGCCGGAGGCCCGGGCCGAGTTCTTCCTCGACCCCTGGAGCTCGCCCTACTGGGTGCGCGATCGCTGCGAGGGCGATCGAGAGCGCTGGATCTACTCCCTGGGTCCGAACCGTCGCCGCGACTCGACCCCCGAGGCCATCGGCGGCGACGACGTGGCTCTGGAGCTGCCCTGACCCGCTGATCGCGCGGGGTTTCCTCCCGCGTCGGACGCGCCCTCGCCCCTGTCCCGTCCCGCCCCGGACGATTTCTGTCCTGGAAAGGCCACAAACGACGCCTTCGTACCACCCCTTCTTGCTGGACCGGGTGCATTCCCGGCCGCTCAGGAGGGTTTCGAGATGCAGCGAGTCGTACGTGGCGTGGAATCGCGATCGGGGGAGTCGCAGGAACGGGAGATCGGGAGGACGCGACCCGGGCTGGCCGGCTCGCTTCTCGCGCTGGGCGTCTTGTTCTCATTGGGCGCCGGCCCGGCGAGCGCAACTCCGTTGGGCCTCGTCCTGGAGCAGTTCCCCGACGTCCTGGTGGGCAACATGGACGTCTCTTACGACGCCGCCACCGACACCCTCAGCCTCGACGGCTTTGCCCTCGAGCTCGACGACGACGGCGTGGGCACCGCCCTCCCCATCACCTCCGGCAGCTTCGACCTCGTGGCCACCATCGACGGGGCGGGGAACCTGTCCGCGGGCTCCCTCACCATCGGCGGCACCGTGCCCGACATCGGCGCCAACAGCGGCACCCTGCTCATCGGCACCCTCGACTCCTTCGGGTTCCCCGACGCGGGCGGGGACCCGATCGAGCTCACCTTCAGCATCACCGGTGGCGATCTCGCCCCGCTCTACGGAGCGGGACCGGGCGGCATCATCGTCGGCGACTCGGGCTTCGGCGGGAGCTTCGCTTCCGACTGGGACAACCTCATCGCGAGCACACCCGGCACCGGCTTCGGCGTGGCCGACGTCGCTCCGGTTCCCGAGCCCGGCACCCTGAGCCTGCTCGGCGCCTCCCTGGCCGGCATCGCCTGGCTGGGACGCCGCCGAGGGCCCGCGACCGCCGCCTGAGGCCCTCACGGCCCGCATTCCTTGGCGACCTTCCGGCGCGTGGAGGCAGCCCCGCCGGTCACAGGAGACAGACCCGATGGCCCAGTACCCGACCCTCCCCCGCCGGCCCCATCGCACCGGGGCATCCATCTCCCATCGCGTGCGCGCGCTGATCGTCGCACTCGCAACGCTCTTGCTGGCGGGCGCACCGTCGGCCGAGCTCGTCGGCCCGACGTTCGGCTTCCCGTTCATCGTGTTCGACAACCAGGGCTCCACGGCCTACGACGCCGACGCGGACCTGCTGCTGGTGCTGACGCGCCCGATCACGCTGCGGCTGGCGGCGGACATGGCCCCGGTGACGATCGAGCCCACCGACACCCTCGGCGAGCTCCTCAACATCGCCGCGGAGGTGGACGACACCGGCACCCTGGTGGGCGGCGTCCCCGGCGACGACCTCGCGGTGACCGGCCAGGTCGACCTCGACGGCGACGGCGTCGAAGACTTCGCCGGACTGCTGCTCACCGGCGAGGTGAAGGCCTTCGGCTTCATGGACTCGGGCGGCACCACCGACGAGTACGACTTCGTGTTCGAGCTCACCGGCGGCCTGCTGGCCACCTTCTATGCGGGCAGCGACCTCGCCGTGAGCATCACCAGCGAAGCCTCCGACTTCACCGGCGACTTCGGCGTCTCCTTCTCCGGAGAGGCCAAGGGCACCCTCGGCGCCTCCGCGCGGCGGGGAAGCCTGGGCGACTTCGTGTGGGACGACCTCGACGCCGACGGCCTCCAGGACCTCGACGAACCCGGAATCGAGGGCGTGGTGCTGCGGCTCGTCGCCGACACCGATGGCGACGGCGTGGACGACGTGGAGCTCGAGCAGACGACGGACGCCGACGGCGGCTACCTGTTCGACGAGCTTCCGCTGGACGTGGAGTACGAGGTCTCGGTCACCGACGACAACTTCGGACCCGGCGGCGCGCTCGAGGGCCTCTCGGCCTCTCCGACTCTCCAGGGGGCCGACCCGGCGCTCGACAGCAACGAGAATCCCTCCCTGGTGCTGCTGACCGCGGACCAGCCCGAAGACCCGACCATCGACTTCGGGTACACCGACGCGCCGCTGCCCTGCGAACTCGGCCTCGAGGCGAGCTGCGAGGTCCTCGGCAAGGACGACGACACGCCCGACTGCCGCGGCCAGGTCAAGCGCCTGGTCTTCCAGTACACGGCCGAAGGCTGCGACGGCACCACCAACGACCAGGGCGGCAAGGTGAGCTGCGAAGGAGGCGCCGACGGCGCCACCCCCGTGGACATCGTGGTGCGCAACCACGAGGGCGAGGTCATCGGCGACTTCGGCGACGTGGCCACCGGCGAGTCCATCGAGATCGCCGACGCCGACGTCGAGCCGTACCTGGACGCCTCGGGCAAGCACTGGTGGGACTGGTGGAAGGACGACGAGGGACTGGGACGCTCGATCGAGATCAGCGTCGACGGCACCCTGGAGGTCGTCTCGCTCGACACCTCCTGCTACAAGCCGCTGGACGTGGGCGACGCCTTCGGCAGCTTCCTGCTGGAGGAGATCACCTCCACCCGGGGCGGCACGGTCAGCGACGAGGACGACGACGAGTGCATCGTGGTGGGCGCACCCGAGAAGCCCCACTGCGTCGGCCGCCTGCAGGCCCTCTCCTTCCGCTACCTCGGCGGCTCGTGCGACGAGGGCAACAACGAACAGGGCGGCGAGGCCCGCTGCGTGGGCGACGCGGGTGAGACCGAGCCGGTTCGCGTGCTGGTCTTCGACGGCCGCGGCGGAAAGCCCGACTTCGGCGACGACGTGGTCGATCCGGACGACGGCGACGACGGGGGCGAGGAGCCGGGAGACGGCGGCGAGGAGCCGGGCGACGAAGTGCCCGACGACATGGCCGACGACTACGAGAAGGCCGAGGCCAGGCTCGCCAAGATCGAGAAGAAGCTGACGAAGGCCAGGAAGAAGCTGGCCCGCGCCGAGGGCGACGCCAGGAAGAAGTGGAAGAAGAAGGTCGCGAAGTGGAAGGCCCGCAAGGCCGCCGCCCGGGAGACGATGGAGACCGCCGAGGCCCGGATCGAGCGCTGGAGCTCCACGGTGGCGGCCGCCACCTGGCGCGGTGGCGACTGGGGTCCGCCCGGCGACGGCGAGTTCGCCCTCGTCTTCGACGACGTCGCCCTCGGCGACACCCTCGCGATCGGTGCCCGATCCTGGTGGAAGCTGCCGCCCCAGCTGCGGGTCGAGGTGCGCAACGAGGACGGTGAGCTCATCCAGGAGCTGCTGATCCACACCTCGTGCTCCGAGCCCCTGGACCTCGGCGACCGCTTCGGCAGCCTCGAAGTGGTGGCCATGGACACCACCCACGGCGACCCGATCGCCCTGGGCCAGGAGGTGAAGTTCACCTACACCGTCACCAACCCGAACACCTTCGACGTGTTCGACGTGAGCGTGGAGGACGCCTTCGGCGTGGTGGACGGGAGCCCGATCGAGACGCTGGCCGCCGAGGACTCGGAGACCCTGATGTCGACGGTCCTGGTGAGCGAATCGGTCGTCAACATGGCGGTGGCCCTGGGTGTCGACGGGGCGGGGGGCGAGTGCGGCCCGGCCGACGCCGCCACCAGCGTGACCGTGGTGCCGCCCAAGGACGACGGCGACTCCGACAGCGACTCGGACTGCGGCGCCGAGGTCGTCCCCCACTGGTGGTGGGGCGGCGGAGACGACTGCGACGACGACGACTCCGATTCGGACTCCGACAGCGACTCCGACAAGGACAAGGACAAGAAGAGGTAGTCCTCGGCGTCACTCGCGATCGCGGGAAACCCAGCGGGCGCGTCCCCGACCCGGGGCGCGCCCGCTCGAGCCCCGCGCCTAGCGCATGAGCACCCGCTGACAGCGCGGGCACTGGATCAGGGCGTCGTCGGGCTCGGCGAGCATCTTCGAGTTCTGGAGCGAGGGCAGCTCGGTGTGACAGCCCTTGCAGACCCCGCCCTCCAGTCGGGCGACCCCCCGTCCCCGGCTGCGCGACTGGGCGCGAACCCGGTCGTAGGCCGCGAGAACGAGCCTGGGCACCTGGGGCATGAGGGTGGATCGCTTCGCCGCCAGGCTCTCGAGCTCGGCCGCGACCTCGCCTTCGACCTCGTGGATCAGCGAGTCCACCCGGTCCAGGTCGGTCCGTCTGGCCTTTCGATCGGATTCGAGCTCGCGCAGCCGGCCGTCGGCCGATTCGATCTCCTCGAGCAGCTCCATCTGCCGCTCTTCGAGCGTCGACTGTCGCTCCCGCAGCGCATTCTGGGCGTCGTCGTGGGCCGAGGCCGCTTCGCGATCCATGCGCTTGCCCGAGTACCGCTCCAGCTCGGCGGCCTCGATCGCGCTCGCGACCTCGGCGACCTCGGCCGCGACGCGCTCCTCTTCGGACTGGATCCCGGACCGCCAGGTCGACCCCGCGGCCATCTTTGCGTCCAGCTCGGCGATCGCCTTCTCGAGGGCCGGTCGCTGCTCCCGCTCCGGCAGGCCATGCGACCGGTCGCGCGCCGCGTCGGCGGCGAGGTCGAGATCCTGGATCTCACGCAACGGCTCCAGCTGGGACATCGTCGGTGGCACTCCCGGCCGCAGAGGGTATCCGACCTTCGCCACGGGCGGACCCGGCCTCGCGAGTCACCTCGCCCCCCCCCCGCGCCTCACACCTCGAGTCGTGGCTCGAAGAATGTGCTTGGCACGTGACGTGCTCCGTGCCCGGTCATGTCCGCCCGGCACCGAGCCTTCCAGCCGCCTCACTGCCCGAACCCGGACTGTGATTCCCATGCGGATCCGGGCCCCTGGCGCTGCATCCGCAAGGGCTTCTACCGCAACCAGAGCGCCCG
>JBNLVL010000040.1:0-22498 GCA_050618075.1 Myxococcota bacterium
CGCCAGATCGTTCTGCCTCGGCAAATCGACCCTGCCGTGGGCTGCCCAGCGCGAGACCGGGGGAAGGGTTGACAGCGGAGCGACCGCCGACGCGAGAAGAGCGTGCTCGCACCCGAAGTGCTGCTTCGACCGATGGCGGCCCGCGCGTGGACGAGCGCAGGCGTCGTGTTCTCTGCGGCCGCCAGCCGCGGCAGAGAAGGAGCGGAGGGAGACGGAGTCGCAACCCTTCCCCCGGTCGGGGCAACGGAGCCGCGCAGGCGAAGCGAAGCGCGGCGTCGCCCAGGAGGAGCGAAGCGGCTCGGGCCCTCAGGAGGAGGAGGAGGAGGAGGCGAGCCAGCGGGTGGCGGTGCGGGCCACGTGGGCCGCGTGGGATCGGGCGGCCGTGAGATGCACCTCGGTGGGGCCGGCCCGACCCTCGCGGGGGGCCGTCCAGGCGAGCGGGCCCCAGTGACAGCCGCCGCCCGAGAACCCCTCGAGCCGATTGTGCATGGGCACGATCAGCAGCCCGTGCTCGGCGAGGGCCGCCAGCAGCGACAACAGCACCAGCTCGCCGCCGCCGCGGCCGCCGGCCCCGGCGCTGACGAAGGCGCCGCCCACCTTCCCCTCGAGCCGGCCGGCCAGCCAGAGGGGCGCGGTGCGGGCGAGAAAGGCGCTCATCGCGGGCTCCATCCCGGCCATGTGGACGCCCGAGCCGAGCAGGACGGCGTCGGCCTCCACGAGCGCCTCGGGCTCGGCCCCGTCCGCCTCGACGAGCGCCACGTCCGCGCCCTCGCCGCGCGCGCCTTCGGCCGCGGCCTCGGCCATGCGCCCGGTGCGTCCGGTCTGGGAGGCGTACACGATCGACATCCGCATGGCGGGCCAGCGTAGCCCGGCCGGGCGGCCCTCAGCCCGCGAGCCGGCGACGCACGGCCAGATAGTCGTCGGGCGGCGGCGCCTCGGCCCGGTGGCCGTTCCAGGCGAGCAGCGCGGCGTGGAGCATGGGGCGCGGGACGCCCGGCCGCGCACCGCCGTAGGCGCTGTCTCCCAGCACGGGGTGGCCGAGCCCGGCCAGGGTCGCCCGGATCTGGTGCAGGAAGCCCGTCTCGAGGCGCACGACGAGCTCGGCGGCGTCCGGGAAGCGCTCGATGGACTCGATCTCGAGCGCGGCGAGGCGCGCTCCGGGGTGGGCGGCGAGGGCGTCGGCCGGGGCCACCCGCACCCGCGCCGGCCGGTGCCGGGCCACCCGGATGGCCACCTCGTGGCGCCCCAGCAGCCCGGCGTCGGGCACGCCCGCCACCAGCGCGCGGTAGCGCTTCGTGACGCGGCGCTCCCGGAAGGCCGCCCGCAGCGCCTGCCACTGGGCCTCCCGGGTGGCCACGCACAGGGCTCCCGAGGTCTCGACGTCCAGCCGGTGAACCACCCCGCTGCGCAGGCCGCCCTCGCCCACACCCCGCAGCTCGGGCGACCAGCCGACCACCACGTTCAGCACGCTGCCGGTCTCGTCGGGCTCGAGGGGGTGGACCGGCCGGCCCGCCGGCTTGTCGACCACCCAGAAGCCCTCGCCGCGCACCAGCACCGGCAGCGCGAAGGGCTCGGAGTCCGGCTGGGGGCGGATCCACTCCTCCTCGGGGCGCCGGAAGCCCCGGGCCTCCAGTCGCTGGCCGGCGGCCAGGAAGGCTCCCTTGTCGGCGGCGCCCAGGACGCGGCCGTCCAGGCGGACGCCGCCCCGGGCCAGCAGACGCCTCGCCTGGGAGCGGGAGGCCCCGAGCCAGGAGGCCAGGAACACGTCCAGTCGCCGACCGGCCGCGTCCTCGGGGACCTGCACGCTCCGGCTCTCGCCGTCTTCGGGCGCCGTGGGGGGGGTCACGGGCGCATTCTACTGTCCACGGGCGCCCGGACCCCCGATCGACAGTCCCCGGGGCCCTGGCTACCCTCCGGCGCCATGGATCGCTGCGCCATCGGCATCATCGGCCGCCTCGGGGGCCCCGGGGATCTTCCCCGGATCGGAGCCCCCATCGAGATTACGGACCCGCGGCCCGGATCCGGCCCCGCCTAGGGCGCACCGATCCAGCAGGCCGCGGGTCTCCAGCACCGCGGCCCATGGACCTTCCGGACCCCCCGGAACCCGGCCCCCGGAACGCGCATCACGCAATCCCACCGGGCCGACGCCGCGCGATGGAGACGCCGCGTCCTGAATTCGGTGAGAACACTCGCGAGTTCAGAGGGTACGAATCAATGAGTTCCAAAGAGACCGGTCAACGAGCCACCCAGCGCAAGGACGTCCATGCGCCTTACGTGTCCGTGATGGATACGACCCTTCGCGACGGCGAGCAGACCCCGGAGGTGTCCTACACCCCCGAGGAGAAGCTCCAGCTCGCGCGCCTGCTGCTCCAGGAGTGCCACGTCGACCGCATCGAGATCGCCAGCACGCGCGTCTCCGACGGCGAGCGCCAGGCCGCCCGGGCGGTCTGCAAGTGGGCCCGCAAGGAGGGCCTGCTCCCCGAGGTCGAGATGCTCGGCTACTGCGACGGCCAGGCCTCGGTGGACTGGATCGCCGGGGTCGGCGGCAAGGTGATGAACCTGCTGGTCAAGGGCAGCGAGTCCCACTGCCGCGGCCAGCTGCGGCTGGAGCCGGCCCAGCACCGCGAGCGCGTGAGCGAGACGGTGCGCTACGCCCGGCGCAAGCGCATGGCCGTCAACGTCTACCTCGAGGACTGGTCGAACGGCGTCCGCGAGAGCTTCGACTACGTGTTCGCCATGGTGCAGTGCCTGCGCGAGCTGCGCGTCGCCCGCATCTACCTCCCGGACACCCTGGGCATCTTCTCGCCCGAGGAGGTCACCCGCTACATCGGCCTCATGACCTCGACCTGGCCGGAGACCGACTTCGAGTACCACGGTCACAACGACTACGGCTTCGCCACGGCAAACTGTCTGGCGGCGGTGAAGGCCGGAGCGCGGGGCGTGCACACCAGCGTCAACGGAATGGGCGAGCGGGCGGGCAACTCGAAGCTGGCCGAGGTGGTGGCGGCCATCCACGACCACTCGGAGTTCCGCACCGGCATCGACGAGTCGAGGATGGCGGCGGTGTCGCGCATGGTCGAGACCTTCAGCGGCAAGGACGTCTCGGGCAACTCGCCCCTCGTGGGCCGGGACGTCTTCACCCAGACCGCCGGCATCCACGCCGACGGCGACGCCAAGGGCGACCTCTACGGCAGCCGCCTGGCGCCGGCCCGCTTCGGCCGCGCGCGCCGCTACGCCCTCGGCAAGCTCTCGGGCAAGGCCTCCCTCGACCACAACCTGAAGGCCCTGGGCATCGCGCTGCCCCCCGAAGCCCGCGACCAGGTGCTCCAAAAGATCATCGAGCTGGGCGACCGCAAGCACACCGTCGTCCCCGAGGACCTGCCCTACATCATCGCCGACGTGCTGAAGACGCCCGGCGAGCAGCTCGTGCGCGTGGACGACTGGCGCGTCACGGTGTCCCAGGGCGACCTGCCCCACGCGGAGGTCACGGTCTCCTACAGGGGCGACGTGGAGAAGGCGGAGTCCGGTGGCGACGGCGGCTACGACGCCTTCATGAACGCCCTCAAGAAGGCGGTGAAGCGCTTCGATCTCGAGGTGCCCCGCCTCGACGACTTCCGGGTGCGCATCCCGCCCGGGGGTCGCACCGGCGCCCTGGTGGAGACGATGGTCGCCTGGCGGCGGGGCACGGGCAGCGACGACACCTTCGTCACCATCGGCGTCGACTCCGACCAGATGGCGGCCGCGGTGATCGCCAGCGAGAAGATGCTCAACGCGGTGGTCGCCCACGGCAACGCCGGCGAGCCCGCCAGGGCCGCGACCGGCCCGCGCAAGCGCGCGAAGAAGCGGACGGGCTAGGGGGCGCGGTGGGGCAGCGCGTCGGGGCCATGGGCAGCAGCTCGCGCGGGAGCAGCCCGCTCGAGAGGAGGGTCTGGCGGACCGTCCTTCCCGGGCTCGCCGTGGCCCTGGTCGCCGGACCCGGCTGCACGAACTACGCGGAGATGAAGCGCGAGGCGGTCTACGGGCCGACCGAGTCGCTGCTGGAGGTCGTCGCCGTGCTGCGACGCCACGTCCCCGACGACACCTACCGCTTTCCCCCGGCCACGGACTTCACCGGCCGAAACGTCTACCGGGCCTCGCTGCTGCGCCTGGAGAACCTCGAGCTGATCCACGCCGAGGCGCTCCGGGCCGGCCACATGGACCCGGTGCTGGCGTTCTCGAAGGCGCGCGCCCTCGAGCGGCTGCGCGCCTACGACCTCGCCGCCCAGCACTACCGGCTGGCGGCCCGCCGCCAGACGCCCCTCGAGGAGGAGGCGAAGACCAGCGCGGCCTTCTGTGAGAACATCGCGCGGGCCGTCGGCATCGGCGTCGACCGCCTCGACCCGCTGGCGAAGGGCTCGGAGGCCCTCGACCCGGACCCCGACGTCGTGGTGCGGCAGTTCGAGGAGCGGGTCGGCGAGCTCACGCTGTTGCTGGAGCTGAGCCGGATGGAGGGTCCGTCCCACTACGAGTACGTGATCCGCGAGGAGATCGAGCGCGCCGACGAGCTGCGGGCCGCCTACTTCGAAGCGATGCGCTTCGCCCTGCCCGACGGTTCGGTCCGCGCGGTGGCGGAGCTGCAGCGGGTCGTGTCGCGTCACGCCCCCAGCAAGAACCGGCAGCGTCACATCCTGGTCCTGGCCGACCTCTACTCCGACCTGGCGCGCGAATACGTCGAGGCCAACCCGCCCGAGAGCCTGGGCTTCGATCCGCCGAAGTTCCAGGAGCTGGTCGACGCGGCCTCCCATCTCTACCAGAGCGTCGCCGTGCGCGACGGAACCCCGGAGAAGCTCGAGGCGGCGCGCCGCTTCGAGGCCTTCCTGGCCTTCACCCTGCAGGTGGACCGTGACCGCTTCTCCCGTTAGACACCGAGCGGTCGTCGCGCTCCTCGGACTGGCGGTCGCCCTCGCCGGCGGCTGCAGCAGCCGCACCCCGGTGCCCATCGACGGGCTGCTCGAACCCATGCCCAAGCGCGGCGTCATCGCGCCCTCGGACAGCGACCGGGCGGCGGTGCGGCTGGCCGAGGCGGCCTGGGCCGCGGGCCCGGAGTCCTCCGAGGCGCGATCCCGGATGCAGGAGGCCTTCGCCGAGCTGGAGGCCTCCGAGGAGGTGGAGGAGGCGCTGCGGGCTCGACTGTCCGCCGACCTGCGCCGCCGCTACGAGAAGCGACCGCTGGGCCCCGGAGCCCGGGCACGCGCCCGCAAGCGCAAGGCGGAGCGGCGCGAGGTGGACGAGTCCTACCTCCTCCCCCTGGCCCAGGACGTGATCAACGCCACCCTCGACGACGCGCGGCGCTACCGCGCGGCCGCCAGGGAGCTGCTCCGCGACTACGACGTCGATCCCGGGCTCCGGCAGCGACTCGACCGGGCCATCGACGACGACCCCCTGGTGCTGGCCCGCCGGCGCGAGCGGGACAACTGGTCGCGCATCTTCGCCCATCACTTCAACGCCATCTCCGAGCCGCTCGGCAAGTCGTTGATGACGGGCTTCGTGATGGCGCCCTACCAGATGGCCATGTCCGGCGTGCACTGGGTGATGGGCATGTTCGAAGGGGACGCGGTGAGCGTCCAGGAGCGCCAGGCCCTGGTCCACAAGAAGCGCTTCCTGCGCGCCTATCCCGACGCGCCCGAGTCGGCGAAGGTCCGCAGGTCGGTGGCCCACGAGCAGCGCGACCTCGAGGCGATGTTCGCCGAGCGCTACACCGAGAGCGCCAGGAAGGCCCTGGCCGACGGCCGGCCCTACCTGGCGCGCGCCAGCGCCCGGCGCGCCCTCATGCAGCTGGGCCACTCGCCCGAGGCGAGCTCGCTGATCGACCGGGCGGACCAGCGCATCGATCGCCTGCTGTCGAACCGCTTCCGGAGCCGGGAGGTCCAGGCCAGGCCCCTGGACGACGTGGAGGCGGACCCCGAGCGCACCCGGCGCCTGGTCGAGGCCCTGTGGGCCGAGCCCCGTGAGCTCCTGCGGGCGGCGGCCTCGTTCCAGCGCGCCCATCGCGGGGACGACCTCGACGACGAGGCGGCCTACGTCATGTCCATCGCGCGCATGGACGCCGGCTACGAGCAGGAGAGCTGGGACGACCTGCGCGGCGTCGCGTCCCGAGATCCCCGCCGATCGAACATGGCGCGCCACGCGAGCGCGGTGGTCTCGAATCCCTGGCAGAACCCCTACGACGCCTTCCGCGAGGCCAGGAAGCAGGGGACGCGCGAGGCCGTCGCCCACGAGGTGCTGGGGCAGTGGAAGGACGGCCCGCGCTACAAGTCGGTCCCCGCGGTGGTGGGCTACCTGCTCGACCTGCCCTCGGTCGTGCGCACCGCGGTCCTGACCCCGATTCGCGCGCTGCTCGGGACCTTCCGCGGCCGCCCGGACTTCTACCGCGACGCCGCTGCTGCGGCCTATCGCTACCTCGGCCGCTTCCCCGACGGAGAGTATGCCCACGAGGTCTTCGACTGGCTGATCGAGTACGAGGAGGACCGGGGCAACTACGAGGCGGCGATCCGGCTCGCGGACTTCCGCCCGGGCTTCGATTCCGAGGAGCGGACCGAGTGGGTCGAGAAGGCGGCGGAGCACCGGCTCGCCATGGCCGCCAAGATCAAGCGCCGGGACGAGCGGGGCAGCATCCTCAAGTCCATCGTGAAGGACTACCCCGACTCCGCGGCCGGTCACCACGCGGGCATCCAGGCCCGGAACCAGGTCATCGAGGCCACGGCCCAGCGGATCCGCATGACCCGGAGCTTCCTGGAGGAGAACCCGAAGATCGCGGGCCACCAGGGCCTGGGCATCCGCCGCGCCCTGCTCGACGGCGACCTGGACAACGGCGAGCTCCACCCCCACGGCGTGGCCTTCCTGGGCGGACAACAGCTGGAGTTCTCGCTCGTCGACGACAGCGGCGACGAGAACCACCTGCCCGTCCGGGTCCGGCGCAAGGTGTCGACGGAGCGTCTCTCCCGGACCGTGGCGCTGCTGGACGAGACCACCATCCGCAACGCGCTGGTCGACCAGGACGACCAGGCCAAGCCCGACGCCCAGCGCGATCGCTTCTTCGAACGCGCGCGCCTGGGCCTCACCAACGAGGTGGACCCGCGTCCCACCGCGGAGTCGACCTACGTCTTCCGGAGCATGCGCGAGCGCTACGGCGTGGTGCGCGGCCGCGAGTCGGTCCTGCCCTTCGATCTGGTTCTCCAGGGCTCGCTCGAGGACATGAGCCTCGGCGCCTTCCCCCGCTGGCGGAAGCCCAAGGAGACCCCGGACGCCTTCCTCTACAAATAGAGGCAGCCGCGGCGCGCCGCTTCGCCCGAGGTCCTCCGTTGCCCCGACCGGGTCGGGGCGAACTCGAGGGAAGCGGCGCTCTCGGGGTGTTGGGTCAGGGGGAGGAGGCTTCGTCGAGGAGCTCGATGGGGTGGGCGACTCGGGTCGGCCAGCCGCGTGCGCGCACGCCGGCGGCCAGCTGGAGCAGGCAGCCCGGGTTGCCGGTCGCGAGGATGTCGGGCGCCGTCTCGGCCACGGCGTCGAGCTTGCGGTCGAGGACCGCGCGGGACATCTCCGGCTGGGTGAGGTTGTAGGTGCCGGCCGCGCCGCAGCACATGTCGGCCTCGGCGTGCTCGACGAGCTCGAGCCCCTCGATGCGCGCCAGCAGCCGGCGCGGCGCCTCGCGCACGCGCTGGCCGTGGACCAGGTGACACGGGTCGTCGTAGCCCACCCGCGCGGCCAGCCGCCCCGCGGAGCCTCGCCAGCCCACCTCTTCGAGCCACTCGCAGACGTCGCGCACCCGCCGCGCCAACGGGGCGCCCTCGTCACCGATCCAGTGGTCGGCCTCGCGCATGGCCGCCCCGCAGCCGGCGGAGTCGAGGATGACGGCGTCGAACTCCTCGGCGCCGAAGGCCGCGGCGTTGCGCCGCGCGAGCCTCCGCGCGAAGTCGATGTCCCCGGCGTGGGCGTGGAGCGCTCCGCAGCAGCCCTGGCCCCGGGGCACGACGACGTCGAACCCCTGACGGGCCAGCACCCGGACCGTCGCCCGGTTCACCCGACCGAAGAGCTCGGGCATCACGCAGCCCTCGAGCAGCGCCACGCGACCGCGTCGCTCCCCTTCGGCGGGCGTGTGGACCGGCAGCCGCGCCCGCTCGGCCCGGGACGGAACCGGCTCGAGCATGGCCTGGGCGTCGGCCAGGGCGCGGGGGAGCAGCGGCCGGGCCAGGCGATCCAGGCGCAGGCGCTGGACGCCGGCCAGCAGCCCGAAGAGCGCGCGCAGCACGGCCGGCCGCGCGACCGCGTGGCGCAGGGCCAGGCGCTCGACCCGCGCCGCCGCCCCGCCCCGCCGGCCGCTGTCGACCAGGTGGGCGCGCACCTCCTCGAGCATGGCGCCGTAGCGCACGCCCGATGGACACGCCGTCTCGCAGGCGCGACAGCCGAGGCAGAGCTGCGCTTCCTCGGCCAGCAGGCCGGCGGCCTCGATGCGTCCCTCGGCCGCGCCCCGCATCAGGTAGACCCGGCCCCGGGGCGACGACGACTCCCGGCCGGTCACCCGGTAGGTCGGGCAGGCGGTGAGGCACAGCCCGCAGTGGACGCAGTCGAGGCTCTGGCCGTAGAGCACGTCGGGGAAGCCTTCGTTGCCGCGCTGCGCGCTCACGCCACGCCTCCGAAGCGGCCCGGCGACAGCAGGCCCTGGGGATCGAAGCGCCGCTTGAGCTCGTCCATCAGCCGGCGGGTGGCGGCGGAGAGGCCGAAACAGTCGATGCCGGGCTTGTCGCCGGGGTCGAGGGCTTCGAAGACCACGTGGCCTCCCGCCGCCCGCGCGCGACCGCGCAGGCGCATGGCCGTGGGGAGCCCGCTCCACGGGGCCTCGATCCGGATCTCGCCCGACACCGGCCACCACGACAGGGCGGCCCCGGACCCCGGCCCGCCCCCGGCGAGCTCGCCCAGCAGGGCCGGCGCCCGGTCGGGGAGCGCGACCAGGCGCGCCCGCACGCGACCCGACTCCGGCGGCCGCGCCCGGCGGTCGCGCACGGCGTCGACCAGACCCTCGGGCGCGGGTGCAGCCTCCCGGCCCAGCGCCGCCGCGCTGGCGCGGACGTCGCGGTCGATGGTCTCGGGCGCCCCGGCCCACTCGCAGACCAGGACCCCCTGCCCCGGGTCTCCCGGAGGGCCGAAGGCGCGGGCCGACGCCGGGTCGAGCCAGACGGCGGCCCGCACGCTGGCCCGCCTGGCCTGCTCGAGCACGGCGTCTCCCGGCAGGACGTCGCCGAAAACGAGCGCGCGCCGCTCGGCGGGCGCCGGGCGCAGGCGGAGCCAGGCGCTCTCGATCACACCCAGGGTGCCGAAGCTCCCGGCGTAGAGCTTCGCCAGGTCGAAGCCCGTGACGTTCTTGACGACCCGTCCCCCGCAGCGGGTGCGCGCGCCGTCCGAGAGCGCCACCTCGAGCCCCAGGATGACGTCGCGCGGGGGACCGAAGCAGCCCGCCCGCGGTCCGCACGCCGCCGAGGCGAGCGCGCCGCCGAGGGTCGCGGGCGCGCCGGGGGTGTCGAGGGCGAGCTCCCAGCCCTCGGCGGCCGCCCGGGCTCGGATCTCGGCCACCCGCACGCCGGCGCCCGCATGGATCACCCCCTCCTCGGGCTCGAACACGTCGATGTCGGCGAGTCCGCCGGTGTCCACCACCCAGTCGACAGCTTCCGGTGTATGGCCTTCGTGGAGCAGGCTGCCGCCCCCGCGCACCACCGCCACGGCCCGGGCGTCCGCCAGGGCGGCGAGCCCGGCGGCCAGCATGTCCGGGGAGCGCGGCCGGAACTCGCCGCCCACCGGGACGCCGTCCACGCTCCGGGGTGCGCCCGCGTCGCCGATCTCAAACGTATCGCGGTCGACGGCCTGCTCCAGCGCCCGCACCTGGGCGTCGAGCCCGCCTCCGGCCTCTCCGCTCGCCGCCGGACTCACGCCAGGGGGACGCGGTCGTAGCCGCGCGCCTTGGGGTTCGCCTCGGCGCAGAAGCGCGGCGTGGGCAGCACCTTGCCGGGATTGCAGAGGCCCGTGGGGTCGAACGCGTCGCGCAGGCGCTTCATGGCGGCGAGGTCCGCCTCGCCGAAGACCATCCCGAGGTAGTCGCGCTTCTCCGTGCCCACCCCGTGCTCGCCCGTGATCACGCCGCCGGCGGCGACGCAGGTCTCGAGGATCGCGTGGCCGGCCTCGAGCACCCGCTCGAGCTCGCCGGGGTCGCGCCGGTCGAAGGAGATGTTCGGATGCAGGTTGCCGTCGCCGGCGTGGAAGACGTTGGAGAGGGTGAGTCCGTAGCGATCGCCGATCTCGCAGACCTTCGCCATCACCTCGGGCAGCTTCGAGCGCGGAACGACCGCGTCGTGCACGTAGAGGTCGGGGGCGAGCCGGCCCATGGCGCCGAACGCCCCCTTGCGCGCCTTCCAGAAGAGCGCCCGCTCCGCCTCGTCCCGGGCCACGCGCACCTCCTGCGCGCCCTCGGCCGCCGCGCACTCCCGGGCCCGCGCGATCTCGCCGGGCAGCGCCGGCGCGGCGCCGTCGAGCTCGATGATGAGCACGGCCCCGACGTCCCGGGGAAGACCGGCGGCGTAGACGCTGTCCTCCACCGCGGCGATGGTGCGCTGGTCGAGGATCTCGAGCGCCGCGGGCAGGAGCCCGCCGCGGATCATGCGCCCGACGGCCCGGCACGCCGAGACCACGTCGGGGAAGAGGGCGAGGAGCGTCTCGACGCCTTCCGGGATGGGCGTGAGCCGCACCGTGGCCTCGGTCACCACACCCAGGGTGCCCTCGCTCCCCACCACGGCGCCCACCAGGTCGTAGCCCGCACCCGGCGCCTCTCCCAGCCGCACCACGTCCCCGTCGGGCAGCACCATCTCCAGGGCCAGGACGTGGTTCGTCGTGGTGCCGTACTTCAGTGTATGGGGACCGCCGGAGTTCTCCGCGACGTTGCCGCCCAGGGTGCAGGCGAGCTGGCTCGAGGGATCCGGCGCGTAGAAGAGCCCGTGCCGGGCCACCGCCTTCGAGAGGTCGGCGTTCACCACCCCGGGCTGCACGACCGCCCGCCGGTTGCCGGCGTCCACCTCGAGGATGGCGTTCATGCGCGAGCACTCGATGACCACGGCGCCGTCCACGGGCTGGGCCCCGCCGGAGAGCCCGGTGCCCGCGCCCCGGGGCACGAAGGGGACGCCCGCGTCGCGGCACGCCCGCACCACCCGCGCCACCTCTTCGGTCGACGCCGGCAGCACCACGGCCCCGGGCTTCACCGGTCCGAGGGTGAGGGCGTCGCACTCGTAGACGAAGAGCTCGTCGTCGCGCACGAGGCAGGCGTCCGCGCCCACGATGGCGCGCAGCTCGCTGACCGGGAGGTCCATGATCGAGACGATACCGCGCCGCGGGCGGGCGCGTCGGGGTCAGGCGAGGCCCAGGCGCTCCATGTCGTCCTCGTCCAGGCCGAGGTAGTGGCCGATCTCGTGTCGCACGGTGATCTGGATCTGCTCGATCAGATCCTCTTCGTCGCGGCAGACCTTCTCGAGGTTGCGCTTGAAGATCATCACCCGGTCGATGTCCCCGACCGGGTCGGACACGCCGGCCTGGGTGCGGGGCACGCCGACGAACAGCCCGAGGATCTGGGGCGAGATGTTCTCCTGGCGGGCGATCTCGAGAGTGGGGAAGTCCTCCACCAGCACGGGGACCGCCGCGACGTAGTCGCGGATCGAGCGGGGCAGGTTGCCGAGCGCCTCTTCCACCGCGCGGTCGAAGGTGGCGTCGTCGATCCGGAACGGCAGGGGATAGTGGTCGGGGTCGAGAGCGTGGGCCCGGGCGAAGGCCTGCTCGGCGCGCTCCTCGTCGCCCAGGCGCTCGCAGACCAGCGCCAGGTGGTAGAGGGCGTGGGAGGCCTCGTTGTCGGCGGCCACCGCCTGCTCGAGCGTCCGCCGGGACTCCTCGAAGCGGCCCAGCTCGAACAGGATCTGCCCCTCGAAGGCGCGGTAGACCGGCTGCTCCCCGCCGCTCTTGATCGCCCGGCGCACCAGGAAGAGCGAGCCCTCGAGGTCGTCCAGGTAGAAGAGGGCCTTGGACTTCAGGTAGTAGACCTCGGCCTGGAAGCCCCGGTCCGGGCGCGGGAAGTCGGGTCGGCCGGCCAGCAGGGCGTCGCAGTGCTGGAGCACCAGCTCGAACTCTCCGAGCTCCTCGATCAGCAGCTCGCAGCGGTTCAGGTGGGCGGCGGTGAACTTGGGGTCGGCCTGGGTGGCGCGCTCGAACTCGTGGAGCGCCTCCTCCACGCCGCCCTCGTCCCACATGATCTCGCCGCGGCCGTTGTGGGCCTCGGCCC
Organism: Myxococcota bacterium; assembly: GCA_050618075.1. Classification (GTDB taxonomy): domain Bacteria; phylum Myxococcota_A; class UBA9160; order UBA9160; family UBA4427; genus JBNLVL01. The sequence continues at coordinate 12,344 of JBNLVL010000040.1, forward strand.
CCTCCGGATGAGCCTTGAGCGCCTCGTCCAGCCAGGCGAGCGCCTCCTCGGTGCGGCCACCGTGGGAGGCCTCCATGGCCTGGTCGAGGCAGTCCCAGTATCGATCCTTGTCCCCGGTCCCCTTGGCCATCTGTCTCTTCGGACTCTCTTCGAAGTCGTTCGGCCCTCGACGGGCAGCTGGGCGCAGAGCGCCGACCACGGGTGTGGGTGGGCGGTCGGGCGGCGTGCGTTCCGGATCCGGACCGGGCGTCGCGGCCCGGTCACGCGGCGCAGCATAGCAGACGGGCCCCTCCGCCCGGCGCCGCCGGCTCCCTCGGAGCGGCGCTCCAAAACACTGTTTTCATTGGATTTTCCGGATTTTTTCGGGGGTGTTCCGGGGGCCTGGGAGCGACTCGCAGCTCGCCTGCCAAACCGGTGTTTGGCAAGGGTTTCGGGACGCCCGGGCAGGCCTGCGATACGGTCGCAACGTGTCGGACCCCGCCTCCCAGCCCGTCTCGGCGGCCTCCGCCGACCGGCGCGTGACCGCCGATGCGAAAGGCTACGCGTCGGTGCGCGGGACCACCCTCGAGCTGGCGGCGCCGCTCTCGGACGAGGACTGCACGGTCCAGTCCATGCCCGACGCCAGCCCGGTGAAGTGGCACCTGGCCCACACCACCTGGTTCTTCGAGACCTTCGTGCTGGAGCCGGGGGTGGCCGGATACCGCCCCTTCCACCCGGACTTCCGGGTGCTCTTCAACTCGTACTACAACAGCGTCGGCGAGCAGCACCCCCGGGCCCGGCGCGGAATGCTCTCGCGCCCCTCGCTCGCCGAGGTGCTGGCCTACCGGCGCGCCGTGGACGAGACCCTGGTGCGGCTGCTCGAAGCGGGCGTCGACGCGCGCCAGGCGGCCGTGGTCGAGCTGGGGCTGCACCACGAGCAGCAGCACCAGGAGCTGATCCTCACCGACCTGAAGCACATGCTCGCCCAGAATCCGCTGCGCCCGGTCTACCGCGAGGCGCCGGCGCCGCCCGGCGGACACCCGAAGCCGACGAGCTGGGTGGGCTTCGACGGCGGGCCCTGGGAGGTGGGCCACCCGGGCGACGGCTTCGCCTTCGACAACGAGGGGCCCCGCCACACCGTGCAGCTCCAGCCCTTCGCCCTGGCCGATCGCCTGGTGACCGCCGGCGAGTACCTCGAGTTCATGGGCGACGGAGGCTACACGCGCCCGGAGCTCTGGCTGTCCGAGGGCTGGAGTGCCATCCAGGAGCATGGCTGGCGCGCCCCCCTCTACTGGAGCGAGACCGGGCCCGGCAGCGGAGCCTGGGAGATCCAGACGCTCGCCGGGCCCCGGGCGGTGACCCCGTCCGAGCCCCTGTGCCACGTGAGCTACTACGAGGCCGACGCCTTCGCCAGCTGGACCGGCGACCGGCTGCCCACCGAGTTCGAGTGGGAGCGGGCCGGCGAGGCCGCCGATTCGCCGGGAGCGTTCCTCGAGGACGGCGCCTTCCATCCCCGTGCGCTCCACCACGCGGGCGCGGGGGTGCACCAGCACTTCGGGGACGTCTGGGAGTGGACCCGCAGTGCGTACCTGCCCTACCCGGGCTACCGACCCCCGACCGGCGCCCTCGGCGAGTACAACGGCAAGTTCATGGTGAACCAGCAGGTGCTGCGCGGCGGCTCGTGCGCCACGCCGCGAAGCCACATCCGCGGGAGCTACCGGAACTTCTTCCCGGCCGGCGCCCGCTGGCAGTTCAGCGGCGTCCGGCTCGCCCGCGACGCCGGCTAGGAACCCCGATGGCCATCGACGTCAACGGCATCGCCCACTTCTTCCTCACGGTCTCCGACTTCGACCGGGCGCGCGCCTTCTACGCGGCGCTGCTGCCCGAGCTCGGCATGAAGCCGGTGCTCGACGGCGACGGCTTCTACTACTGCGTGGGGGGCCGCACGGCCGTGGGCATCCGGGCCGCCGACGAGGCCCACCGCCACGACCGCTTCGTGCAGACCCGGGTGGGCCTCCACCACGTCTGCTTCCGGGCCCGCACCCGGGAGGACGTGGACGCGCTCCACGAGTTCGCCGTGGGACTCGGCGCCACCATCGTGCATCCACCCGAGCAGGGCGCCTGGGCGCCGGGCTACTACTCGTGCCTCTTCGAAGACCCCGACGGCATCCGCCTGGAGATCAACTTCGTTCCCGGCAAGGGTCTGCTGAAGGACTGAGGTGCGCCTCGGCGGCCGCCACCTTCTCGTCCATGGACACCGCCCGGTCGCGGCGGTCGTCGATCTTGATGACGGTGCCCACGCGCACGGCGCCGGCCTCGAAGACCGCCTCCTGCATGCGCCGCACCAGCGCCATCACCTCGTCGAGGTCGCCCTCGAGGGTGGTGAACATGGGATCGAGCCGGAAGGCCACCCGATCCTGCTCGCGCGCCACGCGCAGGGCGGCGGCGACGTAGCGCGAGACGCTCGTTCCCTCGCCCAGGGGACTGATGCTGACGGCCACGATGGCCATGCTGTGCTCGCCTCCTTCGATCGGCCGGACCCACGCGGCTCGCCCGACGCCGCCGGGCCTCACCAGACGTCGTCGCGCGGCCGGATGCCCCGGGACGCCCCGGGGCCCAGTGCGTCCAGCATCTCCTGGGCGGTGCGGCCCAGCAAGGGGTGGCGGACCCCGGGTGAGACGTCGGCCAGGGGAAAGAGCACGAACGCGCGCTCCTGGATTCGCGGGTGGGGGATCGTGAGGCCCGGCCGCGACGAGCGCTCGTCGCCGTAGAGCAGGAGATCGAGGTCGAGGGTCCGCGGACCCCAGCGCGGCCCGCTGCGGTCCCGGCCGGCGCCCTGCTCGATGGCCATCAGCCGCGCGAACAGGTCCCGGGCGGCGAGCCTCACCTCGAGGCGCAGGACCGCGTTGAGAAAGCGCCTGCGGGAGGGCCCGACGGGGTCGGTCTCGAACACCCGGGAGGCGGCCGCGACGCGGATCCCCGGCGAGTCGGCGAGCGCCCGGCGCGCCCCGCGCAAAAAGCCCTCCCGGTCGCCCAGGTTGGAGCCCAGGGCCACGTGGGCCTCCAGGCTGTGGGTCCTCGGAGAGTCGCGGGCCATGGGGCGCCCAGGATAGTCCGGTGCCACCCCCCGGCCTACACTCGCGCCGTGTTCGGCAAGGCCCCTCTCTCCTCTCAGCCTCCCGAAGTCGTGACCGCGGTCCCGGGACCCCGCTCGCGCGCGCTCGCCAGGCGGCTCGCCCGGGTCGAGAGCCGCAACGTCACGTGCCTCGTGCCCGACGCGCCCATCTTCTGGGAGCGGGCGCACGGCGCCAACGTCTGGGACGCCGACGGCAACCGCTTCGTCGATCTCTCGGGCGCCTTCGGGGTCGCCAACGTGGGTCACGCCCATCCCGAGGTGGTCCGCGCCATCGCCGAGCAGGCCGAGAAGCTGCCCCACGGCATGGGCGACGTGTATCCCTCGGCGGTGAAGGTGGAGCTGCTCGAGGCCCTCACCGCCCGCTTCCCCGGCGGCGGCCCGGCGCGCGCGGTGCTCGGCTCGTCGGGGTCGGACGCCGTGGAGACCGCACTGAAGACGGCCATCGTGGCGACCGGACGTCCCGGTGTCGTCGCCTTCGAGGGCGGCTACCACGGGCTCGCCCTCGGCGCCCTCGACGCCACCTGGCGCGGCGATTTCCGCGAGCCCTTCGCCGCCCGCCTGCCCGGGGCCACCGCGTTCGCCCGCTACGGAGACGCGGACTCCGTGGCCGACGCGGCGGGGCGCGCCGAGCAGCCGGTGGGCGCGGTGCTCGTGGAGCCGGTCCAGGGGCGCGGGGGCGAGCGGGTGCCGCCGCCGGGCTTCCTCACCGAGCTGAGGGCGCGCTGCGACCGCGAGGGCTGGCTGCTCGTCGCCGACGAGGTCTACACCGGATTCGGTCGCACGGGCCACTGGTTCGGCTGCGACGCCGAGGGCGTGGTCCCCGACCTCCTGTGCGTGGGCAAGGGACTCTCCTCCTCCATGCCCATCTCGGCCTGCATCGGCCGCGAGGCCGTGATGGACGCCTGGCCGCCCTCGACCGGCGAAGCCCTGCACACCCAGACCTTCCTGGGCCATCCGGCCAGCTGCGCCGCCGCCCTGGCCTCGCTGCGCGTCCTCGAGGAGTGGGGCCTCGTCGAGCACGCCGCCGAGGTCGGCGCCCACGCGCTGGCGCGGCTGGAGGCCGAGGCGGGCTTCCTCGACGCGGTGCGCGAGGTGCGCGGGCGGGGCCTGATGATCGGCATCGAGTGCACGAGCCCCGAGCGCGCCCTCGACGCCTGCCGCCGGGCCCTGGCGCTGGGCGTGATCCTGCTGCCGTCGGGCGCCCGGGGCGAGGTCCTGTCGGTGACGCCTCCGCTGTGCATCGAGCGCGAGCGCCTGGACCTCGCGCTCTCTTTGGTGCTGGAGTCGCTCTCGTGACCTCCTCGCGCGAGCGCGCCGGGATCGAAGCCTCGCTGCTCGACTGGATGGCGGAGGCCCGCACCGCGCCCTGGCCGCGACCGGCGGACGACGCGCGCTTCGAGGAGCTGGCCCTCCGGCTCTTCGCCCATCAGTTCGAGGCCAACGAGGCCTACGGGCGCTTCTGTCGGGGGCGCGGAGTGACACCGGAGAAGGTCGAGCGCTCGGCCGACGTGCCGGCGGTGCCCACCGGCGCCTTCAAGGAGGTGGCCCTGCGCTGCTTCCCACCGGCGCAAACACTGGCGACCTTCCGCACCAGTGGCACCAGTGGCACCAGTGGCACCGGCGGCCGCCCCGGCGAGGCCGCCGCCCGGCGAGGCCTGCTCCATCTGGACACGTTCGCCCTCTACGACGCGTCGCTCATGGCCACCCTCGACGGCCTCTTCCTTCCCGACCTCGCGCCCGGCGAGCGCACCACCCTGCGCGTGCTGGCGCCCTCGGCCGAGGAGGCGCCGGACTCCTCGCTCTCCCACATGTTCGCCCGGCTGCTGGAGGCGCGCGGCGACGACGAGAGCCGCTTCGACGTGGGCGACGGCGCCCTGGCAGGCGCGGAGCTCGAAGCCGCCCTCGGCCAGGCCGTCGGCGCGGGACGCCCGGTGGCCCTGTGCGGCACCGCCTTCGCCTTCGTCAACTGGCTCGACGACCTGGCCGGCCGCCGCTTCGCGCTGCCGGCCGGCTCCCGGATCATGGAGACCGGAGGCTTCAAGGGACGCGCTCGCGAGGTCTCGCGCGGGGACCTGCTCCAGCTGCTCTCCGAGACCCTGGGCGTGCCGCCGGCGCGCATCGTCAACCAGTACGGCATGACGGAGCTGGGGAGCCAGTTCTACGACTCGGTGCTGGTCGATCCCGACGGGCCCCGGCGCAAGCTGGGGCCGCCCTGGGCGCGGGTGCGGATTCTCGACCCGGCGACCGGCCGGGAGGTGGCCGACGGCGAGGTCGGCATGCTGACGATCCACGACCTGGCCAACACCGGCAGCGTGGCGGCGGTCCAGACCGCCGACCTCGGACGCCGGGTCGCCCTGGCTTCCGAAGCCGGGTCCCCGGCCGGGTTCGACGGAGGATTCGAGGTGATCGGACGCGCGGAGGGGGCCGAGGAGCGCGGCTGCTCGATCGCGGCCGACCTCATGCTGGGCCCTGCGCGCGGATGACGGCTGGCGACGCGAGCGACCCCGAGGCCGTCGCCCGGGCGGCGGCCCGGCTTCGGGAGGCCGGCGCCGCGCTTCGCGCGCGCAGCCGCAGCGAGGTCACCGGGGCGCTCTCCCGGTGGCTCGAGCGCTGGTGCACCCCGGAGTCCCCCTGGCAGGCGGAGCTCGCCGGCGCCCTGGCGCGCGAGGGCGTCGCGACCGGGCCCACCCTGCGCGCCGGCCTCGCCCTCGGCCTCGGTGCGTGGCAGGGCGCGCCGCTGGCGTCCATCGTCGACGCCGAGCTCTCGCCCTACGACTCGGTCTCCGGGTTCGACCTCACGGGCGTAGTGCTGGCCGGCTCGATCCCCATGCCGAGCCTCCTCTCCCTGCTCTGGCCCCTGGCGCTTGGGTCGCCGGTCCTCGTGAAGACCGCCTCCCGCGACCCCGTCACCGCCCGGCTGGCCGCGCGCACCCTGGCCGAGGTCGACCCGCTCCTGGGGCGGTGCGTCTCGCCGGCGGCCTTCGATCGCGACGCCCAGGAGTGTCACCGGGTCTTCGCCGAGGAGGTGGACTGCCTGGTGGCCACCGGCTCCGACCAGGCGGTCGAGGCCTGGGCGGCGCGCACCCGGCCGCCTCGGCGCTTCGTCGGCTTCGGCCACCGGCTCTCGTTGGCCGCCCTGGGACCGGCGGCCGACGCCGCGGCGGCGGCCCGGGACCTGGCCGTCGACGTCGCGCTCTGGGACCAGCAGGGCTGCCTCTCGCCCGTCGCCGTCTACGTGGTGGGCCGGGAGGCGGTCAGCCGCAGCGCGGAGCTGGCCCTGGCCCTGGGCGCCGAGCTCGCAGCCGCCGAGGACCGCTGGCCCCGGGCCGCGGCCGGCCCCGGGGCGGCGGCGCTCGCGGCCCACGAGCGCGCCGAGGCCGAGATGCGCCGGGCGGCGGGCCGGGCCGTGGACGTGGTGGCCGATGCCGAGGGACGCTGGTGCGTGGTCGCCGAGGACGACGCCGCGCCGCGTCCCGCCCCCCTCGATCGCTTCGTGCGCATCCATCCCGTCGACGACCTGGACGCGCTGTGGCGGGCGATCCGGCCGTTCGCCGCCCACCTGGCCGGCGCGGCGGTCGCGGGCTTCGACGCCGGCTTGCCGGAGGTGGCCCGGGGCTTCGCGTCGCTCGGCGCCTCGCGGGTCTGCGCGCCGGGCCGGCTCCAGGCGCCGCCCATCGACTGGCACCACGACGGGCGGCCCTTGCTGCTGCCGCTCGCGCGCATCCACGACCGGGAGACCCCGTGAAGCTCGCAAGAACCGGAATTCCCACGCTCCTCCCGCTGCTGGCCTTCGCCTTGGCCTGCGGTGACGCACCCGAGGGCCGCCCGGTGCCCGCCCTGGCCACGCCCGAGGCGCTCGTCGCGGTCGACGGACAGCTGGGCTACACGGCCGAGGTCAACGCCCGGGTGGCGGCGCTCGACCTCGATGGCGACGGGCGCGACGAGCTCATCGTGGCCAGCGCCGTCGAGGTGGCGGCGCTGCGCTTCGATCCGGCGACGGCGGAGACCTCGCTGGTCTGGCGGGCGGAGGCGCGGGGCGGCGCCACCGCCGTCGCGACCGGAGACGTGGACGGCGACGCACGCGACGACCTGCTGGTGGGCTGGGGCGTGCACCGCGACCAGCTGCAGGCGTCCGCCCAGCTCGTCGTCTACCGCACCCGCGGCGCCCCACCGGGCGGCCTGCTGGAGCAGGTCGTCGCCACCCCCGCGACGCCCCGCGCGCAGTTCGCCTCGCTCCAGGTGACGCCGCTCGAGCCGGGCGGCGCGCCGGGCATCCTGTACGCCGCCTACGCCTCGAAGTACGAGGTGCGCGGAGCCTTCGCGACCCTGGGAGACGACGGCCGCTTCGGCGAGCGCGAGCTCGGGCGGGTCCACATGGGCGCCGAGTGGCGGGCGCTGCGCCTGCGGCCCGGCGACCCGGCCCTCAGTCTCGTGGTCGGGCGTCCCTACGGCGACGCCCCCAAGTCCGACGGCGACCTGTTCGTGCTGCGCGACGGCGGCGGCCACGGAGGCGGGGCGGAGCCCCGCGCGACGATCCCGAGCTTCCGGGGCGTGCGCAGCCTGATGGTCTGGCAGCTGCCCGGAAGCGACCGCCCGGCGCTCTGCTACGGCGACGGCTGGCACTGGCGCTACCGCGACGAAGGCGTGGGCCTCGTGACCTGCGCCCAGCGCAGCGACGACGGCGCGTTCCGGACCCGCGTGGTCGCGCGCGTGGGCGACTACTCCGTGGGCACGCTGGCCGCCGCAGACCTCGACGGCGACGGACGCCCGGAGCTGCTGGGACAGGGGGCGAGCGGTCTCTACGCCTTCGAGGTGCCCGCAACGTCGCCGCTCTCGGGCCCGGAGCCGTGGCGGGGCCAGCGCATCGGGCCGGGCGGCTTCGGGTTCGTCCCGCTGGACGTCGACGGCGACGGACGCGCCGAGATCGGACTGGCGGCGGAGAACCCGGTCCTCCTGCGCTCGGTCCCGGTCACTCCGGCTCCGCCGGGGCCAGGTCCGTCAGCCGATCCATCCGGAGCAGCACCAGGTGGTCGGCCTCGCGGCGAAGCCAGCCTTGCTTCTCCCACGCCGACAGCTGGCGGTTGATGCCTTCGCGGGTGGTCCCGACCCGCCGCGCCAGCTCGCCCTGACTGATGGCCCGCGCGATGCGGCGGCCCTCCCCGGTGTCCTCTCCGGACTCCAGGGACAGCCCCAGCAGCACCTTGGCCAGCCGCGCCGAGACCTTCAGGAAGACGCTGTCCTCGAGCAGCTCGTGGGTGCGGCGCACCCGCTCGGCCAGGACCTCGAGCAGGGCGATCGCCACCGCGGGCGCCCGCTGCAGGTGGTCGCGAAGGTCCCGGGCATCGAAGACCGCCAGCCGCGAGGGCGCCGTGGCCACCACGCTGGCCGTGCGGGGACGGCGGTCGAAGACGGCGATCTCGCCGAAGACGTCGCCGGGCTGGAGACGGCGGATGAAGAACTCCCGGCCGTCCGCGGCCTCGGTGGCGATGCGCGCCTCGCCCTCCAGCAGGGCGAAGAACTCGGTGGGCGCGCCGCCCTTCTTGATGATCACGCCGCCCTCGGGCACCACGCGCTCGCGCGCCAGGGCCTCGATGCGCGCGAGCTCGCCGTCCGAGAGTCCGGCGAACAGGTCGCTGCGCCGCAGAGGGCTGGTTTCGACGTCCCGGTCGCTCATCGCCAGTCGCTGATCATCAGGAACCCGGACCAGTAGTAGGGGTGCGTGTAGCGCGGGTCGGCCCGCAGCGCCTTCTGCGCGCGGCGCAGCGCCTCGGCGCGGCCCACCTCCGGGTCGAGGAGCTGGCGGTAGAACTCGACCACCAGGGTCCGCGAGGCCGCGTCGTCGATGGCCCACAGGCTGCCCACCGCGCTCCGCGCCCCGGCGCGCACGGCCATGCCCGCGAGGCCGAGCGCCGCGCGCTCGTCGCCGGCCGCGGTCTCGCACGCGGACAGCATCAACAGCTCCACCGGATCGTCGCGGAAGCGGTTCTGGCCGACGACGGCCGCCAGCGCCTCCATGCTCATGGGGCCGTCGTGGGCCACCAGGAAGCTCGTCTGGGCGTCGCCGGTGAAGACGGCGTGGCTGGCGATGTGCAGGACGGCCGGTCGGCGCGCGGCCACCTCCCGGGCCAGACGCGCCCGCTCGAAGTCGTCGTCCAGGAGCACGCGTCCGCCGTGGAGCGCGTGGATGGCGGCGAGCTCGTCGGGCACCGCCTCGAGCGCGGCGAGTCCGTCGGAAGACCGGGAGAGGCCGGCCAGCAGGGGGCGCAGACGCCCCCGGGAGAGCGGCCGGGGATCGACGAGCGCCAGGCCCGGGGTCACGGCCAGGGCGAACTGCTCGCCCAGGGGGCCCCGCCCGCTCTGCAGCGCGGCCAGGGGAATGGCGCCGACCACGCCGTCGGGCACGAACACGAGGGTGTCCACGCCGCGCGAGAGCAGGTCCTCGGCGTAGGGCCTTGCGAACCAGTCGTAGAGCTGGCGACCGCTCTGCGTGTAGTCGAGGGAGAGCCGGTTCTCGACGCTCGCGCGGAAGCGGCGCGCGGTCTCGACCACGCGCTCCGAGCCCACCGCGACCCGGTGGCGAGCCAGCTCGCCGCCCACGCTCACCAGCAGCTCCAGGCGGTCGGGAAGCGGGATCGGGTAGACGATGGCCGCGCGCTCGGAGACGGCGTCCAGGGGGGTCGTCTTGGCCTCGAGGTCGGCGACGCAGTCGTCGCGGAAGTAGTCGCGCAGCTCGGCGACCTTGAGGCGCTCCATGGCGTCGCGCGCCCGGCGCAGCATCTGCGACCGGTCGGCCGCGTCGTCCAGGCGGTCCGCGGAGTCCAGCAGGGCGCTCACCCACTCGAGGTAGAGCGGCGCCACGTCGCGGCGGAACCGGTCGGTGGGGGGCGACTGGCGCTCGAGCTGGGCCACCGCCCGGGCGAAGGCTTCCACCGCCTCCTGGGAGCGGCCGCGCTCCCACTGCACCCGGCCTTCGAGCCAGCTCCAGCGATGGCTCGCGGCGCCGGGCCCCGCGCGCCGGGCGGCGGAGATCGGAAGAGCAC
>JBNLVL010000041.1:0-65436 GCA_050618075.1 Myxococcota bacterium
GGACCGAAGCCCTCGTAGCGCGACCGGGCCAGCGCCACCGCTTCCCGGCGCAGCGCCGAGGACAAGCGCCGATTGCTCGGACGACCCCCCGATGCTTCGACGCCAGCCCCAGGGCGCCGTCCGACACGTAGGCGTCCCGCACCCGCCGCACCGGGCGGCTCGTCACGCCCAGCATCCGCGCCGCTTCACGCTGCGTCAGCCGCTTCTCGATCACTCGCTCGATCACGCCCACGCGATCCAGCTCCTCGTAGCTCAACGTCACGGTCTCCATGCCCGCGGGAGTACCCCGGGCCACTGGAGAAAGCGGACATTTCTACTTTGGAGAAACCGGACATCTCTATCTTGGTACTACAGACTCGACACCCGGGCATGGGCGTTATGTCAATCCCCTATGGGGACCGTCGACGCGCTCAGGCTGGAACCTGGTAACCAGGTGGGAATTTCACTCGCTGCGCGTGCTCACGCGCTACAGGAGACACCTGTTGAGGTTTGTGAATATCGCGCTCGTTGTCGCGTTCCTGTCGATGGACTTCCCCCGGAATCATGGACACCCTGGAGGGGTTGCTTTCCTTTGGTCGTGCGAGTGCGCCGGATCTCCTCCGATCGAACGCCCCGTGATGAGAGCGATTTGGTCGGCCAATAGGGAACCAGGGACCAACCGAGCCGCCGACATCATTCTCGATCAGCGCCGGCGCGGTGGGTCCGCGAACTCTGGGGGTGTCGCACCGTGTCGATCATACCTTGGTGCAGTCATCCCTTGCAGCACATCGATCAGTGACTCAGCATGTATCACCAGTACTGTCCTTTCACGGTCCTCTCGAAGGCTTCGGAGTCCAACAGGGGAATCAGCAAACTGATCGCTCCTATAGTTCACGAAGCTCTTCCGAAAGCGCACGAGTCTTGCTGGGATTGTGGTTGCGTTCTCAATCTCGCCAGTGGCGAGCATCTGAGCGGTGGGTTCGAAGGCACATGTAAGTACCGGGGCTGACGTAACTATCGTCGGTATCAAGTGCTCTAGCGGGAACTCATGGCTATCTCCGCAGATGTCTCCAAGCTCGTGAAGGGCATTCAGAAGTTCTGAGCAGGTCGGTTCGAGGGTTTGGGTTGGGCTCTTCTTCTTAGTTGTTACGCAATACTCAGATTCGAGCGATCCAGGAGACACTCTGAACTCACTCGTGAAGAGACGGTGGTACCTGAGGCCCGGAATGAACCGTTCGGGTTCAGCCTGTGCATGCCCGTTGAACCATTCCAAGCGGCAGCGCTCGGTCGGACGGGCTTGATTGTTATCCACAAGGAAGATCCACTCATCATCTAACGACCTCTTGCATTCAACGAACTGGACCGTGCTTCCTTGGCGAATAACGAGGTCGACAAACCCGCCTGACCAGGGAACCTCCGTCCCGACCACGTCCCACCCGTGGTTCTCATACGAGTCCCGAATGGCCTTGGCCACAGCCATTTGGAAGGGGAATCCAGACCTGCTCGCGGCCTCCAATCTCGGGGTATCGGGTCTGCGGTCGACTCTAGTGGATGTCATCGATGGTATTGCTCACTAGGCGCGGGCTTCGGGAGGACGCTGTCGGGGTTCTCGCACAGTCGTGACCCGAACTCGTCCCCGCACTCTTGACAGGCATCGCTGATCGGCTGCCTCAAGGACAGCGTGGCTTCCCCTTGTGAGGGCAGCCATGATGCGTCCAGTTGTCCGCAGGTATCCCAAGCCCCAACAAGAACTTCGAGAAGTTCTCAGGCCCAACCATCGCCTTGACGCAACAGCACTGCTTATCACTCGCACCGACGAAGCTGGCCATGGTGTCCTTCTGGTTTGCTGGATCCTGACGGAAGGCATTCAACGTCCCGACGGTACGCTTGTAGCGTTCGTCACTGTTGCATTTGTCCCGGGAGAGAAAAGGCAGCATGGGGCCAAACTTATCTGCCCGAGAGTTTGCGATCGCGGCAGATTCCTGCGGCGTCTGAGCAAGGCTTGCGTTGGCCAAAAAGCACGAAGCAGAAAGTGTCATAGCAAGCAAGGTGTGTCGAATCATCGATCTACTCCTCTGGCTTCTCTGATTCGTTGGGATCATTGGACCGAATGAAGATCTGCCAAAGCTGGAACAGGGCCAGGCAGACAGCGCCGGTCGATAGAATGGTTAGAAGAACTGGTTCATAAATGGGGAAGAAGGTCACGCCAAAGTAGGAGTGGTTGTTGGAACACAGGTCGGAGAAGGGGATCGGAGTCAGGCACCCCTGATCGTGACGAAAACATCCCGTCCAGAACTTGTCGATAAAGTGCACCTGGGCAAAGGACGGGAACAGAATGAACAGGAAGACGAAGAAGGCCTGGTAGCGTCGACCGAGCGTGGTCGTGACGTCGATCTCCTGCCCAAATGCGATCGGTAGTCGCTGGGACCAGATTGACTTCTTGGGCTTCGGGTGATGCGACGCTAGGTAGACCTCCAAAATGAGAAGCGGGACTCCTCCGAGAAGCCCGAAGATCGATGCTGGGAAGCTCTTGTAGTTTTCAAAGCTGAGCCCCGGAAGCTCAAATCCCCACTGTTGCGTCGCAGACCACGCATTGAACGACAGATAGGCCAGGGCCAGCCCAACTGCCGTCCAGATGCTTCTCACCGCCTTTTCATTCATCTCGTGACTCATGTGTGCGAGGTCGGTAGATTCTAGTCTGAGCTGTGCCTCAGAGGTGTCTACACCTTTGCGACACAGCTCAGACTAGCCTTGCGGCTCCCCGATTATCTGGCGAAGGGGAATGTCAGTGTACCCGCCTTGCCATCCCCTTGAATACTTGTTGGTGAAATAGGAAACCGAACCGCCCTAGGTTTCCGCATTTTCACCTAGACGAGACCCAGAGAACCCGGGTCGACTCATTTTTCTCGAGCGGCAGAAGCGGGCGAAACAGACTGAGCTTGCGGCTGCGAGCCTTGAGCATTTCATCTTTGTCGACAACATGACCAGCTGCCACTAAGCAGCTTCCTGCTCGCGTCCATCGAGCCTGAGCATCAGAGACAAGCGTGAGCGATGGCGAACTCGGAAACCTCTCGCTACGGATCTGCGGGCATGCCAGCCTCTGGAGAACTCGGATTGATTCGATAGGTACTAGATAATAGTTTTGTGACACGCTCGATTGCCTCGCGTCGGATTTCTCTTGCCAGTGTGCAAGTCGCCATGCCGGAGTGCCGGCCGCAGCCCCGGATGCCAGACCGGCAGATGTCTACAAGCTTGGAGCTCGATCACGTAAGTGTAAGGAGGCGAACACAGGTAGTGCTCAAGGACGTGAATGTGGGATCTGACGCGATCGATTCGCTGGCGATCCTTGGCCAATCAGGGGTTGGGAAGACTCATCTGCTCCGGCTGATCTGCGGGTTGATTCAGCCCAGCAGGGGGTCAGTCCTGCTCGACGGCCATGATCCGCGGACTATTCGCGGGAGACGCTACCTAGATGTGATTTATCAAGAGCCCTGTCTTTGGCATCACCGGACGGTGCTTCAGACGCTGCGCCTGTCGGCGCATGAACCGCCCCGCGTTTGCCGGAGGCTCCAACCCCGGGAAGTCGCGCCAAGGGCAATCGACAGCAAGCAACCCCAGAAAGTCCGACAGGAACTGTTCGCAGGCTTGGGGACGAGCCGGACAGAACGCAAGTCGAAGTGGGCGGCGGTCGACACCGAACGAGGTCAATCGGTCAGCCGATTCAGCAACCCATCGCTCTTCGGACCGATTGGAGACTTCCCCTCGGCAGCGTTCGAGACGCTGCGCTCCTCGAGAAAGGACGGCCTGGCCGAGGATGTGCGGCTGCGGTCAACCGGCCGGCGGCGGACCCAGTGGCTCCGCCGACACAGACTCTGCACTCCGCGCTCACAAGACGAAGCGGCGCCGGACCCAGGTCGACGGCGCCGCTGAAGAAGGATGTGGAGCGCGAGACCGGGATCGAACCGGCGACCCTCAGCTTGGGAAGCTGATGCTCTACCAACTGAGCTCCTCGCGCTCGCGGGGCGGAGTCTAGGGGCCGGGTCGGGCCCCGGCAAGCGGCCGGAGACCGGGACCCGATCCGGACCCCCGTCGCCCGCCCGCGACCGGTCGGGGCCGGCGCGGGAACGGGCCGGGCTCAGTCGTCGAGCAGCTCGGCGAACAGGTCGTCGACCTCCCCGTCTCCCTGCTCGGCCGGAGCCACGATGGTCTCCTCGGGCAGAGCGATCCGGGTGACGTCGGCCTCGGCGGGGTGGGCGTCGCTCTGGGCCGAGAAGGACGGCAGCTCGTCGGCGATCTGGGTGGCCTCCAGCGAGGACGACGTGTCGGACAGCGGGCTGCCCAGGTCGAGGGCGCTGTCGCTGTCGTTGGGCGAGAGGTCCAGGCTCGAGATGTCGCCCCCTCCCCCGCCGATGGTGACGGCGCCCAGGTCCATGCCCTCGGCGCTGGGGGCCGTGATCGACGGGCCCGCGCCGGGGTCGGTCAGCTCGCCCAGCATGGCCCCGCCCATGGCCCCGGCGGCGGCCAGGTCGGGTCCGGAGAAGGCGGTGTAGGTGGTGCCCGGGTCCGGGCCGATGGCCAGGTCGGCGGCCGCGCGCTTGACGTCGGCCGGCGAGACGGCCTGGCGGCCTCCCAGGAACGCCTCGAAGAGCGCGTTGTCGGCCAGGGTGTTCAGGAGCCGCGGGCGGCCTCGGCTGAACTTGTAGAGGGCCTGCACGGCCTCCTCGGGCAGGATGGCGGGCGACCCGCCCACGGTGCGGATGCGGTGCTCGAGGTAGCGCGCGCTGGCCGGCGCGCCGAGGGCGCCCAGGCGGGTGCGCACGTCCACGCGCTGCATGAGGCCCGACTCGCGGTTGAGCGTCACGTCGAGCTCGGGCGAACCGACCAGCAGCAGGGAGACCAGGCGCCGGTCCTCGTACTCGAGGTTCAGGAGCGCGGCCAGCTCCGAGAAGGCGTCGTTCGAGAGCGAGTGGGCCTCGTCGACGATGAGGACGGCGTGGCGCCCGTCCTCGCGCACCACGGCGAGCGCCTCGTAGATCTGGCCCATGAGCGGCCCCGGCTCGCTGGCCGGGGCGTCGATCTCGAGCTGGCTGGCGTAGCGGCCGAGGAACGAGCCGCGACCGGCCGCGCCCTTCACCGCCACCATGAAGCTGGCCTCGAAGACCTCCTCTTCCAGGCCTTCGTAGATGCGTCGGGCGAGCAGCGACTTGCCCGTACCGGCGTCGCCGGTCAGCACGGTCAGGCCCTTCGACTGCCGGAGGCCGCGATCGACCCGCCGCTGGGCATCGACGTGCTCGTCGCTCTCGAAGTAGAAGCGCAGGTCGGGCTCGTTCTGGAAGGGATCCTGCGAGAGGGCGAAATGCTGGAGATGTTCCACGGGGTCTCCTAGACGAACGAAATCTTCTTCTTGCGGCCGCGAGCGGGTCGACTCGGGCCGGGATCATCGGGCTCGGGCGGGTCGGGGTCGGGCTCGGTTGCAGCCTCCGGCTCGGCTTCCTCCGCGGGGACGCTGGGCTCGGGCTCGGCCGTCGCCTCGGGCTCCATCGGCTCGGCGTCGTCGATCGCCGCCTCGGCCTCGCTGACGACGTCGTCGAACGACTCGAAGGCCTCGGCTTGCTCCTCGACGTCGTCGGCCTCGGCCTCGGCGGTGAGGTCCTCGAAGGACTCGAAGCCCTCGTCGTCGTCGGCGGGCGCGGAGACGTCCACCTGGAGGTTCGGGCTGGAGTCGGCATAGGCCAGCGCCTGGATGCGCTCCTGGATCTCCGGGAAGTCCGGGTCGATCTCCGCCACCGACTCGTAGGCGGCCTTGGCGCGCACGGCGTCACCGGCCTGCTCGAAGGCGCGGCCCAGGTCGAAGGAGACGCCCGCGCGCCGGGTATCGTCCAGCTCGTCGCCGGCCAGGGCCTGCTCGAAGTGGCTGACGGCGTCGGAGGGACGCCCGAGGTCCAGGGCGCACAGGCCCATCATCGTGAGGCTGTCGACCATGCGATCCGCGGAGGTGAGGCACACGCGGAACTCGCCGATCGCGTCCTCGTAGAGCCCCATCTCCCGGTAGGCGATGCCCAGGTCGTAGCGGGTCTCGGTGTCGGCGTCGCTGAGGGTCGCGCTCACCCCCTTCTTGAACTCGCTGAAGATCGATGCGAAGCCGTCCTCGACGGTCGAGAGGACGCCGCTCTGGGCGTTGGGGTCCTCCTCCTCGCCGTCGTCGAAGACGTCGCGCAGCTCGGCCGCCAGGTCGAAGGTGGCCTCGTCCTCGGCCGCCTGGGACTCGTGGGCGATCGGCTGGGTCTCGTCCGCCTGGGAGCGCACGGGCTCTTCCGCGACCGGCTCGGGCTCCGGCTCGGCGGCCTCTGCGACCGCAACTTCGGGCTCGGGCTCGGGCTCCTCGCCGGTCTCTTCCGCGGCCTGCTCGAGGGTCGGCGTCGACAGCGCGCTTTCCGCCGTCTGCTCGTCGTCGCTGGACGAGTCCTCCAGGGCGGCGGCCGCCTCGGCGGCGGCCTGGGCCAGGTCGCCGCCGTCGTCGTCGAGGTCGATCTCGAAGGCGCCGGTCTCGTCGGCGCCGGTGACGGCATTCGCATCCTCGGAGCTCGCGGCCTCGAGGCCGGCGACGGCGTCGCCCTCTCCCGCGGTCTCCGGGTCGTCGTCCGAAGCGTCCAGGTCGATCTCGAGGCCGTCGCTCGCGCCGGCCGCGTCGTGGGCTTCGTCGGTGCCGTCGACCCCGTCGACCCCGGCGACAGCGGCGTCGTCGACGTCGATCTCGAAGGCCCCCTCGGCTTCGTCCGCGGGGACACCGGACGCCGACACGTCGTCGTCGCCGGCAGCGAGGTCGAGCCCGCTCTCGCCGTCGAGGTCGATCGTCGCCTCGGACGGGGTCGTCCCGTCGGTGCCGGGCTCGCCGGCGTCGAGGTCGATCTCGGCCGAGAGCTCGACGTCGGCTGCGAGATCCAGGTCGTCGTCGGGGGCCGGAGCTTCCGCGGCGGCGTCTGCGACCGGGCTCACCGCGGTGTCGCCCCCCGCCGCCCGGGACGATTCGATCTCGCCCATGCGCAGACAGGCGGTGGGGTGGTTGGGTGCGGTCTCCAGGACCCGCCGGTAGATGGTCTCGGCCTCGTCCATCAGGCCCTGGTTGAAGTAGAACTCGGCCTCTTCGAGCTCCTCGGTGATGCGCTCCGAGCTGGTGGTGCTCTGGCTCGCCGAAGCGGCCTCGGCGGCCGACTGGGTCGGCTCCTCCTCGGCCTCGCCCCCGGCCTCGTCCACGTCGAGCTCGATCTCGAAGCCCTCGTCGCCCAGCACGGGATCGGCGTCGTCGGCGGCCGCCTCGACGGGCGCCGCGGTCGACTCGGCGGGCTCGTCGTCGAGGTCGAGCTCGAGCTCGAAATCCATCTCGGAGTCGTCTGCGGCCGGCGCCTCGGCGGCGCTGGCGTCCGGCGGGTCCAGCTCGAGGCCCGCGTCGGACGGGTCCTCCTCGTCGGCGGCGCTGGTCGCCTCCGAGGGCGCCGGCTCGGGAACCTCGATGGCGGCCGCCGCATCGGGATCGATGGCGGCGATGCGATCGCGGAGCACGCCCACCGCGGAGGTCTCGTTGGCTTCGCGGGCGAGCTCGGCGGCGCGCTGCCAGTGGGTCACCGCGCTGGCCGGGTCGCCGTTGCCGGAGAGCGCGTCGCCCAGCTTCTCCAGGGCATCGCGGTTGTCCGGCTCCTGGACCAGGACGCCCTTGAGACTGGCGATGGCCTGGTCCCGCTTGCCGTAGCGCAGGTAGACGCTGGCCTCGGCCAGGAGCTGGGCCGGGTCGCCCTGGGCGATGACCTCTTCCTCGGGCTCGTCGGCGGTCTCTTCGAACGGCTCGTCGGCGCCCTGCTCGCTGGCGTCGAAGGCGTCTCCGAAGGCGTCGGCCGAGTCCGGCACCTCGTCGGTCATCTCCAGCTCGTCGTCGGCGGCCAGGAAGTCGTCGTCGAGCAGCTCGTCGTCGGCGATCTCGCCCTCGTCGGGATCGGCCACGAACTCCTCGGCGTCGCCGCCGGCGTCGAGGCCTTCGCTGGCCGGGAGCCGCTGCATGATCTCGCGAGCGCGTTCGTCGTCGCCCCGCTCGCGGTAGATGCGCGCCAGCGCCCGGGTCGTCTCCGACAGCTCGTCGGCGCGCTCGAGCGCCTTGTAGATGTCGCAGAGCAGCTCGTAGTGGTCGGTGTTGTCGCCGTCGGCCTCGATCGCCTTCTTGGCGAAGGGCTCGGCGCGCTCCGGGCGCTGCATCTGCACGAGCGCCCGGGCCGTCGCCGTGAGCATGTCCACGCGCCGGGGCTGGAGCTCGAGGATGCGCGCGTAGACGCCGACGACCTGGTCGATGCTGCCCTGGCGTCCGAGCTCCTCGGCCACCGCCTCGAGCTCGGAGACCGCCTCGCCCTCCATGCCCTCCTGCTTCAACAGGTCGGCCACCTTGAGCCGGCTGGTGGTGTTGCTGGGGTCGAGGGTGGCCATCTTGCGCAGCAGCTCGAGGGCCTCGCGCTTCTTGCCTTCCCGGTTGTAGCCATCGGCGGCGGTCTGGAGGGCGGCGATGGCCTCGGCGTCGAGACCCATGCGCTGGTACAGCTCGGCCAGGGAGACGTGGGCCGAGTAGCGCTTGCTGTCGAGGTTGAGGACCTGCTTGAAGACGGCGACCGCGCGCGCATCGAAGCCGTCGGCCTTGTACTGGTCCGCCACCTTCAGGTACTGGGTGACGGCCTCGTCGATCTGCCCCCAACGGCGGTGGGCATCGCCGATCTCGAGGCGCACCTTGCCGTCCTTGGGGTCGAGCTTGAGGAGCCGCTCGTACTCCTTGAGAGCCTTCTGCTTGGCGCCCTTCTGGACGTATTTCCTCGCTGAATCGAGGACTTTCCGCTTGTTGACCGCCAATTGAAGCTTGCCCCGCGGCGCGGCTGGGGCCGCGCGAAACCGGTCATGGCGAGGGGACTGGCGATCCCCTCCTGCTCACCCATGAAGTCGTATCGGCCGTCGAGAAGGGCCCTTGAGCGCGGCCTGAGGCGTAGCCCTCAGGGGCACTCCGGCGCGGTGCGGGGGCGGGAGGCCCCAGAAGCGGGCTCCCCCTCCGGCCCGGAGCCCGCTCGCGGGGCGCCGGGCCGCGGATCGGGACCGCGCGCTTCGGCCAGGGCGCGCTCGCGGGTCGAGAGCGGGGCCCGCACGAGCTCCGCGCCCAGCACCCTCTCGAACGCGGCCGCCAGGGCCCGGGCGAGCTCGCCCGCCGCGATCCGGTGGCCGTGCTCGGCCAGGCTGGTCGCGCCGGGTCCGTCCATTCCCGAGGCGCGCGCGGCCGCCGGCGGATCCGGCGCCAGCCGGATGGAGCCGTGCTGGAGGAATGCGCTCTCGGTGCGGCGCTGGGCGCTGCCGGCGAGCTTGGCGCCGCCGAGGACCAGCTCGTCGCGGGCGGGGGCGGCGAAGCAGTCGAAGGCTCCGGCGTCCGATGCGGGGGCCCCCGACGTCTCCCGCTCGACGGGAACGCCCAGCTCGCGGAGCCCCGCCACCAGCGCCTCGCCGATGCGCTCGTAGGTCGCGCGCAGGCCCGCCGGCAGCGCCCGGGTGGGCGCCGCCACCGCGTAGGTGAGGTCGCGTCCGTGGAGCACCGCGCGTCCGCCGGTGGAGCGTCGCACCACGCCCACCCCGGCGCGGGCGCAGGCCTGCTCCCGCTCGGAGTCCGCGGGCTGCCCGTAGCCCAGGGAGAGCCAGGGGCCGTCCCAGGTGTAGAAGCGCAGGGTGCCCTGCCCCGCCGTGCGCGCCGACTCCAGCAGCGCCTCGTCCACACCCATGTTCCAGGGGCCGCAGGCGGCGCCCCGGGTGCGCGGATCGGGGTCTTCGACGAGCCAGCGCCAGGCGCCCACCGGAGCCGTCCTCAGCGGCGCAGGTGGCGCACGAGGGCCTCGAGGGCGAGCCCGTAGCCGTCCGGCCCGAAGCCCGTCATCACGCCGAGCGCGATGCCCGAGACGGTCGAGTGATGCCGGAAGGATTCGCGCGCGAAGATGTTCGAGAGGTGGACCTCGACCACCGGACGGTCGGTCGCCGCCAGGGCGTCGCGCAGGGCGACGCTGGTGTGGGTGAGGCCGGCGGGGTTGATGACGATGCCGTCGGCCCGGGAGCGGCACTCCTGCAGGTGGTCGATGAGCACACCCTCGTGGTTCGACTGGAAGGTCTCGACCTCGCAGCCGAGCTCCTTCGCCCGCGCGGCCAGGCCGGCGTCGATCTCGGCCAGGGTCACGCGCCCGTAGATCCCGGGCTCCCGGGTTCCCAGCAGGTTGAGGTTGGGACCGTGGACGACGGCGATCCGCAGCGGCTCGGGCACGTCCGGCTCCTCTCTCCGGGTCGGCCCCGAGCGCTCCGCGGGGCGGAGGGCTAGAGCTCGTCGCGGATGGCGAACATGTGTCGCCGCATGAGATAGCGCGCCTTGCCGAGGTTGCCATCGGGCGAGAGCGCCAGCACGAGGAACAGGTCGTCGTCGACGGCGCGCAGGATCACCGAGAAGCGCGCGAACGAGAGCATGGTCTCCTGGACCCCGCCGCCGTTCAGGCTGTCCGAGGCCTTGCGGATCTCCGCGAGGATGCGACCGAACTCCGCTCCGGCCACGCCGATCTCTTCGCTCAGGTGGACCCGGGCGCCCTCGGCGTGGATCTCCTCCACGGGCATGCCGTCGCTGCCCATGAGCGCGATGCCGAGCCCGCCTCCGCAGTCGTCGAGAATGGTGCGAAGCGTGGTTTCGAAGCTCATGGCGCGGTTCTCCGGAGGTTCTGGAGCCACTGCTCCAGGGTTGCGATCACGCGGGCGCGGTCGGCCGAAGCGGTCTCCGGGTCCGCGACCGCGACCGGCATGTCGGGGTCGTCGAGAGCCCGGGCGGCGTCGACGGGCAGCGGCTCCGCGAGCCCGGGCCACGCGGCGTCGGGCTCCCCGAGGTCGGCCTCTTCGGCGGGCCAGGGGGCGGCCGCATCGGTCTCGACGGCGCTCCCGAGGGCCTGCTCCAGGGCGCGCTCGGCGATGTCGTTGGCGCTCACCATCTCGTCGGGACGGGATTCGGCCTGCTCGAAGGCCTGGTCGATCTCGTCGGCTTCGAGCGAGTCGTCCTCCGCCCGCTCGAGGCGGTCCGCGGCGCCGGACGGCGGGGCGGAGGCGAGGATCTCGGCGCCCATCCCGGCGGCGATGATGTCACCGAGGGCGCTCCGGGCGCCCTCGACGTCGCCGCGGTCGAGCAGCACCAGGGCCTGGGCGACCCGGCCGGCGGCGCGGTCCGGCGCGTCCTCCAGGCCGGCCTCGGCCGCGGCGAGGGCCTCGTCCAGGCGGCCCTGGCGCCGGAGCCACTCCACCCAGGCGGGGAACGCCGGGTGGCCGGGATCGGCCTCCACCTGGCTGCGCAGCGTCTCGAGCTCGTCCGACACGGCTTGCCTCCCTCTCGCTTCGATCGGAATCGGCTTCGATCGGGATCACCGCGCCCCGGTGGGCGGGTAGATCTCCTCGGGGGTCATCGGCCGGGTCTCCGCGCGCCCCACCCTGCGCAGGGCGACGAAGCGGATCCGGGCGTCCTGCTTCTTCTTATCGACACGCAGCGCCTCGAGATAAGCCCCTCTGTCGAATCTCGGCAGCTCCGCGGGCAGGCCCGCCCGGCTCACCAGGTCCTCCAGGCGCTCCCGGGTGCGCGCCGGGGTGATCCCCAGGCTCTCCCCCCGGCGCGCCGCGTAGACCATGCCCATGCCCACGGCCTCGCCGTGGAGCCAGCGGCGGTAGCGGGACAGCTTCTCCACGGCGTGGGCCAGGGTGTGGCCGAAGTTGAGGAGCATCCGGAGGCCCCCCTCGCGCTCGTCCCGGCGCACCACCTCGGCCTTCATGGCGCAGGCGGCCTGGACGATGGGCAGCAGGGCCCGGGGCTCGAGCGCCAGGGCCGCCTCCAGGTCGCTCTCCAGGCGCCGGAAGAGCGCGGCGTCGCGGATGGCGCCGGCCTTGATGATCTCCGCCATGCCGGCCGCCCGCTCCCGGGCCGGGAGGCTCTCGAGCGTGGCGGTGTCGATCCACACCAGGCGCGGCTGGTAGAAGGCCCCCACCAGGTTCTTGCCCTGGGGCAGGTTGACCGCGACCTTGCCGCCCACGCTGGCGTCGACCATGGAGAGCAGGGTGGTGGGCACCTGCACGAAGGGGATGCCGCGCAGGTAGCTGGCCGCGGCGTAGCCGGCCAGGTCGCCCACCATGCCGCCTCCCAGGGCCACCACGGCGCTGCTCCGGTCCAGCCCGGCGTCCAGGAAGGCGTCGTAGAGCTTCGCCAGCTGGCGCAGGTTCTTGGTGGCGTCGCCGTCGGGCACCAGGACGCGGTGCACCCGCAGGCCGGCGGCCTGGAGCGAGCGCGTGAGCCGCGGGCCGTAGCGCCGACCGACGCCGGGCACCGTCACCAGCGCCACCCGCGTGGCTCCGGTCCGCCGGGCGATGGCCTCGCCGGCCCGGGAGAGCGAATCCACGCCGATCTGGATGGGATAGCTGCGTTCGCCCAGGCGCACCTCGACCCGGGTGCCCTGCCGGGCGGGCGCGGAGCCGGACTTCGATCGGCGCGAACGGGCCTCGGGGCGGGCCGCGGAGCTGGATGCCTTTCCTCTCACGGGCCGCAGTATAGGGAAACGGGGGAAGCCTTCCGGCTCCCCCCGTTTCGTGGGTCTCGAGTGGATCCCGACGGATCCGGGCGGCTCAGGCGCTGGGCGCCACCACCACCCGAGGCGTCACGAAGATCAGCAGCTCCTTGCGCTGGTCGGTGACCTCCTTGGCCTTGAACGCCTTGCCGAGGATCGGGATCGAGGCCAGGTAGGGCACCCGGCTCTCCCGAGTCGACTTGACGACGGTGTAGATGCCGCCGATCACCAGCGTCTGACCGTCCTTCACGAGCGTCTCGGTCCGAGCCTCGTTCTTGGCGATCGCCGGCGAACCGGTGGGCGTCTGCACGGAGTCGTCCGGAGCGTTCCGCTCGACCTCGAGCGCCATGATGATGCTCTTGTCGGCCGTGATGTGCGGAGTCACCTTCAGCCTCAGCACCGCGTCGATGAACTCGAGCTTGGCGTCGCCGTTCTCGAAGGTCTGGAACGGGATGGACACGCCCTGCTCGATCTCCGCTTCGCGGTTGTCGAGGGTCACGACCCGCGGGCTCGAGATGACCTTGCCGTCACCCGAGCTCTCGGCCGCCGCCAGCGACACGCCGAGGTCGATCTGCTCGTCGAGGATGAAGGCGTTCATGTTCACGAGGCCCGTGGCCAGGGACGTGATCGGGTTGGAGAAGATCACGTTGTTCTGGTCGTGGAACAGGAAGTCCTCCCCACCGAGGTCGCGACGCGGATCGTCGCTCCCCCCGAAGCCGTCCTGGAGCGGGTTGGTCCCGATCGACCACACCGTTCCCAGCTCGCGGGAGAAGTCGAGGGCGGCCTCGACGATCTTGGCCTCGATCATCACCTGAGGCGTCTGGGTGTCGATCGCGTTGATCAGCGCCGACGCCTCGTCGATCACCGACGCGATGTCCTTCAGGATCACCGTGTTGGTGCGCTTGTCGATGTTGACCGTGCCGCGGCTGGACAGGAGGCGCTGGACCAGGTCCTTCACGTCCTCGACCGAGGCGTAGTTGACCGGGTGGAGCTTGACCACCAGGTCCTCGAGCTTCTCCTTGTTGCGGCGCTCCTGGAGCCGGATCTCCTCCTCCTGGGCCAGGATGTCGGCCGGCGCGATGCGCAGGACGTTGCCCACGCGCACGAAGCCGAGTCCCTTGGTCAGCAGGATGACGTCCAGGGCCTGATCCCAGGGAACGTCGACCAGCCGGATGGTGACCTTGCCGGTCACCTCCTCGCCGGCCACGATGTTGAGGTCCGACACCTCCGCCACGATGCGGAGCACGTCGGCGACCTCGACGTCCTTGAAGTCCAGCGAGATCCGCCGGCCCTCGTACTCCTTGCCGTCGATCAGACCGCCCTCCTCGAGCATGTCCACCGCCGCGGGCGGCTCGAGAGCGGCCGGTGCGGCCGCTCCCATGGGCTCGTAGGTGGTCGGCAGGGTCGGACCCTCCAGTCCGCCGGCCGGATCGATCGACGCGGGCTCGGAGAACTCGGGGAGCGCGGCGATCTCCGCACCCTCCATGCCGTCCATGCCCGCGGGCTCGGAAGCCAGCTCGCCGTACTCCTCCGGAGTCACGGCCACGACCTCGGTCCCGTCCTCACCGGTGATGGTGACGACGGCGGTGCCGCTCTCGCTGGCGCCGACCTCGGAAGGCATCGACTCCTCCACCGCCAGCGCGGCGGTGTCGGCCGCCACCGGCGTGACGCCGGGAGCGGGCTGCGGCGAACCGGTCGCCAGCACCTGGGTCGTGCCCGGGAAGGCCGGCGGCGCGGCGGCCACGGCTCCCGTGCGCGGGAAGTCGATGAACAGGATCTCGCCGCGGCGGCTGATCTCGGGCTCCAGCTCCGGCGCCCGCTTCACCACGATGCGCACCTCGGGCGTGCTCACCTCGGGCTGCTGGAACGCCGTGATGAGGGAGACCGGGCCTCCCGGAGTCGGCGTGATCCGACCCTCGGCCTCGCGCGGGATCGAAGCCCCGGAGATGCTGAGGACCATGCTCTCGGAGTCCGGGAAGAGCGCCTCGTACTCGACGAGACCCTCGCTCAGCACCACGATGCGGTCGCGCTCGGCCTGGCTGTCGAAGTGGATGCCGTGCACCGTGGCGACCACGGTCGCGCCGAGCTCGGGCGCCGTCTCCGACACCTCGACCACGCTGGCCTCCTCGACGGAGGTCGCGTCGGCCACCATTTCGAGCTCGCCGTCGGTCTCCTCCACCGCGATGGACTCGTCCGCCATCGGCTCGACCTCGGAGTCGGCGACCTCGGTCTCGACCTCCGCCATGGGCGCCGGGCCGTTCGACTCCGCCAGCGCCACGGCCAGCGCTCCGTCGAGGTCGTCCCCCGAGCCCAGGGTCAGGAAGAGGCCGTTGGCGGCGGGCACGAGTCGGCGGCCGTCGAACACGCCGCTGGCATCGCCCCCGTCGAACACCACGCGCACCTTGTCGGCATGGGAGCCGACGCGCACGCGATCGACCATCTCGCCGTCCACGGACATCGTGCCCTTGGCGACCCCGCTCACCAGGCCCGGAAGATCCAGCACCAGGCGCTCCGGATCGGCCAGGGTGAACGCCTCGGTCGCCCCGATCACGCCGTCCGCCGCCAGGTGCACCAGCAGGCCGGCCTCGGTGGCCGATACGTCGACCCCGTTCAGGGTCGTCGCGGGCTGCGGCGGCGCCATCTCGGCGACGGGCTCCATCCCGGGCTCCGGCTCCTCGGCGGAGACGGTCTCGAGGCCCGGATCGGCCCAGGGATCGCCCTCCTCGCCCGGGGCGGCGTCCTCGGAGGCGAGCGAGTCGTCCTCCGCAGGCGTCACCGCCGACAGGCGCAGGACGAGCCCCGCGTCGTGCGGAATCACCTCGTACTGGGTCTCGCCCGAGAGCGTCACCTCGACCCGGGTCATGGCGCCGTCGGCGCCCCCCTCGAAGGTCGAAACGCTCACCTGCTCGACGAGCCCGTCGTACACGGCCTGGGGATCACCCGGACCCGAAACCTCGGTTCCCGCGATGTCCAGCACCAGCGCAGACGGATCCTCGTGGAGGAAGGCCGTGTACACGGGCTCCTCCAGACCGACCAGCGTCACCAGCGAGGCGTCGCCGTCCCGCTCCACCCAGACGTCGGTCAGGACTTCGGCCCCGGACCGCGCATCGGTCTCCGCGCTGCGAGTGTCATCCTGGGTCGCCGGAGGCGCTGCGCATGCAGCCACTCCCGCTCCCAGCACTGCTGCGAGAAGAACCGCCCTGAGTCTCCTCGGACCATCGATTGTCCAAGCGACCATCGAGCTCACCCCCCTTGGCTCCTGCGAATACGAAGTTCGACGTCCTTCGTGGTCTGCTCACCGGCGAAATCCACGTAGGTTTCCTTGACCAGGACCAGGTTGTCTCCGATGTGGATCACCAGTCCGTCGTTCTTTCCGATACGAGTCCCCTCGTGGACGATGTAAGACCGTCCGGAGGGGTCCTCGACCAGGGCCCGCGGCCGATGCGTCGACCAGATCACGGCCGTCACGTCCAGCTGCTCCAGCTCGAACTGCTCCAGCGGCCCGAGGGTCCCCTCGTCCGCGACCTCCTGCTCCCGCTCCCAGCGGAACGATCGGAACGGGTCGCGCTTGCCCGTCGAGTCGTAGACGTAGTCGGCGCCGGCGCCCCCGAACTCCGTCTTCTCCTCGGCACTCCCGGTCTCCGCGGCCATCACGTTGGCCTGCTGAGCCCGCGAATCCTGGTTCTTCATCTTCTCCGCCAGGGCCGCTCGCTCCGCCTTCAGATCGGCGGTCGTCGGCCCCGTCGGCGGCTCGTCCCCACAGCCCGCCAGGGCCACGAGCAGAGTCAGCGTGAACGCTGCAGCTCTCCTCACGATCGTCCCCCTAGGCCCGCCGACCACTGGTCGTCGCGCCGTTGTCCGCCTGCTGGTCCGTCTCGTCCTCTCCAAGGAAACGGAACGTGCTGGCGGTGCCCTCTACACGCAGGACCGTGCTGCTCGAGCTCTCCGTTGCCACGCTCATGCGCAACGAGCCGACGTTCACGATTCGCGGCAGCTTCGACACGCGGTCGAAGAAGCGGGCGATGTTGTGGTAGCTGCCCTCGATCTCGAGCTTGAAGGGCACCTCGGCGTAGAAATCGTGCAGGGCCTCCGGCTGGCGCTCGATCGACTTGATCTGCACGCCCACCTTCTTGCCCGCGGTGCTGATGTCCTGGAGCAGGTCCTCGAACTGCTTGCGGTTCGGCAGCTGCTTGAGCGCCAGCTCGAGCTCGCGTTCGAGACCGGCGACCTCCTGCCGGAAATCGGTCAGGTTGTTGGCCACCGCCCGGACCTTGTTCAGCTTGCGCTGGAGCTCCTGGGACTGGGCGCGGGTCTTGACCAGCTCCGCCTGCACGCTCTGGTACGACGTGAAGTAGTACGCGACGCCCAGCACCACGAGCAGGCCCGCCACCGCCGCCATCTGGATCGGCTTCGGAACCTTGGCGAGCTTCTCGATCTGCTCGTCGAAATCGAAGTTCATGTCCATGGCCATCTCCTCACGCCCCCTGAGCGACGTCGATGGCTTCGTCCTCGTCCGGCTGCGTGAGCTCGGCCGTGATGACGAAGGTCACCAGCTTGACGCCTTCGATCTCTTTGCCGCGCGAGGTGCGGTCGAGATCGACGTTGCGGAAGTAGGCGCTCTCGTTGAGGCCGCGGAGGAAGTCCGCGACCATGCCCGTGTCGAGGCTCTCCCCCTCCACGGTGATCCGGGGGCCCTTGGTCTCGACTCCGGTGAGCCACAGACGCTCGGGCGTGTGGTTCGCGATCTCGTCCATCAGCCGCACGGGACCCGTGCGGCCGCGGTCGAGCCCTTCGATGACGCCGAGCTTCTCCTCGAGATGCGTGCGCACCCGCTTGAACTCGGCCACCTGGGCTTCCTGCGGCTTGTACTGCTCGATGTCCGACTCGAGCTGCCGGACGGCGGTCTGGGCCTGCTGGAGGTGGTCCTGGACCCCCGAGTTCATGTACCAGATGATCGCGGCCTCGAAGATCAGTCCGAGCACCAGCACACCCGCCGTCTGGCGGAGGTCGGCGGCCCGACGGGCCTCGCGATGCGGAAGTAGATTGATCTCGATCATCGCGCTTCGACCCTCCGCATGGCGAGCCCCACGCCCACACCGAGCGTGGGCGCGACGGTCTGCAGGTATTCCGGATCGAAGCCCTTGCTGGGCAGCATCCGGGAGAGCGGGTTCAGCAGCTCGACCTCGAGGCCCGTGCGCTCGGAGAACGACTGGGCGAAGCCGGAGATCATCGCGCCGCCGCCGGCCAGCAGGACCTTCGAGATCCGGGCCTCGGCGGCGGTAGCCCCGAAGAAGTCGATGGAGCGGGTGATCTCCCCGATCACGGTCTCGCTGACTCCGCGGATCGCCGTCTCCACTTCCTGGGGAACCACGTCCTGGCTCGGGTCCGAGCCGCTGGAGCCACCGACCTTGATGCGCTCGGCTTCGTCGAAGCTGATGGAGAGCGCCTTCTGGATCTCTTCGGTGTACTGGTTCCCGCCGGTCGTGATGTCCCGCGTGAACGCCGGAACGCCGTTCTGGACGATGTTGATGTTGACCGTCTGGGCCCCGATGTTCACGACCGCGACGGCCTCGTCGGCGCCCAGGTCGTAGTTCATCTCCAGGGCGTTCTCGACGGCGAAGGCGGCGATGTCGATCACACCGGGGTTCAGCCCCGCCTCGGTGATGACCTGCATGTAGTCGTCGATCAGGTCCTTCTTGGCGGCCACCAGGAGGACGTCCATCTGGCCCTCACCCTCGCTGGTGTCGAGGATCTGGAAGTCGAGGTTCACCTCGTTCACGTCGAACGGGATGTACTGCTCGGCCTCCCACTGGATCTGCTCCTCCAGCTCCTCGCGGGTCATCTGGGGAAGGCTGACCTTCTTGACGATGACCGAGTGGCCGGCGATCGCCGCGGCGACCTCGGTGCCGCGGATGCGGCCGTTGTCGATCGCCTCCTTGATGGCGTCGACGATGGCGCTCGAGTTGAGGAAGGCGCCCTGGACGATCGCCTCGCTGGGCAGCGGCGCGATGCCGAGGCTGCGCAGCTCGAAGCCCTTGTCGCGGCTCTTGAGGTTGATCTCCACGGCCTTGACCGACGAGGACCCGATGTCCAGGCCGACCAGGGATTTCTTCCCGAAACTGGGTAGCTGAAGCTTCATCCGTTGCTCCTTCGCCGGGAAGCCCGGTCAGGCGTGCTCGCTGTCGTGACCCGGAACCGCGGGGGAGGCGGCTCCGGAGTCCAGGGCCTTCGGCCCGAAGACCTTGTCCTTGTCGGAGACCTTGAGTCCCAGCGCGTGGAGAACCTTGCGCTTCGTGTCGAGGCGGCAGGGTCGGCCCGCCTCCACCCGGTCGATGGTCAGGGTCGAGAGCCCCGCCTTCCGGGCCAGCTCCGCCTTGCTCATCATGAGGCGCTCGCGGAACTCCTGAACATTGTTGCTCGGCACCTGTACTCCCCCTGCCGGCCACTGTGCGCTTCCCGCTGCCTCGTGCGCACAGACCAGCCACGATGCATCAGCCGGAACATCGGCCCCGCGTTTCGGGGACTTGAGCCTTCCGACGTCCGGTTCGTAGTGCTCCGGCTCACACTCCCGGGGCGGCAGGGGCGGTGCAGCTGCCCGAATCGGGGCCCTCGGGGCCCTCCGGGCGGCGTCGAGGTTTCCCCTCAGGATGCGGGCCCCGTCGGCCGATGAACCCGGCAGTGGGGTGCGCGCGCCGTGCACCCCAGGTCCTTCTCCGACCCGAGGCCTGCGGATGAGCGATCGGATCCTGATCGTCGACGACGACGACTCCCTGCGAGACAGCCTCTCGATGGTGCTGGCCGCCGAGGGACACGAGGTCCTGACCGCCTGCGACGGCATCCGCGCGCTCGAAGTCATCGAGAAGACCCCGGTGGACGTGGTCCTGTCCGATCTCCGGATGCCGGGGCTCGACGGGCTCGACCTGCTGCCCCAGATCGCCCAGCGGCTCCCCGGCGCGACGATCATCCTGATGTCGGCCTACGGCACGGAGGAGCTGGCCCTCGAGGCCATGCGGCGCGGCGCCTACGACTACCTCGCCAAGCCCTTCCAGCCCGCCGACGTCCTGCTGACACTGCGCAAGGCCCGTGAGCGGGAGCGGCTGCGCCGGGCGGCCGCCCTCCTCCAGCGCGAGGTCGAACGGGCCGTGGGCGATCGCCCCATCGTGGCCGCCTCGCCCTCGATGATCGAGCTGCTCGAGATGCTCGAACGCACCGCCGCGTACAAGACCACGGTGCTGGTGACCGGCGAGAGCGGCACCGGCAAGGAGGTCATGGCCCGGGCCATCCACGCGCAGTCCCCGCGCCGGGGCGAGGCCTTCGTGGCCGTCAACTGTGGAGCGATCCCCGAGGCCCTGCTGGAGAGCGAGCTCTTCGGCCACGCCAAGGGCGCCTTCACCGGCGCCGACCGTGCCCGCAGCGGCCTGTTCGTCGAGGCCACCGGCGGAACCCTCTTCCTGGACGAGATCGGGGAGCTCCCGCCGTCGCTCCAGGTGAAGCTGCTGCGCGTCCTCCAGGAGGAGGAGGTCCGACCGGTGGGAGAATCGAAGCCCCGCCAGGTCGACGTCCGGGTCATCGCCGCCACCGCCCGCGACCTCGAGAAGGCGGTGGAGGCGGGCGAGTTCCGGGACGACCTCTACTACCGCCTGAACGTCGTGCGGATCGAGGTCCCCGCGCTCCGCGAGCGCCGCGAGGACATCCCGCTCCTGGTCGACCACTTCCTGGCCCACTTCCGGGACACCATCGGCAAGCCGGTCAACTCGGTCACCGACGAAGCCATGGAGCGGCTGACCGCCTATCGCTGGCCGGGCAACGTCCGTGAGCTCGAGAACGTCGTCGAACGCGCGATCATCCTCTGCGACGGCGAGTCGCTGGGCGTCCAGAGCCTGCCGGCCAGCGTGATCGACGCCCCGGCGGCCGGCGAGGGCCTCACCGGCCGCGACTACTCCCTGAAGCGGGCGCGCCGCGCCGCCGAGGCCCAGGCGATCCGTCGCGCCCTGCGCGCCACCGACGGAAACCGGACCCACGCCGCCAAGCTCCTCGAGATCAGCCACCGCGCCCTGCTCTACAAGATCAAGGAATACGGCCTCCGCGACTGACCCGTCCCGGCGCGCCCCGAGCAACCCAGGCGAAGCGACGCGGCCTTCCCGCTCCGGCTCGGAAGCCAGAAGGGGCGGTGCCGTGGCACCGCCCCTTCCTCCTTCCCAGCCGTGATCCCCAGAGCTACTCGGGCGGCTCCTGGAGCTCGAGCCGCTGGAGCACCAGCTTGCCCCGGACCTCGGTCGCCTCGTAGGCCGCCCAGGCCAGCTCCCGGAGGCCCTCGGACTCCCCGGCTTCGGGCACGCGGAGCCGCCGCAGATTCACCCGGTTGCCTTCGATGTCCTTCAGGACCGTCCGCTCGCCCACGTGGTAGACCGATCCGGCGATCGTGACCGTGCGCCTCTTCAGGTTCTTGGCGTGGGCCTCGCCCTCACCCGAGAGCCTGCCTTCCGCGAAGGAGACGCCGGCCGCCCCGATGATGAAGAGCGCGAGGGCCAGGAGCCCGATCCGGCTCATTGCGTAGATGGAACGATTCATCCTCTTCTCCTCCCCTTCGCCTAGAAGTCCCGCCAGCTGTTCAGGCGGATGCCGCTCGGGCACTGGTTCGTGGGCGAGTCGCTGAAGGCGGTGCCGTCACTGGTGATCACCACCACCTTGTTCTCGCACTCTGCATCCTCGTCACAGTCCGGGCCCTCGCACGGGTCGCACTCGTCGCCGACACAGTCCTTGGACTTGATCGGACCGACGGACACCCGCGGTCGGTTCGGCACGCCGTCGCCGATCTCGAAGATCCGCTTGTGATCCTCGTCCGGCTCCCCCTCGTTCTCGACGAAGATGCCCTCGCCGCAGAAGAGGTCGAAGCCGTAGAGGAAGGCCGTCCCGCCCGCCTTGCACGGATCACCCGAGTCCTCCGGAATGAAGGACAGGCTGAACACGGTTCCGAAGAAGATGACACTGTTGGTGATGAACTTCTCCGAATCCTCGGCGGTGATGTAGTAGCCCACGTGCGGGTCGCTCGGCACGTCGCAGCGGTTCGCGTCGGAAGCCTCGAAGAAGTCGTCACTGCTGGCGAGGTCCGTGTAGCGGGGCTCGCCGCCCAGGTCCTGCTCCTCGAGCGGATCGACGTCCTTCATCACGTAGAACCGGTTGTTCTCCCGCTCGCTGTCGGGGTAGCCCGCGAAGCGGAGGTTGTTCCGCTCCCCGGAGCCGAACGCCAGCCACAGCGACCCGTGCACCAGCGCGCCCGTCGGCGGGAAGAAGAAGCTCCGGTAGTGGTCCTCCGGACAATCGGGCCCCTCGACCGCGAAGCTGCAGTGGTCGGCCTGGAAGAGATGCACGAACTCCCAGTCCGGCTGGTCCAGGTCCGCATCGCTGGACGGGAGCTTGGCGATCTCGGTGAGCACCCACTTCCAGACGTTGCCGCCCAGGTCGGTGAAGTAGGCCACGTCGGCATAGCCGTCGAAGTCCACGTCGAAGACCGCGGGGGACGCCGTCATGGCGTAGCGCATCCCGGTCTCGCCCTTGAACGAGTTGTGGGAGTAGCGCTTCATCGCCAGCGGGACACCCGTCGCGACGTCCACCACGAAGATCGCCCGGCCCTTCCGGGAGGTGTCCTCGTCGTGGGTCGCGTCGTAGGCCGCGGCGACGTTGGGATCGCCCGCCTCGTCGTAGCCCGCGGCGAAGATCGCCACCCAGCGGTCGTAGCCCTGGCCGTCGTTGTCGTCGTCGCCCACCCGGATCTTGATCTTGGTGATGATCGGATCCGACCAGGTGTCGGCCATGTAGTCGGCGTAGTCGTAGTCCCCGCCGCCCTTGCAGCGCGCAGCGTCCGCCTCGCAGGGGAACTCCCACAGATAGCCCGGATAGTCCAGCGCGGCGTTCAGCCCGTTCGGGTTGGACGTGCTCGGCGGATCGGTCACGTCCAGCGCGAAGACCACGTTGCCGCCCTGCCGCATGTTGCCCACGAGCACCGTGTGCCATTCGTCGGGGCTGGCGGTCGCTGCGTCGGTCGGCGACGCCGGCAGCCAGACGTCGGCGGCCTGGACCGAGCCGTCCACGAAGTAGTGCTTCGGGGCGGACCGGTCGCGCGCCAGCTCCTTCACGTTCTGCCGCGCCGGGTACGGCATGAAGCCCATCAGCTCCTTGCCGGTACCCCGGTTGAACGAGTCCGGGTCGAGGCTGGTGTCCCAGGCCCCCGCGTGGAACCCGTGCAGGAAGCCGCCGTTCGATCCGGCGTACAGCACCCGGTCGCGCCGGCGATACTTCTGGGCGAACGCGATGTAGCCCTCGGAGTGGTGCCCGGCGTTCGGCGACCCGATCAACAGCGGGTTCGAGTGGAAGATGTCCCAGAGCTTTCCGTCCCGCTCGACGCAGGGGCTCGAGTCCCACTCGCAGCCGCGGACGTAGTCGACGATCCGGTCCCGGAGGTCGTTGGCCGAGGCGGCCGTGTTGTCCGGGAAGTCGCCGGGCTCGTTGGGAGACACGCCGAGGGCCTCACCCTCGGGCGCCAGGTCGGTCGCCGAGACGTTGGCCGTCGTGAAGAGCGGCGGCAGCGTCGGCGTGGCCGCCGGAGGCCCGGCGCCGTAGTCCGAGACGTAGAGCTTCCGGCTGGCCGGCGAGGGAATCTCCTCGTAGGCGTCCCAGTAGGCCGGAGCGGTCGTGTCCAGCGGACCGGAGATGCAGTTGCCGCTGGAATCGTCGACGGCGCAGTTGCCCATCTTGTCCCGGATCTCACCGGCCGCATTGAACTCGAAGTTCTTGATGTGACCCTCCCAGTAGGCGCTCTTGCCGCTGGGAAGGAAGAAGCTCGCGTAGAAGTTGTTGCCGTCGGTGGCGCGGCTCGCGGGCACCGTCGCCGCGGTGAACGACTGCGACTTCTCGATGATGTCGGTCACCGCGGTCACGATCGCATCGGCCAGCTCCTCGGCGTTGTTGCTCTGGAAGAAGAGCCCGTTGCCCACGTTGGCCGTCTTCTCGAGGATGGAGTTCGCATTTCCCTCGGTGGTGAAGCCCACGGTGTAGACGTCCAGGGTCTGGTCGCCGTCGAACTCGCGGTGGAAGTCGTTCTGGTGCATGTACATGGCCACGTCGTCCAGGTACCAGCCGTTCTCCGAGCAGCAGCCTGGGATCTCGTCGCCGTCCTCGGGCTCGTCGTTGTCCGGGTTGTAGTCACCGATCAGCTTGTTCTGGAAGGTGGTCCGGTCCATGTTGTCGAAGTCGTCCCGGGTCGGCTCGCCGTCGGTGATGACGATGACGAAGTTCTTCTGGCAGGCGTACTGGACGGGCGAAGGCGGCGTGTTCCCGACCGAGCCCGTCGTGTCGCCGTCGGTCTCGATGTTGTACCAGGGGAAGGTCGTCGAGCCGTCCTTGCCGTAGGCCGGCTTGGTGCGGCTCTGGAAGTAGCGGTAGACGTTGTAGAGCGCCTCGGCAAGCGGCGTCCAGGCCTCGCCCTCGAGCTCGTCGATCTCGTCGTCGAGGAGCGCGCCCTGATCGAGGTGGGCGCCGTGGTCGGCGTCGTAGTCGTCGATCGGCACCGAGACGTAGCCGCCCTTCGGGTCGCTGCCGCGGTAGAACTTGGAGATGCCGAAGCGCACCTCACCCACGGCGTTCACCTGGCAGATCACCTCCCGGAGCACCTGGCGCGCGGCCGTGATCCGGCTGCGGCGGTACTTGGCGTAGGTGGCCGGCTCGCCCTGGGCCACCAGACAGGCGGAGGTCACGCCGTTGTTGGTCGAGGCGATCTCGGCCTGGTAGGCGGCCGACTCGTCGCTGAACAGCCAGTTGAGGTAGCGCCCGGTGACCCGGGTGGAGTTGCCGATGTCGGGGTCTTCATAGATCGTGCGCGAGTTCCCGCAGCGGGTGGCCGTCCAGTTGGACGAGTAGGAGTAGGTCGAGCTGTCGTTGTAGTAGTTGCAGCTGGGGTCGACCGAGGGATCGTACTCGGGATGCCACACGATGTTGTTCATGGATCCCGAGTTGTCGACCATCATCATCACGTTCGGAGGCACGGCCGCGGTGAAGAGCGCCGTGTCGTCGGCGGTCGCACCCCGGCCCACGGGCATGAGGACGGTCAGCCCCAGCACCAGAACGGCCAGCGACTTCGCGATGTGGTTCGTCATCTTCTCGACCCCCTGAGTCGTCTCTTCGATGAGCCGCCGCTCCAACGGCCCGCGGCTCTCTTCCTTTCAAGGCCCGTGCCGAACCCCGATCACCGGAAGCCGGTGCGCAGGTCGGTCTCGATCCATCCGCCGCGTCTCGGGAACTGCCGAAGCCGGCTGCCGGCAGCCGATCGGCAGCCCCCGCCTCCGGACCGCAAGGAGCCGCGCAGCCGCGCAGCTCCCTGCGTAGTCCGATCAGCGGGCGGGCGAGGCCGGAGGCGCCGCCACCGTGAGCTCGAATTCCTGGCGGGCGAGACCGCCCTTGCGGTCGTCGGCCAGCAGTGCGATCGGGAAGGTCCCCACCTGATCGGGCTTCGGCTCCCAGACGACCTCACCGGTCGTACGGTCCACGGACATCCCGTCGGGTCCGTGGGCCAGGCGGAAGATCAGGCCGCGGTCTCCGTCGGCGTCGGTGGCGTCGATCTGGTACCGGAAGACCCCGTCCGGTCCCGGAGGCGAGGGCTGGGAGACGATCTGCGGCGGCGTGTTGCCGATCGCGATCGGCTCGCTCGCCACCCGGTCGCTCTTGGCCTGACCGTCGCTCGCCACGGCCTCGACCCGGACGCTCGCGTTCCGGGGCAGCCCCCGGGTCTCGAAGACCTCGCCCCGCCCGACCTGGCGATCGTCGGCGTACCACGTGTACTCGATCTCCAGCGGGTCCCGATCGTGGTCGCGCGCGTTCACGACCGCGCGCAGCTCGGCGCCCGCCTGGACCGTCGAGTCCGCGTCGATGCGGACCGAGTGGACCACCGGCGCGCGGTTGCGGATGCGGGTGCGGAGCACGTAGGTGTCCCCGCTGGACGTGGCGTCCGAGGGCGTGATCTCCACCTCGACCGCGTCCCCCTTCTCGAAGCCGCGCAGGTCGATGCGCTCGCCCGCGCCGGCCACGGGGCGACCGTCGAGGGTCCACTGGAAGCTGAGCTGCACGCGATCGCCGTCGGCGTCGCGCGTGTCCGCCACCACCTTCAGCGGCTCGCCGGAGGTGGGCTCGGCCGGCTCGAAGCGGGCCCGCACGATCTCCGGCGGAGTGTTGCCGGCCGCGCTCGGGGCCGACGGCTCCGGGCGGGTCGCGGCCGCGGCGCCGGCGTCCGGGGCGGCCTCGTCGTCGCCGCACGCCACCGCCAGCACCCCGCATCCCAGTGCCGCGAATCCGGTTGCGAGCATCCGATTCATGCGATTCATGCGGTTCATGCGGTTCATGCGATTCGGAGCGTTGGACATCGCTCTCCCCCCTTCGAAGTCGATGGTCCTCGCGGTTCTGGTGGACCGCTGGATCTACTGGTACGGATAACAGGCCGTGGTGATCGCCTGGATCCGGGCCGAGGCGCCCTCGGGCGTCTCGCCCTCGACCCGGACGTCGAACAGCGCCTCCCGCCACTGGGCGGAGCCGTACTCGTCGCTCATGATCCAGGAGGCGCAGTCCTGCCCCTTGCCGAGGTAGTCGACGGCCTGGGCCACTCCGGGATCGGGGTCCTGGTAGAAGCTCGGGTTGTCCGCGCCCCCGTCTCCCAGGTACTGAGGCGCGCCCTCGGTGGGGAACGCCGGGTCGTAGTCGTGGAGCGCCGCGACGCCCTCTCCGGCCAGCCCCTGGACCTCGTTGAAGATGAGCCCCTGGCCCCAGGCGACGCCGCCCTCGGCGGCATACAGCGCGGTGCGCGCCCGGCTCTGGAATCCCGCCACCTGGCGATCGCGCATCACGGTGTCCATGGAGGCCAGCCCGATGAGCCCCATCATGGCCAGCATCAGCACCGCGACGAACAGCGCGGTTCCCCGCTGGCGGCGACTGCGGGGACGGGTGCGACTGTGGATTCGGGTCGTCATGGTCGCCTCCTAGACGTTCCGCATCCGGACGGTGGAGTTGTAGACTCGCCGGCGCTTGCGGTCGGGTGCATCGAGGGTGGCCGCGTCGCGGTTGCCCGTGGTCTGCTGGATCATCTGCGGCGCGTCCTCGCTCGGGTCGTCGTCCCGGGTGGAGGTCACCAGGCTGATCTCCACCTGGCGCAGGAAGCGAGCGTTGGCAACCGTGGAGTCGTAGGGGACGGCGACG
The DNA here is from genome assembly GCA_050618075.1 of Myxococcota bacterium. Taxonomy (GTDB): domain Bacteria; phylum Myxococcota_A; class UBA9160; order UBA9160; family UBA4427; genus JBNLVL01. Next base: position 26,856 of record JBNLVL010000041.1, read on the forward strand.
CCGTCTCCCACGGCGTCGCCGAGGTCGCCCTGGTACTCCCCGGGGTCCAGGATGCGGTCGTCGTCGAGGTCGAAGAAGAAGGCGATCTGGAGGTCCTCGACGTCGTTGGCGATCAGCACGCCGTTGCGGAAGAGCTGGCCGGGGATGCCCAGCCCGGGGTTCGGAGGGGTCACCGTGTAGACGTGGGCCGGTACGGCCACCACGTCGGGCGTGGCGCTCATGGGCCCCAGGTCGTCGGTCACGAAGTCGACCGTGACCGTGGCGGCGCCGACGCCCGTGACGGTTCCGCAGGCGGTCCGGCCGTCGGGGTCGTTGCGGTCGACGAGGATCACGCCGCTGCCGGGGCTGAAGTCGTTGCCGTTGGCGGCCACGTCGAGGAAGAGCTGGTTCACCGGCAGGTCGCGACCCGCGCCGCCGATGACGCCCCCGGGTCCCGTGCCCGCTCCGGACACCTCGGCGCCGAGGTTCCCGGCGAGCAGCGCGTCGTAGTTGGCGACCTCGAGCTCGTCGGCCGGCAGGATGACGTCGGAGTTGCTCACGAAGAGCGTGTCCGGACCATCGGCCCGGTCGACGCCGCAGACGGCGGCGTGTCCCGGCACCAGGTAGCCGGCCAGGCGGAGATCGCGCTCCATCAGGTCCGCGACCACCCGGAGGTTCTGCTGGGCCTCGCTCACCTGGTCGACCACCACGTAGGTCTTCTGGGTGGTGGTGAAGGTCTGCACGAGATAGATCACCACGATGCCCAGCACCGCCGAAGCGATGAGGAGCTCGACCAGGGAGAATCCCTCTCGTCGCTGTCTCGAAACGCCCATTCCCGCCCCTCTACTTGCTGTTGTTCACCACGATGGTGGACATCGCGACGGTCGGATTCCCGGTTCGCGTGGGCTTCGCGTTGCGCTGGTTGCGCTCGGCCCAGCTCACCTCGAGCTCGACGTTCCGCAGGTCCGGGCTCCCGGGGATCGTGCTGATCTGCCACTCGATGTTGTAGAGCTGCTCGGTGGAGGTGCCTCCGTCGGCCTCCTGCACGTCGACGTTGACGTCGCCCCGGGTCAGCCCCACGTTGGCCATCCACGCGGCGTTGTCGTTCCACCCCTTGGTGGTGATCCGGCTGAAGGGAACCCGCTGGATCTGCTCGACCTGCTCCCGGGCGATCATCGCCGCGGTGTAGACGTGACGCCCCTTCGACCCGTCGCGCAGGGCCTGGATCTGCATCACGGCGATGGTCAGGAGTCCGAATGCGAGGATCCCGAGGGAGATGCTCACCTCGATCAACGAGAACCCGGCCCGGCCTCGCGTCCTCCCCTGCTCTCTTCGTCGCCTCATCCTCACCTCCACTGCGCTCCGTTGGCGTCCCACTGGAACATCCGGATGCCGCCCAGGGGCGCGATCACCACGGCGTACTCGCGGTCGCCGTTGGTCACGTAGATGGCGCCGTCGCCGGAGCCGATCGCGCCCAGCACCGTCCCGCCCATGCCGTCGGGTCGGGCGCTGCGCGGGGTGCCGTCCGGTGCGAAGACGACCCAGTTCTGGACGTCGTTGGGATCGTTGGGGTGCCGGAAGTTCGCGGGGGAGTTCGTCTCCTCGGCGGTCCCCTCCACGCCGGTGTTCCAGAACGGATCGCCCATGCGCGCACCCACGTTGCGGGGGATCAGGGTGCGGCCGGCCGCGCGTCCGAACGTGAGGTTGGCTCCGGCCGGCGGCAGGGGGACGGTGTACCGGAGCTCACCGGCATCGATGAGCAGGTCTCCGTCGTCGTCCGAGATCAGGACGGCCCAGACCTGGGTCACCCCGTCCTCGCCCATCAGCGGAGCGCCCAGGGTGTCGAAGGCGAAGAAGGCGACGTGGGGCGTGCCCGTCCGGATGGACTCGGCACGCCCGAGCTGCAGGATGTCGGCCATGTCGCGGGCGCCGTCGCGCGCGCGCAGGCTCGTGGACCAGTCGCGCAGGGAGAACGCGGCGCCCCCGATCACGATCGAGATGATCGCGAGCACGACCGCCAGCTCGATCAGCGTCATGCCGGCCTGCGGGCGGACTGCGTGCGCTCTGCGCGCGAATTGCGGTTCCATCTGTTCCTCCCCAACCCTCTCCGACATCGAGCAAGCCCCGTGCCAGGGCGCAGCCACGCGCTGGGCGCGTTCTCGGGCGCCCAGAGCCGTTCCGGGCTGCCCGGGCTCCGCAGCGCGGTGCAGATCTGCGCAGGATTCTGCGGAGCTCAGCGATCCGCCGCGCGCACCTCGGCCCGGGTCCCGCCCTCCTGTTCGGCTGGACTCCCGTTGGACCGTAGTCGCAGGCCCAGGATGAAGACCGCGCCCGTATCCGCGTCCGCGTCCGTGGGGGGATCGGCCAGTCGGAGCCGCGCTCCGATCTGCTCCACCAGGCGCTGGGCGTTGGCCAGCCCGAGCCCCGTCCCCTCGCCCGGCGGCTTCGTCGTGTAGAAGGGATCGAAGATCCGCTCACGATCCTCCTCGGGAATGCCGGGCCCGTTGTCCGCCACGCGGCACTCGAGGGCGTCCGGGGCGCGGCGACCGCGCGCGGCCTCCGCATCCTCTCCGGAGCGCGCGGCGAAGGCGGTCAGTCCGAGCTCCACCCGGACCCGGGCGTCCGGCGTCCCCTGCAGCGCGTCACCGGCGTTGAGCAGGAGGTTCAGCAGGACCTGGAGCAGCATTCCAGCGTCGGTCTCCACCTCCGGCAGCCCCTCGGGCGCATCCAGCTCGAACCCGATCCCCGCGTACTTGCGCTGGGGGCGCACCAGGTCCAGCGCCTGCTCGACGACCTTCGCCACGTCCACCGGCTCCGACACGGCGCGCGGCGGGCGCGAGAAATCGAGCAGCTGGCGCAGGGTCTTCCGGACCCGCTCCCCCTCGACGCTGGCGCGAGACAGCAGCTCGCGTCCCTCGTCCCCGAGACCCGGATCGCGACCGGCCAGATCGAGGAACGCCAGCAGCGCTCCCATCGGGTTGCCGACCTCGTGGGCCACGCCTGCGGCCAGTCGTCCGACCGCGGCGTGCCGCTCGGCCCGGGCCAGTCCGTCCTGGGCCCGCCGCAGGTGCTCGTTCGTCTCGCGCAGCTCGACGACCGCCTTCTCGAGGTCGGTCGTCCGCCCTTCCAGGGCCTCCCCCATCTCGTTGAAGGCCTGGGCCAGGTCCGCCACCTCGCCGACGCCGTCCACGGGCACGCGATCCGGCCACTGTCCTTCGCGGGCCGCTCGGGCCGCCTCGGCCAGGTGGCGCAGGGGCCCGATCACCCCCCGGCGCAGGAGATAGGCCCCGAGGCCGGCGAACACGAGGACGTCCATCACCAGCAGCACGAGGACCGCGACCCGCGGAACCGCCGCGGGCAGTCGGGCGACCACGACGTCGCCGGCCGGGGAGACGCGCAACGCGAAGCGGATGGGCTCCCACGGCGGCCCCGATCGCAGCAGAGGCTCGCCGGTCTGGCGGGCCTCGCCGGACAGCGCCTCGCCCGGATCGTCGATGGGGCCGGCCCCCGTCGTCTTCTCGATCACGTCACCGCTGGGCAGCACCAGCCACCAGCGCAGGTCCTTCGAGAGCTGCCCCTCGGCCAGGAGCGGCCCCTGGGCTTCGGCCACGAGCGCCCGACCGATCAGCCCGCGCAGCCGATCGACCTGGTTCGCGTGGCTCTTGAGGAAGAAGGCCGTGAGCAGCCCGGTGGCGGTCAGCATCACCACGGCGAGGCTGGCGAGCACCTCGCCGACGATGCCGACGCGTCGTCGGGGCACGGCGGCGCCTACTGGGAGCCCGGCCGGCCGTCGTCGAGGCCCAGCTTCTCGAGTCGGTAGCGGAACGAGCGGAACGAGATCCCGAGCAGCTGGGCCGCGCGCTTCTTCACACCGCCCGTGGCGCTGAGCGCCTCGCACAAGAGCGCGCTCTCGTAGGCGTTCATCAGCTGGTCGAGATCGACGCCCTCCTCGGGAATCCGCGTGGGGACCGTCTGGTCGACCCGACCGCTGAGGTTGGTCGGCAGGTTCTCCGCGCCGATCTCCGGTCCTCGCGCCAGGGCCACCGCGCGCTCGATCAGGTTCTCGAGCTCGCGCACGTTGCCCGGAAAGGCGTGGCTGCAGAGGCGTTCGAGGGCCTCGTCGCTGATGCCCTCGATGGGCTTGCCCAGCTCGTCGGCGTACTTCTCGATGAAGTGGTGGACGAGCAGCGGGATGTCCTCGGTGCGCTCCCGCAGGCTCGGGAGCTCCACCTGGATGACGTTGAGACGGTAGTAGAGGTCCTCCCGAAACCGCCCCTCCTCCACCTCGACCTGCAGATCGCGATTGGAGGCCGAGATGATGCGCACGTCGATGCGCGAGTCGGTGGTCCCTCCGACCCGGCGGATCGTCTTCTCCTGGATCGCCCGCAGGAGCTTCACCTGGAGGGGCACGGTGAGCTCGCCGACCTCGTCGAGGAACAGCGTGCCGCCGTCCGCGGTCTCGAACAGCCCCTCCTTCGTCTGGACCGCACCGGTGAAGGCGCCCTTCACGTGTCCGAAGAGCTCGCTCTCGAGCAGGTTCTCCGGGATGGCACCGCAGTTGACCGCCACGAACGGGCGCGCGGAGCGGTCGCTCTGGTCGTGGATCGCCCGGGCCACCAGCTCCTTGCCCGTGCCGCTCTCCCCGCTCACGAGCACGTTGGTCTTGGTGTCGGCCACCTGGGCCACCAGGTCGAAGACCCGCTGCATGCTGGGACCGTTGCCGATGATCGCGCGGTGCCGCACCTGGCCGCGCAGCTCGGTGCGGAGCCGGCGGTTCTCGGTGGCCAGGAGCTTTTTCTCGAGCGCCTTCTCCACGGTGACGCGGATCTCGTCCACCTTGAAGGGCTTCGTGATGTAGTCGTAGGCGCCCTCGCGCATGGCCGAGATGGCGGAGTCGGTGCTGGCGAAGGCGGTGATGACGATGAATACGGTCTCGGGTGCGATCTCGTTGACGCGCTCCAGGATGTCGAGCCCCGACCCCTCGGGCATCTGCATGTCGCTGATGACGACGTCGAAGTCGTCGTTCTCGATGCGCACGATCGCGGTCTGGGCGTCCGAGGCCGTGGTGACGTCGTAGCCTTCCCGCCGGAAGAAGATCTCCAGGAACTCCCTCATGCTCTGCTCGTCGTCGACGACGAGGATGCGAGCCTTGTCGCTCACGCCTTCCCTCCCGCAGACGGCAGCTGGATCCGGAACGTGGTTCCGCTCTCCGCACTGGACTCGAGCAACAGCACCCCTCCGTGGCTCTCGACGATCCGGTGGACCATCGCGAGGCCGAGACCCGTCCCCTGACTCTTGGTCGTGTAGAACGGTTCGAACATGCGCTCCTGGACCTCGGGCGCGATCCCCGGCCCCTCGTCGGCCACCGCGATCTCCACGACCCCGATCGGGCCGGACCCGACCTCTCCCGGGCCCGCGCGCGTCCCGCCCAAGTCCCCGTTTCGGCTGGCATTGGCGGCGCCTTGAGGCCCGCCGACCACCCCCCGGGCAGAGAGCACCAGTCGGCCGCTCCCGTCCATGGCCTGGAGACCGTTCTGGGCCAGGTTCCAGATGACCTGCTTGAGCTGGTTCGCGTCGGCGGTGGCCTCGAGCCCGGGCGGCGCGTCACAGAGCACCTCGATCCCCGGTGGACGCGCGGACTCGAGCATCTTCACGAGGTCCTCGAGCAACGGGGCGATGGCCACGGGCTCGACCTCGGGCGGTCGGGGCCGCGCATAGTCCAGGAAATCGGTGATCAGGCCGTCGAGCCGGTCGGTCTCGCGCAGGACGATGTCCATGAGGCGTTCCGCCTCGGAGCCGGGCTCGGTCGGGCGGGCGTTCTCGCCGTGCCCCCGCCTCAGGATCTCGATCGAACCGGAGATGGCCGCGAGGGGGTTGCGGATCTCGTGGGCGATCTTCGCGCCGAGCTCGCCGACCGCGGCCATCCGCTCGGAGCGCCGCAGCTCCGCCTCCATCTCCACCACGTTGGTCACGTCCTGGAAGATGAGCACCGCGCCGGCGGGGCCCCCGTTCTGGCCCTGGAGCGGCGAGCCGGCGAGCCCCAGGTGCCGGGAGTCGCCGGCCCGGTTGGTGAAGCTCAGTCTTCCCCTGGATGCGAGCCTGCGCTGCCCGTCGCCCGCCTCCTCCTCGAGGGTCGCCCGCGCGCCGGGGATCACCTCGTCGACGGGACGCCCCAGGACCTCGGCGGCCGTGAAGCCGGAGATCCGCTCGGCCTCGGGGTTGAACGAGGTCACGCGGTACTCGGAGTCCGTGGTCAGCAGCCCGCTCATGATGCTCTCGACGGTCTGCTGGTGCAGGTCGCGGAGCCGGTGGAGCGCGTGGGTCCGGCGGTCCAGCGCCTCGCCCGTCCGGTGCAGCTCGCCGGCGAGGGTCGAGGCCAGGGCGCCCACCAGGAACAGGGCCCCCACCTGCACGCCCCAGGCCGCCATGAGCATCGCCGGCGGGGTGCGCTCCGCGCTGCCGGGGGCGAAGCCCAGGTGCTCCGCCAGCAGGACACCCGCGTAGGCCAGCGCACTCAGGCTCGCCGCTCCGAAGGCGCCGGCCCGGTCGGCGAAGATCGCTCCGTAGAGCGCGACGCACGGGTACAGGAACGCGAACACCGAGGTCCGTCCACCGGAGAAGTGGACGAGGGCCGTCACCAGGGCCACGTCGATCGCGAGCTGGGCGGCGGCGACCCGGTTCGCCGACCGCACCCGGGGAAACACCGCCCCGGAGATCACCGTCGCGAGGAAGGCCGCGCTGACCGTCCAGTAGAGGCCCTCCCGGGCCTCCGACCCGAGATCCCGGCCCAGCACGCCGAGCCCCGCCGCGATCGCGAAGCTCACGAGCAGCAGCGCCAGGCGGGCGAACATCAGCCACAGGAGGCGCTGCTCGGCCCTCGCATCGAGCGACTGCGCGCCGCCCTCGGGCGTTGCCTCCGCCATCGCCGTCGCCTCCCTCTCCGGGGGGACGCCTACTGGATCGCCTCGGCGATCTTGAAGATCGGCAGGTACATCGCGATCAGGATGGTTCCGATGGAGCCGCCCAGGAAGACCATCATGAGCGGTTCCAGCATCGAGGTCAGGCCGGTGACCGCCGCGTCGACCTCGTCGTCGTAGAAGTCGGCGATCTTGCTCAGCATGGTCTCCATGGCGCCGGTCTCTTCACCGACCGCGATCATCTGCACCACCATCCCGGGGAAGACCTTCGACTCCTGCAACGGCTCGGCGATGGTCTTGCCCTCGCTGATCGACGAACGCGTCCGCTGGAGCTCCTCCTCGATCACCATGTTGCCGGCGGTGCGGGAGACGATGTCGAGTCCGTCGAGGATGGGAACACCCGAGGCGATCATCGTGCCCAGGGTCCGGGTGAACCGCGCCACCGCGACCTTCTTGAGGAGCTCCCCGAAGATCGGAAGGCGCAGGGCCAGGGCGTCGGTCTGGTAGCGGAACTGCGGGCTCCGCCTGCGGGCCTGGAAGAACGCGACGAGCACCGCCACGACGATCCCGATCAGCATCAGGAGGTTCGCCTGCAGCCAGTGGCTGAGGCCGATCACCATCTGGGTCGGCCCCGGAAGCTCGCCGCCGAAGTCGAGGAACATCTTCTCGAAGACCGGGATGACCTTGACCAGCAGCAGGGCGATGACCGCGATCGCCACGGTGGTCACCGTGATGGGGTAGACCATGGCGCTCTTCACCTGGCGCGCCAGCTTGTCGGCCTTCTCCAGGTAGGCGGCCAGCCGGTTGAGGATGGTGTCGAGGATACCGCCCACCTCGCCGGCGGCGATCAGGTTGACGAAGAGGTCGCTGAACACCTTGGGGTGCTTGCCCAGCGCCTCGGCGAAGGTCGATCCCTGCTCGACCTCGGCCTTCACCTCGTTGATGATCTTCTTGAAGCCCGGGTTGGCCTGCTGATTGCCGAGGATGTCGAGACACTGCACCAGGGGCAGACCCGCGTCGATCATCGTCGCGAACTGCCGGGTGAAGATCACGAGCTCCTTGGTCTTCACCTTCGTCTGCTGGAGGAAGGGGAAGATCTCGCTCACGTCCTTGGGCTTGGCCTTGATCTTGACCGGCAGGAGCCCCTGGGAGCGGAGCTGGGCCGTGACGGCCGCTTCGCTGGCCGCCTCGAGCGTCCCCTTCTTGGTGGCCCCCTGCCGGGTGCGCCCTTCGAAAATGTAGACCGGCATTCTCAATCCCCCCCGGCCGAAGCGCCCGAGCCCGGGCGCTCTCGACCTATCGCGCCGGACGCTTTCCCGCGGCGGCGGGTGCGCCCTGCCCGATCAGATTCCTGAACTCGTCATGGTCGGGACTCCGCCCCAGGGCGTCCTCCATGGTGACGAGGCGACGCTGGTACAGATGGGCCAGCGACTGGTTCATCGTCTGCATGCCGAACTTGCCCTGCCCCACCTGCATCGCCGAGTAGATCTGGTGGATCTTGTCCTCGCGAATCAGGTTCCGGATCGCCGAGTTCGGGACCATGACCTCGAGCGACAGCACGCGACCCGGCCCGTTGGCCTTGGGCAGCAGGGTCTGGCACATCACGCCCTCCAGGACGAAGGACAGCTGCTGCCGGATCTGGGACTGCTGGTACGGCGGGAACACGTCGACGATGCGGTTGATCGTCTGCACCGCCGAGTTCGTGTGCAGGGTGGCGAAGGCCAGGTGACCGGTCTCCGACACGGACAGCGCGGCTTCGATGGTCTCGAGGTCGCGGAGCTCGCCGATCAGCACCACGTCCGGGTCCTGGCGCAGGATGTACTTGAGGGCGGTCTTGAACGAGCTGGTGTCCGCGCCGACCTCGCGCTGGTTGACCACGCATCCCTTGTGGGGGTGGAGGTACTCGATCGGGTCCTCCACGGTGACGATGTGCTCGCTGCGCTCGCTGTTGATCCGGTCGATGATGCTGGCCAGGGTCGTCGACTTGCCCGAGCCCGTGGGACCGGTCACCAGGATCAGGCCGCGGGGCTTCTTGGACAGCTCCGTCACCACCGGCGGGAGCTGCAGCTCCTCGAAGCTCTTGATCTTGAACGGGATGGCGCGGAACGCCCCGGCGACGTTGCCGCGCTGGATGAAGATGTTGCCGCGGAACCGCGACAGCTTCTGGACGCTGAACGAGAGGTCGAGCTCGCTGTTCTCCTCGAACCGGTGCTTCTGGGCGTCGGTCAGCACCGAGTAGCAGAGCTGCTTGGTCTCCTGGGGCGACATCGGCGGCATCTTCAACGGATGGAGCTTGCCGTCGATCCGGAGCTGGGGCGGCGTGCCGGTGGTGACGTGCAGGTCGCTCGCCCCCTTCTCGATCATCGCCTTCAGAAGCTGATGCATGTTGGCCATCGAACGTTCTCTCCAACTCCCCGGATCAGATCTCGTCCGCGGTGGATACCCGGTAGACTTCGCTGAGGGTGGTGGTGCCCTCCAGGAACTTGTTGAGCGCGCTGCGGCGCAGGGTCACCATCCCGCCGCGGATCGCCTCGCGCTTGAGCTCGACCGCAGAGGCGCCGTTCAGCACGAACTCCTTGAGCTCGTCGGTCAGCGCCATCACCTCGTAGAGGGCCACCCGGCCCTTGAAGCCGGTGTCGGAGCAGTTCGAGCAGCCGGCCCCCTTCATCGGCGCCGCCTGCCTGGCCTCCTCCTCCGAGAGCCCCGCCGAGATCATCTTCTCGACGTCGGTCTCGCCGTCGGGCTCCTTGCAGTCGGGACAGATCCGCCGCCCCAGGCGCTGGGCGACGATGCAGTTCACCGACGAGGCCACCAGGAACGGCTCGATGCCCATGTTGAGCAGTCGGTTGACCGTGGAGGGCGCGTCGTTGGTGTGGAGGGTCGAGAGCACCATGTGTCCGGTGAGCGCGGCCTTGACCGCGATCTCCGCGGTCTCGAAGTCACGAATCTCACCGACCATGATGATGTCGGGGTCCTGACGCAGGAACGATCGCAGGGCCGCGGCGAAGTTCAGGCCGATGTCGTCGTGCATCTGCACCTGGTTGATGCCGGCGAGGTTGAATTCGACCGGATCCTCGGCGGTGGAGATGTTCTCGGTGGTCTTGTTGAGCTCGGACAGGCCCGAGTACAGCGTGGTCGTCTTTCCCGAACCGGTCGGCCCGGTGACCAGGACCATGCCGTAGGGCTGGTGGATGCAGCCCTTGAAGACCGAGAGCTGCTCCTCTTCGAAGCCCAGCTTGGTCATGTCGAGCTGCAGGTTCGACTTGTCCAGGAGGCGGAGCACGATCTTCTCGCCGAAGAGCGTGGGCAGGACCGAGACGCGGAAGTCCATCTCGCGGCCGCGGCCCAGCTTGAGCTTGATGCGGCCGTCCTGGGGCAGCCGCCGCTCTGCGATGTCCAGCTCCGACATGATCTTGAGCCGCGACGTGATGGCGTTCTTCAGCTTGAGCGGCGGGCGCATCACCTCGTAGAGCACGCCGTCGATCCGGTAGCGGACCCGGAACTCCTTCTCGTAGGGCTCGATGTGGATGTCCGACGTGTTCTTCTTGATCGCGTCGGTGAGGATGAGGTTCACGAGCTTGACGACCGGGGCCTCTTCGGCCTCGCTCTTGGCTCCCACCTCGTCGAAGTCGTCGTCGTCGTGGACGACGTCGATGTCGCCGTCGTCGAAGCCGGCCATGACCTCGTCGAGGTCCGTGACCCGCTCGTAGAGGCTCTCGAGGGTGCGGCGGATCGCGTCCTCGGCGGCGACGACCGGCTGGATGTTGTAGCCGGTCAGGAACTTGATGTCGTCGAGGGCGAAGATGTTCGACGGGTCGGAGGTGGCGACGATCAGGGTCGAGCCGGCCCGGTTCACGGGCACCACGGTGTGCTTCTGGGCGACGTCCTCGGGGATGAGGGCGGCGACCTCGGGATCGATGTCGAACTCGCCCAGGTCGATGGACGGAACACCGTACTGCTTCGCGACGAACTCGGTGAGCTCGTTCTCGTCGAGGTACCCGAGCTTGGTGATCTGCGCGCCGACCCGGCCACCCGACGCGGCCGCCTGCTCCCGCGCCTCGCGGAGCTGGTCCGCGGAAAGCAGGTTCTCCTTGACGAGGAGCTCTCCGATCCGCTCGTTCAACTCGATTCCCCCTCACCCCGAGCCCCGGGGTGGGGACTCGATCAACGCGGTTCGCCTGCTCTCAGGGGGGCTTGGCAGCCTTCCCTGCAGGCGGGCGAAACCGCATTGGACTCGCAGGGTTATCGGCGATCCGGCGCGGGATCTTTACGCGACTGGCGAGGCAGGGCCCCGAGCGAACGCCAGGGAGCGCCGGCGACGAGCAGCCCCTGGACCACCAGGGTGATCCAGAACACCACCCAGACCATCATGCCCAGGGCCAGGGCGGTCGCCGGCTCGACGCCGAAGCGGACCAGGACCTCCTTGAAGGCCAGCTGGTAGGGCCCGAAATACCCGGGCGCCGACGGCAGGGAGACCGCCACGCCCGAGGCGGCCAGGAGGATCCAGCACACCACGAGGGTCTGGGTCGGACCTCCGAGGTCGAGCCCGAACGCCACCACGGCGGCGTAGACCGGCAGGGTCGCCGCGACGAGCCAGATCACGGCCGAGTGGAGCACGATCCAGAAGAGATGGGAGCCCCCCGAGAGCGCTCCCAGGCCCTCGGCGAAGCGCGCCAGCGCGTGCTCCACCCACTCCCCCAGACGGGGCGGGAGGGGTCGGCAGATCCAGCGCGCCACCGCCATGAACCCCCCGGGGGCAAGCTTCAGGGCGATCAGCCCGGCCAGCGGGGCCGCCGCCACGGGCACCAGCAGCCGCGCCCCCTGGCTCAGCATGCCGGCGCCGTTGTCGTCGGAGCCGATGAGGAAGAGCGCCCCGGTCACCACCGCCAGCAGGCTGACGACGTCGAGCACCCGCTCGAGCACCACGGTTCCGATGATCGCCGCGCCCGAGGCCCCGGACTCCCGCGCCAGGTACCAGGCGCGCAGCAGCTCGCCGAGCCGCAGCGGGAGGAGATTGTTCACCATGAAGCCCAGGGACTGGGCCCGGTAGAGGGTCCAGCGGGGCACCTCGGCCACGGGATTCGTGAGATGCCGCCAGCGCAGCGCCCGCAGCGCGACCTGGAAGACGTAGGCGGGGACGGACAGGGCGATCAGCAGCCAGAGGTCGGCCCGGGCCATGGCGTCCCGGACCTCGTCCAGGGGGACCCCGCGCACCACGTAGCCGATGGACGCGACGCTGATGGCGATGCCCAGCCAGACGCGCCAGTCGCGCCAGGCGGCACCGCGTCGCGGAGCCGGCTCCTGGACCTCGGGCTCCGCCACTCAGGCCCCCAGCCTCTGGCGGGCCTCTTCCACGTCGCGGGCGATCTGCGCGCGCAGGGCCTCCACGCCGTCGAAGCGCTGCTCTCCCCGCAAGCGGTGGCGGAAGTCGACCTCCACCCGGCGACCGTAGAGGTCTCCGTCCCAGTCGAGCAGGTGGGCCTCGGTCAGGAAGCCCTGACCGTCCTCGAAGGTGGGCCGGACGCCGACGTTGAGCACCGCCGCGCGCCGGACGCGGGCCGCCCTCTCCCCTTCGTCGAGGATCTGGAGCTCTCCGGCGTACACCCCGGCGGCGGGCAGCACCTCGTTCTCGGTCTCGAGGTTGGCGGTGGGGAACCCGATGGTCCGCCCGCGGCGGTCGCCGGGGACCACGGTTCCGCGAACGGCGAAGGGGCGCGCCAGCAGCCTGGCGGCGTCTTCCACGCGACCGTCGGCCAGCAGGTCGCGGATTCCTGTGGAGCTGACGTCGCTGCCGCCCACGGTCACCTCGGGAATGATGGTCACGGCGAAGCCGAGCCGCGGCCCGGTCTCCGTCAAGAGTCGCATCGACCCCTCGCGGTCGCGGCCGTAGTGGAAGTCGTACCCCACGTACACCTCGAGCGGCCGGATTCCCTGGTGGATGTACTCGCGCACGAAGCGATCGGGAGTCACCTGGGCGAAGTCGCGGTCGAAGGGCTCGGCGACCAGCACGTCGACGCCGATCTCCTCGAGGAGCTCCTGCTTCTGGTCGAAGGTCGTCAACAGGCGCGGCGCCTTCTCGGGGTACAGCACCTTCCGGGGGTGGGGCTCGAAGGTATAGACGACGGACCGGCCCGAGAGGGCCCGGGCCCGCTCGATGACGGTCTTCAGCATGGTCCGGTGACCGAGGTGCAGACCGTCGAAGTTGCCGATGGTGAGCACCGGCCTTTCGAGCGGCCGGACGATCTCCGCTGTCCCGCGATACACCTGCAATGCTACATTCCGCCTCGTGCGGATCCTGCCGCGCTACTTCGTCTCACGCTTCCTCGGCCTCTTCGCTGCGATCCTCTTCGCGTCGATCCTGGTCATCGTCATCGTCGAGATGCTGCTCAATCTCGACCGGATGCTCGAGGTCCACGAGGGCGCGGCCGGCGTCGCCAGCTACCTGCTGCTGCGCATCCCCGTCTATTATCTTCCGGACCTGGTGCCCGCCGCATCCTTCGGGGCGGCCTTCACGGCACTCGGCCTGGGAGCCCGCTGGCAGGAAATCACCGCGATGAAGGCGGGGGGCATCCCGCCTCTGCGGATCGCCCTGCCCGTCCTCGGCGCGGCCCTGCTGCTGTCCGTCGCGACGGGCCTGCTCAACGAGACCTGGGGCATCCGCGCCAGCCAGGAGTGGAAGCGGCAGCTCACCGGGGGAAGCGTCGCCGTCGACTACCGGCGAGGCTCGTTCTGGTACCACCGCGGCCGGATGATCTACAAGGTGCGCGGGGCCGACCGGGAGACCCGCACCCTGGTGGACATCGCGCTGTTCGAGCGCAATCGCGACGGGCGCCTGGTCAAGAGCATCCACGCCGACCGCGCGAGGATCGGGGACGACGGGGTCTGGCGCTTCGAGAACGCCGTGATCCGCGAGTTCACGCCGGACAGGCCCGGGTCGCCGCCCCGGACCCGGGCCCGGCCCGAGACGGCCCTGGCCCTCGCCCTCGAGGCCGACCAGGAGGTCCTGATGGGCGCCGACGCCAGCCTCCTGCCGATCGACCGCCTGCGCGAGTACATCGACGTGCGGTCCCGGGAAGGCGAACAGGTGCAGAGGCTCGTCGCCCTGTTCCATCAGCGGCTCACCGACCCCCTGGCGGTCCTGCTGCTGGCGCTGCTGGGCATCCCGCTCGGCCTGCGGGTCGGGCCGATGCGGGGGTTCGGCCGCCCGGCCATCCTGGGCCTCGCGCTGCTCGCCGGATACTTCCTGATGCGCAACGTGGGCCACACCCTGGCCGCGGAGGGCGTCGTCTCCCCGGCGGTCCCGGCCTGGGTCGTCCTCGCGGTCTTCGCGGGCATCGGCACCTGGCAGCTGGCGCGCACACCGCGTTGAGCGCTCACTGTCCCGGGCGTTTCGCGGCGCCCATCGCCGCGTCGGGGGACAGGAAGCGGAAGAACTCGTGGTCGGGAGGGAGCACCATCGTGGTCCCGTCGCCGAGGCTCTTGCGATAGGCCTCCAGCGAGCGCACGAACGCGTAGAAGTCGGGGTCCCGGTTGTAGGCCTCGGCGTAGATGGCCGCCGCCTCCGCGTCGCCTTCGCCGCGGGTGATCTCCGAGGTGGCGTTGGCGGCCGCGATCGCGGTGCGGGCGTCGCGCTCGGCCTCGGCCCGGATGATCCGCGCCTCGCGTTCGCCCTGCACGCGGTACTCGCGCGACAGGGCGCGGCGCTGCTCGCGCATCTGCTGGTAGGCCGCGGGCTCGGCGGCCCTGGGCAGCTCGGTGCGAGCGAGGCGCACGTCGGCGACGACCACGCCGGTGTCCTCCAGGTCGGTGTTGCTCTCCTCCGCCAGGCGATCCAGGATCTCGGCCCGCGCCAGGATCTCGGTGAGGGTGAGACCGCCGACCTTGGCTCCCACGAGCGCGTTCACGGTCTCCTGGATGCGGTCGTTGGCCTTCTCCATGCCCTCGGGAAAGCTCTTCAGGAACGCCAGCGGGTCGCGAATCCGCCACACGACGTAGTAGTCGATGATGAGCTTCTCGCCCCGGGCGATCAGCATCTCGACGGCCTGGGCGTCCAGGAACTGGAAGCGCCCGTCGTAGACCTTCACTTCGTCCAGCAGGGGGACGCGGAGCGCCCATCCCGGCTCGGGAATCACCTTGACGGGGTTCCCCAGGCGCAGGATCACGCGCTCCTCGCCCTCGCGGTTGATGACGACGGGGCCCCAGCCCAGGTTGCCCATCCAGATGAGCGAGACGAAGAGCGCCACCACGATCAGCAGCGGGAAGAGGATGCGACTCACGGCTTCTCCTCGGGCGCCGGGGCGCCGACCGCCGGGGTCCGGCCCTGGAGCGGGAAGAACGGCATCAGGCTCACCGCGTCGGGCTCGACCACCACCTTCTCGATCGACGGCATCACCTGCTCCATGGTCTCGAGGTAGAGACGTCTGCGGGTCACCTCGGGCGCCCGGGCGTACTCTTCGAACAGCGCGCTGAAACGCCCGGCCTCACCGCGGGCCTCGAGGATCTTGGCGTCCTTGTAGGCCGTGGCCGCCTCGAGCTTCTCCCGCGCTTCGGCGTCGGCGCGCTCGCGGATCTCCTTGGCATCGCCGCGCGCGACCGAGATCGCGCGGTCCAGGTCCTGCTGGGCCGCCACGACGTCGTCGAACGCCTCCTGGACCGCCGCCGGCGGCTGCACGACCTGCAGCACCACCCGACCGATGTCGAAGGCCGACTGCCCCGCGAACCGGGTCTCCCGCAGGTAGCCGTCGAGGGTGGTCTGGAGGATGCGCTGGGCCTCCTGCTGGATCTCGCCGCGGTCCGTCGACAGCACCTCGTCGATCGACTTGCTGCCCACGGTCTCGCGAACCGCGGCCTGGGCCGCCTGCCGCAGGGTGTCGACCGGATCGGCCAGGCCGTAGAGGAAGGGAAAGGCGTCGGCCACCCGGTACTGCACCACGTACGCGAGGTTCACGATGTTGCTGTCCGCGGTCTGGATCGCCGTCTCGAAGGTGGCGGTCTGCTCGCCGGGCACCGCTTCCTCGACCGCGCCGAAGCCGAAGCGCTCCCGCCGGATCTCCTGGATGTTGACCTTGTCGTGGCTCTCCAGCGGGGGCGGCCAGTGCCAGCGCAGCCCGGGCTCGCTCTCGGTGCGGTCGAACTGGCCCACGCGCAGGATCACGGCCCCTTCGCCGGGCGCCAGCTGGTAGAAGCCGGTGACGCCCCAGCCGACGATCACGCCCAGCGAGAGCAGCACCGCGGCCCAGTTGGCGATGGTCCGCCCGACCTGCCTGCGGATGCGCTCGTCGGCGGCGAGCGGCGGGGTCTCCTCGTCGCCCGCCACCTACTCGCTCCCTCCGGCGGGCTTCTCGAAGAACGGCTTCAGGATGTCGATCGGCAGCGGGAAGAGCGTCGTCGAGTTGTTCTCCGTGGCGATGTCCGACAGGGTCTGGAGGTAGCGGAGCTGGAGGGCCGCCGGCTGGGCATCGATCACCCGCGCCGCGTCGGCCAGCCGCTGGGCCGCCTGGAACTCGCCCTCGGCGTGGATGACCTTCGAGCGCTTCTCGCGCTCGGCTTCGGCCTGGCGCGCCATCGCGCGCTGCATCTCGCCCGGCAGGTCGATCTGCTTCACCTCGACGGCGCGGACCTTCACGCCCCAGGGCTCCGTCTGGAGATCGATGATCTCCTGGAGCTGCTGGTTGATGCGATCGCGCTCGGCCAGCAGCTCGTCCAGCTCGGCCTGACCGCACACGCTCCGCAGCGTCGTCTGGGCCAGCTGGGAGGTGCCGTAGAGGTAGTTCTCCACCTGGATCACGGCCTTCTCGGGGTGCAGCACCCGGAAGTAGAGCACCGCGTTGACCTTCACCGAGACGTTGTCCCGGGTGATCACCTCCTGGGGCGGCACGTCCATCACGATCTCACGGAGGCTCACCCGCACCAGCCGGTCGACGCCGGGGATGATCCACTTGAGACCGGCGCTCTTCACGCCGTTGAAGCGGCCCAGGCGGAAGATCACGCCTCTCTCGTACTCCGCCAGGATCCGAAATCCCGCGAAGACCAGCGCGAGCAGGACGCCCACGAGAATCACCGGAAACGTAAGCATTGGCCCTCCACCATCCTGGAATGATCCTGGAACGATCTCGAACGGTTCTCGACCGGGTCGGACGATCGAATCGCCGACCGCGCCTTCGCGGCGCGCAGCTAGCTCTCCACCTTCCTCACACGGAGCCGGAGGCCCTCGACGGCGGTGATCTCGACCGCCTCGCCCTCGGCGGCCTCGCCGCCCTCGCAGTGGGCGCTCCAGTATTCGCCGCGCACGAACACCTTGCCGTCGGGACCGAGCCGCGTCGCGCTGCGACCGACGAGCCCCACCAGCTCGCCGACCCCCGCCGTCTGCGCGAGCGTGAAGGTCCGCCCGACCGAGAAGACGACGATCCCGCCGAATATAGCCACGGCGAGCACGGCGGGAAGCAGGACGCTCCAGAACGAGACGTTGAGGTCGGACACCTCGGGCCGATCGAACAACATCGTCCCTCCGAGCAGGAAGCAGACGATACCGGTCGCGAACAGCGCCCCGAACGAGGTGATGAAGACTTCGGCGATGAGCAATCCGATCCCCACCAGGATGAGCAGCAGCCCCACCCACTGGAACGGCAGGATCTGGAAGGCGATCGCGGTCAGCACGAGGCAGACGGCGCCTGCGACCCCGGGCACGATGAGGCCCGGGTTGTTGACCTCCACGTAGATCCCGAGCAGCCCGGCCAGGAACAGGACGATCGCGACGTTGGGGTCGGCCACGAAGTCGAAGATCTTCTGGAGGAGCGTCATCTCCAGGGCGACCTGCCTCTCCCCGGCGAGCGCGAGGGTCTGCACCTCGCCGGCGAGCTTCACCTCGCGCCCCTCGATCTTCTCGAGCAGGTCCCGGCGGTTCTCGGCGACGAGGTCGATCACACCCAGCTCGAGGGCCTTGTCGCTGGTGATCGCCTCGGCCTCGCGGACCGCCTTGACGACCCACTCGACGTTGCGCCCGCGCTCCTCGGCGATCGATTCGATGAAGGCCGCCAGGAAGTTCTCGGCCTTCGCCATCGCCGTGT
Organism: Myxococcota bacterium; assembly: GCA_050618075.1. Taxonomy (GTDB): domain Bacteria; phylum Myxococcota_A; class UBA9160; order UBA9160; family UBA4427; genus JBNLVL01. The sequence goes on from JBNLVL010000041.1 coordinate 44,818, forward strand.
CCGAGGGAACCGACCCGGGCTGCGCCTCGTCGCCGTCCTCGGCGTCGCCCATCCCGGGGACCCGCTCGCCCCCGCCGCCTCCCGCGCTCACGGGGCTCGCGGCCCCGATGCTGGTTCCCGGAGCCATCGCCGCCACGTGGGCGGCCACGGTGATGAAGGTCCCCGCGGAGCTGGCCCAGGCCCCCCGCGGCGACACATAGACCACGATGGGCACGCTCGCGTTGAGCATGGCCTGGATGATGTCCTTGGTGGACGAGACCAGCCCACCCGGCGTGTCCAGCTCGATCAGCAGCGCCGCCGCCTGCTCGCGCTCGCTGGTCGCGATGGCTTCGATCAGGTAGTTGGCCGACGCGGGATTGATCGAGCCGGAGATCGTCACCACGTTGATCTGGGCGTTGGCCGAACCCGCCGCGACGACGAGCCACGCGGCGGCGCCCAGCGGGACGAGCCGCCGAACCAGACGCTTCATCCCCGGCCTCCCCGCATCTTTTCGACGCGATCGAGCAGCTGGGAGGCCACCTCGGCCTTGGTCATGAGCGGGAGCTCCTCGGTCTCGCCGCCGGGCCACACGAACAGGACCGCATTGGTGTCCACGTCGAAGCCGGCGTCCTCCCGGGACACGTCGTTGGCCACGAGCAGATCGCAGCCCTTGCGCTCGATCTTCCGTCGGGCCGCGGCGACCACGTCGTGGCTCTCGGCCGCGAAGCCGACCACCACGCGCTCACCCTCTGCGGCGCAGACGTCGGCCAGGATGTCGGGGTTGCGCACGAGCTCGAGGCTCAGCCCGGCCTCCGGCCCGAGGTCCTCCTTCTTGATCTTGCGGTCCCGGGGGTCCCGCGGCCTGAAGTCCGCGACCGCCGCGGCCTTGATCACCACGCCCGCGTCCGGGAGGGCGGCGAAGACCGCCGCTCGCATCTCCAGCGCCGTCTCCACGTCCACCCGGGTGACGCCGAACGGAGTCGGGAGTCCCGTCGGGCCGGCCACCAGGGTGACCTGGGCCCCGCGGCGGGCGGCCTCGGCGGCGATCGCGAAGCCCATCTTCCCCGAGGAGCGATTCGCGAGGTGTCGCACGGAGTCGACGGGCTCGACGGTCCCTCCGGCCGTGACGACGACCGATTCGTCCTTCATGGAGCGAGGCGTGAGCGCGGCCTCCGCCGCCGCGGCGATGGCCTCGGGCTCGGCCATGCGACCCTGGCCCTGCCAGCCGCACGCGAGGTCGCCGGACTCCGGCCCCACCCGCAGGACACCCCGCTCCTCGAGAAGCGCCATGTTGGCGCGGGTCGCGGGGTGGTCCCACATGTTCACGTTCATCGCCGGGGCCACGAGGATGGGGGCGCGGGTGGCCAGGAGCAGCGTCGAGACGAGATCGTCGGCCAGCCCGTGGGCCATCCTGGCCAGGATGTCGGCGGTGGCGGGCGCCACCACGACCAGCTCGGCCCAGTCGGCGAGCGCGATGTGGTCGATCTGGCTCTCCTCGCCGGGGTCGAAGAGCGACTGTCGGACCGGCTCGCCGGAGAGCGTCTGCAGGACCAGGGGCGAGACGAAGCGCTGGCCCGCCGGCGTCATGGCGCAGCGGACCTCGTGGCCCGCTCGGCGCAGGACGCGGACCAGCTCCGGGATCTTGTATGCGGCGATCCCGCCGGTCACCGCGACCAGCACCCGCCGCGGCTCGCTGCCCGCCATCGCCGCCCTCACCTCCCACGCCTCCCACGCCGCCCACGCCGGCCGGGCAGCCCTCGGCTTCGCCCGTCGGATCGCGCTCCGGTCTGCGCTCCGGTCTGCGCTCGGGATCGCGCTTCGGATCGACCCGCGTCCTCGGACTGCCTGGCTTCCGGGGCCAGGAGGTCGTGGGTTGCGTCCAATTCCATCGACCACAAGCGAGGTTACACGACCGTGCCGAAAGGTAAAGCGACCCGGACCGGCTAGGGACCGGCGCGTCTTCGGAGCAGGCGGGCGCCCAGGTCGAGCCTTCGGGCCAGGGCCTTCGGGCCCGGCGCCTCTCCATAGATCCGGATCACGTCCTCGGTTCCCGACATCCGCCACATCAGGAATCCGTCCTCGAAGGCCAGGTGGAGCCCCTCCGCGAGATCGACGCCTCGCACCCGGGCTCCACCCAGGCGCGCGGGCGGCGCGGCGATGAGGGACTCGAGCCCCGCCTGGCTGCGCCCGTCCCGCCGCAGCGCGCGCCGCCCGCAGCGGGCGGCTCCATGGCGCCGCTCGAGCCGGCGCACGCGGGCGGCGATGGCCTCGCCTCCCCGGCACAGCATCTCCGCCAGCAGGCACCCCGACGCGATCCCGTCCTTGTCGCGGCCCATCGCGGCGATCGCGAAGCCCCCGGACTCGTCGCCCGCCGCATCGGCCTCCCCTGCCGCCAGCGCGGCCGAGAGGTGCTTGAAGCCCATGGGATGGCGCTTCGCCTCGAGCCCGTGGGACCGCGCGACCCGCTCCACCAGCGAGCCCGTCGCCCGGGAGATGGCGACACCGCGTCCGAGCCTCCCGGTGTCGGCCAGGTGGTCGACGAGCAGCGCCACCATCTGCGTCTCGCTGAGGACGTTCCCGGCGCCGTCCACCACCGCCAGCCGGTCTCCGTCGCCGTCGGTCGCCAGCCCCACCCGGGGTCCGCGGGCGCGGGCCACCCGGGCGCGCAGGTCGGCCAGCCGCTCGGCGATGGGGTCGGGTGTCGTTCCGCCGAAGCGCGGATCGACGTCGAGTCGCAGCCCGTCGACCCGGACGCCGCAGCGCCCGAGCGCCTGGTCCAGCAGGCCCGCTCCCATTCCGTGCATCGCGTCGTAGACGACGCGCGGTCCGGCCCGGCGCAGGGCTCCGACGTCCAGCAGGGGCAGGAGACGTTCGAGGTAGGGGGTGACGAGATCGACCCGGCGCCCGGACACCTCCTCGAGCGCGACGCCGCCCGTGTCGAGGGCGCGGGCCGCGAGCGATTCGATGCGGCGGGCCGCCCCGTCGTCGATGCCCCCTCCGGCCCGGTTGAACACCTTGAGACCGTGGTGGTCCGGCGGGTTGTGGCTGGCGGTGACGACCAGGGCTCCCAGGGCGCGCTTCCCGGGCACCTGGGCGCTCAACACCGGCGTCGCCACCGGACGGTCCGAGAACACCGGCACCAGGCCCCGGCTGCCCACGGCGGCCGCCACCATGCGCGCCATCTTCTCGCTGGCGAAGCGACCGTCGTAGCCGACGAGGACCCGGCGCCGGGCACCCGCGTCGGGCTGCTCGGCCAGCCAGCGGACGGCCGCCCAGGCGGCGGCGCGCAGCCGGGGAAACGTCACTTCCTCACCGAGGACGCCCCGCCAGCCGCTGGTTCCGAACCGGATGGGAGACGCGCCCGGGTCGGCCGGACGCCGTCTCACCGGCTGCGATCCGCGCACCGCCTTGGCTCGGGTCATGGGGAGCCGGACCGGGTCAGGCGAGCTTCTCGCGCAGGCGCTTGGCCACGAGCTCCGGAACCCATTCGTCGATGGGCTGACCGAAGGAGGCGAGCTCCTTCAGGCGCGACGAGCTGACGTACAGGTTCTCGTGGCTCGTCATCATGAACATGATCTCGAGATCCGGGTGCAGGTGCTTGTTCATCAGGGCCATCTCGAACTCGTACTGGAAGTCCGACATCGCCCGCAGCCCGCGGATCACCACGTGGGCGCCGATCTTCTTGGCGTAGTCCACGAGCAGCCCCGAGAACGAGGTGACCTGGACGTCGGGCATCCCGTCGAGCACCTCGTGGAGCATCGCCAGCCGCTCGTCGACGGTGAACGTGCCACCGCGCTTGTCCACGTTGTGGGCGACCGCGACCACGACCTCGGGAAACGCTCGACGCGCCCGATGGATCAGGTCGAGGTGACCGTTCGTGATGGGATCGAAGCTCGCGGGGAACAGCGCCCGCGTGGGTACGTTGTTGTCGGACATGCGGGCGTGACTCGCCTTCCTGTGTTGCACCGTCTTCCTGGAGTGCCGGCGTCTCCGTCGCCGGTGACGCACGACCCCGGACTTCGTCCCGACCGGACTCCTAGGTCCCGCGGCCCGGCGCCGCGGGCCTCAAGCGTCTGAGGACCGTGTCTCCGTATCGGCGCTCGTCGACTTGATCGAAGCCCTCCGGCGCTGCCCAAGGATTGCGTTTCGAACACTCGACGACCACCTCTGACGCCTCCGACAGCAGCTCCCCCGCGAGCAGGGCTTCGAGCACTTCGCAGATCCCGGTGTCGGCGTAGGGCGGATCGAGCAGCACCAGGTCGAAGGGGCCGGGGCCCCCGTCGCGGCCCCAGGCCCGCAGCCGGCGCAGCACCTCGGAGCGCACCGCGCGACTCCGGTCCTCGAGGCCCAGCTCGCGGAGGTTCTGTCGCAGGACGCCGAGGGAGCGGCTGGAGCGGTCCACGAAGACCGCCCGCTGGGCCCCGCGGGAAAGAGCCTCGATCCCGAGGCTGCCGGTTCCGGCGTAGAGGTCCAGCACCGCCCGCCCTTCGAGGTCGCCCAGGATGGCGAACAGCGACTCCCTCACGCGATCCGAGGTCGGTCGCACGTCCTCGGGTGGACGACCCAACCGGCGACCCCGAAGCGCTCCCCCGACCACCCTCATCGCTTCTCCATCTCATGCAGGCGCGTCCGTGCGGGCGCGCTCGCCGAGCCGTGCTCGTCCAGGCTCGTCCGGGCCGGCTCGCCGCACCCCGGGCCTCCGAATCCGCGGTCGGTGCGTCGCGCGCGGACGCTGCGCTCGCGCCAGACCTTACCGCCCGGAACCACTGAACGGGAATCGGGACACGGCTCACGCTTGACCCGTCCACGACATGAGGGTTTCACCCTAATCGACTCAGGGCTTTGCCTGTACCAGACAGTCCACCTCGGGAGTTTCACACCATTGTGTAACAACGGACCGACGACTACGTTGCATGTGTCGTCGCGCGTTCGTTCGGAGCAAGCGACCGCTGGACGGGAGAAAGTGACATCGAGCACGCCAACACCTCTTGTCTCGCATCGGGCGTCTCTATACCTTGTCGCGGCTCGTGAGACCTGATCGACGCAATCGCGCGTTGCACACGTCGAGCGCCAGGGACCGAGCGCCAGGGGCTGAGCGTCAGGGACCGAGCGCCAGGGGCCGAGCGTCGGGGATCGAGCGTCGGGGATCGGGTTTCAGGAATCGAGCATCGCGAACCCGGCGTCGGGTCCCGAGTCTCCGATCGAGCCGCTTCCCGACGACGACGAGACGCGGCGACGACGAGACGCGACGACGACGAGACGCGGCGAAGACGAGACCGACGCAGCGTACGCAGCCGAGGCGCGACGAAGCGGGGGAACGACGGGTCGGCACGACGGGCCGGGGAAGAGCCCCGGGCACCCGGAACGACGAACCGACGACACGACGACAGGGAACCACGGGTCCTCCCGGAGCATCCGAATCGGCTCGACCGGCTCGGTAGATCCGGGTGGCAGAGAAACGGATGGACATCGCGGACGCATCGGGCGGGTACGCGAACCGAAGCTCCGATCCATCCCGTCATCCAAGGAAGGACAGAAATGGCCACTGCGGCAGTGAATCGACTCAAGCGACGACTTCCCGATCGCATCGCCCAGGTGCGCGGCGACCGGTCCCAGCGCCAGTTCGCGCGGGACCTCGGCGTGTTCCAGCAGAACGTGAACCGTTACGAGAACGGCACCACACCTCACACCGACTTCCTGATCACGCTGGCCACCAAGGAGGGCGTGTCCCTCGACTGGCTGCTGCTCGGCAAGGGACGCATGAGGAAGGGCTCTCGCTGAGACTTCTCCACCGGGTCCGGCCTGCGGGCCGGACCCGGGTGACTCTCCTCTCCGGTCCCTGACCGGAGCGTTCGCCCGAGGGACTCCTCCGGGCGACCCGAACCGACGCTGCGCTCCCCTCGATCGCCCGGCACACGGGCCACCCCACGATCGCCCGGCACACGGGCCACCCCAAAGTGGAAGCGCACTTCCCTCTCCCCACGGGCCCCACGACTCACCCGAAGGCAGCTTCGCGGCAAGCTCCCGCCGAAGCGCGCGCGGCGCGGTCGCTCTCTCTCTCCACGACCATCGAGGCACGCATCTTGCTCAATGGACTCCCGTGAGCGCTCTGCCCCGAGCGCCTCCTGGAGTCACCGAGATGCTGTACCTGCTGGCGGCCCTGACCTTGTTCCTGACGGCCGCGGATCACTGGACGACCTATCTGTGCCTGCGCTCGCCCGTCGACGGCTGGGTCGTCACCGAGGCGAACCCCCTCGCGGACTGGCTGTTCAACGAGGCCGGGCTGGTGGGCGGCCTCGCCATCGACACCCTGGTGACGATGGCCGCCGTCGGGTTCCTGCTGTCGACCCGGCGCCTGCCCCAGCGCGCAAAGCACGCCTGCTTCGGGCTGATCGCGCTCACCACCGGCTATGCGGTCGTGAACAACCTCGGCGCCCTGCAGTCCCTCGGGCTCTCGCCCCTGGGCCCGGGAGTCGGCTGAGATGCGGCGAGTCGCCGTCATGGCCCTGGCCGCCCTGGGCGTCGCGCTGCTCGCGAGCGGTTCGAGCGTCGAGTCCCTTCCCGCGGTCTCCGCGGGCCCGTCGGCAGCGACGGCTCCGGTGCAGCCGGCCGCGACCGCGGTCGACGCCCGGATCGTCCACGTCCAGGAGTCGCTTCGCTGGCGACACACCGGGCTGTCCGAGCGGGAGATCTGGGTGGTGGCCGAGACGCTGGTGGCCGAGGCCGACCGCCATGGCCTGAACCCCGCGCTGCTGCTGGCGGTCCTCCAGGTCGAGAGCGGCGGCTACAACTTCGCGGTCTCGAGCGTGGGCGCGCTGGGCCTGATGCAGCTCATGCCGGCGACCGGCGAGGAGCTCGCCCGGGAGCTCGACATCTCGTGGCACGGCGACGAGACGCTCTTCGACCCGGTCGTCAACATCAAGCTGGGCGCCGCCTATCTTCGCCAGCTGTCGGACCGCTTCGGCAGCTGGGAGGCCGCGCTGGCCGCCTACAACTGGGGGCCGGGACGGATCGACCGCCGGCTGCGACGCGGCGCCGGCCTGCCCCGGGCCTACGCCCAGCAGGTCCTCGACCTGTACGACCCCGAGGCGCTCCCGGCCCGCTCCTGAGCCCCCGCTCAGCGCGACGCGGTCGCTCCACCCGAGGCGGCGACCAGCTCCGAGACGAACCCGTCGAGGGCCCCCATGGCGAGGTCGTCGCCCGAGCGGTAGCCGTTCACCAGCACCGAGAAGACCGCGAGCCGTCCGTCGCCGAGGCGCGCGAACCCGGACAGACCGGTGACGCCGTTGAGAAGCCCCGTCTTGGCGCGAACCCTGTGGTGGGCGCCGTTGGCGCGCTCGGCCAGCGTCCCATCCGAAGCGGCGATCGGCAGCGCCGAAACGAACTCCGGCCCGAAGTCGAACGAGTGGCGGGCGGCGCGCAGGGCGTCCACCAGCGCGCGAGGGCTCACCTTGTTCTCGTAGGACAGTCCCGACCCGTCGACCAGGGCGATGCCCTCTCCGTCGATCCCCATCTCGGCGAGGGAGCGACCGACCTCGGGGACCCCGTTCTCCCAGCTGCCGATCGCGCCTTCCCGGGCACCGAGGGCCTTCACCAGGGTCTCGGCGACCGTGTTGTTGCTGTACTTCACGAACAGGCGGACGATCTCGGAGAGCGGACGCCCCTTGAAGCGCATCAGCTCGTACCCGAGGGCCCGGGCGTCGCCTCGCACCAGCGCGCCTTCGAGGGAGATGCCCACCGCTTCGAGCTGCATGCGGAACACGGCGCCCGCGTAGCCGGTGGGGTCGAGCACGCTGCGGTAGTACGTCCGCGGTGAGCCGCCCGCCGGCATCGTGCCGCGGACCACCACGGTCTCGCCTCCGGGTCTGGCCCGTCGATCGACCACCAGGCTGCTGCGCGCGCCCGGAGAGCCCGTCTTCGCGGCGTTGGACACCTCGAGGTAGGGGACCGGGGGCGACACGGCGACGGCGACGGGCTCGCCGGGCGCGTCTCCGGGGGTCACGCTGACCTCGAAGGCACCGTAGTTGGCGTTGAGCGCCCCGACCGGCGCGTGGTAGGCGCGCGACGAGGTGCGACCCCAGCGGCGATGCCAGCGATGGCGGTCGAAGGCGCTGTCGTCCAGGACGAGGTCGCCGCGGATCCGGCGGAGCCCCTCGTGACGCAGCGCCGCGGCCAGCCGCCACCAGTCCTCGGAGTTGAGCACGGGGTCCCCGACCCCACGAACCGCCAGCCGGCCGACGGCGCCGGCCTCGTCCGGGGGCGCGTCCGAACGCACCTCGGTCTCGAACTGGTACGTCGGGCCGAACGCGTTGAGCGCCGCGATCGCCGTCAGGACCTTGGCGTTGGAGGCCGGGGTGAGCGGGCGATCCGGAGTCCGCTCGAAGATCGTCTCGCCGCTGCCGTCGACCACCACGAGGGCGGACACCCGGGCTCCGCGCAGCGCGGGCACCCGCAGCGCGGTGTCCAGCCGCTTGGCGAGCCGGGCATCGCCGCCGGCCGCGTCGATGGCGAGTGCCGGATCGGCGCCCAGGGCGACCGCGAGCGCTGTCAGCAGGACGAGGAGCGCACTGCGTGCACGGCCTCTCGTCGATCTCGTTCGCGCGTCCTGCACCGCTCGTGTCCCCCCTGGCGATCCGGGCCGTCGCGTTCCGGCGACCCGTCCCATCCGTCCCATCGGTCCTATCGGTCCCATCGGTCCCGAACGCCCCGAGCGTCCCGAACGCCCCGAGCGTCTCGAGCGCCCGCAAACGCCCACCGGCGCCCGCCGCCCCCGGGCCGCCCGGGCCGCGCCTCTTCGATGCGTGCGAACGCCGCCCGGGCTTGAGTGCGCCGGTCACCCCGGGCCGGGGCAGCGCGCGCGACCGGGGCTCGGGTGCGACCGCGGTCCGGGCGGCTGCGGTCGTCGCGAGCGCGGTCGGCGCGGCGTGCGCTCCTGGGAGGAAAGGGACCCGAACGAAGTGCGACGCTTGACTTGCCGGAGCTTATCCGGGAGCGTTCCCGCGAGCAATTGCTTCAGCTCTGGCGCGGACTTGCCGATGTTTCCTGCCGGCGCATGCGCTCGCGCCGGAAGCTCCGGGGAGCTCGGGAGTCCCGACCCCCTGGGCCGGGCGCACCCGGGCCGGCCGGCAGGCCCGGGCCGCGCCGGGCTGAAGCGAGGTTGGGGGACCCGTGCTCAATTGGATCTGGCTCTTCCTGATCCTCTGCTCCATCGGCTACGCCGGATACCACGGCCGCATGGCCGAGGTGCAGCAGGAGCTGTTCGTGGCGGCGAAGGCCGCCGTGCAGCTCGTGATCGGGCTCGTGGGCGTGATGGTCTTCATGCTGGGCATCATGCGGGTGGCCTTCGACGGCGGCCTGCGCGAAGCCATCGCCCGCGGACTCGCCCCCATCCTTCGAAGGCTCTTCCCGGAGGTCCCGCCGGACCACCCGGCCATGAGCGCCATGGTGATGAACATGGCCTCCAACATGCTCGGCCTCGGCAACGCGGCGACGCCCTTCGGCCTGAAGGCCATGGTGGAGCTGTCGAAGCTCAATCGCCATCCGGGCAGCGCCTCCAACGCCATGGTGCTGTTCCTCGCGATCAACACGTCGGCCATCACCGTGCTGCCGCCGGGGGGAACCGTGGGCGTGCGCCTGGCGGCGGGGTCCGAGGCGCCGATGGCCATCTGGATCCCCACCCTGATCGCGACCACCTGCTCGACGGCGGCCGCGGTGACCATGTACTTCCTGCTGCGCCGGCTGCCGATCTTCCGCCACCGCGAGCTTCCCGAGCCGCCGGGCGGCCCGGAGGAAGCGGTGCCCGAAGTCCCGGACGTGGAGCTGCCCTCCTTCGACGCCGGACCGCGCGAGCCCGTGGGCTGGTGGCGCGGCGGGCTCATCGCGATCGTGACCGGCGGCCTGGCCGTGGCCCTGGCCCGGGAGGCCATGCGCATGTTCGGCGAGCTGCCGCCCGCCGACGCCTTCGCCCAGCTCGCCCAGGACTGGGCGTTCCTGCTGCTGGTGACGGGCCTGCTCCTGGTGGGGGTGGCCCGCCGGGTCCCGGTGTACGAATCGATGGTTTCGGGCGCGCGCGAGGGACTGGACGTCGCCGTGCGCATCGTCCCCTATCTGGTGGCCATGCTCACCGCCGTCGCCATGTTCAAGGCGTCGGGCGCCATGGACGAGATCATCATCCCGATCCTGAGCCCGTTCACCAATGCCATCGGTGTGCCCGCCGAGGTGATGCCCATGGCCCTGCTGCGTCCCCTCTCGGGCTCCGGCGCCTTCGCCATCATGAGCGAGACGCTCACCACCCACGGACCCGACGGCTTCATCGGCATGCTCACCAGCACGCTCCAGGGCTCCACCGAGACGACCTTCTACGTGCTCGCCCTCTACCTCGGCGCCGCCCGCATCCGGGACGGACGACACACCCTGGCCGCCTGCCTCACCGGCGACGTCGCCGGCTTCTTCGGGGCGGTGCTGGCCTGCCACTGGTTCTTCGGATGAGCGGCCACGCCCCGTCCGGGTCCGTCTCGTTCGAGCCGCTCGTCCGGCGCTGTCTGGGTGCGCGGGTCGTCCGCGTCGAGCCGGTCGCGCCCGGGCTGGGCACCCGACGCTTCTACCGCCTCGGCCTCGCGGGCGGGGACGCGGCGCCCGGGTCGGTGATCGCCCGGGTCGACGCGCCGGAGGACCCCACGCGGCGCCCGAGCGGCGTGGCCCCCGAGCCGCCCCTCGAACCCATCCGCCGCTTCCTCGAGGAGGCGGGCCTCCCGGTGCCCGCGCGCTACGGCCGGGACGAGGCCGCCGGGATCGAGCTCCTCGAAGACGTCGGCGACACCAGCCTGGAGGACGTGGTGCGGACGGCGACGGGCGACGAACGGCGGCGGCTGTACGCCGAGGTCGCCCGCTGGGTCGCCCGACTCCAGGCGCTCGAGCCGCCGGCCACCGGCGTGGCGGCCTTCGAGCGATGCCTGGACGACGCCCAGATCGCCTACAAGGCCGAGCGCCTGATCCGCTGGGGGCTCCCCGAGCTGCTGGGTCGCGCTCCCACGGAGGGCGAGGCCAAGGTGGTGCGCGAGGGGTTCGCTCGCATCGCCGACGTCGTCCGCTCGGCGCCGAAGCGCCTGGCCCATCGCGACCTGAAGGCGGCCAACATCCACGTCCGCCCGGCCCGGTCGGCGGGCGGGCCGCCGGAGATCGCGCTCATCGACCTCCAGGGGGCGTTCCTGGCCCCGCCGGAGTACGACCTGGTCTGCCTCTTCCACGACGCCCAGGTGGACCTCCCGCTCTCGGAGATCGACGCCCAGCTGGCCGCGGCGCGACCGCTGCTCCCCGACGCGCCCTGCCCCGACGACTTCGCACGACGCTTCCACCTGCTGACGCTCAGTCGCGTGGGCAAGGACGTCTCCCTCTTTCTGTACGCCGCCCGGGAGCTCGGCGACGAGCGCTATCTGGGCTTCGTTCCGCGGGCGGTCCGCATCCTGCGCGGTTCGGCCGCGCGCGCGGCCCGCCTCGACCCCGAGCTCGGCGAGCTCGCCCGGCTGCTGGGCCGGCTGGAGGACGCGCCGTGCGGGCGATGATCCTGGCGGCCGGCCGCGGGACCCGCCTCGCGCCCTTCACCGACTGGCGGCCCAAGCCGGCGCTGCCGGTCCGCGGACTGCCGGTCATCGCCTACCTGATGGAGCTGCTCGTCGCCCACGGCGTCCGGGAGGTCGTCGTGAACCTGCATCACCTGGGCGGCCTGATGCGCGAGACCGTGTTGCGGCACCGGCCCCGCGACCTGGAGGTCTGCTTCTCCGAAGAGCCGGCCCTCCTGGGCACCGGGGGCGCCCTGCGACTCGCCCGCCCCTTCCTCCGGCAGAGCGACCCGGCCCTGGTGCTGGCGGGCGACATGATCCTGGACGCCGACCTCGGCGCGCTCGTCCGGCGCCACCGCGAGCGGCGCGATCTCGCTACGCTCCTGTTGCGTCGCGATGGGCGCGCGGCGCAGTTCGGCAGCATCGGCATCGACGGGGACGGCAGCGTGCGGCGGATCGGCCGGGACTTCGATCTGGGGGGCGAGACCGAAGAGGGGCTCTTCGTGGGCGTGCGCTGCATCGCCGCCCGGGCCTTCGACGCAATGCCCGAGAGCGACGCATTCGAGGACCTCCGGGACTGGCTCGCGCCGCGCATGCGCGCCGGCGAGCGGGGCGTCCGCGCCGAGATGATGGCGGACGACGAGGTCTGGGAGCCGGTGGGCACGCCGGCGGAGTACCTCGACGCCAACCTCCATCCGGCCCCCCTCTCCTTCCTCGACGCCGACGCGCGCGCGCGCGCCGCCGGAACCCGATTCGGGAGCGACTGGGTGGTGGGCGCGGGCGCGGACGTGGCGCCGGACTGCGAGCTCTCGGGCGCCGTCGTCTGGGACGGCGAGAAGGTGCCGGCCGGCGCCTCGCTGCGCGACGGTGTATTCGCCGGAGGCGCGCTCCATGCATGCCGGGACGGAGCGAGTGATGGCTGAGGTGGTCTTCGTCGGCACCAGCGACGCGTTCGGAGCCGGGGGGCGCCGGCAGTCGGCCATCGTGGTGCGGGGCGCACGCGGCACCGCGCTGCTCGACTGCGGCGCGACCACGAACACCGGGCTGTGCGCCCTGGGCATCGAACGCGACGAGATCGACAGCATCGTGGTGTCCCACTTCCACGGGGACCACTTCGGCGGCATCCCGCTGTTCCTGCTGGCCGCGCTCTACGAGGACGGCCGCACGCGCCCGCTCCACATCGCCGGCCCGCCGGAGACCGAGCTCCGGGTGCGCGCGTTGGCGCGCGCCATGGGCCACTCCATCGAGTCCCACGAGCTGAGCTTTCCGCTCCGCTTCACCGAGGTGACGCCCGGGCGGGTGCACCCGGTGGGCCCGGTCGACATCACGCCCTTCGAGACCCGCCACCAGATCGAGGCCCACCCCCACGGCTACCGGGTCGAGCTGGGCTCGGAGACCCTCGTCTACTCCGGCGACACCGGCTGGTTCGACGCCCTCCCCCGCCACGTGGCCGGCTCCAACCTCTTCATCTGCGAGTGCACCCTGCACCGCGAACGCCTCGACTTCCACCTGAGCCTCGAGCAGATCGAGGCCCGGCGGACGAGCTTCGACTGCGACCGCCTGATCCTCACCCACCTGGGCGCGGAGATGAGCCGGCGGCGGCAGGAGGTCTCGATCGAGACCGCCGACGACGGTCTCGTGGTCAAGCTATGACGCGGGCACGCGCTGCCCCAGCACCGCGGCGCGCCGCGCCCCGGTGCAGCGCGGCAGATGGTTGGGCAGGCCCAGCAGCGCGTTGCGGCCCATCAGCGAGAACGCCATGGCCTCCGCCGCCCCGACCGGCACCCCCGCCTCGTCGAAGGGCGCGACCGCGGTGCCGGGGAGCGCGCGGGCGAGCGCCTCCATCATCGCGGGGTTGCGCGCGCCGCCCCCGCCCACCAGCAGGCGTTGGACCGCCGGCGTCCCTCCGGAAGCGTCCGTCAGGTGATCGCGACAGGCGGCGGCCACGGAGTCCGCGGTGAAGGCCGTCAGCGTGGCCATCAGGTCGTCGAGGCCGCGCCCGGCGCCGCGCCAGCGCTCGACGAGGGCGACCGCCTCCCGGGTGCCGTAGCGCTCGCGACCGGTGGACTTGGGCGGCGGCCGCCTCAGGAACTCGTCGTCCATCAACTCGGCCAGGAGGTCCCCCGCGACGGCGCCCGCCCGGGCGCGTGCGCCGTCGCGGTCGAAGCGCTCGTCGCCGCCGCTCCAGGCCCGGATCACACCGTCGAGGAGCGAGTTGGCCGGACCGACGTCGAAGGCAACCACGTCGTCGGCCGCGGCGCCGGCGGGAAGCCAGGTCAGGTTCGCGATCCCGCCCAGGTTGAGGGCGACCCGGGCCTCGGCCGGATCGGAGAGCACCGCCCAGTGGAAGAACGGCGCCAGCGGAGCCCCCTCTCCCCCCACGGCGAGATCGCGGCGGCGGAAGTCGGCCACGACGTCGCAGCCGCACAGCTCGGCGATGCGCGACGGGTCGCCGATCTGGAGCGAGGCGCCCACCTCGGGGAAGTGGCCGACGGTCTGGCCGTGGGACGCGACGGCGTCCACCCGGGCCAGATCCACTCCGGCCGCGTCGGCGGCGGCTCGCGCGGCGCCCGCGAAATGCCCGGCCAGCTCGACGTCCAGGCGGGCCAGCTCGGGCAGCGCCTCGGCGCCCGGCACGTCCCCGGCCGCCAGGCGGTGGATCCGCTCCTGCAGGCCCGACTCGAAGGGCGTCTCGACGAAGGCGAGCAGCTCGAAGGGCCGGAAGGCCGCGTCGTCGGGCCACTCCACCAGAGCGGCGTCGACCCCGTCGGCCGAGGTCCCGGACATCAGACCGATCACGCGCACGGGCTCGAGAGTAGAGCGGCTGGCGGGCCGTCGCCTGTGACCCGCGGGTCGGACCGGCTGGTTGACAGGATCCCTGGAGGCCCGAATACTCCCGCCCGATCTGCCCGGTGCGTCAGGTACTACGCCCTCTCCCGTTTCCTTCGTGTACGGGATCCGTGACTCGCAGCGACCGGCCAGCGCCCCGAGGCATCGCCGAGGGGACGACGCCACGCCGCTCTCGGAGCCCACCTGGACTGGATTCCAGGGAAGGGCCGGTCACGACGGCCAGGGCGGATCTTTGCTCAGCCGCCCAAGCACAGGAGCCCCCGATGAACGAAGCCTCTCGCACCCAGGGCTGGGCGATCTGCATCGGAGCCGGCCTGCTCGCTCTCCTGTTCATCCTGGGCGTGCTGAACGGCAGTTACCTCGCGCTGGCGATTCCGGTCGCGATCCTGACGCTCTTCGTCCTCGCCCTGGCGGGCTGGGTCGGGTACACGATCGCCACCATCCAGGTGGAGGCCGAGCCCGACGCCGGCGCCGAGCCCGACGTCCCGCTGGGCGGCGAGTCCACCTCCGACGGCTCGGCCTAGACGGACCGTCCGTGCGAATCGCGCTCCTCACCTATCGCGGCAACATGTTCTGTGGGGGACAGGGCATCTATGCCTCGTACCTCGCCCGCGAATGGAAGCGGGCCGGCCACGACGTCCACGTCTTCGCCGGCCCGCCCCTGCCCGAGCTCGAAGAGGGGATCCCGCTCCACGAGATCCCGAACGACAACGTGTTCGGACAGGAGTGGCCCGACTTCTTCGACCCGCGCCGTCCCTTCTCCCTGCTCAAGCCGCTGTCGCTCTGGGAGCTCGGCGTCTCGCGCTTCGGCGTCTTCCCGGAGATGCAGACCTTCGGCATCCGGCTCATGCGGCGCTGGCGCCGCTTCCAGGAGCGCCACCGCTTCGACGTGGTCTTCGACAACCAGTGCCTGAGCTGGGGGCTGCTGGGCATCCGCGCCATGGGCGTGCCCGTGGTGTCGGTCATCCACCACCCGCTGCACATCGATCGCGAGGCCGACTTCACCATCGACCCGCGGCTGGTGAAGAAGATCAAGCGAACCCTCTACTTCCCGCTGCTCATGCAGCAGCAGGTGGCCCCGCGGCTCGATCGCATCGTCACCGTGTCCGAAGCCTCGCGCAAGGAGATCGAGCGCTACTTCGGCATCCCGGAGAAGGAGGTGCCGGTCGTCTACAACGGCACTGACACGGAGCTCTTCCGACCCCACCCGGAGGTCGAGAAGGAGGCCGACCTGCTGTTCGTGGGTCGCACCGAGGACCGGAAGAAGGGCATCGGCACCATGCTCGAGGCCCTCCTGCACCTGCCGGACCGGGTCAAGCTGAAGATCATCGACGGGCGCATCCCCGACGACGGCCTGGTGCCCCGGCTGATCCGCCGCCACCGGCTCGAGGGCCGCGTGATCATCCAGAAGCAGATGCTCGAGATCGAGGACCTCGTGCGCGCCTACTCGTCGGCGCGGGTCGCCCTCGTCCCCTCGTTCTTCGAGGGCTTCGGATTCCCGGCCAGCGAGGCCATGGCCTGCGGCCTCCCGGTGGTGGCGAACGCCGCCGGGGCCCTGCCCGAGGTGATCGGCACCGACGGGCGCTGCGGCCGGCTGGTTCCCGCACGCAACGCCCGGGCCATGGCCTTCGCCATCGCCGACATCCTCGAGCGGCCCGGACGCGCCGAGGAGATGGGCGCCGCGGCCCGCCACCGGGTCGAGACCGTGTTCCGCTGGAGCGACGCGGCCGCGAAGCTGGTGGAGGTGTTCGAGGAGACGCGTCGTGCTGCTCACGGTCGATCTCGAGCGGCTTGACGTCCGACCCGGCCACCTCGTCCTCGACGCGGGGTGCGGCGAGGGTCGGCACTGCTTCGGATGCCTCGAGCGGGGCGCGCGGGTGGTCGGGCTCGACCTGGACATCGACTCGCTCCATGCGGCGGCGCGCCCGCTGCGCAATCGCGGCCGCGAGCTGTCGCGCCTGGGCGAGATGGTCCAGGGCAACACCTTCCGCCTCCCCTACGCCAACGAGACCTTCGACCGGGTGATCTGCTCCGAGGTGATGGAGCACGTCCACGACTACCGGGGCGCCGCCCGGGAGCTGGCGCGGGTGACCCGGCCCGACGGCCTGGTGGCGATCACCATCCCGACGGCGACGAGCGAGCACCTGTACCTGCGCCTGGGCGACGAGTACTTCGAGAGCCCGGGCGGGCACATCCGGATCTTCCGCCCCCGTCAGATGGCCGAGGGCCTGGCGTCGGCGGGTCTGGCGACCCTGGGCGTCGGGTTCGCCCACGGCTTCCACACGCCCTACTGGGTGCTGCGCTCCGTGATGCACCTGCCCGACGCCGACCACAGCCGCCTGGTGCAGGGCTATCGCCACTTCCTCATCCGCGCCACCGGGTCGCGCCTGATGGACTGGGTGGAGAAGAGGCTCCTCAACTTCGTGTGTCCCAAGAGCCTGATCCTGTATGCGCGCAAGCGCGTCAAGAGCCCGGCTCGGGTCATCTAGCGTTGGACCGACCGCTTCGCGTCGCGTTCGTCGCGTACCGCGGAAACATGCAGTGCGGCGGACAGGGGGTGTACCTCTGGTTCCTCGCCCGGGAGCTCGCGCGCCTGGGCCACGAGGTGGAGGTCTTCGTCGGGCCGCCCTACCCCGACCCCATGCCCTTCGCGGAGGCCGTCGAAGAGCTTCCCAACCGCATGCACTGGGCGCGCTGGTTCACCCGGGACTACGCCGGCATGGTGACCCCGGAGCGACCCCTCGCGTCCCTGAGCCCCCTCGACCTCTACGAGATGGGCGCGAGCCGACTGGGCTTCCTGCCCGAGCCCTTCGCCTTCAGCGTCCGGGCCATGCGCCGGCTGGCCCAGCGCCTGCGCGCGGGCGCCCGCTGGGACCTCGTGCACGACGTCCAGTGCCTGGGCTACGGGCTGCTGGGCCTGCGGTCCATGGGCCTGCCCGTGGTGACCACGGTCCACCACCCGCTCAGCGTCGACCGCCGGGCGTCGTTCATCCGGGACACCACCTTCACCGACGCGCTCGGCACCATGCAGTTCTATCCCATCGGCATGCAGTCGTTCGTCGCGCGCCGGCTGGACCGGGTGCTCACGTCTTCCGAGGAGAGCGCGCGCACCATCGCCCGCGACTTCCGGGTCGACCCGGGCCGCATCGCGAACGTGTGGAACGGCATCGACACCGACCTCTTCTCGCCGGATCCCGGCGTCGCCCGCTCGGAGTCGGAGCTCGTCTGCGTGGGGCGCGCCTCGGATCCGAACAAGGGGATCCGCAGCCTGATCGAGGCGATGGCGAAGCTGCCTCGCCGGGTGCGCCTGACCCTCGTCGACAGCGACCACCCGGACAACCCGGTCTTCGAGTGGGCGCGCAGCGCGGGCCTCGGCGATCGGCTCGACGTGGTGGGGCGCGTCTCCACCGAGGAGCTGGTCCGGCTCTACCGGCGGGCCACCCTGGTGGTGGTGCCCTCGCGCTACGAGGGCTTCGGGCTCCCGGCCGTGGAGGCGATGGCTTGCGGAGCCCCGGTGGTGGCCTGCGCCGCCGGAGCCCTGCCCGAGGTCATGGAGGTCGGAGGCGGCGGCGTGCTGGTCCCCCGCGATCGCCCGGAGGCCCTGGCCAAGGGCGCCCTCCAGCTGCTCGAGCAGCCGGAGACCCTTCGCGAGCTGGGCGCCCGGGCCCGCGCCCGCATCGTCGGGACCTTCTCGTGGCGACCGGTGGCCGAGGCCACGGTCGGAGTCTATCGGGACGTGCTGGCCGGGCGGCGCCGGCGGTGAGCCGCGTCAGGACGCGCGCGGGCGACCAGCCAGGACCACCACGTCGGCCAGCGACGGCGCCCGCCTCGCCACCCCGTCGAGGGCGCGCAGCACCGGCATCGAGACGGCCCGCGGCAGGCTGGCCATGAGACGCGACCAGCCCGGCATGCCCCAGGCCAGCGAGATGCCCTCCACCTCGTCGACCTCGAGGTGGCGACCGGCCTGCTCGCGCATGAGGTCGAGCTCGTAGCGGGTGAAGTGGTCGCTGGGTCCGTCATAGCCCCTGCGTCCGCGCCGCGGCGGGCGTCCGCGAAGCTGCTCGTAGACGTCGTCCACCGCGCGCCCCACCCGGCAGGCGAGGGACTCGAAGTTGGCGATGGCCAGGACCACGCGGCCCGAGGGCTTCGTCACCCGCGCCATCTCGCCGATCGCCTCCAGGGGCCGGTCGAAGTGGTCGATCGCGCCCTTGCAGAGCACCGCGTCGAAGCTCTGGTCGGCGAATGGCAGGGCATCGGACCAGCTCCGCATCCAAAGGGGATGGGGTCCGGGCTTGTCCGCCGAGAAGAGCTGGGCCATGTCGGACATGCGCTTGGAGGGCTCCGCACCCACCACCCAGGCGCCGCGGCCCGCCAGGGCCAGGGCGTCCTGGCCGACGCCGCTCGCCACGTCGAGGATGCGTCGGCCCGCCCCGGGTCGGGCGGCCTCCAGGGTCGCGTCGGTCATCCGCTCGAACAGGAACTCGCTGTCCGGTGTCTGACCGGTCGGGATGACGTCGCTCATGTCCCGGTCGAGGTCGATGACGCGCATGGCGCCGCACGGTAGCAGCTCGCCCGCGACCCCGGTGGCCCGCGGCGAGCGTCGCCGGCCGGTTTTTCCGGACAGCCGGACAAAGCTATGATTTCCGGGAACATGGACAGCCATCCTGCGAATCCGGAGAAGGCCCGGCAGGCGGGCGAGAGCTGGGACGGCGAAGCGTCGTTCTCGCGGTCGGTCGCCGCCGCCGGGCAGTCGGCGCTCGATCGGCTCTCGTCGTTCCGCACCGTCTACCTGGCGGTGGTCCTGTTCGTCCTGCTGTACGTCTTCACCATCGGCGCCCTCGAGACCTGGCTGGCGTCGCACTACCGGAACGCCGCCGAGGCCGCGGTGCTCGTGACCGACCTGGACCGGCCCATCGCCGACCAGATCCAGTCCCGCCTCGACGAGGCCATCGCCCGCTCCCGCTGGGTGCGCATCGGCGGAGCCCGGGTCACGCTCCACGTGATCGGACGGGACGGTCGCCTGATCTTCCTCAACGGCCGGGCCACGCTCCCGGTGGGCGGCCCCCAGGATCCGGCGGCCGTGCTGCGGGACGCCGAGCGCATGCTGCCCGCCACGGCCATCGTGGACCGCGTGTCGATCCCGATCGACTCGGTCCTGTCCAGCGGCCTCCTCATCCTGTACGGCGCCCTGCTGCTCCAGGGTCTGTTCATCTACAACCGCACACTCGCCCGGCGTCAGGGCGCCGTGCTCGAGACGACCCAGGCCGAGCGCGACCGCGCCGCCGAGCGCACGCGCTCGATCGAGGGCGAGCTCGAGCGCGTCCGTGAGCGTCTGCTGGCCGTGGAGCCCACGGAGAAGGAGCAGGCCTCGGAGATCCAGTCCCTCCAGCAGGAGCGGGAGAGCCTGCAGTCGAAGCTGGCCGACCTCGCGGCCCGCGAGGAGGAGCTGCGCGGTCGCGCGGCCCGGGCGGTGGAGCTCGATCAGGAGCGGCAGGCCCTCGAGGACCTGCTCGACGAGGCGATGGCCGACCTCGACCAGAAGAACGACGAGATCGGGAGCCTGGAGCAGTCGCTCAAGAAGGCCTCCAGGAAGAAGGGGGCCGCGGGCGGACGCGCGCGCGAAGCCGATCACCTCACCCGACGCCTGCGCACGCTGTACAAGAACCTCGAGATCGACGACCGGGCGGTGGACGACCTGCTCGCCCTGCGCGACGAGACCATGAAGCTGAAGGCCGAGGAGGCGATCAAGCGCCTGGGCGACGAGGCGGACAATGTCGCGGTGCGACGCAAGGTGGGGGGGCTGCCGCCCCATCTCTCGATCTTCGAGCTGGGCTTCGCGGGCAAGGGGCGGGTCTACTACACGCGCGGTCGTCAGCGCCGGTTCCGCATTCTCACGATCGGCGCCAAGAACACCCAGAAGACCGACCTCGAGTACCTGAGCCGCCTGACCGCCGACGACGTCGGCTAGCCCCCCTCGATACCACCCCTCACTGCTACGCCCCGCTCGCAACGCCGCTTCGCTTCGCCTGCGATCTGCGCTTCGCTTTGCGACTACTCACGCCGTACCCGGCCGGGCGTGGGCGGGGCCTTCGCTCCATGCCTTCCATGAGGGAGCCAGTCGTGTCAAGCGGGACCCGCGGGATCGTTCCGCCAGGCTTCCATTCGCACTCGAGGTGCACGGTGGGGTCCTGTCTCGGGAGCTGCCGTCTGGATCTCACTGGCGGCCTCGAGG
>JBNLVL010000042.1:0-35516 GCA_050618075.1 Myxococcota bacterium
ACCGGGGGTGACGTGCGCCTTGTGATCGGCGAAGCGATACGAGCCTGCTCCCCGCGGCCCCGTGAGGCCGGCGGGAAGGCCGGCAGAATCATCAATCCGGCTCTGCAGGGCGCCTTGGCGGGCGCGTGTGCAGAGCTTCCCTAACGGGATGGCGAAGAACAGCCTTCCGGGGCGCTAGAGGCGCCGGGAAGACCATCGTCCTGGCCGTCGGCGCCCGAGAGCGTGGCGGCCAGCTCGGCGCGGGAGTGGACGCCGAGCTTTCGGAAGGCCGACGCGAGCTGGTTCGCAACGGTCCGCTCCGAAGTACCGCGCCGTGCCGCGATGGCCGTGTTGGTCGCGCCCTGCACGGCGAGCAGGGCGGCCTCCCGCTCGGCCTCGGTGAGGCGCGCGAGGCGTCCCTCCACCACGAGCGGCGCGGTCGCCAGCAGCACCGAGGCGCCCTCGACCTCGAGCTCGGTGAGCCGGCGGCGCAGCCCGCCCGGCGCGAAGAAGGTCGCCAGCTCGCTGCGGCTTCCCAGCCCGAGCTTCTGGCGCACCCGCCGCTCCGCGTTGGAAACCGCGGAGGTCGAGAGCCCCAGCGCGTAGGCGATCTCCTTCGACGCGCGGCCGAGGCCCACGAACTCGGCTACCTGCCGCTCGCGGCGGGAGAGGCCGCGCGGGTCGCCCACCTCGGGATCATTGGGCACCGCGAGGAGGTAGCGGCGCCCATCGCTTTCGAAGCGGTCGACCAGGGACCACCGACCCCCGACGAGGCCCTCCCAGAGCGCGAGCGCCTCCTCCGGCTCGCGGCGGCGCGCCGACCCGCGCGCCTCCTCCAGCGCGCGGACGGCGTGACGCAAGCGCTCCCGCGCGTCGCGCCCTTCCGCGCCGTCGCGCGCGTCCACCACGCGCCCATCCGGCGAGAGCATCGCCTCCGGTGCCTCCCAGCGCTCGCGCAGGCGCAGGCCCGCGCCCACGTGGGCGCAGACGCGGGTCCAGTGGCGCCGCTCCGCGGCTCCCATGGTGCGCGTCTCGGGGAGCGGGCTGTTGAGCGCCAGCCCGGAGCCCGTGCCGGTGTGTGCGACGATGCCGATGGCGTCGCGGAAGCGCCCGCCGGTCGCCGCGGCGAAGACCTCCTCCTCGCCCGGAAGCCGCGACCAGACGACCTCCGACATCGTGCCCGCCGGGACGCCGGCGCGGTAGACGCGGTCGAGGGCCTGGAGGGACGCGGCGTCCACGGTGGCCTCGGGGAGCCGCGCCAGCTCCGGTGCGCCGCGCGCCGCCGCGCGTTCGATGGCCACGCCCACCGGGCGCAGCCGGAAGAGCTGGGCCGAGACGCCGTGGCCCGCGTCGAGCACCGGCTCCGCCGCCTCGAGGAGGCGCGCGAGCCAGGTGTCGGCGTCGCCCGAGAGGTCGTACGCGGCCTCGACGAGACCGATCCAGTCCTTCGTCACGCCCATCGCAGATGCCGGAGCGTACCGGCCCCAACGCCGTCGAGCGAGGGAGCAGAAAGCCGCGCCTCCCCCTACCCCGGGGCCCGCCCGCGGGCCCCGATCGAGGAACGCTCCATGGACCGCACCGCTCTCGTCCGCCGCCGCCCCGACCTGCTCTCGCGTGTGCTCGACGAGCAGCACACGGACCATCTACGCGGCTTGCTCGAGCGGCTGTGCGCGGCCGCGGAGGGCCAGCGGGCGAAGCACGACGGGCTGTGCGAGGCGCTCGAGGAGATCGAGTCGGACGCAGCGGCCGACCGCGAGGACCGGCGCGCGGCGGCGGGCTTCGTGTCGGAGGCCACCGCGCGCGCTCCGCCGAGCTCGCCCACCTGGTGAACGTGCCTGTGGCCGGCACGGGGCGCGACGGGCGCGCGCTGCAGCCGGTCGAGGCCGTCGAACTGGCGGCCGAGGGGCTCGAGGGGCCAAGGATCGATCCGAGCGCGGGACACCCCGACCTCCCGGCAGGCGGCGCCGACGTTGCCGAGCTCCTCGGCACGGCGATCGTAGAGCGGGTCTGGTTCAGACGACCACTCTCCGACAACGGGGAACTTCATGGGGGATGGCGCTGACCGGCCCCCTTCTTCGGCCTCGACAAGACTGGAGACCTCCGGGGTGTGATCCGGACCCCGTTTCTGGCCCAGTGATCGGGGCCGCTCCGTGCCTTCACGGGGTCGCTCATTGCATCAGATTCGTCCACGTACTCCGCGGAATCGAGCCCCCCGAGCGAAGTGTGCGGACTCTGCTCATCGTAGTCCGTCCTCCAGCTTTCGATCTCACGCCGCGCCAGCTCGAGCGATTCGAACCAGCTTGCGCTCGAGCACTCGTCGCGCAGCTTCCCGTCGAACCACTCGACCAAGCAGTACTGAACCGGCTTGCCCGGCTCGATGCAGTGCAGACTGGCGCCTCGACTGTAGGCCCACTCGTCGAAAGCTCGACCGGTGAACTGTGCGCCATTGTCGACGACGATCGTGTCTGGGAGCCCGCACTCCTCGGCCATGCGATCGAGCTGCCGGGCTATGAGCTCCCCGCGGAGCGAGCGAGCAGCGAGCAAGCCTGGGCTCTCGCGACGGTGGCCGTCCGCGGTCGTGAGCACCCGGAAGACCGTGTTCTCGAACAGCGTGTCGTGGACGAAGGCCGTCGACTGGCGCTCGCAGGGCGATTCGGGAACCGGCTTCGGCTCGCGTTCCGCATCCTCACCGGCTTTCCGTCACGGGGGGTCCTCCGCCTCGAACCCCGCACTGCGTCTCCTCCTCGCGCCGAAGAGTAGAGGAGAATCACCACGGGTCGTTCGTTCGCGTGCAGCGTCGCGTGCCTCGAGTGCACCGGTGACGTGTTGACCTGCACGGTCGGTCGCGAAACGGCATTGCCGCGCGCGAATCGCTCGCCTATACAACGCGGCTGTGTGAATTCATCCACCGCACGTGCCCGGTCGCTGCACGTATGCTGAAGTCGAGGGAAGACGATGAAGCCGACGCTGAAGTCGCATTCGGAATCACGTTCGCAATCGAATCATGAAGGGGGATCGATCTGGATCGGAGCTGCCTCCGCGATGCTCTTTGCGCTGACACTCGCCTGGAGCGGGGACGCTGCGGCGCAGAGCGTGGAGCTGGCGGGTGACCAGGTGCTGACGTCGGTGGGGGGCGACACGCTCAACGCCACCGAGACCGAGAAGCCGGTCCACATCGGGCTGGACTGGGACAGCGCCACCCAGGAGCTGCGCGACGACTGCAACAGCGTGTTCGGGATCAACCTGCGCTGGGACATCGGCAGTGTAGAGGGGCAGGGCATGTACGCGGCCGCACTGTCGGCGCGCGCCTCGGACCTGCCGGTGGGGATCGCCTATCGGGTGATCGCGCCCGGTGACTGCGAGCTGGTGGCCCTCTCCTTCTGAGCCCCTCCGATTCGAACGAGGTCCCGACATGCTGATCTCCCGACGCTGGAAGCCCTCCGGCGGACCTCTCCCGGTGCGCTCCCTGGCCGCGCTGTGCTGGCTGGCGGCCTGCGGCGGTCTCGTGCTGGCCGCGGGATCGGCCCTCGCCCAGACCCGAGCCGCCACCACATTCCTCAGCGATGCCTGGCTCGGCTCGGCCGCTGCGGGGAGCCCGATCTTCGATCTCTACCCCTGGATCCAGGCCGGTGGGGGCGTCGAGGCGTACAACCGCAAGCACGGCAACGTGGTGGTCCACTGGGGTCGCTTCGACGGCGGCATGACGAGCCGCATTCCCTGGAAGGTGTTTCTGGAGGACTGTGCCGGTGCGGACTGCACCTACCAGCAGTTCCGGGACAAGCTGGCCAGCTATCCCGATCCGGCGCTGGCCGACGACTACGCCGCCTGGCTGGCGGCGGTGGACGACCGGCTGGCGAGGCTGCCCGAAGACGTCGACCCGGTGACCCGTCCGCTCTACGTCTACGAGAACTTCATCTACGGCACTGAGGCGGGGCTCGGCTACAACGTACCCATGCCGGGCTTCAGCGGCACCTGCCGCTGCATCCAGGACCAGTGCCCCGAGGATCCCACCTGGCCGGACGAGTTCCTGATGGACACCGATCCCGCCGAGCGCACCATCTTCGGCTACATGTACAAGGCATTTCCCCACGCCAACGAGGCGTCGCGCTGCGTCGATGGCGCGGGCACCACGAAGCGGCCGAGCTTCCGGGGTCCGGCCATCTACAAGGCGTACCGCAACCTCACCCGCTTCCTCATCCAGCACTTCAACCCCTACGCCTTCTCGCCCTACAGGGAGATCAACGGCGCCACTGGCTTCCAGATGGAGAACCCCGCCCTGGGCGACTGGACCGCGCTGGTCGGCAACGTCTACCGTGCCGTCGTGGATGCGGCGAAGACCGAGCGGGGCACCAGCCTGCCGGTCTTCGCCACCCTCGAGCTCGAGTGGGCCACCTGTGGCCCCGCCGACGACTGCAGCGGCATCGGGCAGGGCAACGCGCTGGCCCGCCACATCGAGGGCGCCAAGCAGCTCTATCTCGAGAACCTTCGCGCCGGCGTGCCCTTCGACATCGGGCTGAGCACCTACCCTCCCTTCGACGACTGGACCATCGATCACCTGCTGGGCGGTGAGCTCGTCACCTTCGCACGCTATGCCGAGGCGCTGGCGAGCGCGTCGGATGTCGTGGACCGGGCGGACTCGGACGGCGACGGCAACACCACCGAGGCGATCTCGATCGCCGTGGGTCCGGTGGCCGGTCATCCGATCCGTCTCTTCCTCTCCGAGACGGCATGGCCCGCCTGGAATGGGCCCGCCACCCAGCGCCACGGGAACCAGGCCTACCGACGCGGTCTCGTCACGGCGGCCGATCTGGACGGACCCATCGTCCGCAACTTCCACGAGCTCGACCAGCTCGCCTACTTCCGCTGGGTGGTGGACCTCCCCACGCTCCCGGCACCCCAGGGCGTGCCGTTTCCTGTGGAGCTCATCGGCAACATCTGGAGTGTGGACGGGTCGGTTCCCATGGTGTTGTCCTCCGAACGGCGCTCGAACGGGCAGTGGAGCCACACCATCAGCGGCCTCAACCGCTCCTGGTCCTTCGGCGGTCGACCCAAGCTCTCGGGTCTCTACATCGACACGCTGAGCGGCGCCGGCGACTACGATGGCGACGCGATCGCGAGCCTGGCGCTCACGAACGATCCGGAGGGCGCCGTCTATCCGTTCCAGGTGGACTTGCCGGACAACTGCCCCTACACGACGAACCCGTCCCAGGAGGACGGCGACGGCGACGGCGTGGGCGATGCCTGCGACAACTGCATCGCGGTCTCCAACGCCTACCAGGAGGACTGGGACGCCGACGGCATCGGCAATGCCTGCGATGCCGATCTCGACAACGACGGCCAGATCGACCAGGCCGACCTCGACGCGGTGGTGATGTGCCGGAGCCCCGGCGCCACCATTCCCGTCCTCGACGCGCTCTTCGCGGCGGTGCGGCCCCGCTGGAATGACCCGCACTGTTTCGCCCAGCCGGCTCCGGGCGGGGGCACGGCCTATCGAATCAACTTCGTTCCGGACCTCGACGGCGACGATCGCGTCACCACCCACGACGGCCACGGCGACCTCGAGGCCGTGCGGACTCGCCTGGGGACGAGCCAGGAAGGGCTCTCGGGGCTCTCGTGCGCCAACGACGATACGAACGGCGACGGGATCCCGGGCCCCTGTCCGCAATTCGGAGAGACGTTCTGAACGGGACCCGCAAGGGGGAATCCATGACGCGCACCATCATGCAGCAGGTGGGAGCCGGGCTCGCGCTCGCTCTTCCGGTCCCTCCGGCCATTCCGGTCTCGATCCCGATGGTCCTCACCATCGCCATCGGTCTCGCCGCGCCCGCGGCGGCCCAGGTAGGCTTTCCGCAGACACCCGCCGAGCTGGTGGCGATGTTGGAGGACGATGCCCTGGAGGCCGACGAGGCCCACCGCGCATTCGTGCTCGAGGCCGTGCGCTACGTCGCCGCACGCGAGGCCGGCGAGGCGACCCGGCCCTACACCGATGCCGTACAGGCGTGGTTCGGTGCCGAGCTGGAGAGCGACGACCGCGCGTCCCACATGTTCGCCACGAGTCTCATGGCGGCGCTCACCATCGATGAGCCCATCGATCTCTACCTCTTGATGGGTCAGTCCAACATGGTGGGCCTGACCGAGAGCGGGGAATACAACGGGCCGGATCCCGAGATCCGCGCCGCGCTCCAGGCGGCCACCTCCGACCGCACGGTGGTGACCCTCAATTGCGCCCTCAGCGCCTCGTTCCTCGGCAACTGGGAGCCGCAGACCGTGTCGTTCGACGACCTGGGCGGCAAGCTCCGGCACAACCTCACGAAGACCTGCATCGAGGGGGCGCGCGGCATCGCCAACACCGCCGGCGAGCGGGCGAAGATTCGCGGCCTCTTCTTCTACCAGGGCGAGTCGGACGTGAGCCTGGCCTACATGTTCGATTCGTCCGATCCCATCGACACCTGGCCGGCCCGCTATGCCGCGGTGATCGACTTCCTTCGCATCGAGTTCGGCGAGATTCCGGCCGTCCACGCTCGGATCGCCGTGAACGGGAATTTGGATCCGCAGCTCCAGGCGTACTGGTCGCTCATGCAGCAGCGCCAGGCGGAGGCGGTCGCCCTCGTGCCCAACTCGGCCAGCATCGAGACCGCCGATCTCACCGTCCACGACGGCATCCACCTCGACGATGCCTCCCAGGCCATCGCCGGACAGCGCTTCGCCGACGCCATGCTGTCGCTGACGAGCCCGTAGCGGGCCCCGGGAGCGGTCCTGAGCCCGGGAGCGGGCTAGGAGGAGCCCGGAGAGCCGGTTCTCTAGCACGATGAAGAGCGAATGGAGCGGCCTCCCGACCCCCGTCCAGCCGCGCTTCCGGCTGGGGCGTACGTTCGACCAGTGTCATCACGAGTCCCCGGGCTACGCGCTCCACGTCCGAGACGAGATCGATGGGGGATAGGAAACAGAGTGGCATGGCGTCTGCGCGCAGCGACGCAAGTCCTCGAGATTGCGGGGGTTGATGTCTCCCTGCTCCGTCGTGGATCCTCGAGTTGGCGATTCAACCATCCTCGAGGCTTCTCCATGTCGGCGGCCACCTCGAAAGGAACCGCGATCGGCCCCGAATGGGCCATCTCTCACGGACCCCGGGTCCGCCAACGGGTGTCCTCATCGTTCTGGGATCGCGGACAGAAGAACCGCGCAAGTACCAGCGATTGCAGGGGATCGCGCGTATCCGCGAAAGGTCAGGAAACGGCCATGCGGGGCTTCGCGGCGACGCATTAGAGTGCGGCATCTCTTGGGAAGGGGATCGTCCATGCACCGCTCCGTCCGCACCTCCGCGCTGCCGTCCGCCGTGCTGCTCCTGATGGGCCTGCTCGCCGCCGACGCCGACGCCGTCACCATCACCAACGTGACGTTGCAGGCCTCCGTGCCAGGCCACCACGTCGATGCCTACGACGGCAGCCTCCGGTCGGCCGTCGTCGAAGACCCGGACGAGGAGATCCCCTCCAAGGCGAGCGTCGAGGTCACCGACTCCGCCAACAAGATCGCCATCAAGCAACGCGCCACCCCTCAGGGTCCCTACGACGACGACGGCATCAACGAGGCCACCACGTACACGCAGGTGGAATTCACCGTCGACACGACCACGAATTACCTCCTCGCGATCTCGGGCACCGTGCCCCGTCCGAACGCGAGCATTCACGACCGCGGTCAGTTCGGCGGCAGCCTCTCTCCGACTGCGGCGGGTTCGGGATTCCTTCACTTCTTGAGCGACATGTCCGAGTTCTATGCGCCCTCTCCCGTCAGCTCGGCGCAGCAGTTCACCGGGCAGCTGGCGCCTGGCGACTACTCCGTCGATCTCTACACTTTCTCCTCCGCCCACACCTGGCCCGACGTCGAGATCGATCCCGACACCGGCGACGAGATCCTGCTGGGCTACACCGCGACGTCGTCGTTCGCCCGCGCCGACCTCGTCATCGGCTTCGGCTCGGAGGCGGAGAGCCTCGTCGACGGCGGCGCGGCCGTGTTCGACGCCAGCACTCCCGGGACGATGACCTCCCAATCGTTCCAGACCGGGGACCTCTCGTCGGTGCTCTCCACCGAGGCCTTCGACGCCGTCGACTTCGTCGCGTCCGGCGCCACGGCCCAGGCCTGGGAGGTCGACTACACCGGCACCCTCGACGGCAACGCGGTCCTGCAGTTCGCCTACGACGACACGCTGCTCGACGTGCCCGAGGCGGCCCTCGCGGTGGCGCACTTCACGGAGGCCGGCGTCTGGGAGATCCTCCAGGGCGCGGTGGACCCGGTCGCCAACCTCATCACCGTCGAAACCTCGTCCTTCTCGCCCTTCGTGCTGGCCGTCCCCGAGCCTGGCACGGGCTTGCTCGTAGTCTCGGCGTTGATCGGCCTCGCCGCGGCGCGCCGTCGTCGTTTCGGTCGCTCCGCCGCATCCGCGATCGTGTGCGTTCTCGGTCTTGCGTCGGCATTTCCGGGCGCCGCGAGCGCCGTTCCGATCGTGGATCAGTTCAACTTCTCGTCCCAGATCGACTTCGGTGCGATCGGGGGCGCCGACGTGAGAGGGCAGACGTTCACCGTGGGCGTGGAGGGCACGATCGCCCAGGTCAGGATCGAGCTCACGGGGGAGAACTCGACCCTGAGCATGGGGATCTACGCCACTTCGGGGGGAGTGCCGACGGGGGCTCCATTGGCGGTGGCGCTGAACCCGTCGGATCTCGGTTCCGTGCTCAAGGAGTTCGATTTCTCGTCAGCCGGGCTGTCGGTGACGCCAGGTGAAGAGCTGGCGTTCGCCGTTTCGGACCCGACCAACCTCGGCTCGTATCGCAACGCGTTCGGCACCTATTCCGCCGGAACCATCGTGGCTTCGACCGACGGTGGATCGACCTGGTCGACGGTCAGCAACAGGGATTCGAACTTCTCGGTATTGGTCGAGCCGATTCCCGAACCCTCCACCGGCCTGCTGATGGGTCTCGGGCTCGCCGGACTGGCGTTCGCACGACGGGGTCGGGAGCCGAGGTAGCCCGCGCGAGGGCGCCCGGCACCGCTCCGCACCTACCCCTCCGGATCCCCACCGCGCACCGGCCCCAGGTCCCCGATCATGCACTTCACCGACCCGCCACCCTTCTTGAGGAACTCCGAGACGTCCACCACCACGGGCTCGACGCCGCGGGATCGCACTTCGTCCTGGAGCGCGCCCGAGACGCCGCCCGGCATGAAGAGGAAGCTCTCGCCGGCGTCGGGTCGGGTGTAGGTGAAGCTGTTGGCGGCGTAGCGCTTGGCGTCGGGCTCGGAGAGCTCGATCATGCGGTCGCCGAGCCGTGCCTCGAGCTTCTCCCAGGCGCCGGGCTCTAGCGCTTCGCGGTAGGCCAGCAGGTAGCGCCGGCCGGGGCCGAAGGCGCACAGGGCGGTGTCGCCGTGGTAGTGGGCCTCGAGGGTGAGCTGGATGCGCACGACCGGTCGCGGGGCCACCTGGTCCGCCAGGATGGGCTCGACCCGGGCGTCGGTGCGGAAGCCGTAGACGCGCTTCCAGGGTGGAAGGCCCAGGGTGGGCACGAACCGCTGGCGCTCGAGATGGCCGCAGGTGAGGACGAAGAAGTCGTCCACCGGGAAGAAGTCGGCCTCGCCCTCGAAGCGCAGGCTCTCGTCCAGCTCGGCGCAGCGCACGCCCAGGCTCTCCAGTACCTCGCGGTAGTGGGGCTTCTCGCCGGCGCGGGTGGGCAGCAGGTTCGAGAGGGTGAAGGTCTTCTCGGCCAGGGGCTTCTCGGCGTCGACGTCGCTCATGACGCCGGCGTTGGCCGGGTAGACGCTCCCCGGGTTCTCCGCGATGGGCGGCACCACGACGACAGAGATGCCCAGCTCTTCGAGCCGCGCCTTCAGGCCGTGCCACTGGTCGATGGCCCGGGCGCGGTCCACGCTGCGCTTGCGGCCCCAGCGCGTGCGGGTGTGCGGGTTGCCGCCGCCCTTCACGCTGAAGTGCGCGGGGTCGCCCATGAGGAGCGTGCGGCGCCAGGCGCTCATCGCGGGCGGGGCATGCCCGGCGGCAGGCTCTCGGGGTCGAGCCGCGCGCTCGCGCCGTCCACCTCGAGGTGGGCCTGGGGGTGGGTGCAGTAGAGCGACGCCGAGACGCCCGCCGGCCGGTCGTTGCCGCTGCGTCCCAGTCCGCCGAAGGGGAGCTTGCCGCTGGCTCCGGTCGTGCCCTTGTTCCAGTTGAGGAGCCCCGTGCGCACGCGACCCACGCAATGCTCCCAGCGGGCGCGGTCCCGGGTGAAGACGGAGGCCACCAGGCCGTAGTCCGAGTCGTTCACCGCGGCCACGGCCTCGTCGAGGTCGTCGACGGGGTAGAGCGCAGCCTCCGGGCCGAAGATCTCGTCGCGCTGGCAGGGGTGGTCCTGGTCCGCGCGGGGGAAGCGCACCAGACCGGGGCCGATGAAGGGGGCCGGAAGCTTCGGGTCGACCTCCAGGATGCGCTCGCCGCCCGCCTCTTCCGCGAGTCTCCGGTAGTGGAGCACCTTGGCGTGGGCGGCGGCCGTGGCGAGCGGGCCCATGAAGACGCCGTCGTCCATGGGGTCGCCGATGGCGAGGCCCCCGAGCACGGCGCGAAGCTTGTCCGTGAAAGCGTCGGCGAGCTTCCGATGCACGAACAGTCGGCTGGCGCACGAGCAGCGCTGGCCGGTGGTGACCGCGATGGAGAGCGCGCTCTCGGCCACGGCGAGGTCGAGGTCGGCGTCGTCCATCACCACGACGGCGTTCCGGCCTCCCATCTCGAGGGCGAGGATCTTGAAGGGCTGGTCGAGGGTGGCCTCGGAGAGGGCGCGCCCCGCGCGCCACGAGCCGGTGAAGAGCACGCCGTCGACGCTGCGATGGGTGGCCAGCTGGCCGCCGGTCTCCACGCCCCCGTGCACCACCTCGAGGACGCCTTCGGGAAGCCCGGCCTCGCGGAACAGGCCGACCAGCCACTCGCCCACGGCCGGCGCCACCTCGCTGGGCTTGAAGACGACGCTGTTGCCCGTGGCCAGCGCCGGCACGATGTGGCCGTTGGGGAGATGGGCGGGGAAGTTGAACGGTCCGAGCACCGCCAGCACGCCGCGCGGGTGATGGGTGGCCCGCGCGCCGCCGCCGGCGTCCTGTTCGGCCACGAGGGCCATGCCCTCGGCGAGCGAGACGTCGACCTTGGGGCCCAGCAGCCGGGTCTCGCCCCGGGCGTCCCAGAGGGCCTTGCCCACCTCCCGGGCCACAAGTCGGGCGCCCTCCTCGGCCCGGACGTTCGCGAGGTCGCGGAAGCGCTCGAGGACGGCGGCGCGTCCGGCGAGACCGAGGTCGCGCCAGGCGTGGAAGGCCGCGGCGGCGCGGCCCACCGCGTGGTTCACCGCCTCGACGTCCGCCACCGAGAAGCGCCCGACGACGTCGTCGGGCGCGGCGGGCGATCGGCTCACGATCTCTTCGGGGCTCTCTCCCATGGGTCTCCCGTCTTCGCTTCCCGGACCCCTTCCCGGGTCCCGGACCCACACCTAGGGAAGCGGTGTCACCATCACGCGGTCGCCGGCGGCCACGCCCAGGGCCTCGCGGCACTCCTTGGACACCACGGGCGCGCCGTCGTCGTCGAGTGCCACCACGGTGGCCCGGAAGCGGGCCATCGAGTCGCCGGTCTCCGCCGAGAGCAGCGCCAGGGGGCCGCCGTCGCCGGCGTGGGTGTCCCGCGGCGTTCCCGGCAGCACCAGGGTCCGGCGCTCGCGCACGGAGACGATGGCGTCGCGCGAGGCGCCGTAGTACGGGCCGCCGTCGAACGGATCGACCTGGTGCAGGTGCTGGAAGCCCACCTTCTCGAGGATGCGCAGGGCGGCCCGGGCCGAGTCGTTGGGCCGGCCGATCACGGCCTGCACCTCGGGCGGGAAGAGCGTGGCGTAGACGGGGTCGCGGGGGAACAGGTCCGCGATGAAGCCCTTGTCCCGGGCCGAGAGGTGGTCGGCCTCGCGGTACGGCAGGCCGGTGAAGCGCCGGCCGAAGGCCTCCCAGAGCAGGTTGCGCCCCGACTCCTCGAAGGGCGAGAGCATCTCGGCGATGACCTCGCGCTGGAAGAGCTCGGGGTGGGCGGAGATGAACGCGAAGCGCACGATCGACAGCGCCTTGCCGCACTTCTCGGGGTGTCGCCGGTACGCGGGGTCGAGCACCAGGCCCCCGATCTCGGTGGGCCCGTCCTCGGTGGAGCGCAGCTGCAGCCGCGTGTGCACGAAGCGCGCGCCGATCTCGGTGCTGCGCCGCTCCTCGCTGGAGACCTCGAGCCAGTAGTACGGCGTCCCCGGCACGCCCGTCTTCGAGAGGACCATGGAGGTGCCGACGCAGCGCCCGCACTCCCGGTCCTCCAGGGCGAACATGTAGATCGGCGGCTCGCCCTGGGCGGAGCGTCCGGCGAAGCTCGCCTCCGAGCGCGCGATGCGCCGCTCCACGAAGGCGCGGTCGTTGGGGAGGTTCATGGAGTCCAGGCGGCTCGCGAGGTCGAGCAGGTCATCGAGATCGTCCGGCTCGCACGGCCGCAGGATCAGCACGGCCAGCCCCGGCTCTCCGCCACCTGGCGCAGCGCCTTCTCGAGGATCGCGAACGCGCCCTCGAGCTCCTCGTCGGTGACGTTCACCGGCGGCAGCAGGCGGATCTTCATGGGATTCGCGCCCGCGTTGAGGAGGATCAGACCCTCGTCGAAAGCCGCCATCAGGACCGCCTTCACGGTCGCCGGCTCGCCGTCGAAGGGGACGAAGGCCCGCATGGCGCCGAGCCCGCTCTGCGCCCCGATCGCCCGGGGGAGTCGCTTGGCCAGGGCCTCGAACCGCTTCTCGATGCGTCGTCCGAGGACCGCCACCCGACCGTCCGGTCCAAGATAGCCGTCCTTCGTCAGGCGCTCGAGGATCCGCGCGCCCACCGCCATGCCGGCCGTGTTGCCCGCGAAGGTTCCGGCCACCAGGCCGGGCTTCGGGTTGTAGCGGGCCGTGAAGACGGCGGCGCTCCCCTGGAGGGTCTTGCCCAGCGTCACCACGTCCACGTAGCTCTCGAGGTCGAGGGTCTGGTAGGCGAAGAGCTCGCCGGTGCGCCCGAAGGTCTGCACCTCGTCCACCCACACCGCGATCTTCTCGTCCCGGCAGCGCTGCATGAGCGCGGCGAAGAACTCCCGCGGAGCCGTGTTGAAGCCGCCCTCGCCCTGCACCAGCTCGAAGCACATTCCGGCCACCCGGCCCGGGTGGCGCTGGAGGTGGGCGTCGAGGACCTCCACGCTCCGCATGGTCGAGTCGGGGTCGCTCGGGTCGAAGAACGGCACCTGCAGCACACCCGTCCGCAGGGGCTGTCCCTCCCGGTAGGCGGGCTTGTCCGACAGCTCCTGCATCACGCCGGTGCGCCCGTGGAACGCCCGTTCGAACACCACGATGTGGTCTGCCGGCGCGTGGCGCTGGAAGATCATCTTGAGGGCGTTCTCGTTGGCCACCGCCCCGGAGAGCGACAGCCAGACGTGCCGGAAGCGCGAGCCCGCCGCCTTGCGGAGCAGCCGGGAGAGCCGCAGGTACTCCGGCCCCGGGAGCAGGTGGCCCTGGAAGACGACGTCGCTGGCGGCGGCCGCGACGGCGGTCTGCAGCAGGTCCTCGTCGCCGTGGCCGAACAGCTGGACGCCGATCCCGCCCACGAAGTCGAGCTTCGTGGTGCCGTCGGCCATGCGCACGCGCGCGCCCCGGCCCGCACCCGAGGTGATGCCCGGAAAGAAGAGCGGCCGCCCGCGCAGGCGCTCGAGGTCGCGGATGGCGCGCTCGTAGGACCGGGGCGAGAGGGTCCGCTCGCCGGCCTCGTTCTGCACCGCCCACACGAGTTGCTGAGCCGCCTCCTTCACCACCGGGGAATCGAGGGTCGGGTGAAGGGGCGTCGACTTCCGTCCCGCCATGGTGCTCTCCTATCGGCCGCGCGGTGGCGCGGCTTGCGGGGGCATTGGATTCCCCCTGTGCCTCCGGGCGCCTGGGAGCGCCCCTTGCCGGTTCCTGTGGGAGCAGCGCGCGCTCGCGCGCCCACTCGAAGGGCTACCCTCTCCCCGACCGGGTCCACCCCGTCGGGGGGGCGTACGGGAACGGTCCCGGCGACGCCGACGTCGAAGTCGAAGCCGACGCCGAGAATGCGGGGCTCCGAGCAGATCTCCAGGATGGGGAGATCGAGGAGATGAATGGCACAGCGATCCCGGGGCGGTGATGGAGGCGGGCGTCGAGCCGGCCGCGCCGGCCGTGCGAGAAGGCGTCGGAGGCAGGACGACTCCCCCGCCTCGCCCGAGGGGTCCGAGGGCGACGGCTCCCCGGTCCGGGCCCGCCGCGGAGACCGGGCGCGGGAGGCCGGGCGCCGCACCGCCACCCGCGTGCGCGACGCCGCCGTGCGCATGGCCGCCGCCGGCCGCGCCGCCCGGGAGAACGCCCGCGAGCGCCGGGCCCAGGCCGAGCGCAGCGAGGGCCTCCTGGCCCATTTGTCCTTGGTGCGAGCGCCCTCCCGGCCGATGGGTTCGGCTGCCATGTCCCAGGAGTTCACGGTCGCCACCTACAACGTCCACCGCTGGACCGGCCTCAACGGCCGCAAGGCGCCGGACCCGGCGCGCGCCGGCTTCGTCATCTCGGAGCTCGATGCCGATGTGATCGCCCTCCAGGAGGTGCTGCGTCCCTCGGTCTCGAGCCACGGGGGCGAGGGCATCGACATCGGGGACGACCCGCTGGTGGACCTGTCGGAGGCCCTGGGCATGCATCTGGTGTTCGCGGTCACCCGCGAGCACCGCCGCGGTCAGCTGGGCAACGCCATCCTGTCCCGGTTTCCGGTGTCGGCGACCTCCGTGGTCGACATCTCGTTCTCCCGCATCGAGCGCCGGGGGGCGCTCACCGCCCAGTTCAACGGAGAGCTGGGCAGCCTGGGCGTGGTGGCCACCCACCTGTCGCTCGTCGATCGCACCCGACATCGTCAGGTCCAGTCGCTCCTCGACCACCCCCAGGTGAACGCCGGCCCGGTGGTCCTGATGGGCGACATGAACGCCTGGCGCCGCTGCCCCGCGACCCGCGAGCTCGACGAGAGCCTGCGCGCCCACCACAACCTCGACTGGCCGCCGTCGTTCCCTTCGGCCGCCCCGGTCCTGGCCCTCGACCGCATCTACGCCCGGGGCGCCCGGGTGATCGACGTCTCCGCCCACGACACCCCGGCCGCCCGCCGCGCCTCGGACCACCTGCCGGTCGTCGCGAGGATCGAGCTCGAGTCCGACTGACCCGGCCCCGCCGCCGCTGCGGTCAGATCCGCACATGGTGCCAGGCCCCGGAGTGGAACCGCCCGACCAGGAACGCCGCGAGCACCGCGACGTAGATCATGCCGCCGAACCAGGCCCCGGTGAGCCCGAACCCCCAGACGAACCCGATCAGCCAGGCCAGCGGCACGAAGAGCCCCCAGGACAGCACGAAGCGCAGGACGAAGGGCCAGCGGGTGTCGCCGGCGCCGCGCAGGGCGCCGTCGGCCACGATGGCCACGGCGTCGAAGACCTGGAAGAAGGCCCCCACCAGGAGCAGCGGGCGCGCCAGGCGCAGCACTTCGGGGTCGTCGCTGAAGACCGCGATCAACCACTCGGGGAACACCACGTAGAGCAGCGCGATGGCGGCCGCGAGGGCGAGGCCCAGGGCGACGCCCGAGCGGAAGCTGCGCTCGGCGGATCGCGGATCGCGCGCACCGATGTAGCGGCCCACCAGGGTGGCCACGGCGATCGACAGCCCGTGGGCCTGCATGAAGGTGAGGGCCAGCAGCATGATGAAGGCCTGGCTGGCCGCCATCGATGCGTCGCCCATGCGCGCCACCAGGGTCGAGAAGACCGCGAACGAGATCATCTCCAGGCACCACTGGCCGCCGATGGGCATGCCGGTCCGCAGCAGTCGGCGCAGGTCCTTCCCCACCAGGGAAGGCCGTCCGGTGCGGAACTCGCAGTCCACCCGTCGTCGGCGGAAGCAGACGTAGGTGGCCCCGAAGTACACCCATTCGGCGACCGCCGTCGCGACCCCGGCGCCCTCGACCCCCCACTGGGGCAGGCCCAGGCGGCCGAAGATCAGCCCGTAGTCGAGGACGGCGTTCACCCCGTTGGCGAGCACCATGGTCCAGAGGGGCGTGCGCGTGTCGCCGACCCCGCGGAAGAAGGACGACAGCGCCATGGCTCCGCAGAGTCCGACGTTTCCGAAGGCCCGCATCTCGATGTAGCCGGTGGCCAGCGGCGCGAGCTCGCCCGACGGGCCCAGGGCCCGCATCAGGGGGCCCGCGCCGAGGTACAGCACCGCAGCACCCGCCAGTGTCAGGGGCGTCACGCCCAGCACGCCCTGCCAGGCCCAGGCCCCGCAGCGCTCGGGCTCGCCGGCCCCGTGGTGCTGGGACACGAAGGTCTGGACCGCCGTCACCGTGCCCGCAAAGAAGCACATGGCGGTCCACATCCAGATGCCGCCGAAGCCCACGGCGGCCAGCTCGGTGGGCCCCAGCCGGCCCGCCATGGCGGAGTCGACGATCTGGGTGATCGTGATCGAGACGTGGGTCAGCACCACCGGCGCGGCGAGCCCGAAGACCTCGCGCACGTTGCCGCGCGGACGCAGGCCCGTCGGGATGGCCCCCTGGGCACTCGGGTTGGCGGGAAGGGTCATGTCGGAGGCTCCGGAGCGAGTGTTTCGAGAGCTGCGGTCGCAGTGGGCGTCCGCAGCCCCGGATCTCGTCCGGTGGCGCTCCGATCAGCTCTCGGGGAGGGGATCGGATGCGGACGGTCGGCTTCGTTCGCCGAGACGCCTGACCTGGACTCCGGCGCCCAGCGGGGGCATCCCCCCGTTCGAACGCTTCGGTCCGGGTACGCGGGCGCGTACTCGGCGACGCTGATTGCGGCGACGCCGATGGCGGCTGGAGTCGGTGTTCATCGCATCCACATCCTGCCGCTCGTGTACCACGCTCGGCCGGGTGGGGCAACGAGCCGCGCTCGCGAATCCATTGCGCCCACCCGCCCGGACCGGTAAAGAGGAGCCATGGCAGGCTTTTCGCGGATGTCGATCGCGCTCGCCCTGCTGCTGGGCGCCGTCGCCGGGCCCCTGGGCTGTGCGGCCTGGCGCGGCGCGGTGCTCTATCAGAGCGGCAGCGAGGCCCTCCGCGCAGGGGAGGTCCAGGTGGCGATCCACGACCTCGAGGAGGCTGCGGACTGGATGCCCGAGGCCTCGGAGGTGCAGAACCACCTCGGCCTCGCCTACGCCGCGGCGGGTCGCCCCGACGACGCGCTCCGGGCCTTCCGCCGGGCCGAGGCCCTCGACTGCACCAACCACGCGGCCACGCTGAACCGCCAGCGCACCGAGCTCGCCCTGTCGGGCGCAGCGGATCCGGGGCCGCCGGAAGTCACGCAATGAGCGACGACCGACCCAAGCGCACGTTCTCCGAACGCGACCGCATGCGCCGCGAGGGCGGCGGCGACCCCGCCGGGCGTCCGCGGGGCAAGGCGGCCGAGGCGCGGGTGCGCCAGGCCACCACCGAGTACCTGAAGGAAGCCGACAAGCTCTTCGCCTCCGGGGCGGGCGGCGCCGAGGGCGAGCGCCTGGCCGGCGAGATCCGCAAGAGCCACGGCACCCCCGAGCTGGCCGGCGCCTGTCGCGCCTATCTCGAGGCCCTGGGCCCGCCGCGGGACGCCTCCCTGCTGGCGCTCTTCCTCGACACCGGCGACTCCGAGCTCGCGGTGCTGGCGCTCCAGGCTCTCCTGGAGCTGCGACGCGAAGGAGCCCTCGAGCCCAGCGCGGGTCTGCGCAGTCAGCTGCGGGTGCTGGAGCAGGGCTTCGACGACGCCGTCGCCGAGGCCGCCGAGGATCTGCTGGCGGAGCTCTGAGGGCGTCTCCGGCGGTTTTCGACCGCCGTCCCACAGATGTTTTGCAATCGGGGTCCGCACCTCGGTACCGTCTACCCATGGCCCACGAAGTCGAGAAAGAAGCGCTCGCGCGGTATCTCGAGGACCACAACCTCAAGCACACCCGCCAGCGAGACCAGATTCTCGAGGCCTTCCTCGGCTCCAAGGGACACATCACCAGCGAGCAGCTCTACGAGGCCGTTCGCGAGATCAACCCCACCATCGGCTACACCACCGTGTACCGCACGATGAAGCTCCTGTGCGACGCCGGGCTGGCCCAGGAGCGGAACTTCGACGACGGGCTCACCCGCTACGAGATCGAGCACGAGCACCACGACCACCTGGTCTGTGTGAAGTGCGGCAAGATCGTCGAGTTCGAGTGCCGGATGATCGAGTCGACCCAGGAGAAGATCGCCGAGACCTACGGCTTCCGGCTCCTCCGCCACCGCCACGAGCTGTACGGCCACTGCGGCGACTGCCGCGACGACTGAGTCGCCTCAGTCGTCCCAGGCGAGTCCGGCTCCCGGAGACGCCAGCCGTTCCCCGGCCGGCGACCCGTCGGGTCCCGCCAGCACCACCGCGCCCTCGATCCCGGGCTCCCGGGCCCACCACTGCGAGGCCTCGCGGCCCAGCACCAGCAGGGCCGCGGCCGCGCCGCCGGCCCGGGCTCCGCTGGGCCCGCGCGCGAGCGCCCACTCGCAGCCCTCGGCGGGTCGGCCGCTGCGCGGGTCGAAGGGCTCGCGGATGGACTGCCCGTCGGAGGTCGGCCGGCCGGGTCCGTGCTCCGCCGTCGCCACCGCGCCGTCGGAGAGCTCCAGGCGGGCGGGACCCAGCGGCGTCGGGAGCTCGATGGGCCAGGGCGCCCCCTCGCCGCCGAAGGCGACCCGGATGCCCCGGGCCCTGGCCAGGCCGGCCGGGGCGCCCGCCCGCCGCAGGGCGGCGACGGCGCCGTCGAGCACGGCGCCCACGGCCACGGCGCCCAGGTCGACGTGGGTCGAGTGCGAGTAGCGCCGGGCCGAGTGGCCCGCCTCGCCGAGCTCGAGGTCGGTCCAGTCGACCGAGCGCAGGGCCGAGTCGATCTCGAAGGCCCTGGGAACGCGCGGCTTGCCGCTCTCGAGGCCCCATACCTTTCGGAGCGGGGCCCTTGCCGTGGGGTCGTAGGCGCCCCCGCTGGACTCGGCCAGCTCGAGGGCCGTCGCCACCACCGCCGCGGCGTCGGGGGAGAGCTCGATCTCGACGCGCATGGGCACCCGGTTCAGGACGTCGATCTCGCTGGCCGGCCGCTCGGCCAGCAGGGCCGCGGCCAGTCGCTCCGCCTCGGCGAAGCCGGCCGCCAGCGCCTTCGCCGAGGCGTCGG
Organism: Myxococcota bacterium; assembly: GCA_050618075.1. Lineage (GTDB taxonomy): Bacteria > Myxococcota_A > UBA9160 > UBA9160 > UBA4427 > JBNLVL01. The sequence continues at coordinate 19,227 of JBNLVL010000042.1, forward strand.
GCGGCCCGCCGCGCACGGCGAGCTCGACGGTGAGTCCCGAGAGGTCGCGGGTCTGGGCGCTGGAGCGAGGGGGCGCCCCCGCACCGGGCCCGGAGCACGCCAGGGCCACGGCCAGGGCCAGCAGGCCGAGCCAGGCGACGCTGCGTCCAGGTCGTGCAGCCCGGGGACGGCGGCCCGCGGCGGACCCGGACAGCCGGCGCTCAAGGCGTCGCTCCCGTCCTCCGATCCGGATGCCATGGCGCGAAACGAAATCGAGTGCCCGATCTGCCAGGCCGACATCCCGCTGGGCGGGGACGAGAAGGCCGGCGAGGAGGTCTTCTGCAGCGTCTGCGGAGCGCCGATCCTGCTGAAGGGCGATCCCCAGGACGAGGACCTCGAGGTCGAGCCCGACTTCTGATCGGACCGGGAACCCGGCGTCGCCTGCCCGCGGCGCGTCGCCCCGGCTCACGCGCCCGGCTCGAAGACCGGCAGCTCGCCTTCGTCGAAGTCCCGCAGCCTCCGCGCCGCCACGTCCCGCTTCGAGAGCGTCGGGTCGTCGATGGGCCACTCGATGCCGATGTCGGGGTCGTTCCAGAGGATCGCGATCTCGTCCTCCGGGTCGTAGAAGTCCGTGCACTTGTACTCGAACTGGGCGGACTCGCTCAGCACGCAGAACCCGTGGGCGAAGCCCTCGGGCACGTACAGCTGGCGCTGGTCCGCGGCCGACAGCTCCACGCCGACCCACTTCCCGAAGTGGGGCGAGCCGCGCCGGATGTCCACCGCCACGTCGAAGACCGCGCCCTCGACCACGCGCACGAGCTTGCCCTGGGGCCTTCGCAGCTGGGCGTGGAGGCCGCGCAGGGTACGGCGCCCCGAACGCGAGAGGTTGTCCTGGACGAAGGCGGCGTCGATGCCGCCTTCCTTGTACTTGCGCGCGTGCCAGGTCTCGAGGAAGAAGCCGCGGGGGTCGCCGTGCACGTCGGGATCGACGATCACCACTCCGGGCAGCGCGGTCGGTGTGAACTTCACGGCGGCGCCTCGCCTTCGTCCGCGAGGCTCAGCAGGTAGCGCCCGTAGTCGTTCTTCTCCATCTCCGCGCCGACGGCGCGGAGGGTGTCGCGGTCGATGTAGCCCTGCCGGTAGGCGATCTCTTCGAGGCAGGCGACCTTCAGGCCCTGGCGCTCCTCGATGGCCTGGATGAAGTCTGCCGCCTGCAGGAGCGACTCGTGGGTTCCGGTGTCGAGCCATGCGTAGCCGCGGCCCAGCCGCTCCACGTGGAGGTCTTCCTCGGCCAGGTAGCGGCTGTTGACGTCGGTGATCTCCAGCTCCCCGCGCGCCGACGGCTCGATCGACCGCGCGATCTCGACCACCCGGGAGTCGTAGAAGTAGAGCCCGGTCACCGCCCACGGCGACCGGGGCTTCGCCGGCTTCTCCTCGATGCGCAGCGCGCGCCCGGCCTCGTCGAAGTCCACCACGCCGTAGCGCTCCGGGTCCTTGACCCAGTAGCCCAGCACGGTGGCGCCCTTCTCGCGTGCGGCGGCGCGCTGCAGGACCTCGGGCAGGCCGTGGCCGTAGAAGATGTTGTCGCCGAGCGCCAGGCTCACGCGGTCGCCCGCGATGAACTCCTCGCCCACCAGGAAGGCCTGGGCGATGCCTTCGGGCTTCTCCTGCACCGCGTACTGCAGCTCGATGCCGAAGCGTTCGCCGCCGCCGAGCAGGCGCTGGAACGCCTCCTGGTCGTGGGGCGTGGTGATGATCAACACCTCCCGGATGCCCGCCAGCATCAGCGCCGACAGCGGGTAGTAGATCATCGGCTTGTCGTAGACCGGCAGGAGCTGCTTGCTCATGCCGCGGGTGATCGGATAGAGCCGGGTGCCCGATCCCCCCGCCAGGACGATGCCCTTCATGGGGACCTCATGTGAATGCGGGCCGAATCCTAGCAGAGAGGTCCGGTCCGTCGGCCCGTGTCAGGGGAGGAAGGCGCCGGGATTCTCGAGCTTGGCCGGGAGATACTCCTCGATCACGTAGTTGAGGCCCCACTTGGCCAGGGACTGCTGCTCGGCGCGGACTCCCATCTGGAGCAGCTGCTCGATCGCCTTCTGCCAGGGCTTGTGGGCCTTGAAGAAAGGGTCGTTCTTCAGGGCGTCGCGCGCCCGCTTCACGTCCACGTCCTGGAGCGGATGGGTCGGCAGCTCGTAGTCGACGATGTCCTGGGGTGTCACACCGAGGTACTGCGCCTGGGGCACGCAGAAGAACTGTGACAGGTGTGCAGCGTTGCCCGAGCCCACCTTGAGCGTCCGGTAGATGTTGGAGATGCCGTACGGGTCGCAGTCGACGAAGGCGTAGACCGGGATCGCGCAGTCGTCGGACAGCTTGCGGATGAACCGGCGGCAGGCCCGGGCGGGCACGCCGGCCATGTTGACGAGGATGCAGTTCGCGGTCTGCCAGAACTTGTGGCTCTGGAGCCGCTGGAAGATGCCGCCGGTCTCGATGGCCAGGATGAACTCCGCGTCGGTCTCGAAGGACAAGAGCTCCACCGACGAAGGGATCGCGTAGGCCCCCGAGCCGAAGCGGGTGCAGTCGATGCGCTCGACCTCGCCGGTCTCGATGTCCGGGTCGAGGACCACCAGCCGGCCGGCCACCGAGCCGTTGTGGCCCTCGTCCGGAACGAAGCGCAGCTGCTCCCGGGACACGCCGTCCACCGAGAAGAGCGCCTCGATGTCGTCCATCACGGTGTCCGACTCGGTCTGCTCGTCGAACTTGGCGTCGCCCCAGTTCTTGCTCTGGTAGTAGGCGTCCCGCTTCGTCGCGAAGTCGTTGGTCTCGACCAGCTCCTTGGACAGCCCCATCATGCGCAGGGTCTGGGCGAAGTTCTTCACGGTGTTGACCGTGAGCGTGCGCGTCTTGCGCTGCCGGCCGATCTCGAAGTAGCCGCGCTTCTCGGAGTAGGAGACGTTGCCCAGCGAGCGGATCGGGAACGCCAGGTCCGGCTTGCGGCGCTTCAGGATGTCGCCGTGGACGCCGGTCGCCGTGCCCTCGATGAGCTTCACCGTCTCCTTCGCGCGCCGCGCGTTCCGCCGGGTGACCTCCTCGGGGGACACCGGCGCGGACGCCTTCCGCACGCGCGCCTTCTTCTTCGCCCCCGACGCCTTGCCGGCGGCGGCCTTCTTGCGGGCCGTCTTCTTCTTCCCGCTGGTCTTCTTGCCGCTGGTCTTCTTCCCGGCGACCTTCCTGGTTCGCGCGGCCATGGTGTCCTCACATCTTCCGGCTTCGCTCGAGCACGTCGCTGAGCTGGCTGACCACCTTGTTCGTTTGCTTCTCGCTCAGGCCCAGGATCTCCTGGAGCCCGACGGCCACCTGGGGGATGTACTTCTCGATGTACGCGCGCTTCTTCGCCTCGTCCGCCTCTCTCCGCTGCCGCCGGATGTGGGTGGCCACCTTGCGGCCCACCTCCTGGAGCGCGAAGCGGATCTCCTTCACGATCTCGGGATAGTGGGCGATCGCCTCCTTGCTCTCGGAGGTGAACGGCACCCAGACGCTGGCGATGTGCACCATCACCAGCATGGGGCCCACCGGCAGGGCGCCCCGGGGCTGCTGGAGGTCGTAGGACTTCCAGTTGGTGGACGTCACCGCCCGGGTCACGGCGCACGCGCCCTGCTGGTACTGCAGCGGCACCCGGTTGGCGAAGCGGTAGAGGGTGATGGACTGGTCGGCGGGCATCGCCCCGCCGTAGGCCAGTCCCGCCTCCACCAGGAACGGGTTGCCGCGGTAGACCGCCGGCTTCCGGCTCACCGCCGCGAAGAAATCGGCGTCGACCTCGGCCCGGAGTGCGCTGAGGATCAGGTCCTCGCCGATCGGCGCGATGCAGTCGGTCGGCGGGTTCATGATCTTCGTCTTCTGGATGGCCTTGTGGAGCTTCTCCGCCTCGTCGCGGGTCACTTCGGCCGGCCGCCTGGAGTCGGAGACGCCGGCCAGCGCGCAGATCTCGTGGGCGGTCCTCGCGGACACCCGGGAGAAGTCGCCCTGGAGGCAGGTGCGGACGTTGCGCGCCTTGGTGTCCCGGAACATCTGCATCAGCACGCCGAGCTCGACACCGTAGGGATGGGGCTTGATCTCGTCGGTCTGGGGCGGCAGCTCCTTCGTCACCCGCGGAAAGGCGTGCTCCGCCCCGTGCTCCTCCGCCCTCGGCGGGACGTAGGTGATCTGCGCATGGGGATTCGCCAGGGAGATCTGGCGGATGTAGGCGTCGACCGAGTGCTGGCCGCCGCGATAGGCGCCCTCGAGCTCGATCTCGACCCGCGTCCCGTGGTCCCGGGTCCAATCGACGACCTCGTCCTTCTTGACCCGGGGCTCGTTGGTCTTGGTGTCGATCACGAGCTCGAACTCGTGGGCGTCCTTCTTCTTTCCGGTGCGGGTGAAGATGCGGACGGGCTTGCCCGTGGTGAGCAGCCCGTACATCCCGGCGGCGCTGATGCCGATGCCCTGCTGCCCCCGGCTCTGGCGCAGTCGGTGGAACTTCGAGCCGTACAGCAGTCGCCCGAAGATTTTGGGGACCTGGCGCCGGACGATGCCCGGCCCGTTGTCCTCGATGGCGATCCGGAAGCGCGTCTCGTCGAGCTGGACGATCTCCACCCGGATCTCGGGCAGGATGCCCGCCTCCTCGCAGGCGTCGAGCGAGTTGTCGACTCCTTCCTTCACGGTGGTCAACAGCGCCTTGGAGGGGTTGTCGAAGCCGAGCAGGTGGCGGTTCTTCGCGAAGAACTCGCTGACCGAGATGTCCCTGGCCCGAGCGCCGAGCTCGGCGGCGGAGGATCGGGCGGGGGTCCTGGCGGAGCGCGCGCCGGCTGCAGCCTCGGCCCTGGCCGCCTTCTTCCGCGCGCTCTTCTTCTTCGCGCCGGACTTCTTCGCCGCCGGCCTCTTCGCCGCCGGCTCTTTCGAGCTGGATTTCTTCGAGCTGGCTCTCTTCGAGCTGGCTTTTCCGACCGCGCCGGAACGACCGGCCCGCGCCGTGGTGGCTCGTGCCGCCATGGCTCCTCCCCCTCATCGCCCGGGGCAATGGTTCCCGGAGCCGGGGCGGGGGTCAAGCGACGCTGAGGGAGTGCCTAGAAGTCGGCCGCGGGAAAGTCGCGGAAGATGCCGCAGAGACGAACGCGGCCGCTGCGGATCATGTGCCGGACGGTCGCCACGACCTCGCGGTCGTCGTGGGTGACCTCGGAGACCGAGCGGACCAGGTCGAGCAGGGTCGACTCGATCGGCTCCGGCGCGTCGGCGGAGGGCTCGTTCAGTTCCACGATCGGCTGGACTACACCCATGTCGAGTCTCCTGAGCTGGCTCTCCGTTCAGAGCAATTCCCGTGCCCGGATGCGTGGGTCGCCCCGCGCCGAGCCCGGCCGCCCCGAGAACCCACTCTCCGCGGGGAAGAGCCGGCATCGCCGGGGGCAAGTCCCCCCGAATCGGGCCGAAGTGGGGGCTCGCTGTGCAGATTCAGTCACTGGAGGAGGTTCCGATCGGTACACCCAGCCCGTCGCTGCCCATCCACTGGCAGAGCTCGACGGGGCTGAGGATGCGGGCGATTCCGGCAGCCACGCCCACGGTGAGGGCAAGCTCGGACAGCCCGAAGCGGCTGCGGTCGCGCTTGTTGCTGGCGTTCATGACGCCGCGCACCGCGCCCCCGACGAGCAGCGGGGCGCTGACGCAGGAGGGGGTGAAGTAGCGCTCGCGGTTCTGGCGGCGGAAGCGGTCGTCGCTCTCCACGTTGCGGACCAGGAGTCCCTCGCCGGTCTGGGCGACGTGGCCCGAGATGCCCTCGCCGATCTCCATGCAGGTCGACCGGATCACCTCGCTCGGCAGTCCGCGCGCTGCGGCGATGCGCATCCGGCAGTCCGGGGACACGATCAGGATCGACCCGACCTCGGCTTCGAGCGCGCCGAGGGTGAGGTCGAGCATGCGCGTGAGGCGCGCGGCGATGTCGAGCCCCGGTCGCTCGCGTTCGAGCTCGGACACGATCGTGGAGGCGGTGGTCCCGCCGGATTCGTGACCGAGGTCGTCGGGGGAGGATTCATCCGCGCGGACATCGAACATCGCGTTCCTGCTCCAAGGGCGGGGCCGAGTCGGTGTCATCGCAATCGGCCGTCGGAGACGGGCGCTTGAGCGCTGCTCTGTGTATCGGGCCGGACGCCTAGGGCCGGCCGTTCGATTCGCCGCGATAGGCGAGCGCCTCGGCGACGTCCCGGGCGTCGACGCGTGGCTCGCCCGCGATGTCGGCGATGGTTCGCGCCACCCTCAGCACGCGTCGCGCCGCGCGCGCGCTGAGCCCCAGCCGATCCACGGCCTGCCCGAGCCATGCACGTGCGTTGCCGGTTGCTGCAGCGATGTCTTCGAGAGCGCCGTCGGGCAGGGCGGCGTTGGCCTGGGTGCCGCGCTCGATCTGGCGACGCCGGGCGGCCAGGACCCGCTGGCGGACGGCCTCGCTCGTCTCGCCGCTCCGGCCGTGGGACGCGTCGAGCTCGACCCACGGAACCGGCGGCACCTCGACGTGGAGGTCGATGCGGTCCAGCAGCGGCCCGGACACGCGGCGCGCGTAGCGATCGATGGCGACCGGATCGCAGCGGCAGTCGCGCCCCGGGCACCGGTACCAGCCGCAGGGGCAGGGATTGCGGGCCGCGACCAGGACGAAGTCGGCCGGGAACACGCAGCTCGAGCGCGCCCGGGCGAGCGTGACCCGGCGTTCCTCGAGCACCTGGCGCAGCGCCTCGAGCGACCGCCGGTCGAACTCCGGCAGCTCGTCGAGGAAGAGCACGCCGCGGTGGGCGAGGGAGACCTCGCCGGGTCTGGGGCTCGGGCCGCCGCCCAGGAGCCCGGCGGAGCTCGCCGTGTGGTGGGGCGCGCGAAAGGGTCTCGATTCGAGCAGCGGGGTCGTCTCGTCCAGGAGCCCGGCGGCCCCGTGGATCCGCGTGGCCTCCAGCGCCTCGTCGGGCGCGAGCGGAGGCAGGAGGCCCGGGAGCCGGCGGGCGAGCATGGTCTTTCCGGACCCCGGTGGTCCACACAGCAGCAGGCCGTGGCCGCCCGCGGCGGCGATCTCGAGGGCCCGCTTCGCGAAGGCCTGACCCCGGACCTCGCCCAGGCAGGGGGCGGGGGGAGGAGCGCGCCGCGCACCGCGCTCGGCCCGGGGCAGGGCGTCGGCGCCGCGCAGGTGCCCGAGCAGCGAGGCCAGATCGCGCGCCACGCGCACGTCGACGCCGGGGGCCAGCGAGGCCTCGGGCCCGTTGGCCTCGGGAACGATGATCTCGCGGCAGCCCGCCTCGGCCAGCGCCAGGGTCATGGCCAGGGCCCCGCGCACCGGGCGCAGGCGACCGTCGAGGGCGAGCTCGCCGAGCACGCCGCGGGCGCGGAGCGCCTGGGCCTCGACCGCTCCGCCGGCGATCAGCACCGCCACCGCGATGGTCGCGTCGAGGCCCGCTCCGGACTTGCGCACGCCGGCGGGCGCGAGGTTGATGGTCACCCGCTCGGGAGGGAAGCGTTCCCCCGACGCCGACACCGCCGCCCGTACACGGGCCACGCTCTCGCGGACCGCCGTCTCGGCGAGGCCGACGATGTCGACCCGGGGAAGCTGGGAGCTGAGACGGACCTCGACCTCGACGGCCGCTCCCTCGACTCCGACGAGGGTGGCTCCGGCGACACGCGCCACGGCGACTCCGGCGGGACCGGATATGGGGCGAAAGGAAGGCGAGACAGGGCTGCAGCGCGACAGGCTGGAGGGCAGGGCCCCCAGGGGTGGGGCCCTGCCCTCCGCTTTTGAAAAGCCCCGCGAGGAAGGGGCCTCCGTGGAAGGGAAGTGGCCGCCCTGGGCTCGATGTGTCACGGAGACTGGGCCTGGACTAGATCCCGCTCGGTTTTCGTCGGACCCCTCGGGATCGCAAATCCGTGTTCCGCTCCGGTCGGGGGTTGGTCGAGGAGGGAGGACGCGTCATAAATGGCGCTTCCCGGATGCGGTGTCCCAGGCCGGTGCACTTCCGGGGACCGGTCGGCATCGCTCCGAGACGACGCGGAGACGACGCGGAGACTATGAGCAGGGGAAACGATGCGCCGCGGCCGGTGTCGACCAGCAGGGTCGCCGCCGCCGAGGGCCGCTGCGAGGAGACGAGATGAGCATGCACGGGGTCGCCGCGCGTCGCGTGGGGGAGAAGGGACCGGGAGCCGCGGTGCGGGCCGCGATCGGCCGCGGCCTGGCGCTCTGGCTCGGCGCGGGGCTCGCCGTGGCGACCACGGCCGGCGCCGATCCCGGCTTCTCGGCCGAGCGCGCGTTCGCCCATCTCGAGGCGCTGTCGGACATCGGACCCCGGGTCTCGGGAACCGAAGGCGCGGAGCGCGCCCGCGCCTACCTGCGCGAGCAGCTCGAGGCCATCGGCGCCGAGGTCAGCGAGCTTCAGCTCGACCTCATGCAGGGCGGCACCGAGCTCGTGACCCTCACCCATCTGCTCGGCGAGCTGCCCGGGAGCTCGCCGGACCGCATCCTGCTGGTCGCCCACTACGACACGACGCCCGTCGACTCCTTCCGCTACGTCGGCGCCAACGCCAGTGCCTCGGGGCCGGCGGCGGTCCTGGAGCTCGGCCGCGTGCTGGCCGAAGGGCCGCGCCCGTACACCGTCCAGCTCCTCTTCATCGACGGCGATGCCCTGTCCCGGGGCGAGGACGGTCGACCGCGGCCCTACGGAAGCCTGGGCGTGGCCGGGCTCTGGAGCGACGAAGGCCGCTTCGTCGGCGTGCGGGTCGCCTTCTTCCTCGGTCAGGTCGCGGACCCGGACCTCGCCATCGCCCGGGATCTGCGCTCGAACCGCATGCACCGCAGGCGCGTCTGGTCGGTCGCCGCCGAGCTGGGGTACACCGACGCCTTTCCTCCGGACGCGGAGTTCGCGTCGCCCGACGGGGGCCACGTGGCCTTCGCGGACCGCGGGCTTCGCTCCCTCGTGGCCGTCACCGACGACCGCTACGGGGGCGACGAGCCGCCGGGCCTGTTCGACTTCACGGAGAAGGACACCGCGGACCAGTGCTCGGCCGAGAGCCTCGGCGTGGTGGGTGAAGTCCTCGCCGAGACCCTGGAGCGCATCGAGGCCCACCTGGTGCGCATCGACGGGTTCGTCCGCCGTCCGCCCGCCGAGGAGACGGAGCCGGCGCCCGAGGCGGGCGACCCGGTCGTGGAAGACGAACAGGAGCCCGGCGATGGGGTCGGAGAGGCGCCCGAGCCTTGATCTATACTGCGCCCCAGCGCGATCGGCGGGGCGCGACCAGGGAGACCCAAGCGTGCAACGACGACGTGCATTCCGCGCGACGATCCCCTCCGCCGTCGCGGCGCTGGCACTGCTGGCCCAGCTCCTTCCGGCGGCGGGCCCGGCCGGCGCCGCGCCCGAGCGACCGCCCGCGCCGGTGCAGATCCGCATCGACGCCCCGTCCCAGGGCGAGGTGGTGAAGAGCAAGGTCCACGTCGCCGCGATCCGGGGCAGCGCCCAGTCGGGCGACGGCGATCCGCTGGACTTCGACGTGCTGCTGGCCATCGACGTCTCCCACTCCACCCGCTTTCCCAGCGGCATCGACGTGGACGAGGACGGCGAGATCGGGTTCAACCCCCACGAAGAGCTCGTCGCGCCCGGCACCTATCCCGAGGAGATGGTCTGCTCCGACGTCGACGACACCATCCTCGCCGCGGAGATCGCCGCCGCGCGGCTGCTGCTCGAGGTGCTGAAGCCCGGCCGGACCCGCGTGGGGCTCATGACCTTCTCGGGCGAGGTCGACCTGGAGAGCGGCGGGCGCGTTCGCGCGGACCAGCAGGACGCGATCCTGCACGTGCCCCTCACCGACGACTTCGCGGCGGTGAGCGCCGCCCTCGACCGCATCGCCGCGCGCGGCCCCTTCGGTGCGACCAACTTCGCGGCGGCGATCCGGCTCTCGGTGCGCGAGCTGGCCGGTCTGTCGGGGGCCGAGAGCACGTCGCGGCCGGGCGCGAAGCGGGTCCTGCTCTTCCTGACGGACGGAGTGCCCACCTTCCCCTTCGGCCGCGCCGACCGCGCCGATCCCGAGGACACCGAGGCCGCGATCAACGCCGCTCGCCTGGCCCGCAAGGCCGGCATCTCCATCAATACCTACGCCCTCGGGCGCCACGCCCTGGCGAAGCCGGTCGCCGCCATGGAGATGGCCCGGATCACCACCGGCACCTTCACTCCGGCCCGCAATCCCGGCGACATCGTCGGCTTCCTCCAGGGCGTCTCGTTCGCCAACGTGGACGACGTGGTCATCACCAACCTCACCACCCGCGACGTGTCCTACGACGTCAGCCTGTCCCCCGACGGCAGCTTCTCCGGCTTCGTCCCGGTCTCCGAGGGGGCGAACACGATCCAGGTGACCGCCCTCGCCTCGGACGGGGGAGAGAGCAGCACGCAGGTCGCGTTCGAGTTCGAGAAGTCCGGGCTCACCGAGCGGGAGCTGGCGCTCGAGCTCGAGCGGGTCAAGAAGCGCAACAAGGAGCTGATGCTCCTGATCGAGCGCGAGCGCATCCAGCGCTTCCGGGAAAGGCAGCGCAAGCGGGTGGTGATCGAGGCCGAGTAGCCCGACCCGCAGCTACATCGACACCAGCTCGGGAGCCAGGATCTCCCGACGCACGAGCTTGCCGTCGCGATAGAACGACGTGACGTCGATCTCGCCGTCTCCGTCGATGTCCTCCTCCCGTCGGGCGAGGACGGCGCGGCCGTCGCGCACCTCGAAGGTCTCGAAGGTGTCGGCATAGCCGCGGCCGCGCTCGTCGCGCTCGATCCGCACGACCACCTCTTCGCCGTCGATCCGCTGGTAGCTGCGCCAGGTGTCCATGCGGCCGTCGCGGTCGCGGTCCTCCTCGGAGCGGACGCGCACACGGTCGACGTAGGTCACCCGGAGGTCGATCTGGCCGTCGTTGTCCGCATCGTGCCGTTCCTCGACGAGCGAGCCGCCCTCGTAGCGGTAGAACGCGTCGCGCACGCCGTCGTCGTCCCGATCCACCTCGAACGACGTCATGCGGCCGTCGGCGTAGCGCTCCCAGGTGTCCGGGTTGCCGTCGTCGTTGGAGTCGAGCGCGCGGGCCTCGATGACCCCGTCGCGGTAGTCGCTCCAGGCGTCGGTGACGCCGTCGTAGTTGCGGTCCTCTTCCTGCCGGACCATGCGGCCGGTCTTGCGGTCGACGTAGCGCACGAGCTCCGGGTGTCCGTCGCCGTCGGCGTCGAGGACCCGCATCTCGAGCTTCAAGCTCGAGCGGTTGCCCCAGGTGCCGCGCCGGATCTCCACGTCGCGCGTCTCGAAGATCGCGACCGGCAGCGGGCGGTCCTGGGGAGCGGCCGGCGCCACGCGCGGGTCGGCCCGGTCCCGGAGGTCCAGCTCCGGAAGGGCGTCGGCGTCGTCCAGGTCGGTCTCGCCGGCGGTCTCTCCGCGCGACAGGCTCGACAGCATGCGCTGCTGCCGGGCCAGCTCGTCCTGCATCTGGCTGCCGACCTCGGGCTCGCCCGCCGCCGCCGGAGCGGAGCCCAGGCAAACAGCCCACGCGAGCGCGAGGCTGGCGGCCACGGCGGCCAGGGGCGACCCGCCGTGGGGACGGCGTCGCCGCCGAGTGGTGCTCTCCACTCGGTGCGGGGATCGGTCGGGGATCATCTGGGGTTGGACTCCTCGGGCGCCACCGCGGATTCCCGGGAATGTACCCGACCGAAGGCCCACCGATTCAGATCCCCGTCCGTTTGCCCGAAAGGAATCGGGGGACAGAGCCCGCAACGCAATGCAGCAAATCCCAGATCGCCCCACCCGGGAGTCATCCGGCCCCATCCGGAGCCCGCAGACGAGGGGAAAAATGAAGCGTACTCAGGGGTTTGCTCAGATTCGACCGAGGCGTTGAAGTTCTCGACTCCGTTGCGCCAGCAAGGTAACCTGACGCAGTGCATATAAGCTGACTCGGAGTGAGATGAATCGGAGAGGAGAGGTTCGCCGCTCATGGGCCTCACGCTGATCCGAAAGAGCGATGCGTCGCGCCGAAGACGCAACCCCAGGGTCGCCCTGGTCCTGGCCGGGGGCGCCGTCTCCGGCGGGGCCTTCAAGGTCGGCGGCCTGAAGGCGCTGAACGACTTCATGGTCGGGCGCTCCGTCACCGATCTCGACATCTACGTGGGCCTGTCCGCCGGCTCGTTGCTCTCGATTCCCCTGGCCGCAGGGATCGACCCCGACGAGATGGTGAAGGTTCTCGAGGGAACCAGCGAACGCTTCGACCAGCTGCGCCCCTTCGACTTCTACAATCCCAACTTCCGCGAGTTCGGGGAGCGGCCGGCCAAGCTGGTGTTCGACCTGCTCACCTACCTGCCGGGCGTGGGCATGGACCTGGCGCGGGGGCTCCCGGGTCTGCCCGAGGCGGTCGGAGGGTCGGCGCGGCGGTTCCTGAAGGATCCCACCTACACGAACTTCGAGACGGTGGCGATGCAGCTCATCGACCACGTCTCGCCCAAGCGCGAGGTTCCGAACCTCACCAACCACATCCCCAGCGGGCTCTTCGACAACGTGAGCCTCGAGCGCTGGATGCGGCGCAATCTCGACCGGATCCAGATGCCCAACGACTTCCGGGCCTTCGAGCGCAAGGCGGGCCGCAAGCTCTACATCAGCGCCTGCGACCTCGACACCGCGGAGCGCGTGATGTTCGGCTCCGACGAGAACCACGAGGTCACGATCTCCCAGGCCATGCAGGCCTCCTGCGCCCTCCCCGGCTTCTACCGGCCCGCCCGGGTCAACGGCGTCGACTACATCGACGGCGGCGTGCGGAGCACGGCGAACATCGACGTGGCCATCGAGAAGGGGGCGGACCTGATCATCTGTTACAACCCCTTCCGCCCGTTCCTGAACCGCATCGATTCCGAGGACGACTCGGATTCGAGCTACTTCGCGGACGGACGCTACCTGGCGGACCGCGGGCTGAAGATGGTGATCAACCAGGTCTTCCGGACCCTGCTGCACTCCCGGCTCAAGCTCGGCATCCAGCGCTACCTGGCCGACGATCGGTTCCGGGGCGATATCGTGCTGCTCGAGCCCCGGGAGCACGATGCGAACTTCTTCTCCGTGAACCCGATCGCATTCTGGCGACGGGCCGATGCGCTCCGCCATGGCTTCGAGTCGGTGCGTCACACCGTCGAGCAGAACTTCGACCAGCTGAAGGACGTGTTCGGCCTCTACGGCATCGAGCTCTCGCGCGCGGCGGCGCGGCGCAAGGCCGAGCAGGCCGAGGCCGACCGCGGCTGGGGGGCGGAGCCCGAGCCCCCCGCGCTGCGTCTGGTGAGCTGATCGGCGCTGCGCCCGGGCCATCCCCCGGGAAGCGGGGCCGCGCCGGGCCAGGCACGCAGACCTTGGGTGCTGAGGGCGCTGGGTCTTGCACTCAGGGGATCTGGCACGGGGGATCTGGCACTGGGGTCTCACTGGGACCTGTCTGGCACCGGGCTCTTGCGCTGGGCGCTGGGTCTTGGTCTTGGGTAGGCAGGCGCAGGCCCCCGGGTGCAGCCAAAGGTTGCGGTCCGGACCAGGATCCCCTATCCTGCTGTGTCTTGCCCGAAAGGGCAAGAATCTCCGAGTGACGGTCCGCGCCGCACTCCCGGCCCACGAGGGCCGCTTCCGGCACTGGCGGACCCCGCAAGAGCCCCAGGGCGTCGGCGTCCATCCGACCCGCGGCCCAGGGCGGTTTCGATCACCGGAGACCCGTTCGAGCTGTCCGAGTCGGTGAAGTCGGTGGTGTGGGTGGCGCACACGGACACCCGGCTCGTTGGAGAACACGACGACCCTCATGTGTACGCTCATCGCCCTCCACCGCTGCATCCCGGACGCCCCCCTGGTGATCGCAGCCAATCGGGACGAGTTCCTGGACCGCCCGTCGGAGGGCCCGGCCCTGCGCCGAGGCGCCCGGGGCCGGATCCTGGCTCCCGCCGACAAGCGCGCGGGGGGGACCTGGATGGGCGTGTCGGACCGGGGGGTGTTCGCGGCGCTCACGAACCGGCGCTGCCCCGAGCCCGATCCCACGCGGAAGTCCCGGGGCTACGTGGTCCTCGAGGCCCTGGAGGCCGACAGCGCCCGGGAGGCCGCCGAGCGTCTCGCCCGTCTCCCCAGCCAGGCCTTCAATCCGTTCAACGCCTTCGTGGCCGATGCCCGGGACGCCTTCGCCCTCGTCTACCAGGACGAGCCGTGCGTTCGCCCGCTCTCGCCCGGGGCCCACGTGGTGGGCAACGTCGACCCGGACGCGACGGACGTGCCCAAGGTGGCCCGGGTCCTGGGCGGCGCCCGGGAGGCCGCGGCGCTCCCCCTCGAGGGGGCGCTCGAGCGACTGCGCCGCCTGTGCGGGGAGCACGAGCCCGGTCCCGCTTCCCTGGACGACACCTGCATCCACCTCGACCGCTACGGCACCCGGAGCTCCGCGCTCATGGTGCTGGGCGAGCGGGTCGGGGACGGGCGCTTCTGGTTTGCCGACGGCCCGCCGTGCCGTCGGGAGTACGAAGATTTCACACCTCTCCTGTGCGAGCTGAGCCAGAGGGCACGCTACGTGAATGGAGACTTCGAGGCGAGGACAGCCAGTTGAGACGAATCGGTAGCAACATCAGGAAGCAGAACGCCAAGGACAAGTCGAACCGGCTCACGAAGAACATCATCCAGTACACGACGACCGAGAAGCCGAAGAACGACTATCCGAAGAAGATCGTCTCGCCCCCGGCGCCGTCTTCGTGCTGCACGGACGACAACCGCGAGATCGTCGGCAGCATGCGCGAGGTCGAGGGTTTCAAGTTCTGCTACAAGATCTGCACCGAGTGCGGACACGCGGTGAAGTACTACTTCCCGGCGGTGGAGTCGACCAGCGACGCCGTGAAGGAGTACCGCTCCTGGAAGCGCTACATGGTCCAGTAGTCGGGCTCGCGCGAGTCGATGAGTCACTGAGTCGACGAGTCGCTGAGTCGATGAGACGCTGAGACGACGAGACGACGAGACGACGAGACGACGAAGAAGGGGCGGCCCGCGGGTCGCCCTTTTCTCGTCCGGAAGCCGAGCGTCAGTGGGTCTCCGGGGCCTCGAGCAAGCGGAGGGGTGGTGGGCCACACCGTCGAGCCGATCCACAGCGCAGCCGAGGCCGGCGCATACCTCGAGAGCCTGATCAACTTCGAGCGCGAGCCCGGCTTCCGATACGAGCGCATGGGCCTGGCGCCGGTGCGCGCGCTGCTGGCCGAGCTGGGCGATCCCCATCGCGCGCTGTCCGTGGTCCACATCGCCGGCTCCAAGGGCAAGGGCTCGACGGCGCTGCTCCTCGAGCACCTGCTCGGCGCCTGGGGAGAGCAGGTCGGGACCTTCACCTCTCCCCACCTCGAATCCTGGACCGAGCGCTTCCGCATCGCGGGCCGGGAGGTCGCAGGAGAGCGCCTGGCCGCGGCGGTCGAGAGGGTGAGGCCCGCCGTGGAGCGGCTGCGCCGCGGGGAGGCCGCGCTGCGCCCCACCTTCTTCGACGCGACCACGGCGGTGGCCCTGCTGCTGTTCGAGGAGGCCGGAGTGGACCGGGTGGTGCTCGAGGTCGGCCTGGGCGGGCGCCTGGATTCGACCAACGTGGTCGATCCCGCCGTCGCCTGCATCACCACCATCGAGCTCGAGCACACCGACAAGCTCGGCGACACCCTGGCCGCCATCGCCGGCGAGAAGGCCGGCATCCTCAAGCCCGGTGTGCCCTGCGTGCTGGCCGCCCAGCCGCCCGCGGCGGCCGCGGCCATCGCCGCGCGGGCCGCCGCGGTCGGCGCGCCGCTGATTGGCCAGGGCCGCGAGTGGCGGGTCCGCAGCGTAGAAAACGGCATGCGGGTGGTGGCGCCGGCCGGTGTCCGCCGCCTGCCGCCGCCGCGCCTGGCCGGCGCTCACCAGCGGTCCAACGCCGCCCAGGCCGTTGCCATGGCCGACAGCCTGCCCGGCTTCACGCTGTCCGACGACGCCCTGGCGCGCGGTCTGCAGTCGGTCGACTGGCCGGCCCGCCTGCAGCGCCTGACCCGCGGTCCGCTGGTCGATCGCCTGCCGCCCGGCTGGGAGCTGTGGCTCGACGGCGGCCACAACCCAGCGGCGGGCGCGATGCTGGCGCAGGTGCTTGGCGGTCTGCCGCCACGGCCCACCCATCTGGTGTGCGGGATGCTGAACACCAAGGACATTTCGGGCTACCTGACGCCGCTGGCGGCCCATGCGCGCAGCCTGACCGCCGTGTCTATCCCCGGTGAGGCCAATACCCTGCCCGCCGAGGAAACCGCGCGGCAGGCC
>JBNLVL010000043.1:0-466908 GCA_050618075.1 Myxococcota bacterium
CGCCACACCATGAAGATCGCCGCCCGGTACAGCGCCCCCTGCCGACGCTTCGAGAACGCGATCGTCTGGCGCTTGTGGTTCGCCGCCGTGTGGCGCAGCAGCAGGTCCGCCAGGTTGACCGGGAACAGCGGGTTGCGGGGGACGCGCGAACGCCGCGAAGACACCGTCTGATGGTGGACCGTGCGCCCCCGGAGCCGGGCCAGGGCCCGGGGATAGGCCTTGTGCTGGTCCGACCAGAGCTCGACCTCGGCGCCCTCGGGCACGATGCGCTCGATCAGCTCCTGGACCGCCTCCCGGGTGGCCTGGGGCCGAGGCCGCCCGTAGCGGAGCTCGAGGGCGGCCCGCTTGCGACGCTGGGCCGGGGTGTGGGTGCCGCTGCGCCGTAGCTCGGCGTCGTTGAAGCCGTAGATGAAGTACGAGCGCCCAATCAGGAGGTTCAGGTCGAAGGGCCAGTACTGGCCGCTCTCGACGCCGCGGAAGCCGTCGAGGACCAGGGGCTCCTGGGGCGGTCCGGTGGGTCGGAGCCTCTCGTGGACGAGCAGGCAGTGGCGGCCGAGGCGCTCGACCAGGCGCTGGATGGTGGCGTGGGAGACGTCGAACTCGTGGGCGATCTGTCGGAGGGCGGAGCAGCCGAGGGCGCGGTGGAAGACGGGGCGGAGGAGATCGGGTCTTCGCAGCCAGTAGGTGGTGGAGAAGGTCTGTGAACTGAAGGACCGTCCGCAGCGTGAACAGCGGTAGCGCTGGATGGGCCGACGCGAGCTCTGGTTGCGGTAGAAGCCCTTGCGGATGCAGCGCCAGGGGCCCGGATCCGCATGGGAATCACAGTCGGGGTTCGGGCAGTGAGGCGGCTGGAAGACGCGGCGCCGGGCAGACATGACCGGGCACGGAGCACGTCACGTGCCAGGCGCATTCTTCGAGCCACAACCTAGTAGGTGAGGTGTAGCTGGGCGTAGGCCCACTGGGTGTCCCGGGTCTCGGGGCCCGCGAGGACGTCGCCGCCGAACAGCTGGGAGTAGCCCGCGCGCAGCTCCACGTGCTCGTCCAGCGCGAGCACCGCCGTGACGTCGATCTCGTGCCCCACGTCGCTCTGCCCGCCCGACGGTCGCACGACGTACCCGAACGCGTCCTTGTTGAAGGCTCCGGTTCCGGCGTACTTGGCGTCGTCTCGGGTGGCCAGCTTGAAGTAGTGCCACATGACCTCGAGCCCCAGCTTCCGGTGCGGCTTCAGCTTCAGCTGGACGAAGGGGTTGATCAGGTTCTGGAACGCCAGCTGGTCGGCATAGCCGTAGTACCCGTGGTTCGTGGGCAGGAGGTTGAAGAAGGTGTTGTGGTCGTCGTCCCCGGGATCGCCGTCGCCCGAGGCGACGTTGACGCCGACGCGCAGCCAGGGCTCTCCGAAGACGTCCGGGAGCCGATAGCCGACCTCGACGAGCCCCGCCCCGGCGAAGTGGTCGAGGGTCTCGTCGCCGGCACCGGCCGAGGTGGTGGTCGAGAAGTCGCCCCACTGGAGGGCGCCCCAGAGAACCACGTCGAGGCGGCCGGGGCCGAGGGGATGGATCCCCAGCATGGAGGCCCCGACGGTGTAGACCTCGACGTCACCGCTCCGACCTCCATCGCTCACCGGCCTGCCGTCGTCGTAGGCCAGACCGAAGACGCTGAACTCCGTGTTCTCGAGGCACGTCCCGCGCAGAATCGTCCAATCGATGCCGCCGAAGGTGATGTCGTTCTGACGCTCGTAGGCGCTCGGCACGTCGAACACACCGGTCGTCGGCTGGGCGACGAAGGCGTGGACGAAGTGTCCGTCGAGGGCACGGCTCCCGACCGAGAGCCCGTCGTAGCTGCGCTCGGCGTTGGTGAAGCCCACGGTGCCGACCAGACGCTGGGAGATCCGCGCCGTCTTCACGTAGGTCCAGTCGGCCTCCTCGTACTTCACCAGCGTGCCCATCTTGATGTCCTGGCGGCCGGCGCGAAGACTCGAGTCCATTCCGTTCAGGTCGAGGTAGAGCTGGCGGATCTTCAGATGGTCCGTCGACGACTCGTCCCCGCCCGGCGTATTCGCGCGGTAGTTCGCGGCGAGACCGCTGGCCCCCGGCGAGAGGCTGTAGATCTTCAGGTGCTGGGCCTGGACGAAGACACCCAGCGCGTCCTTCCATGCGTAGCCGACGCCCAGTCGCGAGCGCAGGCCGTGGATGCCGTCGCGCGTGGAGCTCTCCGACTTCCAGCTCTCGTAGCGGTAGCGGTGCTGGATCGAGAGATCGACGCGGTGATCCCCTCGTTCGTACTCGATGGAAGGCCAGAGCTGGAGGCCGCCTCCGGAGTCGCCGCCGTCCCCGGCCAACGCCGCCGGCGAGACGGCCAACGCGAGCAGCGCGGCCAGGACATGGCGCCATGAAGGCGCCCCGCGACCCGGCCTCGCCCACCGATCCGAACCGACCAGCCCCATCCGCTCTCCCCCTCCCTCCGGGCGCACGGGTGCGTGCGCCTCCGCAGGGTAGCTCCGGCGGAGGAAGAGCAGGAGGGAAATGGCCCGATCGGGCAGACGAGGCGCTTCGTCACCCCCATGAAGCGGCGCTCGTCGTGGGGGCCGCACGCCCCCCTCTCGGAGCGGCCGCGTCCAGAAATGGCGATGCCGCGCGACGTCGACCGACGTCACGCGGCACCGCTGCCAGGAGTGGAGCCCCCGTCGGCTCCCGGGTCGTCCGTCCTTCGTTCGACCCGCTCGGCCTCCATTCATTCCAAGATGCGTGCCAGCCACGGACCGGGCAGAGTGGGCCGTCGACGACACGGCCCCGCGCCATCTCGCACGCCCTCGGCGGAGCGGGTCCGACGGTCGCCCAGGTTCGCGTCAGCGACTGCCTCTGGATCGCGCAACCCGCGGCCGCGGCCGCTGCGCTGGCGCCGCCGGAGCCGCGCCCCCGCTCACTCCACCACGATGGCCCGAGACAGGGCGGTGTGGAGCGGCAGCAGACCGGCGGCGAAGTCGGGGTGCATCCGCGCGCTGTAGACGCCGGGCTCCCCGCCAATCCCGATCACGAACTCGAACGTCTCGCCCGGCTGAACCTCCTGCGCCAGGAGTGCTTCCTCGACGAGCTGCACCGGGGTGCGCCGGGACGCGCGCTCGTCGACGCAGTCGGTCGCTCGCGTCACGCGCACCACGGCGGGCGTCTCGGCCTCCACGTCGAGGTGCCCGCGGACCCGGAGCTCCCGGGCGCTGCGGTCCTCGGCTTGTCGGCGATCGCCGTCGTAGGCGTCGAGGAAGAGCCGACTCGCCCCGCCGTGGATCGAAACCCGTCCCGCCTGCAGCCCCGCCACGATGGACTCCCAGGTCCGTTCGGTCGCCAGCACGCTCGTGGCCGGATAGCCGAGGGCGGGGTCGCCGATGCGCCCGGGCGCCGCCCGCCCGACGCGGTGGATGTCCGTGTTGCCGAGCGGAGTGACCCGGCGCCCCTGCAGCAGGTCGCAGCGCCAGGCCTCGTGGTTCTGGACCTCGAGCTCGGTGAAGCCCAGGGCGAGGCCGCCGTTCCAGACCTCGATGGCGTCGTAGTCGAAGCCGGTCCAGTCGAACGACGTCCAGGGAAGCACCGCGAACGGATGGTTGAGCACCACGAAGCAACCACGGTCCCGGGCCTGGGCCAGCGTCTCGGCGCCGCTCACCGAGCCCATGGGGCGGTCCACGAAGGCGCCGTCGAGGTCGAAGTCGGTCAGCGAGGGCGGGATGCAGCCCACGTGCCCGGTGGGCTCGAGCCCCGGGTGCCTGGGCGAGATCTCGTTGCCGTCGACCATCCAGAAGCGGCCCGGCTCGGAGAGCTCCGTGGCCCGCTCCCAGTACGGAAACTCGGGCCCCATGTTGAAGAGCGCCGGATCCTCCTCGGTGGTCGACGGGTCGCTGCCGGTGCTGTTGCTGTGGTCGGTGAGCACCACGAAGTCGAGGCCGCGCTCTCGGGCGACCCGCTCGATGTCGGCGGGATACGATTCGTCGTCGGTGTCGTTGCTCGCGCCCGTGGCGTGGACGTGGAGGTCGCCCGCCAGCCATTCGCCCGCGCGGTCGACCTCGAAGCCCGCGGCGTCGCGGGCCACCCGCGACTCCAGCGAGAGCTCGATTTCGCCGGCCCGGAGGAAGCCCCAGGCGTCGAGCACGGCGGTGAATCCCGGCGCGGACGCCTCGCGGGTGCCGCGGCGCACCACACCGAGGTCGAGCGGAAGGCCCTGGAGCGCGACTCCGGGCGGAGTGAAGGCCGAGTCGAGCGTCGCCCTCGACCCGGGCCCCGCGTTGCCGAGCGAGACCTCGAAGTCGACCGCCACGGCCGCGCCATCGAGGCGGAGTCCACCGACGGGTCGCGCCGTCACCCGAAGCCCTCCGACGGCGACCTCGAGCTCGAGGGCGGGCGCACAGCGGACGCCGAGGGCGCCGAGGGCGAGCAGGCCGATGGCGACGACCGGGCCCCCGCGCCCCCACCGCCGATCCGTCCCGGGTCGCCGCGCTCCGGGCGCACGCGGCGGCGGCGTCCCAGCGGATCGATCGACCGTGGCCTTCGCCCCGAGCCCCTGCATCTAGAGAGCCTGGAGCTCCTGGACCACGTCGGCCCACAGCTCCGCGTCCGGCGCGAAGGGCGCCACCAGGCTGACGCGGTCCACCTGGCCCCCACAGCGGGCCGCGATCTTGCCGGCGATCTCCGAGCGCTCACCGCTGACCGCGATCTGCTCCAGCAGGTCGTCGTCCACCAGACCCGCCATCTCGAGCCACTTGCCCTGCTTCGAGAGTCGGTTCAGCTCCGGCTGCAGCTCGCCGCGGCCGCAGTGCTCGAGCACCGGGCGGTAGGCCGGAGTCGACCCGTAGAACGAGATCTGCGCCCGGGCGCCGTTGCGCGCGGCCAGGAGCTCCTCCTCGGTCGAGCCCGAGGCGATGATCAGCTGGCAGGAGATCGTGAAGCCGTCCCGGGAGCGACCGGACTTCGCCAGTCCCCGCTCGAGACAGGGCAGGGTGTGGTCGCGCAGGAAGCCGGCGGTGTGGAAGGGATGGACGAAGAAGCCGTCGGCCACCTCTCCCACCACCTCGGTCATCTTCGGGCCGACCCCCGCGCACCAGATCGGCGGTAGACCGTGCTCGTGCCGGCCGGGGTCGAAGACCGGAGTCATCAGGGTGTGGGTGTAGAACTCGCCGCGAAAATCCAGCGGAGTCCCGTTCTCCCAGCAGTCCCAGATGGCCCGGATGGCCCCGACCATCTCGCGCATGCGCGCCGCCGGGCGCGACCAGGGCATGGAGAAGCGCTTCTCGATGTGCGGCTTGATCTGGGTGCCGAGGCCGAGGATGAAGCGCCCCTTGGCGAGGAGGTTCATGTCGTAGCCGAGGGTGGCGAGCAGCATCGGGTTGCGCGCGAAGGCGATGGCGATGGCCGGCACCAGCTCCAGGCGCTCGGTCTGCTGGGCCGCCACGGCCAGGGGCAGGAAGGGGTCGTGCCGCCCCTCGAAGCTGAAGCCGCCCGCGTAGCCCGCCTGCTCGAGGCGCCGGGCCGCGGGCCCCGCGTCCGCGGGATCGTCCACCAGCAGGGATCCGTCCACCTTCACCGCTCTCTTCCTCTCCGTGTCTCGCTCGCGACTCGCTCTACGTGTCTCGCTCGCGACTCGCTCTACGTGTCTCGCTCGCGACTCGCTCTCCGTGTCTCGCTCGCGACTCGCCCCCGGGCACGCCGGCCCCGGACGTACCAATCTACACGAGCGGCGGCCCTGCCGAGGGTCGATCGCCCGTGGCGCGTCGGTGAACTCGCCTCAGCGCAGATAACCCAGTGCCCGCAGCTCGGCCTGCTCTTCCGGCGTGAGGGGCTCCCCAAGGGTCGGGCGCCGCGCGTCCCGGGTGGCCCGCTCCAGGCTCCGCGCCAGCTCGTCACGCACCCCGGGAAGCTCTTCCGAGCGATTGCGCTGCTCGCCGGGGTCGGCGGTCCAGTCGTAGAGCTGCGCGCGCTGCGTCCGGCGATCGTGGATCAGCGCGAAGCGCGGCCCGCGGATCGACCGCAGGACGTCGGGCTCTTCGTTTCCGTGGTCGCCCTCGGCGACCACGAAGCGCCGCGAGTTCGGGCCGGACGGCCGGCCCGCGAGCCGGGGGCCCAGGTCGACGCCGTCGAGGGCGGCGGGCAGGGGCACGCCGAGTCCCGCCAGCACGGTGGGCACGACGTCGACCAGGGAGACGGGCGCCGCGATCCGAACGCCCGGCGCCACGCCCGGTCCGTGCCAGATGAGCGGTACGCGCAGCACCTCGCGGTAGTGGGTGCGCCCGTGGAGAACGCCCCCGTGCTCGAGGAACTCCTCGCCGTGGTCCGAGGTCACGACCAGACCCGTGCGGCCCAGCAGGTCGCGGTCCGCCAGCCCCTCCATGAGCCGCCCCACCGCCTCGTCCACCTGGCGGATGCCCGCGTCGTACAGCCCCCGCAGACGCTCCAGGTCGGCGGCGGACAGCGCGCGCTCGCCGCGTCGGACCGCCGTGAGCTCCTGGGTGCTCCCGGTGACGACGGACCCACCCGCGCCCACGAAGATCGCCTCGGTCTCGGGTGCGGCCCCGTAGTCCGAGTGGACGTCGTAGAAGTGGACGAACAGGAACCACCGCGGTGCCCCGGCGTTGCGCTCGAGCCAGCGAAGCGCCGCCTCCTCCACCCGCGAAGGCGCCCCGCCCGCCGGCGCCGGGAGGGCCTCGAAGTGGTCGAATCCGCGGTCGAACCCGAACCGGCGACCGAGGTAGCGGGAGTTCACGACCGCCCCGGTGACGAAGCCGGCCCGGGAGAGCGACTCCGCGAGCAGCGCCACGTCGTCGGGCAGACGCTGGTCGGGCGTACGCACGCCGTGTCCCGATGGCGTGAGCCCCGTCAGCAGCGACGCGTGGGCCGGCAGCGTCCACGGCGAGGGCGAGATCGCGTTCTCGAAGACCGCACCGCCCTGGGCCAGCCGGTCGAGGTGCGGGCTCGTGGGTCGCGAATGGCCGTAGGCGCCGAGGTGGTCGGCGCGCAGGGTGTCGATGGAGATCAGCACGACGTGGTCGGGGCGCGAAGCCGACCCCGCCCCGCCGCAGGCCCAGAGCCCCGCCAGGAGCACGGCGGCGACCCGCTTCAACCGCCCTCCGCTCCCGGGGCGAGGAGCGCGCACAGGCTCCGGCCCAGCTCGTCGAAGAGCGGATCGGCGGGATCGCGGCCCAGCACCAACGGGTTGTTGAGCCCCTGGGTCAGGACGAGCAGGCCGCGCGCGAGGGGGGTCGGATGGCCTTCGCGGATCCGACCGGCGCGCTGGCCGAGGTCGATGAAGCGCGCGTAGCGCTCGAAGACCGCCTGCTCGTGCTCGCGATAGCTGGCGCGCAGCCCCGCGCTCTCCGGAAGCCGTGCCAGGGCGCAGCGAAACACCAGAGTGTGTTGCTCGAAGAACCCGGCGACCTCGCGCGCCCAGAGCCGGCTCAGGGGCTCGAGCCCGTGCTCCAGCAGGCGCTCCACACGGAAGGTCGCGTCCGCGAAGTCGACCAGGTCGTCGAGCACGCTGGAGAAGGCGCCCACGAGCGCCTCGTCCTTGTTCGGGAAGTAGACGTAGAAGGTGGCCGGCGAGAGCCCCGCCCGCGCCGACACCCGCTCGGCCGTGAACGATCCGGACTCGGCGATCACGTCGCGGGTGGCCCGGACGAGCCGCTGGTGGGTCCGCTCCGTGCGTCGACTCAGCGGCGCGAGCGAGGGTCGAGGAGAGGCAGGCATGGCGCGGCGCTCATGCCCAGAATCATAGTTGTCATCTGATTGAGTTCCAATAATCAGAGGGCTACTATGATTTTCCTCCCCGCCCCGGGGATCATCGGGAGACGCCCATGGACGAATCCGCCGACTCGCCCGCGGCGAGCGGACCGGCCGACGCGCGCGACGCCCGCGCGCTCCACCTCGATCGCGTGGGCGACGTCCTCCGGGTCGTGATCGACCACCCCACCCACCCGCTCAACGCCGTGGACGAGCTGCTCCACGGCGAGCTCACCCGGATCTTCCGGGACCTGAAGCGCGAGGAGCGCGCCCGCGCCGTCCTCTTCACCGCGCGCGGAAAGGCCTTCAGCGCCGGCGGCGACTTCGACTGGTTTCCGTCCCTCGACGACCTCGAGAAGCTCGAGCGTCTGCGGCGGGACGCCAAGCAGATGATCTGGGACCTGCTCGACGTGGAGCTGCCCATCGTGGCGGCGCTCAACGGACCGGCCGTCGGTCTCGGCGCCTCCTTGGCACTGCTCTCGGACGTGATCTTCATGGCTCGCAGCGCCTCCATCGCCGACCCCCACGTGCGCGTGGGCATCGTCGCCGGGGACGGCGGGGCCGCGATCTGGCCGCTCGTGCTGGGCCCGGCCCGGGCCAAGGAGTTCCTGCTGACCGGAGACGCGGTCGACGCCGAGGCCGCCCTGGCCATGGGCCTCGTGAACCGCGTCGTCGACGACGATCGGCTGGAAGACGAGGCCCTCGCCTTCGCCCGCAGGCTCGCCGCCGGAGCGCCCCTGGCCCTGCGCTACACGAAGCTGGCCGTCAACAAGCTGGTGAAGGACGCGCTCAACACCGCCTTCGACACCTCGACGGCGCTCGAGATCGTGACCCTCCAGAGCGACGACCACCGGGAGGCGCTCGCCGCCCTCCGCGAGAAGCGGCGGCCCGAGTTCAAGGGCCGCTAGGAGAGACTCCGTGGACATCTACGAGGCCATGAAGACCCTGCGGGCCGTGCGCCGGCTGCGGCCGGACCCGATCCCCGACGAGGTGCTGGAGCGCGTGCTCCAGGCCGCCACCTGGGCGCCCACCGGCGGCAACGCCCAGCCCTGGAGGGTGGTGGTGGTGCGGGACCGGGAGCTCATGGCCTCGCTGGGCGAGCTGTACGCGGCGCGCTGGCTCGCCTACTCGAAGCTCCACATGAAGCAGATCGCGGGAGCGCCGGAAGCGGTCCAGGCGTCGGCGCGCAAGATGCTGGGCGCCGGCGACCACCTGGCGGAGCACTTCGCCACCACCCCCGCGCTCTTCGTCTTCTGCTTCAACCCCAGGCTCATGGCGCTGACCGACGCCGAGCAGGAGCGGCCGTCGATCGTCGGCGGGGCGTCGGTCTACCCCGCGGTGCAGAACCTGCTGCTGGCCTGCCGGGTCGAGGGGCTGGGCTGCGTGCTGACCACCCTGCTCTGCCAGGACGAGCCGCGAGTCCGCGAGCTGCTGTCGATTCCCGACCCCTGGTACACCGCGGCCGCGGTGCCGGTGGGCCGCCCCGTGCTGGGCGGCCACGGCCCGATCACGCGGCGGCCGGTCGCCAGGATGGCGTTCGCCGACCGCTGGGGCGAGGCCTTCTAGGGTGCGCACCCACTTCGCCCCCGAGCCGGAGCACATCGGCCTGCTCCGCGAGACCCTGCGCCGCTTCGTGGCCGAGGAGATGCCGGCCGAGCGCGTGCGCCAGTGGGACCGCGAGCACCGCTTCCCGCCGGAGCTCTTCCGCAAGCTGGCCGCCCTGGGCGTCTGCGGCCTCACCGTGGACGAGGAGTACGGCGGCCAGGGGTCCGATCTCGTCGCGGCCGTCGCGGTGATCGAGGAGCTCTGCCGAGGCGGCAGCTTCGCCGCCGGTCCCTTCATCCACTGCGCCTTCTACGGCGGCATGAACATCTCCGAGAACGGATCGCCCGAGCAGAAGCGCGAGCTGCTGCCCAGGCTCGCCGCCGGCGAGCTGCTGTTCGCCTACGGGCTCTCCGAGCCCGACGTGGGTGGCGACCTGGCCAGCGTGCGGACCCGCGCCGAGCGACTGGCCGACGGGTCCGTGCGGTTGAACGGCTTCAAGCGCTGGTGTACCGGCGCGGACTTCGCCGACTGGATCTACTGCCTGGTGCGCAGCGGCGACCCCGACGATCGCTACGCAAACCTCTCCATCGTCCTCGTCCCGACCGACGCACCGGGCCTGTCGATGCAGCCCATCGACCACATGAACCTCCGCTACACGCTCTCGAGCGACGTGGTCCTCGAGGACGTGGTCGTCCCGGCCTGGAACATCGTGGGGGGCGAGGAGGGCTGGAACCGCGGCTGGAAGCTGCTCGCGGGCCGCTCGCTCGACGTCGAGAAGCTCGAGATCAGCGCCGTCACCTTCGGCATCGCCCAGGCGGCGCTGGAGGAGGCCTGGGACTACGCCCAAGAGAGGCGGCAGTTCGGCCGCCCGATCAGCGGACACCAGGCCGTGCGCCACGCGCTGGCCCGGGCGCGCACCCGGCTCCAGGCCTGCCGGCACATGCTGTACCACGCCGCCTGGCTCGCCGACCAGGGGCATCCCTGCAGCGTGGAGACTTCCATGGCCAAGCTGTTCGTCGCCGACACCGCGGTCGACGTGGTCCTGGAGTGTCAGCGGGTGATGGGCGCCTACGGCCTGTCCGAGGGCCACGCCATGGAGCGCCACGTGCGCGACGTCCTGGGCATGCCCATCGTCGGCGGCTCCTCGAACATGCAGCTGAACAACATCGCCAATCGGCTCGGCCTGGCCGCGCGCTAGGAGCCGGATCGGAGTCTTCATGGATGCCCAACCGTCGATCGCCGGGCCCCGGGCCGCGAGCGCCGCCCGGAGCCTGTTCGATGCCATCGCCCCGCGCTCCGACGAGATCGAGCGCGCGCGGTCGGTCCCGGCCGACCTCATCGAACGGATGAATCGCGCGGGCCTGTTCAAGCTGACCATCCCGCGGATCTACGGCGGCGACGAGGTGCAGCCCGTCGAGGTGCTGCAGACCATCGAAGAGGTGGCCTACGCCGACAGCTCCGTCGGCTGGTGCTGCATGATCTATCTCACCACGGCCGTGAACGTGGCCTTCCTCGAGCCCGCCTGGGCCGAGAGGATCTACCGCTGCCAGGGGGAGCGGACGCCCATCACGGCCGGGTCCACGACGCCCGTGGGCAAGGCGCGGCCGGTGGCCGGCGGCATGCAGGTCTCGGGGGTGTGGCCGTGGGGCTCGGGCACCCACCACTGCGACTGGATCGCCGGCACGGCGATGCTCCCCGGAGCCCGGGCCGACGGCCCGCCGGTGCCCACGGTCTTCTACTTCCCTCGCGACGAGGTGGAGCTGCTGGACGACTGGGACGCCTCGGGCCTGTGCGGCACCGGCAGCGGGAGCTTCCGCGTGGAGTCCGCCGTGGTGCCGGAGGGGCGCTGGGTTCCCCTCGGCGGCGCGCGGCGGCACCTGGAAGGGGTCCTCTACCGTTTTCCGTTCTTCGGGCTCTTCTCCGCGGGCATCGCCGCCGTTCCCCTGGGCCTGGCGCGCCGGGCCCTCGACGACTTCGTGGAGCTGGCCCGGGTGAAGGTGCCCACCTGGAAGACCCGCACGATCAACGAATCGTCCGTGGTCCAGCTCGAGCTCGGACGCGCGGAGGCGCTGATCTCGGGAGCGCGCCACCAGCTGTACGCCATCGTGGAGGAGCTGACCGGACGGGTCGCAGCCGGGGACGAGCTCTCCCTCGAGGACCGCCGCCGCATCCGGCTGGCCGCCTGCCAGGCCACCGCGTCCTGCGCGGAGGCCGTCGACCGCCTCTACGACGCCGGGGGCGGCTCGTCGGTCTACAAGTCCTGCTCGCTCCAGCGCCACTGGCGCGACATCCACACCGCGACCGCCCACCGCATGGTGGGCACCCAGACGCTCCAGCTCGCCGGCGCAGTGAAGCTCCTCGGGCGGGCGCCGGGCGACGCGCTGCTGTAGGGATCAGGAGCCCGGGTCGCCGACCGGCGCCGCCAGGGCATCGGACACCAGCACCGCGACGTCGCCCCCGGTGAGCGACTCCAGGAACGCGACCAGGTCGCGCCGCTCCGACTCCGAGAGCCCGAGCGGTCGCACCCGCGGATCGAGACCGGGGTTCGCGACGCCGCCGCGGTCGTAGAAGCGCACCACCTCGGACAGGCTCGCCAGCGATCCGTCGTGCATGTAGGGCGCCGTGAGCGCGACGTTGCGCAGCGACGGCGTCCGGTACCTCCAGCGGTCGGCCGGGTCCCCCGTCACCTCGTAGCGGCCGAGGTCACGGGGCGCCGGCTCGGCCACCGCCGCGACGATCGCCCGGTCCACCCGCAGCCATCGACCGGGTCCGACGGCGATCCGCTCGGTCGGGTCCGCCGACCCCTGGGACGCGACCCAGCCCACGCCGGTGTTGTGGAAGGCGTCGTCGCTGAAGAGCGCCGCGTCGGGTCCGATCCGGTGGCAGCCGCTGCAGCCGGCCCGCCCGCTGAACAGGGCGAAGCCGCGCCGCGCCGACTCGCCGAGCGCCTGCTCGTCCCCGGCGTAGCGCCAGCGATCGAAGGCGGAGCCGCCGGTCACCAGCGTCCGCTGGTAGCTGGCCAGGGCCATGCCCACGGTCTCCTCGTCCCGGCCGCGCCCGGGGAACGCCGACTCGAACAGGCCCTCGTAGTCCGCGAGCGAGGCGAGGCGCGCGAGCACGTCGCCGACGCTCTCGTTGCCCATCTCGTTGTCCGCCAGCAGCGGTCCCCAGATCTGGCGCTCCAGCCGCGGCTCGCGTCCGTCCACGAACAGCTGCGAGACGAAGCCCACGTCCAGCAGCGTGGGCGCGTTCCGACGCACCGTCCGGCCCTCGATGCCCACCGCGGTGGCGGTCTCGTTGTGGGTGAAGCCGTGCTCGGGCACGTGACACATGGCGCAGGAGAGCGTGCCGTTGGCGGACAGGCGACGGTCGAAGAAGAGCTTGCGGCCCAGGGCCACCTTCTCCTTCGTGAGGGGGTTGTCAGCGGGAACCGGGAGCGGCGGCAGGCCGGGCGCACCGTTCAGCGCGCGCCCGAGCAGGTCGGTGCTGCGCCCGCCCCGGGTGTCCAGGGCCCGCGAGCGGGTGCGCCAGGCGCGGTCGTCGTACCCGTCCCGGACGTCGCCGGGGCCGACGCTCACCGCGGACTCTCCGGCAGCCGAGCCCGCCGCCGCGGGGTCCGACTCACCGAGGAGGGTCCTCACGTCGCTGAGCAGCACGTCCGGGTGCAGGAAGGAGACGCTGTACACGTTGCGGATGCGCCGGTCCGCGTCGATCAGGAAGACGCGGAGCACGTGGGCGAAGGTGCCGAGCGACCGGCCCTCGGCGTCCCGCTCCTCGACCACCTGCTGCCCATAGGCCTCGAGGATCGGAGCCAGCTCCCTTCGGGAGCGCGTCGTGAGAAAGCTCCAATCGAGCCCGCCGCCGCGGAAGGACGCCCCGTACCTCGCCATCGCCTCGGGCGTGTCGCGCACCGGATCGAAGCTCAGGGTGAGGAGTCGCAGCCGGGCGGCGAGCGCCGGGTCGGCCTCGAGCCGCTGCTGGACTTCGTGGAGGGTGGCCGTCGCCAGGGGGCAGCCGCGGGCGTCGCCGCAGCTGGCATAGACGAAGCTGAGCAGCACCAGTCCGTCGCCGAAGCGCTCGTGGAGGGTGGTCGGCTTCCCGTGGACGTCGAGCACGGCCCCGTCCGCTGCGGGGCCCAGGGGCGGAAGCGTGTAGCTCCCGGGCTCGGGCGGGACGAACCCCAGGCGCCCGGGAGCCGGCGCCCGGGCTGCGGCGCCCCGGCTCGCGGCCCCGGGCTCGTGCTCCTCGTGGGCGGGAGCCGCTCCTCCACCCAGCAGCACCAGCGCCAGCAGTCCTCCTGCGAGCGACGCCGTCGTCGTCGGTGCGCGCGTCAGGGGGTGTCGGCCAGGCGCCTGTCGCTGGATGTCTCAGGAGCGGCGCCGTAGAGCGCGAAGGCCCCGAAGCGCATCTGGTGCGGCCGGCCGAGCTTCGCGGCGGTGAAGTCGATCTCGAAGGTGGGGGTGAGCTTCTCTCCGTCCCAGGTGAAGGCCTTGAAGTACTGCTCGTTGTCCTCGCCCTTCTTGTCCCAGTTGGCGAGCAGGCTCGACGTGAAGTAGACGCGGCGCCCGTCCCAGCTCTGGGAGAGCATGTTGATCTGCTTGCCGATCTGCCGCTCGTAGATCTGCCTGGGGGCGTGGGGGTCGCTGATGTCGAAGACCCGGGTCTTGCCGTCCATGAACGTGTCGACCCAGAGCCGCGTGTCGTCGGCGGAGATCGAGATGTCCACGGGCAGGGGAACCTTCGACGGATCGCCGACGTCGGCCACCGCCTCGGCCTGCCACTCCCCGGCGGCGTCGACGTAGATCAGCCAGATCTTCGAGGTGAGGGCCGTGGTGGTGAAGCAGTAGTCGTGGTCGTCTCCCCAGGCGCAGCGGACCTCGAGGGGTGCGCCGGGCACGTCGAGGACCTTCCTGGGCTGGCGCGCGTGCAGGTCCCACACGGTGACGGTGTTGCCGAAGCGCTTCATGGCCTCGCTGTCCGCCAGCATCCGCCCGAAGTCCATCATGTAGTTGTTCCAGCCGGTGAACGACGAGGCCACGAGCGCGTTTCGCCTGGGCAGCGCCCGCACGTCGTAGCCGTAGCCGTCGGCGAACTGCCCCGACTTGGCGGCCCCGCGCAGGGCGTCGTCGGTGGGCATCCAGTAGGTGGCGACGTAGAGCCCCTCGTTGGTGTACTCGACCATGCCCGTGCGACCGCCGTGGTCCTGGTTGTTCGAGAGCCCGGTGATGAGCATGCGCCCCGGGAGCGCGTAGTGGGTGTGGGGTCCGACGACGCCCCCGCTCTTCGCCACGAAGTCGTCGATGGTCCGGTGGAGCTTCGGCTTCGCCGGATCGCTGTGGACGTCGAAGACGAAGATCCGGTTGGTGTCGAGCCCGCCGGCCCAGAGATAGCGCCGGTCGTCGGTGAGCCCGGAGTGGTGGGCCTCGTTCCGTCCCTCCACGGACAGGCTGTGCACCACCTGGCCGTAGCGACGGGAAGCCGGGTTCACGTCGATCGTGACCAGCTTGTCCTGCCCGTCCCCGACCCCCTCGGAGCCGAGGGTCCAGACGTAGACGAAGTCCTCCTGGCCGACGATCTTGGCCATGTAGGGCGACATGCAGGTCTCGTCGGCGGGCGCGGACGCGGCGACCGCGAGCACCACCGCGGTCGCGAGCCAGCTCGCCGACCGGCCGACACGCAGAGGCATGGACATGGCGGGACCCCCTCGAAGTGGGCAGGGACCGGGCTCCGATGGGAGTCGGGCGCGGGGCTGCCGCGGAGCGGCGCCCCCGACTGCGCCCCCGACTGCACCCCGACTGCACCCCGACGGCGCCCCGACGGCGCCCCGATCGGCCCGGTCGACCTGCGGAGAAGACGTAAAGAGGCTATCAGAAGCGACCCACCGTGGGAACGAAGGGCGCGGCCAGCGCCGGTCGCCCCGAACGCCGAGACGCCCCGAAGGAGCCCGCCGTGCCCCGTCCGCTTCCCGACCACCTGCCCATCCTCGATCGCCGCGGAGCGGCGGCGCTGGCCCCGGACCGGTACGAGGAGCGGGAGCTCACGTCCCCCGTCGACCTGTGCGACGCGCGGGGCCGCCTGGCGCCGGAAGCGGTCGGCTTCTCCCGCATGCCCCTGGTGCGCGCGAACCTCAAGGGCCACCCGCTGCGCAAGAAGCGCTGGAACTTCTGGAACTGGATCGACCCGGACTTCGTCTTCTCGGTCACCCTGGCGAACCTCGACTACGCCGCCTTCTGCTCGGTGACCTTCATCGACTTCGAGAGCGGCGACTCGGCCGAGCGCATGTGGATCGACCTGCCCGGCCGCATCCGGCTCCCCGAGCAGGTCGAGTGCTCGGTCTCCTACCGCGGGCGCGGCGTCGCGTACGAGAACGTCGTGGACGGCCGGGACCTCCGGGTGCGCTTCGACGGCCCCGCCCAGGACGGACGCCCGATCCGCGCCGAGTTCGCGGTGCACCGACCCGAGGGCCAGGAGAGCCTCAACGTATGCGTACCGTGGTCGGCGACGCGCTTCCAGCTCAACTCGAAGCACAACACCCTGCCCTGCGAGGGGCAGCTGCAGGTGGGCGACCGCCGCTACGCCCTGCGCCCCGAGCGCTGTCACGGCGTGCAGGACTGGGGTCGCGGCGTCTGGCCGAGACGGTCGTTCTGGAACTGGGCGGTCTGCAGCGGCCAGCACGAGGGGCGGCGGATCGGAGTGAACGTGGGGGACAAGTGGACCACGGGCACCGGCTCCAACGAGAACGGCATCCTGCTCGACGGCCGGCTCCACAAGATCATGGAGGACGTCGTCTGGGAATACGATCCCGCCGACGACCACGCCGCCTGGCGCGTGCGCACGCGCCATACGCCCGCCATCGACCTCACGCTCACCCCTCGCCATGCCCATCGCCCGAAGCTCGAGCTGGGCCTGCTCGCCACCGGAGGCGTGTGCGCCTTCGGACACTGGCGCGGCCGCGTCGAGGTCGAGGGTCAGGTCTTCGAGATCGCAGGGCTCCCGGGCTGGGCCGAGGAGTTCGCCCACCGCTGGTGAGCGCGCGAGCCGGGTCCCGGCCCCGGGCCCCGGCCGGCGCGCTCAGCGCTCCACCGGATCCTCACGCAGGCGGCGGTCGAGGACCTCGACCCGATGGAGTTCGTGCGCCTCGAAGAGCTCGTCGCGCAGGGCCCCGGTGGCCGCGGCCAGGGCGTCGGCATCGTCGATCTCCGCGGCCAGCGCCCGGCGGCGAGCCGAGTAGGCCTGCCAGCGCGCCTGCCAGCGGGCCCGCTCCTCGTCGAGGGCGCGCAGCCGCCGGGCCGCCTCGGGACCGAAGCGCTCCGCCCGGAGCGCGTCGATCTCCTGGGCGCTGGCTCCCTGCTCCCGGAGCGCGGCCTCCTCCCGGGCGTGTCGCAGGGGCAGCACCGCCCGCGCGCGGGCCTCGCGCACGGACTCGGGGTAGCGCTCCTCGAGCGCTTCCAGCCGCGCCCGCCGCTCGTCCGGGTCGAGGTCCTCGGCGGCGCGGATCCGGCGGCGCTCCAGGTGGATGCGCACCGTCTCCTCTTCCTCGCCGAAGAGCCGCTCGGCCAGCTCGGGGCCGAAGTGCTCGCGGCGGAGCTCGCGGACCCACTGCAGCCGGCGCTCCAGGTCGCCGGACCCGGCGAGCCCCGGCACGCGGAACTCCTCGTCTCCGGCGGCGAGGTAGTCGAGATAGGTGGCGAGGAAGGCCTCGGCCTCCGCGTCGGCGGGCGGCGCCAGGCGTTCGCGGATCGCCGTGCGAATCCGCTGGGCCAGCTCCTCCGGCGACTCTTCGTTGGACGCCGAGAGGAAGTAGTCGAAGAAGCGCAGCGCCTCGGGACCGGGCACGAAGTGTCCCGCCGCGTCGGTGCGCAGCCCTCCCGACGGGGTGGTGCCGCGCAGGGCCCGAGGCCATGGGCGTGCGCCGGCCGGCTCGCCCGCTGCGAGCGGCGCGAGCGGCGCGGGCGGCTGCGGATCCCCGCGGTGCGCCTCCGTGCGGGCGAAGTCCCGGGGCTCGGCTGCAGGCGCCCGGACGTCCGGCCCGGGTGTCGCCGGGTCGCCGCCCGGGCCCCAGAGCAGGAAGGCTCCCGCCCCCAGCAGGCCGGCGAGCCCTGCCGCCGCGACGATCCTCGCGCCCGCCCGGCCCACCCGGCCTACGCGGCCGACCCGGCCCGCCCGGCTCGGCCCGGCCCCGGCTTCCAGCGACCGACTCCCCGGCTAGGGCGTGAGCGCGTGCAGGCGCCCGACGTGGTTGCGGAACAGCGTCTTCGGGTTCGTCTCGAGCAGCGACACCAGACCGGCGATCTGGTTCACCTCGTCGAGGTGGTTCATCTGGAAGTCGTCCCCGATGACCTCGCCGAACTGCGCGCTGCAGACCGTGACCAGCCCGTCGTTGTCCTCGAACAGCCCGTAGAACAGGCTCGCCGTGTTCATCAGCAGATCCGTGGGATCGAGGGCGTTGGTGCCGATGCGCGCTCCCAGGAAGCCCACGATGTCGCCGGTCCAGGAGTAGAAGCGCACGCCGTTGCTCTCGAACGGTCCGTCGCTGCAGC
This sequence comes from Myxococcota bacterium, assembly GCA_050618075.1. GTDB lineage: Bacteria > Myxococcota_A > UBA9160 > UBA9160 > UBA4427 > JBNLVL01. Next base: position 17,840 of record JBNLVL010000043.1, read on the forward strand.
CGGCGGGCAGCCCGGCCGGGAAGTCGAGGTTGAACTGGTCGACGTCGTTCAGGAAGGCGAAGCCGGCCTTCCAGTCCAGCGGATCGGTGCTCCCGGTGATGAGCCGGGCCAGGTCCTCGATGACCGGCCCCAGCAGATTCAGCAGCGGGCCGAGGAGGTTCCCCTGGTCGTCGATGTTGTCGCTGATGAACCCGGCGAGGTCGGCCCCGGCGTGGGGGGACGCGACGGTCGTCACCGAGCGCACCAGGTCCGGCCGCATGCCGGCTGCGTAGCGCGCGTCGAGCCCGCCCTGGCTGTGGCCGATGAGGTGGACCTTCTCGGCCCCGGTCTGGGCCAGGATGTCCTCGATCTGCGCGAGCAGCTGCTCGCCGCGGAAGTAGCTCGAGTGGATGGGCGACACCGACGTCACGAAGACCTCTGCGCCCTCGTCCTCCATCGCCTCCACGATGCCGAACCAGTAGTCGAGGATCTCGTAGCCGCCGAGCTCGTAGGTCTCGGTGCCGAGGAAGCCGTGGGCGAGCACGATCGGATAGGAGTCGGAGCTCGGCGGGTCGCCGCCGCCGTCGGGCTTGCAGCTGGCGTTGATGGTGAGCGCCAGGGCCAGCGCCGCGAGCCCCAGGCGGAGCGCGGTCGTCGCCAGCGGGCGCCCCGAGGAGCCCGGCTGTTCCACGGGTCGGTCCGCACGGCGGTCCATGCGGTCGTCCATGCGGTCCTCTGGACGGGCGGTCGAACGAACGGTCGAGCGGGCGCGCATCTTCTCTCGTCCCTCCTGGGCCGCTCCGAAGAAGCCGGAACGGTCGGTACAGTATCTCACACGGCGGCGTCACCTCACCAGGGCCCAGGCCGCCTCGAGCTCGCGGGCGAGCCGTCCGGCCACGGGCGGCGCGCCGTCGTCGAGCAGGTTCCGCTGCTCCCGGGGGTCCGCCTCGAGGTCGAACAGCTCGGGCGGCCGCCCGTCGGACTCCACGTACTTGTAGCGGGACGTCACCAGCGCCCGGATCGACGGCGTCGGGTACGGCGGCTCGAAGAAGTAGCTGTAGAGCAGCGACTCGCGGAACGCCGCCGCGGGGTCGGATTCTGAATCGGAATCGGAATCGGAATCGGGCCCGCGGAGCAGGGGCAGCCAGCTCCGGCCCTGCATGCGCTCGGGGATCGCGACTCCGGCCAGGTCCAGCAGCGTGGGCGCCAGGTCGATGTTCGCGACCAGCTGCTCGCGCAGCGTGCCCGGGGCGTGTCCCGAGGCGGGGAAGCGCACCAGCAGCGGAATCCGGATCGACTCCTCGTAGGCCCAGCGCTTGTCCACGAGCCCGTGCTCGCCCCACAGATAGCCGTTGTCGCTGGCGTAGACGACGAGGGTGTCGTGGGCGAGTCCGCGGGCGTCCAGGAACCGCAGCACCCGGTCGATCTCGCGGTCCATGGAGCGGATGGCCTCGGCATAGCGGCGCACCAGGTCGTCGAGGGGCGCGAAGCTCAGGTGGGTGTACTGGGCGTCCAGCATGTGGGTCCAGGGATGGGCGCCCGGGGGCCACGCGATCCGGACCTCGCCGGCGCTCCCGCGGTCGGGCTCGTCGGGCGTGAAGCCCGCGTGCACGTTCTTGTGGGACAGGACCAGCGCGAACGGCCGCTCGTGGTTGGCTCCCAGCCAGGCGAGCGCGCGGTCGGTCAGCTCGGTCGCGATGTAGCGGGTGCGCGACGGCTCCTCCTGCCCGTCCACCACCAGGGGGCACCATTCGTAGCGGCCCTGCCCTCCCAGGTTCGTGAAGGTGACGAAGTGGTCGACCCCGCGAAGCTCCGGCAGGCCGCCCGGCATGTGCCACTTGCCGATGAAGGCCGTGGCGTAGCCCGCGCGGGAGAGATACTCGAGGAAGGTGCGGTTGCGGTCGGACCAGGGCGTGAAGTTGTTCCAGACCCCGTGCCGGTGCGGGTGCATGCCGGTCAGGAAGCTGGCCCGGGAGGGCGAGCACAGCGAGGACGTCACGTAGGCGCGCTCGAAGCGCACGCCCTCGGCGGCCAGGCGGTCGAGCGCCGGCGTCTCCGCGAACGGGTGCCCCGCATGGCCGGCGAAGTCCCAGCGATGGTCGTCCGAGAGGATGAAGACCACGTTCGGCAGAGCGTCCCGGGGCGTGCCCGGCCCGGAGCGCCCCTCGGCGAGCGGCCCCGGGAAGCTCTCGGGCCGGGGCAGCAGATCCTGCTGGAAGAGCGCCCGGTACCCGTTCAGGAAGACCGGAATCGAGCCCAGCACCGCGAGCGGCCCGAGCAGGAGCGCCAGCACCGTGGCCGCGGCGGCGACCCGGGTGCGCCGGAGGGCGGCGCCGCCGCGGAGGCGCACAGCCATCCGGCAGCCGAGGTCCGCGAACGCGACGGCGACGCCCACGAGGTAGAGATGGGCGAGGTTGACGGGCGACATCACCAGCCACAGCGCTTCGGCCGGGCTGTGTCCGGCGAGACGCACCGGGATCTCGGTCAGCCACCACAGGAACCCCGGGAGCAGGGAGAGCGCGACGCGCGTCCGCCCGGCGAGCCCCGCGCGCCAGGCCAGCGGGTAGACGACGAGCGGCGCCAGCAGCAGCAGCGCGAAGTAGACCCGGCCGGCGACGTCGAGCGCGCCCCGCCCGAGGCCCCAGTCGAGTCCGTGGTCGAGCGACGCGGCCAGCAGCGCGAGCCCCGCCCCGATGCCCAGGGCGGGCGCGAGATCGCTCGCCCTCACGCCGGCGTCCCGGGCTCCGCGAACCAGTCCTTCAGCAGCTCGAAGGTCGCGCGCAGGCGCAGGTCGCGGGAGGACGCGCCGACCGCGACCTCGAATTCGCCGGCCTCCGCGCGCCAGCCCATGCGCTCCTCGTCGAAGTAGGCCAGGTCGCGGACGCTCAGGCGGAGCTCGACGCGCACGCTCTCGCCCGCGCGCAGGAAGCGCTTCTCGAACGCCTTCAGCTCCCGGGGCGGCCGCGGGACCCCGCACTCGGGGTCGCCGACGTAGAGCTGCACCACCTCGGTCCCGTCGCGCTCGCCGGTGTTGGAGAGGGTGAAGGCCAGGCCGAGCGTGGCCTCCCCCTCCCAGCGGCTCGTCTCGAGCTCGAGGTCCGAGTACTCGAAGCGCGTGTACGAGAGGCCGTGGCCGAAGGGGAAGAGCGGCTCGATGCCCTCGCGGTCGAAGTGCCGGTAGCCGACGAAGACGCCTTCGTCGTAGTGCACTTCCCTCGCGTCCCCGGGAAAGCTCCTCGCGGATCGGTGCGCCGGGGAATCGCCCAGGCGCCGGGGAAACGTCACCGGGAGCCGCCCCGCCGGCTCGGCGGCTCCGGTGAGCACGTTGGCGACCGCCCGCCCGCCCTCCATGCCGGGATACCAGGCGACGAGGATCGAGGCCACCGAGTCGGCCCAGTCCATGGTGATGGGGCTGCCGGCCACCACCACCACCACCGTGTTCGGGTTCTCCGCCGCGGTGCGCAGGATGAGCGCCACCTGGGACTCCGGCAGCTCCAGGCGGCTCCGGTCCCGCACCTCGGAATCGAGACCGGGCCGGTGGCTCTGCCCCACGCAGACGATGGCGACGTCGGCCTCCACCGCCGATCCGACGAGCTCGACGCGGTCGCCGAGCGCCTCGGCGATTCCGCGCAGGGGCGTCACCTCGTGGGGCGGCCAGACCCCCGAGCTGCCCCCCCAGAGCGGCCAGCCGTGACGCCGCCGGGCCGAGGGTCCGAGAACGGCCAGCTTGCCCAGGCGCCCGGGATCGAGGGGCAGCAGACCCCCCTGGTTGCGCAGCAGGGTGATCCCCGCCTCGGCCGCCTCCCGGGACAGCGCCTGGTGCTCCGGGGAGCTGATGGGCCCGCGCCGCCGGACCGGCGGAGCGTCGATGTGGCCGGTCCGGAACATCACGCGCAGCAGCCCCCGAAGTGCGCGGTCGAGCGCCGCCTCCTCGATCCGGCCCTGGCGATGGGCCGCCCGCAGCGCGCCCAGCCGATAGCGGGAGCCCCGACCCGGCATCTCCAGGGAGAGCCCGGCGCGCAGACAGGCTTCGGCGCTGCTCGTGCGGCGCACGGCGAACCAGTCCGAGACCACGAAGCCGTCGAAGCCCCACTCCTGGCGGAGCACCTCCCAGAGAAGCTCCTCGTTCTCGCACGCCGCCACCCCGTTGACGGCGTTGTAGGCGGCCATCACCGACCAGGCGCCGCCGTCGCGCACCCCGGCCTCGAAGACCGGCAGATACAGCTCGCGCAGGGCCCGCTGGCTCACCTGCGAGCTGTGGCGCATGCGGTTCGTCTCCTGGTTGTTGGCGACGAAGTGCTTGAGACAGGCGGCGACCCCCTCGCTCTGCACGCCCTGGACGAACGGCGCCGCCAGCCGCGCGTTCAGGTGGGGATCCTCGGTGAGGTACTCGAAGGTGCGGCCGCAGAGCGGAGTGCGGCAGAGGTTCACCGCCGGACCCAGCACCCCCTGGCAGCCCGCGGCCCGGGTCTCGCGCCCGATCGCCTGGCCCATCCTCCGGGCCAGGTCCGGATCCCAGCTGGCGCCGAGGGCGATGCCCGACGGAAACGCGGTGCCCCGCTTGCGGGCCGAGTGGAAGGCGACGCCCCGCGGACCGTCGGTGAGCCGGAAGGAGCGGATGCCCAGGCGCGGCACCGGCTTCGTCTCCCAGAAGTTCCGCCCCGCGCACAGGGAGAGCTTTTCGTCGACCGTGAGCTCCGAGAGCAGGGCCGAGACGCGCTCCTCCAGCGGGAGCGAGGTGTCGCGGAAGTCCATGGGCTCCTCCGGGTCGAGGATGCCATGGAGGGCGCCGGATCGGGACATTTCCTCGCACGGAACGCGCCCTCGACCAGGGCCCTTCGAGCGGCCGCAAAGCGCCCTACGCTGGGGGCATGATCCGCAGATTCATCGGGCGATGGCTCCACCGCCTGGCGCTCGCCGTGGGCTACGCCACGGTCCTCGTCGTCGCGGCGGCGGTGCTGCTCGCCGCCGGTCGCTGGGCCCAGGTGACCTGGCTCGACTCGTCGCTTCCGACCGAGCGCCTCGCGGAGAAGGCGGCCTACCTGAGCTCGGTTCCCCACGCCGCGGCCGATGCGCCCAACATCGTCCTCATCCTGTTCGACGATCTCGGCTGGGGCGATCTGGGAAGCTACGGCAACCGCCTGATCCGCACGCCGCGCATCGACGCCCTGGCCGACGAGGGGATCCGACTGACCGACTTCTACTCGGCGTCGCCGGTCTGCACCCCGTCTCGCGCCGCGCTGCTGACCGGCCGGCTCCCGATTCGCTCGCGCACCCACCGCCACGTCTTCTTCAGCGAGGCCCAGCCCGCGGCCACTCTCCGCCGGATGCTGGGCTGGGGCAACGAGCTGCTGCGCGACGAGATCCTGCTCCCCGAGGTCCTGGGCGCCGCCGGCTATGCAACGGGGATGGTCGGCAAGTGGCATCTGGGCGAGACCCCGGGACACCGACCCAACGACTTCGGGTTCGACTCCTACTACGGCGTGCTCTGGAGCAACGACATGCTCCCCCTGCACGTCTACCGGAACGACGCCATCGAGGAGCGCGACCTGCGGCGGCCGGCGGGCTTCCTGCGCGCGTTCCGGGACGCCGACGACGACCGGGGCGACGGCGTCGACCAGCGCACGCTGACCGCGCGCTACACGGACGAAGCCATCGCCTTCATGGAGGCCCGGCGCGACCGTCCCTTCTTCCTGTACGTGGCCCACACCTTCCCCCACGTCCCCCACTTCGCGTCGGCCGAGCAGGCCGGGCGCTCGGCCGGCGGAGTCTACGGGGACGTGGTGGAGGACCTCGACCGCAGCGTGGGCCGGATACTGGACGCCCTGGCCCGGCTCGGGCTCGACGAGAACACGCTCGTCATCGTCACCAGCGACAACGGCGCCGACTACAACGGAAGCCCGGGACGGCTGCGCGGCCGCAAGGGACAGACCTACGAAGGCGGACAGCGCGTGCCGATGATCGCCCGCTGGCCGGGGCGCATCCCGGCCGGAAGCGTGAGCGACGCCATGGCCATGAACACCGATTTCTTCCCGACGCTGCTGGCCCTGGCCGGGCTGCCGGAGCCCGACGACCGCGTGATCGACGGTCGGGACCTGACCGCGATGCTCTCGTCTGGCGGGGCGAGCCCCCACGAGGTGCTGTACTACATGGCCGCACTGGGGAGCGAGACCGAAGCGCTGCGGGACGCGCGCTTCAAGTATCTCGCCGAGAGCGGAGACATGGGGCGCAGCAAGCCCCAGCTCTTCGAGCTCGCCGCGGACGCCGAGGCCCACAACCTGGCCTCCCTCTACCCCGAGGAGGCGGCCCGCCTCGCGGCGAAGCTGGAGGCGTGGCGGGCCGAGGTCGAGGTCAACCCGCGCGGCTGGCGCTAGTCGGCGGCGCGGGCGGGGCCGGCGAACGTGCAGTCGGCGATTTTGCGGGCAGAGAGCATGCGAGCATGGGAGCTCGGAAGGGAATCGATGCGGGGAGCGGACAGGTCGATCCAGAGAGTGCTGGTCACCGGGGGCGGCGGCTTCCTGGGGCGCGCCATCGCCCGCGAGCTGGCGAAGCCCGACGGACCGCTCGGGCGCGCACCCGAGGAGATCCTCCTCCTGGACCTGGAGGTGGACGGCGCCGCACTGCCTCCGGGCACCACGCCCATCGTGGCCGACGTCCGCGACGCCGAGGCCGTGCGCCGGGCCTGCCGGGGCGTGGACGCGGTCGTCCACGCGGCCTCCCTGGTCGACTGGGGCGAGGCCACCCCCGAACGGCTCGAAGAGGTCAACGTCGGCGGAACCGAGAACGTCCTCGCGGCCTGTCGCGAAGAGGGCGTGCCCAGCCTCGTCTACACCAGCAGCATGGACGTGGTGTGCGGCACCAGGCCCGTGGTGGACGCCGACGAGTCGCTCCCCTACCCCGAGCGCTTCGCCAACGACTACGCCCGCACCAAGGCCCTGGCCGAGCAGCGGGTGCTCGCGGCCCACGGCAGCCCCCGCTCGGCCCGCGACGGGGAGGAGCCGGGCTCGGGCCGTCTGGCGACCTGCGCCATCCGCCCCTGCGGCATGTACGGCGAGGGCGACCCGTACCACGTGGCCAACGTCCTGCGGGTGGTCCGCGCGGGCCGGCTGCCCTTCCGCCTGGGCGACGGGAAGGCGGCCTTCCAGCACGTGTACGTGGGCAACGTCGCCCACGCCCACGTGCTCGCCCTGCAGCGCCTGTTCGACGGGAACCCCGCGGTCGGGGGCGAGTCCTACTTCATCACCGACGACACCCCGGCGGTGGACTTCCTCGAGTTCATGGAGCAGGTGCTCGAGCCCCTGGGCGAGACGCTGCCGCCGCGAACGCGTCGCGTCCCCTACCCCGTCGTGTACGCCCTGGGCGCGGCCGCCGAGGCGGCGGCGGTGGCCTGCCGCCCGTTCTTCCGGTTCGTCCCGACGCTCACCCGATCGAGCGTGCGCTTCGTCTGCCACACCCACACCTTCGACGGGCGGAAGGCCCGGCGCGACCTCGGCTACGAGCCCCTCTACGGCGAGGCCGAGGCGCTCTCGCGCACCATCGAGTATTTTCGTCAGGCCGACCTGTAACCCATTGCAACTGAAGCAGTTCTTTCCCCCTGTGCCGAATGGCCCATGGCGCCTCCCGGTGCGGAACCGAAGCATCGGGACGAGGGACCCACGACCATGCTCGACCCCCGCACTCTGCTCGACCGCACCCGCGTGCTCGCGGCCCTGGCCCTGGCGGCCGTGGGCGCGGCCTGCGCCGTCCCCCTGAACCTGCCCCTCGCGAGCCAGGTTCCGCCGGCCGAACCCCTGGCGATCGACGGCCTGTGGCGGCTGGAGGAGAACCAGGTCCTGTTCCGCGTGGACCGGGGGCGGATCGTGGCGACCCAGGGCTACACGGCGGTCGTGCTCGGGGTGAAAGCCGATCAGGTGGTCGTGCGCGACCTGCGACAGACGGGCCCCCGCACGTTCTCGGGCTTCGACCTCACCGCGAACGGAGCCTGGGAGGGCGTTGTCGGAGACGACCGGGGGCTGGACATCACGCTCCACGGCGCCCTGGGCCCGGTGAAGCTGCGCATGGTCCCGGTCCAGCTCGACAGCGAGCCGTGGCTGGCGCGCCAGCTGGCGGCGCAGAGCGTGGTCGCCCGGGCACCCTCGTCCGTGCCTCCCGCGCCGGGAGCCCCCCTCTCGGCGCCCGCGACCACCGCGCTCTCGGCCGAGAGCCGGGTCGCCGACCCGTCGGCCTTCGGCCGCTACCACGCGCTCGTGATCGGCAACGACGGCTACCGGCACCTCCCGCCCCTGCGCACCGCGCGCAACGATGCGCGAGCCGTGGCCCGGCTGCTGGCCGACGCCTACGGCTTCGAGGTGGAGCTGCTGCTCGACGCCACCCGCGAGCAGGTGCTCCTCGCCTTCTCGGGCCTGCGCCAGAAGCTCGGGCCCGAGGACAACCTGCTCATCTACTACGCGGGCCACGGCTGGCTCGACGCGGACGCGGACGAGGGCTACTGGCTGCCGGTGGACGCCCAGCCGGACAACCCCGTGCGCTGGATCGCGAACTCCGCCATCACCGCCCACTTCCGGGCCCTGCGCGCCAAGCACGTCCTCGTGGTGGCCGACAGCTGCTACTCCGGAACCCTCACCCGGGGCATCCGCATGACGGCCAGCGAGCGCAACACCCGCGACTGGGAGCGGCTGTCGCGCGAGAAGGCCCGCATCGTGCTCAGCTCCGGAGGCGAGGAGCCGGTGGAGGACGGCACCGGAAGCCACTCGGCCTTCGCCGCCGCCTTCCTCGACTCCCTCCGGCGCAACCAGGGCGTCCTCGACACCACCACCCTCTACGCCCGGATCCGGCGGCCGGTGATGCTGGCCGCGGACCAGGCCCCGGACCTGGCCGACATCCGCAAGGCCGGCCACGCAGGCGGCGACTTCCTGTTCGTGCGGAGAGAGGGCGGGGGGCGGTAGCGCACCCGTGCCGTCCGGCCCGGCGCGCGAACGGACAGGAGGACCGGACGGCTCGCCTCTTCAGCGCAGGTGGCGCCTCCACGAGGCGTGGGCGATGTGCGCGGGCACCTTGTGCTGCTCGCACTCCGCCATGCGCTCGGCCAGCCACTGGACCCATTCGGCGAAGCGCGGGTTGCCCTGCTCGACCCGTGTCTCCTCCACCCATACGGATATCTTCCGCCACATCATCAACAGGAGCCCACCGGTGAGGTCCTGGATCGTGCTGAACGAGGCCATGCCCCGGAACACCATGAGCCCCATGGTCTCGAACGCCATGCCGACGATCTGCGCCGCCTGCTGACACTCCGGGTCCATGGCCTCGATCTGCTTCAGGGTGACGCCGTCCGGGAGGCCCCGCACCACGTTGACCGCGCGTCCCAGCTCGGGCTCGGCGAAGCGACGACACAGCTCGGCGGCGGCCTCGCTCGAGCGGCGCTTGCGGTACTCCAGGTACTGCACGGCCGCGAACAGGGCGCTGAACACGATGGTGAGGGCGCCGAAGATCTCGGCGATGGCTGCGTAGTCGGCCAGTCGGTCCACGTCGTCCGTCCTTCCCCCGCTCGCATGCGCAGTGTACCCGGATCGCCGCGGTCCGAGCGCCGCGCTGGAGATGAGGGGCAAGACCGACTCGACGCATTTCGTGTCCGGCGGAGGCCGACGCAGGGGATCGTTGCAGGTGCGGCCGCCGGGTTCTCGCGGATGGCGAGCCCGCGCGAGCCGCGCCTTCGGATCCACCGATCATGGTAGGATGCGCGGGGAGGTCGACGATGCTGTCGAGATCCCCTCGAGTGACGTCGTGTCCCCCCGAAGATCGACGATGCCGGGTGCCCCACGCGCGCGTCACCCGCGCGCTGGTGTGGGCCCTGGTGGCCCTCGCGGCCTTCTGGGGCGCCGCATCCCGGGCCGGCGCGGCCTCGCTCTACGCCGTCGATTTCCAGGATGGGCTCTACCAGGTCGATGCCATGACCGGAGAGCTGAGCCTCGTCGGCGAGATCGAGGGCTTCACCAGCCTCATCGGCAGCTTCGGCCTGACCGACCGGGGCGGCGAGCTCTGGATGTTCGCCCCCACGGTCGATCGCTTCTTGCGTCTCGACCCGGCCACGGCGGACGTGCTCGAGCAGGTCCCGATTCCCACCGACATGACCGGCGAGGGGGCCATCGCCCTGCGCGCCGATGGCACCGGGGTGGTGATGGCCGCCTTCGGCGCCGGCTCCATCCTCGCCACCGTCGACCTCGACGCCGCCGACTCGTCGCTCGTGGGCTCGACGCTGGCGTTCGACGGCCTCGACTACGCGCCGGACGGCACGCTCTACGGTCTCAGCCAGTCGCCGGCCGCCACCGCCACCCCGACGCTCTACAGCATCGATCCGTCGGACGGATCGGTGACCCTGGTCGGCGTCACCGACCTGCCCGGGTTGCCGGCAGACAACCTGGCGGGTCTCTCGTTCCGCAGCGACGGCACCCTCTGGGCCGTCTGGAACGGGAGCTTCTTCCGCCTCGACCCCGACACCGCCGAGACCACGCTGGTGGGCCCCACCAACCTGGGCGGCAGCCCCGTGACGAACCTGTCGGGGCTGACTTGGATCCCCGAGCCGGGGGTGACGCCGCTGCTGGCCGGAGCACTCGCGCTGGCCACCGCGGCCGGCCGACGGCGGATGCCACGCGGCCCGGCGGGCCGGATTGGCGTCAGAAGTAGCCGGTGATCCAGCCGCGGACGTTGCGCGGGTTGCCGGGCGTGAAGTGGAAGTCGTCGGAGGCGGATCCGCCCCGGGTCGGCCGCGATTCGTAGTAGAACTCCGAGCTTCGCCACTTCGTGTCGGTGAGGTTCTCGACGGCGAATCCCACTTCGAGGAACCGCCAGCGGTAGCGCGCGGCGAAGTCGAAGACCGTGTAGTCCGAGAGCCGCGGGTGGTACGCCTCTTCCGTGGCGTAGCGCTCGCCCAGGTGGCGCACGTTCAGCTCGGCCGCGAACCCTTCGTAGCGGACGCCCGTGGCGCCCTTGGCCACCAGGCGCGGCGCCTGGGCGACGGGGCGGTCGCCGTCGTCGAGCCGGGCGCTCGTGTAGCCGACGTCGCCGCGCAGGTAGAGCCAGTCGGTGAGCCACAGCGTGGAGGCCAGCTCCACGCCCTGGCGATGGCTCTCGCCGGCCGACTCGGTGGTGCCTTCGTCGCCTACGAATACGAGCTCGTCGTCGAGCTTCAGGGTCCACCAGGCGACGGCGACCTCCAGCCGGTCGAAGAAGCGGGTGCGCACGCCCACCTCTCCGCCCACGGCGGTGGCCAGGGCGTCCTCGTTCGAGTCGGCGAAGACCGCGCGCGCGTCGTTGGAGTGATAGCCGATGCCGAAGTTGCCGTAGATCTCGAGCGCTCGGAGGGGCTCGATCGCGCTCGGGAGCAGCCCGTCGCTCGCGAACGGCGACAAGGTGACGTTCGCCTTGGGCAGCCATGCGTCGTCGTGGCTCGCGCCGCGAGCGCGGTTCGCCACCCGGTCGTGTCCCGCATAGCGGAACCAGGCGAAGCGCAGCCCCAGGTCGAGGTCGACCCAGGCGACGGGCGCGAGGTGGAGCTGGACGTAGGGCTCCACCGACAGCTCGCGCACGCGGTCGTCGTTGCAGGCCTGGGCGGGGTCGTCGGCCGGGTCGCGCTGACAGCCGCTGAAGCCCCGCCGGGTCTGGGTTCCCAGGAGCACCTCCACCGTGTCGTAGCGGGTCTCCACGCCGCCCTGCACCCGTCCCCGCAGCCCCGCCGGCAGCACCCCGTCCAGCACCTGGCTCAGCTCGACCCGGCCCCCGGCATAGATGCGGTCCTGGTCCTCCTGCACGATGCCGTCGCCTCGGGCATCGTCGTTCTCGAGGAAGTAGGTGAAGTTCGAGTAGAGGGTGAGGTCGTAGTAGGCGAGGTAGGCGTTGGCCATCAGCTGGCCGCCCTCCCAGGGCGTCCAGTCCAGCTGCAGCTTTCCCTGGGCGCGGGTCGAGCGTCCGCCTTCGGAGGGGTCGAGGGAGCCCCAGCGGCTCGACAGCGGTCCGTCGTCGGGGATCAGGCCCGAGGCGTTCCAGCTTCCGTAGTAGCCCAGGAGGTGGCCCGAGAGCGTCGCGTCGGAGCCGAGCTCGACCTGGCCCCGGGCCAGACCGGAGAAGCGCTCGAGCCCTTCGTCGTCGTTGAAGGGCCCGTCGCTGCGGTAGGCCTCGAGGGATACGAACCCCCGGGCGGGGCCGTCCGCCCGGAACGGACCCACCCGGGGCGAGAGCCCCGCGACCGAGCGGAGCGTTCCGAACTCGCCTCCCTCGAACTTCACGAAGGACTCGGGGAGCTCCGGGAACGGCACGTACTCCACCACCGCGGCGGTGGCGAAGTCGCCGTAGCGGGCCCAGTACGGGCCCTTCTCGGCGTCGAGCCGATCGATGGTCTCCTTGGTCACGAAGTGCAGGTCGAGGAAGCCCTGGCCGTGGGCGTGGCTGCGCAGGTTGATGGGTACGCCGTCGAAGTAGACGGCGAGATCGGTGCCGTGGTCGGCGTCGAACCCGCGCAGGAAGTACTGCTCGGCCTTGCCTCCGCCCGTGTGCTGGGCGGTCACCAGGCCGGGAACGGCCTCGAGCATCTGGCCCCCGCTCTCGAGGGGGCGGAGCTCGAAGTCCTCGGCGGGAATGGTGAGCGCCGAGGTGGCCGTCCCGGGTCGCTCGCCCGTGACGACGAGGGTGTCCACCGCCGGGTCCTCGCCGGCTGGATCGTCGGCGCACACCGGCCACGGCGTGGCCAGGGTGAAGATCCCCAGGGCGAACAGGGCAGGAGCAGGCGAGCGAGGGCGCATCCGGGCGCAACCCTACGGCAGGGTCCGGATGTCCGACCAGGGATCGGAGTTCGGCGCTTCAGTGCCCCAGCAGGAGCCACTCCACCAGGTGCTCGGCCCCGTGGTGGATGGGGTCGGCGGCGAGCGCGAGCGCCGCGAGAAGGCCCAACGCGATCGTCCCGGCCCGATTCCGCGGCCGAGGTCGCGGCGCATCCAGGAGGCTGCGCACCCGCGCGGGCACGGCGCTTCCGCCCAGTCCCGCAACCGCGGGCCGGAGTCCGGCGTCGGCCGAGGCCATCAGGCGCTCGGCGGCGAGCAGGGTCTCCGCCACCCGCAGCCGGTCGCCCACCGCCCGAGCGGCCGCCTCGTCGCACGCCTGCTCCGAGGCCAGCTCCAGCTCGCCGATCAGCTCGCGCCGCACCGCGGGCGGAAGCGCCAGCGAGAGCGTCGCCGCGGCGATCCAGCGAAGCGGATCGCGCCTCCGGACGTGGGCCCGCTCGTGGGCCACCACCACCGCGAGCGCCTCGGGAGAAAGGGCCTCGCAGAGCGCCGACGAGACGTATGCGACCGGTCGCAGGAGTCCCGAGGTGAAGGAGAACGGCCGCTCGGAGACCACTCGGTCGACGCCCGGAGCCAGCTGCGTCGTGCACAGCGCGGCGAAGGGCGCGCCGATCCGCCGCGCCCCCGCGACCTGCCGGGCGCCGTGGCCCGCCAGCAGCAGGAGTGCACCGATCCCCGCTGCCAGCAGCAGGGCGGCCGTCGCCGTGAGCTCGGCCGTCGGGTGCACCAGGCACAGGTGCGGATGGTCGGGGTGGGCCAGACAGTGGTCGGTCGTCCATCCGACGAGGCCCAGGAGACCCGGCGCCAGACACAGGACCACGGCGGCGCCGGACACGAGCATGGGGGCCATCGCCAGCCCCGCAACCCGCCGGCTCCTGAGGTCGGGGTGCCGATCCGGCAGGCCGCGGCGAACGAGCGGCCAGACCGCGGCCACGGCGAGGCTGCAGGCGGCGAGCGCGAGGAGCCACAGCCCGGCGACGAGTCCAAGGGTGGCGAGAAACGTCATTCCTCCGCCTCCGCGCGCTCGCGGCGGCGTTGCCGCACCAGCGCCTCGAGGGCTTCGAGGCTGTCTTCTCCCGCCCGGTCCGCGAGCTCCACGAAGCTCAGCAGCGCCGGCGCACCCCGACTTCCGGGGATGGACTCGAGGACGTGGCGCAGGGCGCGGGTGATCCACTCGCGACGGGTCACGACCGGCCGGTACGCGTAGGCGCGTCCGCGCTTGTGGCGCGAGGCCAGTCCCTTGCGCACCAGGCGTTCGAGGGTGGAGTGGAGGGTGCTCCGGGCCAGGCCACGGGACGCGCCCACGAGCCGGTGGGCAGACTGCACGTCCAGCTCCCCCTCGTCCCAGAGGCGATCGAGGACCGCGATCTCGAGGGGGCCGAGTCGGGGGACGTGGAACTCGCTGCGCTCGGGCTCGTCCGACATGGCGTGAGACAGGATAGTCGACACACCGCCCGGCGCGCGGAATCGGGTCCGGGGATCGGCGAAAGCGACCGCGGGCCCGGGGTCAGCCCGGGCTGGCCGGGCCGTCCGCCAGCGCGTCCGAGGGATGGGGCTCGCCGGCTGCGGCCATCGCCGCGCGGTAGCGCGCCACCGATCGGAAGTAGGCCGCCTGGGCGAAGATCAGCGCGCGGGCGGCGTCGGCGGTCTGGATCTCGCGGATGTTCACGGCGATCAGGTCGCTCGAGCCCAGCATCAGCTTGCGGACCTCGGCCCGCTCGAGCTCCCGGGCCAGATCGAGGTTCTTCCGGGCCAGGACGGTCTGGTCGAAGGCCGCGGAGAGGTCCGACATGGCAGTCCGCACCTCCGCCTCGATGCGATCCCGCGCCAGGCGCGCCTCGAGGTCGAGGCGCCGCAGCTGGGCGCGCAGGGCGAGCACCCGGCCCCGGGCCCGGCGCTGGGCCACCGGAAGCTCGAGCCGGAGGGACGCCTTCACCTCGGTGTCGTCCCTGGAATCCGAGGCGAAGGAGCCATCGGTGTCGATTCCGCCCTCGCTCCGGCCCAGGTCCCGGGATCCCTCCAGCTTGAGCCGCAGATCGGGGAGCAGGCCGTTGCGCTCGAGCTCGTAGCGCGCCTCGATCTCCGAGCGCCGCAGCGCGAGCCGGCGCAGCGCCGGGTGCGACGTCCGGGCCCGCTCGATGTCGCTCCGCATCTGCTCGGCGCCCCACAGGCGCTCCGCCGGGAAGTCCGAGGGCAGCCGCTCGCGACCCGGCAACGAGGTCCGGCCGCGCTCGTCCCGAAGGAACAGCGACAACGCGATCGCCGCCTCCTGGGCGTCGCGCTCGGCGCCGCGCAGGCGGATGCGCCGGTCGACGATGAGCCGCTCGTTGTCCACGAGCTGGATGCGCGGGATGGCGCCGCGATCGGCCCGGCCCGAGAGCTGCTCCTGGCGCGTCTGGGCCGCCACCAACAGGCGCGTCTCCACCTCGACGTTGAGACCCATGGCCACCCAGCTCCAGAAGCTGTCACTGGCGTCGCGGACGATCTCGAGCCGGGCCAGCTCGATCCGGGGCTCCGCCGCCCGGCGGCCGATCTCGCCCTGGCGCAGCGCGGTGCGGGCGGCGTCGGTGAAGCCGCCCCGGAGCAGGGGCACCTCCACGCCCGCCCTCAGCTCTCCGGCCTTGTTGGTCTCGAGCCCACCCAGGTAGGACGGGAAGTCGCCGCGTCCGATGCGGTAGCCGCCGAAGAAGCGGCTGCCCCACAGGCGGGTCGGCTGCTCGATGCCCAGGTCGGCGGTGTAGCGGTCGTAGTAGCCCTGTGGAACGCCCTCTCCGCCGGCGCGCAGTCGGGTGTCGAAGGCGCCCCGGGCCGCGAGCAGCTCGCCCTCGGCGCGCTCCCGTTCGAGCTCCACGGCGAGCCACAGCGGGTGGAAGCGGTCGACGGATTCGAGCACTTCGCGGAGCTCGAGCGGCGCAGACGGAGCGGCGACGGCCGCCCGATCGGGCACGCTCTGGGCCCGGGCGCTCGCCGCCAACGCGATCAGCGCACCCACCCACACCGCCGCGGACGCAGGAAGCCTCATGTGTCCGTCCCTCTGCGCGGCGGCGGCGTCTCGCCACGGCTCTCCATGGCCACGGTGGGCGGGAAGCCGTTCGCCTGGCGCCACAGCTCGTAGCCCAGTCGGACCCGGTCGAGCAGCACGAAGCCGTTGGCCCGGGCTCCCTGGCGCAGCAGCTCGGCGGACGGCCAGGGCGCATCGTCCTCGTCGGGCACGACGAGGATCCGGAAGTGTCCCTGCCCGTCGCCGCTGGGATCGACGAAGGCGACCCGGCCCCCGAACGTCCCCACCGCCACCGAGGGCCAGCCGCTGAACTGCACGGCCGGCCAGCCCTCGAACTGCAGCCGCACCGCCCTCCCCTGTCGGATGAGGGGCACGTGGTTTCCGTCCACCCACAGCTCGACGGCCTGGCGCTCGACCTCGGGGATGAGCGCCACCAGCGGATCGCCGGCCTTCACCAGCTCCGCCCCGGGGCTGGCGTACAGCCGGAACACCGTGCCCGAGCGCGGAGCGACGATGAGCTGGGTGTTCTGCTGGGCGATCCGGACGTCGAGGGCGGAGAGCTCCTCCTCCTTCGCCGCCACCTCGGACTGCGCGCTCTGGCGCTCCGCCCGGGCGGACTCGATGCGCGCCTGGGCCTCGGTCTTCACCCGCCCGAGATCGGCGAGCCGCGCCTTCTCCTCGTTGAGGCTGGCGCGCAGGGCCTGGCGCCTCTGCTCGAGCTCGGCACGAGCCTGCTTGTAGACCCGCTCCGCCACCTCGAACTCGAGCGAGGAAGCGAGCCCCTCCTCCTCCAGCTGCCGCTGTCGCTCGAAGTTCAGGCGCGCCTGCTCGGCCGCGGCCTCGGCCGCGTCCACGGCGTGGCGCGCGGATCGCACGTCGGCCGCGGCCACCTGGAGCAGGCTCTGGGCGGCCTCCACGGCGAGGTTCTGGGCCGTGGAGAGGGCCTCCACCTGGGTCTCGTAGACCCGCACCTTCTCCTCGGCCGCCCCGGCCTGGGCGCCGAGCGCCTCGCGCTGGCGCTCCAGTCGGCTCAGGATGGCCGGATCGTTGTCGACGATCTCGAGCAGCCGATCGCCCTCGGCGACCTTCGATCCCTCGGCGACCCACGCCTGGCGCACACGCCCGCTCACCGGGGCCGCGATGGTCTGGGTGCGGTCGAACGGGTCGAGCGCCGACACCCGGCCCGCGGCCGGCACGTTCTGCTGCCACGGGACCACGATGAGCGACAGCACCACGAGCAGGAACAACAGGATCAGCAGGCGGACGAAGATCCGCAGCGCGGCCGGCGCCCGGGCGAGCTGCAGCGAGGAGACGTCCGCGCGCCAGCCGGGCTCGACGCCGCTCATCGCGCCTCTCCTCGCGCCGCCGGCGCGGCGAGCTTCGCCACGTTCGAGGACCGGTCGTCGGGCCCGGGCGGCCCCTGCCCGTTCAGCTGCAGTCGACGGGCGCAGCGGCCCACCAGGTCGTCGCGCTCGGACACGATCACCAGGGTCCACGGAGCCCCGGGCTCGAACAGCAGGTCGCCGATGCGCTCGCGCGTGCGGCGGTCGAACTCGTCGAGCGCCCGGTCCACCAGGAGCAGCCGCGGGCGCGACACCAGCGCGCGGGCCAGCATGAGCCGGGTGACCTGGCTGTGGGAGAGCGGTCGCCCGTCGGCCGAGAGTCGGGTGTCGAGGCCGTCGGGCAGCGCGCGGATCTCGTCGAGCAGGTCGACCGGCTCGAGCGCCTGCAGGACGTCGCGTCGGCCGAACTCCAGGCGACCCAGCTGGACGTTCTCGAGGATGCTGCCGGTGAACGCCTCGTCCTCGCGCACGAGTGCCGTCGCGCGCCGGATGGACTCCAGGTCGAGCTCGCGGTAGTCCTGCCCGTCGATCGCCAGGTAGCCGCCGGAGGGCTCGCGCGTACCCGACAGCAGGTCGAGCAGCGAGCTCTTGCCCGAGCCGATGGCGCCGCACAGGGCAACGCGCTCGCCGGCCTCGATGCGCAGGTCGAGGCCCTCGAAGACGAGGTCCGGGCCGAATCCGAAATCCAGCCCGGCGATCTCGACGGCGGCCGGCCCGTCCGCGCGCTCGAGCTCCTCGCCGCTCTCGCGCTCGACCGGGAGGTCGATCAGCACGGACAGCTTGTCCATGGCCGCCAGCAGGTCGTAGAAGCTCTCGAGCTGCTTCCCGAACTTGGCGATGGCGGCCACGGTGACGGTGATGATGAGCTCCGAGGCCACCAGCTGACCCAGGGTGAGCTGGCCGCGAACCACGAGGAAGCCACCCAGGGCGAGCAAGGCGCTGCTCGAGACGACCTGCAGCCCCAGCGCTCCGGTGAGCTGCCGGAGGACGATCCGGTAGTGGATGCGCCGGGCGCCCACGTAGGCCGTGGTGAGGTCGTCGGCTCGCTGCCGGGCGTAGCTGCGCGGGTCCGCCCCGCGGAACGCCGCGGGCTGACGCGCGAGCTCCTCGAGCCAGTGCACCACGGCGTACTTGGCCCTCGACTCGGCGATCGCCGTCCGGACGGCGCCGCGTCCCATCACGACCACCACGACGAACAGCCCCGCGATGAGCAGCCCGCTGAAGCCGAGCATGAGCGGGTGGTAGAACGAGAGCACGACCAGTCCGACCAGGGTCTGCAGGAGCAGCGCCGTGCCGTCCAGCAGCAGCATCGAGCCCACCTTCTGCACGGTCACCACGTCGAAGACGCGGTTCACGAGCTCCGGCCCGTGGTGCCGATCGAAGGCGCTGGCGCGGACCCGCGGCAGCCGTTCGGCCACGTCGATGATCACCCGCACGAAGATGCGGCGCTGGATCAGCTCGGCCACGTAGGCCTGGACCGCGGAGAGCACGGCCGAGAAGGCCAGCACGGCGAAGAGCAGCAGCGCGAGCACGAGCACCGGCTGGATGAGCCCGCCGAAGGCGATGGAGTTGACGAGCTGCTGGACCGCGATGGGTGTGGCGAGGGTCAGCCCCCCGATCAGGGCGGCGAACAGCAGGATGGCCCAGAGATCGCTCTGGTCCGGACGCAGCAGATCCAGCAGGCGCCGGAAGGGCGTGCGCCCCCCCGCACGGGAGCCGTGCTCGTCGCCGTGGTCCTCGCGGATCGCCGAGGGGAACCGGCTCTCGACCACCGCCCACGGCAGCGGTGCGTCCGGATCCTCCACCCCGATCCAGCGGGCCAGCGCCCCGACCGCCAGCCAGCGGCTCGATCCGTCCTCGTGGACGACGCGCGCGCGGGGGCCGCTGCGCCCGACGAGGGCGAACCACTCGAAGGCGTCCGCCGCGTGCCGACCGCGGCGGACCGAAGCCAGCGGAACCGCTTCGTGGGCGAACCCCACGGCGTCGCGCAGCGACCAGGCGACCGGCCGAGCCCGCATCCGGTTGGCGGCGCACACGCGCTCCAGGGTCTGCTGCCACGAAGCGTCGGCCTCCCCGGTCCGCGCCGTGGTCACCCCGTTCGCGGGGGGAGCCGCTCCGGAGGCCTCCACGAGTCGGCGCAGCAGACCGATCGGGAAGCTCCGCGCGTCCGCCCGCTCCGGATCATCGTGGCTCACGCGCGCACCGCACCCTTCGGGCGACCGTGAGAGCAATCTCCTGCCATGCTTCAGGATAACGACTGGTTCGCCCGTGCCGAATCCGCGCGAGACCTGGAGGGCCTGCCCACGGGGAGCGCAGGGGGCGGATCCGCAGGAGCGAACCGGCTTCCTTTCCGACGCCCGCCCGTGTAGATTGCCGGCTGGGAGGAGATCGCCGGAGATTCGAGATGCAGCTCTCGCGGAATCGACGTCGCCTGGCCCCCTGGATCCAATCCCTCGCAGTCCTGACAGCCACGCTCGCGTTTGCCCCGAGCAGCGCGGCCCTTTCCCTCACACCCACCACGGTCGTCCTGATCGAAGGTCTCGAGGTCGACTTCCTCGGTGCAGTCGACGGACTGCCCGCCGGAGGCCTGGTGCTCGCGGGTGCGGTCGCGCCAGCGGACGTGACCCTGCTCTTCCGGGCCGAGGCGGCCACGATGCCGTTCTCCGGCGCCGTCGACCCGAACAGCATCGGCCTGCGAGGAACGGGGGCCGAGGACGTGGTGGGCGTGGGAGCCATCGCCGGTCCGGGCTCCGACATCCTCGCGGGAGAGGTGGGTGGAGTCTCCGGCTACGGCGGACTCGAGATCCCCGCCCTCGCGCTGGGCGAATCGACCGACACGTTCTTCATCTCCTACGCGAGCCTCTCGGACGGCGACGTGCTCGACTGGTGCTCGGTCGACGGCCTGGTCTGCTTCGGCACGCCCGCGACGGTAATGCCGGAGCCGGCGAGCGCGCTGCTGCTGGGACTCGCCGTCGGCGGCCTCGCCTGCTGCTCCCGGTCGGGGCGGGCGGGCGGACGAAGCGCTCGGAGAAGCCGGGAGCTCGCAGGCTGAGCAACCCCGGGGCGCGCCGGGTTCGTCTGCAGCGCCGGCGGCCGGCCGCCGGCTCGGGCTCGCTGCCCTAGCGGGTCTCGGGCGAGGCGGAGAACTCGGCCACGTAGGCCTCGTCCGACACGTCCCAGGGATGGAAGCCCGGCTTGAAGTAGGCGAGCAGGAGCGGCGTCTGCACTTGGCGGGAGAGCTTGTCGAGGGCCCGGGCCTGGGCGCGCATCTCGTCGGTCATGGGCTCGGGATCCTCCTTGGCCATGCGGCGGACCATCATCGCCATGGCCGGCCCGAACCAGAGGAGGCCGATCAGCGCCGAGAGCACCCGGACCCCGTAGCCGCCCCCGACCCGGCGAAGCAGATCGAAGGCGACCGCCTTGTGCTCGAGCTCCTCGGCCGCGTGCCAGCGCCAGAAGCGCAGGGCCTCGGGGTGGATGTGTCGGGCGAACTCCGGCTCGGCGAACAGCATGTGGGCGCCGGTCGCCGTGAGGTGCTCGAAGAAGACCGTGATTCCCAGCTGGATCTTCTTCGGCAGCCAGCGGCTCGCGCGCTCCATCAGCCTCGCCGCATAGGCCTCTTCGCGATCGATCGCGACACCGTGGTCCCCGAGGTGCCGGTTGAACTCGTTGTGGGCCCGCGTGTGGTGCCCCTCCTGGTGGACGAAGGCCTCCACCAGCTTCGCGAACTCCGGATCGTCGATGCGGTCGGCATAGTTGCGCACCGAGCGGATGAAGAAGCGCTCGCCCGGCGGGATCAGGATCGAGAAGGCGTTCTCGATGTGCGTGACGATCTTGTTGCCCCCGAACCAGTACTTGGGGATCGAATCCAGGTCCCGGAACGAGAAGCGGCGGGGCACGATGCCGACGCCCTCGGGCAGCGTGGGCGGGGTCTCGGCGGCTTGCGCGAACGTCATGGGCGGCCTCCATCGGGGCGCTCGGCGAGAGTCTAGTCCGGAACCGCGGCCCGGGGCCAACCAGGGGCGCCGCTGCTCCCGTCCGGGCCGCAGCCGGGTCGAGCGGGCGCGGCGGTCGCACCGAGGGTGCGACCCGGCCCATGCGCCCTATGCTCCCGGCCCCATGCCCCTCCTCAGCTTCGACGGCGTCTCGATGGCCTTCGGGCGGCAGCCCCTGCTCGACGGGGCGAGCTTCCGGATCGACGCCGGCGAGCGCGTCTGCCTGATCGGCCGCAACGGAGCGGGCAAGTCGACGCTGCTCGCGATCGTGGACGGCGAGCTGACTCCCGACGCCGGGGAGGTCTGGCGCCAGCCCGGGCTCGCGATCTCCCGGCTCTCCCAGGAGCTGCCGCTGGACGACCGGGCCACGGTGTTCGACGTCGTCGCGGCGGGCCTCGCCGACGTGGGACACCTGCTCGCCGAGTTCCACCACGTCTCCCACGCCGTGGCGGACGACGACTCGCTGCTGAAGCGCATGGAGCGGCTGCAGCACGAGATCGACGCCTGTGACGGCTGGAGCCTGAGCCAGCGTGTGGACCAGATCCTGGATCGGCTCGAGCTGCCGGCCGACGCGCGGATCGCCACGCTCTCCGGCGGCTGGCGGCGCCGGGTGGCGCTGGCCCGGGCGCTGGTCAGCGCGCCCGACCTGCTGCTCCTCGACGAGCCCACGAACCACCTCGACATCGAGGTGATCCAGTGGCTCGAGGACCAGCTGCTCGACTTCCGCGGCGGCGTGCTCTTCGTGACCCACGATCGCGCGCTGCTGACGCGGCTCGCGACGCGCATCGTCGAGCTCGACCGCGGAGCCCTCACGTCGTGGCCGGGCGACTATCCGACGTTCCTGGCGAAGAAGGCGGCCGCACTCCAGGCCGAGGCCCGCCAGGCCGCGGCCTTCGACAAGAAGCTCGCCGAGGAGGAGGCCTGGATCCGCCAGGGCATCAAGGCGCGGCGCACGCGCAACGAAGGCCGCGTGCGCGCGCTCGCGGCCCTGCGCGAAGAGCGCGCCCAGCGCCGCGAGCTCGAGGGCAAGGCGCGCCTCTCCGTCGACGACACGCAGAAGTCCGGCAAGCTGGTGGTCGACGCCCGACACGTCTCGTACACCTGGAGCGGGAGCGAGACGCCGGTCGTCGACGACCTCTCGTTGCGCATCCTGCGCGGCGACCGCATCGGCCTGGTGGGGCCCAACGGCGCGGGCAAGACCACGGTCCTGCAGCTCCTGCTCGGCCGGCTGGCGCCGACGTCGGGCAGCGTGCGCCTGGGCACGAAGCTGGCGGTCGCCTACTACGACCAGCTGCGCGGCGCGCTCGAGCCCGGGAAGACCGTGATCGAGAACATCGCCGGCGGCAGCGAGTACGTCGACGTACAGGGCCGGCGCCGCCACGTCATCGGCTATCTCCGGGACTTCCTGTTCAGCCCCGACCGCGCGCGCACGCCCGTCGTGGCGCTCTCGGGAGGCGAGCGCAACCGCCTGCTGCTCGCCCGGCTGTTCGCCCAGCCCGCCAACCTGCTGGTGCTCGACGAGCCCACCAACGACCTCGACATCGAGACTCTCGAGCTGCTCGAAGAGCTGCTGATCGACTACCGCGGCACGCTGCTGCTCGTCTCCCACGACCGCGCCTTCCTCGACAACGTCGTGACCTCGACCCTGGTCTTCGAGGGCGGCGGCCGGGTCCGGGAGTACGTGGGCGGATACTCCGACTGGCTGCGCCAGCGCACCCGTGAGCCCGCGCGGGTCGACGCCCCGCCGGCGGTCGCGAAGCGGCCGGCCCCGCCGAAGCCCCGGCCGGCGAAGCTTGGCTTCAAGGAGGCCCGCGAGCTCGAGCAGACGCCGGCGAAGATCGAGCGCCTGGAGGCCGAGCAGGCCGAGCTCGGGGCGAGGATCGCCGAGCCCTCGTTCTACGGGGGAGACGCCGCCCAGCAGACCCGGGTCCTCGAGCGGCTCGCCGAACTGGAGACGGAGCTCGCAGCCGCCTACGCGCGCTGGGAGGAGCTGGAGGCCCTGGGCGACGGGGCCTGAGCCGCAGGCGAGGCGGCGTGGGCGGTCGACACCGTTCCGAGGTCGCGGCCGTTAGGCCCCTCGCGTCTCCGCCAGCACGCGCGCCAGGTTGGCCTGCAGGCGCAGCAGCAGGCCGGCCAGCTGCTGCCGCTCGCCGTGGGAGATGTCCAGGCGCAGCTCGGCCCGCAGCTCCCGGTCGATCTCGGTGATGGGGTCGACCCGCTCCTTGCCCGCGGCCGTGAGGGTCACGAGCCAGGCGCGCCGGTCGTGGGGATCGGGCTGGCGCTCGACCAGCCCGCGCCGCTCCAGCTGGTCCACGGTCGAGCCCGTGGCCGCCCTGCCCTGCCCCAGCCGGCGGGCCAGCTGGGTCTGGTGGAGCGGCCCCGCCTCGTGGACGAAGACCAGCAGGCTCGCCTGGGTGAGGTTCAGGTCGAGGACCGCGAAGCGGGCGTCGTAGGCCTCGCGGATCGCCCGCGAGGTGGCCATGAGGGTCGACTCGACCCGCAGCCAGGGCGGTGCGTCGAGCTCGTGCTCGGGGCTCGCGCCCGGGGCGGTCGCCCCGGGCGCGTCCCGATCGTGTGATCCCGTGCGGGTCACTCGCCGCGGCGCAGCAGGGTCCCGGTGCCGAGTCCGCCGCCGCAGCACATGGTGACGATGGCGTGCTCCTTGTCGGCCCGCTCGAGCTCGTGCACGGCCTTGGTGAGGAGCACGGCGCCGGTGCCGCCGAGCGGATGGCCCAGGGCGATGGCGCCGCCGTTGGGGTTGACCGTCGCCATGTCGGGCGAGAGCTCCTTCTCCCAGGCCAGCACCACCGAGGCGAAGGCCTCGTTGATCTCGACCACGTCGATGTCGCTCATCTGCAGCTTGTTGTCGGCCAGCAGCTTCCGGGTGGCGCCGATCGGGCCGGTGAGCATGAGCACCGGGTCCGAGCCGACGAGGCAGCTGTCGACGATGGTGGCCCTGGGCTTCACACCGAGCGCCTCGGCCTTCTCGCGGGTCATGATCAGCACCGCGCCGGCGCCGTCGGTGATCTGCGAGGACGTAGCCGCCGTGTGGATGCCGTCGGGCATGTTGGTGCGCAGGCCGGCGAGGCCTTCGAGGGTGGTCTCGCGCAGGCCCTCGTCGCGGCTCACGATGTGGGTGGACTCGAGGGGGTTGCGGTCGTCGTCGAGCTCCGGCGCCTCGATGGGCAGGATCTGCGAGTCGAAGCGGCCCTCGGCCCAGGCCGCCGCGGCGCGATCCTGGGACAGCTTGCCGAAGCCGTCGGTGTCCTGCCGGGTGATGCCCCACTGCCTGGCGATGCGCTCGGCGCCGTCGAACTGGGACGTCCACTCGTAGTGCTTCCAGTACTCCTTGGTGACGGGCTTGCCGACGTCGGGGTCCTTGGGGATGGTGGCGCCCATGGGCACCCGGCTCATCACCTCGACACCGCAGCCGACCGCGCAGTCCACCACGCCGCTCTTGACCAGGGCGTAGGCGAGGTTGCTGGCCTGCTGGGAGGAGCCGCACTGGGCGTCCACGGTGGAGGCCGCTACCTCGAGCGGAAGCCCCGCGGTCAGCCAGGCGTTGCGCGCGACGTTCATGGTCTGCATGCCCACCTGGCCCACGCAGCCGCCGACGACCTGCCCCACCTGGGAGGGATCCACGCCGCTGCGGTGGAAGAGCTCGCCCTGGACCTTGGCCAGCAGCTCGACGGAGTGCATGCCGGAGAGCCCGCCCTTTCGCTTGCCGAGGGGAGAGCGGACGGCTTCGACGATCACGACATCGGACATGGGGACTCCTGTCGGCCGCGCCGGGCGGCCCGTTGAGGGAAAGTCCGGCGCGGCGCAGCGCCGGAGAGATTGTACGGTAGCGTACATTCTACGGGCGGACACGCGCCGGAGGCGCCCCGGAGCCCCCAGAGCCCCTCCCGGGCCCGGCGGGCCCTGGGCCCTTCGGGGGAACCAGCCGCCCGCCCCGGGTCCGGTCCGCACCGGACCGCACCGCCCCCGCCCCGGAGCGCACCCGTTCCATCGCCCGGTAAGGAAACGGTAAGCCGGCGGAGAGGCTCCCGGACACCGCTCGCCGATAGCCTGCGCCCACCTCGAACGCATCGGGGCCGGGCCGCGGGCCCGGGCAACGGGAGACCGCCATGCATCGCTACCTCGCGCTGGCCTACGGCATCGTGGGCTACCTCGTCTTCTTCGCCTCGTTCCTCTACCTGATCGGGTTCCTGGGCAACCTCGGGGTGCCCCGCTCGATCGACGCGGGCCCCGCCGGCGCCGTCGGACCGGCGCTGCTCGTCGACACCGCCCTGCTGCTGCTGTTCGCCGTTCAGCACAGCGTGATGGCCCGGCCGGGCTTCAAGCGCTGGTGGACGCGGATCGTCCCCGCCCCGGTCGAGCGCACCACCTACGTCCTCGCGACGGTGGCCGTGCTGGTGGCGCTGTTCGCGTTCTGGCAGCCGCTTCCCCAGGTGGTGTGGTCGACCGAAGGAGTCGCCGCCGCGGTGCTGCAGGCGGGGTTCTTCGCCGGCGTCGGCCTGGTGCTCCTCTCCACCTTCCTCATCGACCACTTCGATCTCTTCGGTGTGCGACAGGTGGTGCTCCATTTCCTCGGGCGACCGTACTCGGAGAAGCGCTTCACCACGCCGCTCCTCTACCGGTGGATCCGCCACCCGCTCTACGTGGGCTGGTTCGCCACGATGTGGCTCGCGCCCAGCATGTCGGCCGGCCACTTCCTGCTGGCCCTCGTCTGGACGGGATACGTGCTCGTCGCCATCCCCATGGAGGAGGCGGACCTCGCGAGGCTGCTGGGGGAGCGGTACCGGAGCTGGCGGGAGCGGACGCCGCTCTTCGTTCCGCGTCTCACGGGCCGCGGGCAGCGCCCGGCTCCCGTCCGCCCCCTGACCCAGGAGAGCTGATCGGGCCGTCCCGATCGCATCGCCTCGGGAGCCCCGTGCTCCCGGGGCAGGAGACATCCACGATGGAATCGACCTCGTTCGATGCGAAGCGAGCGGAAGCGTTCGCCGAGAATGTCGCCGGCGTCCTCAACGGAGGCGCCCTCGCCCTGATGATCTCCATCGGGCACCGGAGCGGGCTCTTCGATGTGATGAGCCGCCTGGACTTCGCCACCCCCCACGAGCTGGCCGACGCCGCGGGACTCGACGAGCGCTACGTGCGCGAGTGGCTCGGAGCCATGACCACCGGCGGCATCACCGAGCTGGATCCGGAGGCGGGCGCCTACCGCCTGCCCCCGGAGCACGCCGCCTCGCTGTGCCGCGCGGCGCGGCCCGCGAACCTGGCGGTCACCGCCCAGTGGATCCCCCTGCTGGCGCGGGTCGAGGACGAGATCCTCGAGTGCTTCGAACGCGGCGGAGGCGTGCCCTACTCCTCCTACGATCGCTTCCACGAGGTGATGGCCGAGGAGAGCGACCAGACCACCGTCGCCCTGCTGATCGAAGAGATCGTGCCCCTGGTGCCGGGCGGCCTGGCCGCCCTCGAGGCGGGCATCGACGTCCTCGACGTGGGCTGCGGGGCCGGCCGGGCCCTGAACCGCCTGGCCGAGACGTTCCCCAAGAGCCGGTTCACCGGGTTCGATCTCTCGGGCGAGGCCATCGCCAGCGCCCGGGCCGAGGCGGCGGACCGCGGCCTCCGCAACGCGCGGTTCGAGGTGCGCGACGTCGCCGACCTGACGGACCCGACCGGCTACGACTGGGTGACCGCCTTCGACGCGATCCACGACCAGGCCAGGCCCGACGCGGTGCTGGCCGCCATCGCGCGTTGTCTGCGGCCCGGAGGCACCTTCCTCATGCAGGACATCCGCGGGACGAGCCACGTCCACGAGGATGCCGCGCATCCCATGTCGCCCTTTCTCTACACCGTGTCCTGTCTCCACTGCATGACCGTGTCCCTGGCCGGCGAGGGAGCGGGACTGGGCGCCATGTGGGGGGAGCGGACGGCTCGCCGGATGCTCCGCGAGGCGGGATTCGACCGCATCGATGTGTCCATCCTTCCCCACGACGAGATCAACCAGTACTACGTCGCCCGCAAGGAGACGTGAGCGAGCGGCCGGGACCGGGGCGCGACTGGCGGCCACCGGGGGCTCGCATACCCTCTACGGGAACCCGCGGACCCGGCCATGCGCTATCGCTTCGACCGTTTCGAGCTCGATGAGGAAGCCGGCGAGCTGCGCCGGGACGGCGCTCCGCAGCCGCTCCAGCCCAAGCCCTTCGAGCTGCTGCGCGTCCTCGTCCGCGAGCGCGAGCGGGTGGTCTCCGCCGACGAGCTGCTCGAAGCGCTCTGGCCCGAGACCGTCGTCACCCCCAGCTCGCTCACCCGCGCCGTGTCCCTCGCAAGGAAGGCCATCGGAGACAGCCGGCGCGCAGAGCTGATCCGCAGCGTGGCCCGCCGCGGCTACCGCTTCGTCGGAGACGTCGTCGAGGTCGGCCGCCCCGGGCGGGCCGCGCCGGCGCTGGCCGGAGCTCCCTCGCCAACGCCCCGCCCCGAGCCCGCGGACGCCGAGCCCTTCGTGGGACGCCACGAAGCCCTCGACCTCCTGCGGAGCGCGTGGCAGGAGAGCCTCTCCGCACGCGGCTCGCTGCTGCTCGTCGGCGGACGCCCGGGCATCGGCAAGACCCGGCTGTGCGAACGCTTCGCCCTGGAGGTCGAGCGTTCGGGCGGCCAGGTGTCGACCGGGCGCTGCCGCGAGGAGGTGCCGGCCTTCTGGCCCTGGGCCCAGGTGCTCCGTCAGGTGGTCGAGCGCGGGGCCGACACCTCTGCGCTGTCGGCGCTTCCCGGAGGCGCCGGCGAGCTCGCCGACTGGGTGCCCGGGCTGGTCGCGACCGGTCCCCCGGACGAGGGTGCGCCCGGGGATTCGCCGGACCGCCGGCGCTTCCTGCTCTTCGACGCCCTGGTCCGCACCCTCGCGATGCACAGCCGACGCGACCCGTTGCTGATCGTCCTCGAGGACGTCCACTGGG
Organism: Myxococcota bacterium; assembly: GCA_050618075.1. Lineage (GTDB taxonomy): Bacteria > Myxococcota_A > UBA9160 > UBA9160 > UBA4427 > JBNLVL01. The sequence continues at coordinate 45,944 of JBNLVL010000043.1, forward strand.
CGGGCGCGACGTCCCTGCAGCTCCTGGAGCACCTGCTGTTCGAGCTCTCCGGGCTCTCGATCCTGGTCGTCGCCACCCTCCGCGACGAGCCGCGCCCGCCGGACCACCCGGTGGAGCAGATCCTCCCGTCCCTGCGGCAGCAGCCCGCCTGTCGGGCGCTCAGCCTCGAGAGCCTGTCGAGGCGACAGGTGGGCGAGCTGCTGGCCGGCCACCTCGGCCGCACCGCGCCCTCCGATCTCGTCTCGGAGCTCTACGCCTGCAGCGAAGGAGTGCCTCTCTTCCTGCGCGAGGCGATCCGGCTGCTGGCCGAGCGGGGCGATCTCCAGCACCCCGAACGGGTGAGGCGCTGGGCGGTGACGCTTCCGTCGCGGGCGCTCGACCTCATCCGCCGGCCGCTGGGACGCCTCTCGCCCGAAGCGGGCCGGCTCGTGGGGGCCGCCGCGGTGATCGGCCGCGAGTTCACCCTCGCCCTGGCGGCCGCCGTGGCCGACCTGCCGCGGGACGAGGCGCTGGACCACCTCGACGAGGCCGAGCGCGCCGGCGTGGTGGAGCCCATGACCGACGCCCCGGGCTCCTGGCGCTTCAGCCACGCGCTGTTCCGCGACGCGGCGAGCGAAGGGCTGACGGCCGGTGTGCGCGCGCGCCTGCACGCCCGCGCGGCCCAGGAGCTGGAGCGCCGACACGCGAGCGACCCGGGTCGGGTGCTTTCCGAGATCGCGTCCCACCATCATGCGGCGCTGGCGGTGGTGGACCCCGAGCGCGCCTTCGAGCTGGCGTGTGGCGCGGCGCGGCGCAGCACCCGTCAGCTCGCCCACGACCAGGCGGCCGTGCACTACGAGCAGGCGCTGGCGGCCCTGGACCACTTCCCGACCGTCGATCCCGCGCGGCGCCTGGAGATTCTGTTGGCCCTGGGCGAGGCCCTGGGCCTCGCCCACGAGCGGGCGCGACGCCGGGCGGTGTTCAGCGAGGCCATCGACCTGGCCCGCGAGCTCGAGCGCCCCCTCGACCGGGCCCGGGCGGCCATCGGGTTCTGCGATCTGTCCGAGTGGGCGCCCCGGGACGACGAAGCGCTGGCTCACCTGGAGGACGCCCTGGCCGACGCGCCGGAGGACGCCCTGCCCGAGCGCGCCGGGCTGCTGACGCGGCTGGCCTACCTCTCCATGCGGGCCAGCCCGGCCCGGGCCGAGCCGCTCGCTCGCGCCGCGGTGGAGACCGCCCGCCGCAGCGGCGACGATCTCGCGCTCCAGGACGCGCTCTACGCCCTCTTCTTCAACGTCGCCGGGCCGGACCACGCCGGGGAACGCCGGGAGCTGGCCGTGGAGGCGGAGGCCGCCGCGCGCCGTTCACGGCTCGCCGATTCCTCGCTGATCGCCCTCCTCGACATGTCCTGTGACCGCGTGATGCACGGCGCGCTGGCCGACGCCCTGCACTGGCGCGAGACCGGCGAGGGCCTGGCCGGCCCCGATCCCCTGCCCATCGCCACCTGGCACATCCGACTGCTGCAGGCGGGCTTCGCCCTGCTCCGCGGCGACTTCGCCGAAGGTGAACGCCTGCGGGCCGAGTCGGCCAGGCTGGGGCAGCGGATCGGCCACCCCTACGCCCGGGGCGTGGAGCGCGCCCAGTGCATGTGGCTGCACCGCGAGCGCGGCCGCTACGACGCGGTCTTCGACCTGGTGCCGCCCAGGCTGCCGGTGCGCACCGGCCCGGTCGACTGGGTCCAGGCGGTGACCGCCCGGACGCTGGTGGAGGCCGGACGCGCCCAGGAGGCCCGGCCGCTGTACGAGGACATGATCGCCCGGGACCCGGAGCGGATCCCGCGCAACATCCGCTGGAACGTCACGCTGGCGGAGCTGGCCCATCTGTGTGCGGACCTTCGCGACGCGGAGCGCGCCGACGGGCTGATCGCCCTGCTCGAGCCGGTCTCCCACCAGCACGGGGTCCTCCCCATGCCGATCCTCTACGCCGGCCCCTTCACCGCGGCGCTCGGTCGCCTGCGCGCCCTGCGCGGCGAGCTCGGCGAGGCCCGCGAGCTGCTGGAGGACGCCCTCGAGTCGGTGGATGCCCTGGGAGCCCGCCCGGCGCGCGCCCGGCTCCTGGCCTGGCAGGCCGACGTGCTCGGCCGTCACGGGGAGAAGAGCAGCGCGCGAGAGCGCTGGGGGCAGTCGGGCGCCCTGGCACGACAGCTGGGCATGCGGGGCCTCGAAGCCCAGGTCCAGGCGCGTCTGCGCGACCTCGGAGCCTGACGGGCTCCGCGGGCGCGGAGCGGCCGGGTATACTGCGCCCGCCTTCCCGGGCGTGCGGCCCGGAGGCCGCGGCCCTCTCCCGGAACACGAGGTCTCCCCGATGCGCGAGCGAACGGTCCTGTGGCGAACTCCGGCTCTGGCCACGAGCCTGCTGGCAGCGGCCCTCGGCTGCCAGACGACGCTCACCTCCACGGTGAAGGGGTCGAAGACCCCCCCGACCGTGCACTGCGCCGACGGGCAGACGCTGGAGGTCTCGAACGGCGGCTTCACGATCGCCCAGGAGTGCCTCTTCCAGGAGAACGGTGTGGCCGGCGACGGCTTTGCGGAGGTCACCTTCTGGGAGTTCGACGTCTCGCGGAGCGAGGACTTCGCCGACTGCTACCCGGAGAGCGCCCTCATCGAGCTCCACCTGCGACCCCAGGGCGACGTCCTCCAGGAGTCCCTGCGCGTGGAGGGCAAGTGGGACCTCGGCCTGGAGGAGATCCAGAGCCTCGAGGTGGGCGTCGACCAGCAGACCACCATCGACATGATGGTGCGGGGCGGACGGCCGTCTCCCTACACGCCCGGAGAGATCCAGGCCCTGCTCATGGCAGAGCCCCAGGGCCGCCTTCCCATGGTCTACGAACAGAACGCGGTGATCCACTTCGCCCGGCTCGAGATCCGCTGCGTGAAGTAGCCCGGGCTCCGCTTTCCGTCACTGCTGGCCCGCGCCCGTCAGCGCGGGAGTCCGGCCAGCGCCTCCCGGGCCTCCCGGAAGCCGGGCCGCAGCCGCAGCGCCTCCTGGAGGTGGCGCCGCGCCGCTCCGTTGCTTCCCTCGAGTGCGCGAAGCACGCCGAGTGCGTAGTGGGCGTCGGGGTTGTCGGCGTAGGCCGCGAGGCTGCGCTCGAACTCGAGCGCGGCCTCGCCGAGCTCACCCCGCTCCGAGAGCGCCACGGCGAGGTTGTAGCGGGCCGTCGCGTGGCCGGGGTCCAGGCGGACCGCTTCGCGCAGCACCGCCATCGCCTCCAGGTCCTGTCCCCGCTCGAGCAGGACGGTCCCCAGGGTCGAGTGGGCGTTGGCGTGTCGCGGACTCGTGCGCACCCACTGGCGCGCGAAGGCGACGTCGTCGCGGTAGAAGCGCCCCCTCCCGATGCTGAGGATCGTCAACACGGCGATCACCGCGACACCGAGGGCCACCACGGCGCGACGCGCCCGGAGCGTCCGGGACGGGCCGGCCAGACCGGCCAGGCCGGCCGCCGCCAGCGCCACCGGCCCCAGCGACGAGACGAACACGAAGCGCTCGGCGAACGCCACCTCGAGAGGAACCAGGTTGAGGGTCGTCGCCATGCACACCGGGATCCAGGCCAGCCAGAAGACGAGCACCGGGAGGTCCCGACGAGGTCGGCGCAGGCAGAGCGCGACCACCGCGCAGAGCCCGGCCGCGGCCCAGAGCAGACGCGGCCACGAGAGCCACACCTCGAGCGCGGGCTCGTAGACCAGCCCGGCGCGAGGCGCGAACACGCTCTGGAGGGCGTAGAGGATCGCCCAGACCGGACCGGCCGGATTCTGCGTCAGGCTGCCGGCGACCACGGTCCACGGCGGCGTGCCCGACGGGTCCGGCGGAAACACCGCCGCCCTCAGCGCGAAGTAGAGGGCGACGACGATCGCGATGGGGGCGACGGCGAAGAGCCAGGTCCGCAGGGTCGTCGGCGGATCCCGGGACAGGCGCAGTGCGTCCGCCCCCACGAGCACCCCGGGCAGGGCCAGCGCCTGCTCCTTGCTGAGGAGCGCGCAGCCCAGGAGCAGCGCGGCGGCGGCGCGGCCGGCCAGCCCGCCCCGGAGCTGCGCCCCCACCGCGAACAGCCAGAAGACCCCGACCATGAGCGTCTCGCGCCCGGAGGCGATGGGGTGGACACAGGACGACGCCACCGGATGCAGGGCGAAGGCGGCGGCGGCCAGGAGCGCGGCGGCCGGCGGCAGTCCGAAGCGCGGAAAGCGGAGCAGCCACCAGGCGCCCACGGCCGCCACCCCCATCAGCAGGGCGTTGCCCAGGTGGAAGAGCGCGGCCACGTCCCCGTGAAGCGTCTTCTGCACGAGCAGCGAGGCGCGCGTGACCGCCCGGTAGTACGGCAGACCCGACAGCGGGAGGCCGTGGGGCTCGGCGAAGATGCGCGCCAGATCGGCCGCGGACCCGAGCGGCGGCTGGGCCAGCAGGACCTCGTGGTCGTCGTAGACGAAGCCGTTCACCATGGAGGTCGCGTACACGGCGACGACGATGGCGAACAGGGCGGCGGGAGCTGCGAGGTCCGATCGCCCGATCACGGCGCTTCCAGCGTCGGGGCGGGCAGGCGGAGCGTGGGCGGCCGGGGTGTGACGGGAGCCGGCGCGAGGCGCTGCGCGCAGGCCTGGGCGATCGGAGACATGGCCCGAGTATCGCGATTTTCGGGCGGCGGCGTGGTGGGGATCGCTGCGGGTCGACCGGGGCTCGTCCCACGCGTGATAGGATGCCCGCGGGGCCCTGCGCGGGGGACCCTCGTCCTTGCCGGGGTCCGAACAGCGCGGGAGCGGGGAGACGATGCCGACACCGCCGACGCCGGGGAGGCGGCGCCTGCGCCGCTGGCTGCCCGTGCCGCTCAGCATCTACGCGATCGGCCTGCTGCTCGCCGCGTGGCCCGAGGAGGTGCGCCCCGAGTGGGCGGACACGCCCCGCGCCGTGGCCATCCTGGGGCTCGCGAAGCTCGGCATCTCGGGCGGCATCGCCGTGTTCGAGCCGCCCCGGGAACGCATCACCCGGGTGCTGCTCAACGACTGCATCTACGTCCGCGGCCATCGAGACGACGCCGAGCCGGAGTGGCTCCAGCCGCCCGACGGACGCTGCGTGCTCGAGGGGCCTCGGCTCTCCATCCCCCGGCGCGAGTGGGTGGTGCGCAGTCTGCTGCTCCGGGCCTCGACACCGCTCAACCAGGCCGTGGTGGGCGACTGGTTCTGTCATCCGCAGGACGCGCCGCCGTTCGACTTCGTGGACGTGCTCTGGAGCCAGGAGTGGCGCGCGCTGTACGGAGAAGAGCGCGGCGTCAGCCACGTGGTGCTGTACCGCTGGCGCTGCGATCCGCCCGGGATCGTCTACGACCAGCGCAGCCCCAGCGACCTCCAGGTCCGCCAGGTGTGGGGCGAGCCGTGACGCGAAGCCTTCTCGGGCTCGTCGCGCGTGGGGCCCGCGCGGTCGAAGCCTTCTGGATGGTGCCGCAGCCCCTCCACGGGCTGGTCGCGGCGCGGGTGCTGCTCGGCCTCACCCTCTTCTCGACCTACGCCGGGCGCGTCACCCGGGTCCAGGAGTACTTCGGTCCCGGCGGCTTCGCGGGGTCCGGGTTCTACGCTCGCAACCCGGGCGCCGACCCCCTCGACCCGTTCGTGGCGGCGCCCCTCCGGTTGCTGACGGGGGTTTCGTCGGAGGTCGTGGTCGCCGCCGCGTTTGCTGCGGCGGTGCTGGCCTCGCTCGCCTTCGCGGCCGGCGCCTGGACCCGGGTCTCCGGCGCGATCCTGCTGGGGCTCCACCTGCTCTTCTACGCCCGCAACGGCTTCGCCTGGGACGGCAGCTGGGCCGGGTACGTGGTCGCGCCCCTGGCGTACACGATCATCGCTCCGACGGGACGCTTCGTGTCGATCGACGCCTGGCGACGCCGCCGCGCTGCCGGGAGGTCGGCAGCCGACCCGCCCAGCTGGCTCGCCCCGGGCTGGCCCCTCCGCCTCCTCCAGATCCACACCTGCGCCATGTACCTGGCCGCCGGGCTCTCGCGCGTGGACAAGCCGAGCTGGATCCACGGAGACATGGTGTACGTGGCCATGACCGGCATGACCCACAGCCGGCTGGGCATCGACTGGACGCCCTTCCGCGAGGTCTTCATGCTGGGGAGCTGGGCGGCGCTCGCGCTCGAGGCGCTCGCACCGGTGCTGCTCTGGATCCCCGGCCTGGGCGTCGTCTGGGCCCTGGGCCTGGTGGCCATGCACCTGACCCTCGAGGCGCTCACCAACGTCGGACACTGGTCCCACGTGATGATCGCCGGCCTGATGGCCTTCATCCTGCCCTGGCCGGGACGCTGGTCGGGACGCTGGTCGGGGCGCTGGCCGGGGCGCTGGCCGGGGCGCTGGAGGCGGTCGGGACGCTGACGTCCCGAGCGCCGGTCAGGGCCGCAGGAGCGCCGCCACCTCGTTCCAGATCTCCGCGAACGCCGCGAAGGCCCGGTCGCGGGCGTCGGCCGGAGCGACGGCCTCGCGGGTGTCCGTGGCGAAGTCCAGCAGCAGCGAGTACTCGCCGTCGGACACCTCGTAGCGGGTGGTGTCGAAGTCGACCTGGACGAACGGGTTGTCGAACCGCGGGTAGTCGGCGAGCGCGTGCTCGACTCCGCCCACCACCATCGGTCCCTCCCACCCGAGCTCGACGCTGCCCCGGGTCGGGGAGTCGAACACGACGTCGAAGGCCAGGTCGCTGGGGGTCACCGAGACGAGGTCGTCGCTGAACGCCGCCTGGAACGCCTCGAAGCCGCCGGGCCATTCGTCCGCGCTTCCGCACTCGACGATCCAGACGTTGTTGGCTCCGCCCTCGGCCACCAGGTCGAAGTCGAGGCCTCCGTTCTGGAACACCTCGGGCTGCCCGCCCCGCCAGTCGACGGCGCGCCAGGAGTAGAGGGCCACGTAGCCGTCGTCCTTGCGCCCGAAGGTCCAGTGCCCGTCCCTCACGACCTCGTCGAAGTGGGCCACCGGGAAGTAGGCGTGGGTCTCTTCGCGGAAGTCGAAGCCCAGCTGCGGCGCGGGCGTGTACTGGGGCGAGTAGATGGTGACGCCCACGTTCTCGAACTGGGCGCTGCGCGGCTGGGCGCCCTCGCCGGTCCAGTAGCCGGGCCCCGGCTCGTCCTCCCGCTGCCAGTTCCAGTCCGGGGGAATCGGGTCGCCCTCTTCCACGGGCCGATAGCCGGGGTGGGTGGTGAAGACCATCGCGCGTTCGGAGAGCGTGGCCTGCCAGGTGTGGGTCTGCGAGCCGCGCACGCCCTTGCGGTAGTCCTGGGCCGTGGACAGCATGTAGTCGGCGGTGCGGTAGGTGTAGGTGTTGACTTCCTTGAGCAGGGCCATGTTGATGAGCGGCCAGAGACCGCGGGTCAGCAGCTGCGCGGTGGCGTAGGAGCGCTCGGGATTGCTCGGGTCCCAGACGAGCCCCAGCAGGTCCTTGAAGTCGGAGAACTGGCCGTCCCAGAGGTTCTCCCGGGCTCCCACCTCCATGGTGATGGGCAGCATCTGCCAAACGGTCTGGGAGCCCATCGACCACCAGAACGGCAGGTACGTCTCGTCGCGGTAGTCCCAGCCGAAGGGCGCCTCGGGCGGGGGCGTGTTGAAGGGGTCCTCGGGCGGCACCTCGTCGAGCGGGAGGTTCATGCGCTCGCGATCGACCATGGGCTCGTCGTAGGTGGCGATGCGCCGGATGACCTCCGGCACGCGATAGCGCTGGGTGCGGGCCATGGCGACCACGGTTCCGCCACCGCGGCCCCCGTACGGGAGCTCGGTGTCGTCGAACAGCATCTTCGCCGTCTCGAAGGTGTTCTCGGTGCTGGCCGACGCCTTGTCCTTGATGTAGGAGCGGCCGTGGGTCGCGCCGAAGGTGCCCCGGTGGGTGTGGAGCGCGACGTCGAGCAGCACGAGGTCGAGCACCATCGCCGCCCGCCTGGACAGCTCCTCGTCCTCCGCCCACTCGGTGAGCACCAGCAGGGGCCGGATGTCGAGGCTGTAGTAGACGTTCGAGTGCCACTCGGTGAAGCCGAAGCGCGCGCGCTCGGCCAGCCAGTCCTCGATGAAGGGAAGAGCGCGCTCCATGTGCTGCGCGCCGGTGAGACCGGTGACGGAGAAGACCTGGTCCGGATACTTCTGCCCCACCAGGTATTCGCAGACCTTGAAGATGAGGATGTGGTTCTCGGTCCAGTACCACATGTTGTCGATGACCTGCTCGCCGTCGACGATGCGGTCCGGAGTCGGGTCGGTGTACCAGTACTTGAAGTCGAACAGCGCCTGCTCGACCGACTGCCACAGCGCCTCGCTGGCGGCGGGATGGCCGCGGTAGCCGTAGAGCAGGTCGACGAAGCGCAGGACGTCGAAGTCGCTGGTGTCCCGCAGCTCCCACATCTTCTCGAAGATCCCGTCCCAGGCATCGTCGGGAATGGAGCCCGCGGCCACCGCATAGGACGGGTCGCGAGCGTCCCGCTCGAGATGGGCCATCACGTTGCCGACGGAGCCCGGGCTCATCGGGGTCTCCGTCGCGTGGGCCAGCCACTGCTGCTGTCGGACCCACATCCAACCCTCTTCGACGTAGCCGTCGACGGAGGGGCCGCAGGCGGGCAGGAGCGCGGCCAGCAGTCCGAGAGCGGCGAGCTGGGGGAGGATCCGGGGGCGCGTGGGGGCAGGTGTGGGCATAGTCCTTCACCCTATCGGAGTGGGTTGGTGGGAACAAGAACGAAGCGGAGCGACCCGGGCGCGTCGGGCGGGGTCGGTTCGGACTTTGGGACTCCGCAGTCTCCCCTCCGGTTCCGAGGGTTCTCGACGCTCCTGCGTAGCATCTGCGCAGTGCGGTCCAGCGACCGCGGGTCGCCGAAACCGCTCAGTCGCCCCGGGTCGCGTCGTAGAGCACGGGGTTCAGGGGTCCCGCCGCGAGCTCGCCCGGCTCGCACCCGGCGAGCCACACGTCCCGGTCGAGGCGCCGGGCCGGGTGATCGAGGGGCCCCACCTGCGCCCCGTCTGCGTAGTAGATGATGGTCATCGCCTCGCGCAGGCGTCGGGTCCGGTTCGCCGGGGCGCAGTGCAGAGTCCAACCCGAGTGGAAGCTCGCGTCGCCCGGCGCCAGAGCCGGGGTGTGCGCGCGCGGGAGTCCCCGGGACTCCACCAGCCGTTCGAACGCGGCCTGGGACGCGTCTCCGATGGCGAAGTCTCCGAGGCTTCCCTGAGTATGGGAGCCCGACGCGAAGGTCATGAGTCCCATCTCCGGCGTCGCCTGGACCAGGGGCATCCACAACGTGATGGTGTCCGGTGTCTCGAGCGGCCAGTAGAAGTGGTCCTGGTGCCAGGGCGTGGCCCCGCCGCCGGGCTCCTTGAAGAGGGCCTGATCGTGGTAGAGACGGACGGCGGACACGCCCATCAGCTCGGCGGCCACTCGGGCGAAGCGGCGGGCGAAGACGAAGACGCGCGCGAGCTCGTTCTGCCGCCAGAGGTTGAACATCTGGACGAAGGCCTTGCCGTAGGTGTCGCGCTCGGCGAGCGGACGGGAGTCGTGGCGGCAGGCCGCCCCGGCCTCGAGCAGGGCCGGACGCAGGGCCGACACCTCGGCCGGGCTCGCCAGTCCGCGAACGATCACGTGACCGTCGCGGCCATGGGCGAGGACCTCCTCTCGGGTCAGGGGGTGGGGATCGGAGAGATCGTGGAGCGGTCCCGACATCGGCGGCCTTTCCCATTGGACTGCCCTAGTGTTGCAGCTTCCCGGTCCGTCGGAGGACTCCATGCCCCACGCCTCGGTCAACGGCGCCCGTCTCTGGTACGAGGTCCGCGGTCGCGGCGAGCCCGTGCTGCTCCACCACGGATACACGGCCTCGCGGGTGAACTGGATGCCGGTGGCCGAACGCCTGCAGGACGAGTTCCAGGTGATCCTGATGGAGTGCCGAGGGACCGGCGAGAGCGAGCACACCGCGGACGGCTACGACCTCGCGCAGTACGCCGCCGACGTGCTCGGAATGCTCGACCACCTCGGCCTCGAGCGCGTGGCCTTCGCGGGCCACAGCATGGGGGGCGGCATCGGGTACCTGCTGGGGCTCGAGCACGCCGAGCGCCTCACGAAGCTCGTCCTCATGGCCCCGATCCCGGCCAACGGCACCGGCAACCCGGACCCGGCGCTGGAGGCCGCGCGCGCGAAGGAGCGTCGCGAAGGCAACCGGGAAGCGCTCTTCGCCCGCTACGTCGCGGAGCGGTTCCGGGAAGACGTGGAGACCGACGCCTGGTTCCGGAGCCGCGTCGACCACGTGCTCGGCGTCTCCGATGGACACTACGAGCAGAGCGCGGAGTCGATGCGGCGCCTGCGCCTCAAGGACCGACTGCCCGAGCTCACGACCCCCACCCTGATGATCGCGGGTGCGGCCGACGTCCTGCTCCGGCCCAATCTCTCCGACTTCCGCCGGCTGCCCGACGCGACCCTCGAAGTGCTCTCCCGGGCGGGTCACGAGGTGGCCGTGCACGAGCCCGAGCGGGTGGCGCACGCCATTCGCGAGTTCCTGGTCTTCGGGCCCGCCCCCCGAGCCTGGCCGCCTCGCCCGCCCGCTGCCGAGGGAACCTCTCGCTAGACCGGAGGTGTGCCGTGCAGCTCTACACCTGCTTCCGCTCGTCCGCGAGCGATCGGGTGCGGATCGGTCTCGAGCTGAAGGGGCTCGCCTACGAGCCCGTCTACGTCGACCTGTCCGCGGGTCGACAGCTCGAGCCGGAGTCCCTGTCGGTCGATCCGGAGGGCCGCGTGCCGTACCTCGTGGACGGAGACGTGCGACCGAGCCAGGCCCTCGCGATCCGCGAGTACCTCGACGAGACCCGCCCGGATCCTCCGCTCCTGCCGGGATCACCGGCGGAGCGGGCACGGGTGCGGCAGATCGCCCTGGCCGTGGTCGCCGACATCCAGCCCCTGCAGAACACGGGGCCGCTCGCCTATCTGAAGGAGGGGCTCGGCGTCCGCGACGAAGACCGCCTGCGCTGGTACCGGCGCTGGGTGACCCGGGGCCTGGCGGCCGTGGAGGCCCTGCTCGCCGGTCAGCCTTCCGCCGGGCCGCGCCGGAGAGCCAGCCGGACGCACCGGGTCCGGCCTGAGGACCGCGTCCCCGAAGCCCTCGCGATGGTCAGTCCGGGTGTGTTATGCACTTCGAGGGGTCGCGGCGGGACCTGGAACGCGACTCGAAGAAGGGAGACGAGAGGACATGTCGGATCTTTCCACGGGAACGAGCTCGCCGATGACCGGAATCTCCGAGACGCGCCGACCGGCGAGCGCGAGGTCCCTGCTGCTGCGCAGCCTCGTCCTCTTGCTGGCCTTCTCCCTCACTCCCCTTCCGGCCCTGGCGGAGCCCGAGCAGTCCGCCGCCCGGAAGTTCGGCCGGGGCTCGGCCGGAATCGTGCTCGGAATCCTCGAGATCCCGGGCAACATGGTGCAGATGAGCCGGGAGGACGGCTACGCGAAGGGCCTCACCCTGGGCTTCGCCATGGGTCTCGGCATGTTCGTGGTCCGGGAGATCGTCGGGGTCTACGAGTTCCTGACCTGCCCGTTCCCGCTGCCCGCCGACTTCGAGCCCGTCCTCGACCCCGAGTTTCCCTGGGACTACTTCGAAGACGACCGCTGATCCCACACCCGCTCCTTCGGCTCAGGAGCCGATCTCGGCGCGGCACGAGTCGGCATCGCGCGGCCGCCCGTCCAGGGGCAGCTCGCAGTGGAGACGGATCTTCTTGTCCCGCGGCGCCTCGATGAACGCAGCGAGGGTGCCGTGACCCCAGGTGCGGCTCGTGGTGCGCCAGGTGCAGACCTGCAGCGTCTGGTCGACCTGGGAACACTGGTCGGGGACCGCGCCCATCAGGCGGCAGAGAGCGACGAGGTCCCTGGCCCGGGCCATCGCCGCCGAGGCGTGCTCGCGGTTGCGCGCCTTGGCCTCGCGGATGGACGCCGGATTCGCACGCCGCGGTCCCTTGTTGCTGGGTACATGCCACCGGAACCGGTTCGACTTGCGGGGATGGGCGCTGCACGAGCCCGGGCTTCGCTCCCCCGACGACATGGGCAGCTCGCACAGGAGGTTGAGGTGGCGGTCGGTCTCGAGGGCGTCCGCCAGCTCCTGCCAGGCGGGCCCGCCGGCGGAGACGATCCACTGGCAGAGCCGGTGGTCCGCATCGCTGGGCACGCAGCGCTCGGGCGCATGGCCGATCCTCGCCTTCAGGTGCTCGTAGGTCCGGTCCCGGGCGAGGACGCGGTCGACTCGCGCGAGCGCCTCGCCCTGGTCGAGATCCGGCAGCCTTTCCGCTCCGGCGACCAGCAGCGCGCCCGAGATGGCGAGAGCAGCGGCAATCCCCCTGCGAACGGGCATGCTGGAACTCTACCGGATGACGAGAAGGCGCCCCCCGGGCCGAATCCCCACGCCGGCCGGATGAGGGTGCGCCGGATCGCTCCCGCTGGAGCGTCCGCGTCCGTTCTGGTAGACACTTCGCCACCGCGCCCCCCGAAAACGAACCCAGAGGACCCATGAGCCAGTCTCCGCCCATCATCTACACGTGGACCGACGAAGCGCCGGCCCTGGCCACCCACTCCTTCCTGCCGATCATCCGCGCCTTCGCCGGGGCCACCGGCGTGCCGGTCGAGACCCGCGACATCTCCCTGGCCGGCCGCATCCTGGCCGCCTTCTCGGACCGGCTGGAGCCGGCCCAACGGGAGCCGGACGGTCTCGCCGAGCTGGGCGCCCTGGTGAAGACGCCCGAGGCCAACGTCATCAAGCTGCCGAACATCAGCGCCTCGATTCCCCAGCTGAAGGCCGCGATCGCCGAGCTCCAGTCCAAGGGCTACGCCCTGCCGGACTACCCGGAAGAGCCCGCGAACGACGCGGAGCGGGAGGTCAAGGCCCGCTACGACAAGGTGAAGGGCAGCGCGGTCAACCCGGTGCTGCGCGAGGGCAACTCGGACCGGCGGGCGCCGAGGGCGGTCAAGGAGTACGCGCGGAAGAATCCCCACCGCATGGGCGTCTGGCCCGAGGACTCCCGCACCCACGTCTCGACCATGAGCTCCGGCGACTTCCGGCACAACGAGAAGTCGGTCACCGTCGCCGAGGCCACGACCGTCCGCATCGAGCACACCGCCGACGACGGCGCGACGACCGTCCTCAAGGAGGGGCTCGCCCTGCAGGCCGGCGAGGTGTTCGACGCCACGTTCATGAGCCGGAAAGCCCTGGTGGCCTTCCTGAAGGAGCAGATCGCCGACGCCCGGGAGAAGGGCGTGCTCTTCTCGCTCCACATGAAGGCCACCATGATGAAGGTGTCGGACCCGATCATCTTCGGCCACGCCGTCCGGGTGTTCTTCGCGAGCGTCTTCGAGCGCCACGCAGCGACCCTCGACCGCCTGGGAGTCGACGTCAACAACGGCCTGGGCGACCTGGTGGAGAAGATCGGCCAGCTCCCGTCCGGAGAGCGCCGGGCCATCGAGTCCGACCTCGAGGCGGCCCTGGCGGCGGGCCCGGCCATGGCCATGGTGAACTCCGACAAGGGGATCACCAATCTCCACGTCCCCAGCGACATCATCGTCGACGCCTCGATGCCGCCCATGATCCGGGACTCGGGGCGCATGTGGAACCCCGACGGCGAGCTGCAGGACTGCAAGGCCGTCATCCCCGACAGCTGCTACGCGGGCGTCTACCAGGCGGTGATCGAGGACTGCCAGGCCCACGGCGCCTTCGATCCCGCCACCATGGGAAGCGTCCCGAACGTGGGCCTGATGGCCCAGAAGGCCGAGGAGTACGGCTCCCACGACAAGACCTTCGAAATCCCCTCCGACGGCACGGTGCGGGTGATCGACGACTCGGGCACGACGCTGATCGAGCATGCCGTCGAGCGCGGGGACATCTGGCGCGCGTGTCAGGCCAAGGACGCCGCGATCCGCGACTGGGTCAAGCTCGCCGTCACCCGGGCCCGTGCCACCGGGGCGCCGGCGGTCTTCTGGCTGGACGCCGACCGGGCCCACGACGCCCAGCTCATCGCCAAGGTGAAGACCTACCTCGGCGACCACGACACGAGCGGACTGCGGATCGAGATCCTTTCCCCGGTGGAGGCCACGCGACTCTCCCTCGAGCGGATCCGCCGCGGAGAGGACACCATCTCCTGCACGGGCAACGTGCTGCGCGACTACCTGACCGACCTGTTCCCGATCCTCGAGATCGGCACCAGCGCCAAGATGCTGTCGATCGTGCCGCTCATGGCCGGAGGCGGGCTCTTCGAGACCGGCGCCGGGGGGTCGGCCCCCAAGCACGTGCAGCAGTTCGTGGCCGAGGGCCACCTGCGCTGGGACTCCCTGGGCGAGTTCCTCGCCCTGACCGCCTCGCTCGAGCACCTGGGCGAGCACTTCGACAACGCCGCCGCGAAGCTTCTGGGCGAGACCCTCGACGAGGCGACCGAGAAGCTGCTCCTCAACCGCAAGGCGCCCTCGCGAAAGGTGCACGAGCTCGACAATCGCGGGAGCCACTTCTACCTGGCGATGTACTGGGCGAGGGCCCTGGCCGAACAGACCACGGACCCGTCGCTCGCCGAGCGCTTCGCGCCGGTGGCGGAGGCGCTGGAGCGCAACGAGGCCAGCATCGTGGACGAGCTGAACGCGGCCCAGGGCTCGCCCCAGGACATCGGCGGCTACTACCGCGCCGATCCCGCCCTGGCCGAACGGGCGATGCGTCCCAGCCCCAAGTTCAACGAGATCGTCGACTCGATCTGATCGCCGCGCCGGCCCCGTCCGCGGGGTCGGCGGCGTAGTCCACCCAGATCGGAGACGACCAGGCCCGGTGGGCGTACTCCCCGAGGCAGCCACCGGTGTCCCCACACATCTCCAGCTCCACGCAGCGCCCGTCCTGCCAGCGCCGGCAGGGGGGGCGCCCGTTGACCGTGGGGCTCGGCGTCTCGAAGACCCGCGCGTAGTAGACCGAGTCCCGCGCGCGCTCCGGGAACTCGTCGTCGACGAAGGTCACGCTGCAGCCGCCGGGGTCGTCCGGGCAGGCGTGGCTGCGCCACGGATCGTCGATGAGGTCGGCCGGGTCCTCGTCCGGATGCACCTGGGGCCGGATGCGCACGACGTCGATGCGGCGGATCGCCCGCCGCACGTCGGTGGGTCGATAGCACTCCCCCGCACACAGCGTCTCGGTGCGCGCGGCCCCGAGCGCGGCCACGGTGCTCTCGGGACAGCCGTCGGACTGCTCGAACGACCCGACCGCCCGCACGCGCAGCACGGGCGGCTTCCGGGTGACGACCTCGGAGCCCATGGGCCGGCTCTCCGGTCCGTCCAGCCAGTCGAACCAGAGCAGGATGCGGGGTCCGCTGGTGCCGTAGACCCGCTTGTGCTCCAGGGCCTCCCAGATGGCCTCGCGCCCGCGCCCGGCCGCGTGGACCGCGACCAGCCCCCCGGTGTAGAGGTACGAGCGGATCCGCTCGCTCTCGTAGAGCTGGAGACCGCTGAGCTTCTCCCTCGCCTCCTCGAGGCTGCGCGATCGGCTCCCGGGCTCTTCCGGCGCACCCACGAGGAAGGATGCCACGACGCCGCCTCCCTCCGGTCGCTCGCGCTCGGGGGTCTCCGACAGCTCCCGGATCTCCTTGTAGCCGGTGCCCGGGCGGGCGCTGTGGATGTCGCTCGATGCGATGAACCCCATGCGGAAGCGGCGCGGCGAGGCGCCTTCGTCGTCGAAGTTTCCGATGGCCGAGATGTACTGGGCGGAGCCGCCCGGCCGGTAGTTGAATGCGGGCTGCTCGCAGTCGCGACACTGACCGGCATCCAGGAGCTCGCGGGCGGTGACGCCCGGAACCGTCGCATGGGGCGAGATGCCCGCCCGCGCCGCGTTCGCCCGGGCGACCTCTGCACGTCGTCGACACTCTTCGGCGCCCAGGCCTTCGGCCCGGCAGCGGTCCTCGATGATCTGCCCCGCCCGCCAGCAGGTGGGCATGTACCCCGGGACGGGCGCGGGACAGAAGGGCTCCCCGCGCCCGTCGATCTCGACGGCCCGCCAGTCGCGGTAGACCTCCGATTCGCCGTGCCCCGAATAGACCTCGACGAGGGTCTGGCGCGCGGGATCGTGCATGGCGCCTTCGAGCTGCTTGTCCCAGGTCGAGCGGGGCGGCGTATAGATGCCCCAGGCGGTGCCGTGGGGGATCACGATCGCGTCGTGCCCCCAGTCGTCGAGCTTCCGGAACAGCTCGGCCGGTGTGGCTGCGACCTCGCGGCAGTCCGCCGGCAGCTCCCGGACCGGCGCGTCGTCGCACAGGTCGATCTGTGAGAGGGAAGTCCAACGCGAGGCGAGATCGCGGAAGCGCGGGTCCGAGAGCGCGAGCAGGCCTCGCGCCAGGGTGGGCGGAGGGTCTGACGCCACCCCGCCCCGGGTCGCGGCGATCGGCCGGCTGGGAATGCGCGCGTCGTCGGTGTGCTTGAGCACCACGTTCTTGTGTCCGTAGTGGGTGTCGGGAGTGGAGCCGGCCTGGGTCCACTCCCAGCCGAGGAACGAGACCAGGTCCGGGTCCTCGGAGCCGCCGGCGCGCGCGTTGCAGCGGCGGATGGACTCGATGGTGTTGCGCCAGTCCGCCGCGGTGATGTTCGCGGCGTGGTCGTTGATCGACCAGAAGTCGAGCGCCGCGCAGTGGCGCGCGAAATCGCAGGCATCGGCCGGGGGCGCCGCTCCGCCGCCGCCCAGGATCGGCATGTTCAACATGAAGGCGTCGAACGAGATGGTCGTGTGTGCGTGGAGGTCGCCGAAGAGGATCTGGCTCGCGAGGGCCTCGGCGCCGACGGCGTCGGCGGCCGCCCGCTGGGCGGCCATCGCCTCGCGAACGCTCCCGGGCGGACGCGCGGCCCTCACCGGGTCGAGAGTCTCGCTGTCGTCTCGGCCCAGGAAGCCGAGCCCCAGGGCATGGACCCCGATCACCGCCCCGGCGAGGAGCAGTGCCAGGGCGATCGCGACCTTGCGCATCCGAATCGATCTCCTGCGTTACACCGTATGTGGTGCGCAGTCTATCACCGCCGAGGGCGGTGCCAGAATTCTCCACGACACGGCTCGGAGCGCGTAGAGTGGTCGCCGGAGGATCTCCCGATGGATCCCCGGCTCGTGACCTGCGCACTCGTTTCCGCGCTCGCCTTCGCGTCGTCACCCGGCTGCGAGCGCCCGGCGTCGGCCCCAGAGAGCGAACGCCTGGCGCGCCGCTACCTCCCCTTCGATCCCGCCTGGATTCCGGAGGCCGAGATCCCGGCCGAGCCCCAGGAATCTCCCGGGATGGTGATCTGGGAGGTGAGCGGGTACGACCCGCGCGTGCCTGCCACCGCCGCCCAGCGAGAGGCGGGCGAAGACTTCGTCCGGCGCTGCTTCGAGGCCGCGGTCGAGAACGGCTGGTTCCATCGACCGAAGGGGATGGCCGACGGCTTCCTGACACCGGCCAACGACAGGCTCCACTACCGCAACGACGAGTACGTCCTCGACGGGATCCAGCTCGATCCCGAACGCCCGGAGTACCTCATGTACTACCCGGACCCGACCCGCGAGGACGAGTTCGCCTTGACCGGCTTCATGTTCCTCGCCGACGGCGCCGAGGCCCGCGGCCACCAGTTCGCCGGCCCGCTCGCGATCTGGCACTACCACGTGTACACCCGGCCCCGCTGCTGGGAGAAGGACCTGCTCTCGCTGGGGCCCGTCGACGAGTGGGGCCGCTGCCCCGGAGAGGGCGTGGCCCGGCACCGCAGCCCCGAGATGGTGCACGTCTGGTTCATCGACCATCCGCGGGGCGCCTTCTCCTCGGGCATGACCCTTCCCCGCAACGTCCTCGACACCGGACTGGCCCTGCGCCGGGAGAAGTACGGCTTCTGAGCGACGCGGCGTCGCCCGGTCCGCGGCCGGCGTGCCGTCAGGCGACCGGGTCGAGCACCACCACCGGAATCGTTCGGCTCCCGGCGTTCTTCTGGTAGTCGTCGTAGGGCGGGTAGATCTTCGCCATCTGCGCCCAGAGGCGCTCCCGCTCCTCTCCTTCGGCCACGCGCGCCCGGGCCCGGACCTTCTTCGGACCCACCATCAGCTCGCACTCGGGGTTCGCCTCGAGGTTCAGGAACCAGATGGGGTGGTTCGGCAGCCCGCCCTTGGAGGCGATGATCACGTAGGCGTCTCCAGCCTCTCCGTAGATGAGCGGAAGCGAGCGCGGCTCGCCCGACTTGCGGCCCGTGGTGGTCAGGAGCAGCGTGGGCAGCAGCCCCGGCCCGCCGAGCGGGGTCGAATCCCACATGTGGGCCTTCTCGGGGTCGGACCGGTAGAGGGCGATGTGCTCGGCGATCCAGGGGACTTCGCTGAAGTCGGCCATGGGGCTCCTTTCGGGTATCGACGGCGGCGAGGCTTCGAGGCCTTCGGACTCTAGCGAGCCGGCGGCGCCGCGTCCCCGGCGCCCGGGCTGCCCGCGGCACCGGCCTTCGCGCGCTCCCGCTCGGCGTAGAAGCGCTCCGCCGCGGGATGGAGCGGCAGGGCGAGCCCCAGCCGCGCCGTCTCGCTGGAGATGAAGCCGGCTCGATAGTAGGCGCGGGAGAGATCGTCGGTTCCGTCGAGCAGCAGGCCCAGCACCCGGGCCACCTGGTCGTTTGGGGTCGCGACGTGGGTCACGAGCGCGGCCGCGAGCCCGAGGGCGCGAAACGGCTCGTCCTGGCCGGGATAGGAGCGTGCGGGGACGCGCACGGGGTAGTAGGCGAAGTGGTCGAGGGCCAGGGTGCCGAGGGTCGAGACGTCGATGGACACGAAGCGGACGTCGTCCCGGCGCTGACCGAGCTCCTGGAGGACGAGGGAGGGAACGGCCTCGGTCACGAAGACCGCGTCGACCTCCCCGGCCTCGAGCTCGGCGATCGATTCGACGAGCGACACCTCGCGAACGACCGCGAGGTCCGCGAGCTTCAGCCCGATGGCGCGCCCGAGCGCGACGGCGTTGAGCCGGGTCCCGGACCCCAGCTGGCCGATGGCCACGCGCCGGCCCTCGAGATCCGCGAGGGAGCCCACGCCGGACGCCTCGAGGGTGACGAGGTGGACCACCTCGGGCCAAAGGCTGGCCACACCCCGCAGGTCCGGCAGCGGCAGCTGCTGGCGCTCGATCCCGCGATGCAGGGCCTCCGCAACGTCGCTCTGGATCACCGCGAAGTCGAGCTCCCTCGCCTGGATGGACAAGGCGTTCGCGACGCTCCCGGCCGTGGGGTGGGCGTGGAGGGCGAAGCCGCGCTGGGAGGCGAACTCGGCGAACGCGCGACCGAACCGGGCGTAGGTTCCGGCCACCTGTCCCGTCCCGAGCACCGCCGCCCCGTCCATGCGGGCGAAGCGGAGATCGACCTGCTGGAGCGCCCGGCGCAGCTCGTAGACGATCGCCCCGTCGCGGGTCCCGGTGTCCTTCACCGGTCGCTGGGCGACGAGGTTGCGGACCTCCTCGAGCAGGCGCGACGGCCCGGTGCCCTCGAGCGTCTGGACGGGCTCGTCCGGGGCCCGGGGCGCATCGGAGGCGATCGGCACCCACCGGCCCTCGTGCTCCTGGAAGCCGAAGCGTCCGCGCACTCGCAACCGGTCGCCGCGCCGGTTGCCCGAGGGCTCGAGCCCGCTGACACCGGCGGGCGTCGCGCCCAGGGCGTAGGCCAGGGTCCCGAGGTTGAGCCCGCCCCAGGACGTCAGCTCGTACTCCCGGAGGAACTCGAGCTCGGCGTCGTAGTAGACGAAGACCCCGGAGCGCCCTCGCTCGAGATCGTGGAACGGCGCCGACCCCCGACGCCTGAATGCCACCACCGCGAAGAGGTCCTCCTCGAACCCCGAGTCCAGCCGACGCTCCAGCTCCGCGACCAGGTCCTCGGGCTCGGGACCCCGGGTGCAGGCCAGCGTGGAGACGCCGGCCAGGACCGCGAGCAGCACGCGGGCGAGGCGCGCGGTGGCCACGGCTCAGCCCCCGAACACGGGCAGCGCCATGAAGCCCTGGATCACGATGGCGTTGAGGAGATCGATGAAGAAGGCGCCCATCAGCGGAACCACGAGGAAGGCCTGGGGGGCCGGTCCGAAGCGCCGGGTCAGGGCCTGCATGTTCGCGACCGCGGTGGGCGTCGCCCCCATCCCGAACCCGCAGTGGCCTCCGGCGATGATGGCCGCGTCGTAGTCCCGGCCGATGAAGCGCCAGGTGACGAAGCTGGCGAACAGCATCATTCCCAGGGTCTGCACCGCCATCAGGACCAGCAGGGGTCCGGCCAGGCCCGCCAGCTCCCAGAGCCGCAGGGACATCAGGGCCATGGCCAGGAAGAGCGAGAGCGACAGGCTTCCGAGGGCGTCGACCGTGGGGGTGTGGACGCGAAGGATCGGGACCGCGTGCCCGACGTTCCGGATCACCACGCCCACGAACAGGCACCAGACGAACCCGGGGAGCCTGAAGGGCGCGCCGGCCATCCAATCGGCCAGGGTGCTGCCGATCGTCAGGCAGACCACGACGAAGAAGAGGGTCCGGAGCAGGCTCTCGGTGTCGATGGGCGGCTCCTCGTCCACCTCGTCCACCTCGTCGGCGTCTTTCAGGCCGCGCGGCTCCAGGCGGTGGCGCCGGATCAGGCGACCGGCCACCGGCCCGCCCAGGAGCCCGCCGATGATCAGGCCGAAGGTGGCGCAGGCCATGGCGAGCTCCATGGCGCCCGCGAGGTTCTCGACCTCCGCGAACTGCTGGGCATAGGCCGCTCCCGTGCCGTGCCCGCCGGACAGGGTGATCGAGGAGCCGAGCAGCCCGACCAGGGGATGCAGGTCCAGGCCCATGGCGGTGACCACCCCCACCCCGTTCTGGACGATCAGGTAGGTCAGGCAGATGACCCCGAAGACCAGCAGGCGGGGCCCGCCGCGCGCCAGCATCCGCAGGTCGGCCCCGAGCCCGATCGACGTGAAGAAGGCCAGCATGAGCGGCCCTTTCAGCTCCATGTCGAAGCCCAGGCCGATGTCGAAGCCGAGGAACAGCCCGCTGGTCAGCAGGGCGAAGAGGATTCCGCCCACGACGGGGATCGGGATGTCGTTGTCGCGCAGGAAGCGGACACGGGCGACGGCGAAGCTCCCGATGAAGAGCACGACCATCGCCGTACCGAGCGTCTGGGTCGGGTCGAGATCCAGCCCCACGCGCCCATCCTACCACCGAAGGCCCTCGTCCGGAGCCAGGCGGTGGAGGACGCTCTAGAGCTGCCCGGGCTCCGACTGCGGGTCGAGCAGCGCGCGGAAGGCGGCGTGCGCCCGACGGACGAACACCTTCGCCCGCTGTCGCTCCATGGGAGTGAGGCAGGGCCCCGCATTCGGGTCGGCGTTGTGGATCGCCCCCCAGAAGCTCTTCTCGTAGGTATCGATCTTGAGCATCGATCCGGCGTGGAGCGCGGGCAGGTCGATCACGGCGCCGCCCCGCTGCTCGATGCGGTTGCGCAGCTTCGACTCCTCGAAGAGCACGAACTCGCCGCCCCGGCCGTGGTTGAGAACGCAGACGACGCGACCAGCGTTGCCCAGCCGACCGAGCAGCGCCTCGAGCAGCTGCACCGATGCCTTTCCGTCGTCGATCACGTACCAGAACCACGGCTCGTGCCCGAGCCGCTCGAGCAGCGCGTCGACGTCGCCGGCCTCGAGCCATCGGCCCAGGGCCGCCTGGGTCTGGGCCGCGAGATCGACCACGACCTCCTCGGTGCCCGCCTCCAGCTCGTCGACGATCACGTCGAGGTCCTCCATCCGGTCGATGTCGATCGCCCGCACCCAGCCGCCGTAGGTGCGGACCAACGCGGAGTGGGAGCGGTCGGTGTCGAAGCCGCTCCACGGGATCGCCCGGTCGATGCAGTACTGGGCGAGGAGCCTCGCCACCACCGACTTGCCCACGCCCCCCTTCTCGCCTCCGACCCAGTGCACGCGACCCACCTTCGGCCCTCCCGCCTCGCACGGCGAATCTAGCAGGCGGCGGGGCGCCTCCGGTGGAAGTGCGCATTTCGCGCGCCCCGTCCCGCCCCGTGCGGAGAAGTCGCGCGATCGACCTGGGCCGATCGCGGCTCGTCTGAATTCGTTCCGGCCCATGCGAGCGAATCCCGGAGATCGATGGACTGGCGCCTTCGCTCCGGCCGGGAGATCCTTCCGGAGCCCAGAGGACATTCACTTGGCCATTCGCGTCGCCCTCCACCACCGAACGAGCTACCGCTACGCTCGCCCGGCCCGTCTCGGTCCGCAGACCATCCGGCTGCGTCCGGCTCCGCACAATCGGACGCCCGTCCACCGCTACTCGCTCGAGCTCTCGCCGCAGGAGCACTTCCTGAACTGGCAGCAGGACGTGCACGGCAACTACCTCGCGCGGGTCGTGATTCCGGAGCCCACGGACCGGTTCGAGGTGAAGGTCGACCTGATATTGGATCTCGAGGCGTACAGCCCCTTCGACTACTTCCTCGAAGAGTCGGTCTGCGAATGGCCCTTCGTGTACGACAAGGAGTGGCTCGCGGACCTCGAGCCGTACCTCGTGACCCAGCCGGACTCGCCGGCGCTGCTCGGGTTCATGGAGTCACTCGACCGCACACCGCGCGAGACCAACGACTTCCTGGTCGAGACGAACCGCGTCGTGAACCAGGCCGTCGACTACGTGATCCGCATGGAGCCCGGGGTCCAGACCCCCGAAGAGACGATCGAGCTGGCCCGCGGCTCGTGTCGCGATTCCGCGTGGCTGCTGGTCCAGGTCCTGCGCCGGCTGGGCATCGCCGCGCGCTTCGTCTCCGGCTACCTCGTCCAGCTCACTCCGGACCAGAAGCCCCTCGAAGGTCCGCCGGGTCCGGAGCGCGACTTCACCGACCTGCACGCGTGGTGCGAGTGCTTCGTTCCCGGCGCAGGCTGGATCGGCCTCGACCCCACTTCCGGACTCCTGGCGGCGGAGGGGCACATCCCCCTGGCTGCGACCCCGCACCCTTCCTCCGCGGCCCCGGTCACCGGGGCCGTCGAGCAGGTCGACACCGAGTTCGAGTTCGACATGAGCGTCGCGCGCGTGGTCGACCGGGCGCGCGTGACCCGACCCTACGGCGACCAGGAGTGGGAGCGCATCCTGCTCCTGGGGGATCGCATCGACGAAGAGCTGCGCGACGCGGACGTCCGCTTGAGTGTCGGCGGCGAGCCGACCTTCGTGAGCGCCGAGGAGCCCGACGCCCCCGAGTGGAACACCGTGGCCCAGGGCGGACGCAAGGAGGAGATCGCAGACCGGCTGGCGCGCCGACTGCTGCGGCTCTGGGCGCCCGGCGGACTGCTCCAGCACGGACAGGGCAAGTGGTATCCCGGAGAGCAGCTTCCCCGCTGGTCCCACGGCTGCTACTTCCGGGCCGACGGCCTCCCCCTGTGGCGCGACGAGTCGCTGCTCCTCGAATCCGGGCACGATGCCGGACACGACGCCGACGACGCGGCCCGGTTCGGGCAGCGCCTGGCCTTGCGGCTGGGCCTCGAGCGGCCCACGCTGATGCCCGCCCACGAAGACGCCTGGTACTACCTGTGGCGCGAACGCCGGCTGCCCTCGAACGTGGATCCGTTCGCGTCGAAGCTCGAGGATCCCATCGAGCGCGCGCGGCTGGCGAGGGTCTTCGAGCAGGGCCTCGACCGGATCGTCGGCTGGGTGCTGCCTCTCGAGCACGAGGGCGGTTGGCGCACCGGCAGCTGGCTCCTCCGCACCGAGCCGTGCTTCCTGATCCCAGGCGACTCGCCCATGGGCTATCGCCTCCCGCTCGACTCCCTGCCGTGGACCCACGAGAAGGACAGACCGCCCGACCTCCCGCTCGACCCCTTCGCCGAGCGCCCTCCCCTCCCCCGGAGCTTCGACTTCCCGCTCCGGTCGGACCCCGGGCGCGAGGCTCCGCGGCTCCAGCGTCGACCCCACGAAGACATCGGACCCGAACCTCTCGGGGCTCCGGGAGGAGACCCGGCTCGTGGGGCCCTGCCCGGGTGGGTCGCCGGCGCCGGGCCGGCGCCGGTCGTCGTACGCAGTGCGCTCTGCATCGAGCCCCGGAACGGTCAGCTCAAGGTCTTCCTGCCCCCGCTCCAGCGGCTGGAGCCCTTCGTCGAGCTGGTGGCGGCCATCGAGTCCACCGCATCGGAGCTGTCGCTCCCGGTCCAGCTCGAGGGCTACCCGCCGCCGCGCGACCCGCGCCTCCGCGAGTTCCGGATCACGCCCGACCCGGGCGTCATCGAGGTCAACGTCCCGCCGACGACCTCGTGGCGAGACGCCGTGCGCCAGAGCGAAGAGCTCTACGAGGCGGCGCGTCACGAGAAGCTCTTCGCCGAGAAGTTCGAGGTCGACGGAACCCACATCGGATCCGGGGGCGGGAACCACGTGGTCCTGGGCGCCCTCAGCCCCGCCGACAGCCCGTTCCTGCGCCGACCCGACGTGCTGGGCAGCTTTCTCCGCTACTGGCACAACCACCCGTCGCTGTCGTTCCTGTTCTCCGGACGCTTCATCGGCCCGACCTCCCAGGCTCCGCGGGTCGACGAGGCGCGCGACGATTCGGCCTACGAGCTGGAGCTGGCGCTGGCCCAGATACCGCGCCCCGACCAGGAGGCTCCGCCGCCGTGGCTCGTCGACCGGGTGCTGCGAAACGTCCTGATCGACGTGACCGGCAACACCCATCGCACCGAGTTCTGCATCGACAAGCTCTACTCGCCCGACGGGCCGACCGGCCGCTTCGGACTCGTCGAGCTGCGAGCCTTCGAGATGCCGCCCCACGAGAGGATGAGCGCGGTGCAGCAGCTGCTGGTCCGCGCGCTGCTCGCTCGCTTCTGGCGCGAGCCCGAGGAGCGTCCGCTCATCAAGTGGCGCACGGCGCTCCACGACCAGTTCATGATGCCGCACTGGGTCGAGAACGACTTCCGCAGCGTGATCGACGACCTCGCCCGCGCGGGCCTTCCCCTCGACATCCGCTGGTTCGAGCCGCACTTCGAGTTCCGCTTCCCGCGATTCGGCTCGATCTCGCTCGACACCATGCGGCTCGAGGTGCGGGGCGCTCTCGAACCCTGGCACGTCCTGGGAGAGGAGGCGGCGGCGGGAGGGCAGGCCCGGTACGTCGACTCGTCGGTCGAGCGACTCGAGGTCAAGGCCTTCGGGTTCCTCGAGGAGCGCTACAAGGTCGTCTGCAACGGCTACGAGGTTCCCATGCGCCCGACGGCGACCAACGGGGAGTTCGTCGCCGGCATACGCTATCGGGCGTGGCAGCCGCCCCACTGCCTGCATCCCCGGATCGGCGTCCACTCGCCGCTCCATGTCGACCTCTACGACACCTGGAACCGCCGCAGCCTGGCGGGCTGCACGTACCACGTCGTCCATCCGGGCGGACGCGCCTCGGACGTCCGACCGGTGAACGCGGCCGCGGCCGAGAGCCGCAGACTGGCCCGATTCGAGCAGCGGGGGCACCGCCAGGGAACGTTCGACCCGATCCCGGTCCGCCCGCACCCCCACTTCCCGCACATCCTCGACCTGCGCTGGGCCTCCCAGCTGAAGGCCACCCCCGAGAGCGGCTGATCCGGAGCTAGCGGACCGCCGCGGGCCCGACCGCCTGGAGCTGGCTTCCCTCGAGACGCTCGACCCGTACGTCGACGGTCAGGTTCTCGAAGCCCCCGCCCCGGTAGATGGTGCCGGAGGTGGGCGCCGCGTCCCGGAACTGCCGCCCGCACGCGATCCGCGCGTGATCGGTGCCGGCGAGGCAGCCGTTGGTCGGATCGAATCCGAACCAGCCCGTCCACGGCAGGTACACCTCGGCCCAGGCGTGGGACGCCTCGGACTGGATCTTGTTCTCGTAGCTCGCTCCGGTATGGATGTAGCCGACCCGGTAGCGTGCGGGGACGCCCAAGAGGCGCGCGACGCAGATCAGGACGTTTGCGAAGTCCTGGCACACGCCGCGTCGCTGGGCATAGACCTGGAACGGGGTCGTCCCGACCGTGGTGGAGCCCGGCACATACGTGAAGTCCCGGTAGATCGTGCGGTTGAGGTCGAGGAGCGTCTCGACGAGGTCGTAGTCGCAGCGCTCGACGAAGCTCATGGCGAACTCCGACAGCTCGCGCAGCTCGGGCTCGGGCAGCTCCGGGGGCATCAGGTAGGCCTGCATCATCTGTCGCTGCCACGGCATCCAGACCAGCGGGATCTGGTCGCGCCGCAGGGGCGACTTCAGGTGCGAAGGCAGGACACCCGTCACGCGCAGCGTCGAGCGGCTGGTGATGACCATCTCCTGGTACGGGGTCGAGACCTCGAAGACGGTGGCCCGGTTGCCGAACACGTCCTCGAAGTCGCGGCGGATCCCGTCGACGGAGATGTCGAGGGAATGCTCGAGGATGGACTGCCGCTCGTCCCGAACGGGGTGCAGACAGAAGCGGTGGGAGCTTCGCTCCACCGGGTGATCGTACCGATAGATGGTCTGGTGGACGATCGAGAGCGTGGCTTCCTCCTCGACGCCCTGATCGGCGGGTTCCGGCACCACCGCGGCCGAACACTGCTGCTGCTCCCGCGTCGCCTGCATCATGGTCGGCGCACCCACCGACGTCTGGCGGGCCCGGTCCGCGAGGGAGAAGAGGAAGTGCTCCTCCATGCCGGACGGATGGCTGCTCCAGACGCACGCGCCGCGCCGCACCACCCGCAGCTCGCCGGGCTCCATCGGGGTCCAGCGCGCGCCGCGCATGGGGAACGTCGACAGCGCGAGCACCGTGCGCGACACGTCCATGGGGCCGCCGAAGTCGATGGAGAACGTGATGCCATCCAACCTGGGCGTCTCGTGGGGAGGGATGAGCCGGGCCCAGTGGAGCGGAACCTTCTCGGAGGCGTCCCGGTATCCCACCAGGTCGATCCCGTCGGCGAGCAGGAAGCTCGTAGCGCCGAACTCGTTGAGCTGGCGCAGGAGGTCGTGCAGCCGGGTCCACCCCAGGTCGCCGATGGTCCGGGCAGCGGCGTTGCGGACCCGGGCGAGGATCCAGCTGAACACGTACTCCGCCGGGCTCGATCCGACCGGCGCGATGTCGAACGCGTCGTCGAGGGGCAGCGCGGCCTCGAGGTCGGGGTCGAGCCGGCCCGCGCTGGTGAAGATCCATTGGCGGCCCGCGTACGACTTGACGTAGGGCTGGGCGTCGTCGCGGCCCTCGTTGGGCTCGAGGCCGTGGGTGTGGCCGATGAAGAGACTGGAACGCACCTGGCCCCAGCGCTCGACGAACCCCGAGAGCGCCGTTCCCTGGGGCAGGTCGGGATCCCTCAGCACGTCGGCGGCGCGCTGATTGTCCTGATACCAGCCGAGTCCCCAGGTCGCGGCGAGGGGGGCCGGTCGGCCCTCCACTTCTCCACGCAGGGCAGGCGTGGGCGACGCCTGCCCGTCGAAGGACAGGGCGACCTGCTCACAGAGCGACGCGGAAGCTTCGTTCACTGCGCAGCCGAGCGTATCGAATCCTGACCCGGTCGGAAGCCGAGCGCCCTCGAAGGCCCCGCCCTCCGCAGCGGACGAGGGCGCCCACTGTGTCCGATTCGGAGCACATCGGCAGCGCTCAGCCGAGGGTCGTCCGTTTCATCGACCGGCGGAAGAACTCCGGCGCCAGCGCCTTCACGCGATAGGCCACCGCGATGGGCGCCGGATGAGTGACCTCGCGCCGGCCCCTGGCCAGCGCCTGCACCACGCGATCGACCAGGCCATCCACGGGCACCATTCCGCGGCGCGCGACGGCCGGCATCTGCGCGCGCTCCTGCTCATCGAAGAAGGGCGTGTCGACGACGCCGGGGCAGACACTGAGCACGTGGACCCCCCGGTCCTCGACCTCGCAGGAGAGCGCCTCGGCGAAGGCCAGCTGGGCGGCCTTGGTGGCGGCGTAGGGAGCCTCGAGCGGGGTGGCGACCTTGCCGGCCACCGAGGCGACGAACACGATCCAACCGGCTCCCCGCTCGACCATGCCCGGCAGGACGGCCTTCGTGAAGGCGACGTGGGACAGGTAGTTGAC
The DNA here is from genome assembly GCA_050618075.1 of Myxococcota bacterium. Taxonomy (GTDB): domain Bacteria; phylum Myxococcota_A; class UBA9160; order UBA9160; family UBA4427; genus JBNLVL01. Next base: position 73,917 of record JBNLVL010000043.1, read on the forward strand.
GGCGGTCATCCGCTCGATGTCGTCGAGGGGCCAGTCCAGCACCGAGTGGTGGCCGCCGTAGCCCGCATTGTTCACGAGCACTTCCACGCCCAGGGGAGAGAAGTGGCGCTCCGCCTGGAGGCCGGCCTCGTAGGCCGACCGCGGCTCGCCCAGGTCGCAGGGGAGCACGTGCGCCTCGCCCCCGTCCCCGACGATGTCGTCCGCCACCCGCTGGAGCTCCGCTTCGCGCCGGGCCACCAGCAGGACGCGCGCGCCCATGCGGGCCAGCCGCCTCGCGAGCGCCTCGCCGATGCCGCTGGACGCACCGGTGACGACGACGTTGCGTCCGCGCCACTGCGACAGGCATCGCGACCGGTCTCTCACATCCGCCTCCCGGGGCGCGCGAACGGGTGCCGCCCCTCGTCCCTCCGCCCTCCGCCGCCGCCCTCCGCCGCGCGGATCGGACCGGGCACACCGGGCGCGACGCTCAGGGTCGTCCGGCCAGGGCCCTTCGGCGCAGGAGGATCTCGCCGTGGACCGCGGTCATGCGCTCCATCATGGCGTGGTGGGGCTCGTCCTCGAGGTCCACCAGACCGATGATCATGTTCTCGCCGTCGCCGCGGCCCGTCTCCGGCTGGTCGGTGTACTGGTGCCAGTGGGCCCCCACCATGTACGGGCGCTCGATCAGCTCCACGAGGTAGTTCTCGACCGCGTCGGGGCGGTCCTCGAAGCCGGGCACGCCCGGCAGCGTCGGCGGCGTCTGGCGCCCGGGCAGGTTCACGCGGTAGAACCACTCCGTCACCATCATGGGCACGCCGGGTGCGACGGCCGCCGACGCGTCCAGCCCCCCGAAGGCCCCGAACGCCGTGAACGGATTCTCGTAGTAGGAGCCGCCGGAGCCGTTCAGGAAGAGCCGCGCGCCCGGGTCGAAGTCGTAGTTGTTGAAGCTGAGCACGTCCACCCAGGGTCCGGCCGCACGGATCGCCTCGAGGCCGGTGAAGGCGGTCACGAAGCGGGCGCCCAGGATCAGTACGTCGGGATGGGCCGCGCGCAGGGCGTCGTGCACCACCTCGAAGTAGCGGCCGGCGACGATCCCCATGAAGGCCCGGCGATCGGCCAGGCGGTCCGGCGGGGCGAGGTCCGGGCTTCCGGTGGTCAGGGCCGGCAGGCCCGCCAGGTCCTGCACCTCGTCGAAGCTCGCGATCGCCTGGTCCCACGCGGCGTTGAAGTTCTCCACGTCGCCGTAGCGGGACTCGAGATAGTCCTGGAGCGCGAGCTTGCCGGGGGCGCCCGCCGGGAGGGTCGCGTAGGCGTCGAGATAGGGCATCGCCTCGTAGATGAACGATCCCCACGGCAGCTCGTTGTCGGTGAACACGCCGATGCACAACGGGTCGGCCGCGCACACATCGGCTCGCTCGGCCTCGGTCGCGGCCCCCGCCGCGAAGGCGGGGTCGAAGTAGTCGCGGAGGTCCTGGTTGTACGGGGTGGTCTGCGGGATCGGGATCGCCGGCGCGTGCCGGGCGAACTTCAGGTGGCGCGGGTGGGGAAGCGACTCCCGGAGAAGGTCCGACGACGTCCACCCGCCGAGGGTCGGGAAGAGCCAGCCCCGGATGCGCTCCTCGGCGACCTCGGCCCAGGCGGCCTCGCTCCCGTAGACCCGGTCGTTGTGGTCCCGGTACGGCGCGGCGCCGATCGGCGGGCTGTAGTCGCCGCCGTAGCGAACGGTGTTGGGCGCCACCTGGAACTGGCCGTGACCGTCGGGGGTGATGATCCAGGCCACGCCGTCGATGGTCTCGACCCGGAAGCGTCCGGTCGCGGTGGTCTCGATCTCGAGGAAGCCGCCGTACCGGTCGAGCAGGATCCACTCGAACTGCCCGGGATTCGGGTGCGGGAGATGGGTCAGCGGGTGACGGATCCGGATCTCGTCGAGGCTCTGGACCGGCGTGCCCGGCGGCAGCGCTCCGAAGCGCAACGCGCCGTCGGTGAGCGTGGCGTCGCCCCGCTTGCTCCGGGCCCAGACCTGGAGCCCCGCCTCGGCGCCGTCTGGGTGTGACAGCTGGGCCACGAAGGTCGTCTCGGCCACCAGCGCGTCGAGGTCCACCACGGTTTCCCCGCGCTCGACGTGGAGCACGTAGTCGCCCCAGTGGATCGTGTACTGGACGTCGTCGCAGCGGAAGCCCAGCAGTGGCAGCAGGCAGGCGACCCCGATCAGGAGGAGCCTGCGGACGGCGAGAGAGGCAGAACGACCAGCGGCAGCATGAGCGGGCGGCATGGGGCCATTCTACGCGCCACGGAGAGAGCCTGGAAGCCGGAAAGGCGGCCGTACGCCCCGCACTGCCCCCATTTGCCCCGTGAATTTCGCGGCACGAATCACGCATCGACGCCGCCGCGCGTTACGCCGGAATGGCCAGACGTTCTAAGATGTCCCACCCGGGCCAGGGGACCGCGACCGCCCACCGCACGCCGTCTCGACCGGCGTCACCCCGAGGGCCCGGCGAGCGCGAGGCGGAGCGCCGGGGCTCGAACGATCGCAGGCGCGAAGGCTCGAACCAAGGTTCGAACCAAGGCTCGAACGAAGACTCGAAGGAAGGAACGATGGATCTGATCACGGGAGTCGCGGCCCTGGGTGGACTCACCCTCCTGCTGGCCACGCTCCTCGTGGTCGCCAATCGGCGACTCCACGTGCCCGAGGACCCGCGCATCGACGCCGTCGAGGACATGCTTCCCCACGCGAACTGCGGGGCCTGCGGACGACCGGGCTGCCGGCCCTTCGCCGAGGCGCTGGTGAAGGGCGAGGCCCAGCCGGCGGCCTGTACCGTCAGCAGTCCGGAGGGACGCGCCCGGATCGCAGCCTTCCTGGGCATCGACGTCGGCGCCGAGGTGAAGCGGGTGGCGCGGCTCGCCTGTGCGGGCGGGGCGAACGTGGCGCGCCACCGCGCCCACTACGACGGCCATCCCTCCTGCGGCGCGGCCGCGGTCGTCTCGGGCGGAGGCAAGAGCTGTTTCTGGGGCTGCCTCGGGCTGGGCGATTGCGCCGACGCCTGCGACTTCGACGCGCTGCACATGAACGCCCAGCAGCTCCCCGTGGTCTCCGAGGAGAAGTGCACGGACTGCGGCGACTGCGTGGACGCCTGCCCCAAGGACCTGTTCTCGATCCACCCGGTCGACCATCGGCTGTGGGTGGCCTGCCGCTCCCACGAGGCCGGCGACGGCGTGCTCGAGGAGTGCGAGGTGGGATGCACCGCATGCGGGCGCTGTGCCATGGACGCGCCGGGCCTGGTCACCATGGTCGACGCCCTGCCGGTGGTCGACTACGGCCGGCCCCACGCGACCCGTGAGCCCATCCGGCGTTGCCCGACCGGCGCCATCGTCTGGATCGACCCGGTGGCCGGGCCCATCCGGGGCGAGGCCGCCGCGCCCGTGATCCGCAAGGGACCGCTTCGGGACGCAGCCACCTGAGCCGTCCCGACCGAACCGCCCAGGGGGTATCGATGTCGATTCTGTCGCTCGGTCGCAAGCAGGAGAAGAAGCGCGAGGTCAAGTATCCCGGCGTGCGCGTCGCGATGGACGGCAACACTGCCGTCGTCCAGTGCGAGCGCGAGTCCAGCGACGCGGCCGGCGCCTATCCGATCACCCCGTCGACCCAGATGGGAGAGTACTGGGCCGAGGCCGCCGCGGCGGGCCACCTCAACATCTCGGGCCGCCCGCTCATCTTCGTCGAGCCCGAAGGCGAGCATGCGGCCGCGGCCGTCACCGCGGGCATGTCCATGACGGGCCTGCGCGCCGCCAACTTCTCCTCGGGCCAGGGCATCGCCTACATGCACGAGTCGCTGTATGCGGCCGTGGGCAAGCGCCTCACCTACGTGCTCAACATCGGCGCCCGGGCCATGACCAAGTCCACCCTGAACGTCCACGCCGGACACGACGACTACCACTGCATCGACGACACCGGCTTCTTCCAGCTGTTCGCGAAGGACGCCCAGTCCGCCGCCGACCTCGACATCGTCGCCCACCGCATCGCGGAGCTCGCGCTCAACCCGGGCGCGGTGGCCCAGGACGGGTTCCTGACCACCCACCTGATCGAGTCCATGCTCCTGCCCGAGCGCGCGCTGATCGAGGAGTACCTCGGGCGGCCCGACGACATGATCGAGACGCCGACTCCGGCGCAGCGCATCCTGTACGGGGACACGCGGCGACGGGTCCCGATCCTGTGGGACGTGGACAACCCGGTCATGGCCGGGCTGGTGCAGAACCAGGACGCCTACATGCAGAGCGTCGCCGCCCAGCGCCCCTTCTTCTTCGACCACATCGCGGAGCTCGCCGATCGCGCCTTCGCCGAGTTCGAGTCGCTCACCGGACGCCCCTACGGGCGCGTGGAGTCCTACCGCGCGGAGGACGCCGACTACCTGATCGTGGGCCAGGGCAGCCTGATCCCCAGCGCCGAGGCGGTGGCCGACCACCTGCGCGAGACCCGCGGCCTCGCGGTGGGCGTGGTCAACCTCGTCATGTTCCGGCCGTTCCCGTCGGAGCAGCTGGCTCCCCTGCTCCGCGGCAAGCAGGGCGTGGCCGTGCTCGAGCGCCTCGACCAGCCCCTGGCCGTGGACCTGCCGCTCATGCGCGAGATCCGGGCCACGGTGAGCCGCTGCCTGGAGAACGGCCGGGAGCCCGAGCGCCCGGCCCACCCGGAGCTGCCCACGTGGACGGCGCTCTCCGACGCCCCGGCGCTCTACTCCGGGTCGTTCGGGATGGGCAGTCGCGACCTCCAGCCCGAGGGCATCGTCGGCGCCGTCGAGAACATGCTGCCCGACGGTCCGCGCAAGAAGCTCTTCTACCTCTCCATCGACTTCCTGCGCGACGAGCCGGCCACCCCGAAGCAGGAGATCCACCAGCAGACCATCGCCGACGCCTATCCCGGAGTGAAGGAGCTGGCGATCCACGGCTCGGAGAACCCCAACCTGATGCCCGAGCGGAGCATCACCGCGCGCTTCCACTCGGTCGGGGGCTGGGGCGCCATCACCACCGGCAAGAACCTGGCGATGACGCTCTTCGACCTGCTCGGCTGGCACATCAAGGCCAACCCGAAGTACGGCTCGGAGAAGAAGGGGCAGCCGACCACCTACTACCTGTCCGCCGCCCCGGAGCCGATCCGGATCAACTGCGAGTACTTCTTCGTCGACGTGGTCCTGTCACCCGACCCCAACGTCTTCCACCACACCAACGCCCTCGCGGGCCTGAAGGAAGGCGGCGTCTTCATCGTCCAGAGCGACCAGACCTCACCGGACAAGGTGTGGGAGGAGGTCCCCCCCGCGTTCCAGAAGATCATCCTCGACAAGAAGATCCGCTTCTTCTACCTGGACGCCTTCCGGATCGCGCGGGAGGAGGCGACCGACCCCGACCTCCAGCTCCGCATGCAGGGCATCGCCTTCCAGGGCGCCTTCTTCGCCGCCTCGCCGGTGATGGCCGAGGCGGGCCTCGACGAGGAGCGGCTGCTCGGCGCGATCCGCAGCCAGCTGCAACACAAGTTCGGCAGCAAGGGCGTGCGCGTGGTCGAGGACAACCTCCGCGTGGTGAAGCGGGGCTTCGACGAGCTGCGCGAGGTGACGGCCAGCGAGGTCACGGCCGCGCGGGCGAGCGACCGGCGCGCTCTCGAGCCTCCGATCCCGGTCATGGTGGAGAGCCTTCCCCGGAGCGAGGCCCCCATCAGCGATGTCCACCGCTTCTGGGAGCAGACCGGCAGCTTCTACGCGCGCGGCATGGGCAACGACAACCTCACCGATCCGTTCATCGGTCTGGGCGTCATGCCCGCCTGCTCCGCGCTCTTCCGGGACATGACGGGCATCCGCTTCCAGCACCCCGAGTGGGACCCGGAGAAGTGCACGGCCTGCGGCAAGTGCTACACGGTCTGCCCCGACACGGCGATCCCGGGGCTCGTGAGCGAGGTCGGTCAGGTCCTCGACACGGTGGTCAAGCGGCTGCGTTCCCACGGACGCAAGCTGGAGCACCTCCCCAAGGCCGTCCGTCAGCTCGAAGGCATCCTGCGCGGCCTGCTCGCAGAGGCGTCGGAGACCGACTCCGTCTCCGGCATCCTCGAGGACGGCCTCGAGAAGGTCCAGGCCGCCAGCGGCCTCGAGGGCGACGACTTGGAGACGCTCCGCAAGGAGCTCGACTTCTTCCGTGAAGAGCTCGGCGACTTCCAGTTCGCGCTCTCGCGCCCCTACTTCACGCTTCCGGAGAAGGACCAGCCCGGAACCGGCGGCCTGCTCTCGATCACCGTGAACCCCTACAGCTGCAAGGGCTGCATGGAGTGCGTCGAGGTCTGCGACGACGACGCGCTGCGACCGGTCACCCAGACCGACGAGTCGGTGAAGAAGCTGCGCGACGACTGGAGCTTCTGGCTCGATCTGCCGAGCACGTCGGAGCGCTACATCCGGGTCGACGACATCGAGGAGGGCGTGGGCGCCCTCGAGACCATCCTGCTCGACAAGGAGAGCTACCTCGCCTTCACCAGCGGAGACGGCGCGTGCCTGGGCTGCTCCGAGAAGACCACGATCCACCTCTTCATTGCGACCATCGAAGCGCTCATGCAGCCGCGCATCGCCCGGCACCTGGCGCACCTCGACGAGCTGATCGCCAGGCTCGAGCGGCACGTGCAGCTCAAGCTGGTCGGCGAAATCGACGTGGGCGACCCGGCGTCCGTGGCCCGCATCGTCAGCGACTTCAAGGACGGGGATCTCACCCTCTCGGACCTGGCGGGACGCATGGAATCGGCGCGCGGCGGCGAGCCCATCGACCCGGTCTGGCTCCAGCGCACGAGCCGGCTCCTGGCGCGGCTGAAGGAGCTGCGCTGGAAGTACCAGGACGGCACCACCGGCCGGGGACGCTCGAAGCTCGGCATGCTGAACTCCACGGGCTGCACGTCGGTCTGGGGCAGCACCTACCCGTTCAACCCCTACCCCTTCCCCTGGGCCAACCACCTCTTCCAGGACTCGCCGTCCCTGGCCATGGGTGTCTTCGAAGGGCACATGGCGAAGATGGCCGAGGGCTTCCGGACCATCCGCCAGGCGGAGCTGGAGATCGCCGACCAGTACCGCCCCGCGGAGCACGACGAGTTCTTCACCTACTTCGACTGGCGCCAGTTCAGCGACGAGGAGTGGGAGCTGTGTCCGCCGGTGGTGAGCGTCGGCGGCGACGGCGCCATGTACGACATCGGGTTCCAGAACCTCTCCCGGCTCATGGCCTCGGGCAAGCCCATCAAGGTCCTGGTCGTGGACACCCAGGTCTACTCGAACACCGGCGGGCAGGCGTGCACGTCGGGCTTCACCGGGCAGATTTCCGACATGGCCCAGTTCGGCAAGGCCATCCAGGGAAAGCAGGAGCCCCGCAAGGAGATCGGGCTCATCGGGATGGCGCACCGGACGACCTACGTCATGCAGAGCACCATCGCCCACGCGAGCCACATGATCGAAGGCTTCATCAAGGGACTGAAGACGCGGCGCCCCGCCCTCTTCAACATCTACAGCTCGTGCCAGCCCGAGCACGGCATCGGAGACGACCGCAGCGCGGCCCAGGCGAAGCTGGCGGTGGAGTCCCGGGCGTACCCGCTCTTCCGCTACGACCCGGACGGCGGAGACACGCCCGAAGAGTGCTTCGACCTCGCCGGCAATCCCTCGCTCGCCCAGGACTGGCCGTCCTATCGGCTCACCTATCGCCACGGCGGCCGAGACAGGGAGATGGACCTGCCGATGACGTTCGCGGACTTCGCGATCACGGAGGTCCGTTTCCGCAAGCACTTCCGGATGGCGCCGCCGGACACCTGGAACGAGAGCATGGTGCCGCTGGCCGAGTTCCTCGAGATGGAGGAAGACGATCGCGAGGGAATGTTCCCGTTCGTGTGGACGGTGGACCGCAAGCAGCAGCTCTCGCGGCTGCTCGTCGACCGCGCCATGGTCGAGTCGAGCGAGGACCGGAGAGCCTTCTGGCGGATGCTGCGCGCGCTCTCGGGCCTGAAGGAGAAGGAGATCTCCCGGGAGGAGATCGAGGCGGAGGTCCGCCAGGAGGTGGTCGGCCGGATCGCCGCCGGTCTCATGCGGATCGCCGGCGGCGAGGACGCCCCTGGAGCGGCCCCGGCCGAGCTGGCTGCGGCCCCCGTGGAGCCCCCCGCGACCGGGGGCACCGAGGCGACGGCGGGCGGCGGCATGGCGCCCTGGATCGACAGCGCCGAGTGCACCGCCTGCGACGAGTGCATCAACCTCAACCCGGAGATCTTCGCCTACGGCGACGACGGCAAGGCCTACATCGCGAACCCGGAAGGCGGGCCCTACTCGGACCTGGTGAAGGCCGCCGAGCGCTGCACCGCGAGGGTGATCCATCCGGGGCTGCCCGCGGAGCGCGGCACGAAGGACGTCGAGAAGTGGATCGCCCGGGGCGAGAAGTACAACTAGAGGCCCGGTCCACCGGATGAGACTCCTCGGGCTCAAGACCTTCCGGCACGGCGTGCACCCTCCGGAGTCCAAGGGCGAGACGAGCGGGCTGGCCTCCCGGCAGCTCCCCTTCGCCCCGGTGCTCGCGGTGCCGCTCCTCCAGCACCTCGGCGCCCCCGCGCTGCCGGAGGTGCGGGAGGGAGAGGACGTGGTGCGGGGTCAGCGCATCGCGCGGCCCGACGGCCGGATGTCGGTCGCCATGCACGCGCCGGCCTCGGGAACGGTTCGCCGCATCGGTCTGGCGCCGGGCATCTCCGGGCGCATGGTCCCGGCCGTCTTCATCGAGCCCCACCCCGCCTCCACCCAGGAGGTGGCGGACGGAGCCCCCTGCCCTCTCGACGCCGAGCCGGAGCAGATCCTCGCGGCCATCCAGGACGCGGGGATCGTCGGCCTCGGAGGCGCCGCGTTCCCGACCCACGTGAAGCTCAGCGTGCCCGGGAACCGGTCCGTGGACGCACTCATCGTGAACGGCGCCGAGTGCGAGCCCTATCTCACCACCGACCACCGCGTCATGCTCGAGCAGCGCGACGACATCGTCACGGGCCTGCGATACCTGCTGCGCATCACCGGGGCCCTGCGCGCGATCATCGCCGTCGAGGCCAACAAGCCGGACGCCGCGGCCCACCTGCGCGCGGGCCTGCCGGAGGATCTGCCGGTCGAGGTGCAGGAGCTGCGGGTCAAGTATCCCCAGGGCGCCGAGAAGATGCTGACCACGGCGCTCCTGGGCCGCGCGGTCCCGTCGGGCGGCCTGCCGCTGGACGTGGGCGTCCTCTGCATCAACGTCGCCACCACGGCCGAGATCGGCCGGCTGCTGCCGCGCGGGCGCGGCATCCAGGAGCGGATCGTGACCGTGACGGGTCCCGCGGTGAAGCAGAAGGGCAACTACAGAACCCCGATCGGCACGCCGCTGCGCTTCCTGCTGGAGACGGTGGGCGTGGCCGAGAACCTGAACCGCGTGTTCCTGGGCGGCCCGATGATGGGGACCGCCGCCTCCACGCTCGACATCTCGATCACCAAGGGCACGTCGGGCGTGGTGGCCTTCACCGAGGTCGAGGCCGAGCGCACCCACCACAGGGAGTATCCGTGCATCCGCTGCGGCTACTGCCTGGATGCCTGCCCGATCTTCCTGAACCCCGCGCAGCTCGGGTCCCTCGCCGCCGGCCACGAGTACCAGCGCATGGCGGACGAGTTCCACCTGATGGACTGCTTCGAGTGCGGCTCCTGCTCGTTCGTCTGCCCCTCCCACATTCCGCTGGTCCAGCGCTTCCGGGTGGCCAAGGCCGCGGTGCGCAAGGCGAAGGCCGCGCAGGAGCGCCCCGGATGAGCGCCGCTCCGGCCAGGACCCTCGAGATCCGCACCTCGCCCCACGTGCTGTCGGGCCACGCCGTCGACACCATCATGTTCAACGTGGTGCTGGCGCTCGTTCCGACGGTCGCGTTCGCCGTGGCCGCCTTCGGCTGGATGGCGCTGCTCACGCTGTCGACCGCCCTGGCGTCGTGTCTGGCGACCGAAGCCCTGGCGTGCCGACTGGCGGGGTCGAAGTCGACCCTCGGCGACTGGTCGGTGGTGATCACCGGTCTCCTCTACGGCCTCACCCTTCCGCCGGGCCTCCCCCTGTGGATGGTCGCCACGGGCGGCGTGGTGGGCGTGGGGCTCGGCAAGTCGCTCTTCGGCGGCCTCGGCATGAACCCCTTCAATCCGGCCCTGGTGGGCCGCGCCTTTCTCCAGGCGGCGTTTCCCGCGGCCATGACCACCTGGACCCCGGCCTTCGCGGAGGGCCGCTTCCACTCCGTGCCGGGATCGACGCTCACGGCGCCCTTCAGCGTGCCCGTCTACGACGCGGTCTCTGCCGCCACCCCCCTGGCGCTCTGGAAGTTCGATCGACAGCTGGCGGACGTGGGCGAGGCGGCCCTGGGCTTCGTCGGCGGCTCCACCGGCGAGACCTGCGGCCTGCTGATCCTGCTGGGCGGGGCCTACCTCGTGGCCCGCAACATGATGAACTGGCGCATCCCCGCCGCGCTGCTCGGCACGGCCGCCCTGCTGTCGGGAGCGCTTCACGCGGTGGACCCGCTCTCCTTCGCCGATCCGTTCTTCACCCTCTTCTCGGGCGGACTGCTGCTCGGCGCGATGTTCATGGCGACGGACATGGTGGGCTCGCCCATGACCGCGCTCGGCTGCTGGATCTACGGCGCCGCCATCGGAGCCATCACCGTGACGATCCGCACCTGGGGCGGCCTGCCGGAGGGGGTCATGTACGCGATCCTGCTGGGCAACGCGCTGACGCCCCTCATCGACGGCTGGATCCAGCCCCGGGTCTACGGCACCCCGGTCCGGGAGGCGGAGCCGTGAGCGCGGCGCTCCCCGGACAGGATGCCCCGCGCGCGTGGCCCATGTACCGGGCCATGGTGGGCGTGGGGCTCTTCTGCGCGCTCTCGATCGTGACGGTCTTCCAGCTCACGCGGCCGATCATCGCCCGCAACCGGGCCGAGGCGCTGGAGCAGGCGATCTTCCAGGTGCTCCCGGAGGCCCGCAGCAGCGCCGCCTTCGGTCTCGTCGACGGCGAGCGCTTCGAACGGATCGAGGGAGAGGCGAAGGGCGAGCTCGTCTACGCGGGCTTCGACGAAGCGGGCGCGCTGGTGGGCCTGGCCCTCGAGGCGCGGGGCATGGGCTACCAGGACGTCGTCCACATCCTCTACGGCTACGACCCGGCCGGGCAGGCGGTGATCGGGTTCCGCGTGCTGGAGAGCCGGGAGACCCCGGGGCTGGGCGACCGGATCGAGCGGGACGACGACTTCCTCGCCAACTTCACCCGCCTCGACGTCTCCGTCTCGGCGGACGGCGGCGGGATCGCCCATCCCATCGAGGCGGTGAAGCACGGCGAGAAGCAGCACCCCTGGCAGGTGGACGGCATCACCGGGGCCACCATCTCGTCGGTGGCCATCGCCGACATGCTGCGCGCGAGCACCGTGCGGCGCCTGCCCACCGTCCGCGCCCACCTCGACGACTTCCGGAGGCCCGAGTAGACGATGACCGCCCCCTTCGACCCCGAAGCCCCCGAGACCGCCGACGAGTTCCTGAAGGGGCTCTGGCGCGAGAACCCGGTCTTCGTCCAGGTGCTCGGGATGTGCCCGGTGCTGGCCGTCTCGAACACGGCGCAAAACGCCCTCGCCATGGGCCTGGCCACCCTCTTCGTGCTGGTCATGTCGAACGCCGTGGTCTCGTCCCTGCGCCACCTCATCCCCAAGCCCGTGCGCATCGCCACCTACATCCTGGTGATCGCCACCTTCGTGACCATCGTCGACTACGCCATCGCCGCCATCAGCATCGACCTGCACCGCGCCCTCGGCGCCTTCATCTCGCTGATCGTCGTCAACTGCCTCATCCTGGGACGCGCCGAGGCCTTCGCCTCCCGCAACACGGTGGGCGTGTCCATCCTGGACGGCCTCGGGATGGGCGCCGGGTTCAGCCTCGCCCTGCTGAGCCTCGGGTCGGTGCGCGAGATCCTGGGCAGCGGATCGCTCTTCGGCGTCCCGCTCTTCCACGACGCCTTCCAGGGCTGGGTGGTGATGATCCTCCCGAGCGGGGGCTTCTTCACCCTGGCCGCCTGGCTCCTGGTCTTCAACGCCTGGAGGACCCGACGCGAGGCGCTCGCGGCCCGGATGGGAGCCGGCGGGACCGGGCCCGACGCGGAGGCGCTGCCGTGACCGAAGCTTCCCTGGGATCGATCTTCATCGACGCCTGCCTCATCAACAACTTCGTGCTGGCCTACTTCCTCGGCATCTGTCCCTTTCTGGGTGTTTCGGGGAAGCTCGCCACGGCGACGCGCATGGGCGGGGCCGTGATGTTCGTCATGGGGGTGAGCTCCGTCTGCGCCTTCGGCATCGAGCGCCTGCTGCTGGCCATCGACGCCCCGTACCTGCGCCTCATCTCCTTCATCGCGGTCATCGCCTCCACGGTCCAGCTGGTCGAGATGTTCATCAAGAAGGTGAGCCCCGCCCTCTTCCGCTCCCTGGGGATCTTCCTCCCCCTGATCACCACCAACTGCGCCATCCTGGGACTCGCGCTCTTCCAGACGAACAAGGGCTACGGCTTCCTCCAGTGCCTGGTCTACGCCCTGGGCGCGGGCGCGGGCTTCAGCCTCGCCCTGGTCCTGCTGGCGGGGTTGCGGGAGAAGCTCGAGCTGGCGACGATTCCCGACGTGGTCCGCGGCGCCGCCCTGTCGCTGGTGCTCGCGGGCATCCTCTCGATCTCCTTCATGGGCTTTGCAGGCCTGGGGGGGTAGCGGACGATGACCCTGGCGGTGTCCGACGCGATCGCGATCGCCCTGCTCCTGGCGATGCTCACCGGCTGGGTCGCCGTCCAGCGGGCGTGGGCCCGCTGCTTTCCCGAATCCCTCACCGACCCCGACGTCCTGGCGGGCCGACGGGGCTGCGACGGCTGCGGCTGCGCCTCGCCCTGTGGGAACGTCGGCGACGGCGGGCCCGGCCGCCGACCGCCACAGGAGAAGCAACGATGAGCGAAGCCATCCGACACCTCCAGGACTACGACACCGGCGAGCGCTTCACCGCGACGGTCGTCAGCAGCCAGCGGATCACCTCCGAGGCCTCGCCGGACGAGGTGCGCGAGCTGGTGCTCGAGATCGACCGGCCGGAGTTCTCGTTCCGGGTGGGCCAGAGCATCGGCGTGCTCGCCCCCGGCGCCCGGGAGTTCGGCCAGGAGCACCACTTCCGCCTCTACAGCGTGGCCGACCTGCCCGAGCGCGGGCCTTCGGGACGACCGCGGATCGAGATCTGCGTGCGCCGCTGCCACTACATCGACGAGTACAGCGGCGAGGAGTTCAAGGGCGTCGCCTCGAACTTCCTCTGCGACCTGCAGCCGGGCGATCAGTTCCTCGTCACGGGTCCCTTCGGTCTGCCCTTCGAGGTGCCCGAGGACGACGACGCCAACCTCATCCTGATCGGCAGCGGCACGGGCATCGCCCCCTTCCGCGCGCTGGTCAAGCACCTGTACGCGAACGCGCCCGACTGGCAGGGACGGATCTGGCTCTTCTACGGCGCGCGGAGCGGCCTCGAGCTGCTGTACATGAACGACGAGCGCGACGACTTCGCCCAGTACTACGACCGCGAGACCTTCGAGGCCTTCCGCGCCCTGTCGGAGCGACCGGGCTGGAACGAGCCCATCGCCTGGGACCGCGCCATCGAGGAGCGCGGCGAGGAGCTGATGGCGATGCTGGGCGACCCGAAGACCCTCGTCTACGTCGCCGGGTTGGAGAAGATGCTGGCGGAGCTCGACCGGGTGTTCGGCCGCCTGGCCGGGTCGCCCGAGAAGTGGCAGCGGCGCAAGGCCGAGCTGATGGCGGGCCGGCGCTGGGTGGAGCTGGTCTACTGAGCAAGGCCCGCCCGGGGCCCCGGCTGGCTCCCGCGCCCGAGATCGCCCCTCCACGCTGCCGATACCACGCGATCCGAGCCACCCAGTTGACGGATCTTTATATTTCGATATTCATGGAGATATGGAGAAGCAGACTGCGATCGGCGCCCTGGCCGCCCTGGCCCAGGAGACCCGGCTCGACGTCTTCCGGGAGCTGGTGGAGGCCGGGCCCGAGGGCCTGCCCGCCGGCGACATCGGTGCCCGGCTCGACATCCCGTCGGCGACCCTCTCCTTCCACCTGAAGGAGCTGAAGAGCGCGGGGCTCGTGGCCTGCGAGCGGCAGGGTCGCTCGCGGATCTACTCACCCGACTTCGGCGCCATCAACGGCCTGATCGACTTCCTCACCGCCAACTGCTGCCGCGGCTCCGGCTGCGGCTCGGCGCGCCCCGGCGCGGGGAGAGGCCGATGACCTCACCCGGCCCGTTGCGGCGAGCGCCGGCTGACCGGCCAGAATCCACGACCGACATCCCGAAAGGAGAACCCCCATGCGCATCCAGCTCGCACTGAACGTCAGGAACCTCGACGAGGCCGTCGAGTTCTACTCGAAGCTCTTCGACACCCCGGTCCACAAGCGCCGGCCCGGCTACGCCAACTTCGCCGTGGAGCGGCCGCCGCTCAAGCTCGTGCTGTTCGAGAACCCGGACGCCGACGAGCGCCTGAACCACCTGGGCGTCGAGGTCTTCGACGAAGCCGAGATCCGCTCGGCCACCGAGCGGCTCGCGGCCGTCGATCTCGCCGACTCCGTCGAGAAGGAGAAGGCCTGCTGCTACGCGACCCAGGACAAGGTGTGGACCACCGATCCCCAGGGCATGCGCTGGGAGTACTACCGCGTCCTCGAGGACTCGGAGAGCTTCGGCTCCGGCGGCGACTTCGAGACCCCGAGCGGGAAGGAGAGCACCGGCTGCTGCGGCTGAGCCCGCGGCTCGGGCCGGCGGCGCGCCGAGGAGCGTGCGTGGGGCAGCGTGGACCGCCGGGCGATGAATCTCGACCCGGGCCCCGCATCCCCGTGGGCAAAACCGACTTCACGATAGTAGAGTAGGAGCCGATGGAGACCGCACCCGTCCGCATCGGCTGTGTGGAGTGCGATCTGCTCGTGCAGGTGGGCGCGCTCGCGCCCGGCGAGAAGGCCACCTGCCCCCGCTGCGGACACCTGCTGACGGCCAACACCGTGGACGGGCTCACCCGCTCGCTCGCCTTCGCCCTGGCCGCCGCCATGCTGCTCACACTCTCGATGTTCTTCCCGTTCCTGTCGCTCCAGGCGAGCGGGCTCGAGCAGGTGATGACCCTGCCCGGCAGCGCCATCCAGCTGTGGGAGGACGGCTACCCCTCGATCGCCCTCCTGGTGATGGTGCCGATCATCGGCGTCCCCGCGCTGATGATCGGGGCCCTGGTGGCGCTGCTGCTTCCGCTTCGCCAGGATCGGCCGGCCTCGTGGCTCGTGCCCACCGCGCGTTTCTTGTTCTTCCTGAACCCCTGGAGCATGGTCGAGGTGTTCGTGATCGGGGTCATCGTGAGCCTGGTGAAGATCGGCGCCATGGCCACGGTCGTCCTGGGCATCTCGTTCTGGGCCTACGTCGCCTTCGCGCTCTGCTTCACCGCGACCCTCACGAACCTCGACCGGGTGCAGCTCTGGGAGCGCATCGAGGAGCTCACGGCGTGAGCGGAACGGGCGACGGCCACCGCTTTCCCGCCGGCACCGCCGCCGCGGCGGGACTCGCGACCTGCCACCTCTGCTACAAGCTGGCGCCGGCCTCGCTCCACGCCTGCCCGCGCTGCGGCGCGGCCATCCACCTGCGCGGGAAGGACAGCCTCCAGCGCACGATGGCCCTGGTCGCCACCGCGCTGCTCCTCTACATCCCGGCGAACATCCTGCCCATCATGACCACGACCCAGCTGGGAACTCCCGAGCCCAGCACCATCCTCGGCGGCGTCGTGATCCTGATCCACCACGGCTCCTACCCCATCGCCGCGGTGATCTTCATCGCCAGCGTGCTGGTGCCGACCGGCAAGCTGATCGCGATCACCTGGCTGTGCTGGAGCGTCCGGCGCGGGCAGAGAACCTCCCACCAGCAGCGCACGGTCATGTACCGTGTGACCGAGTTCGTGGGCAAGTGGTCCATGACCGACGTCTTCGTGGTGGCGATCCTGGTGGCCCTGATCCAGCTCGGCGGCCTGCTGACCATCACCGCGGGCACCGCGGCCATCGCGTTCGGCGGAGTCGTGATCGTGACCATGCTGGCCGCCGAATCGTTCGATCCCCGCCTCATCTGGGACCACTCGGACGATCCCGAAGAACTGGACGACCAGCTCGAGACCGACGGGGCGCACCCGGCCGGGATCGGAGGAGGCCCATGACGGACGCACATGCGACGGTCAGCCGGAAGCGGGGCATCAACCCCATCTGGTTCGTCCCGATCGTCGCTCTGCTGCTCGGCATCTGGATGGTGATCTACACGCTCCAGAGCGAGGGACCGGAGATCACCATCCGGTTCTCGACGGCCGAGGGAATCGAAGAAGGCAAGTCCAAGGTCAAGCTGCGCAACGTCGACATCGGCCTGGTCGAGGACATCCGACTGGGCGACGACCTGGAGAGCGTCGTGGTCACGGTCTCCCTCGACAAGGAGGCCGAGGATCTGCTCCGCGAGGACACGCAGTTCTGGGTGGTCCGGGCGCGGGTCGGCAAGGCGGGCGTCTCGGGCCTCGGCACCGTGCTGTCCGGGGGCTACATCCAGATCGCGCCGGGCGGCAGCGACGTCGAGGCGCGATCGTTCGTCGGCCTCGAGGAGCCGCCCGTCACGCCCGCCGGAACGCCCGGGGTCCGGATCACCCTCACCGCGGACAAGGCGGGCTCGGTGAGCCCGGGCGACCCGGTGCTGTTCAAGGGCTACGAGGTGGGGCGCGTGGAGACCGAGCACTTCGACGCGGAGCAGCAGCTCATGCGCTACGACGTGTTCATCGACGCGCCCTACGACAAGGACCTCACCCACCGACACCGCTTCTGGGACGTGAGCGGGATCTCCGCGAAGGCGGGCGCCGACGGCATCGAGATCGACCTCCCGGCCATCGAGACCCTGCTCATCGGGGGGGTCGAGGTCGGTCTGCCCAAGGGGGTCGCCGCCGGGGACCCCATCGAGCCCGGCTCGGTGTTCCGTCTCTACGACAGCTACGACGAGGTCAACCAGCGCCCGTATCGCCATTCCACGGAGTACGTGGTGCGCTTTCCCCAGTCGGTCCGCGGGCTCTCGGCCGGCGCCCCCGTGGAGTACCGGGGGATCCGGGTCGGACAGGTCGAGCGGATCATGCTGACGGAGATGGCGGAGAACGCGGGCCACCGCGGCCAGCCGATTCCGGTGCTCATCCGCCTGGAGCCTGCGCGCCTGGAGTACCCGGACAGCGAGGAGGGGGTCGAGATCCTGCGCAAGAACCTGCCCAACATCGTGGGCATCGGTCTGCGGGCCTCGCTCTCCACGGGCAACATCCTGACCGGTGCCCTCTACGTCGCCCTGGACATCTACCCCAACGCCGAGGAGCAGGGGATCGGCGAGTTCGCCGGCCGCCCCACGCTTCCGACGGTCCCGTCCGGTCTCGAGGGCATCGCACAGAAGCTCAACTACTTCCTCGACAAGCTCAACGAGCTTCCGCTCGAGGGGACCGTGGCGGAAGCGCAGGCGACCCTGGCGAGCCTCGACCGGTTGATCGCGGGCGAAGGCATGCAGGAGCTGCCGACCTCGGTCGACCGGACGCTGCAGGAGCTCCAGGCCACCCTGGCGTCGCTGTCTGCGGACTCCGAGCTCCAGAACCGGCTGCTGCCGACGATCACCGAGCTCGAGCGCACCCTCGTGAGCCTTCGGCAGGTGCTCGACACCCTCGAGCAGCAGCCCAACGCCCTCATCTTCAATCGCGAGTACCGGGAAGATCCCCGGCCGCCGGCGGGTTCCCAATGAGATCCACGTTCCTCTTCGCTCTCCTGTCGTCCGTACTCGTCCTGGGCGCCTGCAGCTCGCCGTCTCCGGAGCCGTCCTTCTACCTGCTCCGGGGCGAGGCCGTGACGCGGCAGGGCGCGATGGATCCCAAGGTGCGCGTGGGCCTCGGTCGCGTCATCGTGGCGCCCTACCTCCTCGCGAACCCCGGGCTGTTCGTCGAGACGGCTCCGGGCGAGGTGAGGCCGGCGCGGCAGCACCAGTGGGCGGAGCCCCTGGATGCCGGCCTGCGCTGGTTCCTGCGCACCGAGATCGCCCGCGCCCTCGGCTACGAGATCGGCGGGGGCCTGGTCGACGTCGCCACCTGGGACTACACCATCGACGTCTACGTGGCGCGCCTTCACGGCACCATGACCGGAGACGCCCTGATCGACGCGGCCTACACCATCCGGTCCGCGGCCGACCGCAAGGGACCGAGCGAGTACCAGTTCTCGCGCTCGGCCCCGCTCCCCGACGAGGGGTACGCAGCCCTCGCCGCGGCCGAGCGCGAGCTGCTGGGCGAGCTGGGGCAGGCGATCGCCCGGTCGCTGGAAGCTGCGATCGCGCCGCCGCCAGGCCCCTAGCCCGAAGGCTCCGCGCCGCTCGCGCCCGGCTCGCGTCCCGCGCATCCCGCCCCGTGGCCGCGCGGCGTCCGCGCTCCCGAGGGCCGCTCGACTCCGCGCGGTCGACTCGCTGCACCGAGCCCGACGGAGGGCCTCCATTGCTGATCGCCGAGGGAACCCGCCGCGAGCTGGTGGCCCAGCTCGGCGACGAGACGCGGATCGAGCTGGGGTTCGCCTCGGGCCACGCCCCCGAGCGCTCGGAGGTCGTCGCCCGATCGATCCCGGGCGTCCACCGCGCGCACTTCGACGGCGAGCAGCTCGCGGTCTTCGCCCGCGACGGCCAACGCTGCCTGCCGGAGCGGCTGTCCGAGACGCGACCGTGGAGGACGCGACGGCGCTCCTGGAGTCCGACGATGTCGACGCGGCCCTGGTGGTCCGCGAGGGCTTCGCCCGCGGCGGCGGGTCGGCCGGCGCGACCTCGAGATCCACGCCACCGCCGCGGGCGTCGGCGCCATCGTGGTGCGGGCCATCGCCGAGGCCCGGCTGGCTGAGGGAGGCGGGCACGTGCTTCCCACCGCCTGGGCCATGGACGGCTTCGTGGGGCTGATCTTCGAGGGCAGGAGCTACCGCGAGGTGCTGCCCAACGTGGGCGTCCCGCTCGCCATGGCGACGGCGATCGGCACGCTGGGCGTGGTCCGCTTCCGCAAGCGGCTCGTGGGCTGAGTCGCGATCCAGACGACGACGCCCCCGGGAGCGGGCTCCCGGGGGCGTCGTGACGCGTGCGCCGAGGGCGTCAGCAGCCGTTGTTCACGCAGAAGGGGAACTCGTTGCTGGAGAAGCCCTCCGGGTTCTGGATCAGCAGCACGTGCACCCCGTTGCTCGACGGCGTGGGGTCGAGCTCCACGTCGGCTGTTCCGCCGCTCACGGTGACCGAGCAGTCCGTGCACAGCTGGCCGTCGACGTAGACGCTGGCACCGGCCTCGATGTAGCTCTGGGCGACCGTGATGGTCTCGACGACGGCGTCGTTCACCACGGGCAGCACGTCGGGATTCCCGTCGGCGAGCAGCAGGGGCTGGCGGGCCGCGCCGCCGGCCACGAGCGTCGCCGGCAGCTGGGCGGTCACCGTGACCTCTCCCGAGGCCAGCCCACCCCCGAAGGCGCGCAGCTCGGCCGACGTGAGCCCCGCCCCCCGACCGGGGAGCCAGAGGTCCGAGGCCGGGTCGTAGCGCCAGTCGAGGTTCCCGACCGAGGCCACCGCGGTGATCTTGCCCTCCTCGGCCGCCGCTACGATCTCGTCGAGCTGGGCGCCCACACCCGCGTCGAACTCGTTGGCGGGAGTCAACGCGAGCTGCCTGCCGGTGAGCCCGGGCAGCCCCACGCTCATCTCGTTGATCAGGGACCAGATGCCGTCCACCGGAACGCCGTAGGCCAGGGTGAACAGGTTGGGGAAGGTCGCCGCCAGCGAGCCGAACTCGCGCATGCCGGGGCCGCTGGGGTCGAAGTTCGAGGTGGCCAGGTTGTCCTCGGAGCTGGTGATGCCGTTGGAGAACGTGACCGTGCGATCCCAGAGCCCGCGGATGGTCGGGGCGTCGAAGCCGCCCACCACCGGCGAGTTGGTGTCGACGGTGAGCGGCAGGGCGTGGCAGCCGCCGGCGTTGCTGGCGCACGAGGCGGCCTGTCCCGCCAGCATGCCGCCGAGCCCTCCCTGGTCGGTGAAGAAGTCGTCCATGCCCGTGGCCGCCGATGCGCTGAGCGTGTCGTCCGGACGCCGCCGCGGAGAGGGCGGGTAGCTCACCGAGGCCAGGAACACGGCCATGTCGTCCCGTTCGGTGTCGGTGAGCGCGCCCGGGAGGTTGCTGCCGTCGCCGCCCATCTGCGCGGGACTGGGATCGCAGCCCCCGGCCTGGTCGCACATCACGCCGGAGAGGCTGGCGTCCACCAGGTCGCGGATGCAGCCCTCCTCGCCGTCGACCAGCAGGTCGCAGTCGGGCGAGACCGGGTCCTCGGGCGCCCCGACGCCGGCGCCGGGGAACGGGTCGGCCAGGTTGCCCACCCAGTGGAGCGGCAGGGTGTCGCGCAGGCCGCGGATGGGCATGGTCGAGCGCGGCTCGGGACACTGCACGGCGCCGCCGCAGTTGTCGTCGGGCCCGAGCGTCGAGTTGATGGTCCAGAGGATCTGGTCGATGTTGCTGTTCGGGTGGCAGGACTCGCAGGAGAACGTGCCGTTCGAGGAGGCCCGGGCCGAGCTGAACTGGATGCGGCCGCTGCGCACCTGGGCCGGCGTCGGATCCGAGCCCACGCTGACCGTGTCGAGGACCACCGGCGCGGCGGGCGTGGACACGTCCACCACGGACAGGGTGCTGTCGACGGTGTTCAGGACGAAGGCCGTCTCGGCGGCGCCGCCTGGGTCCGAGCGGAGGGCCAGGCCCTGGGGAATCGCGCCCGTCTGGACGTGGCCCAGCACGTTGCCTGCACCGTCGAGGGTGACGAGGCCGGGGATGTCGATGCCCGGGTCGTTCACCGTGCCCGGCACGCCGTCGGAGCCGGCCGCACTCACCACCAGGGTCTGCCCGTCGTCGCTGGCCGCGATGCCGTAGGGAGTGGGAACCGGCACGCCCAGGCCGTTGGCGTCGAGATCGACGGTGCTCGAGAGCGAGCAGCCCCCGCCGCAGCTCACGATGGCCAGGCGGTTCTCGAACATCCGGTTCTGCAGGGCGTCGAGGCCGTCGAGCTTGTTCCGGGCGTCGGTGTGGGTGACGTAGACCGAGCTGCCCGAGGCGGCGACGCCGTAGAGGAGCGTTCCGACGCCGTCGATCGTCTCGAGCAGGTTCAGGTCGGTGTCGTAGACGAACAGGTCGCGGTCGGGGATGGCGCCGTTGTGCACGACCTCGCCGCCGATGTTGGGGTTCGTGGCGAAGGCCAGCAGGTTGCCGATGTTCAGCGGGAACTCGCAGCCGGTGCCCTCACCGCCGTTGCCGTTGGGGTCGTAGCTGAAGGGCGACGAGGCCGCGCAGGAGGGGAACTCGCTCTGGTTCCCCGACTCGAAGGACGCCACGAAGACCCGTCCCCCGGCGACGGCGATGGCGCGCGGCGCCTGGGCCGTGAATGCGTCGCCCGGGACGGCCGGGTTGGCCGACTCGGCGATCGTGGGTGTCTGCGCCGTGATGGCCCAGACGCCGTTGCCGTCCGGGGTGAGCTTCAGGATCTGGTTCGGGTTGTCGAGGGTGACGAAGGCCTCGCCGTTGCCGTTGAAGGCCACGCCCACCGGCTCGTCGGTGGTGGTGACCCCGTCCCCGTCCAGCTCCTGGAGCGTCTGCACGACGGCCTGGGCCGCGCTGCTGACCACGGAGATCGAATCGGAGATGTGATTGGTGACGAAGACCTGCTCGTCCTCGCCGGCGTCGCCGCAGTCGAGCTTGGGCCGGACCGCCACGCCCACCGGGTCGATCCCGACCGCGATCTCGGCGAGGGTCGCGTACGGCGCCTGGGCGTCGACGATCGAGAGGGTCCCGGAGGTCGTGTTGGCCACGTAGACCACACTGCCGTCGCACGAGAGCGCCAGCGGATTCACCTGGGGACTCGTGAAGAGCTGGGAGCCGACCTCGGGGCGATCGTTGAGGGGCGGCTTGTTGCACGAGTTGGCCAGGCTGAACAGACCCGCGAGCGTCGTCGTCAGGACCAGCAGTCGAAGACCGAGGGAGGGGCGCATGAGGAGATCTCCTTTGGGTCGGAGCGTCCGCGGACCGCGAGTGCACCCCGCCAATCGAAGACCGTGGAGGGGAGCACGCGTCCAGAACTGGCACTCTCGACTCATTCTACCGTGATCACGATGGTCGCTGGGCCGGATTCTTCCGGGTCTTCCCGCGCATGGGTCGGCGGGCACCGGTTCCGTTCGCTCGGTGGAGATGTGCAAGGCGACCGGGAGCGACCGCCGTGAGCGCCGCACGCCGACTCTCGAGGGCCGAGCTGGGATGCCGGGGTCAGGGGGAGTGAGGAGCTCTTCCGCGGCTCACCCGCGGGCGTCCGACGAACAGGCATCCGGCACCGAAGAGGAGCAGCACGGCGGTCCGGGGCTCGGGCACCGGCTCGCCCGTCATGAAGATGTTTCCGCCGGCATACAGCGTGATGGGACCGCTGACCGAGCTCGGGAGCACCAATCGGAAGGGGACGTCGGGTCGTCCGAGCGACTCGCTGTCGACCCGATGACAATCCTCGATGCAGGCTCTCAGGAGGTGGAGCTCCAGGTGGGCAACCCCGAGGATGACATGGCCGCCCACCGCCCTCAGGTCGAGGATCGGCGCCGTGAGGGAGTCGCCGGGCACGTGGATCACCAGATCGCCCGCGATGTCGAGCGAGAGCCCGCTGAGGTCGTCCGCCAGGATCATCCCGTCGATGCCCGGCGCGAAGGGGAACTCCTCCAGCGAGGGCCGGTCGGGGCTCGAGTCGGGAGGAGCCTGGCAACCGCCGGGGACGCAGAAGGTGCTCGCCGACGCCGTCCCGGGGGCCATCGGCCCCGCGACCGCGAGGCCGAGTGCGAGCGCTGCAAAGAGGAGAGCCGGCCTTCTCATCGGTGTGGAGTGGTCGAGTGATCCGAAATGTGTCGGGCCGCCGCGTCGCCTTCGTCCATCCGGGGGGGGGCCGCCTCCTCCAGACGCCGGCTCGCCCGGGACGCGGTCCTCGGAGCCCGTCAATCGGACTCGGCGGAACGGGGGCCCTTCGCCGGCGCGTCCCCCTCTACCGGCGCGTACCCCTCTGCCGGCGGGTCCCCCTCTGCCGGTGCGTACCCCTCTGCCGGCGTGTACCAGATGGGCGAGGTCCAGGCGCGCTCCTGGATCGTGGGCGGCACGCGCGGGTCCGTGCAGGCCTCCGGGAGCCCCTCCTCGGCCATCCGAAGACACGCCCAGGTGGTCCAACGGCAGCTCGGGTTCTCCACGATCCGGGCGTAGTAGACGGCCGCCTGTCCGGGGTCGAAGTCGGGATCGACCCAGGTGGCGCAGAGGGACTCGGCGCCCTCGCCCCGGAGCGCGCAGCTCTCGACGTCGACGGAGGCGCCCGGGGCCACGCGCACGATGTCGTGCACTGCCTGGTGGAAGGCGCCGTCGCCCCCGTGCCAGGCCTTCACGATCTGGATGCGCTGGAGCGGGGCTCCGCGAGGATCCCGGTCCGCGCGGGCCACGAAGCGGAGCGGTGCGTCCGGTGCGGGCCGCGCCGGCAGCACACCGCCCATCGGGACGCCCCCCGCGTCGGCGCGCCCGACGAGATCGCTCCGGCTGCAGAGATCCTCGGGCAGGTCCCAGCCGGCGAACAGGCGGGGGACGATGCGTGTTCCGCTGGTGGCGAAGGTCTCCCGGCGCTCCAGCGCATCGAAGATGGCATCCCGCGAGTTCTCCTCGGCCCAGACACCCGCGAGCCCCCCCGCGCTTCGGAACGGGGCGGGCTTGGGCCTCTTCCCGATCGTCAACAGATCGCGGGTCGTGTCCGCGTGGACGACGACCGCGCCGGCCTCGGCGACGGCGCCCGGGTTCGCGAGGTGGGTGTCGGTGCCGCCGACGAAGCCGAAGACATAGGGGTTGACGCCGATGCGCTCGGCCTCCCGCAGGCCCTCGACGAGCGCATAGCGCACGTAGTCGAGGCGCGAGGTGCAGCCCCGGTCCTTCTGGGCCCCGGCTCCGGTCCCCTCGCCGCAGTCCTCGAGCGGCTCTCCCGGGAGGTCGCGGATCTTCTCGAAGTCGCACAGCTCGTCGGGCCCGCCCACGACCCCGGCGAAGCCGTTGCGACATTCCGACTCCCCCTTGTACTGGACCATCTCCACCACCGGTTCGAGCGCCGCGCGGGTCCGGGCTTCCGCCCGCTGCTCTGCGAGGGGTCGGTCGCGGTAGGGAATCGTGAACAGCCGGCCGTTCGAGAGGTTCGGGTTGTGGGGAATGGCGAGCGCGTCGCAGCCCGAGTCCGTGTCGAGGCACTGGCTGTGCAGCTTGGACCACAGCTGCTGCTCGCTGGGGGTGTCGATCCAGGAGATCGGCAGCTCGGGCACGATCTCGTTGCGGAAGATCACGTTGCGGTGGATCTTGGTGGAGGACGGGGAGCGGCTGTACTCGTAGCCGTGGAAGCTGGTGAAGGCGCACGTCCCGCTCCGATCGTACCAGCGCTCGGTGGCCTCCTGGTTCGCCTGCCAGGCGGTCCGCGTCTCGGCCCGGCAGCGCGAGGAGCCCTCCCCGCAGATCTCCTCGTTGCGGCCGCGCAGCGACACGGCGCCCAGCAGCCGCCTGCGGAACCCCTGCAGCCCGAGGACCCGGGCCAGGATCGTGTCCACCTCTCCGCGGAACACCCGACACGATTCAGTGTCGTATGCGGCAGACCCGGGATCGCGGCAGAGCCCCACCTCGCCGAGCCACTCCGCGTGATCGGTCACCGCGGCGAAGTCCAGCGGGCGGTCGATGCGCAGCGTCGATGCCGGCCGGCCGGAGGCGTCGTAGGGCGGAACTCCGATCTCCTCTCCCCGCGCGAAGCGGTAGGCCGCGTCCGGATCGGTGAGCGTGCCCTGTACCCAGGCATCCATGGAGAAGCCGGTGTGGACGTGGAGGTCGCCGAACAGCGCCCGGCGCAGGGGGTCGCGCTGGGCGCACGGCTCCCGGGGCCGCAGCTCCGCCTTCCGCGCGGGCGCGGACTCCGGGACCCAGGGCTCCTTGCCCGGGTCGAGGTTGCAGGCCAGGAGCGTCCCCCACGCGGCCAACGCTCCGAGCCACCCCGCGGATACCCGAAAGCGGGGCACCCGGGATCGCGACGACTGCACAGCCGGGCTCATCGCACCTCCTCGCCTCCGGCCGCGGACGCTGCGCCCGGAGCCGACCGATTGCCCGTAGAATGGTACGCGCACTGCCCGACCCTGGAGGAAGCAATGGCCCCCGCTCCGACGAATCCGGCGCCCGAGCCGATCACCGCGCCGCCCGATCCCGCGGAGATGGCGCTCCGTCTGGGTCGCGTCCGCGAGCGCATGGCCGCCCTGGGGCTCGATGCCTACGTCGCCCACTGCCCCGACAACGTCTTCTACCTCACGAACTTCCACAACTACGTGCACGAGCGCCCGTTCGTCCTGGTGGTTCCCAGGCACGGAGCGCTGCGCTTCGTCGTGCCCCACCTCGAGGAGGAGCACGTGCGCGTGCGCGCCGTGGGCGACCTCGCGCTCGTTCGCTACTTCGAGTTCCCGGCGCCGGCCGGCGAGGCCTGGTCCGACCGGCTGCGCGACGCCCTGGGCGGAGCCGCGCGCGTGGGCGTCGAATCGGTGTGCCCGCTTAAGGTCGCCGACGAGATCCCCGGCGAGTGCGTCCGCGCGGACGTCGTCGACGACGCCCGCATGCTGAAGACCCCCTACGAGATCGGGCGCCTCGTCCACGCCGCCCGGCTGATCAGCGAAGGCCACGAGGAGCTGATGGCCGGCTGCCGGCCGGGCGAGCTGGCGATCGGGCTCTTCGGCGCGGTCACGCGCTCCATGACCGGGCGCATGCTGCGCGACATGCCCAACGCGAACATGCTGGCGAGCAGCTTCGCGGCGATCGTCCAGCCGCCCAGCATTTCCCACGACCCCCACAACTTCACCGACGTCTTCATCCAGCTCGAAGAGGGCGGGCCCCACGTCAGCATCATCAACTGCCGGGTGAACGGCTACGGCGCCGAGATCGAGCGCAGCTTCTTCCTGAACACGGTCCCGGACGCGGCGCGCAGGCCCTTCGAGGTGATGCTCGAGGCGCGCCGGCTCGCGTTCGAGCGGACGCGACCCGGAGAGAGCATGGCGGCGGTGGACCAGGCGGTGCGCGACCACTTCGAGAAGCACGGCTACCTGGACGCGCTCCTCCACCGCACGGGCCACAGCTTCGGCGTCACGGGCCACGAGGCGCCCTTCCTCGCGGTCTCCTACGACCACACGATCGAGCCGGGAATGCTCTTCAGCATCGAGCCGGGGATCTACCTGCCGGGTCTGGGCGGCTTCCGGCACTCGGACACCGTGCTCGTCACCGAGGACGGCAACCTGTCGCTCACCTGCGCCGCCGACGAGCTCGACGACCTGGTGCTCGAGCGCTGAGCGGCCGGGAGGCGACGCGGCTCACCCCGGCCCTCGAGCCCGGGCTCGAGCCCGAGCGGTCGGGCGCCTTCGCCGGCCTTCCGTGGAGTCGACCCGATCGGGCTCGCCCCGGCCCGCGGGGCCCGCGCTAGCCGTCCTGCAGGGCCTTCAACAGCTTCGCCATCTCGGCGTGGAGCACCTGGATCGCCTGGAGCGGCCGGATCATCACCCGGAACTCGACGATGCGTCCCTCGTCGTCGCAGGTGATGATGTCCATCCCGTTCACGTACCTGCCGCCCACCTCGGTCTCGAACTCCAGCGCTGCGTGGTGTCCGCAGAGGATCTCCTTCGTGTACTGGAAGGGCCGAGGCGCGTCGGCGGGGCGCTCCGGATCGTCGACGCCCAGGATCTTCGCCGCCCCGCCGAGGTACATGCGGGTGACGGCCTTGCCCTTCTGGGGCGTGAAGACCACCGGGGAGTAGAAGATCACGTCGTCGGCCAGGAGCTCGTCCAGGAGGTCGAAGTCCCCGTCCAGAACCCGGTGCCAACGCTCGATGGTCTGCTCGATCACGTGCCTGTCTCCTCGGCCGACCCGGACCCGCCGCGGCCGAGCCTTCGCCGGCCGTTTCTCCCACCCGTCTGGCCTGGCCGGGCCTGGACTGGACTGGCCGGGCCTGGCCGGGCGCTCGACGCCGAGCCGGTTTGACTAGTGGCTCTCCCGCCAGGGGTCCCAGCCCTCCCGCAGCTCGGGCAACAGCGCCGGATCGCCGAAGCGCCGGCCCTGGAGGAGCGGCCGCAGCAGGTCGGTCTCGAGGACGTGGCCCGCGGCGTCGATGCCGCTGCGGATCACGCCGGCGATGCCCGGTCCGCTGGGGGTGCTCGCCCCGCAGAGGTAGAAGCCCTCGATCTCCGTGGCCGGCCCCACGCGCAGCGGCCCCGCCTGGCTGCACGACATCTCGATGCCGTAGGAGGTGCCGCCGGTCGAGTGGGTGAAGCGCTCCTGGCTCACCGGGGTCGCGGCCTCCCGCCACGCGATGTGCTCGCGCAGGTCGGGGATCAGCCGGGTCGAGGTGTCGATGAGCTGCTCGACCACCTCTTCCTTGCGCTTGCGGTACTCGGCGTCGCGGTGGTACCTGCCGCCGTCGGCCGGCCCCTGATCGACGTTCCAGATGTCGTACTCCCGCGGCACCAGGGTCATGATCTGGAGATTGGTGTAGCCCTCGGGAGCGAGGTGACCGCTCTCGGGGTCCTTCAGGCTGGCGGCCGTCAGGTAGCACATGGCCTTCGACGTCATCCGACCGGCGTCGAGGTCGTCGTAGACGCCTTCGATGTCGTAGTCGCCCCAGATGAAGTGGTTGCTGTTGGCGAAGCCGCGCTCGGCCAGGCTCACGTCGAGGCCCAGGTACACGCAGAAGAGCGGCACCGCCATCTTGAGCGAACGCACCCGCTCGATGGTCTCGGGCGCCCAGTGCTCCTCTCCCACCAGCTCCCTGAAGGTGCGCTTGAGGTCCGCATTGGAGACCACGATGGGCGCGTCGATCTCCACGGCCTCGCGGCTCCTGCCGCCGGTCACCACACCCTTCACGCGGCCGTTCTCCACGCGGACGCGCTCGACCGGGCTCCGGGTCCGCACCTCGCCGCCGTAGGCCCGGATGGCCTCGATGAGGCGCGCCGCGATCACCTGGCCTCCGCCCACCGGGTAGTAGGCGCCGCGCAGGAAGTGGTCGGTGAGCCCGGCCGCCATCACCACCGGCGTGTCCGAGGGCCGCACGGCGTAGCAGCCCTGCTCCCCCAGCAGCACCGCCGCCGCCTGCTCGGAGAGCCGGTGCTCGGCGAACAGCTCGGTGACCGGCCGCAGCCCCCACTGCAGGAAGCCGGGCGCCTCGGTCATCACGTCGGCCATGGCGATCTCGTCCCGGCGCAGCCGGTGTCCGGTGGCGCTGACGTCCTGCATCACGTCGAGCACGGCGTCGAGCCCCGCGTGCTCGTCGGGGAAGGTCTGCTTCAGCCGCGCGCGGTACCGGTCCCAGCCGAACGGGATGCGGAACGAGAGGTCGGGGAAGTGCAGGGTCGAGTAGCCGTCGGAGTCCAGGGGACGGAAGACCACCCGCTCGGCGAGCCCCAGGCCGTTGAGCGCCGCCGTGATCAGGCCGTCGCGTCCGCACTCGCCGATGTAGTGGATGCCCACGTCGAACTCGTACTCGCGGCCCCTGTGCTTGCGCCGGAAGACCTGCGAGTTCCCGCCGGCGACGTAGTGGCGCTCCAGGACCAGGGTGCGCTTGCCGGCCGCGCACAGGTAGGCCGCCGTGGTGAGACCACCGAGGCCCGAGCCGATCACGATGGCGTCCCAGCTCTCTCGCTCGCTCATGGGTCCTGCTCCTGTGGGCCCTCGCCGAGGACCGAGAGGGTTGGCGAGTCGGATCGCGGGCGCCTCGTCGTCCCGCGCAGCAGCGTGTCGATCATGGGCCCGGCCAGCGCATCGAAGCTCCGCGCGCGCAGCTGACCGGCCAGCTCCAGCCCGGCGAGGCCGTGGAGCGCGGCCCAGTAGAGGTGGCTGACGGTCTCCGGGTCGCCCTCCACCACTCCCCGCTCCCACGCGAACTGCACCGCCCCGCGGATCGTCTGCCACGCGCGGGCCTGCTGCACCAGCAGCTCGGGATACCGGGCCGCGTCGGGCTGGCCGAGCTCGAAGGCCACGCGGTAGGCGTGGGGCTCATCGCAGGCGAAGCGCAGGTACGTCCGGCCCAGGGCGGCGAGGCGCCGCAGGGGGTCGGGCTCCCCGGCCGGGACCTCCTCGCAGGCGTCGGCGAGGGCCTCGAAGGCCCGCGCCCGTACGGCGGCGAAGATCTCCTCCTTGTTCTCGAAGTACCGGTAGGGCGTGGCGCGCGAGCAGCCGAGGTCGTCGGCCAGCCCGCGCAGGCTCACCCCCTCGAAGCCGCCTTCGGCGAAGCGCCGGGTCGCGGCGTCGCAGAGCCGACTGCGGAAGGCTTCGATCTCGTCCTCGCGGAGGGCCGGGCGGGGCATGGCCGGAGTATGGAATGAAAAATTGTCACTGTCAATTTTTCAGCCGATCGGCGAGGATCGACCGGGGCGCGCGATCATCGGCCCCTCGACCCCCACCGGCGCAGCCCGGGACACGGAACGACCCATGACTCCGCCCGCCCCCACTCTCTCCGAGGCCTCCCGCGAAACGCCCGTGCGCCACGAGACCGACGTGCTGGTCGTGGGCGGCGGCGCGGCCGGGGTCGCCGCCGCGACCGCGGCCGCGCGCGCCGGCGCCGACGTGATCCTGGTCGAGCGCTACGGGTACCTGGGCGGTCTCGCGAGCGGCGGGCTCATCATCCTGCTCCTCAGCCTCGACGACGGGCGGGGACGGCAGGCCGTGGCCGGTCTCTGCCAGGAGGCGACCGAGCGGCTCACGGCGCGGGGCGCCGCGTTCCACCCGCCGCCCTCGGAGTGGGGAAGCGAGGACCCGGAACTCGTCGAGCGCGACCGGGGCTGGGGGCTCGTCTGGGGCAAGGCCCCGCACCGCGTGCGCTACTCGGTGGCCTACGACCCGATGGCGTTCAAGGTGGTCGCCGACGAGCTCGTCCGGGAGTCCGGAGCCCGGGTGCTGTTTCACGCGTGGGCGTGCGAGCCCGTGATCGAGGACGGCCGCATCGCGGCCGTCCCCTTCCAGAGCAAGGCGGGCCGGTTCGCGATCCGCGCCCGGGTCGTGGTCGACGCCACCGGCGACGGCGACGTCTTCACCGCCGCGGGCTGCCGCCACGAGAGCGAGCGCGTCCTGCCCTGGATGTGGTTCACCGCCGGAGGTGTGGACCTCGACCGGGCCCGCGCCGCGGGCGCGGGCTGCTTCCAGACCATCGGCCCGGGCAAGGTGCTGTTTCCGTGGGGCTCGATCGAGAAGATCGGACGCATCGACCCGACCTCTCCCGAGGACCTGAGCCACGCCGAGCTCGAGTGTCGACGCCGGGTCTGGGCGGAGTTCGAGCGCTTGCGACGCGAGGTGCCGGGCTTCGAGCGGGCCCACCTGTGCCAGGTGGCCGACCAGCTGGGCATCACCGAGAGCCGCCGGCTCGTGGGCCGGCGCGTGCTGGGCCGCGACGACATGGACGTGGTGCTGGACGACGCCGTGGCGGTCACCGGCCATTGGACCCGCTACGGCGCGGTCTACCACATCCCCTACGACTGCCTGCTGCCGGTCGAGATCCCGAACCTGCTGGCGGCGGGCCGCTGCATCTCGGTGGACCACCGCACCCACCACGCCACCAAGGAGATCCCCGCCTGCATGGCCACCGGTCAGGCGGCGGGAACCGCGGCCGCCCTGGCCGTGGCGGCGGGCGTCGAGCCGGGCCGGCTCGACGTGGGCGCGCTGCGGGCCCGGCTCGAGCAGGCGGGCGCCATCGTGACCCTCCCTCCCCTTTCGTGAGCGGGACTCGCCGCCCGGCGGTCGCTTCGCGGAGACGACGGGCGCCCCGGGAGCCGTCGCGTCTCCCCGGCCCTCGAAGCCGCGCTTGCCGTTCGGCATTTTCCCGGCGTCTTCCCGGTGGCTCCCGGATATCATCCGGTCGGCTCCCGCCCGGCATCACCCGGAACGGCGCTCCTGGACGGAACCCCGGCTGGCATCCCCGGAAGAGGTGGAACGCGATGGCTGACGATGCGCGCGGCGACTTCGGACACGACACGACCACGGACGAGGTGCTCGAGGGACTCGATCTCGCGGGCCGGCTGGCCCTCGTGACCGGCGGGTCGGGGGGGCTGGGCGCCGAGACGGCGCGCGCCCTGGCCTCCAGGGGAGCGCGGGTGGTGATCACCGCCCGCGACCTCGCCCGGGGCGAGGCGGCGGCCCAGGCCGTCCGCGCCTCCACGGGCAACCAGGACGTGCGGGTCGAGGAGCTGGAGCTCGCGTCGCTGTCGAGCATCCGCGCCTTCGCCGAGCGGTTCCTCGACCGCCACGACGCCCTGCCCATCCTGGTGAACAACGCCGGGGTCATGGCCTGCCCGTTCGGGAAGACGACCGACGGCTTCGAGCTGCAGTTCGGCACCAACCACCTGGGCCACTTCCTGATGACCGGCCTGCTGGCGCCGGCGCTCCTGCGCGGCGCCCCGGCGCGCGTCGTCTGCGTCAGCTCCCGCGGACACCAGCAGTCACCCGTCGTCTTCGACGACATCCAGTTCGAGAGGCGTCCCTACGACAAGTGGCTGGCCTACGGCCAGTCGAAGACCGCCAACATCCTGTTCGCCGTCGAGCTCGAGCGGCGCCTGGGCGAGCGCGGCGTCCACGCCCACGCGGTCCATCCCGGAGTGATCCCCACCGACCTCGCGCGGCACATGGCGCCCGAGGACTACGAGCACATCCGCAAGCGCGCCCCGGGCGGGCGCATGCAGCTCAAGACGGTGGAATCCGGCGCCGCCACGGCGGTCTACGCCGCCACCGCACCCGAGCTCGAGGGACGCGGCGGCCTCTACCTCGAGGACTGCCACGTGGCCGAGGTGGACGACTCGGAGACCGCCGCCGGGGGCGTGCGCTCCTACGCCCTCGCGCCCGAGGCCGCCGAGCGGCTCTGGTCGATCTCCGAGGCGTACGTCGGGCAGACCTTCGCGCCCTGAATCGCACTCGGGACGGGACCGCATGGATCAGGCAGAATGGAGCCA
Organism: Myxococcota bacterium; assembly: GCA_050618075.1. Taxonomy (GTDB): domain Bacteria; phylum Myxococcota_A; class UBA9160; order UBA9160; family UBA4427; genus JBNLVL01. Next base: position 106,039 of record JBNLVL010000043.1, read on the forward strand.
GGAGGACGCAGGGCATGAGTGAAGCCACCGACGAGCTGGAGTCGTTCCGGGCCGAGGCGAGGGCCTGGCTGGAGGAGAACTTCCCGAAATCCCTGGCCGGGCGCGGCGCGGCGATCATGCGCGCGGAGTTCATCGAGGAGGACGAGGGCGACGCCCTCGCCTGGGCGAAGCGTCTGGGCGAGAAGGGCTGGGGAACCCCGACCTGGCCCGCCGAGTACGGCGGCGGCGGCCTGAGTCAGCTCCAGGCCCAGGCCCTCGCTCAGGAGATGGACCGGCTCGGCGCCTTCAACCCGCTGGTGCGCACCACGGGCATGGGCATCACCATGGTCGGCCCGACCATCCTCGAGTACGGCACCGAGGACCAGAAGCAGCGGCACATCCCCCGCATCTGCCGCGGTGAGGTCTTCTGGGCGCTGGGCTACTCCGAGCCCAACGCGGGCTCCGACCTGGCCTCCCTGCAGATGCGCGCCGTCGACGCCGGCGACCACTGGGTCGTCAACGGCCAGAAGACCTGGACCTCGGGCGCCGACCGTGCCCAGTGGATCGGCTGCCTGGTGCGCACGGACCCGGACGCGCCGAAGCGCGACGGCATCAGCTTCCTGATGCTCGACATGGATCAGCCGGGCATCGAGACCCGTCCGATCCGGCTCATCGGCGGCGCGTCGCCCTTCTGCGAGACCTTCTTCAACGACGCCCGGGCCGAGAAGAACGAGATGCTGGGCGAGCTCAACGCCGGCTGGACCGTGGGCAAGCGTCTCCTGCAGCACGAGCGCCAGAGCCAGACCGGCGCCACCTCCGGCATGGGCGGAGGCCAGCGCAGGTCGCTCAGGGACGTGGCGAAGGAGTACGTCGGCGTCGACGAGCAGGGTCGCCTGGCCGACCCGGACCTGCGCGCGCGCCTGGCCGACCACATGATGAGCGCCCGCGCCCACGCCCTCACCATCGCGCGGGTGACCGCCGAGGCCCGGGGCAACCACAAGGTGAGCGCCGCGGCCTCCATCCTCAAGAACGCCGCCTCCCAGGTGGCCCAGCAGCGAGCCGAGCTGCGGATCGAGCTGATGGGCCACCAGGGTCTCGGCTGGGAGGGCGAAGGCTTCGCGGCCGAGGAGCTGGAGGCCGTGCGCGACTGGCTCACGGGCAAGGCCATGTCGATCTACGGCGGCTCGTTCGAGATCCAGAACAACATCATCGCCAAGAACATCCTCGGCCTGCCCGAGACCACCCAGCGCGGCTGAGCCCGGGAACGAAGGAAGCGACCGACATGGCAGCACTGACCGAAGAGCAGGCCCTGCTGAAGGAGCAGGCGCAGTCCTGGGCCCGGGACGAGGCGCCCGTCGCCCGGTTCCGCGAGATGCGCGACAGCGGAAACGAGCAGGGCTTCGACAAGGCCACCTGGACCGCCATCGGCGAGCTGGGCTGGGCCGGCATCGTCGTGCCCGAGGCCTACGGCGGCGTCGACATGGGCCACCTCACCTTCGGCGTGGTCCTGGAGGAGCTGGGCCGCCAGCTGACGGCCTCCCCGCTCCTGGCGTCGGGTCTGGTGGGCGCATCGACCCTGGTGCTGGGGGGCAGCGAGGAGCAGAAGCAGTCGTGGCTCCCGAAGATCGCCGACGGGAGCGCCGTCGTGACCCTCGCCGTCGACGAAGGGCCCCGCCACGCGCCGGGCCGCACCGCGCTCGCGGCCGAGAAGACCCGGGATGGCTTCCGCCTGAGCGGCCGCAAGGTCCACGTGCTCGAGGGGCTGTCGGCCGACGCGTTCGTGGTGTCGGCCCGCACCAGCGGGACGCCCGGCGACGAGGCGGGGATCAGCCTCTTCCTGGTCGAGGGCGATGCCCGGGGCCTCGAGCGACAGCGGCGGGTCACCGCCGACAGCCGGGGCTACGCCCAGGTCTCGTTCGAGGCCGTGGAGGTCCCGGCCGCGAGCCTGATGGGCCCCCTCGACGCGGGCGCACCGATCCTCGAGGCAATCCTCGACCGCGCTCGCGCCGGACTCGCGGCGGAGATGCTCGGGGTCGCGGCGCAGTCGTTCGACATGACCCTCGACTACCTGAAGAACCGCGTGCAGTTCGGCCAGGTGATCGGCTCCTTCCAGGCGCTGGGGCACCGGGCCGCGGGTCTGTTCACCGAGATGGAGATGGCGCGCTCCTGCGTCGAGGCGGCCCTGCAGGCCATCGACGCGGACGACGAGAAGACGCCGCAGCTGTGCTCGCTGGCCAAGGCCAAGGCCGGCGATTTCCTGCACCACATGTCGAACGAGCTGATCCAGATCCACGGCGGCATCGGCATGACCGACGAGTTCGACGCGGGCCTGTATCTCAAGCGCGCGCGCGCCCTCGAGACCACCTACGGCAACCGGGCGTTCCACCGCGACCGCTTCGCCACCCTGAACGGCTTCTAGGGGCGGGGCGACGAGGCGCGGCGGAGGCGCCCTCGGGCGGGGCGACGCCACCCCGGAGTTCGAAGAACCCCCTCGTTCCCATGGCGGCGCCAGCCGGCCCGCAAGGAGGAGCTCACCGTGAAATACCGACTGATGGGCCGCAGCGGCCTGCGGGTCTCCGAGCTGGCCCTGGGCGCCATGACCTTCGGCACCCGGGAGTGGGGGGTCGAGGAGAAGGAGAGTCGGGAGGTCTACGACCGCTTCCGGGAGGCCGGCGGCAACTTCATCGACACCGCCAACATCTACAGCGGCGGCCGCAGCGAGAGCTTCCTCGGCGGGTTCATGCAGGAGGACCGGGAGCGGATCGTCCTCGCGACCAAGTACACGGGAGCCACCCGGCGGCGCGACGTGAATGCCGGGGGCAACAGCCGCAAGAACATGATGGAATCGCTGCACGCCAGCCTGAAGCGGCTGCAGACCGACTACATCGACCTCTACTGGGTGCACGCCCGGGACTTCACGACCCCGATCGAGGAGGTGATGCGGGGCCTGGACGACCTCGTGCGCCAGGGCAAGGTGCTCTACGTGGGCATCTCCGACACCCCGGCCTGGGAGGTCGCGCGCGCCAACACGCTCGCCGAGCTGCGCGGCTGGTCGGCCTTCGTGGGCCTCCAGATCCGCTACAGCCTGCTGGACCGCGCGGCCGAACGCGACCTCCTGCCCATGGCCCGGGCGCTCGACCTCACGGTCACGCCCTGGGACACCCTCGGCTCCGGCATCCTCACCGGCAAGTACAACCGCGACGCCGGGACCGACGGCCGCGCGAAGCTGCGGGGACGCATCTCCGACCGCGACCTCGGCATCGCCGCGGAGGTGGTGAAGCTGGCCGACGAGATCGGCCGGTCGCCGGCCCAGGTGGCTTTGGCCTGGGTCCGCGGAGGCCCGGGCGTGATCGTCCCGCTGGTCGGAGCGCGAACCCGGACCCAGCTGGACGACAACCTGGGCTGCCTGGACGTCGAGCTGGACGCCGAGCAGCGCCGGCGTCTCGACGACGCGAGCCGGATCGAGCTGGGCTTCCCCCACGATTTCCTCGCCCAGCAGATGCCGGCGTCGGTGCAGGACCATCGCGCCTGAGCATCGGCCGGACGGGAGGAGGAGCCCCGGGGCCCGCAGCCCCCACGGCCCTTCCGGAGTCGGCGGGAGCCGGCGCGGCCCCGACACGTCGATGTTCGATAGGCTCTCCCCACACCCACGGCCCGCCCGACGGGAGGTCTCCATGATCCATCGAGCCGCCCTCTTCCTCGTACTCGCCTGGACGACGACCCTCACGGGCTGCAGCGGTCCCTTCGTCCTGCTGCCCGGCGGAGCCCTCGAGGGCGAGGAGGCCCCCACCCCGGACAGCTGGGCCTTCACCGACCAGGTCGACACCGTCCAGCTCGAGACGCTTCCCACGGATCCCTACTCCGTGAACATCTGGGTGATCGCCATCGACCCCCACCTCTACGTCCACGCCGGCGCCAGCCGCAGCACCTGGGTGGAGAACATGGAGGTGGACCCGGCGGTGCGGCTCCAGGTGGACGACTCGATCTACGCCCTCGTCGCCGCCCGCGTGGAGGAGCAGGCCGAGTTCGATCGTTTCAGCGACGCCTACGAGAAGAAGTACGGACGGCGCCCGCGCAACGAGAACGTGGAGCAGGCCTACCTCTACCGGCTGAGCGCTCGCTGACAGGCGCACCCCGAGGCGCGCTCAGCGGGGAACGCCCCGCCCGAAGACGTTGATGGCACGGTTGAACGGGGCGAGCCGCTCGGGGTCGTAGCCCGAGGCCGCCCCGGGCGCCTCCTCCCACAGCACCCGGGCGTGGGGCTCCGGCAGGTGCGGCCGCAGGCGCTCGCGCGCCGCCTCGTCCAGCGACTGCCAGGCCCTTCGCAGCTCCTCGAGACACCAGACCCGATAGCGGGAGACCGGCAGCCCGCGGTAGCCGCATCCCTGGATCTCCTGGTCGTAGCGCCGGAGCCCGCGGCCGTGGGCCGCGGCGTTCTCGCGCAGCTGGACGAGGTGCGTCTCGCAGACCTCGAGCAGGAGCTCGGACACGAGCGGGTCGATCTCCGAGACGAACGCGGGGGCCTCCGCCCCGGCCCGGGCGTTCCACATGCGTGCGACCCACTCGTACACGCCCGGAGCCCGCCGTCTCATGATCTCGGCCGGCGTCGGGTCCTGTCCGAAGTGCCGGAGCATGGGCGCCATCAATCCGAAGTCGGCCACGGACGGCGCTTCGCCGAGCACGAAGCTGCGTGCGGAGAAGATGGCCTCCAGCCGGTCGAGAGCGGTCAGGTAGGCCCCCTCCACGTGATCCCAGGTCTGGGCCGTCACCCCGTCGCCGCGCACGAAGCCGCCGAGCTGGCGCCGGGTGAGCATGAAGCGCTTCAGGAAGCGGGGCAGCGGGTGGCGCCCGAGGAGCTCGTCGGCCAGCAGCCCGCTCGCGTACTGGCGGTCGGGCCGGTAGCTCCAGCGGTAGTGCATGGCCGGACGCCAGAGCCATTCGTCGGCGTAGTCCTCGATCAGCAGCGCGACGAAGCGCAGGGCGGGATCGCCCGGGTGGATGGACGGGGCCTCCCGCCGCGACTCGAACCACGCCAGGATCGGCGTCGTATCCGACATCCAGCGCCCGTCGTCGAGCTGCACGACCGGCATCTGCACCGCGCCGGCCCCGGCCCGGATCTCGGAGTAGTGCCCCACCGTGGGCAGCAGGGTGTAGTCGAGCCCCCGAAACCGCAGGTAGGTCTCGAGCTTCCCGGTGTAGTAGGAGATGCGCGAGCCGTAGACGCGGATCACGTGGCCCCTCGTTCGCGGGAGGTCGGCACGACGCGGGCCCTCGGGCGCCCGAGCTCAGACCGCCATCCAGAGGAGCGCGAAGCAGGCGAGGCCCGCCACCACACCGAGACGCCGGCCCTGGTCGAGCCCTCCGGCCTCGAGCCGCGCGCCCAGCTCCGCCGCCGGCTGGCCGCTCAGCGCGGCGCCCCTCACCACGGGCACCTCGAACACGCTGACGGCGACCGCCCGGGCGAACAGGGTCGCGAACAGCACCGCGGCGCTGGCGGTGGCCAGCGGGACGAAGAGCACCGCCGCGAGCAGCACGCCCCAGGGCGCGAGGATGCCGCCCCAGCTCATCCAGGTGAACTGCCGGACGTCGTTCTTGTCCATCGGGAAGTCGAACATGAAGAAGTGGCGCCGGGGCTCCTCGAGCACCGGCGACACCGCACCGGAGAGCCGCGCCCCCGCGAAGTGCCCCCACTCGTGGAGCGTCGACGGGATGACGGTCCCCGCGATCAGGGCGTTCGCGAGCGCCGCGAACCCGGCGATCCGGAAGCCCGTCGTCTGGGCCCAGGCCTCCGCCGCCCCCCACAGCGTGAGCGCGCCCATCACCAGCACGAAGTGGAAGCTTCCGATCTGCACCAGTCGGGCGCGCTCGATGGCGCGCGCCGCGTCGCGCAGGGCCGCGGCCTCGGCCGCGTCGTTCGCGTCGATCGTTCCTTCGGCCATCGTCGCCCTCCCTTTCAGAAGATCAGAAACAGAAGATCAGAAGCTCGGAAGCCCGGAAGATCGAGAGCTCTGGAGCTCGGAACCCCGGAGCGCCGGGCTCACGAAGCCCCGAAGCCCCCGGAGCCGGAACCCTGGGGCCGGTCTGCCATGGAGACCGGAGGCGCGGAGAAGACCGGCCCCGCGGACCGGCACACAGCTCACCGCGATCGAGTGTAGAACATGCCGGTGCGCTCCGGAGCGGACTGCGCGGGTCCCACGAGCCGGGAGGACTCCATTGGGATCGAGCGTCGCTTTCCATACAGTCCCCGCACGCGTTGCCCACGGAGGAGGAGTCCGGTGGAAGACCTCGCACTCGCCCGCGCCGTCCACGTTCTCGGTGTCGTCGTCTGGATCGGCGGCGTGTCGATGGTGACGACGGTCCTGCTTCCCGCGGTCCGTTCGCTCCCGGAGCGGGAGGACCCCGTGGACTTCTTCGAACGGGTGGAGCGTCGCTTCGCCCGCCAGGCGCGCATCGTCACGCTGTTGACCGGTCTCTCGGGCTTCTACCTGCTCTACCGGCTGAACGCGTGGGGCCGCTACCTGTCCATCGAGAGCTGGTGGCTCCACGCCATGACCCTGGTCTGGGCGCTCTTCACGCTCATCCTGTTCGTCTTCGAGCCCCTGGTCCTGCACCGGAAGCTCGCGGAGCGGGCCCGATCCGACCCCCAGGGCACGCTGCTGCTCATCGAGCGCGCCCATCGGGTACTGCTGCTGCTGAGCCTGCTGACCGTCGCCGGCGCCGTCGCCGGGAGCCACGGCTGGAGCCTGCTCTAGCCCGGTTCCGCGGGGGAGCCGAGTCGCGGCGCCAGGTCGCGGCCCGCCGCGCAGGCAGCCCGTCCAAGCGGCTTGCGAACCTCAAGAAATCGACTCCGAGGACCGATGGAGATCTGGGCCCGGGTGCGTCGTCGGGAGGCGTTCCTCCGTCTCGAGCCGACCCGTCGAGGGATCGGTCGATCGCGGCCCCGGGCCACGGGAGGCGATGCGTGAGCGAGCTCCAATACCGGAACGGGTCCCAGTTCCGTCTGTGGTCCCAGCTCGGGCGCTCGGCGGCGGGCGTCGGTGTGGCGGCGGTGATCGGCTGCTTCCTGGTCCAGCTCCTCGAGCTGACCTCCGACCAGTGGCGCTGGTTCGCGACCGTCACGGGCGCCTACGCCCTCGTCTACGCGGCCGTCACCCACGGCGTCCTGGGGCGCCTGGACGGCCCGATCCGGCAGGCGCTGGATGCGGAAGCGTCCGGCCAGCTGGACGACGAGCGTTTGCGCCGGGGCTTCGCGGCCGCGCTCCGCTTCCCGGTCCACGGGATCGTCTTCTCCCTGGCCGCCTGGCTGGGCGCAGGTCTGGCGATCCCGGCTCTCATGATGGTGCGCCACTCGGACATCCCCGTCGCCGCATCCCTCGCCGTGCTCGTGTTCACGATCGGCGGCGGGGTGACCTGCGCGGTCCTCACCTATCTGCTCGACCGGCGCATGGTGGAGGATCTGCGAGACCGCTGGGCGACGCGGCTGCGGGACCCGGCCGAGCGCGAGAGGCTCGTGCGCCCGCTCACCCTGGGCAGCAAGCTGCGGGTCTCGCTGACCGCCCTGATCCTCTCGACCGCCCTGCTGGCCGCGGTCGTCAGCGACATGCTCTCGCGTCGCCCCATCGAGGACTACGCCACGCGGATCCAGACCGGCTACCTGGAGCGCATGGCGATCCAGCTCGACGGCCCGGACGACCCGGTTCTGCGCATCGCGCGCCGGGACATGGACGAGCTGGGCATCGCCGAGCACCTGATCGTCGTCGACCGCCGGGACGGATCGATCGCCGACGGACCCGAGGACGCGCTCACCGAGAGCGAGCGGGCCTGGATCGTGCGCGACGGCGGCAGCGGCGGCATGAACAGCATGGGCCTCGAGTCCATCCACGCCTTCGCCTGGGTCCCGATCGAGGTCGACGACGACTACGCCCTCGCGACGGTGATGGATCGCGCCGCCCTGACCGGCAACGTCACCGCGACGCGCGTGCTGCTCGGACTGCTGGCGCTCTTCCTGGCCGGCGTGGGGCTGGCCTGCGCGCACTTCCTGGCCCGGGACGTCGGCAACACGGCCGCGCGCCTTCGCAGCGAGGCCGAGCGCATCGCCGGCGGCGACCTCACCCAGGGAACCGTGGTGGAGAGCGACGACGAGCTCGGCGAGCTGGCCCGGGTGTTCGAGCGCATGGCCGGCTCACTGCGCGCCATGGTGGGCCGCGTGGCCGAGACCGCCGACGGCGTGGAGAGCGCGGCCCAGGCCATCGCCGAGGCGGGCGGCAGCGTGGCCGAGGCCACCTCGGAGCAGACCCGGGCCCTCGACCGCTCGCGCAGCTCCATGCGCTCGGTGAACGACGAGATCTCCGGGCTCGCCCAGTCCGTGCAGGTCCTGAACGGAAACGTGGAGGAGGCCAGCGGCTCGGTCCTCGAGCTCGGGGCCGCCGGCGAGCACCTGAACCAGACCGCCGCGTCGCTCAGCGACCAGGTGGAGACGTCGGGGACCTCCATCGAGGAGATGGTGCGGAGCGTGCGCTCGATCGGCGAGAACGCCGAGGCGCTCTCGGGCGCCGCCGCGGAGACGTCCACCTCGATGACCCGGATGGCCGACTCCATGCGCGACGTCGAGTCGAACGCCTCGGAGACCGCGCGCCTCTCGTCGCGGGTCGTCACGGCCTCGGAGAGCGGCCGCGAGCGGGTCCACCAGACGATCGCCGGCATGGACGCCATTCGCGAGGCCACCGAAACCGTCCAGACCACGATCGGCGGCCTGGGCAGCCGCATCCACGAGATCGGAGCGATCATCGACGTCATCGACGACGTGGCCGACGAGACCAGCCTGCTCGCGCTCAACGCCGCGATCATCGCCGCCCAGGCCGGCGACCAGGGGCGCGCCTTCTCGGTGGTCGCCGACGAGATCTCCGAGCTCGCCGACCGGGTGCTCGCCAGCACCAAGGAGATCGCGGGCCTGATCCGTGCGGTCCAGGACGAGAGCGGCAACGCCGTCGCCGCGATCGAAGGGGGCGCGGAACGCGTGCAGCAGGGGGTCGACCTCGCCGCCGAGGCCGGGATCTCGCTGGAGGAGATCACCGCCGCGGCGCGCGACAGCGGGGAGCGCATCGAGGACATCGTGCGCGCGGTCCAGGAGCAGACGCGCGCCGCCGCCCACGTGGCCGACCTGATGGAGCGCGTGAGCGAGGGTGTCGGAGTCATCCGCAGCGCGGGCGAGGAGCAGGAGCGCAGCAACGAGGTGCTGATGAACAGCACGACCGCGGTGCGCGACGTGGCGCAGCAGGTGAGCCGCACCACCGACGAGCAGGCTCGGGGCGCGTCCCTGATCCGGGACAGCGTGGAGAGCGTGCGCCACGCCGTCGATCGGATGCAGGCGAGCCTCGAGCAGCAGTCGGAATCCTGCGGCGAGGTCGCCTCGGGGCTCGAACAGATCTTCGGCCGCACCCGCTCCAACGAGGAGGCCGCCACGCGACTCAACGAGGCGACCCGGTCGCTGCGGGCCCAGTCCGAGGCGCTGCGCGAAGACCTGCGACGCTTCCGGACCTGAGCCCCGCTCGCAGCCCGAAGGCCGCTACTCGGCGGCGGCGGGAGGCTCGATCTCCTCGTGTGTTCCGGCCCAGTCCTGGGCATTGAGGAAGACCGAGATCGAGCGGACGAACCTTGCGTTCTCGTCCTGCTGGTCCGGCACCCAGAACACGAACACCTTGGCCCCGGGCTTGAGATCCTCGAAGGACATCCGGGTGCCCAGCTTGCTCTTGACGACCGTGCGGGACAGGACGGAGCCGGTCTCCTTCACCTTGAAGGTGACCTCCTCACCGCGCTTGATCCGCAGCTGGGGAGGCAGCTTCGGCCCCTTGCCCCGGCCGGTCCGGCGGATCTTCACGGTGATGGTGTGGGCGTCGGCGTCCCAGCCGAGGAAGGTCGCCTCGGTCTGGGTCTGGCTCTGCTTGCGGCCGGCCTCGGCCGGCGCCGTTGCGAGGAGTGCGAGCAGGCCGAACACGGCCAAGCTCGCGACGAGCGGATGGCGGGACATGGCGGGCTCCTCCCTGACGAGCGGAGCCGGTCGGGCGGCCCCGCGCCCCTCCTCTTCGGCCGTCCGGCCGCCGAGCCTTTGGCCGAGGGCGCCAGCGGCGGCCGCAGGGCGGCCCGCCACAGGAAGGAGCCCGCGCAAGTCACGATCGTGGTTGGAGAATCCCGGGGTGGGCGGCGGCGGCCGACCGGCGCTACGGCTGCTCCTGGCCCGCCAGCTGGGCCAGGAAGCGATCGGCCTCGCGCAGGATCGCCTTCTTGTCCGGCGGGATGTTCAGCGCCTTGCGCACCAGGGTGCTCGCCATCAGCACCTTGTCGCTCGCGCGGCGCAGGTCGTGCCGGAAGACCAGCTTCAGGGGCGTCCGCCAGCGGACCTTCTCGGCCGGGGCCGCGAAGTCCTCCGGGAGCAGCAGCCGGACCTCGGTGGAGATCTCGACCGTGTCCGAGGGCGGCGCGTTCCCGAAGTAGACGATCTTGCGGTGCTCGGTGGAGAGACAGCCCACCAGGTCGGCGGAGAGCGGAAGCTCCAGGTGGTCGCCGAGGAGGTGCCGCTCGCCGTAGTTGGCCATGGCGAGGTAGCGCGCGAAGTAGACCAGGCTCGCCCCGTTCAGGTCCGCTTCGCGCAGGATCTTGTAGCGCACGGGCTCGCGCGTCAGCAGCCGCAGCCTCCGACCGGGCGGGCCGTCGAATTCCTGGAGGTGACCGGTGGACTGCGCCTCCTGGTGGATGCTCATGCCGTCGGGGGCGCGCTTCATCGGCTCGATCGCCGCGTCCTCGATTCCAGCCGGGGCGTGCACGGCGAGCTGCGTGTTCGCCCCACCGCGGGCGATGAACGCGTTGGTCATGCAGGCCCAGGGCAGCCCGCTGGCGGCGAGGTCGCTGCGGGTCTTGATGGCAGAGAGCGCCTCCTCGGGAATCTCACGGTCGCCGAAGACGAAGAGCCCCTCGGCGAAGCGGTTCGCGTAGAAGTGGATGCGGTTCCGGACGTGGACCTGCGCGCCTTCGCAGAGATGATCCGGTCCGCTGCCCGGCCCGAAGTCGAGCTCGAAGTCGATCACCGAGCCGTAGAGCCGGTCGCCCTTCTGGTTCGTGATGTCCCGGGGCTGGGTGCCCAGGGCGACCGCGCTGGCGCGCCACTGATAGGCCGCGATCCATTTCAGGAACTCGACCTCGCACAGCTTCTCGCCGGGCGCCATGTGCGGCATCTCGACCTCGAAGCTCTGGGAGAGCCAGCTCGACCCGGAGCTCACGACGCCTTCCGCTCTTCGACGTAGCGCGCGAGGTCGCTGAACGAGCTGCCCACCACCTGGTCGTCCGGCACGGCGACGCCGTACCGCTCGTCGATGCGCGCGAGAATCTCGACGTAGCTCATCGAGTCCACGTAGCCGGCGTCGAACATCCCGGCATTCTCGTCCAGGTCGTCGAGGCTCAGACCGTCCTCCGAGATCTCGCAGGCCCAGGTCATCAGGTCGCCGAGAATCGACGAGTCCCCACCCCCGGGCGCGGCGGCCGCGGCAGGCGCGGCGGCCGCCGGCTCCGCCGGCGCCTCCTGACCGCGTGAACCGAACAGCGAGCGCGCGAACTTCCGCAGTCCCGAGCCTTCCGTCTCCTCGTCCCTCGTCGACATCGATTCCTTCCTGTTCTCTGGCTTCCTGCGTGTTCTCTGGCTTCCTGCGTTCCATGCTTCGCTCGCTCGGAACGAGCCGGTCCACGGATTCGGTGAGGGAGTATGCACCGTCACCGGTCGAAACTGAAGGGACGTTTGGCGGACGAATCCGGCCCCCTGGGGCCTGCGCGAGCGCTGCACACCCGTTGCCGGAAGCGGGCGATCTCCGCCGGGCCTCTGCAACCGATGTACACTGCGGCCTCCGCCGGGACGCCAGACGTACCGCGCGCAACGGAGGAAGCCTTGGAGGTTCGAAGTCGCTACCAGGCCATCGACGACGAGGCGAGCCGAGCCGAGGCCGACGCCCTGTGCACGTGGATGCGGGACTACTTCGAGCGACGGGTCGACTCCCGCCTGATCGACGAGCGCCGCTCCGTGCCTCCCCACGTGGTGCTCGACTTCGGCGAGCGGGGCCTGTTCGGCATCCAGGTCGAGACCGCGTTCGGCGGCCTCGGCCTGCGCAACCGCGACGTGGCCCGCGTGATGCAGCAGGCGGCCGCACTCGACATGTCGGTCGGCACCTTCGCGCTGGTCTGTCTGTTCCCCGGCGTGCGCCCGATCGCCGCGTTCTCCGGTCCCGCCCTGCGTGCGGAAGTCCTCCCCGCGCTGGCCAGCGGAAGGATGCTGGCCGGCTATGCCCAGACGGAGCCCGGAGCCGGCACCCACTTCCAGGCGATGGAGGCGCGCGCGGTGCGCGGCGACGGGGGCTGGCGGGTCCGGGGCGACAAGACCTGGATCGGCAACTCGACCTGGGCCGGCCTGCTCACCACGATGGCGCGGGACGTGGACGCCGAAGGGCGCGGCCAGCGGCTGACGGCCTTCGCGATCCGCACCGACCTGCCCGGCGTCGTCCAGGGAGCCGAGCTCCAGAGCCTCGGGATGCGCAGCGTGGTCCAGGGCGAGCTCTCGTTCCGTGACGTGGCGGTCGGGCCCGACGACGTGCTCGGCGAGCCGGGCCGCGGGCTCGAGGTCGCAAACGACTCGATGAGCTTCAGTCGCTTCGCCATCGCCGCCACCTGCATCGGCGGCATGCAGCGCTGCGCCCAGCTGATGCAGCGCTTCGCCTCGCGCCGCGGGATCGCGACGGGCCCCCTCGACGAGCACCCGGTCGTACGGATCTCGATCGCGGAGGCCCTGGCGGGCGCGGCGGCGACGGAGGAGCTGGTGCAGACCGTCGCCTCCGCGCTCGACGCCGACGAGCCGGTGCCCGCCGAGCTGCTCGCGGTCTGCAAGGTCGTGGGCTCGGAGTTCCTCTGGGCCAGCGCCGACCGGCTGGTCCAGACCCTGGGATCGCGGGGCTACGACGAAGAGAACCTGGCTCCCCAGCTGCTGCGTGACGCCCGGGTGACCCGGATCTTCGAGGGGACGACCGAGGCGCTCCTGGCCTACCTGGGCGCGGCGGCCCTGAGTCCGCGGTCGGGGTTCCCGGCCATGCTCCGCGACCGGTTCGGCGCCCCCGAGTGCGCGGAGCGACTCGAGTCCGGCGTCCAGGCGATCCGCACCCGTGGCTGGCCGCCGCCCGGCGTCGGAGAGCCGGGGGGAGCGGACGGCCCGCCGCGCACCTGGCAGACGGACCGCGCCGGGCGCATCGCCATCCGCGCCTTCGTCGCCGCGGCGCTCGCCGCCCGCTCGCGCCGGACCGACGACGCCCTGGCCGGCCAGGCTGCCGCCTGGGCGCGACTCCACCTGGAGGACGAGTGCCGGGCGGCCGAGACCTCGGACGCCCGGGACCAGCTCCTCGTGGAGCCGGCCAGCCTGCGCAAGGCCGTCGACTCGCTCGCCGACGCCATCGGCGACATCGACCCCCGGCTCGCGGGCGAGCGACGCGGTGTGGATCCGCTGATCCGACGGGACGAGCCAGGCGCTTGAAGGCGGCGTGCTTCCACGAGCACGGTGGCCCCGAGGTCCTCGTCGTGGAGGAGTGGCCCGACCCCCGGCCGGGGCCGGGCGAGGTGCTCGTCGAAGTCCGGGCTGCGGCCCTGAACCACCTCGACCTGTGGGTCCGGCGCGGTCTTCCGGTCCGGATCGAGATGCCCCACGTCGGAGGCGCCGACGTCGCCGGCAGCGTGCTCGAGGTGGGGAGTCGCGTCGACTCGTTTCGCCCCGGGGACCGGGTCGTCGCCTATCCGCTGCTGGGATTCGGGGACCGCGCCTACCCGGAGTGCGGCGACCGGGCCACCGGCGCCCCGGTGATCCTGGGGGAGCAGCGAAACGGCGGGTTTCGCGAGCGGATCGCCCTGCCCGCGGCCAACTGGCTGCCCCTTCCGGAGCCCCTCTCCTTCGAGCAGGGCGCGGCGCTGCCGGTCGTCTTCACCACCGCCTGGACGATGCTCGAGCGCGCCGGGCTCCAGGCGGGCGAGACCGTGGCCGTGCTGGGAGCCGGAAGCGGCGTGGGCACCGCGGCGGTGCAGATCGCGGGCGCGCTCGGCGCCCGCGCGATCGCCGTCACGCGCAGTCCCACCAAGGCCGAGCAGCTGGTCGGCCTCGGAGCCGACGTCGTCGTGTCCGAGCGCCCTCGGCAGATCGCCGCCGAGCTGCTGCGCCGAAGCGATCGCCGGGGCGTGGACGTGGTCTTCGAGCACCTCGGGGGCGAGTTCCTCGAAGCCGTCCTGCCCGCGATGGCCTATGGCGGCCGCCTGGTCTCCTGTGGAGCGACCGCCGAGCGCTTCGCCCGACTCGACGTGCGCGCCCTGTTCGCGAAGCAGCTCCGCATCGAGGGCGTCACCCTCGGTCCGCGTCGCGCCCTGGAACGGGTGCTGGAGCGGGCGGCGAAGGGCGAGCTGCGGCCGGTGATCGACCGGGTGCTTCCCCTCGCGGCCTGCGGCGATGCCCACGCCCTGCTGGAGTCCGGTCGGGTGTCGGGCAAGCTCGTGCTGCGCCCCTGAGCTCTCGCCTCAGTAGGCGGAGGCGGCGGGACCGGGCTCCACCACGGTCGCCAGACGCTCGGCGAGGATCTCCGAGAAGATCCGCGCTCCCCCGGCGTTCAGGTGCGCCACGTCCGCGAAGTGGTCCGAGTCGAGGAAGACCGGATCCGTGAACTCGTCGATCTCGAGGAAGACGACACCGTTCTCGGCCGCGAGGCGCGCGAGGTGCGCGCGGCCGAAGCGCGTGGCCCCCGTCATCCCCTTCGGCCGCCAACGCGGCCCGTCGACCATCAGGACCTGGATGCCGCGATCCGCCGCAGCCTCCATGAAGTCGACGTACACCTGCTCCATGTAGGGGTCCACGGGACCCGGGTCCTCCAGGTCCGGCTCGACCCGTTGGCGCAGGTCCTGGGGCCGGTCCGCCGGCATCTTCCGGAACCCGTTTCCGGGGCTCCCGGGTCGCACCTGGCGGGCGAGGATGGAGAGGAGGAGCGAGTTGTAGCGGTAGGTGTGCAGCTGGTACTTGAGGGGCGCCAACGCGCTCGTCGCATCGAGCAGCGCGTCGAGCGCCGGCACCTCGCCGTAGAAGGGCGCCAGCCGCTGCACCCACGCGGGGTCGTACTCCCAGAGGTTGCGCGGGTCGACGTGGAGGACGAAGACCTTCGCCTGGCTGCCCCGGGCGAGCAGCAGGGCCTCGACGCCTCGTGCGTAGATGATGTCCGTGCCCGGCGAGCCCGCGTTGTAGGCCGACATCCCCAGCCGCCCGCTCAGCACCTCCGGGTCGATGTGGTAGACGGCCCGCGAGCTCCCGAACACGACGATCTCGGCGTCCGTCTGGCGCAGGACGTGGTTGACCACGCCGCCGCGCTCTCCGGAGTCGATCCGGGCGAAGGCGCTGGCGAGCACCGCGCCGAGGGCGCGGTCCATCGCGAAGAAGATCGCGAAGAAGACGAGGACGGAGACGAGCGGTCGTTTCATGGTCTCAGAACTGGAAGTAGATGAACTGGTCTCCCCCCTCGACGCCGAGGAGGAGGATCCAGAACATCAGAGCATAGAGCGCGCCCCACTGCAGCACCAAGGGCCCCCGCGCGAGCGACGCGCGCACGGACCCGACCCGCTCCTGCCATACCTGCACCAGCAGCAGCAACGCGATGCCCAGGCCGCCGCTGACCAGGGCGAGGGGGTGGATGAAGGGCATCTGCCAGTTGTCGATCGAGCCGAAGAGGGTCCGGTACATGTGCATCGAGTCGTCGAGGGTCTCGGCGCGGAAGAAGACCCACGAGATGCAGCCCAGGTGGAAGACCAC
Source organism: Myxococcota bacterium (assembly GCA_050618075.1). Taxonomy (GTDB): domain Bacteria; phylum Myxococcota_A; class UBA9160; order UBA9160; family UBA4427; genus JBNLVL01. Next base: position 121,877 of record JBNLVL010000043.1, read on the forward strand.
GAACATGCGCCACAGGTCGCGAACGCGGTTCGGAACCCCGACCCCGCGGTAGAGGCGATCCCGCCACTGGATGGTGGCGCGGGAGAGCGCGAGCAGGGAGCCCCAGAACGCGCCCCAGATCACGAAGTTCCAGCTGGCCCCGTGCCACAGGCCGCCCAGCAGCATGGTCAGGAAGAGGTTGATGTACGTCCGCGAGACCGTGCGCTTCGGGTTCCCGAGCCCGAGGTAGAGGTAGTCGCGCAGCCAGGTGGAGAGCGAGATGTGCCAGCGTCGCCAGAACTCTCCGGTGGTCGTCGAGAAGTAGGGCCTGCGGAAGTTCTCCATCAGGTCGAAGCCCAGGATCTTCGCCGAGCCGATGGCCATGTCGGAGTACCCGGAGAAGTCGCAGTAGAGCTGGAAGGCGAACAGATAGGTCGCCAGCAGCACCGAGGTGGCGTTGTGGAACTCGACGTTGCCGAAGACCGCCTCGACGTAGGCGGCGACCCGGTCCGCGATCACGACCTTCTTGAAGAGCCCCCACATCACCAGCTGGACGCCGGAGAAGATGCGGTCCCAGTCGACGCGCTTGATGCGGTCGATCTGGGGCAGCAGCGACGAGGCGCGCTCGATGGGGCCTGCGACGAGCTGCGGGAAGAAGGCGACGTAGAGCGCGAAGTGTCCGGGGTGGTGCTCCGCCTTCAGGCGCCTCCGGTAGATGTCGATCGTGTAGCTGAGCGTCTGGAACGTGTAGAAGGAGATGCCCACCGGCAGCAGCACGTCCAGATCGGGGATCTGCCAGCCCAGCCCGAAGCGCTCGGCGAGCGCGCGCAGGCTGTCGTTCGCGAAGTTCCAGTACTTGAAGACGAAGAGCAGCCCCAGGTTGGCGCCGAGGCTGGTGAAGAGCAGCGCCTTGCGCCGGCGCGGCGACTCCTCGCGAGCGAGGGCGGGACCGATGAAGAAGTCGACCACCGTCGAGGCGAGGATCAGCAGGATGTAGGTCGCGTTCCAGCTCATGTAGAACGCGTAGGACGCGACGAGCAGGAGGAGCCACCGGAAGCGGTGCGGAATCGCGAAGTGCAGGACTGCGACGACCCCGAAGAAGAGGAAGTACTCGGTCGAATTGAAGAGCATCAGCGCCTTTCCCCGGGCCGGCCGTATTCTACGTGCTCCGTCCGGGCCCTGCACCCGGCGCGCCCTTTACCCTAGTCGCGCGACGCCCTGCGGATTCCCGCCAGGATGAACGGGGCGGTCTCGCGGAAGAGGTCCGTCTCGCTGTGGAGCCTCATGAACTCCGCGACGTCTTCCGGGAGATCGAGGCTCGTCACCGCGGGCCCCAGCCTCGACTGGTCGGTCCCCAGCTGCAGGGCCCCCAGCGACACGATCAGCCGCGCGCCGGTGCCCGGCGCGAGCCGGAGGCTGCGCTCGACCTCGGGCGCCAGCTCCTCGAGCACGCCGCGCATCGCGCGCTTGGCCTCGATCAGCCGCTCCCGCGACACGTTGTGCTCGATCACGCTCTCCAGGCGCGCGCGCAGGCTCGCGAAGCCGGGCTGGGCGGCGGTCGTCGCCTGGAAGAGCGCGACGAAGTCGTCGTCGCCCATGCCGTCGCGAAGGCCTTCCCGCAGCGCGCGGCTCCAGGCGCAGAGCGACTCCACGTAGAGCGCCAACAGCACCTCCTCGCGCGTCTCGAAATAGAGATAGAGCGTGGCCTTGGCCATCCCCGCCCGAGCGGCGAGGACGGACATCGAGAAGCCCTCGAAGCCGTTGGCCTGCAGCACGGCCGAGGCGGCGGCGAGGATCGCCTCGCGGCGCTCGGCCTTCTCGGCCTGGCGGCGGGCGCGCTGGAAGCGGGGTCGGGCGGCGCGGTCGGACATGGTCGGGCCGGAGTATCCCGCGCGGTCGGCCCATTGACAACCGACCAGCGGTCATCTATTAAACGACCACCGGTCGGATAAGTGCGGTCCCGCGCGCTCCGACCCGGGGACAGCGTCCCGCCCTCACCCCTCTCACCTTTCAGGAGACCCCCATGGCCAGGACCCTCGTGACCGGAGCTTCGGGCTTCATCGCCCAGCAGCTGATCCTCGACCTGCTCGAGCAGGGCCACAGCGTCCGCGGCACCGTGCGCTCGGCCGCCAAGGGCGACGCCTTGAAGGCGGCCCTCGGCGCACACAGCGACCGGGCCTCGGAGATCGAGATCGCGCTGGCCGACCTCGAGAGCGACCACGGCTGGGCCGACGCGGTCGCCGGCATCGACGTCGTCCACCACCTGGCCTCGCCCTTCCCCATGGCCGTGCCCAGGGACCCCGACGAGCTGATCCGCCCCGCCCGCGACGGCGCGCTCCGGGTGCTGCGCGCCGCCGCACGAGCGGGCGTCGGCCGCGTCGTCCTGACCTCCTCGGGCGCGGCGGTGGCCTACGGAGTGGAGGGCCCGATGCCCGAACGCTTCACCGAGGCCGACTGGACGGATCCCGCCCACACCGCGGACTGTCGCCCCTACGTCGCGTCGAAGACCGTCGCCGAGCGCGCGGCCTGGGACTACGTGGCGGGCGAGGGCCGGGGCGTCGCGCTCACGACGATCCAGCCCGTGGCGGTGCTCGGGCCCATCCGCAGCGCCCAGGTCAAGACCTCCGTCGACCTCGTCGCACGGATGCTCGACGGCCGGCTGCCCCTGCTGCCCAACGCCGGCATCCAGGTGGTCGACGTGCGCGACGTGGCCGCGGCCCACATCGCCGCCATGAACGACCCCGCCGCGATCGGAGAGCGCTACATCGTGGCCGACGCCTTCCGCACCATGAAGGAGATGGCGGCGGTCCTGCGCGAGGCGTATCCCGGAAACCGGAAGATTCCCAGCCGCGCCATGCCCGACCTGCTGGTGAAGGCTCTCGCCCTGGTGAACGCCGAGGTGAAGACCATCGCCTCGGAGCTGCACAAGCGGCGCATCCTGTCCTCGGAGAAGGTCCGCAAGCTCCTCGGGCGCGATCTCATCGGCGTCGACGACGCGATCCGCGCCAGCGCCGAGACCCTCGTCCGCTACGGCGCCGTCTAGCGCCGGCCCGCCGTCCGTCTCGCCCGGGACTTTCCTGGATCCTCCCGGGGTCGGACTGCATCCAAGGGCCGACCTGCTATCACTTGGCCGCGCGACCCGCGAGGCGAGAGGAGAGACCGGTGACCGAGCCTTCGTCCGACAGCCCGCCGAACCCCACCCCTGCCGAGTACGTCCCGCCGAAGGTCTGGAAGTGGGACTCCGAGAGCGGCGGGCGCTTTGCCAAGATCAACCGCCCGATCGCCGGGCCGACCCACGAGAAGGAGCTGCCCCGGGGCGAGCACGACCTGCAGCTCTACTCCCTCGCCACGCCCAACGGCGTGAAGGTCACCGTCCTCCTGGAGGAGCTGCTGGCCCTGGGCCACGCAGGCGCGGAGTACGACGCCTACCTCGTCAACATCGGAGAGGGCGATCAGTTCGGCAGCGGCTTCGTCGCGGCCAACCCGAACTCGAAGATCCCGGCCCTGGTGGACCACGGCACCTCACCGCCGACCCGCGTCTTCGAGTCCGGGGCGATCCTCGTCTACCTGGCGGAGAAGTTCGGCGCCTTCCTGCCCACCGAGCCGTCCGCCCGGGCGGAGTGCCTGTCCTGGCTGTTCTGGCAGATGGGCAGCGCTCCCTTCCTGGGAGGCGGCTTCGGTCACTTCTACGCCTACGCGCCCGAGAAGTACGAGTACCCGATCAACCGCTACGCCATGGAGGTGAAGCGCCAGCTCGACGTGCTCGACCGCAACCTGGCCGAGCGCCGCTACCTGGGCGGCGACGAGTACACCATCGCCGACATGGCCACCTTCCCGTGGTACGGCGGCCTGGTCATGGGCCTGCTCTACGACGCGGCCGAGTTCCTCGACGTGAAGTCCTACACTCACGTGGTCCGCTGGGCGTCGGAGATCGCCGAACGCCCGGCGGTGCAGCGCGGGCAGCGCGTCAACAAGACCTGGGGCCCCGAGGAGCTGCGCGTGCCCGAGCGCCACAGCGCCAGCGACCTCGACTGAGCGGCGGCCGGAGTGGAGCCGGCGGGGGCCGACCCGGTCTCGAGCCAAGGAGAAGCACGTGTCGCTTTCGTTCCATCGGGCGAGTGTCGGGAGCTATCTGCAGATGCTGGGAGGAGTCGCCGGCGTCCTCGACAAGGGAGCGAGCCACGCCGCCGAGGCCGGGCTCGATCTCCAGGAGGTGGTCTCGACGCGGCTGCGCGACGACATGATGCCGTTCCACTTCCAGGTGGTGTCCGTCGCCCACCATTCCTGGGGCGCGATCCAGGGGATGCAGAAGGGCGAGTTCAGGCCGCCCTCCTTCGATCTCGACCGGGACTACGCGGGCCTCCAGGCCCTCGTCGCCGAGGCGCGAGAGGGACTGTCGGGACTCGACGAAACGGACGTGGAGGCCCTGGCGGAGGGGTCTCTCGTGTTCAGGCTCGGTCGCACCGAGATGCCGTTCACGAACCGGAACTTCCTGCTGTCCTTCTCGCTCCCGAACTTCTACTTCCACGTCACCACCACCTACGACATCCTGCGCATGCTGGGCGTGCCGCTGGGCAAGATCGACTTCATGGGCCAGATGAAGGTGGGGCTCTGAGCGCCCGGGCCGGGCACGGCGAGGCGGGCCGGGCGGCCCCTCGACCGGAGCGCTCGGTGAGTGAGCGTCCCTCGCCCTGCCCCCGCCCGGTCGGGGTGATCGCCAATCCGGTGTCCGGACGCGACGTCCGGCGCCTGGCGGCCCGCGCGGCGAGCCAGACGCCGGAGTCGAAGCGCGGCCAGATCCAGCGCGCCGCGGTCGGCGCGGCGGCGGCGGGGGCCTCGCGGATGCTGATCGTGGGCGACGTGTTCCGCGTCTCCCAGGGAGCCGTCGAGGCGCTTCGACTCCCCCACTTCGAGTTCGAACGCCTCGACGTCGGACGGCCGACGACCACGGCCTCCGACACCGTGCGCGCGACCGAGGCGATGCGCGAGGCCGGCTGCGGCGCCCTCGTGGTGCTCGGAGGCGACGGCACCAACCGCGCCGTGGCCCGGGCCTGGCCCGACGCACCGCTGGTCTCGATCTCGACGGGCACCAACAACGTCTTCCCGCAGCTCGTCGAGGCCACCACGGCCGGCGCCGCGGCGGGGCTGGTGGCGTCCGGCCGGGTCCCGCTCGAGAGCGTGGGCCGGCGAGCGAAGCGGGTGGAGGTGCGCTTCCCCGACGGAGACGGCGACTTCGCCCTGGTCGACGTGGCCCTGCTGGAGGGCGACCATCCGGGCAACCTCCTGCCCTTCGACCTCTCGCTCCTGCGCGACCTGGTGCTCGCGCGCGCGGAGCCCGCCGCCGTCGGGATGTCGCCCATCGGAGGCCTGCTGCATCCGTCGGGATTCGACGACGACCACGGGGTCCGGGTGCGCTGTACGGCGCCCGGGAGCGGCGGCACGCCGCTCCTCGTCCCCGCGTCCCAGGGGCTCTACCGGACTGCCCACGTCCGCGACGCCCGGACCCTGCCCCTGGGCGAGGAGGTGTCGATCCGCGGACCGGGCGTGCTGGCCTTCGACGGCGATCGCGAGCGGGTGCTCGCAGCCGGCGAAGAGGTGCGGGCCCGTGTGGTCCGCTCGGGTCCGTGCATCATCGACGTCGCCGCCACCCTCGACTTCGCGGCGCGCCACCGGCTCTACGAGAACCGCCCCTGGCACGAAGACCGCAGCGACACCGCCGACCTCGGCTGCTGCTGACACCCCCTGGGGTGTCGGCGTCGAGATCCACCTCGGGACCGCCGGCCGACCCGGGCCTCTCCGATCCGGGTCCCTATATTGTGAGCCCGTGATCGAACCCGAACGCTCCGCCGCCTGCCGCCGCCGACTCGCTGGGGCCCTGCTGCTGCTGCTGCTCACGGCGTGCTCGAGCGCCGAGCCGCCCCGGCCCGACGTCGTCCTCATCACCCTCGACACCACGCGTGCCGACCACCTGGGCGTCTACGGCTACCCGCGCGGCACGAGCCCGGAGCTCGACGCCTTCGCCGTGGAAGCGGTCGTCCACGACCGCGCCTGGTCGACGGCGCCCTGGACCCTGCCCTCCCACGCCTCGATGCTGACCGGCAAGTGGCCCACGAGCCATGGCGCCCGCTACCTGCGCGGCGAGCGCCCGGGCGAGAACACCGCCAGCCTGGGCGACGTGATGCCCCGCGTTTCGAAGCGGAGCTTTCGCGTCAACCGGCTGGTGGAGTCCCATCGCACCCTGGCGGAGATCCTCCAGGAGCGGGGCTACGCCACGGCGGCCTTCGCGGGGGGCCACTGGCTCGCGCCGGAGTTCGGGCTGCTCCAGGGCTACGCGCACCAGGACTGCCGCACGAAGCGGCCCGAGGGCCGACCGGCCGACGAAATCAATCGGGCCGTGGCGGACTGGCTGGACGGGATCCCGCCGGAGCGCCCCATGCACCTGCTGGTGAACTACTTCGATGCCCACGACCCCTACACCCCGGCCGAGGCGGACATGCTGCCTCGCGAGACCCTGCCCGAGGGACTCACGCCGCGCTACGCAGAAATGATCGACGCCTACGACGCGGAGATCCGCTTCATGGACCGCCATCTCGGGGCGCTCTTCGATCTGCTGCGGGCGAAGGGCCGTTTCGACGACGCGCTGATCATCGTGGTGGCCGACCACGGTGAGCAGTTCGGCGAGCACGGCCGGGAAGGCCACGGCCCCTGGCTGGACGAGGAGCTCCTGCGCGTGCCCCTGGTCGTGCGGTTTCCCGGTGGACGAGACGGCGGACGACGGGCCGCCGAGCCGGTCTCGGTCGTCGACCTCCTGCCGCTGGTCGCCGAGGAGGTGGGCTTCGCTCCGCCGGCCGGGGTCGAGGGCCGCGCGCCCGGGACCGCTCCCTACGTGCTGGCCGAGACCCGGCCGAGCGCCTTCCACCTCCGCGTGCTCGGTCCCGACGTCGACCGCGAGGTCCACGCCATGATCGACTGGCCCTGGAAGCTGCTCTCCGAGAGCAACGGTCGGCGGGCGCTCTTCCGACTGGACGAAGACCCGAAGGAGCGCGCCCCGGTGGACGATGCGGCGCGCCTGGAGGCGATGTCCCGAAGGCTCGGGCAGACCCTGGCCGCGCTCGACCCCGCGAGCGAGGACGCCGCCCCGCAGAACGTATCGCCCGAGACCGAGGACCACCTGCGGACCCTCGGCTACATCGAGTAGGCGCGGACCGGAGCGATCCGCGCAACGCCGCCTCGGCCCGGCCTACGCAGCGGACGGCGTGAACACCAGGGGCATCGACTCGATCCCGCGCACCAGGGTCGAGGCGATCCTCACGGGCTCGCTGCCGGCCGCGAACTCCATGTCCGGGAAGCGGCGCAGCAGCTCCTCGAGCGCGACGCGGATCTCCATGCGCGCGAGGTTGGCGCCGAGGCAGAAGTGGGGACCGATGCCGAACGCCACGTGCGGGTTGGGGGAGCGCGTCACGTCGAACTCGTCGGGTCGGTCGAAGACCTCGGAGTCGCGGTTCGCCGCCTGGTAGAGCATCACGACCTTCTGCCCCGCTTCGACCCGCTGGCCGCGGATCTCGGTCTCGCGCGTCGCCGTGCGGCGGAAGCAGACGATCGGGGAGACGTAGCGGAGCACCTCCTCGACGGCCCGGCTCATGAGCTCCGGCTGCGCGATCAGGAGCACGCGCTGGTCCGGGTTGCGGATCAGCGCCTCCATGCCCCCGGAGATCGCGTTGCGGGTGGTCTCGTTTCCGGCGACGAGCAGGAGCGTCATGAACATCACGAGCTCGTCGTTCTCCATCGCCTCCTCGTCCTCGGCCAGGGCCCCCTCGGCCTGAGCGCCCACGAGGATGCTCACGAGATCGTCGCGAGGTTCGGCTCTCACCGCCTCGAATATCTCCTTCAGATAGGCGCCGTACTCCACGTACGCGTTCGCCGCCCTCGCCATCGCGTTCGGATCATCGAGGGTGGCGGTCGTCGCCGCGACGAGGTCGTCCGACCAGGCGTAGAAGCGCTCGTAGTGCTCGCGGGGGATGCCCATCATCTCCGCGATGATGACCATGGGCAGCGGCACCGCCACCTCGCGCACCAGGTCGCACTCTCCCCTCTCGGCGATCGAATCGAGGCACTCCGTGACGATCGCCCGGGCCTTGGGCTCGAGCTTTGCCACCTGGTGCGGGGTGAAGCCCTTGTTGACGAGCTTCCGCAGCCGCTGGTGCCGGGGATTGTCCATGCAGGCGATCGAGACCGGCGTGTCCCGGTCCGGCAGGATCGACGGCTCGGCCCGGAAGACGTCCGCGTTCTTGGAGACCTGCAGGACGTCCGCGTGCCGGGACACGACCCAGGCGTCGGACGAGTCGTCCCAGTAGACCGGCGCGTGCTCGCGCAGCCAGGCGTAGGCCGGATAGGGGTCGCCCCCATAGAAGCGGGGGTCGGTCACGTTGATCTTCAAGGCAGGTCTCCGCGGGACTCCCGGGGACGAAGCGGCGGGAGAGATTTGCAGGGTCGTCATTATTATCTGATAATAATCGAGGACTCAAGCTCATCGAACGAGCCGATCCATGACGTCGAACACACCCGAAGCCGCTCCGACCCCCACGCGGGACCGCATCCTCGACGTGGCCGAGGGGCTCTTCGCCCTCCAGGGCTTCGAGGGCACCAGCCTGCGGCAGATCACGCGCCTGGCGGGGATGAGCCAGCCGAACGTCTACAACCACTTCGCGGACAAGGACGAGCTCTACCGGCAGGTCTTCGATCGCGCGCTGGAGCCGCTGCTGTCGGAGATCGAGGCGGCCACCCGCGAGGCGGCCCCTCCCGAGCGCGTGATCGAACGGGCGATGGAGGTGCTCGGCCGGTCGCCCAACCTCGCCCGGCTCCTGCACCGGGAGGCGAGCTCCGATGCGAACCGCCTCGGCCGGGCGGCCGACCGGTGGGTCCGGGACCTGCTCCGGGCGGCACAGTCCGGCCTCTCGCAGACCCACGGCTTCGGCTGGAGCGAGCACGAGTACCCCCTCGTGCTCACCGCCTGGTTCAACATCGTCCTCGGATACTTCGCGACCGAGAAGCTGTTCAGCGACATCTACGCCGACGACCGCCTGTCGCCCGAGACCCTCGCGCGACAGACTCGGTTCCTGAAGAAGGCCTGGTCACGGCTGATGGAGCCCCTGGGCTAGGCACGCCGAGTCCCGGCCGGGGTGGCGGCAGCGCGGGCACCGAGCCCGCGCCGCCGAAGCCCCCGGGAGTCCACGAAACCGCCGCCGGCGGGGTCGACGGCGGGGAATCGGCGTCTAGCTTCGAGAGCATTGGCCGGTCGCGGGTGGGCTCGCGCAAACCCGGACCCCAGGGAGGAGATGAGCCCATGGAGCTGCATTGGGTGCACCCCGGTGTCTTCACCGAGGCGGAACGCAGCGCTGCGGAAGCGCGCATCGAGGCCCTGGCACGCGATCACCGCGACCTGATCGACGTGCGCATCGTGGCCCGCGAGGACCCACACCACCGGCACGGCGCCCACGAGGTGCGAATCACCTGCCAGGCGCGGGGCAAGGAGATCGTGGCGGCCCGAACACGCACCGAGGCGGGGTTGGCGCTCAACGAGAGCGTGGACGCCTTCGAGCGCGAGGTGTGGCGGATGCGCCACCGGCGCACCCAGCGGCGCAGCGAACGTCCGCCGGGACCGCCCGAGCTGGGCATCGTGGACCGGGTGCTGCTCGACGAGGGCTACGGATTCATCCTCTCCGACGCGGGCGACCGGGTGTACTTCCACCGCAACGCCGTGGGCGGCGGGCTCGCGTTCGAGCAGCTCAGGGAGGGCCACCGCGTCGGGCTGAACATCGAGGCGGGCGACGAGGGGCCGCAGGCCACGGTCGTGACGGCCGCCCCCCCGGATTCACCGGGGCCCTGAGACCGGAAGCGGAGCGCGCCCGCGGCGGGCAAGCCATGGCCAGGCCGAGACCGAAGCCGAAGCAGAGCCTCTCCAACCAGGAGATCGCCTGCGCCCTGCGCGAGATGGCGCTCTTCCTCGAGATGGACGGGGTGGCCTACAAGCCCCGGGCCTACGAGAAGGCCGCCTTCGTCGTGGAGTCGTGGGAGCGTCCGCTCTCCCGGGTCGACGCCGAGTCGGGTGCCTCCGGGCTCGAGGCCCTGCCCACGGTCGGCGAGCACATCGCGGGCAAGATCCACGAGCTCGTGACCACGGGGCGCATCGCCGCCCTCGAGCACATGCGACGGCGCACCCCGGTCGACGTCCTCGGGCTGACGGCGGTCGAGGGCCTGGGCCCCAGGCGCCTGCGGGCCCTCCACGACGCCCTGGGAATCCGCGACCTGGGCGACCTGGAGCGCGCGTGTCGCGAGGGTCGCGTGCGCCAGCTGCCCGGCTTCGGCGTGCGCAGCGAGGCGAGCCTGCTGCGCGGCATCGAACTGCTCGCGGGCAGCGCCGGGCGACGCCTGCTGGGCCACGTGTTGCCGGTGGCGCGCGCCATCGAGGCGCAGCTCGGCGCGCTTCCCGGTGTGGTCAAGTGCCAGACCGCGGGCTCGCTGCGCCGCCGGGCCGAGACCGTGGGAGACCTCGACTTCCTGGCCGCCGCCCGCGACCCCGCGGCCGTGACCCGCGCCTTCACCGAGCTTCCGGACGTCGAGACCGTCTACGCCCTCGGCGACACCAAGGCGCTGGTGCGGCTGGCCGACGGAATGGACGCGGACCTGCGGGTGGTCGAGCCCGCGAGCTACGGCGCGGCTCTCTGCTACTTCACCGGGAGCAAGGCCCACAGTCTCGCGCTGCGGCGCCGGGCCCGCAGACGCGGACTCAAGCTCAACGAGTACGGCCTCTTCTCGGGGGACCGGCGACTGGCCAGCCGAACCGAGGAAGGCGTCTACGAGGCCCTGGGTCTCGCCTGGATCCCGCCCGAGCTGCGCGAGGACGCGGGCGAGATCGAGCTCGCTGAGGCGGGGCAGCTGCCGCGCCTGCTCGAGTACGGCGCGCTGCGCGGCGACCTGAAGGTCCACACCGACGCATCCGACGGCGATGCGTCGATCGAGGAGATGGCGTCGGCGGCCCGCGAGCTCGGGCTCGAATACATCGCCATCACCGACCCCGCGCGTGACCTGGCCGCTGCGCGCGGCGACCGCGAGGCGCGGCTGGTCTTGCAGACCGGGTGCATCCGCAGGCTGAACGCGCGACGTCGGGGATTCCGCGTCCTCTCCGGGGCGGAGGTCGCCATCCACCGCGATGGACGTCTCGACGTGGCCGACGACGTGCTGGCGGGGCTGGACGTGGTGGGCGCGGGCGTCCACGACCACTTCGACCTCGCGCGAGACGAGATGACGCAGCGGGTGATCCGCGCCATGGAGAGCCCCCACGTCGACATCCTCTTCCATCCCACGGCCCGCTCCATCGGCGAGCGCGACGCGATCTCCCTCGACATCGACGCCGTGATCGAGGCCGCCGTCCGCACGGGCACGGTCCTCGAGATCGACGCCCGGCCCGAGCGGCTCGACCTGTGCGACACGCTTGTGCGACGGGCCGTGGAGGCCGGCGCCCTGCTCGCCATCGACTCCGGCGCGCGCGCACCCTCGCACCTCGCCGACGCCGACCTGCTGGGCGTGGCCGTGGCCCGGCGGGGCTGGGCGCGCCGGCACGACGTGGTGAACACGCTGCCGGTCGAGCCGTGCCTGGCGCGCCTGAAGAACGGCGCGCGGTCTCCACGAAAGAAGCGCGGACGCCGGCCTTCCGGCCGACGCTGAGGCGCGGGACCCCTTCCCCATGGAGTGACGCTCCATGGACAATCGACACTGAATCGCGTCGTCCCGAATCGGCCCCGCACCGATCCGGCGAACAGTGAGTGACGATGGAGCGACGACATCATATGAACAGACTGAGCGGTACCGGCAGACCGACTCCCGGTGGGTAGATCTGCGCAACCTCCGCCCCCAAGCTGGGCGCCGCGCGGAGCTTCGACGGCGGAACAGGTCCTTCGGTCTGGACTCGTCGGCCCGGACGGTCCTACACTGATGACATGTCAGCTCCGGTCGCAACGACTGAGAGTGCGCATTCCCAGCCGGCAGCCTTCCCGACCCCCTCGCCCTGGCTCTACGGGCCGGGCCGCGACGTCTTCTTCGGCTATGGCCTGGCGTGCCTGCTGAGCGTTCCTCTCTACGCCTGGTACTTCCTGGTCGAGGGGCACTCCGACGCGCCGATCTGGCTCGGCCTGCTCATGGCGATCCTGATCATCAAGCCCCACTTCGGCGCCACGATCCTGCGAGCCTACGAGCGTCGTGAAGATCGCCGCCGCTACGCGATCTTCACCGTCTGGGTCACCCTGGCGTTCTTCCCTCTCTTCATCGGCAGTCTCCACTCGGCCTGGCTCGGCTCGATCCTCGTGACGCTCTACGTCAGCTGGACCCCCTGGCACTTCTCGGGCCAGAACTACGGCGTCGGTGTGATGTACCTGCGACGCCGGGGGATCCCGATCGACGGATCGGTGAAGCGGGCCTTCTACGCCACCTTCGTGCTGTCGGCCATCCTGGCTGTCCTGTCGATCCACATGGTCACCTCGTCCCTGGTGTACTCGGGGGGTGTCACCAACGCTTCGAGCATCGGGGTGATCCAGCTCGGAGTTCCCCTGGAGTCCGGCGCGGTCCTGGGCGGGCTCCTGGGAATCGGCTGGCTCGGGTGTCTCGGCTTCGTGGCGAGGCATCTCCTGGGCAGGGCGCCCGCCGCGGCGCTCTTGCCGATCGGCCTGCTGGTCCTGCTGCAGTCGCTCTGGTTCGTGGTGCCCGCGCTGGCGTTGACCACACGCATCTTCAGCCTGCCGCCGGAGTACAGCCTTCCCTTCTTTGCAGTGTGGACGTCGGCGTTCCACTCGACCCAGTACCTGTGGATCACGAGCTACTACGCGCGGCGATCGAACCCGGACCGTGGCGGGGCCGTCTACCTGGGACGCGCCGTGCTGGTGGGAGCGGCCCTGGTGTCGCCGGCCGTCCTGTTCGCGCCGGGCCTGCTGGGAGAGTTCGTCCCGAACGGCGCCCACGTGCCCCTGCTCGTGCTCGCGCTCATGAACCTCCACCATTTCGTCCTCGACGGCGCCATCTGGAAGCTGCGCGATGGGCGGGTGGCCCGCGTCCTGCTGCGCTCCGAGGGCTCCGCCAGCGCGCAGGGTTCGCGAGGCCTGGCCTGGGCCGGCGGCCTCGCCCTGGGCCTCGCCGGCAGCGTGGCCCTGCTGGTCCAGCTCTACTCGTTGCTCCTCACCACGGTCGTGTCCCGTCCCGGAGTCGAGGTGGCGGCACTGCACGACGCCACCGTGCAGCTCGCCTGGCTCGGCAAGGCCAGCCCGTCGCACTGGGCCCGGCTGGCCAGACGCTGGGAGGTGGCGGGAGAGCCGAACCGGGCCGTGGCGGCCTACGCCCGGTACTTCGAGAAGAACCGGGAGCCGGACCCCGGACACGCCGAACGCGCGTTGCGCCTCATCCTGGCGGAGAAGAACGGTCAGCCGGCGATGCTGCGGCGGGCCGAGGGCCTGGCCCGCTACCTGGCGTCGAGGCAGGCCGGCAGGTCTTCCGACGGCGAGGAGCTCGTGGCGGCCGTGGCCGCGGCCCGAGGTCACGGGAGCGCGGCCGTGGACGCCGCGGAGCGGGCCCTGGAGATCGCGCGCAGCCGCGACGACGCGACCGCAGTCGCTCGCATCCAAAGGAAGCTGAGCTCCTACCGGCGGGCCGCGGGCACACCGGCCGTGGGCGCAGGGCCCCGAGCTTCGAGCGCCCTTACCGCAGCGGGGACAGCCGTCCGGAGCGGCCGCCCTCGGCCGTAGAGGGGCCTTCCATCCGACGACGACGACCGGCTGCCGCGAGAAGGCCGGCCGCGGGCCGCGGCCTCGAAGGGCCTCGAAGGACCTGAAGGTGGCGTTCGCGGGCCGATCGCGGCTCTGGTGTGGGGCGGCATTCGGTTATATTCTATCGGGAATAGCGGTACCGCAGGCGCCGAAGCGGGCGGGCCCGACCCCAGGTCGAGTCGACGCCGTCGCGGAAGTGGAAGACCTTCCGGGCTGGCAGAGTTCCGGGCTGACAGAGTTCCGGGCTGACAGAGGAGAGGGAACCTTGAGCGAGACCTCGGAGCGCATCGAACGGGCGGACGTCTACATCGGAGGGGAGTGGAAGGACGCGCAGAGCCGGTCCTCCATCGAGGTGGTCTCCTCCGGCACCGGGGCGCCGCTGGGCCGGGTCCCCGACGCGTCCCCGGCCGACATCGACGCCGCGGTCGCGGCGGCCCGCCGCGCCTTCGACAGCGGCCCCTTTCCTTCGTGGAGTCCCGAGGAGCGCGGTGCGGCGATCGGCCGGCTCTCGAAGGCGCTCCAGACGCGGATCGGAGACCTGTCGCCGCTCATCGCCCAGGAGACCGGCTGCCCCATCCAGCAGGCGCCGGGCGTCCAGATCTTCGCCGCCACCATGGTCCTCGACCTGTATGCGCGACTCGCCGTGGAGCACCCCTGGCAGGAGGAGCGCGCGGGCGCGCTCGGCGGCCGGGTTCGCGTGCGCCGCGCGCCGGTCGGGGTGTGTGCGGGGGTCATTCCGTGGAACGTGCCGCTGTTCATCGCGGCCATGAAATTGGGACCGGCCCTGGCGGCCGGCTGCACGATGGTGCTCAAGGCCTCTCCGGAGACCGCGCTCGACGCCTACCTCCTCGCCGAGGCCCTCGAGGAGGCGGAGCTGCCGCCGGGGGTCGTCAGTGTCCTGGCCGCCGATCGGGAGTCGAGCGAGTACCTCGTCCGCCACCCCGGGATCGACAAGGTGAGCTTCACCGGCAGCAGCGTCACGGGCGGCGTCATCGGCGGAATCTGCGGCGAGCAGCTGAAGCGCTGCACCCTCGAGCTCGGGGGCAAGTCGGCCGCCATCGTGCTCGAGGACGTGGACCTCGACACCTCCCTCGAGGCGCTCATCGGCTCCGGACTGCTCAACAACGGCCAGGCCTGCGGCGCCCAGACCCGCATCCTCGCCCCGCGCAGCCGCTACACCGAGATCGTCGACGCCCTCGGCGCCGGCGTGGGCGCCATGAAGCTCGGGGATCCCCTCGACCCCGAGACGGCGATCGGCCCCGTGGCCAGCGCGCGCCAGCGGGAGCGGATCGGGGGCTACCTCGAGAGCGGCCGCGCCGAAGGCGCCCGCGCGGTCTGCGGCGGCCGCCTGTCCGAGGCCTTCGGCGGCGGCTTCTACGTGGAGCCCACGGTCTTCGCGGACGTGGACAACGGGATGAAGATCGCACGGGAAGAGATCTTCGGACCGGTCCTCTCGGTGATCCCGTACGGAAGCGAGGACGAGGCCGTGGCCATCGCCAACGACTCGCCCTACGGGCTGTGTGGCTCGGTCTGGACCCGCGACGTCGAGCACGCAGCCGAGATCGCCGCGCGCATCCGGACCGGCTGCGTCACCGTCAACTCGGCCACGATGCTCGACTTCAACGCCCCGTTCGGCGGCTTCAAGCGCTCGGGCATCGGACGGGAGCTCGGTCCCGAGGGCATCGGCCCGTACACCGAGGACCAGTCGATCATCCTGCCCGCCTCGTCCTAGACGCTCCGCGCGCGGGCAGAGGAGGCACGTCTCTCTCGCCTCGCACGTGTGTCGTGAATCGACGCGCCTGCGGCGCCGAGATCGCTGCCCGGCTCCGGGCGCACGACGTCGGTCCCGCCCGGTTCGCGCTACGTCGATCGTCCCTGGATCGGATGCCCGCCGGTCGGGCCGACCCGCAGACGCCCTGCGCTCGCTGCCGAGCGCCCTGGTTCGAGCCCCGTCAGAGGGACTTCAGGAACTCGATCAGGTCGCTCGTCTCCGCATCGCTGAGGCCGAGTCCGAAAAGGTCGTCATAGTGCCCGACGACCTCGTCGAGCGTCGCGAAGCGTCCGTCGTGGTAGTAGCCGCCCTTGGCGTGGGTCCAGAGACCCTTCAACGGAGCGGTGCGATAGCCACCGGTCGGGGAGCGCTCGGCCTGGAAGGCGTCGATGCCGATCTCCTCGGGGCTGTGGAGGTTGTGGCCGGGCTCGGTGTAGAGATCCGGGACGTGGCAGCCCGCACACTGGGCGCGGCCCTCGAAGACCTCCTTCCCCCGGGCGGCGGCCTCGCGGTCGAAGCTTCCCCTGGGCGGCTTCGGCGCGAGCAACGCGAGCTGGTAGAGCTGCAGCGGTGCGAGCTTCGAGGTCACCCGGTCGGGGTCGCTGCGCACCTCGCCGAACCCCTCGCGTGCGGCGATCGGAAAGCGCTCCGCGTCGTCGAGACGGCGATCGATGAACGTACCCTGCCCTCCCATCTCGAGGTTCGCGACCAGCGCGTTCCAGTGGGAGACCGAGCCCCAGCCGGTCCAGGTGTGGAGGTTCACGCCGGCCAGGCCGAAGGCGGGCGGGATCAACACCGCCCCCGAGCGCCCGCTGGGCGCAAAGGCCTTGCCGTCGAGCAGCAGCGACGCGTCGAACTTCCCGGGCCCCCAGCTCCGCAGCACGCTGCGCACGGTGTCTTCGTCGACGCCGAGCAGGGTCGTGAAGGCCGTGACGTCCGGAGCGAGGGCGATGATCGCACCGGCGTCGAGATCCCGGTTCGCCCAGCCGTCGAGTCGATGGCCGACCCCGGGGAGCAGCGAGTCGTCGACGGTCGAATGGCAGAGAGCGCAGCGGGTGCCGACCGAGGCCAGCCGCCCCTGCTCGTCGAAGGTGCCCTTGACACCCACCACGGCGTCCAGGCGCAGCAGCGCGAGGGTCGTTTCGGGGTCCGTCAGGTCGACCCTGCCGCGCACGAGATCGCGTCGCAGCCTGCGCGGCAGGGCATCGGCGTCGACCTTGAGCCCGACCGCGAGCGCGGTCGCGGGGTCCACCTCCGCGATCGCCTCGTGGAGTCGCAGCGCTCCGCTCCAGAACGCCTCGTCGCCGAAGGTATCGAAGCGGAAGATCTCCCGGCCCTCGGCGACCAGACGCAGCGCGTCGCCCAGGGGTGCGAGATCGCGATGCACGATCCGGCCCCGATGGGGGTGGCGGCGGTCCTTGCCGCCGTCCGCCTGGCCGGCCGCGAGGAAGGCGACCGCACACACCAGCGTCGTGACACCCGCCAACGCCCGTAGGCGAGGGCTTCGAACGAACTCCTGCAAAGTCATCATGATCCTCCTTCTCGTGCGGGCGTCGCGCCCTGGCACGCGATCCGGTGGGAGCGCTCCGCGCCCGGCGAGCGAGGGGGCTCCTGGGAATGCATCGCGCACTCCCTCCCGTCCATCAGTCGAGGCCGTGACCATCTGACTCGACAGCGGCCGATCGGTTCCCGAAATTGGTCGCCACTCGTCGAATCCCCGTGCTCGATCCGGGTTTCGACGAACCGACCGCCGAGCGGCGCGCCGCTCACCCGACCTCGGCTGACGGCCGCAGGCCGCGAGCGTGAACGCTCCCTCTGAATGGGTTCGAATCGGGGCGGGCATGCTCGGTCGTCGCGCCACCCCGTGGCGCTCCGACCTGGGGAAAGGGCCGCTACGGGCCGCGCCGGCTCACTGCGCGAGGCTGCGCACGTAGAGCACGAGCTGCCAGATCTGCTCGTCCGTCAGCACCGGAAAGGCCATCATGCCCGTACCGGGCGAGCCGTTGCGGATGATCCAGAAGAGCTGACCGTCGGCGAGCGGAGCCATCGTCTCCGCGCACGCGAAGTTGCGCGGCGGGGGGTCGAAGCCCGCCGCCATGGGCCCCAGACCGTCGCCCGACTCCCCGTGGCAGAAGCGGCAGGCCATGGGAACCGCGGCCTCCTGGTAGAGCTTCCGGCCCGCCTCGAGATGCCCCTCGTCGGGCGCGAGGGGGTTCGTCATCGCCAGCGCCTCGTCGGGGGCCTGTCGGGTCGCGCGCGGCTGCGGGCACTCGCCACCCCCCGCCGCGGCCGGCGCCACTTCGGCCTGGAAGGTCTCCTTCATGTAGGCGATCACGTCCGCGACCCGCTGCGCGTCGAAGGTCATGCCCCAGTCGGGCATCGAGCTCGACTTGCCGACCTCCTTGCCGCCGAAGTAGACCACGTTGTAGAGATAGTCGTCGGGCAGCTGGTGGATGGCCATGCGCGCGTGGGCCGCCGGCTTCGGGTCGAGCCCCGCGGCGCCCGGCCCGTCCCCCTCGCCCGAGAGTCCGTGGCACTGCGCGCAGTACTCGAAGTAGACCTGCTCTCCCCGCCCGGCGTCGGCCGACTCGAACGCGGCGCCCTCCCACGGCTTCGCGTAGGCGAAGTCGTCGACCCCCTGGGCCATGATGTAGCCCGTGACCCAGCGGACCTTGCGCTCGGAGACGTCCGCCTCGTACTCGCCGCTGTGGGGCGTGAAGGCCGGCGGCTCGATGTTGAAGGCGAGCACCCAGTCGGGGTCGTAGCGCCGCCCCGAGTCGAAGAACGTGGTGCTGATGGGGCCGCCCACGGGCTTGCCGTTCTCCATGACCTGGTGGCAGCCGATGCAGGAGTACTCGCGGAAGAGCTCGCCCCCGCGCCGGACTTCGAGCTCCGTCAGCGTCGCGGGGTCGAATGCGCCCTCGGGCACGTACGGCACCCTCAGGTGCTCCTGGAAGTAGTCCGCGATGGCCTCGGCCTCCGCATCGACCACGGTCGGGTGCAGCGGCGGCTCGTCGGACCGGTCCCAGCGATAGGGACCCGGGTACATGCTCGGCTCCTCGCCCTTCAGCCAGCCGACGAGCCAATCGCGGCGGTACTTCTGGCCACCCCACATGAGGTCGGGCGCCGCGATGCGATACTTCGACTCGGGCTCGCCCTCGAAGCGATGGCAGCCGGCGCAGCGCTGCTGGATCAGCCCCGCAGCCTCGCTCTCCGAGACCGGACCGCTCTCCGCACGTGGGACCGGGGGCGCGAAGCGCGGCGGCTTCGCGAACGGGTCGCTCGTATCGGCGGCGGGGGTGTCGGGGCCACTCGGCGGCAGCTCCGGCCGGGCGATCAGCTCTGCATCGATGCGACCCGTGAGGCTGGCCAGGAAGACCCCGATCGCAGCGACGTCCTCGTCGGGTAGCTCGCGCCCGACCTGGTGCCGGGCCATCAGATGCACCGCCTCGTCCAGGGTCGAGATGCTTCCGTCGTGGAAGTAGGGTCCAGTCTCGGCGACGTTGCGAAGCGACGGCACCTTGAAGACGTGGCGATCCGCTTCGTTGCCGGTGACGGCCTGACGCCCCGGGTCCTCCGTCTCGAAGGGCTTCACCAGCCCCAGCTTCTGGTACATGTGCCCGCCGAGGAGTGCACCGGCGTGGCAGGCGGTGCAGCCGGACTCGAGGAAGACCGACAGCCCGTGTCGCTCCTCGGCGGTGAGCGCTCCTTCGTCCCCGCCGAGGAAGTCGTCGAAGCGCGAGGGGGTCACGAGCCGCCGCTCGAAGGCGCCGATGGCGTCGACGGCGTTGTCCAGACGGACGGGATCGGG
Source organism: Myxococcota bacterium (assembly GCA_050618075.1). Classification (GTDB taxonomy): domain Bacteria; phylum Myxococcota_A; class UBA9160; order UBA9160; family UBA4427; genus JBNLVL01. Next base: position 141,246 of record JBNLVL010000043.1, read on the forward strand.
GTCGTCGGGGAACGCGGCGCGGAACAACGGGGCGTAGCCCGGGATCGACCGCAGGACCGTCTCCGCGGCCTCGCCGCTCGGCATGGCCATCTCGACCGGGTTCTGGATGGGGCCCCGCGCCTGCTCCTCGACGTCGGCGGCGCGTCCGTCCCAGAACTGGGCGATGTGGAACGCAGCGTTGTAGACCGTGGGCGAGTTCCGTTCGCCGCGCGCGCCGAGATGCCCCGGCGAGGTCGGCTCGCCGTCGGCACCGAAGCGATCGAGGGGGTGGCAGGAGTTGCACGACACGTCGTGGTTGCGGGACAGACGGGCGTCGTAGTAGAGCTTGCGCCCGAGCTCCACCTTCTCGTCGGTGACCGGGTTCGCGTCGCTCGCCGCCTCGGCCGGGAGAACCCCGAAGAGGCTCCGGGCCTGCTCCCCCACCGCCGCGGCGCCGCCCTGCGGACCGCTCTCCTCGGTGGCCGGACAGGCGACGAGCAGGAGCAGGATGGAGCAGCCGAGCCATCGACCGAAGGGGACGGGGATCGGCGGTCTGGCGGTCGGCATCGGAGCTCCTTTCCCTTGCGGCGGGGCGGCGCTCGCGGCGGGAGCCCCTGCAGCGGGGAGCGACGAGGCGGGTCTTCCCGCTCCACGAGTATCCCGCATCTGACGGCCCCCGCATGTGGGAAAGGAGCGACACGACCGTGCAGAGAACCCGATCGCCTGTTCCGTCCCCGCGGCTCGAGCGGGTGGCCTCATCGAAGCTGCGCCGCCAGCTCCTCTGCTGCGCGCAGGCCGCTGGTGCAGGCACCCTCGGTGTAGGGGCCCACCAGGTAGTCGCCGGCGAAGGCGAGCCGCGGCGATCGCTCGGCGCGCCCGAAGAAGGCCGCGAGCCGCCGGGTGTAGCCTGCGCGGAACTGGGGGAGCATGGGATCCCAGCGGTGCACCACCGTGCGCCTGGGCCCGAGCCTGCCCACCGGGGTGCGCGCGAGCTCGGACAGCACGTGCTCGATCACGTCCTCGTCCGGCGCGGTCCACAGCCGCTCGGCCGCGGGGGCCGTGAGCGCGCAGTTCACCAGGCCCGCGCCGGGCGGCGCCGCCCCATCCTTCCAGTGGTCGACCGCGAGCCCGTAGAGCCCGATGTTCTCGGGCCGCGGAAACGCCACGCCGTAGTAGGGCAGCGTCTCGGGCTCCTCGTCGAAGAGCAGGAACGCGATGATGCCGCGTACGTAGCGGACGTCGTCGAAGAAGCCCCGTTCAGCGGGAGTGAGGTTCGGGCAGCAGGCCGCCACCCGCGATCCCGGCACCGCGACCACCGCTGCGTCGGCCAGCGCAACGTCCTCGCCGCTCGCCTGGCGGAAGCGCACCCGGGCGCCCTCGGCCCCGGTCTCCACCGACGACACCCGGGCGCCGGTGCGCACGTCGAGCCCCTCGGCCAGGGTCCGGGTCAGCGTGCCGACCCCGCCCTCGAGGCTCTGGAGTCGGAAGTCCCGGCTCGTGAGGCGGATTGCCTGAAACGCGAACACCGCCGAGAGGTCCTCGGGCTCGCTGTCGAAGGTGGACGAGAACGCGGGGGCGATCAGGTACTCGAAGGACTCCCGGCCGACGATCCGCGAGAGCCAGGTCGCCATGTCCTCGTCGTCGATCGGGGCCGCACGCTCGGGATGCCAGGGATCGATGCGGGCGCGGTGACGCCACCCCTCGAGCAGCAGACGGGACAGGCGCAGCCTGGCACGCAGCGAGAGCAGCGGTGAGGCCAGGATTCGCAGGGGCGAGTCGGAGTCGGCGGGGTGCAGCTCGCCGTCGCGGAGCACGGCGTTGCGCGCGCGTTGGAAGGGGCGCACTCGGGACGCGAGGCCGAGTGCCTCGACCATGCCGTGAAGGTTGCGGTAGGCGCTCGAGATGAACTGGGCGCCGCGGTCGAGGACGAAGCCGTCCTGGGGCTCGGCCCGCATGCGGCCGCCGGCGGTCGCCTCCGCCTCGAGCACCAGGACGTCGTGTCCGGCCAGCTGGAGCCGCCAGGCCGCGGTGAGGCCGGCCAGGCCTCCTCCCACCACCACCACGGATGCCATGGGCTGGAGTGTAGGGGCTCGTCGAAGCCGCGCTCCCCACCGACCTCGAGCAGGGGGCCTGCGGCCAGCGCTGGGGGCGACGGCGATCGGGCCGCCTGCGGCTGGCTCGGGCCGAACTCGACGCGACCCACCCCCTGGACCCGTGGGCCCCGATCGCTCGCGACGGGCGAAGAGTTACCCTCTCTTCGATGAAGGGCTCCTCACCCGACACGAGATCCGCCGCCGGGCGGGAGGCCGACGCTCCGCTCGACCCGTGGCGGGTCGAGGTCGACGCCGCGCTGCGCGCGGACATTCGCCACCTCGGCGAAGAGCTGGGCCGCACCCTGGTGCGACAGTCGGGGACTTCCCTGCTGGAGCGCGTGGAGACGATCCGCGAGCTCTCCCGGCGCGCGGACGAGGGTGACGCCACCTCGGCAGAGCAGCTGCGCGAGATGCTGCGGAAGGTGGGTGCGGTCGACGCGATCGAGCTCGCGCGCGCCTTCACCACCTACTTCCACCTCGCCACCGTCGCCGAGCAGACCCACCGGATCGCCCTGATCGACTCCCGCGAGGAGGCCGATCGCGGGCGGCTCCCGCTCGTCATCGACCGGATCCAGGAGGCGGGGTTGCCCGAGCGGGACATCCAGCGAGCCGTGCAGAGGCTCGAGATCCGACCGGTGGTGACGGCGCATCCCACCGAAGCCTCGCGGCGCTCGGTGCTCGGCAAGCTGGCGGGCATCGGCGCTCTCCTCGCGCGCCGCCGCGACAGTCGGCTCCAGGAGTCCGAGCGCGCCCGCATCGACCGGCGCACCGCGGAGCTGGTCGATCTGCTGTGGCTCACCGACGAGCTGCGCCTGGCCGCCCCGCGCCCCACGGACGAGGCGCAGGCCACCCTCTATCCCCTCGAGATGCTGCTCTTCGACGTCCTGCCCGAGCTCGAGGACGACCTCCGCGCCGAGCTGCGCCGCCTCCACGTCTCGCTCCCCATCGACGTCCAGCCGCTCCGCTTCGGCTCCTGGGTGGGCGGCGACCGGGACGGCAACCCGTTCGTCACGCCGGAGGTGACGGCCGAGGTGCTGGCCTGGATGCACGACCGGGGCCTGCTGCTGGTGGAGCGCGCGCTCGCCGACCTCGTGACCGAGCTCTCGCTGTCGTCGCGCATCGTCGACCCCGGGCCGGCGCTGCGCGAGAGCCTGGAACGCGACCGCGAGCTCCTCCCCCACGTATGGGAGCGCCTGGCCCACCTGAACGGCGAGGAGCCCTACCGCTTGAAGCTCTCGTTCTGCCTGGAGCGGGTCCAGAACACGCGAGAGAGGCACCGGCGCGGCCTGGCGCACACACCGGGCCTGGACTACCGCGACGCCCGCGGGCTGCTCGCCGAGCTCGACCTCATGCGCGACGCCCTCGCGGCCCACGGCGGCGAGCCGATCGCCACGGGCCGCATCGAGGCGCTGCGGCGCACGCTGGCGGCCGCGGGCTTCCACCTGGCGGTGATGGACGTGCGGGACCACAGCCGCATGTTCCACGGCCTCGTCGGGGAGCTGCTGGCCGCCAACGCGCTGCCCTATCCGGACGACGACGAAGGGCGCCGCGTCCTCCTCGACCGGGAGCTGGGCGGGGCGCGGCCGCTCTCCGGGCTGAACACCCGCGTCTCCGAGGAGGCCACCCGGGTGGCCCGGCTCTTCACCGTGCTGCGCGAGAGCATGGACCGCTACGGCGACGGCATCGTCGAGACCTGCATCGTCTCGATGACCCGCTCGGCCGCGGACGTACTGGCCGCGGTGCTGGCGGCGCGCGAGTCGGGTCTCGTCGACGTCGGCCAGGGGATCGCGCGGCTCTCCTTCGCCCCGCTGCTGGAGACCATCGACGAGCTTCAGGCGGCCGATCGCATCTTCGACGAGCTGCTCTCGACCCCTTCGTACCGGAAGCTCGTCTCCCTGCGCGGGGACGTGCAGGAAGTGATGCTCGGCTACTCCGACTCGAACAAGGACGGCGGCATCGTGACCTCGCAGTGGTCGATCCAGCGGGCGATCCGCGCGCTGCGCGACCGGGCCGCGCGTCACGGGGTCCGCCTGCGTCTCTTCCACGGTCGCGGGGGCTCGGTGGGCCGCGGAGGTGGACCCACTCACCAGGCGATCCTGTCCCAGCCCTTCGGCGCCGTCGACGGCGCCGTGAAGCTGACCGAGCAGGGAGAGGTGATCTCCGACAAGTACCTGCTGCCCGACCTCGCGCGGCACAACCTCGAGCTGCTGGTGGCGTCCACGCTCGAGGCGTCGCTGCTCCACACCTCCTCGCGGCAGCCCGCGGCCACCCTCGAGCGCTGGGACGAGGCGATGGACGTGGCCTCGGAGGCCGCGCGCCGGGCCTACCGGGGCCTCGTCGACGATCCGTCCCTCATCGACTACTTCCTCGCGTCGACACCCGTGCGCGAGCTGGGGCGCCTGCACATCGGCTCCCGCCCCGCGCAGCGGCCCGGGAGCGCAGCCGGCATCGACGGGCTGCGCGCGATCCCCTGGGTGTTCGGCTGGAACCAGAGCCGGCAGATCGTGCCCGGCTGGTTCGGCTTCGGCAGCGGCGTGGCGGCCGCGCGCGCGGCCGGACACAGCGACGTCCTGCGCGAGATGGCCCGCGAATGGGGGTTCCTGCGCGCGCTCCTGGGCAACGTCGCGATGACGCTGGCGAAGACCGACCTCGCCATCGCCCGCCACTACGTGGAGGCGCTGGTCCCGCAGGAGCACCGCCACGTGCTCGCGCGCATCGAGGAAGAGTGGTCCCGCACCACCGAAGAGCTGGACTGGCTGACCGAAGGCCAGGGCCCCCTCCAGGATCGTCCGATCCTGCGCCGGACCCTGGCCGTGCGCGACCGCTACCTGCACCCCATGCACGCCCTCCAGGTCGAGCTGCTCGAGCGCACCCGGAGCGCCGGCGAGCCCGACCCCTCGACCGAGCGCGCGCTGCTGCTCACCGTCAACGGCATCGCGGCAGGGCTGCGCAACACGGGCTGACGGCGGGTGGGGCGACCGGGCCCGGCGGGGTGGCGCCGAGGCAGAGAGGACGACGATGCAGGAGATGACCGAGGCCGAATGGCGAGACTTCCTCCTCGCGGGCGCGCGAACCGCGAAGCTGGCGACCGTGAGACCGGACGGCCGGCCCCACGTCGCCCCGGTCTGGTTCTCGCTGGACGCAGGCGACCTCGTCTTCACGACCATGGCGAACACCGTCAAGGGCAGGAACCTGCGAGCCAACCCTCAGGCGGCGATCTGCGTCGATGAAGAGGAGTTCCCGTTCGCCTTCGTCCTGGTCCAGGGCCCGGCCCGGATCGAGGCGCTCCCGCCCGGCGAGCTCCTCCCCTTCACGACGCGCATTGCCCGGCGCTACGTCGGTGACGATCGCGCGGAAGCCTACGGCCGGCGCAACGCGGTCGAGGGAGAGGTGCTCGTCCGCGTGCCCCTGGAGGAGGTCATCGCGCGCAAGGCGGTGGCCTCCTGAGCGCCCGGTGACGGCGCGCCGCCGGGTGGGGTAGCCTGGGCGGCTCGGGAGGGTCGGCGTGAGTGGATCCAGCGCGTCTTCGAAGCTTCGGACCGGGGTCGGCTGCGTGCTGCTCGCCGTGGGCGTCGCCGTCTTCGCCGTCCGCCTCCAGCACGAGGGCGCCTACGCGATGCCTCGCGGCGGGAACCTGTTCGGCGGGCTGGGTGCGCTGGGGGTCGGCGCGGCGCTGGTCTGGCGCAGCGCTCCCCGCGCCCTGGGCTGGCTGGCCCTGGCCGTCAGCCCGGTGGTCCTCTTCTTCGCGCTCTACGCCACGATGGCGGAGCTCGAGGAGGTGGTGTCGCTCTACGCCACCGACGGGGACGGGCGACCGGCGGAGCTGCGGCTCTGGATCGTGGACCGCGAAGACGGCGAGTGGGTGGGGATGGCGCACGCGAAGGCCCTCGAACACTCCCTGGACGGCGCGCGCCTCGAGCTGTTGAGGAACGGGGAGGTCCGCTGCGTCGTGCCGGTCCTCCACGACGACCGCGAGACGGTCCGGGCGATCCACGCGCTCAAGGTCGAAAAGTACGCGGTGGCCCGGGGCTCGGCGGCCATCGGCCTCTACCCCCGCGAGGCCAGGGAGACCGCGTCCGCCCTGCGGCTCGACCCGTGCCCCAGCGACGGAGAAGCGCCGTGAGACCGCCAGGTCGGCGACGCGGACCGCGCAGGGCCGCGACGCCTCAACCCGCGGTCGGCCGGAAGACGTCGACGATCGCCTTGTTGAAGGCGACCACGTGCCCGACCTTGTGGGGCGCGGTCTGCCCGAGCCGCACGACGACCAGGTCGAGCTTCGGACAGATGACGATCCGCTGGCCGAAGGCCCCGTGGCATTCGAAGATGCCGAGGCTCCCCGGGATCGTCCAGAAGTGGGCGCCGTAGATCCCGCCCGACACGGCGCTCGGGGTGCGGACGTAGTCGGCCCAGCCCTCGGGCAGGATGCGGCGCCCGTCCCAGAGGCCGTTGCGCAGGAACAACAGCCCGAAGCGCGCGAAGTCCCGCGCGCTGCACGGGCAGTGCGCCGAGCCGACGAAGGTGCCGGCCGCATCGAACACCGGCGACGCCGTGCGCATGCCGAGCGGGTCGAAGAGCTCGCGCTGCATGAACGCGCGCATCTTCTCCTCGCCCCCACCGACGCTGTCGCCGACCAGGCGCGCGAGCAGGTTCGAGGCGCCGCTGTTGTAGTTCCAGCGCTCCTCGGGCTCGGCCACCCGGGGCAGCGTCGCCGCGAAGGCGGCCACGTCGTCCCGGCCGGGCCCCCAGAGCATCTGGACGACGTCGTTCTCCTCCTCCGCGTAGTAGCGGACGCCTCCGTCGGGCAGCGCCTCGGCCTCCCGGAAGCGCAGACCGTCCACCATGCGAAGCATCTGGTCGATCGTGATGCGGCGGCGCGGGTCGTCGTCGGCCCACTCCTTCACGGGCATGGGCGCGCGGATGTCGAGCTTTCCTTCCCTCACCAGGATCCCGACCAGCGCGGCCGTGATGCTCTTGGCCATGGACCAGGACCGGAACGCGTCGTCGGGCGCGACGTCGTCGGGGTAGCGCTCGGCGACGATCGCGCCGCGGTGCACGACGACCACGGCGTGGGTTCGATCGAGGTCCTCGGGCTCGGGCGCCGCGAAGGCACGGTCGAAGAGTCTCTCGAGGGTGTCGCGATCGACCCGGGGGTCGAGCTCGGCGCGGGTCCACGCCTTCGTGGGCCAGGCGACGCCTTCGGGCTGGGGCGGGAGAGGAGAAAGATCCGGCATGCGGGGAGGCTACGCCCTCGTCGGCGTCAGGGAAACCCGTCGCGCCACGGACGGAGAGGAGGACCTCGCGGGCCGTCGCGCGAGCCGGGCCGGCCGGGCTCGCTCCCGGACCCGCTCGAACGCTAGACTGGGTCCGATGCCCACGCGCACCTGCCCCGCCCCGCCCGCTGCTGCCTTCTTCCTCGTCCTCGCGGTGGCCGCCGGCGCCGCGCGCGCCCAGCCGGTCATCGTCGCGCCGGCCACCGTGGTGTCGTTTCCGGTCACGATCGAGGCCCTCGGCACCGCCCGGGCCAACGAGGCCGTCGAGATCCGCGCCCAGATCTCGGAGCGCGTGATCTCCATCCACTTCGAGGAGGGCCAGCCCGTCGCCGCCGATGCGGTGCTGGTGAGGCTCGACTCCACCCGCGCGCGCGCCGACGTCGCGGCGGCGCGCGCGGCGCTGGTCGCGAGCGAGGCCCAGCTCGCGCGCGCGTCCCAGCTCCGCGAGGCGCGATCGCTCGCCCAGGCCGAGTACGACACGCGGCTGGCCGAGCGCGACGCGGACCGCGCGGCGCTGGCCGTGGCGGAGTCCGCGCTCGCGGACACCACCGTGCGCGCGCCGTTCGAGGGGCGCGTGGGCCTGCGGCGGGTGAGCGTGGGAAGCCTCGTCTCACCCCAGGACGTGATCACCACCCTCGACGACAGCGACCCGATCAAGCTCGACTTCGACGTGCCCGAGACGGCCCTCGCCCACCTGGCGCCGGGCGGCGCGATCGTCGCGCGCAGCGCGGCCTGGCCCGACGACCCCTTCGAGGGCCGGGTGGCGTCGATCGACACGCGCGTGGACCCGGTGAGCCGCACGGTCACCGCGCGGGGGCTGGTGCCCAATCCCGAGGGCCGCCTGAGGCCGGGCATGTTCCTGACGGTCACGCTCCTGCGCGAGGAGGTCCAGGCCCTGGTCGTGCCCGAGGAGGCGATCGTGCCGGACCAGAGCCGCCAGTTCGTGCTGGTGGTGGCGGCCGACGGCAGCGTCGAGCGCCGCGAGGTGCAGACCGGGCGGCGCCGCCCCTCCCTGGTCGAGGTGATCTCGGGCCTGGCGGCCGGCGAGCGCGTGGTCGTCGAGGGCACCCAGCGCGCCCGGGCCGGCGGAACGGTGGAGGTCGTCGGCGAGCGGCGCATCGGAGTCGACGGCGTCGCCGAGAACCTGCCGTGATCCTCTCGGACCTGTCCGTGCGGCGGCCGGTGTTCGCCACGGTCCTGTCCCTGCTGCTCGTCCTGCTGGGGCTGGCGGCGCTCGCGACCCTGCCCGTTCGCCAGTACCCGGACATCGACCCCCCGGTCGTGTCGATCCAGACGACCTACCGCGGCGCGTCGGCCGAGGTGATCGAGACCAAGGTCACCCAGGTGATCGAGGACCGGATCGCCGGGCTCGAAGGGATCGAGAAGCTCACCTCGTCCAGTCGCGACGAGGTCTCCTCCATCGTGGTCGAGTTCGGGCTGGAGCGCGACGTCGACGAGGCGGCCAACGACATCCGGGACCGGGTGGCGCGGGTGGTGACCGAGCTGCCCGACGAGGCGGAGCCGCCGGAGATCGCCAAGGTCGACGACGACACCCGTGCGGTCATGTACCTCAACCTCACCTCCGACCGGATGTCCGGCCTCGAGATCACCGACTACGCGGACCGCTACCTCACCGACCGCTTCGCCAGCGTTCCGGGGGTGGCGCGGGTGCGCATCTCCGGCGAGCGGCGCTTCGCCATGCGCGTCTGGCTCGATCGCGAGGCCCTGGCCGCCCGGGCGCTGACGGTCGCCGACGTCGAAGCGGCCCTGCGCGCGGAGAACGTCGAGCTGCCCGCCGGCCGGCTGGAATCGAGCGGGCGCGAGTTCACCCTGCGCACCGACACCGGCTACACGACGCCCGAGGACTTCCGCCGCCTGGTCGTGGGCCGCGGCTCCGAGGGGCAGCTGGTCCGCCTGGGCGAGGTGGCGGAGGTCCGGATCGGCGCGGAGAACGAGCGCAACCTCGCGCGGGCCAACGGCATTCCGGCGGTGTCCCTGGCCATCGAGCAGCTCTCCAAGGCGAACACGGTGGAGGTCTCGCGCGGCGTGCGCGCCGAGCTCGACCGCGTGGCCCAGGACCTGCCCGAGGACATGCGCATCGAGCTCAACTACGACCGCGCCGAGTTCATCGACGCGTCCATGCGCGAGGTCTACAAGGCGCTCGCCTTCGCGATCGCCCTGGTGCTCGTCGTGATCTACCTGTTCCTGGGCAATCTCCGGGCCACGCTCGTGCCCGGAGTGGTGGTTCCGGTCTCGATCATCGCCACCTTCATGGTGATGGCGGCCCTCGGCTACACGGTCAACACGCTGACGCTCCTCGGCCTGGTCCTGGCCATCGGGCTCGTGGTGGACGACGCCATCGTCGTGCTGGAGAACATTTACCGCCGCATCGAACGGGGCATGCCTCCGCTGCTGGCCGCCCTCGAGGGCTCCAAGGAGATCGGCTTCGCCGTGATCGCCACCACCCTGGTCCTGGTGGCCGTCTTCGTCCCGCTCTCCTTCATCCAGGGAGACATCGGCCGGCTCTTCAACGAGTTCGGCATCACCCTGGCGGCGGCCGTGGTGTTCTCGAGCCTGGTGGCGCTCACGCTGTCGCCGATGATGGCGTCCCAGCTGTTCCGCGAAGGCGAGGGGCGCACCGGCCTGGTGCGGCGGATCGACGACTTCTTCCAGCGACTCGCCGAGCGCTACCGGCGCATCCTGTTCCGGGTGGTCGCCCATCCCTGGCGCGTGATCGCCGTGGCCGCGGGGATCTCGGTCCTCGCCGTGGCGATGCTGCGGATCCTGCCCTCGGAGTACGCGCCCAAGGAGGACCGCGGCGTCTTCAGCATCCTGCTGCGCGCGCCGGAGGGGGCGAGCCTCGCGTACACCGACCGGCACGCCCGGGAGCTCGAGCAGATCCTGATGGGCGAGATCGAGGACGGGCCGGTGATGCGGACCCTGATCCGGCTGCCGGCCCGCTTCGGGTCCACGGGCAACGTCAACTCGGCGCGCGCCATCGTGCTGCTCGATCCCTGGGACGAGCGGGACGAGAGCGACCAGGAGATCGCCGCGCGCGTGGGGGCCGAGCTCGAGCGGCTGCCCGGCGTGCGCGGGATCGTCTTCACCTCCCAGAGCCTGGGCATCCGCAGCGAGGGACGGCCGGTCAAGCTGGTGCTGGGCGGCCCCGACTACCCCCAGCTCGAGGTCTGGCGCGACCGGATGTTGTCCGAGATGGAGGCCATGCCGGGACTGGTCCGGCCCGACAGCAACTACCAGGAGCGCAAGCCCCAGATGACCGTGCGCGTCGACCGCGACCGCGCCGCCGCCCTCGGCGTCTCGCTGGTGAGCGTCGGGCGCACCCTCGAGACCATGCTCGGCTCGAGGACGGTCACCACCTACGTGGACCGGGGGCGCGAGTACGACGTGATCCTCCAGGGCGAGAGCGCCGATCGCGCCAGTCCGGACGACCTGCACAACCTGTACGTGCGCTCCGAGCGCAGCCGTGGGCTGGTCCCCCTGTCGAACCTGGTGACCCTCGAGGAGGAGGCGGGGCCCGAGGAGCTGGCGCGCTTCGACCGCATGCGCGCCATCACCCTCGACGCCGCGTTGGCGCCGGGCACCTCCCTGGGCGAGGCGATGGAGGAGCTGGAGGCGCGCGCACGCCAGGTCCTGCCCGCAGGCGCCCGCGTGGGCTGGGACGGCGAGGCCCGCGAGCTGCGGGAGGCGGGCGGCAGCCTCTACTGGACCTTCGGCCTGGCGCTGCTGATCGTGTTCCTGGTGCTCGCGGGGCAGTTCGAGAGCTTCATCCACCCGCTCGTCATCATGGCCACGGTTCCGCTGGCGCTCACCGGCGCCCTGCTGGGCCTGCTGCTCTGGGGCGGAACCATCAACGTCTTCTCCCAGATCGGCGCCATTCTCCTGATCGGCCTCGCGGCCAAGAACGGCGTGTTGATCGTGGAGTTCGCGAACCAGCTGCGTGACCGGACCGGCCCCGACGGCGAGCCGATGGCGTTCGGCGACGCCCTGGTGGAGGCCGCCACGGTGCGCCTGCGCCCCATCCTGATGACCAGCGCCTGCACCACGTTCGGGGCGCTGCCGCTGCTGCTGGCCGGCGGCGCCGGCGCCGAGAGCCGACAGCCGATCGGCATCGCCGTGGTCTTCGGCGTGGCCTTCTCCGCCCTGCTCACGCTGTTCGTCGTGCCGGCGTTCTACGCCGTGCTCGCGCGGAACACCCGCTCGCCCCAGTCCGTCTCGCGGGCGATCGCCCGACTGCGCGACCGCGCGCGCACCGCGGCGGCACCCGACGGCCAGCCGGCGAGCGGGACGTCCGGTCGTTGAGACCGATCCGGGGGCGACGGCCGTACACACCCCGACCGCCCGCTGCCCCGTCGATGCCGGCCGGAATCCCGCACGCCGACGACCCGGTGGGCGGAGTCAGCCTGTCGGCCTCATCGGGTGCAAGGTCGGGAGCTTCCTCCCGCGCCCGCACTCACTTCGACCCCGCTTCTCCGTCCATCTTCGCTGCGAGGCCCAGGCGGGCAACGACCTTCTCGAGCCGCTTCCGAGCTCTCGTGGATTCCGCGGACTCTGACACCTCGCGATGCCCGGCGGGGCCGGTCGGATCTCCCACATGGGAGAGGCGTCCTCGGCTGTCCAGCCGCCAGCGCTCGTCGCGGACGAAGTATCCGGAATCCCACGCGGAGAAGACCCACTCTCGCGGCGGCGGACCATCGCCGCGGAGATGAGGAAGAAGACTCCGACCGTCGATGCCCGAAACTGCAGCCGGATCGATTCCGGCCGCCTCGGCGAGGGTCGGGAGGATGTCGCTGAAGTCGGTCAGTGCGTTGCTCCTGCGACCGGCGGCAATCACCCCGGGCCAGCGAACGATGTTCGGCAGGCGCACTCCGCGGTCGTCGAGCTTTCCCTTTCCACCATAGTGCCCGCCGATGCTCGAGGTACCGTTGTCGGCGATCACCAGGAGCAGCGTGTCGTCGGCGTGCCCGGTCTCGTCGAGGGTCGTAGCGATGTTCCCGATCAGCCGATCGGCCTGGCGCACCATTTCAAAGAAGAGCTTCAGCCGTTCGTCCGGATCGAGCTCGCCGGGACGCCGTGCCCTGAGCCCTGGGCCCTGGGCCCTGGGCCCTGGGAGAGTGCAGTGGGCCGTGGGCCAGGAGAAGGGGGTAGTAGAGAAAGAGAGGTCGGTCCCGCTCGCGGCGCAGGATCGCTCTCGCGCGTTCGTTCAGGACATCCGGGGCGTACGCGGCCCCGAGTCGTTCCTCGCCGCCGGGCGTCTCGATCCGCGCGTTCCAGTACTTGTCGTTCAACGCTCCACTGCGATCGACCCGGCGCCAGGCGTTGAAGTCGTCGAAGCCGAACGCATCGAAGTCGACGGTCTCACGAGGTGGGCTCAAATGCCACTTTCCCACGACCGCCGTGTGGTAGCCGGCTTCCCGAAGGATTGCGGGGATCCGCGGATAACCCAGGAGATCCTGGCTCCGCCTGGCTCCGGCAACGAAGCCCATACGGAACGGATAGGTGCCCGTCATCAGCTCCGCGCGCGAGGGATGACACTTGGGGGTTCCGTAGCTCCGGGTCAGCACCAGGCCGTCGCGCGCGATTGCGTCTATGTTCGGCGTATTTCCCGCAAGCGATCCGTAAGCGCCGAGCTGTTCGGTCCCGACGTCGTCGATCAGGATCAGGACGATGTCGGGACGATCCCGGCCACGACGCTCACCGCCCTGTTCCGAGTGGGAGACACCGCTGCCGATCGTGGACTGCCCGCGGAGGCTGTTTGACGCTCGATGCTCCGGCGGGGCGGACGACGTTGCGTCTCCGGTCTCCCCGGCACCACAGGACCAGATGCCGGCGGCGAGGCCGATCGCAATCCACTGAAGGACCCGGCGCCAAAGTCCATCGTTCGACCCCACTGACACCCTCTCATCCTCCTCCGCGTCGCTGCCGCGACCGACCTGACCTCCGACTGCGCTCGGAAGCGTGTCTGGCGTCCACCGTGCTCCTACTGCGGTCTGCACACCCCGCGTTGCCCTGGGTTGAGCCGTGTCTCGAGAGTGTAGACATCTCTGGGATCAAAGGCTCGAGGGTCATGCGGTCCCTTTTCCACCGCCGATGTCGCAAGACACCAACACAGGAGGATTGGTGACCCTCGAGGACAGGGGGCACGCTCTGCGCGCCGCAACCTGATCGGCCCGACCGCAGAGTAGAAGTCGCATTCAGGGCTCGATCTTGCGGCCGCGCACCCGGATCAGATCGAGGCCCTGGGCCTGATTGATGCTCACCTGGGCCACCAGGTGGCGGTGGGCCAAGGCGCCCCCGTCGACCCAGCCCGCCCGGCGCGCGCCCTTCTCGGAGTCGTAGATGCGCACGCTCAGGATGCGCGCGTCGCCGTGCTGGGCGCGCAGGTCGCGCGCCAGGGCCTCCAGGTTCGCATCCGAGATCGAGGGCTCGACCACCACGACGAAGGCCCGCCGCAGGCCCGGAGCGGCGCTGTCCGGCGCCTCGTCCCAGGCGCCCACGGTCTGGTGGGGGACCTCGCTCTCGACGGACAGCTTGTCGAGCACCGCGTAGTCGACCTCCGCCGGGAGCGATTCGGGCTCCTGCTCGCCCGCGGGCTCCGCGTCCTCGCCGGCGAAGTACTCGGGGTGGGTCTCGGCCTCCGGCGGCAGGAGATCGGACGGCGGAACGCGCGGCAGGTTCCCCGGGTTGGGCGCCGGCTCCTCGAGTTCGATGTCCACGCGCGCCCCGGTGTGGGGGACCACCACCGGAACGATCTCCGCCTCGGGCCGCAGCCACAACGCCACTCCGGCCCCGATACCGAGTCCCAGGGCCAGGGCCGCCAGGGGGACGATTCGTCGGTCCATCAGCTTGCTCTCTCCCCGCGCATCCGTCTCGAGCCCGTCCGCCTCCGGGACGCGCCTCGGAAGGGTAGCCGGTGCCCGAGACGGCGACTGCCGACCCCCCTGGCGGGGGGCCGGCAGCCTCGGTCCGGAAACGCGTCCGGGATCGCCTCGACTAGTGGAAGCTCACCGCGTCGATGACGGTCACGCCCAGGTTGATGTCCAGGGCCACCTTGAACGCGTCGTTCTGCTGACTCGAGTCACCCGAGTCGATCCCGGCGATGATCGCCGTGAGCTGCTCGTCGACCGTCGAATCGGCCACGTCGTCCCCGTCCAGGTCGAGCTCGGTGCCGGGGAAGATCCGACACTTGGTGTTGGCCGGGTACAGCTCGCCCGCGGCGAGGTTCAGCACCAGGGCGGCGAGCTGCCGCTTGGCGCGCTTCTCGGCCGAGAAGAAGCCCAGCTGGAAGAGCGCGCTCACCAGCTCGCCCTCGTCGGCGAAGACGCCGCCCGAGAGCTCGACCGCCCGGGCCTTGATGTCGTCGAACTGGCTGCCGGGGAAGTACCTCTTCACCCACCACCAGTTGAGCGCCCGCAGCTTCCAGAAGAAGGCGCTGCAGGGGCAGGCCTCGGGCAGCACGGCGGGCACGAGCGCCGGGCCGCTCCCGGCGAACAGGCTCACCTGCAGGTTGATGATCCCGTCGCCCGGCCGGTACGGCGACACGATGTAGATCGGAAGGCTGGTGTCGCCCAGGGTGAAGTCGCCGGTGTTGAACGTGGCCGCAACCTGGGGCTCCACGCCGTCCACGGTGTCCACGCTGGTCGGCGAGACACCCGGACCGCCGCTGATCACGCCGGCCTCGCTGACGAAGCCCACGTCGTCCAGCAGGACGCGGAACTCCTCGAGGCTCACCGGAACCGGTCCCTCGTCGGTCGCGGTCACGGTGTAGACGTAGGTGTAGCTTCCAGCGACCGGATTCGGGTTGGCGCAGTTGTCGTCCGAGAACACTTCGAAGTCGACACTGAAGGTCCAGAAGGCACCCGTCAGGTCGTCGACGATCTCGACCGCTCCGCTTCCCACACTGTCGGGGTCGCAGGCCGGATCGTGGTGCCACCAGGTGGCGAGCGCCTGCCCCGGGACGAATCCCACGAGGCAGAGCGCCAGTACGAGCGAACGCACGCTCCTCATTCTTCAGTTCCTCCCGCGCAATCAGCGCTGTGTGCACCCCTTGGATACGAGCCGGATGAGCGCGGCAGACGCGGTCGAGGGGCATCGGGACCGGATTTCGGGTCCTCGCGATCGCGGCCACCAGTTCGAGGCAACTCGCGCCGGTTTCCAGGGAGGATGTGACGTCCGGTACAGGAATGTGTCACGGAATGTATCTGCGCATGCCCCTTTTTTCCCCGCCCTCCCCCTGCGGCGGCTCCATTCGGCCGGATTCCGCAGGTCGGGGCGCAGACGCAAAGCGGGCGCGGTCGACAGCTCGACCGCGCCCGTCCTCACAGATGTGCGTTGGGATCAGCGGCGCCGGCGCACCACGAGTCCGGCGAGACCGAAGCCCATCAGCATCAGAGTGCCGGGCTCGGGCGTAACCGCGTAGGTCTGGTCGCTGGCGAAGCCGTTGTCGAAGGTGATGCCACCTTCCCAGCTGACGGGGATCGCGGCGTCGAACTGGATCACCAGCTCGTCGCTCGTCTGGCCCGCCGTGACCGGCGCGTTCATGAGGAACTGAGCCTCGTTCACCACGTTGATCGCGGTCGCCCCGACATCGCCGGTCGCGCCGTTGGTGGAGGCGCTGGAGACGAAGCTGAAGAGTGTCGGCAGCGAGATGCTGTCGAAGAGCATCGACACGTCGATCTGGGTGATCGTCCCCGAGTTGACCGACAACTGGAGCGTCATCGTATCGCCGGAGATCGAGATCAGGTTGACGTCGGCGTCGAGGGGGCCGCCGGGATCGCCGCCGCCTCGGGTCTCGTTCACCGGATCCGGATTGATCGAGAGGGCGGCCGCCGGACCGGCGAACAGCAGGAAAGCAACAGCAATGGCAGAGACGAGCGGGCGCATGAGGACTCCCTTCCCAATTCGAGCTCAGGACCCCCGACACCAAAGCAAGTCGCATACCAAGAAACGGTCCGCCCCGGGCCATTCGCGCTCTCGCAAGTGCCTGGATTCCAATGGGAAAATGTTTGACTGAACGCGACTCAAGCGAGTGTCGATCGCGTCTGGGTAAACCCTTGCAGAAAAGCGGAACAGGTTTTCCCCGACACGGACGTGCGTCCCGCGGGGCCACCCCCTTCAGGCGCTGTTCCGGGCGGCCGGCTCCGGCTCTGGATCCACGGCTGGATCCGCGGCTGGGTCCACGGCCGGCTTCGGGACGGGCTCGGCGCAGCCGGCGCCGCGACCCCGTTCCACGGCGCTAGCATCGGCCCCATGGCCCAGGCAATCACCGAGGAAGTGCCCGTTCCCGGCGGCGCGGTTCCCGTCCACGTGCAGGGCCCGGAGACCCCGTCCGGGTCGCCGGCCCTGGTCGTCGTGCCCTCGATCTTCGGTCCGGCCCCCGACCTGCTCGACCAGATGGCGACGCTCTCGGATGCGAGCCTGACGGTCGTCACCGACCCCTTCTGGCGGGTCGGCGGCGGCGTGGTGCCGTACTCCGACCACGACGGAGCCATCACCCGACTGAAGGGCTTCGATCGCGAGGCGTGCTTCGACGACATGCGGGCCGTGGTCGGGTGGGCGCGGGAGCGCGGAAACGGCCGCGTCGCCGGCCTGGGGATCTGCTTCGGCGGCCCGGTCGTCCTCACCCTCGCCGGAGAGGGTCTCCTCGACGGTGTCGTCACGTGGCACGGCAGCCGGATGGAGGCCTACCTGGACCGCGCCTCGGAGACCCGCTGTCCCCTGCGCTTCCACTTCGGGAGCGCAGACCCCGTCACCCCGCCGGACGCCATCGAGAAGATTCGCGACGCCTTCGCCGGCCACCCCGACGCCTCGTTCGTCGTGCACGAAGGTCTCGAACACGGCTTCAGCCACCACGGCCGCGCCTACGACGAGGCGGCCGCGCTCGCGGGGCTCGAGGACGCCCGGGACCTGCTCACGGCGACGTGATCCCGCCCCCCCCCCCCCGGTCGACCCGGGTGCGGGGCCCGGTGAACGAATTCTCGCCTACTCTCGTACGGGGTCCGCGCGTTCGCGCGGGTCTTCATGGGGGCTCCCCCGCCGAGGTCCCGCCGAGGTCCCACCGAGGTCCGGTGGGCCGTGGCGCCCCCAGGTCTCCCGGAGGAGCTCGGTCGAACGACCGGGCGGACGAGCAGGATCAGGATCCGACCCCATGCAACGCATGAACGAACTCGCCTTCTACACCCTGGCCGGCGCGCCCAGGACGCCCCGGGAGCTGATCCCCGAAGTCCAGCAGGCCGAGGCGCTCGGGCTGGGCTCGGCCTTCATCTCGGAGCGGTTCAACGTCAAGGAGGCCGCGACGCTCTCGGGCGCCGTCGGCGCCGTCTCCAGCGAGATCGGGATCGCGACCGCCGCCACGAACCACAACACGCGCCATCCCATGGTGACCGCCGCCTACGCGATGACGATGCACCGGCTGACCGGGGGGCGCTTCTCGCTCGGCCTCGGACGCGGGATCGCGCCCGTGTTCGACGCCTACGGGCTCCCGCACATCAAGACGGCCCAGATCGAGGACTTCGTGGGACTGATGCGCCGGATCTGGCGCGGCGAGGTCGTCGTCGGCCACGACGGCCCCGCCGGGAAGTACCCCCTGCTCACGATGGGTCCGGACTACGACGAGCACATTCCGATGACCTTCACGGCCTTCGGGCCGAACTCGCTGGCACTCGGCGGACGCGCCTTCGACGCGGTGGTGCTGCACACCTTCTTCACCGACGAGACGACCGCCCGCTGCGTCCGGGCGGTCAAGCAGGCGGCCGAGGAGGCCGGGCGCGACCCGTCCTCGGTCCGGGTCTGGTCGTGCTTCGCCACGATCGGCGACCACCTTCCGGAGGACGTCCGCCTCGGCAAGACCGTGGGGCGCATGGCGACGTACCTCCAGGCCTACGGCGACCTCCTGGTGAAGACCAACCGCTGGGATCCCGAGGTCCTGCGCCGCTTCCGCGCAGACCCGCTCGTCGCCGGGTTCCGGGGCGCCATGGACGCATCGGCAACCCGCGAGCAGCTCGTACACGTCGCCACGCTGATTCCGGAGGAATGGCTGGCGCCTGCGGCGACGGGCAGCGCCCGGCAGTGCGTCGAGAAGATCCAGGGCCAGTTCGACCTCGGCTGTGACGGCGTGATCCTCCACGGGGCCTCTCCGTCGCAGCTCGAACCCATCGTCGCCGCCTATCGGAAGCTGCGTCCGACCGGACGCTTCGATCATCTCGCCGCGAATCCGGGAGGAGCCTGATCGATGAGCGGCATTCCCGGGCCGGACGAGGTGACGCCCGAGTTCGTCACACGATGCCTTCAGGCTGCGGGCCACCCGGGCGTCGAGGTCCGCGGACTCCGCGGAACGCGCATCGGCACGGGCCAGATCGGTCAGTGCATCCGCTACGAGCTCGACTACGCCGCAGGCGCCGAGCGCGCGGGCGCGGCGCCGCGAACCCTCGTGGGAAAGTTCCCGTCCGACGATCCGACCAGCAGGCAGACGGGCGTCGCGCTGCGGAACTACCTGAAGGAGGTCTCCTTCTACACCCGGCTCCAACCGCGGCTCGGGATCCGGACGCCGCGCTGCTACTACGCCGCGATCGAGGGCAGCGGGCCGGAGCATGTCCTGCTCCTGGAAGACCTCGCGCCCGCGACCCAGGGCAATCAGCTCGAGGGCTGTACACGGGAGGTCGCCCGGGCCGCCGTCCTCGAGCTGGTGGGCCTGCACGCGCCGACCTGGTGCGACGAGACGCTGCTCGGGCTCGAATGGCTCGGCGCGCCGGACGAGCAGATGGTCCAGATCGGACGCATGCTCTACCGATCCCAGCTGCCCGCCTTCCTCGAGCGATTCCGGTCGGGGCTCCTGCCCGACGAGGTGGACATCATCGAACGGGTCGCCGAATCCCAGGGCCCGCCCTTCGAGGCGCTGGGAGAGCCCTTCAGCGTGATCCATGTCGACTATCGATTGGACAACCTCCTCATCGACGCGTCGCAATCGCCCCCGGCGATCGCCGCGGTCGACTGGCAGAGCCTCACCCTCGGCAGTCCGCTGTCGGATGTCGCGTACTTCATCGGCGCGGGACTCCTGCGGGAGGAGCGCCGGGAAGTCGAGCGGGACCTCGTCGCCGCCTATCACCGGGCGCTCGAGGAGAAGGGCATCGAGGACTACGACGCGGCCCGGTGCTGGAACGACTACCGGCGCAGCGTGTTCGCCGGCCTGGCCGTGACCGTGGTCGCGGCCCCGCTGGTGGTCCAGACCGAACGCGGCGACGAGATGTTCGCGGCGATGGCGCGACGCCACGCCCGGCACGCGCTGGATCTCGGCTCGGAGGAATTTCTCCGCTGAGCCGGGAGCGAAGCCTCCGCGAGCCGCTCTCGCTCGACCCGGCCGGCTTCCACGAGCCGGCCTCGAATGGAACGGCCGACCTCGAGCGAGCCGTGTCGCCCGAGGCCGACCGTTCCCCTGGGACGGAACGTCCGGAGTGGAACTCGAGACTGGTCCTCCGACGCCCCTCGCCTCGGCGCAGCAGGCTGCCGGGTGGCCGCGGTCAGCGCGCCCGCAGCCTGCGCACCGCCGAGAGCCCGACGAGCCCGAGGCCCAGCAACGCCGCCGTCCCCGGCTCCGGGACGATCTCGAAGCGGCTCTGCACGGCCGCCGAGTCGCCCGGACTCAGCTCGAAGGTGATCGTGATGCCCATGCTCGTGGCGGAGACGGGTCCGAAGGCCTGGCTCGCGACGGCCGCGGCCGACGTGCCGTTGAACGTGCAGTCGAAGGCCGACGCACAGCTGTTCGAGAACGGATCGTCCAGGAATGTCAGCGCGGAGACGCCGTTCACGAAGGCCTCGTAGACCGGCGTCGACACGACGCTCTGGACCGACGCGCCGCCGACCCCGTCGTCGTCGTTGATCGACAGGATGATGTTGGACTGCACGATCGACGTGGCCGGGAAGGCCGGGCTCACCGGAGCCCCGACGGCGACCGCGTAGGTCTGCGTCGCCCCCGAGTTGTTCACGACCACGAAGTCGTTGGTGATGAACGGGTCGGGGTCCCAGGTGGTGACCCACGATTCGATCGTGGCATGGCCCCCGAGTACGTTGCGCGGCGCCATCAGGCTGAGCGTCGTCTCGTCCCCCTGGCTGGTCATCGACAGCTCCGAGGACAGGGTCGTCTCCGTTCCGGTCCAGCTGCCGCCGGCCGTCTCCACGACGTCGATTTCCAGCGTGAAGCCGGGAGGCACGGTGATGGCCCACGCTCCGGCCAGCGGACAGACCACCACGCCGACCACCCCGACCACCACGGCCAGGCTTCGCCAATCGAATTGCACGACCAGACCCCTTTTCTCCAGGATGTGGCCAGATGGGACTGCAATTTACGGACCAGTCGGTCCAAAATACAAGACACTGGAAATACGAGTGATTTCCAGGCGGAGCCCGCGCGGGCGCCCCGACGGAGGGAACGCGCTTTCCACCATGATGGAAGACCCGTTCCACCCGGTCGCGTGGCCGGAGCTTCAGTCGAGCAGGCCGACCGTGCCGGCGTAGACGTCTGCGAGGCTGCTCGGGCCGATCTGCAGGCGCCCGGTCACCGCCATGCCGATCATGGCGGTGGTGAGCGCGCGCGCCACCTGATGGGGTGACTTCTCCGGCCCCAGCTCGCCCTGCGCCTGGGCCGCCTCCAGGGTCTGCTCGATCGCCCCCTCGAGACGCTCGAGGGTGTCGCGCAGGAGGCCCGAGATCTCCTCGTCCTCCGACGGCCCGAGCTCGACGAGCGCGTTCGCCACCATGCAGCCGCGGCACTCCGGATCCTCGCCCAGGGACTCGAAGAAGCGCAGGACGGCCCTGACGTTCTCGAGGCGCGACCCCTCGCGCTCCAGCAGGGCCAGCCCATCCGACAGACGCGTCGACCGGTAGTGCTGCAGCACGCGCAGGAAGAGATCGCGCTTGCTGCCGAAGGTGTCGTAGAGGCTCTGCCGGGAGATGCCCATGTGGCGGATCAGGTCGGCCAGGCCGGCCCCCTTGTAGCCCCGCCGCCAGAACAGGTCCATGGCCCGCTCGAGCACCTCGTCCTCGTCGAAGCTGCGGGGTCGTCCACGCATGCCCCCATGCTACCCCGGAAGGGCGGTGGATTGGCCAACGACCGGGCCGCCGCGCGGGCACGCGACCGGCGGGCCGGGCGGGACGCAGCCCCGATCCAGGACGATCCGGAGCCCGGCGCCGCGGCAGCGGCCCTTCCCCATGTCCGTGGATCGAAGCTCGCTGTTGCCTCTCGCCTGCCTCCTGCTCCCGAGGGCTCGGCGGGAGTGCCCGGAAGGCGGAGAGCGGGAGCGTCGGTCGCGACGTGCGCCTCAGGGGACAGGATCGACTAGAGCGCGTCGTCCTCGCCCGCCAGCCAGCGGATCAAGCGGAGCGCGAACTCTTCGTTGTACTCCGCATCCGGAGTCCCCTGGTACTTCCCGCCGAATCCAGTCAGCTGGCCCGCGCAGGAGCCGACACAGATGGAGGCGACCACCTGCGTCTCGGAAGACACGCAGTATCTCCCGAAGCCATGGGTTCCGCAGGCGATGCGCGCGCCGCCTTCGAGCGACGTCCCGGTGACGCCGTCGAAGGCGTCCGAGCCGAAGACCAGCAGCGGCTCTGCCTCCTCGGGCCAGTCCACCACCGCAGAGCCGTTGTAGGTCTGGAGGTACGGGATTCCCTCCGTGATCGGATGCGGATTGATCATGCCCGTCGTCGGGACACCGTCGTCCTTGAAGGTGTATGCCTTGACGGGGTTCGGCTCTGGACAGCGCGGATCGCTGCAGTTCGTGCCCAGATGCACGATGTCGGAGTACGCGAGGACGACTCCGACCGGTGCCGTGAGAACATTGACGGCATCGGCGTGTCCATGGTGGTCGCCCGCGATGAAGACGCTGCCACCCTGCTCGACGTACTCCCAGAGCGCTGCGACCTCGTCCGGTGTGAAGTCCCCGTCCGGAAGGAAGATGGCCACCACCGCGACGCCGCTGAAATCGATCTGGTCGAGCGGTTCCTGGGAGACGAGCTCGACGAAGCCGTCGGCCTTCGCGAGCGTGAGGAAGTGCCGGTAGCGATCCGGGCTGACGACCGTGGTATGCCACTGATGCCAGAGGACCGTGGGACCCTGTCCGCTGGCGTAGAGCGGGTCTGGAATGTCGGGGACGTAGTGTGGATTGGCGGACTTGCCGCCCAGCGGGCAGGCGGTTCCCATCGAGCCGACGCAAAGCACCATCGAGAGGGCGATCTTGATCCTGTTGCGCATCTGTGTCGTGGGAAGGGGCTGACGGAGGGCGCGCTCGCGGCCGGCGAACAGAGCGCCTGGGGCAATTTCACTGCAGGTGCGGCAACCCCTTCCGGTTCCTCGAATCCAACGCCACCCTCGAGCCGGACTCGACCCTCATCGAATGACCCAGGATGACTCAGTCCGACCCCACCCTACGCGAAACCCACAGGCGTGTCAGCCTCGACGTCGCCCGATTCCAATCCATCTCCTTCACCTTCACGCCGGGCTCCCGCTGGACCCATGCAGGAGTCCTGCGCGCCATATCGGGTGGCTCACCGCTGCTCTCCCGCGCACGGGAGCAGCGGCTGGCGGTCGGTAGCTGGGAGCACCAGGCCCCTCTTCAGCTGGAGGCCGCCCACTCCACATTGTGTCGCACGGGCATGCGAGGGGTCCGGGATCCGTGCTCGGGGAGATACGGACCGGGATCCGGTCGAACGAACCGTCGCGGCGATCGACGATTGGACGGCCGCGACCAGGAGGGACATGCCCTCTACGCAGCCCCGAAGGCCCGGCCAGAAACGGGACAGCGCGCCCGTCGCGGGGCCGGCGCCTCGTCTCCCGGCAGCTGGCGTAGAATGGCGTCCTGCGCACATCGCTGGGAGGGCGAACCCATGGAGGCGCCGCAGCTCGATGGCCTTGCGAACGACTTCTTCGACGCCATCGCCAGAGGCGACCTCGAGCGAGTCGCGGAGATCTACGACCCTGCCGTCGAGGTCTGGCACAACGTGACGGGTCGGACCCAGACCCGCGATGAGAATCTCGCGCTCCTCGATGACTTCACGTCCAGCGTGTCCGACCTGCGCTACGAGGTCCACGGCCGGGACTTCTTTCCCGGCGGGTTCGTCCAGCGCCACACGCTGCACGGCCGCAGCCGCTCGGGTGAGACGATCGCTGCTCCCGTGTGCATCGTGATCCATGCGGCCGACGGACGAATCCGGCGTCTCTTCGAGTACCTGGACCCGCGCGCCGTGGCGCCCGCCTTCGCGACCTGAAGGCCCGCCTACGCCCGGCGCCAGACGACCGGGAAGACCTCGCCGTCGAGTGGGTCGCCGTCCGCCAGCCCGACGTCCGTCGGGAACTCCTCCGGAGCCGAAGGCCGGTCGAGGTAGACGAGGTCGTCGCCTCCGTAGCGGAGTGCGACAGAGCGCCGGCCCCGGGTGGCGGAGACGTTGCCGCGGGAGCCGTGAACGGTGCGGTAGTCGTGCACGAGGACGTCGCCCGGCTCGACGTCGTAGTAGACGATGTCGTATTCGTCCTCGTTTCCCTCGATGTCCGGCAGCTGCGGGAGGCCGTGACCGCCTCCCGTCATCTGGGAGACGAACACGTTGGGGGCGTGGAGCTCCCAACGGTGGCTGCCTTTGATGTAGCCCATGGCGCCGTTCTCCCGGTCGACGGGCTCGCAGGCCGTCCAGAAGGAGGCGCACTGCTCGCCGTCGACGCGAAAGTAGCCCTGGTCCTGGTGGAAGGCGGTGCGGGCGACCGCTCCGGGCTGCTTCACGAAGACCTGGTCGAAGAGGAAGTTGATCTTGCCGGCGCCAAAGAGCGCTGCCGCCGCCTCCGCCAGCGGGCCCTCGACGGCCATGCGACGGATCTCCCGGTCGTCGCGGGAGGCATTGTTGACGAGGAGGTACTCGCCGTCTCCCTCTCGCGCCTCCCGTTCGCGCAGGATGCTCGCGCCGGCCTGCTCCGCGACCTCGGCGAGAGGGGCGAGCGTCATCAGGTGGGCGCGGTCGGTGACCGCCTCGAACGCTCCGTCGCGCTCCCGGCCGGCCTGCTTCCGAGCGCGATGGTCGTCCTCGATCCGGTCGAGCGCCTTGCGGAGAACCGAGACCCACTCGGGCGGCAGCAGGCCGCGCAGGCAGACGACGCCGTCGCGGCGATAGGTCTCGATCTCCTCGGGTGTGATCGTGCGGCATACCATGGTCGCTTCTCCTTCGGTCGTTGCCCCCGGGCGATTCGGGTCGGGCAGCCGGCGTGCCCGAGCCGCGGCGGGCTCATGCGAGGCTCACGAGGACGTCTCGTGCGGACTCGAGCAGTCGAGGGATGGCGCCGGGAAAACGTGCGAATCGCTCGTCGGCCGACTGGCCGGTCTGGTATCGGCGATAGAGCTGCTGGAGCACCACCGCGAGCTTCCAGAGGGCGAAGCCCTCGTACCAGGGAAGCTCTTCGATGTCGAAGCCCGAAGCCGCCGCGTAGCGCTCGACGAGCTCGAATCGCTCCGGAAAACGCGACATGTCCAGGTCGATCGTCGGCGACCCGGCGTCGCCACCGGGGCCTCTCGGCCAGTAGCTGAGCAACGTCCCCAGCTCGACCAGGGGATCGCCGATCGTCGCCATGTCCCAGTCGAAGATCGACGCGACGCGGTCCGGGTTCTCGGGGGCGAACATGCAGTTGTCGAGCTTGAAGTCGTTGTGGACGATGGAGACCTGCCGCGAGACGGGCAGCGACTCGACGAGCTTCCGATGCAGCTCGTCGAAGAGCGCGTTCTTCTCGTCCGTCGCCAGGCGCCATCGCTGGCTCCAGCCCTCGACCTGGCGGGCGACGAACCCGGCCGGTCGACCGAGCTTCCCGAGGCCAGCCCGCTCCAGGTCGACGCGGTGGAGGTCGACCATGGCGTCGACGAGCGCCAGCGTGAGGCGCCGTTCGACGTCGGGGTGGCCTGCGAGCGACTCGGGGATCTCGGTGCGGACGACGGCGCCCCGACGGCGCTCGATCACCACGAAGGACGCACCGATCACCGACTCGTCCTCGCAGAGCCCGAACACCCGCGGCGCACGATCGAAGACCGGGGAGAGGCAGAAGAGGACGCGGTACTCGCGGCGCATGTCGTGGGCTCCGGGCGCGATCGTCCCATGGGGCGGCCGGCGCACCACCAGCTCGCGACCGCCGAAGGACACGCAATAGGTGAGGTTCGCGTGGCCGCCGGGAAACTGCGCCACCCCCATCGCACCTTCGAGATCCGGCACGTTCTTGCGGAGCCAGTCCTCGAGACGGGGCCAGTCCATCTGCTCGTCGGGCCGCACGGGGGCGACGTCGTCGGGGAGAATCGATTCCACGCTTCTTCTCACATCAGCGTGATGCCGCCGTCGGCGAGCAGCATCTGTCCGGTCACGTAGGAGGCCATGGATGAGGCCAGGAAGAGGGCCACGTCGCCCATCTCCTCGGGCTCGCCCCAACGACCGAGGGGGATCCTCTGCAGGGTCTGGGCGTAGACGCCCTCGTCCTCGCGGCTGCGACGGGTGAGCCGGGTCGCGACGAAGCCCGGGGCCACGCCGTTCACCCGGATCCCGTGCTTCGCCCAGGCCTGGGCGAGGCAGCGCGTGAGCGTCAGCAGCACACCCTTGCTCGCGCCGTAGGCGGGCTGGCCCGGCGTAGCGATGAACGACGACGTGGAGCCCACGAGCACGATGCTGCTCGGCTCGCCCTCTTGCCGGCGCAGCCGGTCGCGGAGGGACGTGCACAGGTGCATGACCCCGTTCAGGTTCACATCGAGGACCTGCCGGAAGGTGTCGATATCGAACTCCCTTCCGCCGTACGCAACGGTCCCGACGCTCGACACCAGCACGTCGAGCGCGCCGAAGGCATCGGCGAAGGATCGGACGGCTCCGTCGTCGGCGACGTCGAGGCAGTGGTAGGCGAGACCCTCGAGCTCGCTCTCCTTGCCGTAGTCGCTCGCCCGGGCACGGGTCCCCGTCACGTGCACGGTCGCGCCGGCTGCCTCGAAGCGACGAGCGATCCCCAGCCCGATCCCGCTCGAGCCACCGGCGACGAGAGCGACCCGGCCCTGCAGGTCGATCGAGACGGCCACCGGCTCAGTCTTCGACCCTGACCGGCGGGTCCTTGTACTCCTCGGCCTGTGCGGCGATCGCCTCATCGGGCGCCGCGACGACCATCTTGTAGACCTCCTCCGGATACCCGCGCATCCACGGCTTCTCCGGGTCGAAGGCGGGCTGCGGCACCGCACCGCCCTCATCTTCGTAGGCTTCCGGACTCCGGTAGCGCGCGAGCTCCTCCTCGGAGATCCCGGCGAGCGCGACGACCTCGGGATCCACCCAGGCCCGCCCGTCGATGGGCTTCTCGGAGGTCGCCACCTCGAGCGAGAGATCCTCGGGGCCCGCGAAGTACATCGACTTGCACATGCCGTGATCGATCGGACCCATCACGGTCACGCCGCGCGAGCGGATGCGGTCGCGCAGGGCGAGGAGATCCTGCTCGGTAGCGACGTTGAACGCGACGTGCTGCATCGCACCGCCCGCAACCGGGTTGCCCGCGTTGCCCGCGTGGGTGACGCCGAGGGTGCGTTCGATCTTCGGGATGTCGGGTGTCTGCACGAACGCCAGATACGAGGCGTCGTTCAGCTTCAAGAAGCCGTGCCAGGCGCCCTCGACGCCGTGCATCCAGTACAGCGCAACCAGCTCCATACCGAGCACGTCGGTACAGAACTCGATCTGCTTCTTGATGTCGGCGGTGGCGATCGCCAGGTGGTGGACGCCGTTGCTGAGACCCATGGGTGCTCCTTCGTCTTCTGTTCTCTGGGGTGGGATCAGGTGTCCGTGTTCGGGCTGACCGCGACGGGCGCGTCGAAGTCGAGACCCGCGACCTCGCAGCCGCGGCGAAAGTCGCGGATGTGCCGCGCCATCCAATCCCGGGCCGTATCGACGTCTCCGGCGCGAAGCGCCTCGTAGACCTTCGTGTGCGCTTCGAGCAGTCGGCGTCCTGGCCCGATCTTGCGGATGACGCTTCCGTAGGCGGGGAAGAGCAGCTCGCCGAGGGGCTCGCGCGAGATGAGCAGCGCGTGGTTTCCCGCCGCCTGGGCGACCAGGTCGTGGAACTCGACATCGGCCT
Organism: Myxococcota bacterium; assembly: GCA_050618075.1. Lineage (GTDB taxonomy): Bacteria > Myxococcota_A > UBA9160 > UBA9160 > UBA4427 > JBNLVL01. The sequence continues at coordinate 168,716 of JBNLVL010000043.1, forward strand.
CGGCCAGGGCGCCTGGATCCGAGAGACACTCGGCGGTGCGCTCGAGGTTTGCCCCGATGGCGTCGAGGATGTCGCAAGGCGGGTTCGCGGCCGCCAGCGCCGCCGCCATGGGCTCGAGCGCCATGTTGACCTCCCAGAGCTCGCGGTAGGAGACGCCGTGCATGACGATGGCCTGGTGCATGGCGTTCCGCACGATGCGCGGAGACGGCGCGGTCACCACCATGCGCCGCCGCGGCCCCCGCTCGACGAGTCCGGCCCCCTCCAGCGAACGAAGGGCTTCGCGAACCGTGGGTCGCGTCACACCGAGCTGCTCGGCGAGGTCCTGCTCGGAAGGCAGCAGGTCGCCCGGCGCGAGCACCCCGTCGAGGATCTTCTGCCGCACCGACTCCTCGACCGCGCGGTAGGCGGGTGCCCGCTTGAGGGTTTCGAAGAATGCGTCCGACATCTCAGCCACGCTCCCGGAGCCAGTTGCGACGGATCTTACCGGTCACGGTCTTGGGAAGGTCGTCGGTGAAGGCGATGGCGCGGGGATACTTGTAGGGGGCCGTCGCCTGCTTCACGTGGTCCTGCAGCTCGGCGACGAGCTCCGGGCTGCCCGCGTGGCCCGCGCCGAGGACGACCCAGGCCTTGACGAGCTCGCCGCGCTCCGGGTCGGGAACGCCGACGACGGCGCACTCCTGCACGGCCGGATGCCGCGACAGGGCGTTCTCGACCTCCTGCGGGCCGATCCGATAGCCGGACGAGTTGATGATGTCGTCGGCGCGCCCGGTGTAGAAGACGTAGCCGTCGCCATCGATCTCGACGTTGTCACCTGTCGCGAACCAGTCCCGGCCCCCGAGCGCGACCCGGGTGGACGCGGTGCGCTCGGGGTCGTCGCGGTAGCCGAGCATGAGCTGGGGGTTCGGGAGTGCGATCAGAAGCTCGCCGGCGCCCTTCCTCTCGAGCTTCTCGTCCGCGGTCCGCACGGCGGCCTCGACTCCCGGCAGCGGCCTGCCCATGGAGCCCGGCTTCACGGGCCACCCCCGCCGATTGGTCACCGTCATCAGGGTCTCGGTCTGGCCGTAGCCGTCGAGCACCGTCGTGCCGGAGATCTCGCGCCAGCGGTCGATGATCTCGGGGTTCACCGACTCGCCGGCCGAGACCGTGCTGCGGAGCCGGCCGAGGTCGAACCCGGAGACGTCTTCGAGGACGAGTCGACGGAGCTCCGTGTTGGCAGCGCAGAAGACGCTCACCTCGTAGCGATCGAGCAGCTCGAAGCGCCTGCGCGGATCGAAGGGGCCGTCGTAGAAGAGCACCGACGCCCCCCGGCTCCAGGGCCCGAAGAGGATGCTCGTGCCCGCCTTCGACCAGCCCGTGTCGGCGGTGCACCAGATGAGGTCGTCGGGGCCGAGGTCGAGCCAGTGCTCCGCAGAGCTCGACCACGCCCACAGCGCCCGGGCCGCATGGGTCACGCCCTTCGGCGGACCGGTCGAGCCCGAGGTGTAGTAGAGGATCGCGGGATCCTCGGCGAGGACGCGCGCGGGGGCGAAGTCGGCCGACCGGCTCTCCGCCTCGGCGGACGAGGTCCACCCGCTCGGGACGTCGCCGGAGGCGTCCGGAGCACCGCCAGAAGGGACACACACACGCGCGACGAGCCCGCCCTGCCCTTCGAACTTCCCGGTCTCGGCGACGGTCGTGATCACGCCCTTCGCCCCCGCGTGCTCGATGCGGTAGGCGAGATCCGAGGCGGTCAACATCGTGATGCAGGGGATCGGGACAGCGCCCATGCGCGTCGCCGCCACCATCGCGATCTGCCACTCCGGGATGCGCGGCAGCATGACGACGATGCGGTCGCCCTGCTCGATGCCGAGATCGGCGAGCAGACCCGCGAGCCGGGCGGCGCGCCTCGCCACCTCGGCATAGGTGAAGCGCTGCTCGCGGCCATCGGCGTCGACCGCGATCAGCGCCAGGCGCTCGGGATCCTGGGCCCAGTGGTCCACGATGTCGGCCGAGAAGTTGAACGCCTCGGGGACCTCCCACCGGAAGTCACTGTCGCGGCTCCCGCGGCTCTGCTCCTCGCCTGCTCGCGCGTTCGGCATCGGGATCTCGTCGTCCCCGGTTGATCCAGAGGTCGTCATATTGTAATACAATAAGACAGTCCGCAAGCCCCTGATCGTCGCCGGGGTACGTCGCGACAGACACGGACAGACACGAGGTGGGCCCTGGCTTCATGATCCGCCCCCGCAGCATCGAGAACCTGCGACTCGAGCGCGTCCATCTCGGCGTCGCGCTCGCCGAGGCGGTGAAGGCGGAGGCGGACGATCGCGGTGCCGAGCGAGTGGTGGTGGTCGCCTCGAAGACGCTCTCTCGCGAGACCTCCATCCTCGACCCGGTCGAGAGCGCACTCGGCTCTCGTCACGCCGGGCGCTTCCACGAGACCCGCGAGCACGTCCCCCGCGATGGCGTCCTCGACCTCGCGCGCTTCCTGCGCGAACGGCGGGCGGACCTGGTCTTGACCATCGGCGGCGGCACCCCCATCGACACGGTCAAGATGGCGCTGCTCTGCCTGGCCGAGGACGTCCACACGCCGGCCGACCTCGACCGCTTCGCGGTCTCCGTTCGCGAGGACGGCTCGCGGCACACACCCGACGTGGCGTCTCCTCCGCTCCGACAGATCGCTGCGCCCACCACCTTGTCGGGCGCCGAGTTCAGCGACCTCAGCGGCTGCGTCGACTCCGAGACCCGGACCAAGCAGCTCTTCTCGGGCCGCGAGATCGGGCCGGCCGCCGTGGTCCTCGACCCGACGATCACCCTCGCGACGCCCATGCCCCTCTGGCTCTCGACCGGCGTGCGCGCAATCGACCATGCCGTGGAGACCCTGTGCTCTTCCGCGCCCGAACCGGTCGCCGACGCCGGTGCGCTCGAGTCCCTCCGCCTGCTCGGTCGCTCGTTGCCCCGCACCGCGGAGCGGCCCGACGATCTCGAGGCACGCCTCGACAGCCAGATGGGCGTGTGGCTGGCCTGCGCGGGCCTGAATCGCGTCCCGTACGGCGCGAGCCACGGCATCGGCCACCAACTGGGCGCCGTCGCGGCGGTGCCCCACGGCTACACGAGCTGCGTGATGCTCCCGCACGTGCTCGACTTCAACGCGGCCCATACGAACGAGGCCCAGCAACGGATCGCCGACGCGCTCGGATCGGCGGGTTCGCCGGCGGGCGATGTCGTGCGCAATCTGGTCGCGGAGCTGGGACTGCCGAGCCGGCTGCGCGAGGTGGGCGTCGAGAGGCACCACTTCGAGGCGATCGCCGCGGGCGCCATGGCGAACGCCTGGGTGCGGGCGAACCCGCGGCCCGTCGAGACCGCCGGAGAGATCACCGGGCTCCTCGAGCACGCCTACTGAGCGCGCCACCCGAGGCCACGAAGAACGAGGACATGGAGAACGAGATGACGCAGACCCCGATGGACTCCGCCGCGCTGATCGAAGCCGCCGAGAAGCTCGCACCACTCCTGCGCGTGAAGGCGCGCGAGGCGGAGCTGGCGCGGCGCCCCCTCGACGAGGTCATCGACGCCGTCCGCCAGAGCGGCCTCTTCTCGCTCATGGTCCCAAAGTGCTACGGCGGCCACGAGGCCGACGTCGACACCTTCTTCGAGGTCGCGCTCACGCTCTCGCGGGCCGACGCGTCCATGGGCTGGCTCGTCGGCTTCTACATCGAGCACGCCTACTGGCTGTGCGGCTATCCGGAGAGTTTCCAGAAGGAGCTCTTCTCGGACCGCGACTACGTGCTGGCGCCCGCGACCCTGAACGTCGCCGGCGGCAAGGCCGCCCGGGTGGACGGCGGCTATCGGCTCGCCGGGCAGTGGCAGTGGGGGACGGGGGTCATCCACGCGGATTGGGTCCTCGCCGGCGCGCTCGTGCTCGAAGAGGGCGCCATCCCCCTTCCCTACTTCTTCGCCCTGCCGCGGGAAGAGGTCGAGGCCGTCGACACGTGGCACGTCGCCGGCATGTGCGGCACCGGCTCCTTCGACATCCGGATCGACGACGTCTTCGTTCCCGAGGCGAGGACGGTCTCGATGCTCGAGCTCGTCAACGCCACGGGCGAGGCCAGCCGTCTCCATGCCGGCCCCCTCTATCGCACACCGCTCCTGCCGGTCCTCGGCTTCGCCGGCGGACTGCCCATGCTCGGCGCGGCGCAGATGGCGCGGGACGAGTACTTCGCCCAGACGAAGGCGAAGCTCGACGCGAGCGAGCTTCCGGCGGGCGGAGCGGACAGACTGCAGGGCAAGCCCTCGGTGGCCGCCGCGGCGTCGCTCTCCATCGACGCCGCGGAGCTCGTCTTCCGGGACGTCCTCGCCGACGTCATGGCGCAGCGCAACGGTGCACCGATCGAGACGCGAATCACCTGGCTCACCCGACTCGGGCACGCGGTGTTCATGTGCCGCGAGGCGGTGCAGGACATCTGCTCGGTCACGGGCGCGAGCGGAAGCCGACTCGACAACCCGATCCAGCGGGCCATGCGCGACATCACGACGGGCTCCAACCACGTCATCTTCGACCGCGAATCGCGGTATGCCGACTACGGCCGCCTGCTCCTCGGCCAACCCACCCAGAGCCCGATGGCCTGAAATCGGCCCGACACCGGCCACCGACATCGCAGCCCAGGAGGACGATCCCATGGACATGACTCTCTACCAGGCAGATCTCTCCCCGTACGCGGCACGCGTGCGCATCCAGCTCCGCGCCAAGGGCATCGAGGAGAAGGTGAAGCTCGAGCTGCCGCCGGGCGGCATGAGCTCGGACGAGTACAAGCAGATCAACCCGACGGGCAAGATTCCCGCGCTTCGCATCGGAGACACCGTCATCAGCGAGTCCGCCACGATCTGCGAGCTGCTGGAGGATCTCCATCCCGAACCTCCCCTGCTGCCGGCCGATCCCGTTGCGCGGGCCCAGGTCCGGATGCTGGTGCGGCTGAACGACCTCTACGTGTGCTCACCCATGTTCAAGACCCTGCCGCACCTCGGCAGCGGCAACCGGGAGTGGGTGCAGACGCTGGCCTCCGAGGTCGAGACCGGGCTCCAGTGGGTGGACAGCTATCGCATCCGGTCGGGGCGGGCGGGCTCGGAGTTCGCGATCGGCGACGCGCTCAGCCTCGCCGACTGCGCGCTCGTGGGCGCGCTCTTCTTCGTGGAGCGATTCGCGATCCCGGTCCTGAAGCTCGAGCAGCCGATCCCCGCCAAGCTGGCCGACTACAACGAGCAGATCAAGCTGCACCCGATCTGCGCTCGCACACTGGAAGAGATGGACGCCGCGTTCCGCGCGAAGATGGGGCAGTAGAGATGCAGGTCGAGAACCACCTCTTGAACGAGCTCCACGCCTTCCGCTTCCCGGGGCCCGACCCGAAGTATGCGCTCGTCGTCTCCCACGGGCTGGGCGGTCACGCCGGCATATACGATGTCTTCTGCGAGCATCACGCGCCGAAGGGTGTCGACATCTGGAGCTACGACGCGCCCGGACACGGTCGCTCGACGACCAATCGCCCCCGCGGCACCTGGACCATGGACGAGTGGGCGCAAGCCAGCCGCGACTGGGCAGCACACGTGAAGGCTGAGACGAGCCTGCCCGTCTACACACTGGGGTCGAGCCTCGGCGTCGCAGCGGCGATCTCGGCGATCGACTCGCCCGACGTGACGGGCGCCATCTGCATGGGCTCGCTCGCCGTACCCGGCAGCCCGCTCTTCGTCGGCGCGGGCGCCGCGTGGCGAAGTCCCGAGGTTGCCACTGTGATCGAGCAGCTCGGCCGCGGTGCACGCCTCGACATCGGCACGTTCTTCAACTTCGACGTCGACTACGGCTATGCCGGCGCGCAGGACCAGAAGAAGCTCGATCCCTACAACACCTGGAGCTACGACCTGGCCTCCTGGGCCTCACTGCTGCAGTACGACCCGCCCCAGCCGATCGCCGAGAACCAGAAGCCCGTGCTCTACGCATCGGGCGAGAACGACCCGCACGCAGCCCCCGCGCTCATCGAAGCCGTGGCCAAGAGCATCGGAGGGCCGGTCCGGATCGAGATCATCCCGGAAGCCGGCCACCAGCTGATGCTCTTCGAGACGGAGAAGTTCTCCAACCTCGTTCATGAATTCTGTCTCGCGAACGTCTGAGACTCCCCTCTCCCCCTCCCGAGGAGAACTTCCAAGCATGAGCAAGATCCTCCACATCGAGGCCAGCCCGCGCGGAGACCGCTCCGGCTCTTCGCGGCTGGCCACCTGGTTTCTCGACGCCTGCCGGAAGGCCAATCCCGACGACACGATCGAGACCCTGAACGTCTTCGAGGCCGACCTTCCGACCTTCAGGGCCGACGCCGCACACGCGAAGTTCGCTCCGATCTTCCAGGAGGAGGTGAGCGAGGAGCAGTCGGCGATCTGGGAAGCGGTCAAACAGCAGATCTCGCACTTCGACGCCCACGACAAGATCGTCCTGTCGTGCCCCATGTGGAACTACTCGGTGCCCTGGGCGCTCAAGGCCTACATCGACGTCCTCGTCCAGCCCATCCTCACGTTCGGGTACGACTTCGAGAAGATGGTGCACTTGGGTCTCCTGCGGAATCGACCGGTCCAGCTCTTGCTCACGCGGTCATCGACGCCGCCAGGCGCCCCCAACGACTTCCAGCTGCCGTACCTCCGGCACATCTTCGGGTCCATCGGTCTCAACGACATCCGCCAGATCGTTGCCTGGCAGACCACGCAGCCGAGCGCCGAGGCGCGCGGAGACTACATCGCGAGCTTCCGCGATGAGTGCGAGAAACAGGGTGCAGCGTTCTGATGGCCGGAATGGACGCCACCGACGAGATGTTCGACCTGCGGATGTCGGTCGAGGCCCGCCCGTTGCTCGACAAGATCAAGGCCTTCGTCGCCGACGAGGTCGAGCCGATGAGCGAGGAGTTCGCTCGCCTCGGTCGGGGTCACTCCGATCGTTGGGCCTGGGCTCCCGGACAGCTCGATCTGCTCGACGGGGTGAAGGCGAAAGCGAAGGAGCTCGGTCTCTGGAACTTCTTCCTGCCCGACGCCGAGACCGGCAAGGGCCTCACCAACCTCGACTACGCCTACATCGCCGCTGAGCTCGGCAAGAGCCGCTTCGCCTCCGAGTGCGTGAACTGCTCGGCGCCCGATACCGGCAACATGGAAGTCCTCGAGAAGGTCGGAACGCCGGAGCAGAAGAAGCAGTGGCTCGAGCCGCTTCTCCGCGGCGAGATCCGCTCGGCGTATCTGATGACCGAGCCCGACGTCGCGTCCTCGGACGCGACCAACGTCTCGTGCCGCGCCGAGCTCGATGGAGACGAGTGGGTCATCGACGGCGAGAAGCATTGGATCACCTCGGCCGGGGACTCGCGCTGCAAGATCCTGATCGTCATGGTTCGGACGGAGGACGAAGGTCCGAAGCATCAGCGACACTCCCAGATCCTCGTCCCGACGGACACACCCGGATTCGAAGTCGTCGAACCGCTATCGATCTTCGGTTACGACCACGCACCCACGGGCCACATGCACGTCCGCTTCACGAATTGTCGCGTGCCGGCGGAGAACATCCTGCTCGGGCGCGGGCGCGGCTTCGAGATTTCGCAGCAGCGCCTCGGCCCGGGCCGCATCCACCACTGCATGCGCTCCATCGGCGCGGCCGAGAAGGCCATCGAGCTGATGGTGAGGCGGGGACTCGCGCGCGAGGCGTTCGGGAAGGATCTCGCGCGGCTCGGCAAGAATACCGAGCTGATCGCGAATGCCCGCATCGAGATCGAGGCCATGCGACGCATGGTGCTCACCGCTGCGAAGGCGATGGACGTGCTCGGCAACGTGGAGGCTCGCGTCTGGGTGAGCGCCGTGAAGGCGATGGTGCCCGAACGCGTCGCGGCGATCATCGACCAGGCGATCCAGATCCACGGTGCGGCGGGCCTGTGCCAGTGGACCCCCCTCGCCGAGGCCTACGCCGACCAGCGTTGGCTGCGCTTCGCCGACGGACCGGACGAGGTGCACCGCTTCGTCGTCGGCCGTGCAGAGATCGCGCGATGGGCCGAGGACGCTGGGGAAGCCTACGATCCGAAGGCGAGCTACCAGGCCCGGATGGCCTGACACCGCGCTCCGCGCGCGGAGACGGACCTCCTCCATCCCTCGGGACTCCGTTCGACGTGTGGGCCGAGCTGCAGGCACAAGCGAGGCTCGACGACGTCGGCAGCGGCGGGCTCAGTGGGGTCAACGGAGAGGCGCTGGCGACGTTCGGCAACTCCGGCGGCATCACCTCCTTCACGCTGATGGACGCGCAGGCCCAGCCCATAACGAACTACTCGCTCTCGTCCGAATCCGGGGCGTTCCACCTCTACGTACCCGAGGCCAGAAGCGGCCTGCTGATCGGCCTGGCGCTCGCCGTGCTGCTCAGCGGGCGCGGTCGGTCCTCGCGGCGCTCGGCCCCGTCTCGATCGCCGTCGACGATGGCCCGATAGCCACAGGTCGCGAAGGCGACTTCCCCCAACGAAACGCTTGATTTCCGAGGACGAGATTCCGGCAGGCAAGACTGATCCGGCTGACATGTTCGTCTGGGACCCGGTCATTGGTCCGGCACAGTCCGGCCCCACAGCTCCCGGCCCGATGCCACCGTCGCAGCCCGACCCGATGTCGTCGCTGGCCTCTCAGTTGAACGGCAAGACGCCGAAGCGCCGGGTCTGGTGGACCGCGACCCCGAGAGAATCGGGGTGCGCCTCGTGCTCCTCTTCGAGCCACACCACGGCTTCCCGTGATTCGTCCACCGCAGCGCCTTCTGGGCGGAAGTCATCGAAGTCGTAGCCGTCGGGCAGATCTTCGTCGCCAGGGCCCATGGTCACGACTTCTTCGCCCTGGATGAAGGGCGGCAGCGATCACCGAACAGCCAGCCATCGCTGCTTCTCGCCCCGCCACAGCCCGCAGGATTTCCTGCACCTGCCCGAAGCTCCACGGCTCATTGGTCCGAGGGTTGGCAAGTTGCTCCTCGTTCAGCGCCCGAGCGATCCGCCGAGACCCAACCCGTTCTCCCGGAGAGCCAACATTCGCGCGAGTATCGTCTGTTCCTGGCCGTAGGGCACGACAGGCGAGCGATCTCCAGCCGCGGCGGTCGTCCGGTCGGGGCTCGCTTCCATTCGGTGGCCGAAAGGCTCGAACCGGGAGCGCGCCCTCCCCTCCCTCGCAATCTTGTCGAGAGCGAATCGAGTGCGCTCGGAGACCTGCTCCCTCTCCATCTGGGCCAGGGCCGCTAGAACGGTCAGAGGTGGACCGAACGGCATAGGCAGACGAATTCTTCTCGGTGGTGGACCCGGACGCCAAGTATTCGAACCGCCGGGTCGCTGCCATTCGAGGTGGCGTTGGTCGAGACCTCGGCACCGCCGGCCTACCAGCGAGTCGCTCGGAAAGCCCTGCACCTTCGCGAGCTTGGAATGAGCGATCGGACGATTGCGGAGCGCCTCGGCGTGACGGACAAGACGGTGGCCAAGGCGATCGCATGGCTTCGAACCGTCTCACGCGGGTAGCTGTCTGCTGCCCGCCCGCATCTCATTGCAGCGGAACGCCCAGATACTCATTGAGCCTCTCGGCCACGCGCTGCCGACGCTGCGCCAGGAAGCCCTTGTAGGCCTCCACCCCGAGCAGCTCCGGGTCGGTGGGGATGCACTGGGCCTCGAAGACGGGCAGCCCCGATTTCTCGATCAACCCCGGGAAGTACTGGCTCGGCGCCTTGTCGCTGATCTGGCGGTTCGTCTTGCCGCCGATGAAGGCGAGATTCGCGATGTCGTCGGCCTCGCGGGCGGTGAAGCGGCTCTTCAGCACGGCCTTCGGGAAGATGTGGTGGAACTGGAGCCGGTGCTGGGCGCCGCGGTGCCCCAGGGCGATGGCCAGGTTCGAGTTCCAGTCGCGAGCGCCGGCGTCTCGGAAGGCGAGGAACATCGTCTTGAAGAGCGCGCTGCGTTGATTGCGGCCTTCGAGCTCGGCCGGCGCAATGTCCAGACGGCCCATCTGCAGACGCAGACGGTCCGTCAGCTCTTTCGCTCCCCCGCCCTGCCGCAAGGTCGCGAGATCCTGATCGAGCAAGGTCTCGCTCGAGCCTCGGGAGTAGCGGCCCTTCGCGTTGGCAACCAGCACCCAGCGCCGCAGCCGATCGGCCTCGTCCGGTCCGATCTCGTACCCGTGTTTGTGCCCGAAGTACCCGAGCGTGACCAGCAGGAAGGGCGAGGACAGCAGCGCCGGGCTGTCGACGCCGGCGTTGCTCTTCAGGAAGTTCAGCGCGAACTCCATCCCGGGGACGCAGCCTTCCCACGCGGCCTCCAGGCGCTCGAGCGGCAGACTCCCGACCGTGAGGAACCGGGACTGGCCCGTCGCGAAGGCAACCAGGTTCTTCAGGTGGAGGCCCAGATCGAGATCGAAGCCCGCCTTCGCGCACTGCTCCTGGAAGCCCTGGAAGATCTTCAGCGCCCCTCGCCACTTGGCCGTGATCTGGGCCAACGCCAGATCGGAGCTCCGCAGCTTGGCGCCGAGCGAGTTCACGCGCACGAAGATCTCGGTGACCTCGTCGTACGAGAGCGACCGCTCCAGGATGTCCATCCGGTAGACGTATTTTCGCACGCCACGCAAGCGCGCGAGCCGCTGGCTGTACTTCTCGGCGCGGGGGTCGTCCAGGTCGGTGATCCCGGCGCGCTTCAGGAAGGGTCGGTCGCTGTCGCTCTTGAAGACCTCCGAGACCTTCACCCAGTGGGGGAGCTGCTCGAGCTTCTTCGTGGCGACGACGAAGGTCATGCGATCGAAGCGCTTTTGCAGCTCGTCCTCGGTCGAATCGACCTCGTCGTCGATCAGCTCCTGGTCGTCCGCTTCGCTGCCTCCGTCCTCGTTCACCTCGGTCACGACCGCAAGCTCGTCCGGGTGCTCCAGGTTGAAGAGCAGCTCGACGGGTCGGCGTCGACCGCGCACGCTCACGGGCTCGCCTCGAATGACCGCCGAGAGAGAGGTCAATCGTTGCTGACCATCGAGCAGGAGCCGGCAGTTCTGGTAGGGGTTGCCCTGCTGCTCGATCGAGAACTCCTGGAGTGGCACGTCCTCGTCCGTCTCCCACAGCAGGATCGCGCCGGAGGGGTAGCCCCGATACAGCGAGTCGAGCAGGTCGCGCACGCGCGTAGAGCGCCAGACGTAGCGCCGCTGCATCTCGGGCAGGCGCAGCTCGCCGCGCTCGATCATGCCGACCAGCTCTTCGACGGTCGCCTCAGCTTTGGCCATGAGAGCCCTCCCCGAAGCTCGGCGGCTCGATTCCGACTACCTCCACCAGCTCTATGCCTCCCCCTCCACCCCTCGCTCCAGCGCTACGCGGACTGCAGGATGCCCGCCAGCCGCGGGTCTCCCGAGCCGATCACGCAGGCGCGCGCGACGGCCGACAGCTCCTGATCTTCGCGGATCATCTCGCGAAGCCGCCTTGCCGCCTTCTTGTAGGCTTCTCTCGCAATCAGGTTGGCATTGTCGTCGTGATACCTGCTCAGCTCGTCGAAGTACTCCTGGATGCGCCGCCAGCACTCGGCCCAGACCACCTTCCTCTTTCCGGCTAGCGGTCCGAAGTTCAGTCGATACCGGTCGATCGAGTACTCCACCCTCTCGTGGTCCCAGCTGCCTTCGGCGAGATGCGGGGCCGGCTGCGCGCTCCCCTCGACATCAAAGGAGAGAAGCCCGGGGTCGTCTTCGTCCGTGGGATCCAGGAGCGTGGCGTCTTCGCCGCGGAGATCCCCGTGCGGCACACACCTCGGGCACCCCGCCCGCAGCGGAAAGGAGGTGCCCTTCTTCCGGTTGCCCACGTTTCCGCAGATCCGCAGGTTCCTCCAATCGAAGGCCAGCCACCAGTAGCCGTCGTGCTCGGTGCCGTCCTTGTCCTTGGCGACCTTCTTCGGGCGGTAGTGCTCGACGTCCCAGTGGCTGAAGCAATCCTTCGCTTCGGAGAACCAACACTTCCCGTGCGAGAGTTCCAGGAGCCAATCCTTGAGCTCGCCCCAGACCTTCGCATTCGCGTCGATGATCTGGCTTCGTTCCTCGGCATCCGCGGCAGCCTTCAGCTGCTCCAGCAGAGCCTCTGCCTTCTCGCGCCACTCGGCGGGGGGCTCCTTTCCGTCCAGCGAGATGTGCCTCACGCTGCGCCCCCGGTATCCGCCTCGCGCTCCTCGGCCAGGATCTCGCCGAGCACCTCGTCCGCGAGGGCGGCCTGCTCGTCGATCTCGGCCTTGGAGAGGGATCGCTTGGGCTCGCCCGTGCGTCGCCGCGCCATGGCGTTGGCGAAGCGCTCGAAATAGGGATTAGGGTGTGTTCTCGCGACGCCGAGCTCGTTCAGCTCTTCGGCGAGCTGCCTGAGTTCCTCTTGCTCCTCGTCGGAGCGCGGCTCCGTGCCGAGCAGCTGGTAGTGCCGGTCCAGCTTCTCCAGCACCTCCGGCGCGAGGGTGGAGCGCAGGCCGTAGAGCTCGGACTTGAGCAAGCCCTCGACGCCCACGCCGATCGGGTCGTAGTCGGGGGGCTTCGCAACGATCCCCTCTTCCGCTCGCTGCAGGACCCGCACCTGCTCCTTGCGGAGGCTCCCGATCATCACCGGGTCGTGGGAGGCCACAATCAGGTGGCCCTTCTCGGTGCGAATGTTCTTCTCGAGCAGGTCGAGCAGCTCGTAGGCCCAGACGGGGTTGAGGTGGGTGTCGGGCTCGTCCAGGAGGTAGAGAGCTTCGTCGTCCTGGGTGAAGAGGAGCAGGCCCAGCACCGTGAGGAGCTGCTGCTCGCCTTCGCTCATCTGGACGAACTTGATGCGATGGCCGTCGGTGCGCTCGACGGTCACGCGGACCTCGTCGATCAGGTCGCACAGGAAGAGGCTCTCGAGATAACCGAAGAGCGCCTTGGAGTCGTCGCCGGGCGCCTTGAGGGCGGCGAGCTCCTCCTCGTTCTTGATGAAGAGGTAGAGGCGCTCCGTCGACTCGCCCTGGCGGCGCACGTCGCGTTCGATGGCCTCGGTGTTTCGAATCGGAGCCAGGGCGCAGCCCCACAGGCGATCGAGGAAGCCCTTGAAGGCGCCGCGGGCGTACCAGAAGCGGGGGTCGCCCTCGGCCTGCTGGACCTGGCTCGGCGCGCCGCTCCCCCGCCACCAGGGGGTCTTGAGGACGAAGAGTGCGGATTCGAAGCGCCGGATGCCCAGGTACTTCTCGAGCAGCTCGCGCGTGGCCGTGGGCTGGGCGAGAAAGAACGCCAGCAGGACGAGCTGGCTGTAGTGCTTGCGACAGAAGAAGAGCCGCCGGAGCGGCATCTCCCGATCGGGGCTCTTGAGAATGCGGTCGTAGTGGCGGCGCGTCGAGCGGTCGAAGTGCTGCTCCAGGCGGCTGCTCCAGCCCGAGTAGTAGGCGAAGACATAGCTGGGCAGGTAGGCGTCGAGGCCCTCCTGAAAGGCCTTCTTCGTGATGCGCTTGCCGTCGACGCGGACGCTCAGCGGCCCCCGCTTGCGCTCCGGGTCGGCGTCGATGTGAATCGCCTTGTCGCGGCAGACATAGTCCAGCTCGTACGCGAAGCCCGGCACCCTCGCCAGCTCGAGCTCGCGAAAGATCTCCACGAGCGCCTCGATCAGGTTCGACTTCCCCGTGCCGTTCTGTCCGAGCAGCACGGTCGTCGCCTGGGTCTCATCGAAGTCGATCTCGAACCCGCGCAGGTTTCGATAGGCGGGGATCTTGAGCCGGTCGATCCTCACGCAGCCGCCTCCAACATCCGCGTCGCGGTCGACGACTCGCCGCGCTTCTCGAGCAAGAGCCCACGTTCTTCTTCGGCCTTCAGCTGGTCGTAAAAATCGTCGATCTCGAGCTGCGAGGTCGACCAGAGCGCCTCCGCGGTGAGCGGGCCGCGCTCCTTCAGGATGGCGGACAGGTGTTCGTCGCCGATGTCGCTTCGCTTCAGCATGGCCGACTCCTTCTTCTTGCTGGCTGCGGACCGGCGTCCGCCTTTCCGCTTCCGGGGCTTCGCTGCGGCCGCAGCCCGCTCGGCGCGGATGCGCTCGAGCAGCACGCTCGCGGGCTCGTCGTTGGGGTCCTGGGGCACGAGCTCGCCGCGGAAGGCCTTGGCGAGCAGCGTGGGGGTTAGATTCTCAACTCGAGATTGCACTTCGCGTACGGTCTTCTCCAGAGCCTCGGCGCGCCGATGCAGTGACTGAACACGCTCAACGATCGCTTGCTGCTCGGGGACAGTCGGAATCCGAACGGGTAGATTCCGCAGATCTTCGATATTGATTCCGACGTACGCAACACCCTTCTTCACACGCGCTAGCCAGCGTTGGCTCGAGTCTGACCCCACCCAGTAGGCGAGAAACCAAGGGTCGACTTCACGCTCATCGATCGGAACCACCGCGACCTCGCGAGAGACATTCCAGCCCGCCATGTCTGGCTCGGCCACCGCGACGCCGCCCAATGTGCCGCGGACGTTCACGAGAACCTCACCGCCGTCCAAAATCGTGCGGGAGTAGTCCTGTGACAGGGCAGGATCGATCCTCTTCATCCCCTCTGTTTCAATCTTCAGCCATCGGACATTACTCGTGCGCAGACACGGAACTCCATCAGGGACTTCGCTGCCAAGCTTGATCACGCCATACGTGATGATTCGATCTTCGCTGCACAAGGCATGAAGCGGCTCTTCCTTCCACGCAAACTCGACCCCCCGCTCCGCCCGCCAGTCCTCTGTCAGTTTGCCGGAGGTGGCGGCGGCGAGGACGGATTGGCGGAAGCGTTTGAGGATGGCGGGGACGCGGTCGAGGCGTTCGCGGCAGGCGTCCACCCGCGCGAGAACTGCGTCGAGCTTGTCGGCGATGCGGTGCTGCTCGTTGATGGGAGCGATGGGCACCGAGAAAGTCGCGACTCGCTTGGGCTGAGCTCTGGTTAGCGACCCACCTACTCCCGTGACGCCCTCACAGATCAGATCGCGAAAGCGTGGACTTGAAAAATAGAGCCGCAGGAACCTGTGATCTAGCTCCGGCACGCGGACGACGATCCATTCTGAGGACGCGATTTGCCTCGAGCTTCCGGCGTCCGCGACCTCCCAGACCCTGTTGATCCGCGGGTTGATCTTGCACACCAGCACGTCCCGAGGCGCAACAACTTGCTTGGAAGATCCGATAGATGCCCCGAGCAACCTTTCCGGCTTGCCGGATGGAAACGTGGGGACGCTGTAGAGCTCAAACTCCTCGTCTTCGAACTTCGAAGGATCGACCGTGCTCGACGAGAAGCGGTTGATCTCGCCGAACGTCGATTCGACCCACCCCGTAGGAACATTCGTCACAGCTCCGCCCTCTCGTCCAGCTCCTCCAAGAGTCCGCGCAGCTCTCCGATCGCGCCGTCCAGCTCGTCCATGGCTTCCAGGGCCAGCACCGAGGGCTCCGGCAGCTCGCCGTTCTCGGTCTCTTCCTCGTCCTTGAGCCATGAGATGTCGAGGCTGTCGTCGCGCTCGGCGATCCAGTCGCGGGTGAACTTGCGGAAGCGGCCGGTCTCGCCGGCGTCCTTGCGCTTCTTCAGGCTCTTGGGCTGGCCCAGTGGGTCCTTGCCGAAGGCGGCTTCGAAGTCGGCGAAGTGCTCGCGCGTGAGGACGGTGCGCTTGCCGAACTGGGGCATGTTGGCGCGGAGGTCGTAGACCCAGACCTCCTGGGTGTTGCCCTTGTCGGTCTTGCCGCGGGTGAAGAAGAGGACGTTGGTCTTCACACCCTGGGCGTAGAAGATGCCCGTCGGCAGGCGCAGGATGGTGTGGAGATTGCACTTGTCCATCAGGTCGGCGCGGATCTGCTTGCCGACGTTGCCCTCGAAGAGCACGTTGTCGGGCAAGACGACGGCCGCGCGGCCACCCGGTTCGAGGCCGCGGTAGATGTGCTGCAGGAAACAGAACTGCTTGTTGCTCGTGGGGAAGGTGAAGTCGGTGCGCGAGGGCAGGCCGCCGCCTTTCTTGGTGCCGAAGGGCGGGTTCGAGAGGATCAGCGTCGCCTTGGGGAGCGCCTCGCCTTCCGGACTCAGCGTATCGCCGTAGTGGATGCCGCCCGCGCTGGGACCCGACTCGATGCCGTGGAGCATCAGGTTCATGAGCGCGAGGCGGTGCGTGTCCTGGACGTGCTCCATGCCGTAGAAGGTCTTGCGCCGGTACTTCTTCTGCTGGGCCTCGGTCCAGCGGTCGGGGTCGGTGTGCTCCCGCAGGTAGTGGTTCGAGGCGATCAGGAAGCCGCCGGTCCCGGCAGCCGGGTCCTGGATGATGTCTTCCAGGGTGGGCTTCATCACCGCGACCATGCTGTCGATCAGCACGCGCGGGGTGAAGTACTGGCCGGCGCCGGACTTCTTCTCGTTGGCGTTCTTCTCGAGCAGGCCTTCGTAGAGGTCGCCGAGGCCCTCCTGGCGGGCGCTGTACCAGTCGAGCTTGTCGATCTCGGTGACGAGGGTGGAGAGCGTCGCCGGCTTGCGGATGAAGGAGCCAGCATTGGCAAAGATCTCCTGCACCAGGGTCGAGCCGTGGGTGCCCAGGTGGATGAGCGTCTTCTTGTACGCCTCGAGGCGATCGGGGGCGGGGAGCTCCTCCAGGTCGTCCCAGCGGTGGCCTTCGGGGAGCTGCTCCTCGGTGCCCGTCTCCTTGGCCATCTTCAAGAAGAGCAGGTAGGTCAGCTCGGTGACGTACTGGTGATAGGTCACCCCGTCGTCCTTCAGGACGTTACAGAGAGTCCAGAGCTTGGCGACGATGTCTTGGGTGACGGTCTTCATCGGTTCCTTGTGTCGAGGCCGGGCCGCCGCTCAGGCGGCGGGCGTCCAGAGGGATTCGTTGAACGTGTCGAGCACGTCTTGTAGCTCGCCCCCGAAGATGCGGTCGAGTCGATTGAAGCCGCCGCCATCGCGCTTGAAGACGAGATCCGGGTCGTCGAGGGCCTCGCGGTCGACGACGAGGTTCGCCTTGGTCTGGGCGGCCAGCTTCTGGAGCCACTGGCGCTGGGGGTTGGTCCAGCTCCGCGAGGCCAGCAGCTTCTGCAGCGCCTGGTCGACCCGCTGCTCGTAGGGGACGAGGGGGTCGCCGATCGCGGCCTGACGGATGTAGCCGATGATGCGCGCGGCGATGTCCTGGTTCGTGGTCTCGCGCCAGGCCGTGGCGAGGTTCGCCTCGCTGAAGCCCGCGCGGTCGAGCTCGAGCACGAGCTCGCGGAGCTGCTGGCGGGTGAGCTCGCGGGGGCGCGTCAGCACCGTCACGAGGGCGGGGATCTCGTTCTGGTGCGTGCGGATGAACTCGCTGAACTCCTGCAGGTAGTCCTCGGGGCGCGTGGCCCGGCCGTAGCCCCGTTCCGTGCCGACGAGCTGGTCGGCGTGATCGGAGACGAAGACCGGGGCGCTGCGCGCGCCGCTCTGGCGGTCGAGAATCTCGCCCAGGCCGCGGTTCTCGGTGAACCAGCGGGCGACCTGGTCCATCGACATGGTCTTGAGCTCGGCGATGAACGCCTCCGGGGGCATCCCCGCGCAGGTCTCGAAATCCTGGGCTGCGCTCTCGCTCAGGTGGCGCTTCTTGCGCTGCAGCTTGGCGATGAACTGGTCGCGGGCCAGGCTCCGCTCGGTGTCACTCTCCACCTCGGCCAGCTCGCCCTCCAGCTGGCTGAAGGTGATACTCGGGTTCACGACCACCGGCTGCATGGCGGTCATGTTCTGCAGGGCCTCGTAGATCTTCACGGCATCGAAAATGCGGAAGGTCTCCTTGCCGATCTCGTCGCAGATGCGCGTGGCCCGGCCGAGCATCTGGTCGAAGAGGATGCGGCTGCTGACACGGCGCAGGAAGACGAGGTTGCAAATCTCGGGAACGTCCACGCCGGTGGTCAACAGGTCGACCGTCACGGCGACGTTGGGGTTGCGCTCGTTCTTGAAGCGGCGGATCAACTGAAGCGGCTTGTCGGCAGCCCCGGTGATCTTCACGACGGCGTCGTCGTCGACGCTCCCGTAGTGGTCCTGGAAGGCCTGTTTGAGCAGGTCGACCACCAGGTCGGCGTGGGCGTCGTTGGCGCAGAAGACGAGGGTCTTGTGGAGGGAGGCCGGGTCGAGCTCCTGGGCGAGAAAGTTGCAGACGACGCGGTTGAACGGTTCGGTGATGACCTTGCGGTTGAAGCCCTCGACCTCGATCTTGATCTCGTCCGGGGTGGTGAAGAGATCGATCTGGCTGGTGCGGACGTCGTAAACGGGAACGTCTTCGCCCACCTGCCAGACGATGCCGCTCTGGGAGAGCTCGGTGGTGATCTGGATCGGGGGCTCGTGGTCGATCAGGTAGCCGTCCACGACCGCCTCGCGGTAGCTGTAGGTGTAGACGGGCGGCCCGAAGATCTGGGTCGTGTGGAGCGCCGGCGTGGCAGTCAGGCCGATCTTGTAGGCGTCGAAGTAGTCGAGCACGCGGCGGTACTTCGAGATGTAGTCGTCGTAGCTGCGGAAGCCCAGCTCGGTCTCGGAGAGCTCGCGGTCGAGCAGGTAGCCGCGATGGCACTCGTCGACCACGATGCAGTCGTACTGGTCGACCGCGGGCGGGGCCACTTCCTCTCCGGAGTAGAGGACACGCTGCACCATGCCCTGGACCGTCGCGATGTGTACGGCGGTGTCCGAGTCCGGGGCCTGCTCCTCCAGCTCCTTGATGCCGAAGATGTCGGCGAAGGTCTGGAGGCTCTCCATCCGGGTGTCCTTGAAGGCGTTGGCGGCCTGCTCGCCCAGGGCAGAGCGGTCGACCAGAAAGAGGACGCGCCCGAAGCGCTGGGCCTTGAGCAGGCGATAGATGAGTGCGATACAGGTCTTCGTCTTGCCGGTGCCGGTGGCCATGGCGAGGAGCATCTCGCGCTGACCCGTGGCGATCGCGGCTTCGGCCGCCTGGATGGCGGCCTGCTGGTAGGGGCGCAGAGCAAAGCCATACTCGAAGGGCTCGTTCTCGAGGGTCTCGTGGGCCCGCGCCTCGTCGCGCTTCAGGAGCGCCGTGAGCCCTTCGGGCGTGTACCAACCGTCGAGGGCGTGGCCGAGGTTGTCGGGACGGCGGAGGTCGCAGAACCAGATTCCACTCTTTGTGGAGAGCTGGCGCAGGAAGGGCCGGCCGTTCGAGGAGAAGACGAAGGGCAGCCGGTGTTCGTCCCAGGGGCCGCCGGGGGATTGGGCTTCATCGGGCGACGCAAAGTCGCGGCTGTAGCGCTTGGCTTGCTGGAGGGCGCCCGAGACATCAACGTTCTTGCGCTTGGCTTCGACGGCGGCAACGGGCGTGAGGCCGACGAAGAGGACGTAGTCGGCCGGGCCGCTGGCGGTGGGCCACTCGGCGATGGCCATGTTCCGGCCCCGCTCGGGGCGGGTCCCCTTGGCGTGGCGGAAATTCTCGGAGTCGGCCTCCCAGCCTGCCTGGCGGAGCTGCGCGTCGATCAGCTCGCGGGTCTCGGCCTCGTCGAGCTCGACGCCGGTGGCCGCCTGATTGGAGGCGGCAACGAGCGCGTTCACGGCGCTCTTGGGCTGTGCGGCTGATTGCTCCTGCCGCGCGGCGAGGGTCTGGGCCAGCGCCGCCTTGGCCTCCTCTGCTTCGGTCGCCAGCTCCTCCCAGAAGGCCTGCTCGTTCCTGGCCTCGGCGAGCTTGGTCTCCATGGCGACGAGCCGCTCGGTTGCTTCGGCTCGAGCGGTCTGATGTTCGGCCAGGATTTGAGTCAGACGCTGCAGCTCGGCCCGCAGCTCCTCCGATTCGTCGGGAGGGGGCTTTGGTGGAATGAAAGGGCCGGGCTTGTAGTCGCGATTCTTGAACGTGCGGTGGAACCACACGCCCAGCTGCCACGTCACCTTCATGGCTGCGAGCGCGGTGCGGTGATCGCCGGCCAACGAATGCGTGGCTGCATTGCCCGTGCGGCGCACCTCGCCGAAGAGCTGCGCGATCTCGCGAGGGAGGATGCCCAGGTCTTGCAGCCGCCGAAATAGCTCGTACTGCGACTCGTCGGTCGAGGTGAACTCGCCGACATTCGAGGCGACGTGCTGGGCGAGGAGCTCGGTGAGTTGGCGGAGCTTGAGGAGCGCGGTGTTGGGATCTTCGGGGAAATAGCGCTCGGCGAGCATGCCCAGGCGCACGAGCTGCTCGTCGTGTTGCGCGAGCTGGGCGAAGTTGGAGTTGAGACGGGTCGGACTCGTCACAGTCAACTCACCGGGAGGGCGATGCCTGGGTTGGAGTGGGTGGCGGAGAAGTCGCTGTCGTCAGGCATGGCTGGGCACTCTCGCTCCACCTGCGCTTCGCCGTGCCGCGCCGCGCCGCCAGGCCGGTCCCCGCCCTATGATCATCGCGTCCCCCCTCCCTTGGCGTCGCCCCTGCGGCCTTTCGGCCCGCCACCCTCACTGCCCTGATTGCCCTCGCCGCTTCCCGCATCGACCCAGGCGTCGACCTCGGAGAGCTTGAAGCGCAGCAGGCGGCCCACCTTGCGAGCCGGGAGCCCGCGGCGCTCGATCCAGCGATAGACCGAGTCCTTCGCGACTCCGAGGTGCCCAGCAACGTCATCGACGCCGACCCACTTCTCGCTCACCCCACCCTGCTCCTCGTCGTGCACGCCGCGGGATGACTCGCGCGATGCCAACGGAGTCCCGCCCAAATCCACGAGCGTCGACCCGAGTCGGCTCGTGCGGATGAAAGTAGACAACGGGGTCTCGTTCGGGTCAAGGGCCGGTTGAGTGGGGCGATTCTCCTTCGGGTCGAGGTGGCTCTTGTGGTGTGCCTTGACGATGTCCGGCCCATGATAGACGATGCCTATCACCATGACCGATCGACCGGGCAACTGGACCCTCACTGTAGCTGCCAGGCTCCTCGAAGAGCCCCAGCACCGGCTCATCTACCTGTGCGAGAAGCGGGTGGTCGAGCCGGACGTCGAGGACGCGGGCGGACGCGGCAGTAGTCGCCGCTTCTCCAACCGCAATCTCCTCGAGTTCGCCGTGGCGCTATGCCTCCGTGACCTCGAGCTGCCGGCGACGGCGATCGCCGCAGTCGTTCACGTGCTGCGGGCCTTCGAGGGGGCAGTGGCTCGCGAGATTGGCGGCTTCCGGCTACCGGAGAGCCTGCGGGCCGAGGGCGCACCCGATCTTCGTGTGGTCATCGGCGACGGTCGGCGCCTCTACTTCACACTCGGCGTGGGTGGCCGGGCCGCGAAGGTGTACGGCGGCATCGATCTTGATGCACTGAAGGCACGAACAAAGGAAGGGGCGCTGGTCCGCCCAAAGCTGAAGCTCGTGAAGCCCGCGGCGGGAAGCGACGGCGCCGAGTCGGGCGAGTTCGGTGGCCCCGAAGGCAGCCGACACACCCGCGTGGAGATCAGCATCACGCGAATCGCCCGGGATCTGCCCCTCGACGGTTGACCCCTCCGCTCCAAAATGATAGAGATTGACTATCATATTGGAGGCGCCGTGAGAAGCGCGAAGGCGACGGCAACGCAGTCGAGGGGACGGACTGAGACCGAGCGGCCTTCCCTCGACCCGGGCGTCACCGCACTTCTCGACCACATCGCCGAAGACCTGGCTCGCGAGTACGTGCGCCTGATGGAACACGCGGCCACCGCCAGCAGCCACGACGGCCTCCCCTCTTTCGATGATGACCAGGAGGCATCCCATGCGAGCCGCGATCTATGCCCGCTACAGCTCGGAGAACCAGCGCCCAGAGAGCATTGAGGACCAGATCGGGGCCTGCCGCCGCCTCGCCAATGAGCGCGGCTTTCGCGTGCTAGAAGACCACGTCTACGCCGACCAGGCGCAGTCGGGTGCACGCCGCGACCGCGAAGGGTTGGGCGCACTGGTCGCCGCGGCGCAGAACGAGCAGTTCGATGTCGTGCTGGTCGACGACCTCTCCCGCCTCGCCCGCGACAACTACCTGATGCTGTCGGTCATGGCGGAGCTCCACTTCGAGGGCGTTCGCGTGATCTCGGTGGCGGACGGGCTCGACAGCGACGACGAGGAAGCCACGCTCGGCATCCAGATCCGTGGGATCTTCAACGAGCTGCAGCTCCGTGATCTCAAGAAGAAGACGCTGCGCGGCCAGCGAGGACAGAAGGAACGCGGCTTCTCGGTCGGCGAGCGCACGTTCGGGTTCAAGTCCGTCCCCGTCGGCACGATCCAGATGGACAAGAAGGGCCGACCGCGACCCGAGGGCTACAAGATGGAGATCGAGCCGCGCGAGGCGGCCGTCGTCCTGAGGATCTTCAAGGCCTACGCGGACGGGCTGTCGTTGACGCGGATCGTTCGGATGCTCAACGAGGAGAAGGTCCCGGGGCGGATGCGCGCCGCGAAAGGCTGGTCGCCCGCGACGGTGAGTCGGATCCTGGACAACGAGAAGTACGTCGGTCGCTGGGTGTGGAACAAGACCGAGAGCCGCCGCGACCCGCGGACCGGGCGACGGCGCCGGTTCACGAAGCCGGAGTCCGAGTGGGTCGTGCAGGAGGACGAGGCACTGCGCATCGTGCCGCCGGCGCTGTGGGATCAGGTTCGATCCCGGCGCCAGGAAGTGCGCCGGAGCTGGCCGGGTGGCAAGGGGCGGCGCGGCTTCTCGCGCGATCAGGGTGGCCGCGAGCTCTACTTCCCGACTCACCTGCTCTCGGGGTCGATGGTATGCGGGAAGTGCGGGGCCACGATCGCCCAGGTGAGTGGCAAGGCGGGCGGCTACTACGGCTGTCTCGGTGCAGCCAAGGGCGCCTGTGAGAACAAGATGCTCGTTCGCCGGAAGCTCGCGGAGACGGTGATCGTCGAGCGCGTCCGGGAGCAGCTCGATCAGGCGGAGCACATCCGGCACTTGCTCGAGCGCGTCGAGGCCGAGGTCGCGAAGCTCTACGCGCACATCCCCGAGACGGTGCGGACGAAGGAAGCGGAGCTCGACGCGGAGGAACGGCGTCTCGCGAACTTCGTCGACTTCATCGACGAGGGGCGGGGCAGCCAGGCGCTCGGCAAGGCCCTGGTGGAGACGGAGCGGCGGGTCGAGGCACTCCGCGAGGAGCTGCAGGGGCTACGCCGGGGGTCCGAGAAGGTCTTCCGGGCACCGCCGATCGAGTGGGTCGAGGAACGGCTAGCCGGGGTGCAGGAGGTGCTCGAGAGGCGAACGGAGCGCTCGGCGCTGTTGCTTCGTTCCTTGCTTGGAAAGATCGAGCTGGAGCCCACGAAGGGCGAGATCGGACGGCCCTACTACATGGCCCGGACCTCGCTCGACACCCTGTCGCTGCTCGCACCGCCCCCGGGCCAGGGCCAGGGTGACGGCCCGGAAGGCGGTTCGAATTCTTTGCAATGGTGGAGGCGGCGGGAATCGAACCCGCGTCCGCATGGCGTCCAATCGTCGCGTCTACGTGCGTAGTCCCAGCTCATTCTCGGTGGGGCCAGTCGCCGGGACGGGAGCAGCCTTCACCAAGGCAGACTTCGATCTCACCTCCGGTGGCGGTCTGCCAGCGGTCGGAGGCCAGCCTTCTGATGACGGCCGCGACCCGCTAGAAGGCGTCACGGACGGCCGTCGCTAGTTCCTAGGGGTTAGCTAGGCAGCGAGAGCGTAGTTGTCGTCGGCAGTTGTTCTACCAACAGTGTGGGCTGTTTAACGAGGTGGCTCACGACCTCGGCACGCAGCGTCGACCTTCGACCACCCGTCGAAGCCGATCGCCCCCGTGCGGCACAAGGTATGGCCGATTCGCCTCGATGCAAGGGCACGGCAGCCCGCAGGCCCCGTGGGGTCCGTGGCGCCGGATGGCCGTCTCGGGTCCGGTCCTCGGCGCTGCCGGCGCTGGCGAGCGCGCCGCTAGCGGTCCAGCCGGTAGGGGCCGAAGTGGAGCCGCTGGTGGGTGCCGTTCTCGGTGACGGCCACGCGCAGGCCCACGCTGTGGCTGGAGCCGTGGAGGGAGACCACCCGGAACCACGGGCTCTCTTCGATCTCGTCCTCCTCGTCCACGCCGAGGTCGAAGAACATCCAGCCGCGCACGGTCTCGCCCGGAGCGACGAGGGTGGAGGTGAAGCCCAGCTTCGCGAAGTGGGCGTCGATCAGCGCCGCCTCCTCGCCGCCGGTGAGCCCCGAGGACTCCTTGCAGTAGGCCGCCACCTGGGCCACCGGCACCGGGTCGACCACCGACCGGCCCTGCTGCACCAGCACGTCGGCGGGATCGACCTCGATGGCGGTGTCGCCCAGGTTCGTCACGATGATCTGGGCCGGCAGGAGCCCCTGCGCGCGCAGGTCGGTGCCGAAGTAGCGGATGGCCCGCCTGGGCTCGCGGACCGAGTCGACGGCCACGACCAGCGAGCCGCTGCGCATGGCCGAGGGGAAGAGGTCGGCCTTGCGGGCGGGCGGCTCGACCAGCTGGACGGGCGAGGCGCAGGCGGCGAGCAGCAGGCTGGCAGAGAGGAGGGAGAGAGCGGGAACGCGAAGCTGGCGGCGCATGGCCGACCTCCTTCACCCCCCTCCGCGGTCCAGTATGCGACACTCCGCGTGGGATTTCACACCCGATTTTGCCCGAAGTTCGTGGCCGGGATCCGCCGGCGAGCCCTGCCCCGGGCCGCGCTCGCGACGCCGTTGGAACGCCAGCCCGACCCATGGCAACCCACTTGCCCGGTGGAGCCGCGGCGCGCCCGGCGCCGGCGGTCAACTTCGACGGGGTTCGGACCGATGCGGGTCGGAGAGCCGCGGGCCCCCGTCGCAAGCCGCTAGAATCCGCCGGCGGGAGGGCGCCCCCCGGACGGAGGCGAAGACACGATGCCGGCCATCTATCTCGATTCCAACGACGACGACGATCTGCGACGCGAGCGCCTCTACGCCGGCGATCTCTATCTCTTCACGCCGCGCCCCTCGACGCAGGCCCTGTGCGACCACGGCCGCAACATGATCGCCGAGGCCTTCAAGCCGCTCGAGCCCGAGGTGGCCCAGCGCGAGCTGGCCGTCGAGCGCTACGCGGCGATCCTGGCCGAGCTGAAGCCCGCCTTCATCCACCACGACGAATCGAAACGGCTCATCCGGGCCCTGCTCGAGGACTTCGGGTGCGACCCCGACCGCACCTACTTCGACGTCCCGCGCATGCGCTCGTCCACCTTCGACGACTACCTCACCACGGGCATCGCCTACGCGTTCCACCCCCACCGCGACACCTGGTACTCGGCGCCCATGTGCCAGATCAACTGGTGGCTGCCCATCTTCGACCTCGACCCGTGCAACGGCATGGCCTTCCACACGAAGTACTGGGACCAGCCCGTGAAGAACGGCTCCGCCGGCTACAACTACGCCGAGTGGAACCGCACCAGCCGCTTCGACGCCGCGAAGCACGTGGGCCGGGACACCCGGGTCCAGCCCAGGCCCGAGGAGGAGCTGAACCTCGCGGGCGACGTCCGCCTGGTCTGCGAGGCCGGAGGGATGATGCTCTTCTCCGCGGCGCAGCTGCACTCCTCGGTGCCCAACACCTCGACGCGCACGCGCTTCAGCATCGACTTCCGCACGGTGCACCTGGACGAGGTGGAGAACGGCGGCGGCGCCCCCAACATCGACAGCCGCTGCACGGGCACCACCATGGGCGACTACCTTCGCTGCCGCGACCTCGCCCACGTCTCCGACGACTGGATCGGGCGCTACGACGAGGGCTTCGGGCGCTAGCCCGACGGCCTGGGGTGGCGTGCCCGCCCCGGACGTTGACCTCCCGGGGTGCGATCCGCCATGGTGGTCCCACCGGTTGGATCACCCGAGGAGGAGGCCATGCCCGAACCCCTTTCCGTGGGCGCCGCCCAGCACGTCTCGCTGGTGGTGGACGACATCGAGCGCTCGCGCGCGTTCTACGGAGGCGTGCTCGGCCTGGCCGAGGCCGAGCGACCGGAGCTCGGATTCCCCGGGGCCTGGTACCAGCTGGGCGCGATCCAGCTGCACCTGATCGTGCCGCCCGAGGGCCTCGACACCGGTGCGCGTCCGGAGAAGCTCTCCCCCATCGCCCCCCACCTCGCCCTCGCGATCGACCGCTACGAGGCCGCGCGGGACGGCCTGAAGGCCGCCGGACTCGACGTCGTGGAGCTCGGCCCGGCGGCGGGCCAGATGTGGGTGGCGGACCCGGACGGCAACATCATCGAGCTGGCGGCCCCGCCGGCGAACGGCTGAGCCGCCGGCGCACCCGAGCCCGAAACCAAGAAGCCCCGGTCCGTACGTCGGACCGGGGCTCCCGGGGTCGGGGAGGGAAACTACAGCGCTTCGACCATGGCCGGGGTCCGGGTGCGAGGCCGGGCCGCCGGGCCGAGATCCGCTCTGTGCCCCGAAGTAGAGCAAGCGGCGTGCCGGGCCGCCGCCCTGCCCGCGCTTCTCCTGGGCGGGCGAACGCCTGCGCGCCCTCCTGCCGGTGGCCTGCGGGTCCGCGAGGCCGAGCGCGCGGCGGAGTGGGATCGCCCACCGGAGCCCGAGGGTCGTCGGGTCCACACTGCGAAGCTTCTTGCGCAGGGGGCTGCGCGCGGGTCGGGTGTGGGCGCGCGCGCTCAGCCGGGGCGCGGGTCGCCCTCGGAAGCGCCGTCCGAGGACACCGCTTCGCCGGGCAGGAAGACGTGGAGGCGGGTGCCCTCGCCGGCAACGCTCTCCACGCGCATCTCGCCGCCGTGGGCCTGGACGATCCGGTAGCTCACCGGCAGCCCGAAGCCGCCGTCGGCGCCGGCCGGGCCGGCGGGCGCGAAGGGGTCGAACAGCCGCTCGACCACGTCCTCGTCGATGCCCGGGCCGTCGTCGGCCACGCACAGCTCGAGGCCCCCGGGCGCGGCGGACAGTCGGATGGAAGCGTGGCCGCCGCCGGCCGCGGCGGCCTGGATCGCGTTGCGCAGCAGCTGGAGCAGCATCTGCTCCACCTGGAAGGCATCGCAGTGGAGGGCCGTGTCCGGGGTCTCGATCTCCACGGCGAGCTGGACCGTGGGGCCGGCCTCGGAGCCCACCGCCGCCACCGCGCGATCGACGATGGAGGCCAAGTCGGCCTGCTGCTGGCGCGTGGCCGGCCGGGCCACCGGCGCGCCGTCGCCGTCGAGCATCGCGGGGACCGGCGCCTGGCTGCGACCGCGCGACTCGAGCACGGAATCGAGCTTCGCCAGCTCGTCCATCTTCGCCGAGATCGCACCCTCGGTGTCCTGGATCCAGGACGCCTCTTCGCGGCGCCTTCCGGCGAGCACGTCCAGCTGACGGGCCAGGTCGAAGGAGCGTCCGGCGCCGGCGCCGAGCAGCGCCGTGGTGAGCACCCACCCCGCGGCGGCCAGGGGCCCGAGACCCGCGGCGAGGGCCAGGGCGCTGCCCGCCACCGCCCCGCCCATGGCGCCCCAGCGCAGACCGTGATGGGGGGCCCGGGACCAGCGCACCTCGAACACACAGGCCGGCGCCCCCTTCGTGGTGCAGGCCGTCTCCTGGACCCTGGCCAGGGGCAGACCGAACAACGAGGGGAGGACCTCGAGCATGCCCTCGCGCACGCCGCAGAACGGGGCGTCGTCGCCGGCCGACTGGGCGGCCGCCGGGCTGCGCCGGAACTCGACCCGGGCCCGCCCGTCGCCGATCTCGTGGGGCCGGTACTCCGCCCCGGCGCACTCCCGGGCCAGCAGCCGGTCACAGCGCCGCAGCGCCTTCTCGGGGCCGGAGACCCCGCTGTAGCGGAAGAAGAGCCCCAGCCCGGACGAGGCAATGAGCGCGCGCCCGACCCGGCGGGCCATGGAGCGATCGACGGCCACGGCGCGGAAGGCGGTCGCGAGGCGCTCCTCACTCACCGGCGCCCGGCCGGCCCGCAGCCCGGCCTCGTCTCCCCCGAGCGCCTGGACCACGCGACTGCGCCCGACCGCGTCGCCGGTGGCGGCGAGCACGTCGAGGAGCGCAGTGGCCATGCGGTGGCCGTGAGTGGGCGGTTCGAAGGGCGGCATGTCCGATCTCTGCCGTGGCTGTATCGGCCGATTCTACGCTGGGAATGAGCCGCGATGTGCAGGAAGCGCGCCGCGCGGGCGGGGGCCGCCCCGGGGTCGCCTCAGCGCGCCACCCCGGGCTCGCTCCAGATCTCGAGCGACGCCAGGATGTCCCGGAACCACGGCCGCCACGCGTCGGCGAACTCGGCCGGGCTGTCGCTGAGCAGCATCATCAGCCGGCCGTCGCCGAGCTCCACGAACAGGAACTCCTGCTCCCGGCGCCCCTCGTCGGCGCTGACCGCGATCCACAGCGCCGGACGTCCGGCCACGATGAGCGGGCCGTCGCCCTTCAGGCGGGTGCCCTCGAAGAGCGCGCGGTTGAAGCGACCCAGGAAGCTTCGGATGTCGGCGTAGGGCCAGATACCGATCTCGATCGAGACGTCCCGATCCCACACCGGCCCGTTGGCCGCGAACACCCCCCGGTCGCTCACCACGCGCATCCAGTCGGCGGGCAGCTCGATGTCGAAGCCCAGACGCGGGTCCACATGGGGCGTCGCGCCGAGCACCGGCCGCGCGGTCGGGGGCCGGGGCTCCGACGGCGGCGGACGGCCCGCCTCGGGCACGAACGCGTAGCGCGTCCCGTTGGGCAGGGAGTAGAGGCTGAGGAACGAGTTGATGTCCACCTGGGAGAGCCCCTTCACCGAGGCCTGGTCCCGGAACGCCGGGTACAGGAAGTCGTCGGGGAGCGGGCTGTGGCCCTTCATGCCGAGGGCGTGGCCGAGCTCGTGGACCGCCACCATCTCCACCTGGTACGCCGTCAGCAGGCCGGCGCGGTCGGCGACGTAGAGGTCGAGGTCGGGCACGCGGAAGCGGACCGGCAGCGGCGCGTCGCCCTCCCCCACCTGGCCGTCGATCTCGCAGGCGCCGATCAGCGACTCGGTGGCGCCCAGCACCTGCAGGCCCTCGGCGGTCTCGGGGGCCGGCTCGCCCTTGATCCGCACCACCAGCAGGGCGTCGTCCGGCTGCTCGACCCGCCGGAAGCGCACCCGGCCCTCGAGCTCCTTCTCCCACTTCGAGAACGCGCGGGCCACCGCGTCCTGGTACTCGGCGGGGGCCACCGGCCGGAACTCGTCCTGGAGCGAGTCGGGAATCTCGGGGCCGTCGATGTACACGCGCAGGGGCATGTCGTCGTCGGACCAGCGGCAGAAGAAGAACCAGTAGCCCCGCGGACTGCGGCTGCGCACGTAGTGCAGCATGAAGGGCAGGTAGTTCGGGTCGACCACCTCGGGGCGTCCGGCGGCGAAGGTCGTGTAGTCCCGGCGATCGGGTCCGAAGGCGGGCGGGTCGTCCGGGTCGTCGGCCCGGGGCGGCGGGCAACCGAGGGCTCCGGCGAGCAGGACCCCGGCGAGGAGCGCCCAGCCGGCGCGGCCCCGGGCGCTCAACGGCCGCTCCGACCCTTGGCGCGCAGGGCGCGCTGGGTGTCCCGGGCGTCCTCGCGCTTGCGGATGCTCTGGCGCTTGTCGTACTGCGCCTTGCCCCGCGCCAGCGCCAGCTCCACCTTCGCCCGGCCCTCCTTGAAGTAGAGCGAGAGCGGAATCAGGGTGCGGCCGCGCTCCTTCACCTTGCCCTCGAGGCGGGCGATCTCGGAGCGGTGGAGCAGGAGCTTGCGCTCCCGCCGCGGGTCGGGGTTGTCGCGGGTGGCGGGCGCGTAGGGACTGATGTGGCAGTTGTGGAGGAAGACCTCGCCCCGGCGCACGGTCGCATAGGCGTCGGACAGGTTGGCCTTGCCCGCGCGCAGGCTCTTGACCTCGGGCCCCACCAGCACGATCCCCGCCTCGAAGGTGTCGATCACCTCGTAGTCGTGTCGCGCCCGGCGATTGGTGGCGATGATGGTTCGTTCGGGCCCGGCCATGGATCGACCATGCTAGCGCCGAACACCCGCCGGCGGGCCGCACCGGGGCCCGACCGCGGGAGCTAGTCGCCCGCGCCGCTCCAGTGGGCGACCAGCGCGTCGGCGGCGGCCGCTGCGCCGTCGAACATCCACCAGTGCCCCTGGCCCTCGAGCCTCCGAGTGCGCGCGCCGAGCCGGTCCGCGACGAACTCCGCCATCTCCGGGGGGCCGGTGTACGGGTCCTCGGTCGCGATGATCACCAGCCCGGGACGCTGCGCGGTGTGCCGCAGCTTCTCTCCCAGCTCGACCATCGCCGGCTGGGCGGCCGAGCGGTACAGCGCCAGCACGCAGCGCCCCATCTCCTCGTCCTGCGCGGCGGCGATCTCGCGGGCGACGTCCTCCCGGACGCCGAGCGACGCCCAGGTGGCGGCCTTCTGGTCGAGGGGCATCCCGAACATCGCGGCCACCGCCTGCTCCCCGACCTCGGGCGTCTGCCACGCCTGGGCGGCGTCGTGCCAGACGTAGTCGGGGTGCACGAGCCCGGCGCAGTCCGCGGCCCAGGACCGCAGCAGGTCCGGGCGTTCGGCCAGCAGCCCGTAGACGTGGCCGGCGCCCCAGTCGTGGCCGACCAGGTCGACCTCGCCGCCCAGCCGTTCGAGCTCGCCGACGAGCCAGCGGCGATAGCCGTCGCAGGTAGGCTCGAAGCCGGACGGGACGGGCGCTCCGAAGCCCGGCGGCGAGAGGGCGACCGGGTCCTCGACGCCCCGGTCCCGAAGCGCGTCGAAGAGCACGCGCCAGACCGCGCGGGTCTCGGGGTTTCCGTGTACGAACACTTTCGGCATCGAACGACCCTCTCCTCTCGTGGGATGGCCACGGCGGCCAGCGCGAGTCCAGCCAGTGCGAGTCCAGCCGGCGCGAGCCCAGCCGGTGCGAGTCCAGCCAGTGCGAGCCCAGCCGGCCCGAGCCCAGCCGGCGCGGACCCAGGATACGGCATGGAGGCGGCGAGCCGTGCGCCCCCTGCCGGCCGCGAGCCTAGTCGCGGATCTCGTTCTGGCCGTCGACGAACACCCGCTTCGCCTTCAGGCTGCGCGCTTCGGGCTCCTCGACGTCGACCCAGCTGGCGATGATGACGACGTCGCCGGGCTTGTTCAGGTGGGCCGCCGCACCATTGATGCAGATCTCCCCCGAGCCGCGCTCGCCCTCGATGGCGTAGGTGGTGATGCGATTGCCGTTGGTGCAGTTCCAGATGTCCACCCGCTCGTAGGGCAGGATGTCCGCCGCCTCGAGCAGGTTCAGGTCGATGGTCACGCTGCCTTCGTACTCGATGTTGGCCTCGGTCACCGTGGCCCGGTGGATCTTCGACTTGAGCAGGGTCCGGGTCATCGTCAGTCCTCCGTCGTCCCGCGCGCGCACAGCACGCGGTTGTCGATCAATCGAACAGGGGTGCCCCGGCCGTCGGGGTCGGGGCGGAAGTGGACGGCCAGCGCCAGCAGCGCCGGCCCGTCGAGCTGCTCGGGCGCAGTCTCGAGGGTGTCGGGGTCGCGGATCTCCGCGTAGTCGATGGAGGCCAGCGGCGCCCGGCCGATCTCGTCGGCCACCCGCGCCAGCAGCCGCTCGCGGGAGCGCTCGCCGGCGGCCACCGCGGCCTCGGCGCCGTCGAGGGCGCGCACCAGGGCCGTGGCCTGGCGGCGCGCCTCGGGCCCGAGGCGCACGTTGCGGCTCGAGAGCGCCAGGCCGTCGGGCTCGCGGACCGTGGCCCCCCCGACCACCTCGACGTCGAAGCCGAGGTCGCGGGCCATGCGGCGGATCACCGCGAGCTGCTGGAAGTCCTTCTCGCCGAAGACGGCCACGTGGGGCTTCGCCGCGAGGAAGAGTTTGGTCACCACCGTGGTGACCCCGCGGAAGTGGCCGGGGCGCGAGGCCCCGCACAGCGGCTCGGCCAGCCCCTCCACCTCGACCCAGCTGCAGGCGCCGTCGGGATACAGCTCGCCGGGCGCGGGCGCGAAGACGGCGTCCACCCCCGCCTCGCGGCAGCGGGCCAGGTCGTCCTCCAGCTCGCGGGGATAGGTCTCGAAGTCCGCCGCCTCGTTGAACTGCGCCGGGTTCACGAAGATCGACACCCAGACGCGGTCCGCGCGCTTGCGCGCCTCGGTCACCAGCGACAGGTGACCCGCGTGCAGCGCGCCCATGGTCGGAACCAGCCCGATCCGACGGCCGGCGGACCGCTCGGCGTCCGCGAGCGCCTGGAGCGCCTTCGTGGTGGTGACGACGCGCATCGGCCCGACCTAGCGGTAGGAGTGCTCGTCGTCGGGGAACTTGGCGTTCGCCACCTCTTCGGCGAAGTTGCGCGCGGCCTGGGAGGCCAGCGCCCCGAGGTTCGCGTACTGCTTCACGAAGCTGGGCGACCAGTCCGACAGACCCAGGAGGTCGTGCATCACCAGCACCTGGCCGTCGCAGTGGACGCCCGCGCCGATGCCGATGGTGGGCACGCGGAGCTCGCCGGTGATCTCGGTGGCCAGGTCCGAGGGGATGCCCTCGAGCACCACCGCGAACGCGCCGGCCGCCTCGACCGCCTTGGCGGCCTCGAGGATGCGCGCCCGGCCCTTGGGCCCGCGCCCCTGGACCCGCAGGCCGCCCATCTTGTGGACGGACTGCGGGGTGAGGCCGACGTGGCCCATCACGGGGATCTGGGCCGCGCAGATGCGCTCGATGGCCGGCACCACTTCCTCTCCGCCCTCGAGCTTGACGGCGTGGGCGCCGCCCTCCTTCACCAGGCGGATCGCCGTGCGCACCGCGTCCTCGGGCCCCACCTGGTAGCTGCCGAAGGGCATGTCACCCACCACCAGCGAGCGGGCGGCGCCCCGGGCCACCAGCTTCGTGTGGTAGATGACCTCGTCGAGGGTCACGGGCAGCGTGGTGTCGCAGCCCTGCACCACGTTGCCGAGGGAGTCCCCGACCAGCAGCAGGTCGATGCCGGCCGTGTCGAAGATGCGCGCAAAGGTGAAGTCGTAGGCGGTCAGCATGGTGATCTTCTCGCCGGTGCGCTTGCGCCCTGCGAGGGATCGTACGGTGACCCGGTGCTCCCGAGCCGAGGTGGCGGTGATGGTGGACATCGTCGTCTCCCGCTGGTGAGGAGAACGACCGGAGCCCCTGAGACGCCGAAAGACCCGACGTTCGAGTCCCACCCCGGGAACCTTCCCGGCAGCCGTCCGCGGACGGCCGGAGGCGGCGATGTGCGCTCGGGGTCTCCCTCGGACCGGTTCGCCGCGGGGCGGGCCGGATCGCGATGGGAGCAGTGTGAGCGACGATCGCCTTCCTCTGGATCCCTCGAGATCCAGCGGATCACCCGTCTCGCTCCCTGCTTCCTGCCGCGGGTCCGGTTCCGGGTCCGGATGAACCTCTGGCCTCGGCGAAGGGATACGAGCGGCCCCACGAGGGGCGTTGGTGAGGGGGGTGGCGAGTCTGTCTTCCGGGTGTCGAGTGCCCGGTCACCTTCCTCCGGCGATTCCGTGCCCCGGTGGGCTCCCGTCCGCGGCGTACGCCTGCAGGGGGAGACCGGGTTCCGGACATCGCCCGGGTTGTCTGATGGAGATCGCGCCCTGCGATTCCCCTCGAGCGGATCGAGCATACGCACAGCGTGAACGTGGGTCAATATCCCGCGGGGCGCACCTGCCGGCGTGCTTCGCGGGCGCGCCCGCCCGCTCGCCTAGGTGCTCTCGATGCGATCGCGAACGGCCGGAGGCAGGTAGCGGCCCTCCAGCGCCTCGCCGGCGCAGTCGCGGAGGCCCCGGGCCAGGACGTCGATCTGCACCGCCACCGGGTCCGAGCGCGAGAGGACCACCCAGGTGCGGCCGCGCACGCGGCACAGCGCGCTCGCCGTGTCGCCCTCCAGCGGGGCGACCAGGCGGACCGGGAGGTCGACCTCCCGGGCCAGGTCGAGCAGCGCCTCCATCAGCTCTGCGGGCTCCACGCAGACTCGTTCGCACGGGCGCCGGGCGCGGTCAAGGGCTGAGGGGTGGCTCGAGCAATGGGCCGGGTGGAGCCCGATCGGTCGGGGCGCAGCGATCGCCGGCCCGCCCGGGTCGCCCTAGCCCGCCTGCTCGGAGGCTGCGGCGACCGCCCGCGCGAGCGCCAGCCAGCGCTCGGGCGCCACGCTCTCGGCCCGGGCCCGGGGGTCGATGCCGGCGGTCGAGAGCGCCTCCAGCGTGGCCTCGCAGAGCCCCGCGGTGCGCAGGGCGTTGGCCAGCGTCTTGCGGCGGGTGCCGAAGCCGGCCCGCGCCAGCCGCTCCACCTGCCGCAGCTCTCCCTCTCCCAGCGGATCGTCCGAGCGGGGGGTGATGCGCACGAAGCTCGACGCCACCCGCGGCGGCGGGAAGAACGCCCGCGGGTTCACGTCGGTCTCGCGCCGGGCGCGCACGCAGAGATGGTGGAGCACGGCCAGCGAGCCGTAGTCGCGGGTGCCGACGGGCGCCGTGAGCCGCGCGGCCATCTCCCGCTGCACCATCACCGACCAGTCCACCAGTCGCTCGCGCAGGTCGAGCCAACGCCGCAGCAGGGGCGTGGCCACGGAGTACGGCAGGTTCGCCACCACCCGGACCCGCCCGGCGTCCGCCGCCGCCGCGGCCTCGTCCACCAGCACGTCCCAGTCGACGGCCAGCGCGTCCTCGTGCATCAGGCGCACGGACCCGGGCAGCAGCGACTCGGCGCGCAGGGCGCGCACGACGCCCGCGTCGATCTCGAGGGTGACGACCCGCGCGCCCCGGGCGGCCAGCGCCCGGGTGAGGATGCCGAGCCCGGTCCCCACCTCGATCACCGAGTCGCCCGGTCCGGCACCCGACAGCCGGGCCAGGCGCTCGGCGAGCGAGTCGTCGACGAGGAAGTTCTGGCCGCGGTCGCGGGAGAGCGCGAGCCCGTGGCGCTCGAGCACCTCGCGGACGCGCGCGACGCTCACCCCTCGGCCTCGGATCTCCAGGGCGCCTCGCCCAGGGGCACGCGGGAGAAGGCGTTCAGGCGCCACGAGTCGCGCTCTCCCCGCGCCAGCAGGCGCGCCCCCGCGGCCGCGATCATCGCCGCGTTGTCGGTGCAGAGATCGCTGGGCGGAAACACCGCGCGGAACCCGTCGCGCTCGCCGGCCCGGGCGAGCCGGTCGCGAAGGCGCCGATTGGCCGCCACGCCGCCCACCACCGCCACCTGGGACAGCCCCTCCTCCCGCGCCGCGCGCCGGGCCTTCGCCACCAGGACGTCGGTGGCGGCGGCCTCGAACGACGCGGCGATGTCGGCCACGTCGGACTCGCCCAGCGGGCCGCGGCGCTCCACCTCGAGGGCCACGGCCGTCTTGAGGCCGCTGTAGGAGAAGTCGAAGCCGGGCGTCTGCGCCATGGGCCGCGGGAAGTCCACGGCCGCCTCGTCGCCCCCGGCGGCCGCGCGGGAGATGGAGGGGCCCCCCGGATACGGAAGCCCCAGCAGCTTCGCCACCTTGTCGAAGGCCTCGCCGACCGCATCGTCGCGGGTCTCCCCCAGCAGGCGGGGCGGCTCGTGGGAGGCGATGCGGTAGAGGGCGGTGTGTCCGCCCGACACGACCAGGCCCAGGTACGGCGGCTCCAGGTCGGCGTCGGACAGCTCGGCCGAGACCAGGTGACCCACCAGGTGGTGTACGCCCACCAGCGGAACGCCGAGCCGGTAGGCCAGCGCCTTGCCGAAGGAGAGCCCCACCAGCAGCGACCCCACCAGGCCCGGCCCGGCCGTCACCGCCACGCCGTCGAGCGCGTCCGCCTCGATCCCCGCCGCGCCCAGCGCCCGCGCCACCACCCCGGAGACGGCCCCCACGTGGTCGCGCGAGGCCAGCTCGGGAACCACGCCCCCGTACGGGCGGTGGACGTCGGCCTGGCCGTGCACCTCGCTCGACACGATGACGCGGCCGTCGCGCACGACCGAAGCCGCCATCTCGTCGCACGAGCTCTCGATGCCGAGAACCAGGTGGGGGGGATTCATCGGAGATCCGGACCCGGGAGGCTCGTCAACCCGCTCGCAGCAGCTTGATCTGCTTCGCGGCCTCGGGCGCCCGGGCCGAGTCCGGGTACTCCTCGACCACCCGTTCGAAGGCGCGCTTCGCGGCCCCCGTGAAGCCGGGCCCCAGGCGCAGCAGCGACTCGCCCTGGCGGTAGAGCGCCTCGGGCGCCTTGTTGCCGGTGGGGTAGTTGTTGACGACGTCGTCGAAGCGCATCACCGCGCTCTTGAACTCGCCCTGCTGGAAGTGGCAGTCCGCCATCCAGAAGGCCGCGTCGTCGGCGTAGCTCGAGGCCGGGTAGTCCTTGAGGAAGGCGGCGAACTGGTCGATGCAGGCCTGGTGCTCGCCGGCGCGCCACTTCGCGTAGGCCCCCCGGTAGGCGACCAGCTCCTCGGACTCCCGGGGCTCCTCGTCCTCGCCCGTCGCCACGACGGCGCCGCCCGGCCCCGCCCCCGACTCGGCGGCCGAGCGGGCCGCCAGCTCCTGGCGCGCGCGGCGCGCCTCGGCCAGCGCGTCGGCGGCGGTCTTCTCCGCCACCTCGAGACGCCCCTTGAGGGCGCGCATCTCGGTCCGCATCTCGTCCATGCCCGACGCGAGGTCGGCCAGCTCGGTGGTGCCGTGGGAGCTCTTCACCTTGGCATCCATGCGCCGCTCGAAGTCGGCCATCTCGCGGCGGAAGTCGCCGACCGTCAGACAGCCGGTCGCGACGGTGGACAGGCCTGCGCAGAGCAGCCAGGCCGTGATCCGCATCGACGTGTGTCTGGACATGTCCCCCCCTCCCTTGAGCCGGTTCACGGCTCCCAAGGTAGCAATCGGAGCGCGGGCCCGGCCGGGCTCAGCGCGTGAACGGCCCCCAGACCGGATGGGTGTTCTCGCCGGCGTTCTGCGTCAGCCGCCGGAGGTTCTCGCCGGCCAGGTCCGCCACGAAGACGTCGTAGCGGCCGCGCCGGTTCGAGCTGAAGGCGAGCTTGCGGCCATCGGGCGACCACGAGGGCGACTCGTCGCTGCGCCGGTGCTGGATGAGCGGCAGGTTGACCTCGCCCTGGGGGTCGATCAGCCAGATGTCGAACTGCGCCTCCAGCCGGGTCTCGTAGGCGATCCAGCGCCCGTCCGGCGACCAGGCGGGGGCGGTGTTGTAGGTGCCCTGATAGGTGAGGCGCCGCAGGCCGCTGCCGTCGCGGTTGACCACGTAGATCTGCGGAGACCCCGAGCGGTCGGAGACGAAGGCCAGCCGCTGGCCGTCCGGGGACCAGGAGGGCGAGATGTCGATGGCGCTGTTGTGGGTGAGTCGGCGCACCTTCCGGCCCTCGCGATCGACCAGGAAGATCTCCGCCGCGGCGTCGACGCTGCTCACCACCGCCAGCGACTCGCCCTCGGGATCGAAGACGCCGCGGTACATGGGCGCCTGGGGCAGCAGGCCGCGCAGGATGCGGCCCGGTCGCACCCGCCTCGAGCGCGCGGTCAGGTAGAGCGCGGGCTGGGTGTTGTCGTGGTAGGCGGTGTACAGGATGCCGTCGCCGTTGGGCATCCAGTTGGGGAACGCCTTGAGCGTGCGGCTGCGCGTGGCCGAGCGCGGATTGCTGCCGTCGGCGTTCATCACGAAGATCTCGCGCTCGCCGGTGCGCGTGGACAGGAAGGCCATCTCGGTGGCGGCGGCGCCGGGCGTTCCGGTGAAGGCCTCGACGACGGCGTCGGCCACGTGCCGCGCCAGGCGCGGACCCTCCGACGGAATCCGCTTGAGCACCCGGCGGTCCATGCGGCGGCAGCGCGCCGTGTCCCAGACCGCGAACTCGATGGCCAGCAGCGGCCCGTCCTTGAAGATCCGCCCTTCCACCAGGGCGTCGGCGCCGCTCTGGGTCCAGTCGGTGCAGTCGTAGCGCTTGCCCTCGACCAGCTCCTCGGTGGCGACCGGCCCGAGGAACGCCTCGTCCAGGATGGGGACGAGGACGCCGTCGAAGCGCAGCGCGTCCTGGAGCACGCGCCGCAGGTCGGCCGCCCGGGTCGGGTTGGGCGGGGTCGCCTCGTCGACGAAGAGCTGGACGGCCGCACGGTAGGCCTCGACCTTGCCGGGCGTGATCTCGATCACGGGTCGGTCGGCCTGGGCTCCCGAGCTCGTCGCGACGCCGAACCCGAGCAGCGCGAGGGCGACGACGGGAACCACCGCACGAGACCGACCGCGCGTCGTCTCCGCGGCGAACTTCGACCCAGCTGACATCAATGGCTCTCCTCGGTGGGGAAGCAGAAGGTCCAGTCCCCCTCTTCCGGCGGCGCGGGAAGGGGGCTGGCGCGGAGCGTCGCACGCACCGCGTTGTCGTCCCAGAACACGTCCCCCGACGACCTGGCCATCCGGGGCTCCCCCACGACGCGCCCGTCGCTCGTGAGTAGCACGGTCAGGCAGGTTCGCAGACCGCGCCCCCGGAACTCGGGGGGTGTCACATAAGTCGCCCGAACGTGGCGAACGGTTTCCAGGACCCAGCGCGCCACCTCCGGAGAGACCTGGACGCCGGCCCCGCTCGACCCCGTGTCCTCGGCCGGCGCCTCGGGCTCGGGCGCCTCGCCGGGCTCGGCCGCCGGGGCCGGCTCGGGCTCGCCCAGCTCTTCGCGCAGCTTCGCCAGGGCGTCCTCGTAGTCGAGCTCCTTGGGACGCGGGCGCCGCGGCGGCCGCGCCACCGGCTTCTTCTCGGGCCTGGGCTTCGGCCTCGCCTCGGCCGCCGGGGCCTCCTTGGGCAGGACCACCTTCTTCTGGACCGGCGGCGGAGGCGGCGCCGGGGCAGGCTCCGGAGCGGCCTCCATCGGCTTCGTGCGCGCCGCTGGCGCCCGGGGCCGCACGGCGGCGACGAGATCGACGGTGACCACCGGCGGGAGCGGCCGCGCCTTGGGAGCGGGCGCGTAGGCGACGAGCGCCAGCAGCACCCCGTGGCCGGCCAGGGAGGCCGCGAGCCGCCGGCGCCATTCGCGCTTGCGCCGGACCTCGCGCTCCGCCCGAGCCAGCTCGAGCTGCGCGTGGATCGATCGCTCTGCGTGCGGTCGCGCCATCGATGCCGGCTCCCGCTGGCCCCGGCTATCGCTCGGGCTCGGTCACCACACCGAGCCGCGTCGACCCGGCCTCCCGGGCCGCTGCCATCGCCTTGACCACCACACCGTAGGGCGCCGCCTGGTCCGCGCGGAGATAGACGTCCTTCGAGCCCCGAGCCTCGAAGAGCGCCTCCAGGCGGGTCACCAGCTCCGAGAGCGGCACTTCCTTGCGCCCCAGGTAGTACTGGCCGTCCTTCTTGACGCTCAGGATCAGCGGGTCGTCCTTGACCCGCAGCGGCTGGGTCGTGGTCTCGGGCAGGTTGATGTCCACGCCCTGCTGCATCATCGGTGCGGTGACCATGAAGATGATGAGCAGCACCAGCATCACGTCCACGAAGGGCGTGACGTTGATCTCGGACATCGCCCGCCGGCCCTTGCCGCGCGAGAGCGAGGCGCCCACGCCTAGGACCCCGTCACGCGCACCGGCGCGCGGGCTGCGCTGTGGGCGAGCTGGTTGAGGTCGTCCTCGAGCTCCGAGCGGAAGCGATCGATCGAATGATCGAGGTCGTCGACCTTCGCCGAGTGGATGTTGAAGAAGATCGTCGCCGGGATCGCCGCCACCAGCCCGACCGCCGTGGCGACCAGGGCCTCCGCGATGCCGGGCGCCACGACCGCGAGGCTCGCGCTGCCCGCGGCGCCGATGCCGTGGAATGCGTCGATGATGCCGATGACCGTGCCGAAGAGCCCGATGAACGGCGCCGAGCTGCCGGTGGTGGCCAGGAACGACAGCCCGCGCTCGAGCCGACGGGCCTCGGTCGCCGCGGTCCAGGCGAGCTGCTTGCCCACCGAGCGCGCGACGCTCTCGCTGAGCGAGGACAGGCCCGTCTCGCCCGCCCGCTGGATCTCGTCGCAGGCCGACAGGAAGACGGCCGCGATCGGACTGCGATCGAGCTGACGAGCCGCTTCGTAGGACTCGCTGAACGAGTCCTCGTGATAGATCTCGAGGAAAGCCTCGCTATCCTGCTGAGCGCGCGCGAGCTCTCGCCACTTGAACGCGATGATCGTCCAGGAGATGACGGAGAAAGCCGCGAGCAGCAGGAGGACGAGCTGGACGATCAGTCCGGCTTCGAGAATGAGGCCGACGATGTCCAGACTCGCCGCGAGACGCCCCCCCATGACCGTCCCGGCGGTAAACCCCATAACCCCTCTTCGGTGAGGCTTTTCTAGCGGGCGAGAGTCTACGCGACCGCCCAAACCCGATCAACCAACGCAACCCCGTCTCACCGCGCCCGACGCCCCGGGGCGGGCGCCCTCCCGGATGTGACGCGGCGCACACCGAGGCGACGAACGGACCGGGCGCGCGAAGCCGACCACCGGGAACCGGAACACGAACAGGAACAGGAACAGGAACAGGAGCAAGCTCGAACATGAAGGTCTCCGTCGACAGGACCCCGGCCGCCGAGGTGCGCTGCGATCTGCTCGCCGTCCCGGTGGAGGGACTGGATGCCAGCAAGCCCGCGCTCCCGGCCCGGCTGCGCGCGCTCGACCGCCAGCTCGGCGGCGCTCTCGCCTCCGCCCTGGCGAGCGGCGACTTCACGGGCAAGAAGGCCCAGACCGCCCTGATCTATCCCGCCGCGGCGAGCGGGGTGAAGCGCGTCCTGCTGCTGGGCCTGGGCCCGGCCGCGGACGTCGAGGCCGAGTCCCTGCGACGCGCCGCCGGGCGCACGGTGGGCGCCGCCATGGCGCGCAAGGCGGGTCGGGTCGCGCTGGTGGTCCCCACGCTGCGGCGCATCCCGGCCGACCGCTGCGCCCAGGCCCTGGCCGAGGGCGCGACGCTCGGCGCCTACCGGTTCGACACCTACAAGGGCAAGTCGAAGGGCGACCGCGGTGGGAGCGCACCGCGCAGCTTCAAGCTCGTCTTCGGCACCCTGCGCTCGCCGGGACCGGTGCGCAAGGCGGTGGCCCGGGGCCAGGAGCTGGCGGAGTGCCAGAACGTGGCGCGTCGACTCTCCAACGAGCCGCCCAACATCCTGTCTCCGGTCGCGGTGGCCCGGGAGGCGCGCAAGGTCTCGTCGGAGGTCGGCCTGCGCTGCCGGGTGCTGGACGTCCCGGCGCTGAAGCGGGCGGGCATGGGGGCGCTTCTCAGTGTCGGCCAGGGAAGCGACAACCCCCCGCGGCTCATCGTGATGGAGCACAACCCGCCGAAGAAGGGCGCCCGCCGGCGCCCCACGGTCTGCGTCGTCGGCAAGGGCATCACCTTCGACTCGGGAGGCATCTCCATCAAGCCCGCGCCGGGCATGGAGACCATGAAGCACGACATGTCGGGCGCAGCGGCCGTCGTGGGCATCATGCGCTCGGTGGCGCTGCGCAAGCTGCCCCTCCACGTGGTGGGGGTGATCGCCGCCGCCGAGAACATGCCCGGGGGGCGGGCCTATCGCCCCTCGGACATCGTCCGCTCGATGTCCGGAAAGACGATCGAGATCCTGAATACCGACGCCGAGGGCCGCGTCGTACTGGCCGATGCGTTGCACTACGCAAAGACGGAGTTCGAGCCCGAGGCGATCGTCGACCTGGCGACGCTCACCGGAGCCTGCATCGTCGCGCTGGGGCCGTATGCCACGGGTGTCTTCACCGAGGACGAAGACCTGGCCGCACGGCTGTCCCGGGCCGGGGATGCGACCGGCGAGCGGGCCTGGGCGATGCCGCTCCTGGACGAGCACAAACGGGCCATGCGCAGCCAGGTGGCCGACCTCAAGAACACCGGGGGCCGCGACGCCGGCGCGTCGCTGGCGGCGGGCTTTCTCTCGGCCTTCGTCGGAGACGCGCGGTGGGCGCATCTGGACATCGCCGGCACGGCCGACACGGCCAAGCCGGGGCCCTACCAGCCCGTGGGTGCGACCGGTGTGGGCGTGCGTCTGGTCAGCGAGCTCCTGGAGCACTGGCAAGACGACTGAGAGTCGCAACCGCGGTTTGACGCCGTGCGGCACCCTTCCTAATCTCGGCGCGGCCCGGCCTCCGTCCATCGAACGCGTCGACCGAGCTGGAGGCGTCCGCCAATTCGGACGCGCCTGAATCAACCTCGCCGGCCTGGTTCTCGAGTCGAGGAATCGAGTCGAGGAATCGAACCGAGGAATCGAACCGGGGAACCGGGAATCGTGGGCTCGAGGGATGGCCCCATCGGCAGAGGCTGTATCCCGCGCATCGCGGGACCATCGAAGGATCCCGAAGGAGACAACCAGTCATGATGCGAAAGTTCTTCTTGTTCGCGGCGACCTGCTCGCTGCTCACCGCTCCCGCGGCCGCCCTGGCCGGCGACGCCGCCGCCGGGAAGGCCCCGTTCGAGGCGAACTGCTCGTCCTGCCACGGCCTTACGGGCAAGGGCGACGGACCGGTGGGCGCCGCGCTCAACCCGAAGCCGCGCGACTTCTCCACCGGCGAGTTCAAGTTCGACACGGACAAGGACGGCAAGACCGGCACCGACGCCGATCTGACCAACGTCATCAAGAACGGGGCCGCCGCCTACGGGGGCTCGGCCCTGATGGCGCCGTGGGCCGCGCTGTCCGACGAAGAGGTCGCCAACATCGTCGCCTACATCCGCTCCCTGAAGCAGTAGTCGGCGACCGATCGCCACGCGAGCGGGGTCGGCCTCCAGCCGGCCCCGCTCGGTTTCGTTCGGGAGCGCCGCCCCCCGGCGCCTCCGCAGCCGGTGCTATCCTCGCCCCGTGAGCCCTCGCCGGCCCGATACCACACCCCGAGAGCCCGACTCCCCGGAGACGATCGATGCCGAGATCGTGGCCGACGTCCGCCCTGCGGGTGCGTCCCGGCCCGAAGCCGCCGGAGCCGAACCCGACGCCGGCGACGAAGGCGACGACGGCGACGTGATCGAGGTGGTGGCGCTGGAAGACGCGTCCTCGCCCCCCGACGACGACTCCGATCTCGACGACCCCGATCTCGACGACGCGTCCGCGGACCCGTCCGCGGGACTGGCGCGCTCCGCCGACTCCGCTTCCAGCGGACGCTCGCTCGAGCGGGCCGACCCGCTCTCCGCCTACATGTCCGAGCTCCGCCACCACGCGCCCATCTCGCGCGAGGAAGAGCACGAGCTCGCCGTCCGCTGGACCGAAGAGGGCGACGTGCAGGCCGCGCGCCGGCTGGTGCTGGCCAACCTGCGCCTGGTCGTGAAGATCGCCATGGAGTACCGGCGCGCCTGGACCAACACCCTGGACCTCATCCAGGAGGGCAACGTCGGTCTGATGGAGGCCGTCCAGCGCTACGACCCCTACCAGGGCGTCAAGCTCTCGTCGTACGCCGTGTACTGGATCCGCGCGTACATCCTGAAGTACATCCTCGACAACATGCGCAGCGTGCGGCTGGGCACGACGCGCGCCCAGCGCAAGCTCTTCTTCCGCCTGAACAAGGAGAAGCGCCAGCTCGAGCGGCAGGGCTACGAGGTGACCCCGAAGCTGATCGCCGAGCGGCTGGACGTCAGCGAGGACGACGTCCGCTCCATGGAGCACAGCCTGGCCGTCCCGGACCTCTCGATGGACGCGCCGGTCGCCCGCGACGATTCGGGCAGCGCGACCCACGGC
Source organism: Myxococcota bacterium (assembly GCA_050618075.1). Lineage (GTDB taxonomy): Bacteria > Myxococcota_A > UBA9160 > UBA9160 > UBA4427 > JBNLVL01. The sequence continues at coordinate 212,075 of JBNLVL010000043.1, forward strand.
GACTTCTTCGCCGCGGGCGGGGACAGCGCCGAGCAGAACGTCGGCCAGGCCGAGATGATGCGCGTGTTCATGGACCACGTGGCGGAGTTCGCCGACTCCCTCGAGCCCCGCGACCGGCGCATCCTCGACGAACGGGTGCTGGCCGACGAGCCCCGCACCCTGGCGGACATGGGCGAGGAGTTCGGCGTCAGCCGGGAGCGCGTGCGCCAGCTGGAGGCGCGGCTGGTGAAGCGCCTCCGCGAGTTCCTGAAAGAGAGGGTGGTCGATTTCGAGTACTACGCGACGTCGAAGGACTGACCGCCCTTCCCGGCCGGCGCCCCGACCTCGACCCGCCCGGCGCGCGTCGTCGGCGCTGGCGCTCGCGCTGCTGCTGGGCCTGCTGCCGGGCGGCCCCCTCGCCTGCCAGCGCCTCGGCGGCACCGGACCGGATGCCGACGCCCGCGTGACCATCCGCGGCGAGTCGATCGACGTGGAGGTCGCGCGCAGCCGCGCCGAGCAGACCCTGGGGCTCGGCCAGCGCGACGACCTGGCCTGGGACCGGGGCATGCTCTTCGTGTACGAGCGTCCGGGCTTCTACGGGTTCTGGATGAAGGACATGCGCTTCGACATCGACATCGTGTGGATCCGCGACGGTCGGATCGTCGACATCCACCACCGGGTCCCCCACGCGGTGGAGCCGCCGCTGCCCACCTACCGGCCGCCCGAGGTCGTGGACCAGGTGCTCGAGGTGGTCGCCGGCGGGGCCCAGGCCCGGGGCTGGCGCCGCGGAGACCGCGTCGTCGTGGAGTGGCCGTAGCCGGAAACCGGGCTCGGTCTCTAGATCTCGGGGAACTCCGAGCGGACGTGGTCCTGGACGGCGGCGTCGACCCCGTCGACGTCGAGCCCCAGGATCTCGTAGAGGGCCTGGTCGGCCGAGAGCCCGCGGCCGATGCCGGCCAGCAGGCGCGCCCGCTGGTCGCGGGTGGTGTTCGCCTCCAGCCACTGGACCGCGACGATGGCTTGCAGGTAGGCCGCGCGGGCGTCGTCGTCCGAGAGTCCGGAGAAGCTCGGCCCCAGGCGCCGCAGCGGAATCCAGCGCCCGTCGCGCAGGCGCGCGTTCAGGGAGGCCCGCTCGCTCCGGGTCGAGACGGGCTGCCGCCGCGCCTCGCGCTCGATCTGCTCCGCCAGCCCCTCGTTCAGCCAGTACGGACGATCGCCGCCGGTCTGCTCGCGGAACACGGCGTGGGTGTACTCGTGGAAGAGCAGCGAGCGCAGCTCGTCCGACGGATGGGCCGGCGACGACACGTGGATGCGTCCGTCGAAGAAGCCCACGGTCCGGAAGCTGAAGCGATGGGCGTGGGCCTGCTGGTAGGCCGCCTTCCCGTAGAAGACCACGCCGAGGGGCTCCTCGGGCTCCACACCGAGCACCTCCGAGACCTGCAGCCGGGCGTCCTCGAGGAAGCCCATCGCCCGGGTCGCGTAGGCCGAGCCCTGGCCACCGAGGTCCCGGTCGACCTGGAGACGGAAGTGGTCGCTCGAGTAGGAGGCGAGCTGCAGCCGACCGCGGGGCCGGCTCTCGTCGGCCAGCCGGCGCTCGTCGTCCAGGGCCGCCAGGGCGCGCTCGGCGCGTTCGCGCCAGGCGGCCAGCTCGGGGCCGGCGCGGCTCAGGAAGGCCCGCATCTGCTCGGCGGCGGCGTCGTAGCGGCCCCGCTGCCGGCTCAGCAGCGCGAGGTACCAGTGGGCCTCGGGTCGCTCCGGGGCCAGTCGCGCCACGCTGCGCAGGGTGGCGCCCGCGCGCGCCGTCTCGCCCCGCTTCAGGTCGTGGACCGCCGCCCTCAGCAGCCGGGTCGCCCGATCGTCCTCGCCCCCGGAAGCGCCCGCGGGGGTCGAGATCGCGGGGCCGGCCCGGTGGTCGCCCCAGAGCGCCCGCAGGCTCTCGACGTCATCCCCCTCGTGGAGCCTGGGGGCCTCGTCCTCGGGCGGACGGTTCGACAGGTGGGTGACCCCGTCCTCGTCCACCCAGACGAAGCTCTCGCCGGCGGCCTGCGCCCCGAGCAGGAGCACGGCGGCCGCCCCGGCGGCGCCGAGGAGCCGTGCGGGGAGCCGAGCGGAGTGCGGCGGGTTGTGGCGGGCCGGCGACCTGGACACGCCTCATCCATCGGCGGAAGGATCGCGCCCCTTGACCGCCTCGGCCGCCAGATGACCGAGCTCCGGCAGGATGAGCTTCTCGAGGGCCAGGCGGACGCCTCCCCGGGAGCCGGGCACGACGAACACCAGCACGCCCTCGGAGACCCCCGCCAGGGCGCGGGAGAGCAGCGCAGCGCTCCCGATCTCCTCGTAGGAGAGCCAGCGGAAGAGCTCGCCGAAGCCCGGGAGCTCGCGCTCGAGGAGCGGCTCCACGGCGTCCGGCGTGACGTCGCGCGGCGACACCCCGGTGCCCCCGGTGAGGACGACCGCGCGGGTGTCCTCGCGCTCCACGGCACGGCTGGTGGCGGCCTCGATCCGGTCCACGTCGTCGGGAACGATCTCCCGGGAGGTGATGGGGTGGCCGCCGCCCTCGAGCAGCTCGACCACCAGGGCCCCCCCGGTGTCGTCCTCCAGGGTGCGCGTATCGCTCACCGTGATGACCGCCGTCGGCACCGCGCGCTGGGCGGCCCGGCGGTGGTGATGCCGGCGATGGGCGGGGGAGGGATCGCTCACGGATGATCGTCCACCCAGTACTCGCCGTCGGTCGCCACTTCCTTCTTCCAGATGGGAACGGTCTCCTTCAGGGTGTCGATGGCGTAGCGGCAGGCTTCGAAGGCCTCGGCCCGGTGGGGCGCCGCCGCCACCACGACCACCGCGACGTCGCCGATCTCGAGGTGTCCCGTCCGGTGGGCGATGGCCACCCGCGTCCCCGGCCAGCGCCCGGCCGCGGCGTCGGCGATGCGCTCCATCTCGCGGACGGCCATCTCCGGGTAGGCCTCGTACTCGAGGCAGCGGATCGAGCGGCCCCGGGCGTGGTCGCGCACGGTGCCCACGAACTCGACCACGCCGCCGGTGTCGGGTCCCACGACCCGGGCCGACACCCGGTCGCGATCGAGGGGCGTCTCCGAGATGCTGCAGGCTCCGGCCCCGCCGGCCACCGGGGGCAGGAAGGCCACCTCGTCGCCGTCGGAGAGCGGCGCGTCGAGCTCGACCATCTCGAGGTTCACCGAGGCGGCCAGCCGCGGGCCCAGGCGATCGAAGATCGGGTGATCGGCGGCCAGCCGCTCGCGCAGGTCGCCCACCCGGGCGCCGGCGGCCAGCTCGACCTGCAGCTCCTTGGCGCCGGTCTCCTCGCGCACGGAGCCGAACAGCTTGACGGTGACTCGCATGCCCGGAAGCTAGCATCGCTGGCCGCGGGTGGACGCCCACGGTTGTCCGCTCCCGCTGCCCACCCGCTGCCGCTGGCCTGCCTGGCCGATCGGGGTGTTTCCCCGCCTCCGGGCCCGCAGGTCTCAATCGACGGCGCCCGCGGACCGATCCAGTACCCATGGAGCTGGAGAGCCCCAGACCGCTGCGCGACCTGGTCGAGGTCGAGCTCGACCGCCTGAGACCCGCCCTGGTGGTGGATGGTGGCAACGTCGAGCTGGTCTCGGTGGATGCGGACGGCACGGTGCGGATCGCCCTTCAGGGCGCCTGCGCCACCTGCCCGGCCCAGCACGCCACCGTCCGCATCGGCCTCGAGGAGCCCCTGCGGCGAGCCGTCCCGGGCGTCGCCGCCGTCGTCGCCGTCTGAACCGCCCCCCTCCCCTTCCCCGTCCGCCCCGAAGCCTCCCCGACCTTCCGACGCGTCGCCGCTTGCATGGGTCAAATCGTGGTGCGTAGAATGGACGCGCTTTCACGGATGGAGGGGAATCATGGCGGCGCGGCGAAAGAGCACGACTCGCAAGAAGAGCACCCGGAAGAAGACCACGCGCAAGAAGGCGACGCGCAAGAAGGTCGCCCGCAAGGCGGCCCGGAAGAAGGCCGGGAAGAAGAAGGCGGCCCGGAAGAAGGCCACCCGCAAGAAGGCCACGAAGAAGAAGGCCACCAGGAAGAAGGCCACGAAGAAGAAGGCGGCGAAGAAGAAGGCGGCGAAGAAGAAGACCGCCAGGAAGAAGAAGGCAGCGCGGAAGAAGACCACGAAGAAGAAGGCCACCAGGAAGAAGGCCACCAGGAAGAAGGCCGCGAAGAAGAAGGCCGGAAAGAAGAAGACGGCCCGGAAGAAGGCGGCGAAGAAGCAGGCGGCCCGGAAGAAGACCGCCAGCAAGAAGGCCGCCAGCAAGACGACGGCCCGACGCAAGACGACGACGAAGAAGGCGACGACGAAGAAGGCGACGCGCCGCGCGCCCGCGCGCAAGACCGCCGCCAAGAAGAAGCCGGCGACCCCCTCGGCCGTAGCCGCGGCGCCGGTTTCCGCCGTCGCGGCGCCCCCGGCACCGGTGGCGCCCCCGGCGGTCGAGACCCCGGCCCCCGCGCCGAGCGTGGCCGACACCTCACCGCAGCGGGTGGGCGTCGTCGAGCACTACTACGGAGAGCCGGGCGCGGCGATCGTGTCCCTCGACACCGGCACGATCGCGGTGGGCGACACGCTGCACTTCCGTGGCCACACCACGGACTTCTACCAGCGGATCGATCGCATCGAGCTCGACCATCAGTCGGTCGAGAGTGCGAACGCCGGCCAGAAGGCCGGCGTCCATGTGTCACAGCGCGTGCGCGAGCACGACGAAGTGTTCAAGCTGGTCGTCTGATCCACCCGGAGGGCGGCGACTGCGGACTCAGGCTCCGCCGTTGCCGCCCTTCTTGGGCTGGCTGCCGCTCGAGGCGCTGCCGGCCTCCGACCCGCCGGACTCGCCGCCCTTGATCGCCTTCAGCGATGCGCTGGATCGGGCGTTCCCACCCGACATGGTCAGGTTGCCGTTGAGCACGGCGCCCTCCTCCACCACGAACGACGGCGTCTGGAGGTTGCCCTCCACCTGGGCCGTCTTGTGAAGGATGATCTGGCGGCTGGCCTGGATGTCCCCGATGACGGTCCCGCTCACCACCACGTTGGTGGAGGTGATGGTGGCCTCGATCTCCCCGCTCTCGCCGACGATCAGGGTGTTCTCGCTCGAGATCTCGCCCGAGAAGCGGCCGTCGATGCGCACGGTGTCCTTGAAGGAGAGCTTGCCTTCGAACTCGGAGCCCTGGTCGATGAAGGCGGTGAGGTTGCCGGGTCCGGCCGACGACGACGGCGGAGGCGGCGGCGGGCTCGCCTTGGGAGTGTTCTCGTCCTTGCCTCGACCGAAGCTGCTGAGTGCCATCTGGGAGTTCCTCCATGCGGGTCGCCGCAGCGGCGGTCGCCCGTGTGCCATCGATCGGCCCTGCCCAGGGGAACTTGAGAATCAATTTCCAGAATCGGGGCTTGCGCCCCGATCTGCTCGACGATGAAGGGTTTTTCCGTCACCCGTCGCGGGCTAGAGTTCGGTCGATGAGCCCCTCCGACGCCCCGCTGACCCCGACGGAGCTGCTGGATCGCGCGGTCGCGACCGGGCGGATCCACTCGGCCTACCTGCTGTCCGGGCCCGGCGAGGCGCCGCGGGAGGCCGCCCTCCGCACCGCGAGGGCGCTGGTGTGCCGCGCCGAGCCCGAGGCGCGGCCGTGCGGGACCTGCCTGGAGTGCCGGCGATCCGGCCGCGAGGTCGAGCCGGTCGAGATCGACGGCACCGGCAAGCGGGGCCCGCTGTACCGACACATCGGTGACCATCCCGACCTCATCTGGGTGGAGCGCGGCCCCGGCGACACCCGGGTCCGCATCGGCCAGGTGCGCGCGATCCAGGCGGCTCTGCGCCTGGGCGCGAACGAGGGCGGCTGGCGGGTCGCCGTGGTCGCCGACGCCGAGTGGCTCAACCAGGAGTCGCAGAATGCGCTCCTGCGGCTGCTGGAGGAGCCGCCTCCGCAGACCTGTCTGATCCTGGTGAGCGCGAGCGCGGCCGGGCTGCTCGCCACCATCCGGTCGCGCTGCCAGCGGGTGCGCTTCCCGGTGCCGACGCCTCGCGACCCGGCGGACCCCTCCTGGCCCGAGGAGCTGCGGGCCCTGGCCGCGCGCTTCGACTCCATCGGGGCCTGCGGGCTCCCCGAGCTCCTCGACTGGGCCGAGGAGTTTCGCGGAGAGCGGGCCAAGGCGGCCGCCCACGCCCACCAGCTGCTGGAGGTCGGGTCCGGGTGGCTCCGCGCCCGCGTCCAGCGAGCCGCTGCCGAGGGCCGGACGGTGCGGGGCGAGCTCGACGCGTTCCGGACCCTCGGCCGCTGTCGCAAGGACCTCGATCAGCGCAACGCCAATCCCCAGATGATCGCCGAGCGGGCCCTGTTCGCCGTGCGCGAAGCCATCGCCTGAGCACGACGAGGGTTCCTGCCGTGTGGCTCGACAGTCACTGCCATCTGACCGCCGATCGCTTCGCAGAGGATCGCGACGAGGTGATCGAGCGCGCCGCCGCGGCGGGCGTGGACACCTTCATCTCCATCGGCTCGGGCTACGGGGTGGCGGGCAACGCCGACGCCGTGGCCCTGGCCGACCGCGAGGCCCGCTGCTGGGCCACCGCCGGGGTGCACCCCCACGAGGCCGCCGAGCTGGACGACGCGCTCCGCGATTCGATCCGCGGCTGGCTCGCCCACCCCAAGGTGGTGGCCGTCGGGGAGTGCGGCCTCGACTACCACTACATGAACTCGCCTCGGGAGGTGCAGCGCGAGGTCTTCGCCTGGCAGGTCGCCCTGGCGCGGGAGCTCGACCTGCCGGTGTCGCTGCACCTGCGCGGCGACGAGCCGGACGCCTACGGCGAGGCCCTGGACATCTGGCGCAGCGAGGGCGGGGGCGACCTGCGCGGCGTGCTCCACTGCTACACCGGCACCACCGAGTTCGCCCTGCGCGGCCTGGACGCCGGCCTCGACGTCTCGTTCTCCGGCATCGTCACCTTCAAGCGCAGCGAGGCCCTGCGCGAGACCGCCCGCGCGATCCCCCTGGACCGGATGCTGGTGGAGACCGACGCGCCCTTCCTGGCGCCCGAAGGCCACCGGGGGCGCCGCAACGAGCCCGCCTGGGTGACGCGGGTGGGTGAGACCCTCGCCGGGGTCCACGGGGTGGCCCCCGAGGAGCTGGCGCGCACCACCACGAACAACGCGCGCCGGCTGTTCCGACTGCCGGCCGCGAGCTGATGGAGAGCCCGTGAGCGGAACCGACGAGATCCTGGAGCTGGCCACGGGCCTGGCCCGCGAGGCGGGGGCCATCCAGCGCGAGCGCTACGAGACGGACCTGCGGGTCCAGACCAAGAGCGAATCCATCGACCTGGTCACCGAGGTGGACAAGCGCTGCGAGGCGATGATCGTGGGAGAGCTCGAACGCCGCCGGCCCCACGACGCGATCCTCGCCGAAGAAGGCGGCGGTCTCGACCGCGAGGGCGCCGAGTGGCGCTGGGTCATCGACCCCCTCGACGGCACCACCAACTACGCCCACGGCTACCCGCGCTTCTGCGTGTCCATCGGCGTCGAGCATCGCGACCAGCGCCGGGTGGGCGTGGTCTACGACCCGCTCCTCGACGAGCTCTACCACGCGGTCCGGGGCGAGGGGGCCCACCTCAACGGACGCCGGCTGCAGGTCTCGAAGGAGACCGACCTGGGCAACGCCCTGCTGGCCACGGGCTTCGCCTACGACGTCCGTCGCTCCCGGGACGACAACGTGGCGGAGTTCACGCGCTTCCTGAAGTCGTGTCGGGCGGTCCGGCGCGACGGCGCCGCCGCCCTCGACCTCTGCTACGTGGCGGCGGGCCGTTTCGACGGGTTCTGGGAGTTCAAGCTCCACGCCTGGGACGTGGCGGCGGGCCTGCTCATCGTCGAGGAGGCCGGCGGGCGCTGCAGCGACGCCCACGGCGGTCCGCCCCTGCGCTCGGGGGTGGAGACGGTGGCCAGCAATGGGCATCTCCACGAGGCGATGCTGTCCAACCTCTCCATCTCGAAGTAGCGCCCGGGGCGCCGCGGCTCAGGGCGCGGCTCAGGGCGCGGGCTCGCCCTCGAGCAGCTCCGGGGTCGGATCCTCGGAGAACGCCTCGTCGAACTCCGACGGGGCCTCTTCCTCGTCGCTCGCCCGGAAGCGGTTGCGGAAGGCCTCGAGACTCACGGGCAGGTGCTCGGCCAGCTCGAGGTCGATCCGGTAGATGGGGCCAGACGATCCCGAGCGGGCCATGATGCCCTGGCTCGCGTCCACGGCTCCGAGGGACACGTCGGCCAGCAGGGTCTCCTCGCCGCCCTCCTCCCCGGGCTCGCCGTAGACCCGCAGGCGCGTGCTCGGAGGCGCGAGCCCGAGGCCCCGCAGCTCCTCGTCGCCGGCGCTCTCGGCCGCGATGGAGTCGGCCTTCAGGGTCGAGAGCTCGCTCACCAGGCTGGAGGCCCGACCCGGCGCCATGGCCTCGGGCGAGGTCTCCCAGCCTCCGTCGGAGCGCACGCCCTCGATCACCACGGTCCCGTCCGGATCCTCGAAGACGAGCTCGAAGCGGCGCGCGTCGGCCGACTCGAACTCCGCCAGGTCCTTGAAGCGGTAGGCCACCACGGTGCGCGCGAAGTCGTCGATGCGCTCGGCCGGAATCGTGAAGTAGGACGGCTCGGTGCCCTGGGCGAGGCGGTCTCCCTCGGCCCGGACCTGGCCCAGCAGGAACTCGACCTCGCGGATCTCGCCCTCCTCCTCGGGCTCGAGGCCCAGGACCACGTGCAGCTCCGGCGGCCGCAGGCGCTGTTCGACCACGTCCACCTCTCCGTCGACGAAGCCCTCCGCGCGCAGGAACGACAGCTCGGAGAGCAGGTCCTCGACGGTCTCCGGGTCGGCGCGGTCCTCGATGGGGGAGACCAGCCACCAGTCGCCGTCACGCTTCTCGAGGGTCACCCCCGTGTCCGGCCAGCCCACCGCCACGCGCTCCACGGTGGCGCGGTCGAAGCGCAGGACGCGCCGGTCGCGCAGCTCGTCCAGGGACTTCTGGAAGCTGTTGAGCCGCCAGGCGGGCACCATGAAGACCCGGGGGTCGCCTTCCGCCGCGACGTAGGAGTTGGAGCCCACGGGCGTCTTCTTGCCCAGGGTGAGCCCGCGCTGGGTCTGCCCCACGTCGAAGCGGACCCGGGGCGCGTCCTCGCCCAGTCCGTAGGTCTCGGGCGACTGGGGCTCGTCGATGACACCCTCGTTCGAGAGCTTCGCGAGGGTGCTGGCGATCGCGTCGGCGGCGATCTCGTCGGCGGGGAAGTCGACCGGCGAGACGACCCGCCACTCGCCGTCCCGGCTCTCGAGTCGCGCTTCGCGATCGTCGGTGGTGGTGAGCTCCACCCCCCAGATGTCCTCCTGCTCGAGATCGGCGAAGACGCGCTTGCCGGCCTCCTCCGCCTCGAGGCGCCCCTCCTCGCCCTCGATCTCGTAGAGGTAGACGAAGGCGCCCAGCAGCAGCGCCACGACGAACAGCACGGCGGTCGAACGCGGATTCATGGCGCTACCGCCCGGGGCTCTTGCGCCGCCACCACCAGGCCACCACACCCAGCACGGCGATGCTCTCGGGGAGCACGAAGAGGGACAGGTACTGGATGGCCCGAACGTCCTCCTCGGAGCCGGTGAAGCGCGAGGCCCGCGACTGGTGCGGCCGGATGGAGATGGCCTCGACGTCTCCGAGCAGCCAGTTGATCGAGTTGACGAACAGGTCGCGATTGCCGCCGTAGCGGAGGATGAACTCGTTGCTGGCGAAGTCCGAGTCGCCGATCGCCACCAGCCGGCCTCCGGGCCCGGCGGCGTCCTCGGACCCTGCGGCGGCTTCCTCCCCGTCGGCCAGCGTCCCCGCCACGGCGACCGGGACCGGACCGATGAGATCGGCGTCCTCCTCGTACTGGAACTTGCCGTCGCGCACGAGTCTCGCGAGGTCGCGCTCGGCCCAGGACCGGTCCCCGGTGAACACGATGGGCTCGAGGTCGCCGGGGGCGCCTTCGCGCACCTCCACGCTCCGGGCCAGGTGGAAGAGGGTCGGATTGCGCTGCTCGCCCATCTTGCGGGTGATCGGATGCTCGGCGGCATAGGCGCCGGCGAACGGGCTCATGTACTGCTGGAAGAACGCCAGCTGGAGATCGACGATGATGTCGTTGCCCACCACGACGCCCCAGTCGTCGAGGACCTCGTCGAAGTTGGTGTTCGAGCGCGGGTCGATGAGGCCCAGCACCGCGCCGCCGCGGTCCAGGTAGCGCTGGAGCGCCGCGATCTCCTCGGGCGGCAGCGGACGCGTGGGACCGGCCACCACGACCGCGTTGGCGTCGTCGGGGACCTCGCCCAGCTGGGCCACGAGCAGGGTGTCGACCTGATAGTTCTCGTTGCGCAGGGCGTCGGCCGCCTGCTTGAAGCCCTCCTTGCCCACGGCGTCGTCGCCCTCGATCGCCCGCTCGTTGTGGCCGGTGAGGAAGTAGATCTTCTTGTCGGCCGTCCGCGTGAGCGAGACCAGGGCGTTGGTGAGCTTGTCCTCCGACACCTCGGTGAGCTCGACGGACTCCTCGCCCATGGCCAGGTGCACCAGCCCCCGCGACAGGCTCTCGGGGTCCACCTCGAACGTCTCGACCAGGTCCGGACGGGCGTTCGGGTCGGCGAACTCGTAGCTGAAGCGGCTCGAGGCAGCGGCGTAGCGCTCCAGCAGCGCCTTCAGGCCGCCCGCCTCGATCTCCCGCAGGAAGGCCGTGGCCCGCACGTCGCGCTCCAGGCCCGAGAGCACCTGGAGGCTCTGGTCCGTGAGGGTGTGGACGCCTTCGGCGGTCCAGTCGAAGCGCTTGTTGTAGCGCTCGCCGAGGAAGCCCAGCATCCCGAGGATCGCGATGCCCAGGATCGTCGAGACCACGGCGCTGGTGCCGTACTTGCCCGCGCGCCGGGCCTCTCCGGACTGCAGCGTCTCCTTCAGGCTGTCGGCGCTCATGGCCAGGGCGCTGCCGAGCAGCACCACGCCGACCACGAGGTTCGCGAGGGCCCACGTGAGGTCCGCGAAGGGCTGGAAGAGAGAAATCAGGGTGATCAGGATCGCGAAGACGATCGCCACCCCACCCAGGGCTCCGAGAAGGGCCGCCCAGCCGGTCATCAGCGCCACCTCACCGATTCGATGGAAGCCTTGGCCAACATCAGGAACGCTCCGACGATCACCGCGAAGTAGACGAGATCGCTGGTCTCCACCAGACCCTGGAGCATGTTCTGGAAGTGATCGTCCGGAGCGAGCCAGCGGAAGATCTCGCCCGCGGACTGGGCCACGCCGCCCGCCCCGCCCTGGCCGATGATGTTCGAGAGGAAGCTCAGCATCAGCATGACCAGCAGGATGACGAGGGCCAGGAAGAACGCGATGAGCTGGTTGCGCGTGACCGAGCTGGCGAAGGCGCCCACGGAGACGTAGCTGAGGCTCAGCAGGAAGAGCGCCAGCAGGCTCGCCCCGGTCTTGCCCCACTCCGGGTCGCCGTAGACGAAGAGCACCCCCGGGAAGAACGCGACCACTCCGGTCATCAGCGCCACGAAGGCCGCCCCGGCGAGGAACTTGCCGAGCACGATCTCCCAGATGGTGAGCGGACTGGTGAGCAGCAGCTCCTCGGTGCCGTTGGCCTTCTCCGACGCGAACAGGCCCATGGTGATGCCGGGCACGACGAAGATCAGGACGATCCACATCGAGGCCACGAACGGCGCGATGAGGTGATCGTTGAGGTTCCAGGTCCGGGCCAGCTCGAACTGCTGGAACTGCTGGATCCGCACCAGCTCCATCTGGAAGCTCACCAGCGAGGAGAGGAAGAACACCGCCGCCAGGATGGCCCAGAGGGTCAGGACCACGTAGGCGGTGGGCGAGACGAACAGCGAGCGGATCTCGCGGCCGGCGATCGCGACGACGTGCTTCACTGCCCCGCCTCCTCGGTCGCGGCCGCCCGGGCCGCCGCGTCGCTGGCGGTGGCGCGGATGAAGACCTGCTCGAGGCTCTGGCCGGAGCCGGTGAGCTCCGCGAGCGGCTGATCGAGGACCTTGCTGCCGCGGTGGATCATCACGACCCGCCGGCAGATGGCCTCAACCTCGGGCAGGATGTGGGTGGAGAGGATGACCGCGTGACCCGCGTGGCCGCTGGCCGGCGTCACCAGGTCGGCGATGAGTCCGCGGATCTCCTGGATCTGGATGGGGTCGAGGCCCACGGTGGGCTCGTCGAGGATCAGCACCAGCGGATCGTGGACGATGGCCTGGGCGAGTCCGACCCGCTGCCGGTAGCCCTTCGACAGGGCGCCGATCACCCGTCGCCGCACCTCGACGAGGCCGCAGCGCTCGATGGCGCGGTCCACGGCCTCGGCGCGCCTTGCCCGCGGGACGTCCTTGATGCGGGTGACGTACCGGAGGTAGCCCTCGACGCTCATCTCGGGGTAGAGGGGCGGCGACTCGGGCAGGTAGCCCACGGCGCGCCGCGCCTTCAGCGGGTCGTCGAAGATGTCGTGGCCGTCGATCACCGCGGTGCCGTCGGTGGCGGGCAGGAAGCCCGTCAGCATGCGCATGGTGGTGGTCTTCCCGGCTCCGTTCGGCCCGAGGAATCCGACCACCTCGCCCCGCGCGACGCTGAAGGAGATGGCGTCGACGGCCTGGACGTCGCCGTACCGTTTCGAGAGATTGCGGGCCTCGATGGCCCCGGCCTCTGCAGTCACTCCGCGCTTCCCTCCACCTTGAGACCGTTGATGAAGATGTCCACGACGGTCCGCGCCACCTTCAGGTAGTACTCGCTCTCCGCCTCTTCCCCGCCGTGGATCTCGATCACGTTGAGCACCCGGCTGGTGACGATGATGTCGAGCCCCCCGACGAACACGTAGCAGGCGACGTCCGGGTCCACGTCCGCCCGCAGCTCCCCGCGCTCCTGTCCCTCGCGCAGGATGCGCGCGACGGTCTGGAAGAAGCGCCCCACGGCCTTGATCTGGTCGGGCCGGGCGAAGCGCGACGTCCGCTGGATCTCGAACACCAGCACCTTGACCCAGTCTTCCCGCAGGCGGTAGGCGCTCAGGATCAGCGCCGCGATGGAGAGCAGCTTGTCCTCGGTCGCAGAAGTCCCGTCGGCGATGGCGTCGACGGCCTCCAGGAAGCCGCCCCAGCGCTCGCGGAAGATCGTGTCGAGGATCTCTTCCTTGTTCTTGAAGTAGTGGTAGACGAGCCCGTAGGCGATGCCGGCCTCGCGGGCGATGTCGGACACCCGCGAGCCGTGGTAGCCCGTGCGCGCAAAGACCTTGATCGCCGCATCGAGGATGACCTGGCGCTTGTCTCGAGCGCTGGACTTTCTCTCGCTTGAGGCGGACGGCATGGTCTGTAGGGTCGATTGGGCCTGGAACACAGCCTGGGACACAGATGGGTGCCTCGATCGGATGGTCTTCCACGTTCTGCGAGGCGCGCGGAACATACCCACTCGGAGCACCTCCCTCAAGCGGGGACCTGGGTCCGCCTGCCCTCGACACCGCAAGGGGCGGCGTGGTTCCACCCCGACCCACCCGAGCCAGCGCCCGCGTCGCCGGTGGCTGGCCAATCGCCCACGCCCCGGGATACCCTGCCCCCATGCCGCGCCGCGCCGCGCCCCGCCCGCGCGCCTCGGTCGGGGCCTCCTCCGGCGCCCCGGCGGGCGCCCCCCCGCCCGATCGCCGCCTCCGGCCCCGCGTCCCGACGCGCCCGCGACCCGCGGCCCCGGCCAGCGCGCGAGGGGTCACGTGCGCATCGCGCTGATCGTGGAGCGCTTCGCCCCGAGCCCGGGCGGGGTGGAGCAGGTGGTCTGGACCGTCGCCCACGGCCTGCGCGACGCCGGCTGCCGGGTCCGCGTGCTCGCGCGTCTCGGCGAGCCGGTGCCGGGCATCGAGCTCGAGCGCGTGGACGCCCCGAGGTTCTGGCAGCCGGCGCGGGTGGCGCTCTTCACCCGCGGCGTGGCGCGCCGGGTGGCCCGCCTGCGCGCCCGCGACGAGGTCGACGTGGTCCACTCGTTCTGCCGGACCCTCTCCCAGGACGTCTTCCACGCCGGCGGCGGCTGCCATGCGGAGTCCATGCGGAGCACCTACGGACCGCGGGGCGCCCGCTGGCGGCGCGTGTCGCCGCGCCACGCCCTCCAGCTGGAGCTCGACCGGCGGATCTTCGCCGACCCCGCACAGATCGTGCAGTGCCCGTCGGCCATGGTGGCCCGCGAGATCCGCGACCGCTTCGGCGTCGCCGCCTCGCGCCTCGCGGTGGTGCGCAACGGCGTCCACGTCGGCCGCTTCGCCCGGACCTCGGAGACGGCCGCGGCGGCCCTGCGCCGGGAGATCCTGGGCGACGCGACGGACGCCGCGGTCTGGCTGCTCGCCGGGTCCGGATGGAGGCGGAAGGGGCTCGACACGGCCCTGGCCGCGATCGCGGGCGCCCGGGACCGCCGGGCCCGGCTGTGGGTCGCCGGCGCCGATCGCACGGCCCCCTGGCGCGCCCGGGCGGAGCAGCTGGGCATCGGCGACCGGGTGGTGTTCCTGGGCGCGCGCGCCGACATGGAGCGGGTCTACGCGGCCGCCGACGGTCTCCTGCTCCCCACCCGCTACGACGCCTTCGGCCTGGTGTGCCTGGAAGCGGCCGCCGCCGGTCGCCCGGTGGTCACGAGCACCCGCGCCGGCGCGGCCGAGGTCCTCGAGGGCTGCGGCGAGGTGGTGGACGACCCCGAGGACGCCAGCGCCTTCGCCCTGGCCCTCGACCGCCTGGCCGATCCCGAGGAGCGCCGGACCTGCGGCGAGGCCGGGCGCAAGGCGGCCGCGGGGCTGGACTGGCCGCTGCAGATCGAGGCCCTGCAGAGGCTCTACGCCGGGATCGCGTCGTGAGCGGGCCGCGCCTCGACGAATGGACGGGAGAGCGCGCCGTGGGCGAACGCCTCGAGCGCTGGCTCGCCGGCGACCCGCGAGGCGCCCGTGCCCTGGCCGCGTCTCGGCTGCGCGAGCTGGTCCGGCTCGACTTCGGCGCGGGGCGCGCCCTGCTGGTGAAGCGCTTCCGCGGGACCCCGGCGCCTCGGGAGGCAGAGGCCGCGACCGCCCGCCGGAGGCCCTGGAAGCGCTGGCTCGGGCGGCGTCCGGCGCTGCGCGAGTGGCGGAGCCTGCGGGAGCTGGCCGACCGCGGGGTCGCCGTGCCCCCGGCTCTCGGCCTGGCCCGCAGCGGCGGCGACGACCTCCTGGTGCTGGAGTACCTCGACGGCGCCGAGCTCGAGTCCCTGCTCTCGGCCCCGGTCCGGGAGCGGCGCGGACGGCTCGCGGAGGTGGGTCGGCTGGTCGCCTCCCTGCACCGGGCGGGCCGCGTCCACGGCGACCTCCACACCGGCAACCTGCGGCTCACCGCGGACGGTCCCGTGCTCCTCGACCTCCAGCGAGCGCGCTCCACCGGCACGGCCGCCGCGCGGCTCGCGGACCTGGGGGCCCTCGACTTCTCCCTCTTCCACAACGGCTTCTCGCTGGGCGACCGCACGGCCTTCCGGGTGGCCGCCCTGGGGCTCGAGCGCGCGCCCGGGCGGCGCTCCGCCGGCGACCGCGAGCGGCTCCGGCGCGTCGCCCGGGCCGGCCAGCGCCGGGCGCGCGCCTACTACGCGAGCCGCACCCGGCGCTGCGGGCGACCGGGCCGGCGCTTCGCCGCCTTCAGGGCCGATGGCGAGCGCGGCCTGCGCTCGCGGGCCATCGACGCCTCCGCGGTCCACGCCGCGCTGGCGGCCCACGACCTTGCGAAGCTCGGGTCGGAGCCCCGCGACGGGACCACCGACGTGTTGAAGCGCGACCATCGATCGTGCATCGCCGCCGTGCGGCTGGGCGACCACGCCCTGGTGGTGAAGGAGGTGGTGAAGACGGGCCTGCTGCGCCGGCTGGCCGACCGGGTGCGCGGCTCCCCGGCCCGCCGGGCCTGGCGCGCCGGCCACGGCCTCGCGTGCCGGGGCATCGGGGTGGCGACGCCCCTGGCCTACGTCGAGGAGTGGCGCTTCGGGGTCCCGGTCCGGTCGCGCATCGTGATGGAGGACCTGCGACCCGCTCCCGTGGCCAGCGACCCCGCCGTCTGGAGCGCGGGACCGGAGCGCCCGCTCCAGGCGCTCGGCCGGCTGCTGCGCGCCTTGCACCGCCACGGCGTCGAGCACGGGGACCTCCAGGCCCTGCACGTGCATCTGCTGGATCCCGAGGACGGCGGCGCGCCGCTCCGGCCGATCCTGATCGACCTGGAAGGCGTGCGCTTCCGCCGGCGCCTGGACGACCGCCGGCGCCTCCGGGCGCTCGCCGAGCTGAACGCGTCGCTCCCGGACGACTTCGTCGGCTCCGACGTGCGCCGCGAGGCCTTCGACTGCTACGCCCGCGCCCTGCCCTTCTCGGTGTCGAACGGGTCGGCCCTGCGGTCCCTGGTCCGGGCGAGCCTCGCCCGGGAGCACCACTGGTCCGGAAGCGACTGCGAGCTCGCGCCCTAGCCCGATCTCGATCCCGACGCCCCAGAGCCCACCCGAATCCTCCCGCCTCTCGACGTCGGCTTTCTGGTCGCTGGCTGCCCGGTGCGAGACCGGGGGAAGGGTTGACAGCGGAGCGACCGCCGAAGCGAGCACCGAGCTCGCGAGCTCGAAGCGCTCCTGCAATGCGGGCGGCCAGCGTGTGGACGAGCGCAGGCGTCGTGTTCCCTGCAGCCGCCAGCCTGCGCACATCCGACACGGGAGGGAGACGGAGTCGCAACCCTTCCCCCGGTCGGGGCAACCGAGGACCTCAGGCGAAGCGAAGCGGCATAGAGCGGCCCTCTCGGGAGCCGCGCGCGGGACGGGCTAGCGGGTGACCTGCACCCACTGGAAGTAGCTCGAAGAGCCCTCGATGCGGCCGCCCTTGCCCTCGGACACCTGGACGGGCCCGAGGCTCTCGCAGCTCGACAGGATCTCGCCGAAGGCGCCGATCTTGCGCTGCGGGTCCTCGGGGTTGAGCCCGTGGAAGACGATCTCCACATGCTGCTTCTGCTCGAGCACGTTCATCACGAGCGTGGCGAGCGTGAACAGCTTGCCGATGCCCTCGGTGGCCTCCACCGAGAAGCGGGGGACCTCGATGCGATCGATCTCGATGTTGAATTCGAGACGCATGGCTCTTCCTCTCGTCACTCTCGTCAGCTGGATCGGTCAGCTGAATCGGTCAGCTGGATCGGTCAGCTGGGTCGGTCAGCTGGATTGGTCAGCTGGGTCGATCGCTCGGATCCATCGCCTGGATCGCGGGCTCCGGGCACATCCGCCGCGGCGGCGGAGGGAAGGCCCTGGACTGATCGAGACCGGGGATCGCGCAGAGTGACGCCGCCCAACCGGCATGTCAAGACGAGGCGTGGCGGGTCGAGCCGAGGCCGGGCGGGTCAGGACCCGTCGGGCTCGCCCGGGGCAGGGGCCCGGGAGCCGGTCAGGCCGAGCTGGGCCACCACCCGCGACTCGAGCTCCTCGCGGGTCACGACGCCCTTCTCGACCAGCAGCAGGGCGACCGCGGCCGCCCAGGCGCCGGGGCTGCTCTCGGGCGTGGGCAGCGTGGGCGATTCGGGAACCGGCGCCGGGCCGGGCCTGGGCGGCTCGGGCCCCAGATCGTGCTCGCGGGCCAGGACCGCCGGCGCCGGGCTGTCCACCAGCTCGAGCGTCCCCGAGCCGGGCTCTCGCCGGTGGTAGAAGCGATCGATGCCCTCGCAGATCTCCGACGGGCCCATCAGCACGGGCTTGACCGCGATGCCCGTGCGGAAGCGCAGCTCGTCCATCACCCGGAGGTCGCACGGGTCCTCCATTCCCAGGTAGAGGGTCTGGCGACCCGCTTCGTCGCGCACGAACAGCGGAAGGCACATCGACTCCTCGGCCACTTCCGCGGGCACCAGGTCCAGGACCTCCTTCTGGATGCGCTTGCCTTCCAGCCGGGCGACCGGGAGATCCATCTGGGCCGCCAGCGCGCGCACCAGGTCGCGCTCGTCGACGAAGCCGAGCTTGATGAGGGTGATGCCCAGACGCCCGCCCCACCGCTGCTGCTCGCCGAGCGCCGAGCGGAGCTGGAACTGGTCGATCACCCCGGCCTCGACCAGGATCTCTCCGAGCTTCTTCTGCGCAGACATACCGCTGGACGTCTCGGCGGAACGGGGCGGACACTTGACTGCCCGGCCCTCGCCGGGCCGGCCGTGGACACCGGGGCGCCGGGCGGGCCCGGGCGGCCTCAGCCCCGGGCGTCGTCCGGACGCCGGAGCAGCCGGGCGCGCACGCCCGGATGGGCCAGGGGCAGGATCGCGACCGCCAGGAGCAGGCCGCTGGCGATCCAGAACCGGGTGGATCCCGGCTCCAGGAGGTTGGCGCCGAGGAACGAGTAGCAGGCGGCCCGGAACAGGGCGGCCGGCAGCACCACGGCGAAGAACACCACCCCGCGTATGCCCGTCACCCCGGAGGCGAAGTGGAACGGAGTGAGCACGCCCATGGGGTGCGCGGTCATGAAGGCCACCAGCGGCGGTCCGGCCGCGTTGGCCCGCTGCTCGAAGTCCGGAAAGCGGGCGTGCAGCCGGGGCAGCACCCAGTCCCGCCCCATGAGCCGGGCCACGACGAACAGCAGCAGGGCGTTGAGCGCCAGGCCCACGCCGCCCAGCACGGTGCCGAGCCCCGCGCCGAAGAGGAAGCCCGCCGAGGTGAGGACCAGCACCGAGGGCATCGCGAGGAGCTGTCGCGCGACCACCAGCATCACGAAGCCGGCCGGCGCCCACCATCCGAGGTCCAGCACGGTCTCCCGGATCGAGACCGTCGACCACTCGAGCCCCATCTCCCCGCGCAGGTACTGGGCCCCGGAGAAGAACGCCGCGAGACCGACGGCGATGAGCAGCGGCCGGACCGAACGACGAACGGGGGACTGGGGGGGCTCCAAGGGCATCGGCTCCGGTTGGGTGGGGTGCAGAGACTACCGAAACCGGCCGGCCCGGGGCTCAGCTCCGGTCGGGCTCGCAGAGGAAGCAGCGCACGTGTCCGTCCTCGAGCGCGATGGGCCCGGGCATCTCCCGACGGCAGCGGTCGAAGACCTCGGGACAGCGCGTGTGGAAGCGGCAGCCCGGAGGCGGGTTCGAAGGGGAAGGCACGTCGCCGTGGATGCGCGCCGCCTGGCCCCGCCGCTCGGGGTCCAGGGACGGGATCGCGTCCAGCAGGCCCCGGGTATAGGGGTGTCGCGGCTCGTCGAAGATGCGCTCGGTGGGCCCGTCCTCGACGATCTGGCCCAGGTACATCACCGCGACCCGATCGGCGAGGTAGCGGACCACGCCCAGGTCGTGGGTGATGAAGAGATAGGCGAGCCCCAGCTCGTCCTGCAGGTCCTTCAGGAGGTTGAGGATCTGCGCCTGGATCGAGACGTCGAGCGCCGAGACCGACTCGTCGCAGATCAGCAGCTCGGGCTCCACCGCCAGGGCCCGGGCGATCCCGATGCGCTGGCGCTGTCCGCCCGAGAACTCGTGCGGGTAGCGCCACATGTGGTCGGGCTCGAGCTGCACGCGCTCCATGATCGCGCGCACCCGCTCGGTCCGGTCGTCGCTGTCGACCCCGATGCCGAACGAACGCATGCCCTCGGACACGATGTCGCGCACCCGCATGCGCGGATCGAGCGAGGCCATGGGGTCCTGGAACACGATCTGCAGCTTGCGCCGGTACGGGCGCATCTCCCCGGGCGAGAGCCCGCGCAGGTCGGTGCCCCGGTAGTCGATCCGGCCCTCCTGGGGCTCGACCAGGCGCAGGATCGAACGCCCGACCGTGGTCTTGCCGCAGCCGGACTCGCCGACCAGGGCGAGGGTCTCGCCGCGGGCGATCTCGAGGTCGACGCCGTCCACCGCGCGCACGTGGCCGATGGTTCGCTGCATGAGGCCGCCGCGGATGGGGAACCAGGTGCGGAGCCCCTGGACGCGCAGCACCGGCTCGCTCACCGCGTCTCCTCCTCGACCGCGTGGCAGGCGACGCGATGGCCTTCGCCGAGCTCGGTGAACCCGGGCAGGGTCCCTTCACAGACGTCCATCACCCGGGTGCAGCGGCTCGCGAAGCGACAGCCCGCCGGCCACTCCGAGGGCTGGGGCACCACGCCCGGGATCTCGTCGAGCCGGTGGCCGGGGCGGCCCAGGGCGGGCATCGAGCGCAGCAGCCCCTGGGTGTAGGGATGTCGGGCGCGCCCCAGGACCGAGGCCCGCTCCCCCTCCTCCACCACCCGGCCGGCGTACATCACCGCCACCCGATCGGACAGCGCGTTCACGATGCCCAGGTCGTGGGTGATCAGCAGGATCGCCATGCCCAGGTCGCGGCGCAGCTCCTCGAGCAGCTCCAGGATCTGTGCCTGGATCGTGACGTCCAGGGCCGTGGTCGGCTCGTCGGCGATCAGGAGCTGGGGCCGGGTGGAGAGCGCCATGGCGATCATCACCCGCTGCTTGAGGCCGCCGGACAGCTCGTGGGGAAAGGCGTCGAGCCGCTGCTCGGGATCGGGGATGCCGACCCGGTCGAAGAGCTCGAGGGTGCGTCGCCGGGCCGCGGCGCGGTCCACCGACTCGTGCAGGCGGATCGCCTCCACCACCTGGTCGCCCACCCGGGTCACGGGATTCAGGCTGGTCATCGGCTCCTGGAAGATCATCGAGATCTGGTTGCCGCGGACCTGGCGGATGTCGGGGATGGAGAGGTAGCGGAGCTCGCGGCCGTCGAGCTCGACGCTGCCCCGGACCACGACGCCGGGGCGCGGGACCAGGCGCATCACCGAGAGCGCCGTCATCGACTTGCCGCAGCCCGACTCGCCGACCAGGGCCAGCACCTCGCCCCGCTCGATGCTGAACGAGACGCTGTCGACGATGGGCGCGCGGCCGCCGTCGACGGGAAACTCCGTGGTGAGATCGCGGACCTCGATGAGCGCACTCATGGGATCAGTCCATCTCCCGCAGCGTGCGCGGGTCGAGCACGTCGCGCAGGGCGTCGCCCACGAAGTTGACCGCGAGCAGCAGCACGAAGAGCGCGCTCCCGGCCGCGGTGATGTTCCACCAGACGATGGGCTCCCGGGACAGCTCGTCCCGGGCCTGGTCGATCATCTGGCCCCAGCTGCCGTCGACGCCGATCCCCAGCCACGACAGGATCGCCTCGGAGAGGACGAGACCGGAGAAGGTGAGGACGAAGGTGATGACCACCAGGTGCATCAGGTTGGGCAGGATGTGCCGCACGACGATGGTCCGGTCGGGCACACCGAGGGCGCGGGCGGCCTGCACGTAGTCCAGCTCCCGCAGCTTGAGCGTCTCGCCCCGGGACATGCGGCAGAAGCCGACCCAGCCCGTGATCCCGAGGGCGACGCAGACCGAGAGCGTGCCCTTGCCCATGGCCATGATGAGGGCGATCAGCAGCAGCAGCCCCGGGATCGACGAGAGCGTCGACATCACGAAGAACACGACGT
The DNA here is from genome assembly GCA_050618075.1 of Myxococcota bacterium. Taxonomy (GTDB): domain Bacteria; phylum Myxococcota_A; class UBA9160; order UBA9160; family UBA4427; genus JBNLVL01. Next base: position 233,483 of record JBNLVL010000043.1, read on the forward strand.
CGTCGGTCCGCCCCCCGAAGTAGCCGGCCGAGACGCCGAAGAGCAGGGCCAGGGGAATCGCGATCAGGCTGGTGAGCCCGCCGATCAGGAGCGCCACCCGCGCTCCCTTGAGCGTCAGGTAGAAAACGTCCCGGCCGATGATGTCGGTTCCGAGGGGATGGCTCCCGGGATGGGCCAGCGCCGCCCCGCCGTAGAACTCGACCTCGGCGAAGGGGGCCGAGTAGCTCTTCTCCCGGGTGCCCACGAAGGCGCGGTCGAGCAGGCTCTTGGCCTCGTGGGCGCCGACGGCGTCCTCCGAGGCGCCGCCCACCCAGGACACCGAGTCCAGGAGCGCGATGAGGACGTACGCCGCCACCACGAGGATCGCCAGCGGCCGCCGCCGCCACAGCTGGCGGAACGACTCGCTCCACATGCGGCTGCGCCGGACCAGCCGCGCGGTGGCGACCACGCCGACCGCCAGCGCACCCACCACGAGGTTCGACCAGACCCACGGCTCGATCACCGGGCTACTCCAGTCTCACGCGCGGGTCGACCAGCGCGTAGCTCAGATCGGTCAGGATCTGTCCGAAGATGAACAGCAGCGAGAAGATGAAGACCAGCGTCCTCATGGTGGAGAAGTCGTTGCCGTTGATGGCGTCGACCATGATCGAGCCCAGCCCCGGGATGCCGAAGAAGGACTCCAGGAGCAGCGACCCCGTGAACAGGAACGGGATGGCGATGACCACCTGGGTGAGGATGGGGATGAGGGCGTTGCGCAGCACGTGGAACATCATGATGCGCCCCTCCCCCGCGCCCTTGGCCCGGGCGGTGCGCACGTAGTCCCGGCCCACCTCCTCGACGAAGACCGTGCGATAGAAGCGGACGTTGCTGCCCAGGGCGCCCAGGACGCCCACGATGACCGGCATCGCCAGGAAGCGCGCGGCGACGGCCGGATGGCCGTCGAAGCCCGAGATGGGGAACCAGCGCAGGAGCTTCCCGATCGCGTACTGGGCCCCCACGATGTAGAGGAGCATCGAGACGCTCATGCCGAGCACGCAGATCAGCACCCCGTAGCGGTCGATGTAGGTCTCCCGGAAGAAGGAGACGAAGAGCGCCAGCAGGATCGAGAGCAGCAGCCCCAGCGCGAACATGGGCAGGGTGAGGGCGAGGCTGGGGGCCACCCCGGCGCGGATGCGCTGGATGATCGGCACGTCGTCGGCGTCGCTGCGGCCGAAGTCGAAGGTCAGGAGCTTGCGGTAGTGGTCGAACAGCAGGTTGTCGCTCCACCCGTCCCACGGCCACAGGGGCTTGTCGTACCCGTGGTTCACCTTCCACTGCTCGACCACCTCGGGCGGAGCCTTCTCCCCCACCGCCCGGCGCGCCACGTCGTCGGGGCTGGCGACCTGGAAGAACAGCACGAACAGGAAGAGCAGCACCCCGAGCACGACCACGGCGCCGTAGCCGAGACGTCGGATCACGTAGGCCAGCACTATTGACGCTCCCGGTAGAAGGTGACCACGCCCGGGATGGCGCCCGCCACGAAGAGCGCGACCAGGGCGTACGCGGGCCACACCACGGGCCGGTTCCACTCGTCGCGGAGCCGGGCCCGGGTCCCGGCGTCCAGGTCCCGGTACTTGGTGGTGGGATACGACATGCCCGCGGGCTTCACGTTCTCGAGCCAGCCGTGGAAGAGCGCGTACTCCTCGGGGTGGAAGAGCTCGATCCAGGGCCGCTCGCGCTCGAGCATGGCGCGCAGCTCGCGCACCCGCTCCAGGCGGCGCGCGTCGTTGGGCCGCGCGCTCATCTCCTCGAACACGGCGTCGAACCGGGGGTCGGAGAAGTTGGACGTGTTGGGTCCGCCGCTGACCGAGCGCGCCATCTCGCTGGTGAGCAGGAAGTAGAAGTTCTCGGGATCGGGATAGTCGGCGACCCAGCCCCACATGAAGATCTGGTAGGCCCCGTTGCGCACCTTCTCCTGGAACTGGTTGTAGTTGGTCGCGTCGATGCGCACGTCGAGGCCGAGCTTGCGCCAGGCGTCCACGAAGAACTGGAACCGGAGCTGCCCCTGGGCCGAGGTGTCCGGCGTGTCGAAGTTCATCGCGAGGGGCTTGCCGGTCCCGGGATCGATGCCGCCCTCGTAGCCGGCCTCGGCCAGCAGGGCGCGGGCCCGATCCCAGTCGACGACGCCGCCCTGGGGGCGGTAGGGGTTGCGGTAGTCGGCCTCGTACCCGAACAGGCCCGGCGGCAGCGGGGACTGGGCGGCGATGCCCCGGCCGTTGGAGAAGAGCCGGTTGTACTCGTCGGCGTCGATCACCAGGCTCATGGCCTGGCGCAGCTTCCGCGACCGCTCGCCGTTCTCGCGGCCCACCACCGGATCGTCCATGTTGAAGCCGAGGTAGAAGACCGCGGGGATCACGGACTTCTCCAGTCGGATCCCGAGCTCCTGCATCTCCGGCGAGAGGCCGTCCTCGCGGATCACCTTGTCGAAGCTCTCGCGGATGATCCCCGACGCGTCGTAGTAGCCCTGGAGGAACTTGCTGAACGCGGGGATCGACTCCTTCTCCCGCCGGAACTCCACGCGCTCGATGAAGGGAAGCCCGCGTCCGACGTAGGCGGGGTCCAGGTGGCCCGCCGCCCGGTCTCCGGCCTCGCCCTCCGAAGGATAGGTGGCGGCCGGGGCCTTCCACTCCGGGTGGCGCACGCCGTACCAGTCGGGGCTCGCCTCCAGCACCATCTCGGACTGCTTGTCGTAGGCGACCAGCCGGTAGGGACCGGAGCCCACCGGATGGTCGGCCAGCGACGGCCGGCCCTCGCCGCCGTCGTAGCAGGCGACGGCCTCCCAGGCCATGGGCGTGGTGAACTGCATGGCGAACCAGAAGAGGATCTGGGGATACGGCTGCGACAGCACGATCGCCAGATCGCGCTCTCCGGACACCTCGATGCCGACCGGACCGCCGAGACGCGCGTACTGCTCGTGGACCGGCCGCGCGGCGAACTCCGGATCGGCCTCGCGCGCCTCGGCGAGGCGCTTCGAGAAGTCCGCGAACCCGTCGATGTTCGAGAAGGGGGACACCACGGGGCTGTTCACCGCGGGGTCGGCGATGCGCCGCAGCTGGAAGGCCAGGTCCTGGGCGGTGATCGGACGCACCGGGCCCGAGCCCATGCGCTCGAAGCAGGGGTCCCGGTGGAAGCGCAGGTCCGGCCGCAGGCGGAAGGCGTAGCGGACGCGGCCGTCGGGCAGCGGCTCCGCCTCGGGCACCGCCTCGGCCAGGCCGGGAATCAGCGTGTAGGGCCGCTTCAGGTAGTGGTACTCGAGCAGCGTGTCGTAGACGTTCCCGGTCACCGCGTGGGCCGAGGTCGTGTACGCCACGGCGGGGTCGAGGGTCCGGGGCGCCTCCCGGAAGGTGGTGTAGAAGATCTTCCGGTCGGCGTCGGAGTCGGGATAGGGGTTGTTGCCGCAGGCCGTGACCGCGGCGAGGATCGCGACCCGCCACGCCGTCGCGAGCCGGCCGGCCGCACGACCGCGACCCGGGCCGGCGGCCCGGCGCACCCCTCGCATCATCGAATGGCTCCCCCCCTCTCCTCGCGGCCCGAGGATACCCGCTCCGGGCCCTCGAGGTAGAAGAGCCGGGGGGCGAGCTCCGGGTTCAGCTCCACCCCGCGAAAGCGCACGACCGCGCGGGCGCCGGTGCGCGGGAAGTGGAGGTCGACCCGATCGGCGAAGGCCGTGCCGTCCTGGTCGCGGAACTCGTCGAAGCGCGCCTCGTAGGCGCTGACGCCGTGCTCGTCCCAGGCCTCGACCCCCACCAGCCGACCGGCCGGATCGAAGGCCAGGCGCTCCCGGGCGCGCCCGCTCCCGTCCTCCAGGCGGACGCGGATCTCGCCGTCGTCCAGCTGTCTCGCCCCGGCGGCCACGCGGTCGTCGGGCTTCACCGGCGCGCCCAGGAGCAGACCCACCGCGTCCTCGGGCACCAGGTCGACCCGGGCGATCTGCCAGAGGAGGTCGGGGGTGACGAAGCCGCTCTGGATCCCGGGTCCGCCGGACTGGGCGTACTGGTAGGTGTGGCCGTCGGTGGTGAGCACGGCCGCCACCTGTCCGAAGAGCCCCATCACCTCCACGCGCAGGCGCGAGGGACGCAGGGCGAGGATGCGCTGGGTGGTGCGCAGGCTCACGTCCTCGGCGTCCACCGAGAGCCGGACCACCCCGCGCAGGGAGCGCCGGCCCTGGGCGCGCTCGGCCAGCTCGTCCACGAGCCGGGCCGGACGCGGGTCGTCGCCGGGGAGGGGAACGCCGGCGTCGGGGGGCCCCGGTGGAGTGACGCAGCCGGAGAGCCAGAGCGCGGCGACGAGGAGCGCCGCGAGCCTCACCGGACGCCCAGCTCCTGCCGGAGCTTCTCGAGCTTCTCCATGAGGTTCGGCTGCTCTTCCTCGCGCGGCTCGAGCCGCACGGCCTCCTCGTAGAACTCGAGGGCCTGCGCCTTCTCGTCGAGGAGCAGGTGCACGTCGCCCAGGTGCTCGGAGACCACGGGGTCGCCCCCGGTCAGGACCGCGGCCGCGGCGAGATGCTCGCGGGCCCGCTCGAGCAGCGCCTGGGCGTCTTCCATCTGGCCCTGCCCCACCAGCGGCCGCGCCCGCATGTAGTAGACCCAGCCCAGGCTGTCGGTGATGTAGCCGTCGTCCGGTCGGATGGCGAGCGCGCGCAGGATGAGCTCTTCGGCGGCGTCGAGGTTCTCGCCGCGCTCGGCCCAGGTGTACCCGATGTAGTTGAGGGCGTGGGGGTTCTCCGGGTTCTTCTCCAGCGCGCGATCCATGTAGGCGAGCGCCTCGTCGATGCGCTTGTCGAGCCCGTAGAGCACGCCGATCTGGTAGAGGATCTCGTCGTCGTCCGGGTCTTCGGCGAGCAGGCCCTCGAGGAGCGACACGCCGCCCTCGAAGTCCCCGGACCTCCACATGAGCGTGGCGGCGCGGAAGTCGAGGGGGCGGTTGGGCCGGATCGCCCTGGCCGCCTCGACCTCCTCGAGGGCCGCGTCGAACTCCTCGCGGGTCTCGAGGATGTCGGCGATGCGCAGCCGCGCCTCGGGATAGGAGGTGTCGGTGGGCGGCACGCGCCGGAACGCCTCGAGCGCGCGCTCCTCGTCGCCGATGCCGCGGAACACCTGCCCCAGCGCGTAGGCCAGCTCGATGTGCTGGGGATGCCGGTCGATCGCGTCGGCCAGTCGGGCCGCCGCCTGTTCGTGGTCGCCCGAGGCGTACTCGAGCGAGGCCAGGCGGCGGATCGACTGGATGTCGTCGGGGTAGCGCTCGAGGATCTGCCGATAGGTCGCGATCGCACCGGGGAAGTCCTCGACGGCGATCTGCGCCTCGGCCAGGCTGACCAGGGTGCCGTAGCGGTCCGGATCGACGCCCAGGGCCTCGCGGTAGACCGCGATCTCACCCTCGCGATCCCCGGCCGCCCGGCGCATCCGCGCCAGCCGGCTGAACAGGACGAACCGACCCGGGTGATACTCGATCGCCCGCCGCAGGGCGGCCTCGGCCTGCTCGCGGCGGCCCATGCGCTCGTAGGCCGTGGCCACCGCCATGTGGCCGCCGAGAATGTCCGGATGCTCCTGGGCGACCCGCTCGGCGACCGCCAGCGCGCGCGCCAGCTGTCCCGACTCGAGGTAGATCTGGTAGAGGAGGATCGCCGCCTCGGGACTGAAGGGCTGGCCGTCCTCGTCGAGCAGCGCCGCCTCGGCGCCTCCCACGTCGCGCCGGATGCGGTGGAGACGGCCCAGGAAGATGCGCGCCTCTTCGTCCTCCGGGGCGAGCTCGACGGCGCGCCGGGCGTGGGCGAGCGCGGCGTCGAGGTCGTCGAGCTGGGCGGCCAGGCGGCCCAGGGAGCGCTGGAGATAGGCGGACTCGGGATCCTTCTCGGCCGCCCGCTCGAAGGCCGCCCGGGCGTCGCCGGGGCGCCCTTCGAGGGAGGCGAGGCTCCCGACCAGGACGTCGTAGTCGGCCGGCGCCTCGGGTCGCTCGAGGCGGTCGTCCCCACCACCGGCGAACGGACCGCTGGGTCCACCGAGCGACGAGCAGGCGGACGCGAGCAGGCCGACCAGCGTCAGCGCGAGGATGGACGTCCCCGCGTGCCGGCCGGATCGCTGGGCCGGAACCGGATCCGCCGCGGGGCCACCCGCGACTCGCCGCGTGCGGGGCATGCTGTCCGTCCCCTCCCTGACCGGGCCCTCGCGGGCCCGTCCTGCGGAGCGTAACCCATTCGCCCCGGGCAGCCCGGCGGCGCCGGGCTCAGGAATCGCCGAGATAGCCGCCCGCCTCGAGGTAGGCGATCAGCTGCTCGACGCTCTTCTCGACGCTCTGGCTGCCGGTGTCGAGCACCAGCTCCGGCTTCTCCGGGGCCTCGTAGGGGGCGGAGATGCCGGTGAACTCCGGGATCTCTCCGGCGCGGGCCTTCTTGTAGAGCCCCTTCACGTCGCGGCTCTCGCAGGTCTCGACGTCGGCCGCGACGTACACCTCGATGAAGTCGCCGTCGTTCATGATCTCCCGCACCCGGTCGCGATCGGCGCGATAGGGCGAGATGAACGACGTGAACACGATGACCCCGGCGTCGGTGAAGAGCTTCGCCACCTCGCCGATGCGCCGGATGTTCTCGGTGCGGTCCTCGGGCGAGAAGCCCAGGTTCGAGTTGAGCCCGTGGCGGATGTTGTCGCCGTCCAGCATGTAGACCACGCGACCGCGATCCACGAGCGCGCGCTCGGTGGCCACCGCCACCGTGGACTTTCCCGAGCCCGACAGGCCGGTCAGCCAGATGGTGCAGCCCTTCTGACCCAGCTTCTTCTCCCGCTCCTCCCGCGGCACCTCTCCGAAGTGCCAGGTGATGTTCGTCGACTTGCTCTCGGACACCGATGACTCCCTTGATCCGCTGGACCCGATCGACCGGACGCACCGGGCCGATCGGCCGGACCGGGCGGCGCTCGCCGCTGCGGTCCGCTGTTCGTCTTCGCCGCAATTCCCCACGCTCGCGCCGCTCGGCGTGACCGGCGGATCGGGCCATGGCTCGAACCGGGGGGATCCCCGTCGCCCGGGCCCCGTGGGGACAATGGCTGGAAGTCGGCAGTCTAGCGCGGGCCGCGCCCGGCGTCGCGGAGGCTCCGCACCTCCTCCACCACCCGCTCGGCGGCGAAGTCGATGTCGGTCTCGGTGGTTCCGCGCCCCAGGCCGAAGCGCAGGGAGGCCCGCGAGAGCTCCTCGGACAGGCCGAGGGCGGCGAGCACGTGACTCGGCTCCGGTCGGGCCGAGGTGCAGGCGGAGCCCGACGAGATCGCCAGGTCCTGCAGCGCCAGCAGGAGCCGCTCGCCGTCGACCCCCTCGAACGACACGTTCAGGTTGCCCGGCAGGCGCCGCTCCGGATGGCCGTTGCGGTGCACGCCCTCGAGCGCACCGCCGAGGCGATCCCAGAGGCGGTCGCGCAGCTCGCCGAGTCGGCGCGCCTCCTTCTCCATCTCGGCGACGGCGATCTCGACGGCCCGGGCCAGGCCCACGATCAGCGCCACCGGCAGGGTGCCGGGTCGCAGGCCGCGCTCGTGACCGCCGCCGTGGAAGAGGGGCTCCAGTCGCACGCGCGGGCGCCGACTGCGCACGTACAGGGCGCCGACGCCCTTCGGGCCGTAGACCTTGTGGCCGGAGATGGAGAGCAGGTCGATCGACTGTGCGTCGACGTCGACGGGCACCTTGCCCACCGCCTGGGCGGCGTCGGTGTGGAGCCAGACGCCCCGCTCGCGGCAGATCCGGCCGATCTCCGCGACCGGCTGGAGCACCCCGATCTCGTTGTTGGCCGCCATCACCGACACCAGCGCGGTGCGCTCGCCCAGCGTGTCCTCGACGGCGCCCGGGTCGAGCAGGCCGTCGCCGCCCACGGGCAGCACCGTGGTCTCGAAGCCCTCGCGGCCCAGGGCCTCCACGGGGTCGAGCACCGCGTGGTGCTCGGTGGCCACGGTCACCACCTGGCCGCGGTGGGCCGCCCGTGCGCGGGCGCCCCCCAGCAGGGCCAGGTTGTTGCTCTCGGTGGCTCCGCTGGTGAACACCACGTCCCCGGGCCTTGCGCCGATGGCCGCCGCCAGGCGCTCCCGCGCGTCGTCGACGGCGGCGGACGCGCGCCAGCCGAAGGCGTGGCTCACGCTCGAGGCGTTGCCGAACTCATCGCGCAGGTACGGGAGCATGGCGTCCAGCACCCGCTCGTCGATGGGGGTGGTCGCCTGGTGGTCCAGATAGAGGGGGCGCGAGCGCGCCATGACGGGTCAGCCCGTGGGGGTCATGCGGCGAAGGACTGACCGCAGCCGCAGGTGTTCGAGGCGTTGGGATTCTCGATCTTGAAGCCCGACTCCTGAAGGGTGTCCACGAAGTCGAGCACGCTGCCCACCAGATAGAGCGCCGAACGCTCGTCCACCAGCAGCCGCACCCCGTTCACCTGGAGATCGGAGTCCGTGTCCTTCGTCTGGTCGTCGAAGGAGAGCTGGTACTGGAGCCCGGAGCAGCCCCCTCCGATCACCTTCAGCCGCAGGCCGTGGCTGTCGCGCTTGCCGTCGCTCTCGAGCAGCGAGTTGATCCGCTCGGACGCGGCGTCCGTGACCTCGATCATCGACATCGTTCTCCTCCGGAGCGGCACCGTGCCGCGTGAACGTAGGATGCAGCGTTTCCCCGTCAAGTCACCCATCGGCCCGATCGGGCGCCGGCTCGAGCCACAGGAAGACCTCCCGGTTCCCCTTGGGGCCGGCGACGCGGCTCTCGGCCCTCCCCCGCTCGACCCAGCCGAGCGCGGCCGCGTGGGCGGCGACGGTGTCCACGGCCTCGGCCCGGAGCCCGGCGTCGCGGACGACCCCGCCCTTGCCCACGCGCTCCCGGCCCACCTCGAACTGGGGCTTCACCATGACCAGCCAGCGGGCCCGGGGCGCCAGCCCGGCCAGCCGGTCCAGGACCAGGCGCGACGAGACGAACGACACGTCGACGACCACCCAGTCGGGCTCGAAGTCGATCGCGTCGCGCTCCAGGCTGCGGATGTTGCTGCGCTCGAGGACCGCCACCCGCGGATCGTCCCGCAGCCGGGGATGGAGCTGGCCGTAGCCCACGTCCACGGCCGCGACCCGCTCGGCCCCGGCCTGGAGCAGGCAGTCGGTGAACCCGCCCGTGGACGCGCCCACGTCGAGGCAGCGGGCGCCCCGCGGATCGAGGCCCAGGTCCAGGAGCGCCCCCGCCAGCTTCTCGCCGCCCCGGGAGACGAAGCGCCGGGGCGCCGCGCCGGAGCGCAGGCGCACGACCGCGGAGTCGCGAACGCGGGTGCCGGGCTTGTCGACGGGGACGTCGTCCACCAGCACGTCGCCGGTGCGGATCAGGGCCTGGGCGCGCGCTCGACTCTCGGCGAGGCCGAGGGCCAGGACCCGTTCGTCCAGGCGCTCGCCCTTCAGCCGCTCTTCCCGTCCTGCAGCAGCTCCCGGGCGGCGCGGGCGATGCCGCCGGCGTCCAGACCGATGCGCTGCAGGATCTCGTCGGGGTTGCCGTGCTCCACGAGCTCGTCGGGAATGGACAGGCGGTGGACCGGCACGTCGACGTCGGCGTCGGCCAGCGCCTCGAGCACCGCGCTGCCGAACCCGCACATGCCCACGTGCTCCTCGACGGTGAGCACGGCCCGGCAGCGCCGCGCCAGGGGCAGGATGCGGGCGGTGTCGAGAGGCTTGACGAAGCGCGCGTTCACCACGGCTGCGCGGATGCCCTCCTCCTGGAGCGTCTCGGCCGCCTCGAGGGTCGGGTGCACCAGGGTGCCCAGCGCCAGGAGCAGCAGGTCGTCTCCGTCGCGCAGCAGCTCGGACTCGCCGAGCGGCAGGGGCTTCACCTCGGGATCCATGGGCACGCCCAGACCGTTGCCGCGCGGGTAGCGGATGGCCGCGGGTCCCGGGTGCTCGATCGCGGTGCGCAGCATGTGCTGCAGCTCGTTCTCGTCCCTGGGCGCCATCACCACGGTGTTGGGGAGGCTCCGGAAGTAGGCGATGTCGTAGAAGCCCTGGTGGGTCGCGCCGTCGGCCCCGACCACGCCGGCGCGGTCGAGGGCGAACGTGACGTCGAGGTTCTGGAGGCAGACGTCGTGCACCACCTGGTCGTAGGCGCGCTGCAGGAAGGTCGAGTAGATGGCCGCCACCGGCTTCATGCCCTCGCAGGCCAGTCCGGCCGCGAAGGTCACGGCGTGCTGCTCGGCGATGCCCACGTCGTAGAAGCGGTCGGGGAACTCGCGCCGGAAGGCCTCGAGGCCGGTCCCGTCGGCCATGGCCGCCGTGATGCCGACGATGCGCTCGTCCTCGTGGGCCAGGCGGATGAGGGTGTTGGCGAACACCTTCGTGTAGGAAGGCGGCCCCGACTTCTTGGGAGCGAACTCGCCCGACGCCACGTCGAACTTCGAGACGCCGTGGTACTTGTTGGGATCCCGCTCGGCCGGCTCGTAGCCGTGTCCCTTGGCGGTGATGGCGTGGACCAGGATCGGGCCGTCGCCGTTGGCGAGCATCTGCCTGGCGTTCTCGAGGGTCTCGATGACGACGTCGATGCGGTGGCCCTGGATCGGCCCCACGTAGCGGAAGTTCAGCGCCTCGAAGAGCAGCCCGGGGGAGAAGAAGACCTTCATCGACTCCTCGGCCTTGCGCGCCCAGTGGACCATGTCGCCGGGCAGGCCGCCGAGGAAGTCCTTCGCCCAGTGCTTCATGCGTCGCACCATGGGCGCCGAGAACTTGCGGGACAGATACGAGGACATGGCGCCGACGTTGGGCGAGATCGACATCTCGTTGTCGTTGAGCACCACCACCAGGTTCCTGGCCGGGAGGTGCCCTGCGTGGTTGAGCGCCTCGAACGCCATGCCGGCGGTCATGCCGCCGTCGCCGATCAGTGCGACGGCGCAGTGGCCCCGGCCCTGCTGCTCCATGGCGGTCGCCATGCCCAGCGCCGCCGAGATGGAGGTCCCGGCGTGGCCCGCGCCGAAGTGGTCGTACTCGCTCTCGGAGCGGCGCAGGAACTTCGCCATGCCGCCTTCCTTGCCGATGGACGGAAAGGCCTCGCGGCGCCCGGTGAGCATCTTGTGGGGATAGCCCTGGTGCCCCACGTCGAGGACCAGCCGGTCCTCGGGCGTGTCGAACACGTAGTGGATGCCCGTAATCAGCTCGAGGGCGCCGAGACTGGAAGCCAGATGGCCCCCGGTCTGGGAGACGTTCTCGAGGATCTCGCTGCGGATCTCGTCCACCACCTGGGCGACCTGCTCGCGGGAGAGCTGGCGCAGGTCCTCGGGCGAGTCGATTCCATAGAGCAGTCGCTCTTTGCTCATTGCTTCCTCCGCACCGAGAATCGGGCCAGCTCCCGCAGGGGCTCGGCGCGCTCGCCCCAATCTTCGATCATCGCGAGCGCTTCGTCGAGGAGCGTCTCGGCGCGCTCGCGAGCCGCCGGGACGCCGAGCAGCGGCACCACCGAGCAGGCTCCGTCCTCGTCGGCGTCGAGCAGGTCGTCGGCGATCTGGAACGCCACGCCCACCCTCCGGCCGAAGTCCTCGAGCAGCGCGACCTCCGCGGGCGTCCCGCCCGCCAGCTCGGCCCCGCCGGCGATGGCCGCCGCGATGAGCGCTGCGCTCTTGCGCCGGTGGATCGACAGCACGTCCGCCAGCTCGGGGGCCGGCCCGGTCTCGGCCGCGAGGTCGTCGACCTGCCCCCCCACCAGCTCCCGCGACCCGGCGGCGCGGGCGAGGCGGGCGGCCGCCGCGCCCGTGCGCTCGCCCCCGTCTGCCAGCAGCACCTCGAAGGCCAGGGCCTGGAGGGCATCACCGGCCAGCACGGCCAGCGCCTCGCCGTAGGCCACGTGCACCGTGGGCCGACCTCGGCGGGTGTCGTCGTCGTCCATGCAGGGCAGATCGTCGTGGACCAGCGAGTAGGTGTGGACGAGCTCGGCCCCCACGGCCACGGGCAGCGCGGCCTCGGGCGGGGCTCCCACCGCCTCGGCCGCGGCCATGGCGAGCGCCGGCCGGAGACGCTTGCCGCCGGGAAACACCAGGTGGCGCATGGCGGCGTGGAGCGAGGCGGGCGCTGCGTCGGCCGCAGGCAGCCCGGCCTCCAGGGCCGCGTCGACCCGGGCGGCACAATCGCAGAGGTACGCGCCGGCGTCCATCAGACGCCTTCCGGGTCGTCTTCGAGCTCGTCTTCGGGCGCGCCTTCGGGCGGATCGAAGGGCCGCGCCAGCCACTCCCCGGATTCCCGCACCAGCACCTCGACGCGCTGCTCGGCGACCTCGAGCTGGCGGGCGCAGTGCCGCGACAGCCCGACTCCCTCCTCGAAGGCCGCGAGCGATGCCTCGAGCTCGAGGTCGCCCTGCTCGAGCTGCTCGACGATCTGCTCCAGCCGCTCGAGGGCGTTCTCGAACGAGGGCTCCTGACCGGCGGCCGGCGCCGCCTCCGAACCGGCGGGCGCCACGGCGCCTTCGGCGGCGGCGGCCGGGGCCGGGTTCGGAGTCTTGCGTCGGGCGGTCATGGCCGCGCGAGGCTAACGGCCGACCTCCGGCCAGTCAACGCGGGTTGCAGCGAAACCCCGCGAATCGAAAGCACTTTCGGCAGGGATGCGGCCACCCTGGGGCACTCCCGAGGCAACGGCACCCGGGGGTGGGCGGGGAGCCTCAGGCCTCCTCGTCGGGGCGCTCGGAGACGGCCTCGACCACCGCCCGGATCCGGGCGCGGGCGACGCGGACGTCGAGCCCCTCGCCCGGCGGCGCATCGCCCGCCTCGCGCACGACGACCCCGTCCGAAGCCCGGCGCACCAGCCCGTAGCCCCGGCCGAGCACCGCCAGCGGCGAGAGCAGGTCGAGCTCGTGGGCCAGCGCGCCCAGCTTCTCGACCCGCCGTTCGAAGTCCCGGCGGCCGGCGGCGCGGAGCGCTCGCGCGGCGCCGGCCAGGCGCAGCGCCCGGGCGCCGACGTCGGGCGGTGTCGCCGCCAGGCGTTCGGCCGCGCGCCCGAAGCGCGCCCGGCGGCGCCACTGCAGCTCCTCCCACTCCCGGACCAGGGCCCGATGGGCCGCCGCGTAGCGCGTGCGCTGGACCGCCAGCCGGGCCGAGGGGGACGCGGCCTCGAGCCCGTCGCCCGCGCGGTCGAGTCGCACCTGCAGACGCTCGAGCTTGAGGCGCGCGGCCGTCCACAGCCGGTCCACACGGGCCTCCAGCTCGTCCCGGAGCGCCTGGCCGTCGGGCAGCGCCAGCACGACCGCGGCCGAGGGCGTGGCGGCGCGGGCGTCGGCCGCCAGGTCCGCCAGCGTGACGTCGGTCTCGTGGCCCACTCCCGAGACGACGGGCACCGGCGAGGCCACGATGGCGCGCACCACCTCCTCTTCGTTGAAGGCCCAGAGGTCCTCCAGCGAGCCGCCGCCGCGCACCAGCAGGATCACCTCCACGTCGCCGCGGCCGGCGAGCCGGTGGAGGGCGGCGGCGATCTCGCCCGCGGCGCCCTCGCCCTGGACGCGGGTGGGCGCGAGCAGGAGCCGCGCGGCCGGGAAGCGCCGCCGGTGCACGTGCATGACGTCGCGCACGGCCGCCCCGCGCGCCGACGTCACCACGCCCACGCAGCCAGGGCGCTCGGGCAGGGGTCGCTTGCGCGCTGCGTCGAAGAGGCCCTCCGCCTCCAGGCGCCGGCGCAGCTGCTCGAAGGCGAGCTGCAGGGCGCCCTGGCCCCGGGGCTCGACCTGGCGCACCACGAGCTGCAGCTCGCCCCGCGCCTCGTAGACCGTGGCGTCGGCGTGGACCACCACCTCGAGCCCGTCCTCGAGCTCGAACGGCACGCGCCGGGCGGCGTTCCGGAAGAGCGCGGCGCGCAGCTGGCCGTCGGCGTCCTTCAGGGTGAAGTAGACGTGGCCCGAGGCGGCGCGAAACAGGTTGCTGATCTCGCCGGAGACCCAGACCCGGCCCACCCGGTCTTCCAGGAGGTGGCGCAGCCCGGAGAGCAGCTCGCCGACGCCGAACACGCGACGCTCCGCCGGACCTCCGCCGGGCGCGCTCATCGGCCCACGCTCGAGGCCGTCCCGCTTCGCCGCCTCAAGACGCCTCGCCGTGTGCGGACGCCCGACCGCCTCGCGACGACCGGCCGCCTCGGGCCGCCCGACCGATTCCGCAGGCCTCGCGGCTCAGGGCGCCGCCTCCGCGCGAGCCTGCATGGCGGCGCCCGTGTCGGGGGTCCGGCGCAGGCGCTCGAAGTAGGTCCAGCTCTTCAGGACCTCCAGGGCGCGGGCCAGCTGGATGTCCTCCTCGGGTGCCGCGGCCGACGGGTCGCCGCCCTCGCCTTCGGCGCCCGGGGGCTCCTCGCTCTCCGAGCCCTCGTTCAGCAGGTGCCCCTCGAGGTCGCGCTCGCGGATCCGCCGCCCCTCCTCGAGGGCCGCCTGGACGGCGTTGTGGCCCACCACGATGTCGGGCTCGATCCCGACCTCCTGGATGGAGCGACCCGACGGCGTGTAGTAGCGCGCCGTGGTGAGCCGCAGGCCCGAGCCGTCCTCCAGCGGGTAGACGGTCTGCACGGATCCCTTGCCGAACGTCCCCTCGCCGAGCACCAGCGCGCGGTACTGGTCCTGGAGCGCGCCGGCGACGATCTCCGAGGCGCTGGCGCTGCCTCCGTTGACGATCACCACCATCGGGTAGCGGCCCTGGGTGCCCTCGGAGCGCGCCGCGTACTCCTGGCGCTGGGACTCGTCGCGGCCCTGGGTGTAGACGATGAGGCCGTCGGCGAGCCAGGTGTCGGACACCCGGACGGCCTGGTCGAGCAGCCCTCCCGGGTTGTCGCGCAGGTCGAGCACCAGCCCCTGGAAGCCGGCCGGGGTCTCCTCCTCCAGGCGCGCGACGATCTCCTCGAGGTCGGTGGCCGTGCGCTCCTGGAACGAGCGGATGCGCACGTACGCGTAGCCGGGCTCCACCATGCGGCCCTCGACCGACACGACCTGGACCACGTCGCGCACGACCGTGAACGGCCGCGGCCGATCGAAGCCTTCGCGGAAGATGTGGATCGTGATCTCGGTGCCCTTGCGACCGCGCATCAGCTGGACGGCCTCGAACAGCGTCATGGTCTTCGTGGTGCGGCAGTCCTCGGACCAGCTCTCGGGCACGACCGTGGGGCAGATGGTGACGATCTGGTCCCGGGCGACGATGCCGGCGCGGTCCGCCGGCGTGCCCTCGATGGGCGAGACCACCTCGATGTAGCCGTCGGCGCTCTTGGTGATCTCGATGCCCAGGCCGTGGAACTCGCCCCGGGTGTCGATCTGCATCTCCTTGTAGGCGTCGATGTCCATGAAGGCGGAGTGGGGGTCGAGCTCCTGGAGCATGCCGTGGACGGCGCCCCGCAGCAGGCGTCGCTCGTCCACCGGCTCGACGTAGTGGCGGCGCACGAGGTTGAGCACGCTGGTGAAGAGGCTCAGGTCCTCGTAGCGCGTGGAGGCGACCGAGGCGGCGCCTCCGGCGAGCCCCACGAGCAGCAGCGCAGCGGTGGCGCCGGCGAGGAACGGGACGAGCGATCGATTGGGGGAGCGTCTCATGGATGACCTTCGCAACGCGTCTGATCCGGCCCAGGAGCGGGCCGAGGTCGAAGTCTAGCCGTGCCGCGGGGCGTTGGCTCCGCCGGGCCGGGCGCCCGACGGGATCAGTCGCCGAGCCAGCCGGAGGGATCGACGGGCCGGCTGCCCTCGCGGATCTCGAAGTAGAGGCTCGGCCCGCTGAGCGAGCCGGTCTCTCCGCAGGTGCCGATGGTGTCTCCCTCCCCGACCGGGTCGCCCATGCTCACGAAGATCTCGTCCAGGTGCCCCGAGACGGTGAAGTAGTCGGACCCGTGGTCGAGGATGACGATGCGACCGTAGCCCCGGAACCAGCCGGCGAAGCGGACCTGGCCGGGTGCGATGGCCCGGACGGACTCCCCCGCGGCGGCCGCGAACTCCACTCCGTTGCGGAAGGTCTGGGTCAGGAACTCCCGGTCGACCACCCGACCGAAGCGCTGGCTGATCTCGGCATCCACCGGCGCGCTCAGACGGCCGCGACGCGACGCGAAGCCCGGCCCCCCCGGATCGAACGCGTCGCCCGACCCCGAATCGCCGAGCCGGGTGAGCGTCTCCTCCAGGGCCCGGGCGGCGCGCTCGAGCTCGATGAGGAGCGCCCGCTCCTGGCCCCGGTCTTCGCGCACGGCGGCGAGCAGGACGCCCTTGCCCTTGCGCTCCACGGCCAGCTCCCCGCGCCGGGCGCGGAGGTCTCGCACCGCCGCCTCGTGCTCGGCGGTCGCGCGCTCCGCCTCGGCGCGGGCCGCCGCGCGCCGGTCCCGCTCCCGGGCGAAGCGGTCCACCAGCTCCGCGTCGTAGTCGAGGACCGCGCGCAGGGTCGACCAGCGCGAAAGGAAATCGCGCATCGAGGTGGTGGAGAAGAGCAGCGCCACGGGCCCGCCCTCTCCGGCCTTGTAGAGGGCGACCGCGCGCCGGGACATCGCCTGGCGGGTCCGGCCCAGGGCGGACTCGGCGGCGGCGAGCTCCGCCTCCGCGCCGCCCAGGCGCGCGCGGGCGGCCTCCGCCCGCTCTCGCGCCCTTCGCACCGCCGCCGACAGCTCGGTGCTCCGGCGGTCGATCTCCTCGAGGCGGGCCAGCAGCGCGCGCTCTTCGCGCTCGAAGCGCCCCACCCGCTCGCGCGACGACTCGATCGCGCCGCGCAGCTCCTCGAGCTCGCGGTCGCGCTCGGCGTGCAGCGGAGCGGCGGCGACGAGCAGCGCGACGCCCAGCCCGGCCGCCACCCGCCCGCGCCCCCCCGCCGGCCGACGCCCCGCCCGTGCGCCGGTCACGTCTTCCAGCCCACCAGCGCCGTGGCCGAGCCCAGGGCCCCCAGTCCGCCCCCGGCGCACAGCAGCGCCAGCACCCCGCCGCCGCCGAAGAAGGTCGGAGTCTGCTGGCCCAGGAAGAGGGCCAGCCCGTACTCGACCCGCGGCACCACGGCCACGAACGCCAGCCACAGCACCCCGAGCGCCAGCAGCCCGCCGGCCAGTCCCAGCAGCGACCCCTCCAGGAGGAAGGGCACCCGGACGTAGGTGCGGCTGGCCCCGACCAGACCCAGGATCTCGAGCTCGTCCTCCCGGGCGTAGACCCCCAGGCGGATGGTGTTGGCCACGATCAACAGCGCGGCCAGGGACAGCACGATCCCCAGGCCGACGGCGCCGGCGCGCGCCAGGGACACCGCGCGGGCGTAGCCCTCCACCCATTCCTGGCCGTGGGCCAGCTCCTCGACCCCGTCCAGCGCCTCGAGCGCCGCCGCGACCCGGGCGAGCCCCTCGGAGCTCCGGTGCTCGGCCAGCAGGACGACCTCGAGGGAGGCCGGCAGGGGATTGTCGTCGAGCCCGTCCAGCAGGTCGGCGCCGCCCACGCTGCGCCGAAAGCGCTCGAGGGCCTCCTCCGGGCTGACCACGACCACCTGCTCGACTCCGTCCACCGAGGCGGCCTGCTGGGCCAGCTCCCGCAGCCCCACGTCGTCGACGCCGCGCTCCACGTAGGCCACCACCTGGAGCTCGCGGCCCACCTCGTCGAGCAGACCCTGCATGTTGCCCACCAGCAGGCCGAAGCTGCCGACCAGGACCAGCGCCACGGCGATGGTGAGGATCGACAGCAGGCTGGGGACCGAGCTCGCCTGCAGACCGCGCAGAGCGCTGCTGACGAGCGCCACGACGATCCACACGAGCCTCATGGCGCGCCGACTCCGGTGCCCGCGAGGCCCGCCGACGCCGCCGGCCGGTCCTCGACGATGCGTCCGCCCTCGAGGTGCACGGTGCGCTTGCCGTAGCGCTCCACCAGGGAGTGGTCGTGGGTCGCCACCAGCACGGTGGTGCCGCGCGTGGCGGTGGCCACCACGCGGTCCATGATCTCGAGGGTCAGGTCCGGATCCAGGTTGCCCGTAGGCTCGTCGGCCAGCAGGATCTCGGGCTCGTTGACCAGGGCGCGCGCCAGGGCGACCCGCTGCTGCTCGCCGCCGGACAGCGACAGCGGATGGTGGAAGCGCCGGTGCTGGAGCCCCACCTGCTTGAGCACGCCGAAGACCCGGCCCCGGGCCTCGCGCCGGGGCGTCCCGGTCACGTCGAGGGCCAGGCGCACGTTCTCCTCCACCGTGCGGCGCGGCAGCAGCTTGAAGTCCTGGAACACGACGCCGATGCGACGGCGCAGGGCGGGGATTCCGGCGGGCCCGAGCCGCGCGATGTTGCGCCCGAGCACCAGGATCTGCCCCTCGCTGGGCTGCTGGGCGGCGAACATCAGGCGCAGCAGCGTCGTCTTGCCCGCCCCCGACGGACCCGTGAGGAACACGAACTCGCCCTTGCGGACCTCGAGCGACACGTCGTGCAGTGCGTACTGGCCGGCCAGGTAGGACTTCGAGACGTGGTACAGGCGGATCGGGCTCTCGCCCCGCGACGAGGGGGTGCGCCGGGAGCGGGCCTTCACTTGGAGGAGCGCTTCCGCTTGCGCGCGTTCTCCACGAGGAAGTCGAGCACGACCTCGTCCAGGGGCTTGTTGCTCACGACGCCGTCTCCGAAGGCCTTGCGCAGCCTCTCCTTCGGCGTCTCGTCCTCGACCACCGGGGCGGTCTGGGCGGGGCTCGCGGTGCTCTCCTCGACCGGCCGGTGGACCTCGGGCTCGGGCTCGGGCGGCAGCGTGTCGGCCCCGTCGCTCGACTCGGACCAGAGGTCGGGCCCCATGCGCGCCTCGATCCCCGTGTCGTACTCCCCGCGCCGCAGGCGCTTGAGCATCGACTTGTGCTGCCCCTCCATCAGCGCGCGCACCTCGACCTCGAGATCCACGGACTCGAGCAGGTGGGCGTAGTCCCGCTTCTCCGAGGCCATGATGTTGCCGCCGTGGAAGAGATGGGAGATCACGTGAGGGTTCGCGCGTCCACTGTCCTCGGTCTGGACGTGGAAGAGGACACCGCGGTGGCGGATGTTCGTGTTGAACCCCGAGAGCATGCGGGCTTCGTCCCCCCGAAAGCGATCCCGCGCGGTGGCCGAGTGTGCGGGACCGCCGGGACCTCTTCAACCGATCGCGACACGACCCGACCCGACGCCGAGGCCGTCTGTTCCCGAGGCGCAGGGCCGACGGGGCGGGGACACACCCCACGAACCTGCATCATCGGCTCGTCGAGGAGCTCTCTGTAGGACGCCGGACTCAGGAAGCGGGACGGGACGGCCGATTCCCGGGCGGGGACGGGTCGCCGCGTCGGGTATGATGCGGCCCGGCGCCTCGACCGGCGCCCCGAGGGAACGGACGCCAGCGGTCCGGGGCCGAGAACGACCCGCGGCCGAGCCCCCCACGACCGGAGTGGAGCCCGAGCGAGCCGACCATGTCCACGATCTCGAGCAAGCGCGGGCCGGCGAGCGGCCGGGGGAGCTCCGCGGTGGCCGTCGTGCTGGTCGCCGCCGGGCTGTGCCTGGCCACGGGCTGCGCGACCGCGCCGACCCCGGGCGAGCCGCCCCGGGAGAGCGGGCTCGACCGCTTCAACAAGGGCTCGAGCGACTTCAACTACTGGATGCAGCAGAACGCGTTGATCCCCCTGGCCAAGGGGTACAACTGGGTCGTGCCCAAGCCGGGCCAGGAGCTGGTGGACAACTTCGTCACCAACCTCCAGCGCCCGCGCGACATGATCAACAGCCTCCTCCAGGGCAAGTTCGAGCGCTCCGGTCGCCACCTGGCCCACTTCCTGCTGAACAGCGTGTTCGGGTTCGGAGGCTTGCTCTACGTCTCCCACCGCGTCCTCGACGACGACAGCCCCGAGACGTTCAACGAGACCCTGGGCGCCTGGGGCGTGCCCACCGGGCCCTACATCGTGCTGCCCCTGGTGCTGCCGATCTTCGACGGGACCTCGCCCCGCGGCCTGGTGGGCTACGGCGGCGACCTGGTGACGAACCCGCTGTTCTGGGTCCCGGGGACGACGGGGACGATCCTCTCCCTCGGCACCGCCACCATCGGCGGGCTGAACACCGTGGCGCTCTTCATGCCGGACCCGCTGGCCGGCGAATCCGAGTGGCAGGCATTCGAGGAGCTGTCGCGCGAGCGCGTCCCCTACGAGGAGGCCCGGGACCTGTTCTTCGAGAACCAGCGGCTCGACGTCGAGGACTGAGCCGGGCGGCGTCAGTCGAGCAGGCTCTCGAGCTCCTTGAGCCCCTGCTTCTTCAGCTTCTTCTTCGCCTTCTTGACCTTCTTCTTCAGCGCCTTCTTGGCCTGCTTCGACTGCTTCGAGGAGCTGTCACCCACCAGCTCCTTGCGCCGGTCGATGAGCTCGTTGCAGCCGTCGATGCCCTCGGAGGTGCGGACGTCCTTGCCGCCCACCACCGAGTCGCCGGAGGCGAGTGCGGTGGCGATGCCCACCGCCTTGCCGACCAGCGCCTTCTCGTCGAGACCGAACTCCGGGGCGCTGAGCGGACCCTCGACCGCAGCCGAGGGCGTCACCAGCCCCGCGTCCGCCTCCTTCACCACGGGCTCCAGGGCGAGGTCGATCTGCTCGTCCCCCAGGTCGATGTCCCCGTCTCCGAGCACGGCCAGCACCGGCGTGTCGACGGCGATGCCGCGGGACCGGGCCAGGCCGTCGGCGGCCCGGAAGCGGGCGACGACGCAGTTGAGTGTGGGGGCGTTCTTCTTCCCGGACTTGCCGCCCTCGCCCAGGACCAACGGCGCCCAGTCCCCGAGCTGGGCTTCGGCCCACTTGCGGTCGATGCGACCGGGCCCGACCTCCAGCTGCAGGTCTCCGCCCAGCGAGGCCATGATGTCCGCCACGCTCTGCCCGCGGCCCGCGACCTGGACCAGCGCGTCGACGCGCGCTCCCGAGAGCGCCTCGGTCACGCCCAGGGCCCGCAGCAGCTGACCGGAGTCCAGCCGGTCGAGGTCGGCCTTCACGTCGAGCGACGGCGGGGAGCGGCGGGAGGCGAGACCGATGCGTCCGTCGAGCGCCCCGCCGGCCAGCTCGGCGCGCAGCGGGTTCACGTGGAGGTCGCGGTCGTCGAGGGCGACCCCCAGCTCCACCGCCCGGAGCACCAGGGTGTCGAGCTCGAGCACGTCGATCGACAGCGAGATGTCCGCGTCGACGGCCGCGAGTCCGTCGAGCGGCAGGGGGTCGCTGGGGAACAGACGCTCGGGCGCGCCGGACGCCTCCTCGTCCGAGGCTGCGGCGTCGGACGCACCGGCGGCGGGGGCTTCCGCGGTTTGCGCGGCCGGTGCTCCGGAGCCTCTCGGCGCGGACTCGCCGCTGGAATCGCCCAGGTCGGCCGCCCGCAGCAGCGAGGACGTGAGCCGGGCCTCGACCCGAGGCCGGGGCCCGGCCAGGGAGGCGGCCACCTCGCCCCGGACCCGGCTCTCGCCCAGGTCGATCTCGAGCGCGTCGGCGCGATACAGGTCCGGACCGTCGCTGGCGCGGGTGGCCAGCCGATAGGGACCGAGCCCGGGGAGATCGGATCCGGCCAGGCCGGACAGCCCGGCCAGGCTCTCGCCGCCGGCCTCGATCTGCAGGCTGAACGCCTTGCCCTCGAGCGGCCGTTCGATGGGCCCCCGGATCGCGAGGGAAGCGCCCCCGGCCAGGACCTCGACGTCGAGATCGATGGCGCCGCCGGCGGCGATCGCGCCGGCGCCCCCGATCTCGGCGCTCGCCTCGATGGGCTCGCCGTTGTAGGCGAGCCGGGCCTCCAGCTCGAGCGGTGCGGCGACGTCGGCCATGCGCATGGTCAGGCGCTCGATCTCGACCTCCTGCCGGGTGCCGCTCGAGGCGTCGGCGTAGACGAACTGCGAACGCTCGACGACCAGCTCGTGGACCAGGGCGAGGATCTCCGCGGTGCCGTCCGACGGCTCGCCGCCCGTCGGCGCTTCTGCGGGACTCCCGGCGGGCGGCGGATCGGACGGCGGGGCGGCCTCCGCCCCGGCTTCGGCCGGGGCCGCGGGCTCGAACGTCCAGTTGGCCCGTCCCGTCTCGTCCACCTCCAGCCAGATGACCGCGTCGGAGAGCACGATCCGCTCCACCTCGACGCGCCGGAACAGCAGCGGCCAGAGCGCGAGCTGCACCTCGAAGCGACCCACCTCGACCATGTCCGGTCGCTCGCCCCAGTCCGCGTTCTGGAAGCGGACGCCCTCCACCCCCACGCCGGGGCGCAGGCCGATGTGCAGGCGCACCTCGCCGTCCACGGCCAGGTCCCGGCCGGTCGCCTCCTTCACCCGGGCGATCACGGGCTCCTTGTAGCGACTCCAGTCGATGGAGTTGAGCGCGATGACCAGCGCCACGACCCCCACGACCAGCAGCCCCACGAGCACCGCCGCGATCCGGGTCCACCTCATAGCTGCCTCCCGCGCCGCGGACGTTCCCGCGGAGCGCGGAAGTGTACGCGATCGATCTCGCGTAGAGATGCCGCAGCGCCGCGAACGTTCCCTCGAACGTCCGCGGCGCGGGCATCAGCGGTCCGATCGTCTGCGGGCCAGGCACGCGAGACCGGCGAGGCCCGAACCCAACAGGGCCAGGGCGCCGGGCTCGGGCACGGCCTGCACGGGGGCGGATCCCGGCGTCGGCAGCTCGAGCACCCCGAAGTCCGCCGCGTTGTCGTCGGTGTCGACGTCGGCGAACACCCGCGCCAGGCTGGTCCCCGCCGGAGCGTCCGGCGCCGGCGCGCCCTCCCCGGCGAACACCTCGCCCGGATCGAACTCCCCGTAGCCCACCGCGTCGAGCCACAGGTCGCCGTCGCGCAGCACCACCGAGTCGGGTCCGTTCTGGAAGTCGAAGTTGGCGAGCGCGTCGGCGCCGGCCACGTCGCTGGTGCCGTCGGAGCGACGGTCGGCGAGGACGAAGAGCCCGTCGTCCCCGATCACGCCGACGAGCTCGACGCTGGGGCCGGGCGCGCCGTTCGCGCCGTTGACGCCCTCGATGATCAGTCCGTCGAGCAGCGTGCCGGGCTCCCCGAACAGCTCGACGAACGCCTGGCCGTCGTCGGAGCCGACGGCGTCGTAGTACACCTCCGAGATGATGGGCGATGCCTGGCTGGCGCCGGGTGCGAGCCAGGGCCCGACCAGCACCGCCAGCGCGGGTCCGATGATCCAGTGCAGATTCATTGCTTCTCCTTCGTGGGGCGAGACGGGAACGCTCCGGGGGCCTCGTCGAGGCGCCCGAGGAACCAGCCGCCGGTCCAGGCGTCGATCCCGGCCGCCAGCTCGGCGGCGCGCAGCGCCAGCCGTGGGGCCTCGGGGTCGTCCGGCGGGCGGGCGGCGAGGTCGGCGAGCACCCGGCGGCGCTCGAAGTAGAGCTGGTCGATCTCGTCCAGGACGTCGTCGCGCAGGGCCACGAGCTGCCGGACCTCTCGGGACAGATCGTCCCAGGCGTCGTCGTAGGCGAGCGCGGGGAGGTCCCAGGACAGGCCGATGCCTCCGGAGTACTCGCGGCCCCGACGGTGGTCGCGGTCCTGCAGGAAGCGGGTCTCGCCGGAGATGAAGGACTGGTCGTCGTCGCGGGTGCGGTCGGAGTCGTCCTGGACGTCGAAGTCGAGCGACACGGTGGGCAGCCAGCCGCGGCGCTTCAGGCCCTCGAAGCGGGCGCGCCAGCGACCGGGCTGCAGGTCGAGGAAGCGCACGGCGGCCGCATGGACGGCGCGGATGTCGGGCTCGCCGGCCGGCGCGGCCGCCGCCGAGGCGCGGTCGACCGAGCCGGGCCGCGGACGTCCCTCCAGCAGGCCCGAGTCGGTCGCGGTCAGCAGGCCGCTCGCGGTGGGCGCGAGCGCGAGCACGCCCGCGCGGCCGGCCGGCGGGCCGGCGCGCCACCAGCGGGCGTCCGGCCGGGTCGCGCGGACGAGCCCGCGGTCGTGTCCGATCCAGAGCCAGCCGCCCGCCCGCGCCAGCCTGCGCCCCCGAGCGCCAGGCGGCAGGGGCAGCGAAATCGTGGACCACGAGGCCTCGACACCGCCGGGGCGCTTCTGGTCGGCGATGCGCCGGGCCCGCGAGGGCGCGCGCCGCAGCGCGAGATGCCGGGGATACAGGACCGCCAGCTCGGCCTCGGGCCAGTCGACGGCCAGGTCCACCGGGACCTCTCCCAGGGGTCGACCGGGCGGCGGCTCGACCCGCTCGACCCGGGCGCGAAGGCCCGAGCTCGCCTCGGGGTCGCAGGCCAGGGAAGCCCGGAACAGGTCGCGCCCGGTCGCCACCCAGGCCCGGGCTCCGCAGGCCTGCGGCCCGGCCTCGGCCGGAGCCAGCGCCACGGCCAGGACGGAGAGGCTGGACAGGCTCCCGGGCAGGCGGCTCCAGCGATCGCCGCCGCGGCTGGCGAACACGCCCTGCCCGGTGGCGGCGATCCCGATCTCGCCCTGCCAGGCGACCCGGACCACGGCGCGGGCGGCCTCGCCGGCCCCCGGGCCGTGATCGCGCGGCGACTCCACGCCGCCGATGCGCAGCGCGAAGAGCCCTCGCAGGGTCGCGGCCCAGAGGCGGCCGCTGCCGTCGAAGGCCAGGTCGCGCACGCCCGGCAGCCGGGCCTCGCGGCGCAGCCCGCCGGTCGTCTCCAGGCTGGCCAGGCCGTCGCGGTCGCCGACCACGACCTGCTCGCCGCCGGCGGTCCGGGCGGCGGCCACGGCCAGCCAGGGCGTGCCGCGGCCGGCGCCGCTGCGCCTCTCCCAGTGGAAGGCGGGCGGATCCGCGGACGCCGCGGCGCCGGGGCCGGTCGCCAGGCACGCGAGCCAGAGCGGCGCGAGCCCCAGGGCGCGAGCCAGGTGGCGAAGTACGTGGAGAGTTCGATGCGGGCAAGACACGCGCGGCCTTGGAGCAAGGGCCGTGCCGCGCCGCGGGCCCCTGCGGCGGGTCTTGGCGCGCTCCCGCGCCACGCGGTTCACGCCGGCCCGTCGACGCACCGTCACGCCGCGCGGGCGCCGGCGGCCCGGCTTGACGCCCGGCCACCCCTCGCCAAGAATCGCGCCCCATGACCCGCCGCGCTTCGGCCTTCGCCGTCCTGGCACTCTGGGCCGGCCTCGTCGCTCTCCAGTCGCCGACCCGCCCGGCCGTCGCCCAGGACGCGGCCCCGGCCGACGCCGAGCCCCGCGTCGAGGCCCGGGAGCGCGCGCCCCGGAGCGAGGTCGACCGGGCCGATGCCGATGCGGAGGCCGCGCGGCAGGCGCGCATCCGCCGCCTGGTGGCCGCGATCCGCGCCGATCAGGCGGCGCTGATGGCGATCATCACCGAGCCCTCCGCTTCGGCCCAGGTCGAGGACCCGGCCGAGACGTCCGGCCCGGACGGCTCGCAGATTCCCCCGCTGCCGCTGCGCGAAGAGGTGCGCGAGCTGGCCCGTCGCCTGCCCGAGCTCCAGCGCGAGCTGCGCGAGCTGGGCGGGGAGTCCGCGCTGCTGGATTCGCCGGCGGTCTACCGATGAGCGGCGCGACCGCCACGGGCGTGGTCGCCCTGGCCGGCGGCGTCGGAGCCGCCCGCCTGCTGCGCGGCCTGGTCCGGGCGGTCCCCGCCGAATCCATCACCGCCATCGTGAACACCGGCGACGATCGCCGGTTCTACGGCGTCCACGTGTCGCCGGACCTGGACATCGTCACGTACACCCTGGCCGGCGTGGTCGATCGCCAGAAGGGCTACGGGCTGGTGGGCGACGCCCACCGCGTGATCGACCGCCTGGAGGCCCTGGGCCACGAGACCTGGTTCCGGCTGGGCGACCAGGACTTCGCCAACTGCCTCCACCGCACGCTGCGCCTGGGCCAGGGCGCCGGTCTGGCCGAGGTCGCCGACGAGCTGCGGCGCGCCTACGCGGTGCCGATCCGCATCCTCCCGATGTCCGAGGACCCCTGCCCCACCCTGATCGAGCTCTCGGGCGGTACGAAGGTCCACTTCGAGGAGTACCTGGCCCGGGACGGCGCGCCCGACGACGTCCAGGGCGTCGACCTCTCGGCCGCCGCGGCGGCGCGCCCGGCGCCCGGCGTCGTGGAGGCCATCGAAGGCGCAAGGGTCATCGTCGTCTGCCCGAGCAACCCGGTCGTCTCCATCGGCCCGATCCTCGCGGTGCCGGGCCTCCGCGAGGCCATCGAACGCAGCGCGGCCCCGGTGGTCGCGATCAGTCCCATCGTGGGCGGCGCACCGGTCAAGGGGCCCGCGGCCCAGCTGCTGCGCGGAACCGGCAGGGAGGTGTCGGCCCTGGGCGTGGCGCGCCTGTACGCGGGGCTCGCCGACGCCTTCGTCCTCGACCGGCGCGACGCCGAGCTGCTGCCCGCCGTCGAGGCCCTGGGCCTGCGCGCCGTCGCGGTCGACAGCCTGATGGTGGATGCCGAGGCCTCGGAGCGGCTCGCCCGGGCCGCCCTCGCGCTTGCCGGCGCGGCGCCGCCTGGATGAGCGCGGCCCTCGTGCCCGTGAAGCACCTGTCCGGGAGCAAGACCCGGCTGGCGGCGCTCTGGCCGCGCGACGCGCTCGGGTCGCTCTGCCTGGCCATGCTGGGCGACCTGCTCGAGGCCCTGGCCGGCGCCCGGCGGGTCGACCGGACGGCGGTCGTCACCCCGGATCCCCGGGTCGCCGAGGCCGCCCGGGCGGCGGGTGCGACGGCCTTCGAGCTCACGGACCCGGGACTCAACCCGTCCATCGAGCGCGGAGCCGAGCGCCTCGCCCTCGCCCCGGACGAGCCCCTGCTGGTGGTGCTGGGAGACGTGGCCGCCGCCCGCTCCGAGGACTTCGACCGCATGTTCGAGACCCTGGACGACCTGGGCGGCCGGGGTGCGGTCCTGGCCGGCTCCGACGACGGGGGAACCTCGGCCCTGCTGCGCGCGCCGGCCGACGTGTTCGCGCCGCGCTTCGGCCGGGACAGCGCGGCCCGCCACGCCGAGGCCGCCGCCGCCGCCGGGGTCCCCTGCGTCGCCCTGCGCCTGGCCTCGCTGCGCATCGACGTCGATTCACCGGACGACCTGGCGCGGCTGATCGACGGGCCGGGCCCGTCCGGGCTGGGACCCGCGCGCCGCACCCGGGCCCTGGTGGCGGAGAGGGAGTCGGCCGGCGCGGCGGGGAGGAGCACGCCGTGACGACCCCCGCGCCCCTGCGCCTCGTCCCGCTCACGGGCATCCCCGCCGTCGAGCCCGGCGACGATCTCGCCGGGATCCTCGGGCAGGCGGCGGCGCGGGCCGGCGTCGCGCTCGACCACGGCGTGCTCGTGGTCTGCCAGAAGATCGTCTCCAAGGCCGAGGGCAAGCTCGTCTCGCTGTCGGAGGTCGAGCCCTCGGCGCGCGCGATCGAGATCGCCCGGGAGGACGACAAGGATCCGCGCCACGTCGAGGTCGTGCTGCGCGAGACGGTTCGGGTGGTCCGCCGGGGCCACGGTGTGCTGATCAGCGAGACCCGCCACGGCTTCGTGTGTGCGAACGCCGGCGTGGACCTGTCCAACGCACCGGGCGAGGACGTCGCGGTGCTGCTCCCCGACGACCCCGACGCCAGCGCCGACCGCCTGCGCCGCGCCCTCGTCCAGAGCGGCGCCCGTGCGATCGCCGTCGTCGTGAGCGACACCTTCGGGCGCCCCTGGCGCGAAGGCCTGGTCGACATGGCGATCGGCTCCTCGGGGCTGGCCCCGGTGGCCGACGCCCGGGGCGGGCTCGACTGGAGCGGTCGGGAGCTGCAGGTCACGGCGACCG
This sequence comes from Myxococcota bacterium, assembly GCA_050618075.1. GTDB lineage: Bacteria > Myxococcota_A > UBA9160 > UBA9160 > UBA4427 > JBNLVL01. Next base: position 261,118 of record JBNLVL010000043.1, read on the forward strand.
CCACGCCGGACCAGCTGGCCGCCGCCGCCGGTCTCCTGATGGTCAAGGACGCCGGCGTTCCCGCCGTCTGGGTCGAGGGGTTCGCGCCTGCGGGCGAAGGCCGGCTGCGCGACCTGCTGCGCGATCCCGGCATGGATCTCTTCCGCTAGGACCCGACGCTCAGGCGTGTCGATCGAGCAGCTCGGCGAGCCGGCGGTGACGCGGGTCGTCGGCCGGGAGGATGCGCCCGAGCCAGTGTCGCGCGTAGTCGGCGTCGAGCTCGTCGGCCAGGGCGAAGCTCAGCTCCTCGATGTCCCGCCAGTCCTTGTCGCGATCGAAGAGCACCTTGAAGACGAGCAGGTCCTCGGCGGACAGCACGTGGAGGGTGTCGCCCTCGCCGAAGGGCAGCTCCCGGCGGCGCTCGCGGCAGCTCTCGTGGAACGCGTCGTAGGAGAAGAAGAGATCCACCGGGGTCGTCTCCCAGTCGACCCGGATCTGCTCGTCGCGTTCGAGCTCCGCCCGGCGGCCGGCGGACAGGGACTCGGCACCGAGCGTCTCGAGCAGCTCCAGCACCTCGCCGGCCGAATCCACGCCCACGAACACGTTCACGTCGATGTCGATGGTGGCCCGGGGCGTCGCGTAGTAGGCGAGCGCCAGGGCTCCGCCGAAGGCGTGGGGAATCCTGCGCCGGCGCAACCCCTCTTCCAGCAGGAGCACCTTCTCGGTGAGCGAGAGCGAGACCGCGGTCACGCCCGGGCCGGCGCGCGCCGGGACGCGAAGCGCGGAAAGCGCCCCTCGGCCCGGCGGGGTGTGCGCGGGCGCTGGCCGGCGATGCGCCCGTAGAGGTCGAGGAGCTCGCGAAGCGCGCGGCCGCGCTCGGCGGCGCTGGCGCCGATCCACTCCGACACCTCGGCCAGGCGCTCGGGCGCCGGCGTCTCCGGAAGGCGCGACAGGGCGCGGCGGAGCGCGGCGGCGAGGGCGGGGTCGAGGGGGTCCCCGCGGCGGAGCCGGGCGAGCAGCGCGCGGGCTTCGGGCTCCCGGGAGCGCGCCCGTACGGGGATGCCCTGGGTCCGGGCGCGCCGCACCAGCGCCTGGGCGTCGAACGGGCGCCGGGCCCGCCCGGCAGCCCGGGCGAGGACGTCCCGGGTGAGGGCCTCGTCGAAGCTCGCCAGCACCCGGGAGCGCGGCCCCCGCGGCGTCGCGAGGCTCTCGCGGATCTCGATGCGACCGGGGCTGCGGCGGACCAGGTAGGCCATGCTTGGTTACTATCGTAACTATATCAGTGAACTCGTCAACTACCCTTGGCCCCTCGGGGGTCGCTCTCGCTCTCCAGGTGCCCGAGCAGCGCCTTCCAGAGCTCTCCGATGCCCAGGCCGGTCTGGGCCGACGTCGGGATCAACCGCTCCGGGGCCAGACCGAACGCCTCGCGAAGCACCCTCACCCGCTGGCCGCGGCGCATGGTCTTGAGCTTGTCGGCCTTGGTGATCGCGACCAGCGACTCGACCCCGCATCCGGCGAGCCACTCCAGCAGCTCGCGCTCGTCGTCGCTGACGTCGCGGCGCACGTCCTGGAGGAGCACGCCCACCGCGAGCGCGGCGCGCGCGCCCAGGTAGCTCTCCACGAGCACCCGCCACTTCTCCCGCTCCTTCTGGGAGACCTTCGCGTAGCCGTAGCCCGGCAGGTCCACGAGCGTGCAATCGATGCCCGCGACGGTCACACCGTAGAAGTGGATGAGCCGGGTCTTGCCCGGCGTCGAGCTGGTGCGGGCCAGCGCCTTGCGCGCCACCAGTCGATTGATCAGGCTCGACTTGCCGACGTTGCTGCGGCCCAGGAAGGCGAACTCCGGAGCGACGGGCGCGGGGAACTCCCCGGGCCGCCCGCAGGCGGTCCAGTGCTCGGCGCGGGTCACCTTCACCGGAGCACCCCGGCCAGGCGCTCGAGGGCCAGCTCGATGGTGTCGTCGGCCACCGCGTAGCAGAAGCGGAGCTTGCCCTCGCCGCCCGGTCCGAAGTCGCGTCCCGGCGTGGCGCCGACCCCGGCGTTCTCGAGCAGGTGGAAGGCGAAGGCCAGCGAGTCGTCGGTGAAGCGGCGGGCGTCCGCCAGCACGTAGAACGCGCCTTCGGGCGTGTGGGGAAGGCCGAACCCCAGCTCGCGGAGTCCGGCGACGAGGCGCTCCCGCCGGCGGCGATAGGTCGCGACCATCCGGGAGCGGGTCTCTTCCCCGTGCTCCAGGGCCGCGACCCCGGCCCGCTGCACGAAATGGTTGGCCGAGATGAAGAGGTTCTGCTGCATGATCTGCAGCGGCCGCAGCGCCCACTCCGGGACCACGGCCCAGCCGAGTCGGAAGCCGGTCATGGCGTAGCGCTTCGAGAACCCGTCGAGCACGAAGTGGTCACCGGGCAGCGCCAGGGCCGAGCGCACCTCGACCGGGTCGTAGACCAGGCCGTGGTAGATCTCGTCGGACACCAGGGGCAGGCCCAGGGCCGCGAGGCCCTCCAGCACCTCCGGCGGCTGCACGGCTCCGGTGGGGTTGGCCGGAGAGCCCACCACGATGGCCCGGGTGCGGGGGGTGACGGCGCGCGCGACGGCGTCGGGGTCGAGGCGGTAGCCGTCGGCCGGCTCGGTCCGGACCGACACGGGCTGCGCACCGCAGAAGCGGATGAAATTGGGATAGCAGGGGTAGTGCGGCGCGCCGAGGATCACCTCGTCGCCCGGATCGAGGAGCAGGGAGAACACCAGCAGCATCGCCGGCGAGGTTCCGCTGGTGACGATCACGCGCTCGGGCGCGACCGCCACGCCGTGGCGCCGCTGGCAGTCCCGCGCAATGGCGTGGCGCAGGTCATCGAGCCCGCGGCTGTCGGTGTAGCGGGTCTCTCCCGCGTCGAGGGCGGCGCGCGTGGCGGCCAGGGCCTGGGCCGGCGGGTCGAAGTCGGGCTCCCCGATCTCGAGGTGCGCGATCCTGCGCCCGGCGCGCTCGAGGGCGAAGGCCCGCTCCATCACCTCCATGGCGAGGAAGGGCTCGAGCTCGCCGACCCTGCGGGCGACGTGGGCGGCGGGAGCGGTCGGGTCGGCCATGGGAGCGGAGTAGCCCCGGGGGCGCACGGTGTCAACCGCGGTCAGGCTGCAAGTACCTGAAATCGCGGCCTTTTCGCGGCGGCCACGCTTTGACACCCCCCGACCCCGTTGATATCGTCGGCGCGGCCGGACGCCAGCGTCCGGCGAAAGGCGGAGTCATGACCAAGGGCGCACAGATCGCGATCGGCGCCACCCTCGTGGCCGGGCTGCTCGGCTGGTACGCCTGGACGAACCTCGACGCGGCGGCCAGCTACCAGTACTTCCAGAGCATCGAGGAGCTCCACGCGGCGGGCCCGCCCTCCGACGGACGCTCGATGCGGCTCCACGGCTACGTGGCCGAGGGCTCCATCGAGCGCGACGTCGCGCAGAAGACCGTGCGCTTCGAGGTGCAGAACGACCCGCCCCACGCCGGCGGCGGCCCCGGGCCCACCATCCGCGTCCACTTCCTGAGCCTGGAGACGCCCGACCTGTTCAAGGACGGCGCCGAGGTGGTGGTGGAGGGCTCGCTCGAGACGGGCGCCGCCGGCGACACGGTCATCGTCGCCGACAACGTGCTCGCCAAGTGCCCGTCGAAGTTCGCTCCGGAGAGCGACACGAAGAGCTAGGCTCGCTCGATCCCGGCCGCCGCGCGCGGCCGGACGAATGCCGGCGACCCCGCGGTCGCGGCGGTCGCGAGACCGGGCGCATGCGGCGCCGCTCGCGCCGCGGCCCCCGGCCCCCGGCCCGGGTTGCAATCTCCATCGGGAGACCTGTCAGGAGAAGGGGGGTACGGCTTGTCGGACATCGGGCTCCAGGCACTACGATTCGCGCTCGTGGTCGCGGTCTTCGGGATCGCCGCGGGCGTCCACGCGGGCGTGGCGCGCAAGCCCGATTGGACCCGGGTGGCCGAACGGGCCATCTACGTCGTCTTCGGCTTCGTCTCGCTCGCCATGCTGGCGCTCTTCGTCGCCCTGGCGAACCACGACTTCCAGCTGGCCTACGTCACCCAGCACACCGCGCGCTCCATGGCCCTGCACTATCGACTGGCGGCGCTGTGGGGCGGTCAGGCGGGCTCGCTCATGCTGTGGGTGTGGATGCTGCTGGCCTATGCGAGCGGCGCGGTCTTCATCAACCGCCATCGCCACCGGACGCTCATGCCCTGGGTGGCGGTGATGCTGCTGGTGAACGCGCTCTTCTTCCTCGTGCTCACCAACTTCATCACCAGCCCGTTCGAGAAGATCCCGCCGGGCAACGTGCCCTCGGACGGCAACGGCTTGAACCCGCTGCTGCAGCACCCGGTGATGATGATCCACCCGCTGATGCTCTACACCGGCTTCGTGGGCTTCGCGGTGCCCTTCGCCTTCGCGTTCGCCGCCATGGTGACCGGCGAGCTCGGCACCACCTGGTTCCGCACCACGCGCCGCTGGACCCTGTTCGCGTGGACCTTCCTCAGCATCGGGATCATCCTCGGCGGCCGCTGGGCCTACGAGGTCCTGGGCTGGGGCGGGTACTGGGCCTGGGATCCGGTGGAGAACGCCTCGTTCATGCCCTGGCTGGTGGGCACGGCCTACCTGCACTCCGTGATGATCCAGGAGAAGCGGGACATGCTGAAGATCTGGAACCTGGTGCTGATCGGGCTCACCTACGGGTTCTGTCTGTTCGGCACGTTCCTCACGCGCAGCGGCATCGTCCAGTCGGTCCACGCCTTCGCCCAGACGAGCTGGTTCGGGGCCATCTTCCTCGGCTACCTGGTGGCGATCGTCGGCGTCTTCTTCGCCGCGCTGGCCTACCGCCGGAGCGAGCTGCGCAGTCCCGCGCGGCTCGAGTCCATCGTGAGCCGCGAGGCCAGCTTCATCCTGAACAACTGGGTCTTCATCGGAATCCTGGCGGTGGTGTTCTGGGGCACCATGCTGCCCGTCTTCTCGGAGTGGCTGATCGGGCGCAAGATCACGGTGGGGCCCAAGTTCTTCAATACCGTGGCCGGTCCCCTGGCGCTGATCCTGCTGCTGTTGACGGGCATCGGCCCGCTCGTGGCCTGGCGCAAGGCCTCGCTCTCGAGCCTGCAGCGGCAGTTCGCCCTGCCCCTGGGCCTGGGCGTGACCACCGGGGTCGTGGTGGCCGCGCTCTTCTGGAACGAGATCGGGATCTGGGCCCTCGGGACCTGGTCGCTCTCGGCCTTCGTGGTGGGCACCATCGGCCAGGAGTACTGGCAGGCGGTGCGCGTTCGGATGCGCAATCGCGGGGAGTCGCCCCTCACGGCCCTCTCGACCCTGCTCCGCCGCAACCAGCGTCGCTACGGCGGCTACGTCGTCCACCTGGGCACCATCTTCATGATGATCGGCTTCGCCGGCGCGGCCTTCAACGAAGAGCGGCTCGAGAACGTACAGCCGGGGGACTCGATGCAGGTCCACGACTACCGCCTGCAGTACCTCACGGCCGACGCCATCCCCGCCCAGCACTACGGCGGCGCGCGCGCGCGGATCGCGCTGTACCAGGGGGAGCGCGGCCTGACCTTCATGGCGCCCGAGAAGCGCATGTACTGGCTCGAGCAGCAGCCGACCTCGATCCCCAGCATCTACTCGACCCTGCGCGAGGACGTCTACGTCATCCTCACCAACGTCGAGTCCGACGGCTCGGCCACGCTCAAGATCTACCGCAACCCGCTGGTGAACTGGATCTGGATCGGCGGCATGGTCTTCGTGGCCGGCTGCCTGGTGGTCATGTGGCCGCATCCGCCGAAGCCCCGGGAGTCGCGCGGTTCATGAGCAGACCGCGCGAGCTCCAGGGTCGCGCGGCCCGCGGCCGCGCGCGCGCGTCGCGATCCGCCCGGCGGATCCTCCCGATCGTCTGGGCGCTGCTCGCCCTGGCGACGCCCGGCGCGGCCCAGGACCCCCACGGCGCGGTGGGCGGGGCGCCCACGGACGTCCCGGCCGGCGACGGCTCGCTGGAGGTCCGGGTGGTCCACCCGAGCGCACCCGAGCGCGCGGCCGGGCTGGACGTCGCGCTCTACGCCCTGGCCCCCGACGGAACGCCCGGCCTGCGCAGCGGGCGGACCGGGGACGACGGCGTGGTGCGCTTCGAGGGCATCTCCGCGGCCAGCGACGTGGTCTACCTCGTGGGCGCCCGCTACCGGGACATCCCGTTCGGACGCCGCGCGGCCTTCGCGCCGGGCCAGCGCGCCCTCGAGGTCGAGATCGAGGTGAACGACCCCATCGCCGACACCGGCGGGATCCGGGTCGTGGAGAGCGAATGGCGGCTCCAGTGGCTGGGCGCCGAGCTCTGGGTCCACGAGACCCACACCCTCGACAACGGAAGCGAGCGCGTGGTCCAGGTGCCCGAGGCCGACCGCGCGGGCTCCGCACCGGCCTTCCGCGGAGCGCTGCCCGAAGGCGCGAGCGGCTTCACGCCCGCGATCGGCAGCTTCAGCCAGGGCCTCGACCTGAGCGGCTCGGACCTGCGTTTCTGGGGCCCCGTCTACCCGGGCACCCAGGAGGTCCGGTACCAGTACCGCCTGCCGGTCGCGGGGAGCGCCGAGGAGGAGACGCTCTCGGTCCGGGCCGCCTGGCCGTCGGGCGCGGACCGGCTGCTCCTCTGGCTCCCGGAGGCCGGTCCCGAGCTCGAGGCCGTGGGCCGCGATCTCGAGGCGCGCGATCCGGTGGATCGCGACGGCGAGACCTACCGCGTCCTCGACGCCGGTGCGCTCGAGGCGGGCGACCACCTGGAGCTGGCCATCCGCATCCCGCCGGGCAGCCACGACCCCAGCCGGCTGGGCATCGCCCGCGCCGACGTGTGGGTCGACCTCGACGACGTCGCCGCCGTGGTCTCCCAGGAGGTCCGGCTCGCGGTCACGGACGGAAACCGACTGGTCGGGTCGCCGCAGGAGCCCCTGCTGCGCTTCGATCTGCCGCCCGGAGCCCAGCTGCTGGGCGCGTCCCAGAACGCCAACCGACTCGGCCTGGGCGCCGCCGACGGGGTCGCCGCGCCCGCCCTGGACCTGATCGGCCCCCTGCCGCCGGGCGAGACCAGCTTCGGCTTCCGCTACCGGCTCCCCGTCGCCGATCCCGACGCACCGCTCGTGCTGCCCCTGGGCTGGCCGCGGGAGGTGGCCGTCGCCAACGTGCTCATCGCCGACACCGGTCTGATCGTGGAGGACGAGCGCCTCCACCGCATGCGGCCGGTGCGCTCCGGGACGCGCACCTACATCCACCGCGAGGGCTTCCAGATCGGTGCAGACGAGTCGCTCTCGATCCGCATCGCGCGCATCGCTCGGCCGGCCGCGCCGCTCTGGGCGAGCCTGGGCAGCACGCTCGTGCTCGGTCTGCTCGGGGCGGCGTTCGTGCTCGCGCCGCTGCGGAGCCGCGGCCCCGAGTCCGCCGCCAGCGCGGACCCGGACGACAGCGCGGTCGCCCGGGAGCGGGAAGGCGTCGTCGATTCGCTCCGGGACCTGGAGCACGACCACGAGACGGGCAAGATCTCCGACGCCGACTACGACGGCTTGCGCGCGCAGCTGCGCGGGCGGGCCCTCGAGCTGATGCGTCTCGAGCGCGGCGGCGCGACCGCGGCGCCCGCTCCGGCGGGCTCCGAAGCGGGCTTGCGGCCGGCGGCCGCGCCGGCGCGGTTCTGCCCGGCCTGTGGCACCGCCGCCGAGGAAGGCTGGCGCTTCTGCGCGGGCTGCGGAGCGGCGCTTCCCACGAGGTCCGCCTCGGCCTCGCCTCCGGACGCAGCCGCCGCCGACGCCGGGGCGCCGGGCGACGCGTGAGCTGCGACGCCGTTCGCGCCCGCGGCCTGGTCAAGCGGTTCGGGGCCGTGGACGCCCTGCGCGGGATCGACCTGGCGATCGACGCCGGCCGCACCTGCGCCATCCTCGGTCCCAACGGCGCCGGCAAGTCGACCCTGCTGCGCCTGCTGGCCGGGCTGGCGCGCCCGAGCGGCGGCGAGCTGGCGATCCTGGGCGAGAAGGCCCAGGGCGCCCGGGCCCGCGGGCGCGTCGGCTTCGTGGGACACGCAACCTGGATCTACGCCGAGCTCACGAGCCGGGAGAACCTGCTCTTCGCCGCCCGCCTCCACGGTCTGGCGGACGCGGCGGAGCGGGCCGAGCGCGGACTGGCCGAGCTCGGCCTCGTCGAGCTCGCCGAGCGCCGGGCCGGCGCGCTGTCGCGGGGTCTGGCCCAGCGCCTCTCGATCGCGCGGGCGCTGGTCCACGATCCCAGCCTGGTGCTGCTCGACGAGCCCTTCACCGGCCTCGACCGGCCCGCCGCCGATCGCCTGATCGCGCTGCTGGGCCAGCTGCGAAGCCACGGGCGCACCCTCGTGATCGTCACCCACGCGAGCCACCACGCGGCCGAGGTGTGCGACCAGGCCCTGGTGCTCTCCCGCGGACGCGTGATCCACGAAGAGCGGGCCGGCGAGGCCGGGACGGTGGACCTGGCGCCCCTCGAGCGGGCGGTCGTCGCCGCCTCGGAGTCCCAGCGATGAGGGTGCTGTGGGCGATCCTGTGGAAGGACCTCGTCACCGAGTGGCGGCGCCGGGAGCGCGTGGTGGCGATGGGCGTCTTCTCCCTGCTGGTGATCGCGATCTTCAACTTCGCCCTGCCCGAAGGGGCGACGGCGCGCAGCGCGGCCCTGGCCCCGGGCCTCCTCTGGGTGGCCTACGTGTTCGCGGCCATCCTCGGGCTCAACCGCTCGTTCGCGCTGGAACTCGAGAACGACTCGCTCGCCGGGCTCGCCCTGGTGCCGGTGGACCGGGGCTGGGTCTTCCTGGGCAAGGCGGCGGCCAACTTCCTGCTGATCGGCGCGGTCGAGCTGTTCACCGCGGCGGTCTTCGCGCTCGTCTTCGAGCTCGACCTGAGCGGCAGCGCCGCCTCCCTGGCCGGGGTCGTGGCCCTGGGCACCGTGGGGCTGTGCTCGGTGGGGACCCTCTTCTCCGCCATGGCGGTGCGCACCCGCTTCCGGGAGGTCCTGCTGCCGATCCTGCTGCTGCCGGCGCTCTTCCCGGTCCTGGCGGCCGCGGTCCGGGGCAGTCAGGAGGCCGTCGCCGGCGGCGCCCCGAGCTTCGGCACGCTCCAATTGCTGTTCGTGGTGGACGGGATCTATTTGATAGTTTCCTTCCTCGGCTTCGAGTACGTCCTCGACGAGTAGACCCAACCCGGCGCGAGTCATCCATGTCTTCACCGTCTCCTGCAACCGCCCTCGAACGGCGCATCGACCAGATCGCCCCCTGGCTGGGCAGCGCGCTGGCCGCCCTGTGCCTCGCCTACGCGTGGCTCGTGGTGACCGCACCCATCGACTCGGTCCAGGGCGTGATCCAGAAGATCCTCTACGTGCACCCGCCCCTGGCGTACGGCGCCTATCTGGGGTTCGTCGTCACCGCGGTGAGCGGGTTCGTCTACCTCTGGAAGGGCCGCGAGGGCGCGGACCAGCTCGCGGTCGCCGGGGCCGAGGTGGGGGTGCTCTTCTGCACGCTGATGATCGTGACCGGCCCCATCTGGGCGCGGGGCACCTGGGGCAAGTGGTGGTCCTGGGACCCCCGGCTCACCGTGACCCTGCTCCTGTGGTTCGTGTATCTCGCGTACCTGCTGCTCCGCAGCTTCGGCGAGGGCGGCGAGCGGACGGCCCGCTTCGCGGCGGTCTACGGCATCGTCGGGGTCATCCTGATCCCGCTCAACTACTACGTGATCGAGATCTTCGACAACCGCTCGATGCACCCGGAGAATCTCGAGCGCGGCAGCCTGGGCGAAGGCATGGGCTGGCCGTTCCTGGTGGCGAACGTGACCCTGTTCGTCGCCTTCGTGTACCTGCTGCTGGTGCGCTGGCAGGTGGAGCACCTCCGCACCCGCGAGGCCATTCGCCTGCGGGACGAAGCCCTCGCGGAGGGCCCATCCGAGGCCGCCGAGGAGGATCTCCGGTGAGCTACGTGATCGCGGCCTTCGGAGTGACGGCCGTCACACTCGTCGCCTACTGGCTGCATCTGATGCGCGAGCGACGCGCGCTCAGAAGAGGCTGAGCGCTGGGCCCCACCGGCGGCTCGACCGGCGCCGCGCCGGACGCAACTCGCGCCGCAAGCCGCGGTGTCCCAGAATCAAATCGCGGTTGACAACCGACGAGCGTGCGAAGTATAAGGCGGGTTGGTTCCCAGGCAGAGATGTGGAGAATCGATTCCTTCTGCGCTCCCGATCCCTTGCGACCCCGTGAACCGCAGGCCGATCGAGAGCGTGGACGTTCGAGTGGCCCGGAGCGGCCCCGTCTGGTGCCTTCTGGCGGGTACCTTCTGGGGGGTACCTTCTGGCCGGGTCTTCGGTTCTGGACGAGCCCTCGGCCTTCGATCGAGAGAGGCCTTCGAAAGAGGCCTTCAAGAAAGGCCTTCAAGAGAGGAGCGAACGACCAGCGTCCCCGGCGAGCGCAGCCACCGGGTGCGAATCCCGGGTGCGAATCCGGGGTGCGACAGGAATTGCGAGGTTCCGGCCCCAGTGGAGCTGCAGGGGGTTTGGCGGTAGCCAGCTACCTTCCCCTTTGCCCGGAGCGAGCTCCGCGAGGGGCTCCAGGAGTTGCCGGTTGCCGTACCCGGGGTGGTCCCCGGCGGCGGTGGCCTCGAGTCGCCGGGTTCGATCGGGCAGCACCGCCCTCGACGGAGACACGAGGACCCGGCCGAGCGACGCGTCGCAGGGCGAAGGTCGAAGGAGCGAAGAGCCGGTGGGCCCGGGAGTCGAACGGGTCTAGAGTGACTTCAGCCGCGACCGGCCGACACCGGCCGCGGGTCAGAGGGAAGCAACCACGAACGGGGCCGGCGCTCGAGCCGGCCCACAGGAGGCGGCAGGTACTCTCAGAAGCGCGCGCCGAGACGAGGGTTTCGGCGCGACCACGGAAGCCCGGTCGAACGGTGCTCCGGCGCACGAATCCACCCCTTCACGAGGCCCCTCCAGGCCTCTCCCCGGACTCTTCGCGAACCGCGAAGGTCTCGAGCTCGAAGCGGGTGGAACGACGGATCGAGAGTCCGCAGGCGTGACCGCGGCGGCCCCATGGTGGCCGACCCCGGTGGCTCCTCGGATCGAGACGAGTCGGGTGCGGATCCTCCAGGGTCTCCTCGCGGGGACCGAGCCAGAACGTCAGTCTCTCGGATTCCCCCCGAGGCATTGTCGAGGATCCCACGAAGATTGCGCCGGAGACGTCGTGGCACGGGGCTTGCTCCCTACTCCCCCGAGGCCCGGGGGGTCGGGAGATGTGGAAGGCCCGGTCACCCCCCTGCCAAAACGTGACCGGCCGTTGGATCCAGGGTCCCTGGAGGCGGTCCGAAGCAAGGATGGCCAGCATGAAGCGCGGCGTCGGGTACTGCGAGAACACCGACTGCGAGGACTACGCGAAGGGCGTCTTCCTCCTGAACCACGGCGACACATTCTATTGCCCCCGATGTCGCCAGCTGGGGAAGGTGGAGAAGGAACGCGGCTTCTACACCGGCAACTCGGACATCTTCAAGGAGGTCCGGGTCGAGTACAACTTCGACCCGATCAACGGGGTGTACCGGGAGATCGCGATCGTTCGAGACGAGAGTCTCTGGGGCCGCAACAACGTCTATACGCTGCAGTCGCCGCTGATCAAGACGGAGAAGCGCGCCCTCAAGGTGGCCGAGGCGATCCTCGCCAACCTCAACCGGTATCGGGGCCTGCTCAACGGCGACGACATCCCGCGAACGACCGAGATCATCTTGTCGTTCGACGATCCCTTCGAGGAGTTCGCCGCCAAGCTCAAGCAGCTCTCGAAGGAGTGGGAGGCCAGCGGTCTGCGCGAGCAGCGCCGCTAGCGCGACGGCCACGGAGTTCGAGGAGCCCCCGCCCGCGCGTGCGCCGGCGGGGGCTTCGTGCCTCCGGGCTCGGGCGGCGCGGCGTGGCCGCTGCAGGGCCGGACCTCAGGAGGCGATGCCGCGCCAGCGCTGGCGCAGGTCGATGCGCAGGGCTGCGGCGATGCTGGCGAGCCCCTGGCGCTCGGTCCGCTCCACCGGCGCCCCCCCCCTGGCTGCGTCGGCCAGGGGCCCCCGGTACCAGGCGAACAGCCCCTCGGGCAACGCCGCCTCGGGAAACCAGCGCACCGCCAGGGTCTCGGGTCCCGGCGCCGGCTGTCCGCCCCGCCAGCGACCCTCGAACACGCAGGCGCGGTGGGGACGGAAGCCGGTCCGCACATAGTCGCCCACCCGCCGATCGACGCTGATCTCGACGCCGGTCTCCTCCCGGAGCTCGCGCACCAGGGTCGCCTCGGGCGATTCGCCCTCCTCGACGGTGCCGCCGGGCAGCTCCCAGCCCCAGAGATCGTCGCGCAGGGCCAGCAGCACGCGGTCCGCATCGCGCACGATGCCCTGGGCCAGGACCAGGGGCGCGGACTCCACCAGCCGCGGTGCCACCAGGCCCCACCAGGCGATGCGCGCGTAGCTCGCGAGTCCCTGGGCCAGGCGGCCGGGGGCCGTGGCCCGCGCCGCTTTGACCCGCGCGCTCACTCGATGATCTTGTTGAGGGGGTACTCGATGATGCCGCGGGCGCCGGACTCGGCGAGGCGGGGAATCAGCTCGCGAACCGCCTTCTCCTCGACCACGGTGAACACGTCGACCTTCGTCTCGTCGGAGAGCGTCGAGATGGTCGGGGTGTCCAGGGCGGGGAGCAGGCTCAGCACCTCGTCGAGGCGCTCTCGCGGGACGTTCATGCCGAGACCGACCTTGCTGGCGGCCGCGATGGCCCCGCGCAGCAGCATGAGCATGCGGTCGATCTTCGTGCGCTTCCACTCGTCCTTCAGCGCCTCGCGGTTGGCGACGAAGCGAGGCGTGCTCTCGAGCACGACGTCGAGGATTCGCAGGTTGTTCGCGCGCAGACTGGAGCCCGTCTCGGACACGTCGACGATGGCGTCGGCCAGCACCGGCGGCTTCACCTCGGTGGCTCCCCACGAGAACTCCACCGCCGCCGACACTCCGTGGCGGTCGAGGTAGCGGTTCACCATGCCGACGGCCTCGGCGGCGATCCGCTTGCCCTCGAGATCGGCGACGCTCCGGAACGGGGAGTCCTCCTTCGCCGCCAGGACCCAGCGCACCGTGCCGTAGTTCGGCCACGGAGCCCTCAGGTCCGCCAGCTCCTCCACGTCGGCGCCGGTCTCGAGCACCCAGTCGAGGCCGGTGATGCCGCAGTCCATCACGCCCTGCTCGATGTAGCGCGCCATCTCCTGGGGCCGGATCAGGATGCACTCGATCTCGGGGTCGTCGATCTCCGGGAAGTACGAGCGACGGGAGAAGCGGACGTCGAAGCCGGCGCGGGCCAGCAGCTTGCCGGTGGTCTCCTGGAGGCTCCCCTTCGGAAGCCCCAGCCGAAGCCGCGGTGCGTCGCTCACTTCGAGTAGACCTTCTCGGGGTCGAAGATCTGCACGCCCACGTCCTCGACTCCGCCGTCGTCGGTCCTCCGGCTGAAGAAGCAGCTGCGCTTGCCGGTGTGGCAGGCGGCGTCCCCGACCTGCTCGACCTTCAGCAGCAGCACGTCCCCGTCGCAGTCGGTGAAGATCGCCTTCACCCTCTGGACGTTTCCGCTCTCCTCGCCCTTGTGCCAGAGCTTCTTGCGGCTGCGGCTCCAGTAGACGGCCTCGCCGGTCTCGAGGGTCCGGCGCAGGGAGTCGGCGTTCATGTTCGCCACCATCAGGATCTCGCCGGTGGCGTCGTCCTGGGCGATGGCGGGCACGAGCCCGCCTCCCTTCTCGAAGTCGAGGAGCTCCGTGAATTCCATGGGGGCCGGAGGCTAGCCGAGGCTGAATGGGACGCCAGCAGACCGACGCCGGTGCCGCCTAGACGTCCGACTCCCGGAGGACCCCGGCCAGCCGCTCGCGCAGCTCTCCCAGGGCGTGGGCGTGCTCCCCGGGGGCAAAGCGGCTCGACGTCCGGGACCGACGCCCGCGCTTCTCCGGCTTCACCTCGACCTCGCGTCGCTCGAGGATCCCGCGGCGGAGCATCAGGTCGATCACGTTCTGGAAGGTCGTCTCGTTGTCGGCCTCGACGCGGCGCGCGCGCCCCAGAAGACGCGCGTGCTCCAGGCGCTCGGAGGCGCGGCGCAGGAACTCGCGGCGCTCCACGAGCAGCTCGGGGTCTCCGGCCACCTCGCACCCGGCGTGGTAGGCCTCGATGACGCCCCGGGTCTGTTCGGCCAGGAAGCGGAGAGCGGCCCGGCCGGACTCGCTGGCGACGAAGCGCTCGCCGTCCTGGACGACGAGGCGGCGCTCGCGGAAGTGGGCCAGCACGCGCCGACGCCGGGCGTCGAGATCCTCGCCCCCGGGCGTGAAGTACTCCTGGTAGAGGATGTCGCGCCAGGCGATCAGGTCCTCTTCCAGCTCCTTGCCCGTCGCGCCGCCGAGCAGCCTCCGCGCGAGGATGCTGGGAACCGCCAGGTACTGGGAGATCCCGTTGCGGTACATGTCCAGCGCCCGCCGGTGGGTCTCTTCGAAGAACAGGATCTCCCCTTCGCCCTCCCCGACCGACTTCAGGAGATCGCTGCGCTGCAGGAAGGCGATCGACTCCCGGAAGTCCGCGCGGTCGGCCAGGAGGGCCGGCGTGAGCTTGACGCCCTCCACCTGGAGCAGGTCCACGAGCTCGTGCATCCGCTGGACGAAGGTCCGACGCTCCAGGCCCCGGTGGGGCGCGCCCATGGCCACGCAGCCGGCCAGGGACGTCGCGTTGGCCACCGCGGACCAGTTGATCGACTCGACGATGCGCAGGCCGAGCGACTCGACGAACTGTCGCCGCTCGGCATCGGCCGCCTCGTCGCCGGTGGCCGCCAGCGCCTCGCGTCGGTCTCCCAGGGCCTCGGCCAGGGAGAGCGGCTCGCTGAACTCGACGTGGACGCTGCCGAAGCGACGCTGCAGGTACTTCCGCGCGCGCACGAGCCCCAGCACGCTCTCCTGGGTCTTCTCGCCGCCCTGGAGCTCGTCGACCATCGCGCTCTCTTCGACGAGGCGCTCGTAGGTGATCGCGATCGGGACCAGGAACAGCTCGCGCCGGGCGCTGGCCAGGAAGGCCTCGACGTCCCAGGCGAGCATGCCCAGGCGCGGCGCCAGGGTCTTGCCGGTCCGGGAGCGTCCCCCCTCGATGAAGAACTCCTGGGGAAAGCCCTCGCGCACCAGGTACGCCACGTACGCGCGGAAGATCTCCTTGTAGAGGGGATCGTCGAACGACCGGCGCAGGAAGAACGCGCCGGCCCTGCGGAAGATGAACCCGAAGGGCCCGAAGGCCATGTTGTCCCGCGCCGCGATGTGGGGCGGGACCATGTAGTTCTTGTAGAAGAGCCAGGAGATGATCAGGAAGTCGAAGTAGGAGCGGTGGCTCGGAACCAGCACGATCGGGTGCCGCTTCGCCACCTCGGCGACCTGCTCGAGCCCGTCCACCTCGATCGACGCGAACATGCGTCGGAAGATCCAGCTCACGGCGACCGCGAGGCCCGCCAGGAAGGTCGAGTTCTGGTTGGCCGCGATCTCGTTGAAGATCTTCTCGGCCTGGGTGCTGGCCCGCTCCGCGCCGCCCCGCCGCTCCTTCGCGCGCTGGGCGATGGCCGCCCGGACCGCCGGCACCGCCAGCACCTCTTCGCGGACGCGCTGGCGGGTCCGCAGGGTCGGCCCCTGGACCACCTTCTCCTCGCGGTAGAGGTAGGTGAGGATCGAGCGGCGGATCTTGCGGGCCACCTGGATGGGCCCCTCGGTCCGGTGCTCGCCGACGAAGGCCGTGACGTCGATCGGCTCCCCGCACTTGACCGTGAGGTCCCGGTAGGTGGCGAGGAACGAGCTGACCTTGAGCACGTCCGAGGGCCGGGTGAGCGCGCCGTAGGAGAGGTTCAGGAAGCGCGACTCGCTGCGCGGCCCCTTCCGCCAGAACACCGAGAGCGGGACGATGGAGACCGGCGTGTCCGAATCCCAGATGGACTTGACCACCTTGGTGAGGAGGTCGAGCTCGCTCTGCTGGGGCCGGCGGCGCCGTCCGCGCATGAAGCTGCGGAACCTCGCCACGCGCAGGAACAGGAAGAGCGAGCCGCCCTCCCGGGCGATGCGCGTCGCCTGGTCCGCCGCCTCGCTCTGCTCGATCTCGCGCGGGCGCCCGCGCTTGCGCCAGAGCGCCGTGGCGAGCGCCTTGTAGATGGGTCGGTAGTAGTAGAAGCGGATTCCGTTGGCGAACCCGGAGAGCCGGAGCTTCTCGCGCAGGAAGAGCGCGTTGAACAGGAAGTAGTCCAGGCGGCTCGAGTAGCGCATCACGTAGATGACGCTGCCGCGCTCCTCGAGACCCCGCAGGCGCGCCACGCTGGCCGGGTCCAGGGAGAAGTGCCCGAAGAAGCGGCGCGCGAACCAGCGGAAGAACAGGTTGAAGCGCGGCGTCATCTCCGTCAGCGGATCACCGACGGGGGGCGACGCCGGAGGCGCTGGCCGGGGCGTGGAGTGCAGCTCGGGCTTCGGATCCGCGGCGGGCTCGCTGGAAGACGTCTCGGACATGGCCCCAAGATACCGAGCGGAGACCGTTCGCAGCAACGCGGCGGGGCCGGCGCCGGCCGGCCGACTCGGCCGGGCCGGCCCCGGCACAGGCGGTCGGCGGTCGACCTCCGACCGCCTGCGGGGGCCCGTCGTCGGGAGCGGGCTACTCGGGCAGCAGGATCTCGCCGGGCTTCATCTTCGCGGCGATCTCCTCGGCGCTCCAGAGCCCCCCGTCCTCGGCCTTGGTGACGCCGGTGTGCGTCACGACCTTCATCTCCGCGATGCGACCGCCTCCCACGAAGAAGGTGTTGCCGGTCATGTCCTTGGAGAGGTCGCTGGCCAGGAAGGTGATGAGCGGCGACACCAGCCCCGGGGCCATCCGCGCCTTCATCGCCTCGTCCTGGAAGCCCGGCAGGTCGTCGGTAAGGCGGGTCAGCGCGACCGGCGCCAGGATGAACGCGCGCACGCCGTACTTGCGTCCTTCGATGGCGAGGCAGCGCGTGAAGCCCGCGATGCCCGCCTTCGCCGCGCCGTAGTTGGTCTGACCGAAGTTGCCGTTCAGGCCCGAGGTGGACGACGTGTTGATGATCACGCCGCCGCCGTTCTCGCGCATCCAGTTGTAGACCGGGTGGGTCACGCAGTAGGTCCCCTTGAGGTGGACCTGCACCACGATGTCCCAGAGCCCCTCGTCCATCTTGGCGAACGACTTGTCGCGCAGGATGCCCGCGTTGTTCACCAGCACGTCCACGCGTCCGAACGCGTCGAGCGCGGTCTTGAGGATGTTCTCGCCGCCTTCGACGCTGGCGACGTTGTCGTAGTTCGCCACGGCGGTGCCGCCGGCCTCCTCGATCTCCTTCACCACCTGGTCGGCCATGGCGGTGCCCGCGCCGCTTCCGTCCCGAGCGCCCCCGAGATCGTTGATCACCAGGTGCGCGCCCTCCTTCGCCAGCGCGAGCGCGTGCTCCCGGCCGATGCCGCCACCCGACCCGGTGACGATGATGACCTTTCCGTCCAGCAGACCCATGGGGGCTCTCCTCTCCCGCTGCGAGAATCCGGGCAGCGATGGTGTGAGTGTGGGATTCGGGGCCGGGAGCCTAGCCCGCCGTTGACTCGTGGATCAAGACGGCGCAGGGGCGGCGCCCACACGGCGCCCCGGGCACTCTCAGGCGAACAGGATCGTCCGCAGCCAGGCGCCCGGCTCGAAGCCGAGGCGCCGGTAGAGCCCGAGGGCGGGCTCGTTGCCGTGGACCACGGCGAGCTGGACGTGGTCGGCTCCGGACGCCACCGCCTCGTCGATCAACGCGGTCATGCCCGCCGCCGCGAAGCCCCGGCGACGGAACTCGGGCCAGGTGTAGACGCCCTGGACCAGCCAGCCCTGGGGCCGCCGCACGTCTGCATAGCCCACGAACACCACGCGGCCGTCCACCTCGACCACCCGGGCGCGCCGGATGCGCCCGCGCACCCAGAGGCGGAATCCGGTGGGGTCGCCCTCGAAGGGATCCGGGCGCTGCTCCTCGCGCAGGCTCGCGCGCGCGGCGGTGACCAGGGCCTCCCAGTCCCGAAGCTCTGCGTGGCGCACCACGGCGCCGGCGGGAACCGCGGCGGGGCGGTGCTTTCCCGCCTCGACGAGATGCACGCGCTCGAGGCGGTCCAGGACCGCCCGGCGACCGGCGCGCTCGAGGTGCTCCCAGAGCGCGTCGACCGCGTCGCGGGCGCTCTTCACCAGCCCGGTCTCCATGCGGTCGATGAAGGGCCAGAAGGCCTCGAGCGCGCTCTCGCACAGCGCGGACTCGAGGATCAGGCTGGGCCGCAGAGCCGCGAGTCCGACGAGCCGGGGGCCGCTCCAGGCCCCGAGCACCTGGGCCGGGACCTCGTGGGGCGCCGGCGGCTGCCCGACCTGGTGGATTGCGTCGAGGAGCGGGAGGTTCAGGCGCGAAGTCGCCTCCAGGTGTCCGAGCGCGGCGCGGCGATCGCCGGCCGAGAGCAGTCGGCCCTTGACCTTCGCTCCCACGCGCTTCTCCTCGCTGGACCCGCGGATCGGGCGCACGCGGCCTGGCGGAGTCAGTCCGCCAGCACCGCGAGGACGTCGCCTTCGTCGACGGCCTGCCCTTCCGCGACCCGGATCTCCTGGATGACACCGCCGCAGGGGGCCTCGACCGGGATCTCCATCTTCATCGACTCGATCACGAGCACCACATCGTCGACCTCGACGCGGTCTCCGACGGCCTTCTCGACCTTCCAGACGCTGCCTGCGATCTCGGACTCGATCTCGGTCGCCATCGACCCCCCGCGCTCCCCGTCTCCCTGTCCGCCCGGCCCCCGGCGCCTGCCGGCGGCGCGCCCATCATGACGCCCCGTCCCCCGCCGGGCAACCGGTTCGATCGCCGACGGGCCCGGCGCGCGGCCGCCCGGGCGAGCTAGACTCGTCGGCCGCCGGAGGATCCGTTGCTCGAGACCGTCTCCCAGGGATTCAAGAACGCCACCGAACGCCTGCGCGGCGTGCGGCAGCTCGACGAGTCCAACATCTCGGAATCGCTGCGCGACGTGCGGATGTCGCTGCTCGAGGCCGACGTCGACTTCGCGGTCGTCAAGGACTTCCTGGAGCGCGTCAAGCAGCGCGCCCTGGGCGAGAAGGTCCAGACCCGGGTCCGCGACTCCAAGGGCCGCGTCCACAAGGCCTCTCCGGGCGAGCACTTCGTCGGGATCTGCCAGGAAGAGCTCGTGGAGCTCATGGGGCCGGTGGACCCGTCGCTCAGCAAGGAGCGCGGCGCGACCTCGGTGATGCTCCTGGGCCTCCAGGGTGTGGGCAAGACCACGGTGGCGGCCAAGCTCGCGCGCTTCCTCCAGAAGCAGGGCAAGCGCCCGCTGCTGGTGGCGGCCGACGTCTACCGCCCGGCCGCCGTCGACCAGCTGAAGACCCTCGGCGCCCAGATCGAGGTGGCGGTCCACTCCGGCGCCGAGGGAGAGCGGCCGCCGGCCATCTGCCAGGCCGCGGCCGAGCGGGCACGCCGCGAGGGCTTCGACGCCATCATCTACGACACCGCCGGCCGGCTGGCCGTCGACGAAGAGCTGATGCGCGAGCTCGAGGAGATCCAGTCCCTGGTGGAGCCGGCGAACCGGCTGCTGGTGTGCGATTCGCTGATGGGCCGGGATGCGGTGAACGTGGCCCAGGCGTTCTCGGAGCGCATCGAGCTCGACGGCATCGTGCTCACCAAGCTCGACGGCGACGCCCGGGGCGGCGCGGCCCTGGCCGTGAAGGCGGTCACCGGGGTTCCGATCAAGTTCCTGGGCACCGGCGAGACCGTCGACCGCCTCGAGGAGTTCCGGCCCGAGGGCCTCGCCAGCCGCATCCTCGGCATGGGCGACATCGTCGGCCTGGTGAAGGACTTCGAAGAGGTCGTCGACGAGCAGCAGGCCGAGGAGGACGCCGAGAAGCTCCTGTCGGGCCAGTTCGGCCTGGACGACCTGCTGACCCAGCTGAAGACCATCCAGAAGCTCGGCCCCCTGCGAGACGTGGTGGCCAAGCTCCCCATGTTCGGCGGGCTCGCCGAGCAGGTCGACGAGCGCGAGCTGGTCAAGGTCGAGGCGATGATCGGGTCGATGACGCGGGAGGAGCGCTCCCGGCCCGAGATCATCGAGAAGGGACGCGCGTCCCGGATCGCCCAGGGAAGCGGCCGCAAGCCCAAGGAGGTCTACGATCTGGTCAAGCGCTTCGACCAGATGCGCGGAGTGATGGCCCAGCTGGGCGGCGGCGGGCTCATGTCGAAGGTGCCGGGCATGGGGCGCCTGGCCGGGGCGGGCATGCCCCCCGGCATGGACCTGGGCGCCCTGGCGGGCGGCGGAGCCGGAGCCGGAGGGCGCGGGTCCACCAAGCGGCGGACCTCGGATGCCGCCCGCAAGCGCAAGCGCAAGCAGGCTCGCAAGAGCCGCAAGAAGGGGCGGCGCTAGGCGCGCCCCGCCACACCCCCACCCCCCACTGCGCGCTCGGCCCGCCCCCCGGTGCCGGCGAGAGGGAACAGGTGCGCTCCGAGAAGCGACTCTATCGGGGGACCGTTTTCGGTAGACGGCGAGCAGACGCCCGGGCAGGCTCCAGGGTCCACGGGGACCGAGGGGCCACCGGGTGCGCGGGGCCGGCTTCCCGCGCGGCCGGCGGCCTGACGGGTCGGCGGCCGGGCGGGCCGGCGGCGGCGCGCGCCCGGCGCCGCGGACCGCCCTCGGGCCGGAGACCCCCCGGGATCGAATTCGACCATGCGGGGCTCAGGTTGCGCAGGACAGTTGCCGATCGAAGTGGAGTCACCTGTGGAGTGTGAAACGGCATGATGCGAGTCCTCGTCACCCTGGCCCTCGTCACCCTGGTCTTCGGACCGTCGTCCGGCCTCGCCGGCTCGGAGCACTTTCCGCGGCCGGCCGCCCTCGAGCCGGACATCGAGTTCTGGACCCGGGTCTACACCGAGGTCTCGACCGACGCGGGCTTCATCCACGACAGCCGCGACCTGGGCGTGGTCTACGAGGTGGTGCACCTGCCCAAGGGCGCCAGCTCGCGCACCCGCTCGCGGATCACCGACCGCGCCAAGAAGCGCATCAAGGGCGCCCTGCTGAGCCTGGCCCGCGGCAAGCGCAGCGGCCTCTCCGCCGAGGAGCGCAAGGTGCTGTCGCGCTTTCCCGACGGCGTCTCGAACGCCACGCTGAAGGCCGCTTCGCGGCGCCTGCGCTTCCAGCTGGGGCAGGCGGACAAGTTCAAGGCGGGCCTGGTGCGCTCGGGCGCCTGGGAGCCGCACATCCGCGAGACGTTCACCGAGATGGGGCTGCCCGTGGAGCTGGCCGCCCTGCCCCACGTGGAGTCGTCGTACACCCCCCACGCGTACTCGCGCATCGGCGCGGCCGGGCTCTGGCAGTTCACCCGCTCGACCGGCCGCCGCTTCATGCGGGTGGACCACGTGGTCGACGAGCGCCTCGACCCCTACCGCGCCACCCTGGCCGCCGCGCGGCTGCTCGAGCAGAACCGCCAGACCACGGGCAGCTGGCCCCTGGCCATCACCGCCTACAACCACGGCGCCGCCGGCATGCGACGCGCCGTCCGGAACCTGGGAACGCGCGACATCGCGACCATCGTGCGCAAGTACAAGAGCCGCACCTTCGGCTTCGCCTCGAGGAACTTCTATCTCGAGTTCCTGGCGGCCGCCGACGTCGACTTCCACTCCGAGAAGTACTTCGGGCCGCTCCTGATGGATGCGCCGGTCGAGTACGTGACCCTCGAGCTTCCGTACTACACGAACGCCGGAGCCCTGCACCGGGCTCTCGGGGTGGACCTGGCGACCCTGCGATCGGCCAACCCCGCCCTGCGCGGGCCGATCTGGGAAGGCGCCAAGCACGTGCCGCGCGGCTACACGATCCGCGTGCCCCGGGACCAGATCGCCCGGCCGGTGGCGGCCGCCATCGAGTCGATTCCCCGCACCCACCGCTTCGCGCGCCAGGTCCCGGACACGACCCACCGGGTGCGCCGGGGGGAGACGGTGTCGACCATCGCGGCCCGCTACGGCGTGCGCATCCGGGACATCGTCGCCCTCAACGGGCTGCGCAGCCAGCACCGCATCCGCGCGGGCCAGCGGCTCCGACTGCCCGACCCGCGCGGCGGACGCCGGGTGGCGCCGGCGCCCCCGTCGACTCCCATGTCGCCGCCGGCCAGCGGGCTGTACACCGTGCGCCGCGGGGACACGATCACGCGCATCGCCAGCCGCTTCGGGCTGGACGAGTCGGAGCTCATCCGTTCCAACCGACTGCGCAACCGCAACCGGATCTACGTGGGCCAGCGGCTGCGGGTGGGCGCGGCGCCCGAGGTCGCCGCCGCGGCGGTCGACCCGCATCCCGAGACCCGGGTGGCCCTGTCGGCCCCGACGCCTCCGCCGGCGCCCGCAGAGCCCGCCCCCGCGATCGAGACGCCCGGGCCGGAGCTGGGCCCCGAGCTGGGGCCCGCGGCCGGAAGCGAGCGGACCCGGGAATCGAGCTCGGACCTGATGGCGGACCCCAGCGACTACTCGGTGTCCCGCGACGGATCCATCGAGGTCCAGGCCGCGGAGACCCTCGGCCACTACGCCGACTGGCTCGAGCTGCGAACCCATCGCCTGCGCCAGATCAACGGCATGCGCTACGGCCAGGACCTGCACCTCGGCCGGCCGATCAAGCTCGACTTCAGCCGGGTCACGCCGGCCGAGTTCGAGTCCCGGCGGCGGGCGTACCATCAGGAGCTCCAGGCGGAGTTCTTCGAGCGCTACGAGATCTCGGGGACCCGCGTCCACGTGATGCGCCGCGGCGACTCGCTGTGGTCGTTGTCCCAGCGGCGCTA
Source organism: Myxococcota bacterium (assembly GCA_050618075.1). Classification (GTDB taxonomy): domain Bacteria; phylum Myxococcota_A; class UBA9160; order UBA9160; family UBA4427; genus JBNLVL01. Next base: position 283,957 of record JBNLVL010000043.1, read on the forward strand.
TCGCATTCCGCTCTGGCTCATCCGCCAGTACAACCCGGACCTCGACTTCGGCGCCCTGTCGGCGGGTACGAAGCTCAACATCCCCGTGGTGCGACCGCACCACGCTCCGGCCCACGAATCGGTGGCCCCGTCGGGCACGGCCGCCCGCGCCGTCGGGCGGACGACCCGGGGCTGAGGGCGCTCGCCCGGGGGTCGCCGGGCAGGCGCTTGAGGCGCGGCGCCCGGACCCTGTCCCTGGCTATACCTGGAAGACGGTCTCGTCGGGGAGGCGGATCGCCGTGAGCGGCCCGCCGAACACGGCGCCGGTGTCGATCCCGATGCTGTAGGGCAGGTTCCAGCGCACGTCGAGCTGCTCGCTGGGCGTGTGACCGTAGACGATGGTCACCCCGAGCTTGTGGGGCAGGTCGCAGGACGTGCGGTTCCAGAGCAGGTCCTCGACCTTGGCGCGCTTGATGGCGTAGAGGGCGTCGTCGTACTTGCGCTGGCTCCCCCCGAGCCCGGCGTGGAGGAACAGGTAGTCGCCCTCGGCGTGCCAGCGTTCCAGGGACAGCAGGAAGTCCTCGTGCTCCTTGGGCAGCCGGAAGGTCTCGCGGTCGGGCTGATCGCGGTCGAAGTAGCCGTAGCTGGCCAGGGTGCGGTCGCCTCCGTTCATCAGGAAGGCATCCCCGCCGAAGTAGGCCTCGTCGGTCCACCCCAGGAAGTCGAGGAACATCGACTCGTGGTTCCCCAGTAGAAACACGCAGGGCCAGTCGCGCTCGAGCTGGACGAGACGCTCGATCACGCCCTTGGAGTCCGGCCCGCGGTCCACGTAGTCGCCCAGGAAGATCAGCCGATCTCCCTGCTCGAGCGGCAGGACGTCGAGGAGCTCATCGAGCTTCTCGAGCTCTCCGTGGATGTCCCCCACGGCGTAGAGCATGTTGCAGATTCCCCTCCTCGCTCCCTCCATCGGTCGAACGAGGCGGGGGCTTGATCAGCGGTCGACGAGCGCGGCGGCGGGCGGGGCGGGGTCCGCTGCCCCGGGCCGCACGCTCCCCTCCTCCCGGAGGGCCAGCTGGCCGCACGCCGCGTCGATGTCCCGCCCTCTATGACGCCGCAGGGTCACTCGGAGGTTCGCAGCGTGGAGGATCGCCGTGAAGCGGTCCACCACCTCGTCCGGCGGGGGCCGGTACGGGGAGTCCGCGTGGGGATTCATGGGAATCACGTTCACCTTCGAGGGGATTCCGCGCAGCAGCCGGGCCAGGCGGCGGGCGTCCTCGGGGTCGTCGTTGACCCCGTCGATCAGGATGTACTCGAAGAAGACGGGACGCCGGCGGCCGAGCCGCGGATCCGAGCGGAGCGCCCCCAGGAGCATGTCCAGGGGGAACTTGCGGTTGAGGGGCACGATGTCGTCGCGCACCGGGTCGGTCGTCGCGTGGAGCGACACCGCGAGGTTCACCGGTGCGACGTCGAGCAGCCGTCCGATCTGGGGCACCACGCCCGCGGTCGACACCGTGATCCGCCGCGGGGCCATGGCGAACGCCTTGGGGTGGATCAGGATGCGGATGGCCTCGAGCAGCGCCGTCGTGTTGAGCAACGGCTCACCCATGCCCATGAACACCACGTTGCTGATGCGCTCGCCGGGGTCGAGCTGCTCGTTCATGCGCACGAGCTGATCGACGATCTCGGCCGCCGAGAGATTGCGGGTGAAGCCCATGGCTCCGGTCGCGCAGAACGAACACGCGAGGGGGCAGCCGACCTGGGTGGAGACGCACAGGGTCTGGCGGTCCTCTTCGGGAATCAGCACGGACTCGATGCGCCGGCCGTCCCGGGTCGCGAGCACGGACTTGCGGGTGCCGTCCACCGAGCGCTGGGTGTCGACGCACTCGAGGGTCCGCACCTCCCACTCCCGGGCCAGGACCTCGCGCAGGTCCCTCGGCAGGTTGGTCCAGCGGGCCGGATCCTCCTCTCCGCGGACGTAGAGCCACTCGCAGACCTGGTCGGCGCGATAGGCCGGCCAGCCCCGGGCGCGAAACAGCTCGCGCAGGCGGTCCGGGGAGTGGTCCTTGAGGCTCTCTCGGTGCGGCATGGGGTCTCGCGGACGCAGGGGCCCGCGTCAGGAGGAACGCCGGCGATAGGCGAAGAAATGTAGCGGTCGCCCCTCGGCCCGCCATTCCAGCTCGTAGGCGGTCCGCGGCCGGTCGCTCACCTCGGGAAGCCACGGGGCGGGCGCGTAGGCGTTCTCCAGCAGCTCGACGGACGCCAGCGCCGCGTGCATCTGCTCGGCGTAGGCCACGTGGTCGGTGGCCAGGAACAGGCGACCGCCCGGCTCCAGGCGGGTGGCGAGGGTGCGGATCAGGGCGGGCTGGACGAGGCGGCGCCTCGCGTGCCGCTTCTTGGGCCACGGATCCGGGAAGTTGATCCAGAACTCCGAGACGGAGCCCTCGGGCAGGGCCTCGGCCGCGACCTCCTCGCCCCGGCCCTCGATGAGTCGCACGTTCGTGTGCTCCATGCGCGCCAGCCGGCGCGCCATCTTGAGCACGCGCTTGCGCGAGAGCTCGATCCCGAGACAGGCCTGTCCGGGATCGCGCTCGGCGAGGTGCACGAGGAACTCGCCGCGGCCGAACCCGATCTCGACCACGAGCCCCTTGGGCCGGTCCAGCTCCGGGGCGAACAGCGCGAGCACCCCCTCCTCGCAGGCCTGCTCGAGGGTGCGCCGCCAGTCGGTCCCGGGGATGTCGGTCTTGAGCGTTCGCCCCATGGGCGTCGGGCTCCCTTTCGGTTTCGCGCGCGGTCTTGCGCACGGTCTCGCCCGCGGTCTCGCGCGTGGTCTCGCGCGCGGTCTCGCGCGTCCCGGCGTGCCGGACGGCGGGACTCGCTGCACTGCTTCGGTCCGCTGGGAGCTAGACGCTCCCGCTGCTCGCTCTGCGGGCGCCGGCCCCGCCGGTCAGCCAGCCCCGCCAGTCGAGCCAGCCCGGGTGCCTCGGGTGGACCTCGACGCCGAAGCGCGTGTCCACGGAGAAGCCCGCGCGCTCGGCCGCCTCACCCAGCGCCTCGAGCGGGCCGCCCAGCCGATCCACCAGCCCGCCTCCCAGGGCGCGGCGGCCACTCCACACGCGCCCCCCGCCGAGCTTGCGCACCGCGTCCTCGGACAGGCCCCGGCCCTCGGCCACGCGCGCCACGAAGGTCGCGTAGAGGGCCTCCATCTCCCGGCGTACGGCCTCGCGTTCGTCGGGACGGAAGGCCCGGGCCTCGGAGAGGATCCCGGCCCGGGCGCCGCGTTCGAGCGACTCGCGCCCGATGCCCAGCCGGCGGTACAGGCCTTCGAGGTCGAGCTTGCCGCCCACCACGCCGATGGAGCCGGTGAGCGTCGCGGCCTCGGCGAAGATCCGGTGCGCTCCCGCCGCCATGAAGTAGCCGCCCGAGGCCGCCACGTCACCCATGGAGACCACCACCGGCTTGCTCGCCGCCAGCCGCGTGACCGCGCGGTGGAGCAGGTCGGAGGCCACGGCGTCGCCTCCGGGACTGTCGATGCGCAGCACGACGGCGGCGATCTCCGGCCGCATGGCCAGCGCCGCCAGCCTCCGCCGCCAGGCCTCGCCGTCGATGCCGGCCCCGAGCCGGGCCCGGCCATCCGAGCGGGCGATCGTTCCCTGGGCCACGGCATAGGCGATGCGCGGCGCGTGGGAGACCAGGGGCTGCCAGACGGGATCGAGGCTCCCGGACGCGGCGTAGGCGCCCGCGTCCACGAGCCGCGCGCGCGGCTCCCCGTCGCCTCCGGGCCCGATCTCGAGCTCGGCCCCGAGCTCCTCGAGCCCGCGATCGAGCTCGTCCGGATAGGCGCAGCCGTCGACGAGCCCGGCCTCCCGGGCGGCGGCCGCCGGATAGGGCCCCTGGTCGATGCGCGCCCTCACCTCCGACTCCGGCAGCCCGCGCCCCTTTGCGACGCCGGCCACGAGCTCGGCCACGGCGTCGTCGAGCCAGGCCTCGGTCTGCTCCCGCTGCTCCGGCGACATGCCCTCGCGCAGCAGGCCCTCGGCGGCGGCCTTGTAGCCCCCGACCTTCACCACGTCGGCGCGCACGTCGAGCCGATCCAGCAGGCCCTTCAGGTAGAAGTGGTCCGTGCGCAGGCCGACCAGGAAGAGCTGACCGCTGGGCGGCAGCCAGACGCGCTCCGCCGCGCTCGCCACCAGGTAGTCGGGTGCGTCGTAGCTCTCGGCCCAGGCCGCCACGCGGGTGCCGGCGGCCCGGGCGTCCGCGACCGCGCGCCGCAGGGCGAGCGCCTTGGACCAGCCGTTTATCGGCCCGGTGAAGCGGAGCAGCACCCCGCCGATGCGGTGGTCCCGGCCGGCCGCGTCGAGCACCCGCAGCGCCGACAGCAGCGACGGCCCGGCCTGGCGCCCCGCCTCCGAGGCGGACCAGAACCAGCCGGCGGGGCGGGTCTCCCGGGTGCCGGGCCCGAGCCGCAGCAGCAGCCAGGGACGCTGGGCGCCGCCCAGCCAGCGCCGCACGGCCAGCCGGCGCAGCCCGCCGTAGGCGTTGGCGGCGAGCTTGCGGGGGAGGCCCAGCGCGCCGGGGGCGGAACGTCTCGAGTCGGTGTCCGCCATCAGCTGCGTCGGAGCCGTCGCCTGGAGATGTAGTCGACCATCAGGAACGAGCCTAGCTGCTGGGGCTGGGTGTAGAAGGCGCGTCCCCGATTGATCTGGGTCATGCGCTCGACGAAGCCCACCAGCTCCGGGGCATCGTCGAGCATGAAGGTGTTGATGGTGATGCCCTGGGCGCTCACACGGCGCACCTGGCCCAGGGTCTCGGCCACCGCGTGGGGCGAGACGCCGCCGAAGCCCATGGGCCACTCGACCCTGAGCTGTCCGTCGCTGAAGTAGGCGGTGGGCTGACCGTCGGTGATCACGAGGATCTGGGGCGAGGGGCTCGGGTTCCGGCGGATCAGGCGCTCGGCCACCATCAGACCCTCCTGCAGGTTCGTGAACGGGTCGCCCATGTCCCAGCTCACCTCCGGCAGCTCGCGGATGGGCAGCTCCCGGGCGCGCGTGGAGAACCCGACCACGAAGAAGTGGTCGCGGGGATAGCGGGTGCGGATCAGGTGATCCATGGCCATGGCGACCCGCTTGGCGGCCGGGAAGCGGCCGGCCCACGACATCGACCAGCTCATGTCCAGCAGCAGGACCGTGGTGGTCTGGGTGTCGAAGTCCAGCTCCCGGACCTCGAAGTCGTCGACGGCGAGCCGCACCGGCGCGCCGGCGAGCTGGCCACGCTCGGCGCTGACCCGCTTCACGCCGTTCAGGACGGTCTTCACGATGTCGAGGTCGAGCGGGTCTCCCCACTCCCACGGCCGGGTCTCGTCGGGCCGCGGCGTCGCCGCCCCGCGCGCGGACGTCTCGTGCCCGCCGGACAACCCCTTGCGCAGGGCGCTGTAGACGTCGGCGAGGGCCGCGGCGCCGATCCGGCGGATGGCGCGGGGCGTGAGCTCGGGCGCGTTCTCGCGCAGCAGGCCGGCCCCCTGGAGCTGCGCCTCCAGGTCGCGGACGAGAACCAGGGAGCGCGCCGCCTGGTCGCCGAGCATCTCCCTCAGCTCCTCGGGTGAGATCTCCTGGAGATTGCCCTGGGCCAGGTCCCGGGCCATCTGCTCCAGGGCCTCGATGCGCTCGCGCAGCTCCTGGGCGGTCTCGTAGTCCGCGGGCTCCGGCCCGTGGAAGCGGTCGCCGCGCTGGGCGAGGAAGTCCTCGAGCTGCTGCAGGCGCTCCAGCTCCTCGAGCAGCTCCTGGAAGGCCTCGCCGGCCTCGGTGTCCTCGAACGCGTGGTCCCGGAAGCGCTCGATCCGCTCGGACAGCCGGTCGCTGTCCGCGTGCCGCCGCTCCAGGAAGTCGTTCATGCGCCGGGACTCGAAGCCGTCGCTCTCCTGGATCGCGCCCTGCTCCCGGTCCAGGATGGCCTCGAGCCGGCGGGCCAGCTCGTCGGTCGCCTGGCGAGGGTCGTAGCGGTCGTAGAGCGACTCGATCTCCGAGCGGATCTCGTCGACCAGCTCCTCGAGCCCCATGACGCGCATGTCGAGACCGGCCAGCTCGAAGCCGTGCTGGCGCATCCACTCCAGGGCCTCGCGGGCGTCGAGTCCCTCCATCATCAGGTCGGAGAGCGCGTCCAGGGCCTCCTGGGGGTCGAGGCTGAACTCGTCCTGGGATCCGTCCCAACGGCTGTAGACCCAGGCTCTCACGGGGTCAGGCCTTCTGGTAGCGGACGCCGCGGTCGCTCTCGCGCTTGTTCAGCCGGTTGGAGAGGTGGAGCCCCTCGAGGATGAACTCGATCGCCGACGCCATCGAGGCGTCGGAGTCTCCGCCGGCCAACGCGGCCGCGGCCTCGCGCAGGCCGGGGATCTCGTCGAGGCCTTCGAGGTAGTCGGCGGAGGCCATGGCCTCGGACACCTCGACGTTCCAGCCCTGGTCGAAGGCCTCGGCGACCGACGCGATGCCCTCGAGCGGCACCAGCCCGTCGAACACCGTGCGCACGGCGCGGTGGATCAGCCCCTCGACCACCTCGTCCTCGGACTGCTCGCTGCCGGCGTACTCCAGCTCGAGCTTTCCGGCGGTCGACGCCATGAGCGACGGCAGGTCCGTGATGCGGGGGACGGCCTCGGCCTCGCCCAGGCGCAGCGCCCGGCGCAGCGCGCTGGCCGCCAGGGTCTCGTAGTTCGAGATGGTCATGCGCACGGAGACGCCGGACAGCTGGCTCACGTCCGGGCTGCTCCGGGCCTGGAACGTGAGCTCGCCCACGACCTGCTCGATGAACCCGGGCACCGCGAGCGCGATGCCGTCGATGCGCGGCAGACGCGCCTCCTGGCGCACGATCTCGAGCTCGAGGTCCCGGGTCGCGGGGTAGTGGGTGCGGACCTGGGCCCGATAGCGGTCCTTGAGCGGCGTGATGATGCGCCCGCGGCTCGTGTAGTCCTCGGGATTCGCGCTGGCGACGATCAGCAGGTCGAGGGGGAGTCGCACGCGGTAGCCCTTCACCTGGACGTCGCGCTCCTCCATCACGTTGAACAGACCGACCTGCACCTTCTCGGTCAGGTCCGGCAGCTCGTTGATGCAGAAGATGCCGCGGTGGGTGCGCGGGATCAGGCCGAAGTGGATCGTGTACTCGTCGGAGAGGTGGTGGCCCTCGGCGACCTTGATGGGGTCCACGTCGCCGATGAGATCGGCGATCGACACGTCCGGGGTCGCGAGCTTCTCGTTGTAGCGGTCGTCGCGGTGCACCCAGGCGATGGGCGTGGCGTCGCCCAGGCTCTCCACCCGCTCCCGGGCGTAGGCCGAGACCGGAGCCAGCGGGTCGTCGCAGATCTCGCTTCCGGCCACCTCGGGGACCCATTCGTCGAGCAGCCCCACCAGCCCCCGGATGAGGCGCGTCTTGGCCTGGCCGCGCTCGCCGAGGAAGATCAGATCGTGCCCGCACAGCAGGGCGTTCTCGACGGCCGGGATCACCGTCTCGTCGTAGCCGCGGATGCCCTCGACCAGCGGCTCGCCCGTGCGCAGCCGGCGCTCGAGGTTGGCGCGGATCTCCTCGCGCACGCTGCGCGGGCGATGGCCGGACTCGCGCAGGGAGCCGAGAGTCGGGATCTCAGGGGGAGACGGCGGCATCGCGACTCCTTGGAGGTCCAGGCCGACGGGGCCGGGTCCTCAGAGCAGCTCCTCGAGGGAGTACTCCGCCTTCTTTCGGAGGGTCTCCGAGACGTGGCGGATGATGAGCTGCACCGAGGACTCCACGGCGACGTTGTCCACGATCGGGACGCCGTGACGATCGGCCAGCTCGAGGAAGTGATTCTGGATCCGCAGGATGGCCTCGAGGTGCTCGAGGTAGCGGTGGGTCTGGCGCAGGGCCTGCCGGTCTCCCCGCGCCTCGAAGCGCCCGGCGAACGCCTCCTCGTCGAGGTTGGCGATGACCAGCGGGATGACGTGGGCTTCCTCGGCGTAGGCTTCGAGGTCGATCAGACCGGGCACGAGCGCCACGCCGTCGAGGACCAGGCTCGTGTTCTCCTTGATCGCCCGCTCGACGAGCGCCCGCACGCCGACGGTCACGATCGCCGCCTGGGCGAGGAAGCCTTCGATCACCGGCTCCTCCACGTCCTCGGGGAGGTTCATCCCGAGGTGGGCTTCGAACGACGAGGCGTGGATCGCGGGCATCAGGTCCCGCGAGAGGGTCAAGCGCATGACCTGGCGGATCGAGTCGGTGGACATCACGCGGCGGATGCCGAGGCGGCGCGCCACCTCGAGCGCCACGGAGGTCTTGCCCGCGCCCGTGGTGCCGCCGAGCAGGATGATCACCGGGCGATCGGGCTCCTGGTAGCGTCGCCAGATCAGGTAGCGCTCCGCCGTCTTCTCGCCGAAGCGCGACAGCAGGGTCTCGAACACGAGCTTCCGGAGCTCGCGGCGTTTGATGTCCGTACGCCGCTGGCGCCGGATCTCGCTCTCGATCTCGACGGCGGCCTGGAAGGCATCGGTCGCGTCGAGGGAGGCCGCGAGCAGCGACTGCGCCAGGACCCCCTTCGAGAAGGGCTCGCCGCGCCCGGACTCGCGCTCCACCGAGATCGCGGGCGGAGGGGCGGGCGCGAAGGAGGGGCCGCCGGAGTCCTCTCCGATCATCTCGGAGACGAGCTTCGCGAGCTCGGCGGCGGTCACCGTTCCGCGATCGCGGACCTTCTGGCGCACGCGCTCCGCGGTCTCGTAGGCGGCGTCGAAGGGGACCCCCCGCGCCATCAGGGAGTGGACCATGATGCCGCGCATGAAGGGACGCTGGGCGTCTCCGACGCGGACGGTCAGTCGCCCACCCTCCCCCGGTTCCCCCGGGGCCGCCGATTTCTTTCCCCGAGAGCCCATCGGTCCAGCCTACCCGAGAGGGAGATGGGAAGCACGGCAGGCCGGGGGGAGCCCGGCGCTCTCCCCGCGGCATGGGGCGAACGCCCGAAGATGGGCTCCGAAAGCCCCTGACTGCTACAATTTCGGCGATTCTTGGCTTGACTCTGGGACGAATCGGCCCTTTTCTCGGGCCGGGGGGAGCCACGTGAGCGGTTCCAGCGCATCGTCCAGGCCGCACGGACACGGCGAGCCGACCACCCGTCGCGCCGCCGCCGGGGCGACGCCGCGAAGCCCCGACGAGGGGTCGGACCGCGGCGCCCCGCGGCTCTTCCGCACCGCAGAGGTCGTCGCCCTGCTCGGCGTCTCCCGCCGCCAGCTCCAGTACTGGGCCCGGACGGGCCTGGTCGAGCCCTCGGCCGTCACGCCCGGCGGGCATCGTCGCTACGCCTTCGACGACCTCGTCGCCCTGCGCGCCGCCGCGCGCCTCATCGACGCGGGCATCTCCGTCCAGCGGATCCGCAAGAGCCTGGCGGCGCTGCGGGCCACCCTGCCCGAGGTCGAGCGACCGCTGGCCGAGTGCGTGCTGGTCGCGACCGGGGACGTGGTGCTCGTCTTCGGAAGCGAGACCGTCTTCGAGGCCGTATCGGGCCAGGAATGGGTGTTCCCGGTCGCCGAGCTCCAGCGCGAGCTCGACGCCTTCGACGGGGTCGGCAGGGCCACGCCGGTGCGCCGCGCGCGCACGGTGCGAGGGCGCGGCGCCCCGACCGTGAAGTCGGCCTGACGACCGGCCGGCGGCGAGACCGCTCCGCCGATCGGTCATCGGGAAGGCGGAGAGCCTGGAGGACCTGACGCGACCGAGTGTCCCACGAGTCCGACGGGGCCCACGAGCCCGCCGCTCCGGACGGGTTCGACGGATCCGAAGAAGAAGGCAGCTCCGGTGGGAGCTGCAGGCCGAGACCGACAAACGGGGGGGGGAACGGCCATGCGTGTCATCGCGATCGTGAACCAGAAGGGTGGGTGCGGAAAGACCACCACCGCCGTCAACCTGGCCGGCGCCCTGGCGGCGGACGGGGCACCCGTCCTCCTGGTCGACATGGACCCCCAGGCCCACGCGAGCCTGGCGCTGGGGGTGAATCCGGACGAGCTGGAAGAGAACCTCTACGACGTGCTCGCCGAGCCCGACGGCGCGGAGCTGCTCGAGAGCGTCGTGGTGCGCATGGCCGAGAACCTCGACCTGGCGCCTTCCAGCATCGTCCTCTCGGCGCTCGAGCAGAAGCTCGCGGCCGACCGCCACGAGTCCCGGACCGAGCGCCTGGCCTGGGCCATCGAGCAGCTCCCGGCCGTCTACGAGTACGTGCTGATCGACTGCCCGCCCAACGTGGGCCTGCTCACCTTCAACGCCCTGCGTGCGGCGCAGGAGGTCATCGTGCCGCTGGAGACCAGCTTCTTCGCCATCGACGGCGTCCAGAAGCTGCTGGAGACCATCGGGCTGCTGGCCGACCGACTGGGCCACGACCTGTCGGTGCGCGTGCTGCCGACGCTGTACGACGGACGCACCCGATTCGCCCGGGAGACCCTGGGAGAGATCCGGGAGATGTTCAAGGACCTCTGCTTCGACACGGTCATCCGCCTCAACGTGAAGCTGCGCGAGGCGGCCCGCCGCGGCGTCCCCATCAATCGCCACGCGCCCCGGGCCAACGGAACCATCGACTACTCGACCCTCGCCATCGAGGTGGCCGCCTGTCCGCCCGCGGAGGCGCCTCGGGAGGAGGCGGAAGCGCCCGCCCCGGCCACCCGGGAGGTGGTCGTGCGGTTCCGGGACGCCCAGGCCGACGACGTGCGGATCGCCGGGGACTTCAACGGCTGGGTCCCGGACAAGGGCGTGAGCTCGCGCCTCGAATCCGACGGCTCGAACCGGGTGTGGACCAAGGTGCTGAGGCTGCCGCCCGGCACCTATCAGTATCGCTACGTGGTCGACGGCGAGTGGCGCGAGGACCCGACGAGCGAGACGAGCCTCCCGTCGTCGGCGGGGGGGCGCAACTCGATCCTCGTGGTGAGCTAGTGTCCCGCTCCAGAAGACCGGCGTCGAATGGACACGATGCTCCGAGCTGCAACGCCTGCAGCGAGCGGCGCGCCCCCGGCGTCGAACACAGCCGAGCTCCCGCAACAGGACACTAGACGAGCCTTGCCCAGGGAACTCGCCGACGTCCTCCACTACTTCCTGCCGGAGACCGGAGCGGAGCGGGACGCGCCGCCGGGCGCGTCGGCCTCGACGCGACTCTCCGCCGGCAAGCGCCCGATCGCCGCCCTCCCCCTGGTCGCCCTGCCCATCGGCGACCGCGACGTGGTGCGCGCCGCCTTCGCGTGGAACCTCTGCGTGGAGGTCACGCGCCTGGGAGGACGCGGGGTGCTGGTCTCGCCCTCGGGCCGCACCGACTCGGTCCTCTGGCCCAGCGCCGGCCCGGGGCCCCTGGGATCCGAGACCGTGCTGGCGGAGGCGTCCGGGCTGGGCGAGCTGTATCGCGTGGCCTCGGACGTGGCCGTGGAGCGCGCGGCCGGCGCCGACCCCGACGCCGGCGGCGTGGTCCTCGTGAGGGTGCCGCCGTCCTGGCTCCGGGACTCCAGCGACGGCACGCGCCTGCTCCGCTGGTGCCTGCTCTTCAGCACCAGCGAGCCCGACGAGCTCCTCGAGACCTACGGCCTGACCAAGCTGCTGCGCGCCGCCCAGGCGGGGGCGCGGGTCGGCGTGACGCTCCACGGCGTGCGGCGGATCCGCGACGCCGAGCGCGCCTTCGGACGCCTGGCCCGCACCGCCGAGGAGCACCTCGGGTGCCCGCTCACGAGCTATGGTGCGCTGATGGACGACCTGCACGTGTTCCGCGCCATCGTCGCCCGGCGGCCGATCGGCCTCGAGCATCCCCAGTCTCCGGCGGCCCGGGCCCTCCACGACGTCGCGGGCATGCTCCTCGACGACGCGCTGGCCTGGATCGATGAGTGAGCCGGAGGAGGGTCCGCCTCGCGAACGCTGCGTCGTGCGGCGCGAGGTCGGCCGGCGCCTGGGGGACCTGGAGGCGGGCCTCGAGCCCGTGGCCGAGGACCTGCTGGGCGGCTCCGGCCCCATCGACTGGCTGGCCCGGGACCGCCACGACCGGGCGGTGATCGTGTTGATCGGAGACCCGGGGCAGGACGCCGCCCTGTTCACCCGAGGCCTGGCGGAGCGGACCTGGGTCGAGCAGCGCATCCCGGACTGGCTCAAGCTCTCGCCCCACCTCGGGCTGTCACCGGACCGGGGCGTTCGCTGCTGGCTCGTGTGTCCGGACTTCGCCCCGGAGACCCGCGCCGCCCACGAGGCCCTGGCGGGCGACGCGCCCGACCTGGCGCGGCTCGCGTGGTGCCGACGCGGCGGCGACCTCCAGGCGTTCCTGGAGCCCCAGCCGCGAGCCCTGCGCGCCGGCGCCCCCGCCCACGACCGCGCCCCGGCGGAGCCCGCGGCGGGCGCTCGCTTCCGCTCGGGCCTGCGCGAGGACGACTTCGACTTCAGCGAGGCCGAGCGGAAGGCCTTCGCCCCTGCCGAGCCCGTGCCTTCGCACCCCCGCGACCCCGCGGGGTGACAATTTACGCCTAGGGTGACAATCTTTGACACCCTCAGGCCGGTACCGGACACATCCATGTCGGGAAAGCCGCTCGGAATCGTCGCGAGACGTGTCGGGTGGCGTGGGTGAGGCTGGACCTGGGATTGAAGGGGGTGCTGTTGGCTGCGCCGACCCGACCGATGCAGGATCGCGTTTCCGACGACGATCTCGTCTCGAAGCTGAAGCAGGGTGATGAGGCCGCGTTCGAGGCCTTGTACGAGCGGTACTTCCCGCGGATCCACGCGTTCGTCGACCGGCGGTTGAGCAACCGCGCCGACGTCGAGGAAACCGTCCAGGAAGTCTTCTTCAACGTCTTCAACTCCGTGGAGACGTTCCGTGGAGAGGCGCCCTTCGCCGCGTGGGTCTTCGGCCTGACGCGTCGGACGATCGCCTCCCGCTTCAAGAAGAAGCGTCACGCCACGGTCCCGCTCGACACGGAGATGGAGGACGTGGCGGCGGTTCCGGCGGTCGCGCCTCCGATCGCTCCGGCCGTGGGACCGACACCGCTCGAGCTCTACGAGTACCAGGAACGCCTGGACCGGATGGACGCCCGCGCCGAGCAGCAGCTCAGCGAAGAGCAGCGACACCTGTTCGTGCTGCACCACTTGCGCAACCAGTCCATCGGAGACATCGCCCGGAATCTGTGCAAGACCGAGGATGCGGTGAAGTCGAACCTGTACCGCGCCCGCAAGATCCTGATGGCGACCTGAGAGCCCGGGAGCGCGATCGCCGGCCCTGCTAGAATCCGCTGCGATGTCGCTTCCCGTCGAGACCGCGCACGACCCCCACCACGCGGAGCCGCTCGGCCTCGTCTGGCTCGAGAGGCCCCTGCCCGAAGGATTCGACTCGGGACACTGCTGGCGTTTCGAGCTGTCGTCCCGCGGCGATCGGGTGCCCGGGCGGTTGCTCCTCCCCAGCGCCCCGCCCCCCCATCCCCTGGTGCTGCTCCAGCACGGCGCGGGGGGCTCCATCGACTCCCCCTACATGCAGGCCTGTGCGCCCTGGGTGCGCGGCGGCGCGGCCGTGGCGAGCATCGACTTCCCGCTCCACGGCGAGCGGGTCAGCGCGAAGCTGACCGAGCGCCTGCTGACCGGCCTGGGCGCCGCCGAGCGGCACTTGGACTCGAACCTGCCGACCGCCGACACGCTTCTGTTCGTCGAGTTCGCGCGCCAGGCCGTCGCGGACCTGGGCCGCACGCTGACCGCCGTGGGCGGCCGGGACGACATCGACGCCGACCGGGTGGCCTATGCGGGCTTCAGCCTCGGCGGCATCCTCGGCGCGTTGTTCTGCGCCCACGATCCGCGGCCGCGTGCGGCGGCGCTCGCCCTGGCCGGCGGGGGCTTCGGACCTGCGCAGGTCGATCCGTGCAACGCCGTGGCCCGGATCGCGCCCCGCCCCCTGCTGATGGTCAACGCCCGGCACGACGCCACCGTGCCCGCGGCCGCGAGCGAGAAGCTGTTCGCGGCGGCCGGCGAGCCGAAGCGGATCGAGTGGTTCGACACCGACCATTCGACCCTGCCGGGTCGGGCCCTCAAGGAGATGTGGAGCTTCCTGCGTCAGCACCTCGGGATCGACGGCTGACCTCGGCCGCGGGGCAGCGCACCGCGAGGAGCGTGCCCGCGGTGACGAGGATGGGAAGCAACAGGAAGTTGAGCAGGGGCACGCAGAGCGTCGCGAAGGCGACGGCACCGAACCCCACGGCCACCCCGAGGTTGCGGCGCAGCCAGATCCGGCGCGAGCGGAACGAGACGCCCCGTCGGTCCATCACGTAGCCGCCGTAGTCGAGCGGCAGGAAGAGCAGGGTCACCAGGCCGAGGGCCGGGGGCGCCAGGGGCTGGGCGCCCGGAACCACGGCGCCCGCCACGACGATCACCCCGCAGACGAGGGCCAGGAACGCGAGCCTCCGGAGCTCGTTCCCGAGCGAGCGGCCGCTCTCGCGGACGAGGGCCCAGAGGCCTCCCTCCCCGCTCTCGACCAGCCCTCCCGTCTCGATGCGCTCCACCTTCTGGGAGAGCACGTCGAGGATCGGGGCCGACAGCACGTTGGCGAGGCCGAAGGACAGCACCGCCATCAACGCCAGCGCGATCCCGAACAGCGCATAGCCCGCGAGGGCCAGCAGCACGCGTCCGGGCCCCACCCAGATCCAGGCGTACCAGGTATCGGCCTCCAGGGTGGGAATCCAGCCGGCGATCCAGGCGTAGATCGCGGGCGCGTACTCGATGGCCAGCCCCAGGGCGACCGAGAGGAAGAGCGCGGTGAGGGCGACCGGAGCCGCCGCCAGGGGCCAGAGCCCCCGGTGCCGGAGGAGCAGCCGGAAGGCCTCGGGCACCAGCCGACCGCCGGACCAGGGACCGTGGGGCGGAGCGCCTCCGCCCGCGGATTGCGACGGCTGGGCCATGGCCCCCTATACTAGCCGCCCTTCGATCGCGGCGGAGAGGTGCCGCGGATCACACGGCCGAACCCGACCCGGCGCCGATTCCCTGCGAGACCGTCTCCATCGAAATCGATCGGGATCGCGCTCGGGACCGGGACTCCGCCACGGATCGCGGTCGACGACGGACCGACCAGAAACCATCAGGGGGATGAAATGACCCGCTTCCAGCTCTCGGTACACCTCGGACTCGCCTGCCTGCTGCTGGGCGGCTGCGCTCCGGAGGCGGCCCGGGACGATTCCCCGGTGGTCGCCACCGTGGACGGCCGGTCGATCACGCAGAGCGAGCTCGACGACTGGATCCGCGACCAGCTCTTCGAGCAGCAGGTCGGCTCGAAGGCCGCGGCCCAGCAGTACGAGGTGCGTTCGAGCGCGCTCGAAGGCCTGATCTCCGAGCGGGTGATCGAGGCCGCGGCGGAGGCCGAGGGCGTGGAGCCCGATGCCCTGATCGAGAGCAAGACCGCCGAGCTCGGCCCGGTCACCGAAGAGGAGGTGGCGGCCTTCTTCGCCGAGCACCAGTCGCGCTTCCGGCCGCCGAACAACACCCTCGAGTCGCGGGCCGATCAGATCCGGCGCTTCCTCGAGAACCAGCGGCCCGACCGGGTGCGCAGCGAGATCCGGGAGGCCGCGAGCGTCGAGGTGTTCCTGGACGCGCCGCGCGTCCAGGTGGCGGCCACGGGTCCGTCGATCGGCCCCGAGACCGCCCCGGTCACGATCGTCGAGTTCAGCGACTACCAGTGCCCGTACTGCAGCAAGGCGGAGCCGATCGTGCGCCAGCTGATCGAGCGCTACGGGGACCAGATCCGCTTCGTCTACCGCCACTACCCGCTCGACCGCATCCACCCGCGCGCGCGGGCCGCCTCCGAGGCGGCGGTGTGCGCCGAGGAGCAGGATCGCTTCTGGGCCTTCCACGAGCAGCTGTTCGCGAACCAGCGCAAGCTGGAGGACGCCGACCTCGAGACCTACGCGGGCAACGTGGGCCTGGACATGGAGGCGTTCGCGGCCTGCCGTGAGCGGCCCGACGTGAAGGCCCGGGTGCAGGGGGACGTCGAAGCGGCCCAGCAGGCGGGCGTGAGCGGAACGCCGGCGTTCTTCGTGAACGGCATCATGCTGTCCGGGGCGCGTCCGCCGGACGCCTTCGCCGAGGTGATCGACGCCGAGCTGGCCAGCGCCGCGGGGGCGGAGGCCGACGCCTCCTAGCCGTCCTCAGCCCTTGCCCAGCTCGGTGATGCGGGCCAGCAGGCGATCGCGCTCGGCTTCCATGCGCTCGGGACGGTCGGCCTCGAGGTTGAGACGCAGCACCGGCTCGGTGTTCGACGGGCGCAGGTTGAACCACCACTCCGGATAGCGGACGAGCAGCCCGTCGAGCTTCGAGACCTCGGGCGCGTCCCGGTGCTCCTCCTCGATCGCCCGCAACACCGCGTCGGTGTCGACGACCCGGCTGTTGATCTCGCCGCTGGCGGCGTAGCGGCGCAGCGGCCCGACGAGCTCGGCGAGGGGCTTCGCCTCCTTGTCGAGCACGTCCAGCATGGCGACGAAGGCGGCGATCCCGTCGTCGGCCACCAGGTCGTCGGCGAAGCGGAAATAGAAGTGGCCGGAGAGCTCGCCGGCGAAGACCGCGCCGCTCTCGCGCATCTGCGCCTTCACGAACGAGTGGCCCACCCGGCACATCTCCGGGACACCGCCCGCGGCCTCGATCTCCTCGGCCACCGCACGACTGGAGCGCAGGTCGTAGAGCACCCGGGCCCCGGGGTGACGCGCGAGCTGGTGACGGGCGAGCACGGCGGTGACCAGGTCCGACGAGACGGGCTCGCCCTGCCCGTCCACGAAGACCGCGCGGTCGGCGTCGCCGTCGAACGCCACTCCGAAGTCGGCCCCCACCCGCTTCACGGCCGCCGCCAGGTCGGCGAGGTTCTCGAGCTTGAGCGGATCGGCCTCGTGGTTGGGGAAGCGTCCATCGGGCTCGAAGTAGAGCCGCTCGACGTCGAGGTCCAGGTGCTCCAGCAGGGGCACGAGGCCGGCGGCCGCCATGCCGTTGGCGCAGTCGATGGCGACCTTGAGCCGCGGGCGGCCGTCTCCCACCGAGAGGGTCTGCTCGACGTAGCTCGCGACGATGTCGCGCGGCTCGACCGAGCCACGCCGGTCCGCCGGCTGGGCCCCGCGCACCTCGTCGACGAGGGCTTCGATGGCCTTCAGGCCGCTCGCCTCGCCGACGGGAATCGCGTGCTCGCGGCACATCTTGAAGCCGTTGTACTGGGCGGGGTTGTGGGACGCCGTGACCATGACGCCGGCGCCGGCCCCCACGCGGTCGACGCCGTGATACAGCATCGGCGTGGCCACCAGGCCGAGGTCGAACACGTCGACCCCCTCGTCGTTGATGCCCTCGACCAGGGCCCCGGCGATCTCCGGCGAATGCGGCCGGGCGTCCCTCCCCACGGCGATCGCGGCGACTCCGAAGTACCGCGCCGCCGCGCGTCCGATGGCGCGCGCCAGCTCGGGATCCAGCTGATCCGGAACGGTTCCACGTATGTCGTAGGCCTTGAAGATCTTCACGGCCGGGATGCTAGCGATCCCGGCTGAGCCCGCCCGCGCCTTGACCCGCCGGCTGCCCGGCGGCACCCTCTCCAGGGACCGGAACGCTCTCGGGCCCCGGACGCGTCTGGTGTGGCGGATCTCCACGGATCTCCAGAGATCTGCAGAGATGACGGGACCCGGCGAACCCACGGGACGCCACGGACCGACGGACCGACGGGACCCATGGACCGACGGGGCCCGTGGACCGAAAGGCTCACCGGGGCGACCTACGGCGCGCTCCGCAACTTGGGGACCCGCTCCTCGGCGCGGGTCCCGATACCGCGAGGATCCCTACGCCATGTTTGGACTCGGCGTCACAGAGCTCTTGATCATCATGGGGATCGTCATCGTCATCTTCGGTGCCAGGCGGCTTCCCGAGCTCGGGTCCGGCCTCGGCAAGGCCATCAAGAACTTCAAGGCCGGGGTCTCCGAGAAGGGCGAGATCGACGTCACGCCCGAGAAGGACAAGGTGGGCGAGGGGGAGTCGAAGCCGTAGCGCTTCGCACCGCTCCGCGGGCGCCCCGAGCTACGGCGCCGGCGTGTCCACCGACTCCATCCCGTCCGCCTGCCCCGCCGACTCCGAAGCGACCTCGTCCCCGGAGCCTGCGACCGACGGCGCGTCCGCGTTCGCCGTCGCGTCGCTCGGCTGCACCGCACCGCCGCCCGCCCGGACCGGGTCGATGGCGCGGATGTCGAACCGCTCCGCCTCGAGGGGCACGGCGGGCAGCACCGCCTGGAAGCGGACGCGCCCTCCCGGCGGCAGGCTGAGCGTGGACAGGCGATCCGCCGCCGTCCGCCGCGAGGCCTCCAGCGCCTCGGGCCCGGACTCCCGAAGCTCGGCCGGCTCCAGCGGGAGTCCCAGCGGCACCGCGAGATCCGGAAGCGTGTGCCCCTCGGCGTCCAGCAGGGTCAGCTCCATGCCCCCGACCGGGACCGAGGTCCGCGAAGGCGCGGCCTGCAGCTCGCCGGTCACCACCAGCAGCCGGCCGAGGCGGGCGGAATCGAGCCAGAAGGCCTCGACCGCGGAGGCGTCGAGGCCCGCACCCATGGGCCGGGAAGGGGTGAGGGCGGCGCTCGAGGGGGCCAGGGGCGACCCGCCCGGCCAGAGTCCCCGGGTCACCCCGACCCCGAACAGGCCCATGACCACGACCCAGCCCACCGCGTGACCACAGGCCCGCAGCCAGGAGGTGAGCCGGCTCTCGGAGCGCACCGAATCGGAGAGCGAGTCGAGCCCTGTCGGCGCCCCGGCCTCCTGGGTGCTGGTCGCGTCGAACGAGGTGGCCGGCGTCGTCTCCGGGGCGATCGGCGCCTCGTGGACGTGGGGCGCCGACGGCGAGTCGCCGCCGAAGAAGTCCCAGTCCTCGAGGTCGTCGCCGTCGCTGCGCGACTCGGACGCGGCGTCGCCGGCGCCGAGGTCTCCCATCTCCTCGACGCTGCCGAAGGCCGACTCGTCGCGGTCGGGGGACCCGGTCTCGCCGACCGCGGACCCCGGGACGGACCCGGCGGTGGCCGGGCTCCCGTCGACGGCCACCGGGTCCGCGACCGGGTCGGCTGCCTCGAACGGCGCCTCCGCGGCCTCGAGATCCTCGCGCTCCAGGTCCTCGGCGCCGAACTCGTGATCGAAGTCGTCGCCTCCGAGGTCGTCGAGGTCGTCCTCGCCGTCGAGAGCGATGGAGTCCGCGCCCGTGTCCTCGGGCTCGTCCGCAGACCCCGCCGAGAGGTCGTCCTCCTGGACCGGGTCCGGCACCTCCTCGTTGAACTCCCAATCGCCGGCCTCGTCCTCCTCGGCTTCACCGGCCGACCGGGAAGGCCCCTGGACCTGGGGACTGGAGAGATCCTGGGTCGAGCCCGGCGGCGGGACCGCGCCGGCCGCGGCGGCCTCCCGCGCCACCTCGTGGATGGCCTCGGGCGTGTCGGCTCCGGGAGGCTTCAGGAAGAAGGCGTGCTTGCAGCGCGAGCAGCGGACGCGGATGCCGCTGGCGGGGACGCGCGCATCATCGAGCTGGAATCGGGTCTGACATTCGGAGCATTCGACGATCAAGGCCGGTCCCCCCGCCGTTTGCCCCCGGACGCGTGTGCTAGCGTCGGAGCGCGGAAACAGCGCGTTCCCTCTGGCGTTTCGGACTTGCCGGCCACGCGCTTGAGCCGCATACCCGACGATCCGCGTCTCTTCGAAGACGCCCGCCCGGGCCACCCGGGCGGCGTGGGCACCCGGGCGAAGCAGGACGAGGATCCGCGGAGATCGGGCAGCGGGTCGGAACCCCCTCGACGCTCCGGAAGGCCTGACAGACGCGGAAGACCCGGAAGGCGCCGAAGACTCCGAAGGCGCGGAGAACGCGAGGGCGCGGAGGGCGCGCAACCGAGGGAGCGCCCCGGTCGGCGAGCGGAGTCGGCGGAGACCCGGCTGGTCTCCAGGGCCTCCCCCGCACAGGCCCCATGGGCCGGTGGGCAGGGAGCACCATGGGCAGACGGGCAGCCGGGCCGGGTCGCGAGCAACCCGCCTCCCCCGTGGGGCAAAGGCAGCGCCTCCTCGGGCCGAGAGCCCGGCCCGATGGCATCCATCCACACACCACAGCCCCTACGGCAGGGAGGATCAGCGGGGTGGCCAGCGACCTCATCGAGCGGCGCCTCGTGATCGTCACGGGCAAGGGCGGCACCGGCAAGACCACGGTCGCGGCCGCCCTGGGCCTGGCCGCCGCGCGCTCGGGCAAGCGGGTGCTGCTGGCCGAGATGGGCCGCGACGAACACCTGGCTTCGCTGATCGCGCCCGACACCGGGCCGGTCGGCTACGAGGGTCGCGAGCTCGCCCCGGGCCTCCGGGTCATGCGCATCGATCCGTTCGCGGCGCTGTCCGAGTACCTGGGGCTGCAGCTCGGGGGACGCGCCCTGGTGGACGCCACCTTCCGCCAGCGCGGGTTCCGTCAGCTCATGGAGGCGTCGCCGGGCTGGCGCGAGCTCATCACCCTGGGAAAGGTCTGGCACCTCGAGCAGCAGACCGACGCCCGGGGCGCTCGCCTCTACGACCTGATCATCGTGGACGCTCCCGCCACGGGCCACGGCGTGACCTTCCTCGACGTGCCCCGGGTGGTCGTCTCCGCGGTGAGCACCGGCCCCCTGCGCCGCCACTCCGAGTGGGTGGCCCAGATGATCCGCGACCAGGAGCGCACGCTGCTGCTGCCGGTCGCCCTGGCCGAGGAGCTGCCGGTGCGCGAGACCACGGAGCTCGTCGCCCGGGTGCGCGACGAGATCGGGATCGCGGTCGACCGGGTCGTGGTGAACGCGATCATCGACGCGCCGTTCCCCGCCGAGTTCGCCGACCTCCCGGAGCGGCTGGCCCGGATCCCCGGCGACGCGCCCCTCGCCCGCCTGCCGGCTCCGGGCGAGCTGGCCCACTGCGCTGCGTACCTGGCTTCCCGCCACGCGCTCAACCAGGAGTACCGGCGCGAGCTCGGGCGCACGACCGGCCTCCCCGCGATCAGCCTCCCCTACCTTCCGCGCGGCATCCGCGGCCCCGCGGACCTGGAGACCCTGGCCGCTCCGCTGCTGGCCGCACCGGAGGCGCCCCAGGCATGAATTCGCGGAGCCGGCCGGTCCTCGATCCGGGCGCTCTCCTGGAGCAGCGACGCATCGTCGTGTGCGTCGGGACCGGGGGCGTGGGCAAGACCACGGTGGCGGCCGCCCTCGCCGCCGAGGGAGCGCGCCGCGGACGGCGGACGCTGGTCCTCACCATCGATCCCGCGCGGCGCCTGGCCGACGCACTGGGGGTGGCCGAGATCGGCAACGAGCCGGTGGCGCTGTCCGCCGAGAGCCAGCGCGCGCTGGGAGTGCCCGAGACCGGCGCACTCGAGGCCGTGATGCTCGACATGAAGAGCACCTTCGACGACCTCGTGCATCGCTTCGCCGACAGCCCGGAGACGATCGAGCGGATCCTCGAGAACCCGATCTACCAGCACGTGTCCGACGCCCTGGCGGGCAGCAGCGAGTACGCCGCCATGGAGAAGGTGCACGAGCTGGTCGAGTGCGGCCGCTACGACCTGGTGGTGGTGGACACGCCGCCCTCCCAGCACGCCCTCGACTTCCTGGACGCCCCCCAGCGCCTGCTCGAGTTCCTCGACAGCCGGGTCGTGAAGGTGCTGCTGCATCCGGCCTTCGCCGCGGGCCGCTTCGGGTTCAAGCTCTTCCACCGCGCCACGCGCCGCGTGCTCCAGATCTTCGAGCGGGTCTCGGGCCTGTCGTTCCTCGAAGACATCAGCGAGTTCCTGCTGGCCTTCGAGGGCATGTCCGAAGGCTTTCGCGAGCGCGCCCGGCGGGTGCGCGCCCTGCTGCTCGGTCCCGAGTCGGCGTTCCTGCTCGTCGCGGGTCCCTCGCCGGAGTCCGCGGCCAACGCCCTCACCTTCCTGGACCACCTCGGCGCGTCCCAGGTGCCGCTCTCGGGCGTGGTCGTGAACCGCATGAGGCTCTGGCCCGGAGCCGGTGACGGGCGCCCGCCCGAGGTGCTCGTAGGCGCAGAGGCCCTCGACGCGGAGCACCGGGCGCTCGCCGACGCATTGATGCAGCAGGGCGAGTCCTCCCCGGACGCCGCCCTGCGCGCGGCGCGGGCGGCAGTCGAAGCGGCCGCGGGGTACGCTTCGCTGGTCGACCTCGACTGGCGCAGCACCGCGCCGCTGGCGCAGAGAGCGGAGCGCGACGGTCTGTTCCTGAGACGGGTCCCCGAGATGGCTCGGGACGTCCACGACCTCGAGGGCCTGGAGCGGATCGCGGACCACCTGTTCTCGGGCAGCGAGGTCGCGGGCGGCGGGGCCCGCCCCGCTTCCGCGAAGGCGGTCGACGACGGGAGCGGGACCGGAGCCGGAGCCGAAGCCGGAGCTGGAGCCGGAGCCGGAGGCAGGGAGACGGGGACGTGAGCGACCCGAAGCGATCGACCGGCTCGACCGGGAGAGCCGGAAGCGCCGGAGCCACCGGGAGAGCCGGAAGGGCACGCGCCGGTCGGAGCGCGGACGCGGACCCGAGCGTCCAGGAGGCCCTGCTCCGCGCGCGCGGCCACGCGCGCAATGCGCTGTCGGAGGCCCTGCTGGCCGTCCGCGCCCTGATCGATGCGGCCTCCATCGGGCTCTCGGGTCGAACGGCGGACGAGGGCACGGCCCTGGGCCCCCTGGTCTCCCTGCTGGAGGAGGCCAGCCGCAACCTGGCCTCCCAGGACCGGCTGGCCGGTCCGCTCGTCGAGGCCATCCTGGATGCCCTGGACCACGAGGTGCGCCGCTGGGAGGAGCGGGCCCGGGACGACGCCGAGGCCCGCGCCGTGCTGCGGGCCTTCCTCGGCGTCCGGGAGATCCTCTGGGAGTTCGGCCTGCGGCGCGAGGGCGACCCGGCACCGGGCGCCGCGCCAGACGGTCCGGTCGCCGCGCCGCACCGATCCCCCCGTTCGCGGGAGGGGCGCTCCCGGGTGGAGCGCGTGCGCGTCCAGGGCTGAGACGCGATTCCCGCTCCGGCGCGCGCGTGCTAGCTTGCGACGCAGCGCGGCAAACCTCCGGGCGCGTCGCCCGACCCGGGTCGCCTGGCTCGGGTCGCTTCACGCGGGTCGCTTCACGCGGGCCGGCTGGCCCGGGTGGCCCGACCCGGGAAGCTGCGGCGGGGCGCCCGAGCGGAGACGCGCGACGACCGGAAACCACGAGATCCCACACCACGGCCACAGGGCGAACGGCGGAACGGCGGCAAATGGCCATCCTGATCAAGCGCTACGCGAATCGGAAGCTCTACAACACCGACACGAGTCGGTACATCACGTTGAAGGGCATCTCGGAGCTGCTCGAGCAGGGCCAGGAAGTCCGCGTGGTCGACAACGAGACCGGTGAGGACATCACCAACGTCGCGCTCTCCCAGATCCTCGTCGACAGCGAGCGCTCCAACAGCGCCGTCCCCCGCAGCCTGCTCAGCCAGATCGTGGAGCGGGGGGGCGACCTCGTCTACGGCGCCCTCAAGCGCAGCATGGACGACGCCCAGGACAACATCGAAGAGCTCCAGGATCGCGTGCGCAAGATCGTGCGCGGCGCCGAGAGCGAAGGCGACCGGCTCCGGGACTGGATCGCGCTCAGCCCCAAGGACTTCGACCGACAGATCCAGAAGACCATGGAGCGCGTCTTCAAGGTCCTGGACCTGCCGCGACGCACCGACCTCGAGAGGTTGAACGCCAACCTCGAGCGGGTGGCCGAGGCGATCGAGCGGCTCGAAGGGCGCAGGCGCGGCGAGGAGCCGCCGAAGGCCCCGGCCGAAGAGGCCTAGCGCGACCTCAGCCCCAGACCGAAGGACGGTGCTCCAGCCCCTGGTGCACCAGCCCGTCGATGGTGGTGCGCAGCTGCTGCGTGAGCCGCGACAGCGCGAGCGGGTCGCCGGACGTGGAAGCGTCGGGCGCTCCGGGCCCGCGCAGGTCCAGGGGCTCGCCGAAGCTCACGACCCACTTCGTGGGCAGGGGCAGCGCACCCGCCGGTCCCATCCACGGGAACGTCGGCGTCACCGGGAGGAAGGGGAGCCCCAGGGCGCGCGCCGGCAGGTGCCACTTGAAGAGGATGGGGTGCGCTTCCTCCGCCCCCACGATGCCCACCGGGACCAGCGGCACTCCGTTCTCGAGGGCGGTGCGGATGACGCCTCCGCGCCCGAAGCGCTTGAGCCGGTAGCGCTCGCGGAAGACCTTGGCCGCGCCCTGCACACCCTCCGGAAAGGCCACCACCGACCGACCCGAGCGCAGGAGCCGGTCGGCGTTCTCGCGGCACGCGCGGACGCCGCCGATGCGCGCGAGCTGCGGCTGGACGAACGGCAGGGTGACGAGCCAGTCGGCCACCAGGAAGCGCGGACGCGGCTCCTCCGGCCGGGCCCGCTCGACCAGGTGGGAGAGCATGATGCCGTCGTAGGGCAGCAGGCCCGAGCGGTTGGCCACGTACAGGACCGGACGACCGCTGGGGACGCGGTCGAGGCCGAGGACGTCGATGCGCCAGTAGCGGTCCTGGAGGAAGTCGAACAGCCGCGCTGCGCGCTGCATGACCACGTCGTCCATGCCGAACTCGTCGACGTGCCCGGAGCGCTCGCGCATGCCCAGGGTTCCGAGGCGCCGGCGCAGCTCCTCCACCAGGGGCATCCACTCGACGGCGAGCGGGGGCGACCCGGTCTGCCGAGACGGACCGGGAAAGCGGCTGCGGATCTCGTTGCGCAGCTCGTCGAGGGCTTCGCGCAGCTGGGTCAGGTCGCTGTCTTCGCCCAGCTCGTCCGCGGGCGAGAGCGGCTCCTCCGAGGCCCGGGGCGCGTCCGACGGGAAGGGCACCACGCGTCCGGCCGCCTCGTCGCCGTCGGCGCGGGCCCCATCGTTCGTGGATTTCGGATCGCGCACGGACACTCCCAGCTCTCCCTCGCGCTGCCTCGCGCTGCCCCGCTCTGCCGCGCTCTGCCGCGCTCTGCCCCGCTCTGCCGCTCCGGGCCGCGGGTCGGCCGCTAGCGGTAGCGGCGCATCCGCCGGGAGGAGACGAACGAGATCCACGCCTCCCGGGTGTTGTAGATGGGATCGCCGAACTCCTTCCAGCCCTTCTCCCCCGCCGCGACCCAGAGGTAGCGGAGGTAGTCGAAGAAGGCCTTCGGCGGATCGCCCGACTCCGCCTGGGAGGGATAGTACGCGAGTCGGTGGAGCAGGCGCGAGGGCAGCGGCCAGGCGCGCTTGCCCGCCAGGGCGAGCAGCGTCGAGAGCGGCAGCACCCCCGAGCCGACGACGTTGAAGACCCCGGGATGGGGCTCCACGCTGGCCCGCTCGTAGACGTTCATCAGATCGTCCTCGTGGACGAACTGCAACAGCGGGTCGTAGCCCAGCACCACCGGCACGACCGGGCGCTCGAAGAAGCGCACGACGTGGTCGTCGTAGGTCGGCCCCATCACCCAGCCCTGGCGCAGGATGGTGAGATCGATGTCGGGGTTGCGCGCGGCCCACTCGGCCGCCATCTCCTCCACCTCCACGCGGTTCTGGACGCAGTGGGCCTCGGGGTGCCCGCGCAGGGGATGGGTCTCCTCGAGGAAGTTCGGGTTGTCCGGCCGCGGGCCGTAGAGCGTGGTGCTCGACGCGATCACCAGACGCCTCACGCCGGCGGCCGCGCAGGCGCTCATCACGTGGAGGCTGCCGACCGTCTCGAGCTCGTGGTCGCCGTCGATGTCGGGCGTGGGGGCCTGACGGAAGGCGGTGTGGACCACCACGTCCACCTCCCTGCGCTCCAGCACCTCGGCCAGGTGCGCGTCGGCCGTGGGCTCGGTCAGGTCGACGGGCTCGAAGTCGATCCGCCCCTCGAGCCGGAGCGGTCGGCGCAGGCCCAGCCCCAGCACCCGGGGCGCCGGGTGGCGCTGCAGCAGTCGCTCGGCGAGCCGCTGGCCGATGAAGCCACCGAGCCCGGTGATGGCGATGCATTCACGGGATCCGTCGGACAAGCACACCCTCCGCCGGGCCCGTCGCCGGGCCCGGCCCAATGGTGGGCCGCCCCGGCTGGGTCGGCCAGTGCGATCCGATACCTTGTGCCCCATGGCCGCGCCCCCCGCCTTCGCCGTCGTCGAGGACCCGCGCTATCGCGAGCATGCGGTCCCGCCGGGACACCCGGAGCGCCCCGAGCGGCTGATCGCGGTGGGCGAGGCCCTGCGCGCCTTCGAGCCCCAGCTGGTTCGCAGGCCTCCTCGCCCGGCCCAGCCCGACGAGATCCTGCGCGTGCACGCCGACGCCCACCTCCGACAGCTCGAGGACCTGTCCGGTCGACCGGTCCAGCTGGATCCCGACACCTACATGGGCCCGGCGAGCTACGAGATTGCGCGGCTGGCCGCCGGCGCGGCGATCGACCTGGTCCAGGCGGTGGCCCGGGGCGAGGTCCGCAGCGGCCTGGCCGCGGTCCGCCCGCCCGGGCACCACGCCGAGGCCGGGCGGGCCATGGGCTTCTGCCTGTTCAACAACGTGGCCGTGGCGGCCCGGGCCGTGCAGGCCAGCGAAAGCGTGGAGCGGATCCTCATCCTCGACTGGGACGTCCACCACGGCAACGGCACCCAGCACAGCTTCGAATCGGATCCGAACGTCCTGTACGTGTCGACCCATCAGTACCCGTACTACCCCGGCACCGGGGGCGCCGGCGAGCAGGGCGTGGACGCGGGCGTGGGCGCCACCGTGAACATTCCCATGCCGGCGGGCTGCGGGGACGAGGAGTACCTGGGCGCCTTCTTCCGCCTGCTGGCTCCCGCCGCGCGGGCGTTCCGGCCGGAGCTGATCCTGGTCTCGTGCGGATTCGACGCCCACGAGAGCGACCCGCTCGCCTCCATGGGGCTCACCGGGGCCGGCTTCGCGGGCCTGACCGCCATCGTCCGGTCCCTGGCCGACGAGCTCTGCGCCGGCCGGGTCGCCTTCGTGCTCGAAGGGGGCTACGCGGCCGAGGGACTCGACCAGGGGACCCGCGCGGTCGTCGGTGGGATGCTGGCCCATGAGAGCCCGCTGCCGCCGGTCCCGGACATGCCCGCCGGCCACATGCTGCGGGGCATCATCGACCGCGTGACCGCCGTCCACGGTGGGCGCATCCCCGATCTGGGAGCGGGCTGAGCCCGACGGCGCCCCGTCTGCGTCGACGATCCAACGGTTCCCCGGCCTCTCGCACGCATCCGACACGGATCCACACCCCACGTTCGTCCGGTTTTCGCCCGGGGCGCGAGGACCTGTGCGGAAACGCGCAGGAGCCGAAGAAAATTGGTGACGCGGGGACTTTTTGCTTGCACGGGGGCAGCAGGGGGGATACAAGACTACCGAGTGGCATGAAGTGGATCGGGGTGGCATGAGCGCCCAACACCGACCCAGGATGAGCAAGCCGAGAGCGTCCCGCAAGTCCTCGAGCGGGCAGGCCAGCAGCCAGGAGTCGGGAGTCCACGGACGATGTTTCGAGGCCGGCACGACCACGCGATCGACAAGAAGGGTCGCCTGAGCATTCCGGCGGGGTTCAGAGTGGAAATTCAGCGTCGCAGTGAAAAGCCCCCGGTCCTGACCACCGACAAGGGCTGTCTCGTGCTCCGCCCCTACGACGTATGGGAAGAGTTCGAGAGGCACCTGCTCGACGCGGACCCGCTCCAGCCCGAGGCCCAGGCCCTCACCCGCTTCTTCATCGCCAACGCGGAAGAGGCGCCGATCGACAGTCAGGGACGAATCCTGATTCCGAAGCACCTGAGAACGCACGCCCAGCTCGAGCGCGACGTCACCGTGGCCGGTGTCGGCTCGTCCATCGAGCTCTGGAGCACCGCCGCGTTCGATCAGGTGCAGCAGTACACCCTGCAGAACCTGGATCCGATGCGCGCGAGCGTGGCGGGGCGGGGGAAGTAAGGAAGGTTTGTTGGGGGGACTGGAGGAGGCGACTCCTCCAGGAGAGAGGCTGGGGTGTCCCGGGGACACCATGTCAGGAGGCCGGAACGGTTACTGGGGGGTACGGGCCGGTCTCCTTCGTTCCCGAGGCACCCCAGCATCTCTCTTCTCCCAAGCCACACGCCCAGGGGCGCAAGCGGGAGCCCCACTCCGTGGCCAGCGATTTCCATCACCGACCGGTGCTGCTCGAGGAAAGCGTCGAGCAGCTGCATCTGGCGCCCGGAGCCCGGATCGTCGACGGCACGATCGGCGGCGGCGGGCACGCGGCCGCAATCCTCGACCGACTGGGGCCCGAAGGCATGCTGATCGGACTGGATCGAGATGCCACGGCGCTGGCCGCCACCACCCGGAAGCTCACCGACCTCGGTCTGCTCGACGGGCGAGTCCAGCTGGTCCAGGCGTCGTTCCGCGACCTCGAGTCGACGCTGGCCCTGCTGGGCGTGGACTCGGTCGACGGCGTGCTGCTCGACCTCGGCGTGTCCTCGCCCCAGCTCGACCTGCCGGAGCGGGGCTTCCGCTTCGGGGACGCCGAGCACGCGCCGGTCCCTCTCGACATGCGCATGGACCCGAGCGGCGGTGACACCGCGGCCGACCTGCTGAACCGGGCGCCCGTCGAGGAGCTCGAGCGCTGGCTGCGCGACTACGGAGAGCTGCCGGGCGCGCGCCGCCTGGCCCGGCGGATCGTCGACGAGCGCGCCGGCGCGCCCTTCGAGACCAGCGCCGACCTGGTGCGCGTCATCGAGGCGTCGGGCGTGGGACGCGGACGCCGCCACCACCCGGCGACCCTGGTCTTCCAGGCCCTGCGGATCGCCGTCAACGACGAGCTCGAGGCCCTGCGCCTGGGTCTCGAGGCCGCCATCCACGTGCTCTGCCCGGGAGGGCGGCTGGTCGTGATCGCCTACCACTCCCTCGAGGACCGACTGGTCAAGCAGACCCTGCGCAGCGCGGCCCGGGGCTGCGTGTGTCCGCCGGAGATCCCGGTGTGCGTGTGCGGACGCAGGCCCACGCTGCGCCTGGTCACCCGCAAGGCGGTTCGTCCCGAGTCGGCCGAGGTGCGCGCCAATCCCCGGGCCCGGTCCGCGCGCCTGCGGGCCGCCGAGCGCATCGAGGAGGCCGCGTGAGCGCGCGCCGACGAGACCCTCGCGGCCCCCGCGCAGGCGGGCTGGCCACCGACTTCGCGGATCGCTGGGTCTCGGGCCCGTCGGGCTCCCGGCTGGTGGCGGCCCTCGTCTCGGGCCTGCTGCTCGGGGCGCTGATCCTCGTGGCGCTGCGCATCGACATCATCCGCATGCGCTACGCCGTGGCCCAGGCCCTCGAGCGCGAGACGGAGCAGAGGGGACGGCAGCGCGAGTTCGTGGTGGAGAGCCGGAAGCTCCGCCAGCCCGGCCGCCTGGCCGAGATCGCCGCCGAGCTGGGCTACGAGCGCCCGACCCG
Source organism: Myxococcota bacterium (assembly GCA_050618075.1). GTDB lineage: Bacteria > Myxococcota_A > UBA9160 > UBA9160 > UBA4427 > JBNLVL01. Next base: position 313,270 of record JBNLVL010000043.1, read on the forward strand.
GCTGGTGCAGCTGCCCGCCCGCGAGCCCGCTGCGGACGGCCCCACCCTCTCGTCCGAGCCCTCGGACTGGCAGGCCCTCGCCGCCCGCAGCGAGGTGCGTCCATGAGCCGCCGGCGCTCGCCGTCCCAGGCCAACGAGGCGCGACGGGTCGCCATGGTGCGGGCCCTGCTGCTGCTGGCCTTCGCCGTCCTGGGAGCGCGCGCCGCCCAGCTCACGCTCCTCGACGAGGGGCGCGAAGCCATGCGCGACGGACAGGTCTTCACCCAGATCCGACTCGCGCCGGAGCGGGGCGTGGTGGTCGATCGCCAGGGCGACGAGCTGGCGGTGAGCGTGCGCGCCCCCTCGATCTACGTGGTGCCCCACGCCCTTCGCGAGCCGGCCCGCGCCATCCCGGCCCTGGCCCGCAGCCTCGGCCGGCCCGAATCCTGGGTGCGCCGCAAGCTGTCCGGCCGGGAGAGGTTCACGTTCCTCGACCGCTGGGTCGGCGCCGACCGCGCCCGCGCGGTCGAGGCCCTGGACTGGCCCGGCGTGGGCGTCGTGGAAGAGCCCCGGCGCGCCTATCCCGGCGGCGCCCTGGCGGCCCATGTGCTGGGCTTCGCGAACATCGACGGCCGCGGCGTGCGCGGCATCGAGCAGCAGGAGAACGCCTGGCTCGAGGGCCACGGCCGCCGCATCGACGTGGAGCGCGACGGCGGCGGACGGGTGCTCCTCGGGCGCGGAGTCGACGGTCGGGAGGCCTCGGGCGGAGACGTCGCCCTCACCCTCGACGCCCGACTCCAGAGCGAGGCCGAACGCGCCCTGGCCCACGCCGTCGAGGCGAGCGGGGCCCGGGGCGGACAGGTGCTGACCCTCGACCCCGCGACCGGCGAGATCCTCGCCCTGGCCGAGGCCCCGGGCTTCGACCCCAACGACTTCCGCCGGGTGGACTTCGCGGGCACCCGCGCGCGCTCGTTCACCGACGCGGTGGAGCCGGGATCGACGCTGAAGGTCTTCCTGGTCGCCGCCGGTCTCGAGGCGGGCGCCATCTCCACCGGCGACGTCTTCGAGAGCCCGGGCGGCGAGCTGAGGATCCCGGGCAAGACCATCCGCGACCGGCGCGACTTCGGTCCGCTCGATCCGGCCGGGGTGCTGCGCGTCTCGAGCAACGTGGGCGCGGTGCAGATCGCCCAGCAGCTGGGCGCGGCCACCCACTACGCCGCCCTGCGCCGCTTCGGCTTCGGCCAGTCGACGGGCAGCGGTTTTCCCTCGGAGTCGGCGGGCCTGCTGCGGGCTCCCGACCGCTGGAGGCCGGTGGACCAGGCCACGGTCGCCTTCGGTCAGGGACTGGGCGTGACCGTGGTCCAGCTCGGAAGCGCCATGGCCGCGCTCGCCAACGACGGCATCTGGCTGCGCCCGCGGCTGGTGGCCGCGCGACGCCGGGCCGACGGGCCCTGGCAGCGGACGCAGCCCGAGGCGGTGCGCCGGGTGGTCGGTGAGGAGACCGCGCGGCGGGTGCTGCAGATGATGGAGCAGGTGGTGAGCCCGGAGGGCACCGGGCGCCTCGCGGCCCTCGACGGCGTCCGCGTGGCCGGCAAGACCGGGACCGCCCAGAAGCTCGACCCGGAGACCGGGAGCTACTCGCGCGACCGCTACATCGCGTGGTTCATCGGGGCGGTCCCCGCCGAAGATCCCCGTCTTGCCATCGTGGTGGCCCTCGACGAACCGACGGGGCCCAATCACGGTGGCGGGGCGGTGGCCGCCCCCCTCTTCGGCCGGGTGGCCGCGGCGCAGCTGACCGTGCTCGGTCGGCCGACGACGCCGAAGCCCCTGCCGCGGGCGCCGGTGAAGCCCGCCCCCAGGAACCCCGAGACCGGGCACAGGGTCGTACACAGGGAAGACCCGGCACCCGACCCGCCCCGCGGCGTGGCGATCGCCGACCTCCCCGAGCCGTCGGCCCGAGGACCCGTCGAGGTGGTGCGCCACGCGGACCGGCTCCTGGTCCCCGACTTCAGCGGCCTCTCGGTGCGGGAGGTGATGCGCATCACGTCGCAGCACGACCTGGAACTCCAGGTTCGCGGCGACGGCCGGGCGGTGGAGCAGGATCCGCAGCCGGGCACGATCGTGCGCGTCGACGGTGGGCGCGTCCGGGTGCGCTTCGCTCGGGACCTCCGAGCAGGAGAAGGATGATGCGACTCTCGGCGCTGCTGGCAGCGCTCCCGTCCCAGTGGGCTCCCTCGCAGTGGCTGCGCGCGGACCCCACCGAGGACCCGATCATCCGGGGCGTTGCCTACGACTCGCGCTACGTGTCGCCCGGCGACCTGTTCGTCGCGCTGCGCGGCGCCGTGAGCGACGGCCACGACTACCTGTCCCAGGCCGTCGAGCTCGGGGCCGTGGCGCTGCTGGTGGAGGCCGCGCCCGCCGACGCCTCCGGACGCCCGCCGGTGGTGATCGTGCCCGACACCCGGCGTGCCCTGGCCCCGGTGGCCGCCCGCTTCTACGGCGACCCGGCCAGCGAGTGCACGATGATCGGCATCACCGGCACCAACGGCAAGACGAGCACCTGCTACCTGGTCGAGTCGATGCTGCGCAAGGCCGGCGTCCGAAGCGGTCTCATCGGCACCATCGGCGTCCGCTACGCCGGCCAGGAAGAGCGCGCGGTCAACACCACGCCCGAGAGCCTCGATCTCCAGCGCACCCTGCGCGCCATGCGCACCCAGGGCGTCGAGGCCGTGGTGATGGAGGTCTCCTCCCACGGGCTCGAGCTGGGGCGCGTCCACGGCTGCCGCTTCAAGGTGGCCGCGTTCACCAACCTCACCCAGGACCACCTCGACTTCCACGGCACCATGGATGCCTATCTGGAGTCGAAGGCTCTGCTCTTCCGGGACCACCTGCGGCCCGGCGCCTGGGCCGTCCTCAACGTCGACGATCCCGCGTCCGAGAAGCTGGTGGGCACGGCCCGGGACGCCGGCGCCTCGATCCTGCGGACCAGCCGCAACCCGGACAGCCAGGCGGAGATCCGCGTCCTGCGGGCGGACGTCTCCCTCGCCGGCTCCCGGGTGCGCCTGGCCCTCGGCGACGCCGAGCGGGAGGTGGACTGCCCGCTGCTCGGCGACTTCAACCTCGAGAACCTCGTGGTGGCCTGCGGCATCGCCGTGGGTCTCGGCCTCGACCCCGACGCGATCGTCCAGGGGATCGCCGCCTGTCCCCAGGTGCCCGGGCGCGTCGAGCTCGTGACCCGGCCCGGCGCCGATGCCGATGCCGAAGGGGACCCCACGGTGATCGTCGACTACGCCCACACCCCGGACGCGGTCGACAAGCTGCTGCGCGCCACGCGGCCCATGGCCCGCGGCCGCCTCGTGACCGTGTTCGGCTGCGGCGGGGACCGCGACCGCGCCAAGCGCCCGCTGATGGCCGAGGCGGTCGCCCGCAGCAGCGATCGGGTCGTGGCCACCAGCGACAACCCGCGCACCGAGGACCCGGCCGCGATCCTGCGAGACGTGGAGGCCGGGCTGACCGACCTGGCCCGGGTGGAGCCGGAGCGGCTCGGGTCCTGCGAGCGCAGCTACTGCGTGGTGGAGGACCGCCGCGAGGCGATCCGCATCGCGCTGTCCGCGGCCGAGCCGGGAGACACCGTGGTGCTGGCCGGCAAGGGACACGAGGACTACCAGATCGTGGGACGCGAGAAGCTGCCCTTCGACGACCGGGACGAAGCGCGCCGGGCCCTGGCCGGGCGCCGCGGCGCGGAGGGCGCACGATGAGCGCGGAGATCGGAGTGCGCCACACGCGCTGCTGGACCGGTGGAGAGCTGCTGTCCGGCCCCGCGGACACGACCTTCACCGGCGTCGGGATCGACACGAGGAGCCTCTCGCAAGGCGAGCTCTTCGTCGCGATCCGCGGGCCCCACCACGACGCCCACGGCTTCCTCGCCCAGGCGGTGGAGCGCGGGGCCACCGGACTGCTGGTGAATCGCGGAGCCGTGCCCGCAGAGGCCCTTCACGCCCTGCCCGCGCAGGTCGCCGTCGTGGCCGTCGACGACACGACCGCGGCCCTGGGCGCGCTGGCCACCGGACACCGCCGGCGCTTCGACGGCCCCCTGGTGGCGATCACGGGCAGCAACGGCAAGACCACCACCAAGGAGATGTGCGCCGCCATCCTGTCCCGGCGCCACGCCTGCCTGAAGACCAAGGGGAACCTCAACAACGAGTACGGGCTGCCGCTCACGCTGCTGCGCCGCACCGACGCGCACCAGTGCGCGGTCGTGGAGCTCGGCATGAACCACCGCGGCGAGATCGCCCGGCTCGCGCGCATCGCCATGCCCACGGTGGCCCTGGTGACCAACGTGGGCACCGCCCACATCGGGAACCTGGGGAGCCGGGAGGAGATCGCCCGGGAGAAGACCGACCTGTTCGCCGCGCTCGGTCCCGAGGGCACCGCGGTCGTCAACCGCGACGACCCCCTGGTGGCGGCCCGTGCCGATCGCGCTCCGGGTCGGATCGTGGGCTTCGGCCACGACCCCTCGGCCGACGTGCGCGCCGAGAGCGTGCGCTTCCTGGACCGGGGAGCCTTCGCCTTCGAGCTCATCACGCCGGAGGGGCGTCGCCCGATCGAGATCCCCGGACTGGCCGAGACCGTGGTCATCAACGCGCTGGCCGCCTCGGCGGCCGCCCTCGAGGCCGGCGCCGGGCTCGACGACGTCCAGGAGGCGCTCGCCGACTTCGAGAACGTGCAGGGGCGGATGGCCCGCCGGGCCCTGCCCGGCCCGGTCATGCTCATCGACGACACCTACAACGCCAACCCCCAGTCCATGCGCGCGGCGCTCGAGACGCTGTCGCAGCTCAAGGGCGGCGGTCGGGGCTTCGCGGTCCTGGGCGACATGGGCGAGCTCGGCGACGGGGCGGAGCGCGCCCACCGGGACGTCGGGCGCTGGGCGGCCGAGCTGGGCGTGGACTTCCTGATGGCGGTCGGCAGCCGGGCCGAGGCCATGGCCGAGGCCGCCACCCAGGCGGGCCTGGACCCCGCGTGCGTCCGCAGCCTGGCCGACGCCGGCGACGAAGGCGACGACGCCGGCCGCATGCTCGCGGCGCTGCTGCGACCCCGGGACTGGGTGCTCGTGAAGGGCTCCCGGGCCATGCGCATGGAGCGGGTGGTCGAGTCGGTGGCGCGCCAGCTGGGCGCCCGCGACGCGCAGGCGGCCCACGCGCCCGGGCCTCGAGCGCCGGCCGGATCCGATCCTCGCCCGGAGAACGATTCCAACGAGAGGGAGGCGCGCTGAGTGCTGTACCACCTGCTCTTCCCTTTGCGCGAGACCTTCGGCGGCTTCAACGTCGTCCAGTACATCACCTTCCGCGCCGCGGCCGCGACGCTGACCGCGCTGTTCATCTCGTTCATCGTGGGTCCCTGGCTCATCCGCCGTCTGGCGGCGCTGCGCGTGGGGCAGCCCATCCGCGAGATCGGCCCGGACCACCAGTCGAAGGAGGGGACGCCCACCATGGGCGGCCTGCTCATCCTGCTCTCCCTGGTGGTGTCGGCGCTGCTGTGGAGCGACCTCAGCAGCCGCTTCGTGTGGATCGTGGTGGGCCTGACCAGCGGCTACGGCCTGCTGGGCTTCATCGACGACTACCGCAAGGTGGTCGAGGGCAGCAGCGCGGGCATCTCCGCCCGCATGAAGCTCTTCTGGCAGACCGCCCTGGCGCTGACCGTCGCCTTCCTCATCTACCTCGACCCCAACTTCGACCGCGAGCTGGCGGTGCCCTTCTTCAAGGACTTCACGCCCAACATCGGCTGGCTCTACGTGCCGCTCGCCACCTTCATCATCGTCGCCGCCAGCAACGGCGTGAACCTGACCGACGGGCTCGACGGCCTGGCCATCGGTCCGGTCATGATCTCGGCGGGCACGTTCGCGCTGCTCGCCTACGCGGCGGGCCACTCGGGGATCTCGGAGTACCTGCAGATCAAGTCGGTGCCGGGCAGCGGTCAGCTGGCGATCTTCTGCAGCGCGCTGGTGGGGGGCGGCCTGGGCTTCCTCTGGTTCAACGCGTCGCCGGCCCAGCTCTTCATGGGCGACGTGGGCTCCCTGGCCCTGGGAGGCGCCCTCGGCACGATCGCGGTGCTGATCCGCCAGGAGATCCTGCTGGCGGTGGTGGGCGGCATCTTCGTCGTGGAGACGCTGTCGGTGATGATCCAGGTGCTGTCGTTCAAGCTCACGGGCAAGCGGGTCTTCCTGATGGCCCCCATCCACCACCACTACGAGCAGCTGGGCTGGCCCGAACAGAAGATCGTGGTCCGCTTCTGGATCGTGTCGATCATCCTCGGACTGGTCGCGCTGTCGTCGTTGAAGCTCCGGTGAGGCTCGACCTCGCCGGGAAGGAGGTGCTGGTGATCGGACTCGGCCTCTCGGGTCGCAGCGCGGCGCGGTTCTGCGCCGAGCGAGGCGCCCGTGTGACCGCGGCCGATCGACGCACCCCCGACCGGCTCGGGTCTCTCGAGGGCATCCCGTCCAGCGTCCGGATCGCCGCGGGCGGCGAGCTGCCCGACCCCGCCGACTTCGACCTCGTCGTGCCCAGCCCGGGCGTCCCGCTCGAGCGCTACGCCGGCCGCGCCCGCCGGGTCTGGGGCGACATCGAGCTCGCCTTCCGCGCCCTGGACGTCCCGACGATCGCGGTGACCGGGACCAACGGCAAGTCGACCACCGTGCGCATGATCGAGGCCATGCTGCGCGCCGCCGACTGGCGCGCGCGGGCCGCCGGCAACGTCGGGACCCCGGCGCTCTCGTTGGTGGGGATGCCCCTGGACGTCGTGGTGCTCGAGGTGTCGTCGTTCCAGCTGGAGGCGGTGGACGCCTTCCGGCCCCGGGTCGCGGTGGTGCTGAACCTCTCGCCCGACCACCTGGATCGCCACGGCGACCTCGAGGCCTACGGCGCGGCCAAGGCGCGGATCTTCGCGCGCCAGCACGCCGACGACGCCCTGGTGCTCAACTTCGACGATCCGCGGGTGCGCGCCATGGCGGTCGACGCGCCGGGACGCGTGTTCGGCGTCAGTCTCCGGGGACCGGTCCGCCGCGGCGTCTTCTTCGACAGCGGCGCGGCGGTCTGGTGCGACGGCGAGCGCAGCGTGCGCCTGGATCTCTCGAGCCTGGAGCTGCCGGGGCTCCACAACCTCGAGAACGCGCTGGCCGCCCTCTGCGCCGTGCTGGCCCTGGGCGCCGATCCGCGGAGCGCGCTCTTCGGGCTGCGCGACTTCCGCGGCCTGCCCCATCGCTGCGAGGTCGTCGCGCGCGCGGCGGGCGTGACCTGGGTGAACGACTCGAAGGCCACCAACCCGGGCGCGGCAAAGCGCTCCCTCGAAGGCTTCGACGCCCCGGTCCTCTGGCTGGCCGGAGGCCGGGACAAGGACCTCGACTTCGGCGAGCTGGCCGATGCGGCGGCCGCCAGGGGCGTGAAGCACGCCCTGCTCTTCGGCGAGACGGCCGGGAAGCTGGCCGCCGCCCTGGCCGACCGGGTGCCGGTGACCCTCGTCGAAGACCTCGAGAGCGCCGTGGGCCTGGCCGCGGACGAGGCCGCGGACGGCGACGTCGTCCTGCTGGCGCCGGCCTGCGCCAGCTTCGACCAGTTCGAGAGCTTCGAGGATCGGGGCGACGCGTTCCGGCGCGCCGTGGAGCGGACCGTGGGCGGCGCGAGCGAGGGAACGGGATGAACGGGATCGCGAGGCGCGGAAATCCCCTGGCCGGAGGAGCCGGCCCCTGGCTCGCGCCGGGCTCCGAGGGCGGCACGCTGCTCCCGGCGGCGCTGCTGCTCGGCCTCGGCGTGGTGATGAGCTACAGCGCGACCGCGCCCCTGTCGCTCGACACGCGCCTGCCCCCCCACTTCCTCCGCCACCTCGGTGCGGTGATCATGGGCGGCCTCGCCGCCTACGGCACGGCGCAGGTGCCGCTCAGGTTCTGGGAGCGCACGGCGTGGCCGCTGTGGATCGGCGGCGTGGCGCTGATGGTGCTGACCGCGCTCTTCGGCGTGGAGGTGAACGGCGCCAGGCGCTGGCTCGCGCTGCCCGGCGGCCCCCGCTTCCAGCCCGGCGAGCTGGTGAAGCTCGTCACCCTGATCGCCGCCGCCAGCGTGCTCGCCCGGCGGCGGGCCGGGCGGGAGCTCGCCCGGGGACACGCCCTGGCGGCCGTGCTGCTGGCACTGGTCCCGGCGTTGCTGCTGCTGGACCAGCCCGACCTGGGCGGGGCCGTGATGCTGCTCGGTCTGGTGTGGCTGATGCTCGTCGCCGCCGGCCTGCCCTGGCGCCTCTGGCTGGGCCCGGTGCTCACGGCTCCGCTGGGCGTGGGCCTCTACGCCTGGACCAACCCGTACGCCTGGCGGCGGCTGGTGGCGTTCTGGGACCCCTGGGCCGACGCCCGGGACGCCGGCTTCCAGCTCGTCCAGTCGTTCCTCGCGTTCGCCCAGGGCGGGCTCACCGGCGTGGGCCTGGGCAACGGGCGCCAGAAGCTCTTCTACCTCCCCGAGGCCCACACCGACTTCATCCTGGCGCTCATCGCCGAAGAGCTGGGCCTGCTCGGCGTGCTGCTCGTGCTGGCCGCCTTCGCCGCCCTGTGGACGGCCGGCCTGCGCGTGGCGCGGCGCTCGAGCGACCGCTTCGGGCTGCTCCTGGCCTTCGGCATGACGGGGCTCGTGACCCTGCCGGCCGCGGTCAACGCGGCGGTGGTGATGGGGCTGCTGCCGACCAAGGGACTCACCCTGCCCTTCCTCTCGTACGGGCGCACCTCCCTCATCGCGAGCTGCATCGCCCTGGGCCTGGTGTGGCGCGTCGCCCGGGAGACCGCCGCGGTCCCGGTGGGCCGACGGAGGCCGGCATGGCGCTGAGCTTCGCGATCGCCGGCGGAGGGACCGGGGGCCACGTGACGCCGGCGCTGGCGCTGGGCGAGGCCATCCGCGCCGACGATCCGGGCCACCGGGTCCTGTTCATCGGGTCGGACCGCGGACTCGAGGCGCGCCTGGTGCCCGAGGCGGGCTTCGACCTCGAGGCCCTCGGCAGCCGTCAGGTGATGGGACGCGGCGTGCTGGGCAGCCTGCTGGGCGCGCTCTCCATCGCCGCCGCGTCGCTGCGCGCCTGGGCGGTCCTCGGTCGCTTCCGCCCCGACCTGGTGATCTCCGTGGGAGGCTACGCGGCCATGCCGGCGGGGCTGGCGGCCATCGCGCGGCGCGTCCCGCTGGTGCTGGTCGAGCCCAACGCCGTGCCCGGACGGGTGAACCGGCTGCTGGCCCGCTTCGCGCGCCGGGTCTTCGTGGGCTTCGAGGCGGCCGGGCGCGCGCTCGATCCCCACTGGCAGCCCGACGGGCAGACCGATGGGCAGACCGACGGGCAGACCGACGCCGCGGGCGGCCGCACGCGCTGCGTCGGCATTCCCCTGCGCACGCGCCTTCGCGAGGCCTTCGCGGGCGAACCCGCGCGGCGGACGCCCGAGCCTCCGATCCGCCTGCTCGTCTTCGGCGGCAGCCAGGGCGCCCGGCAGATCAACGAGGCGGTGATGGAGGCCCTGCCCCGGCTCGCCTCCCTGGACCTCGCGGTCGTCCACCAGACGGGCGAGGTCGACCGCGAGCGCGTGGCCGACGCCTACGCCAAGGCCGGCGTCGAAGCCTGTGTGGTCGCCTTCGAGCCGGACATGCCGCGGCGCTACGCCTGGGCCGACGTGGCCCTGTGTCGTTCCGGAGCGCTCACCGTGGCCGAGCTCGCGCTGGCGGGCCTGCCCGCCCTCCTGGTCCCGTACCCGTACGCGGCCGACGACCACCAGGCCGCCAACGCCGCCGAGCTCGAGCGGGCCGGAGCGGCCCGTCGCCTGGACGCCCGCGCCCTCGACGGCGCCGCCGTCGGCGAGGCGCTGGGCGAGCTCGCGCGCCACCCCGACCGGCTCCAGGCCATGGCCCGCGCCGCGGCGGGGCTCGGACGCCCCGACGCCGCGCGAGACATCGTGGTCGACTGCGTCGAGCTCTTGGGGGGACGATCGTGAACGGCATGCGCCGGCGCATCGGCCACGTGCACTTCGTCGGGATCGGCGGCGTGGGCATGAGCGGGATCGCCCTGCTCCTCCACGACCAGGGCTATCGGATCACGGGCTCGGACCTGCGCGACGGCCCGGTCTGCGCGCGCCTGCGCGACCGCGGCATCGCCGTGGCCATCGGACACGAGGCCGGCCACGTGGGCGACGCCGACGCGCTGGTCTACTCCTCGGCGATCCCCGTCGGCAACCCCGAGCTGCGCGAGGCGGAGCGCCGGGGCATCCCCGTGATCCCCCGCGCCGAGATGCTCGGCGAGATGATGCGGCTCAAGGACGGCATCGCCGTCGCGGGGACCCACGGGAAGACCACCACCACCTCGCTGGTCGCCCACCTGCTCGAGGCGGCCGGACTGGATCCCACCGCGGTGATCGGCGGCCGCGTGCGCAGCGCCGGCGCCGTCACCGGAGCGCGCAGCGGCGGCGGCGACTGGCTGGTGGCCGAGGCGGACGAGAGCGACGGCTCGTTCCTGCGCCTGTCGCCGGTGGTCGCGGTCGTGACCAACGTCGAGCCCGAGCACCTGGACCACTACGGCGACTTCGCCGCGGTCCAGGCCGCCTTCGTCGACTTCGCCAACAGCGTGCCGTTCTGGGGAGCCGTCGTGGTCTGCATCGACCACCCGGGCGTCCAGGCCATCCGGCCGCGCATCACCCGTCGGGCGGTGACCTACGGCTTCAGCTCCCAGGCCGAGTGGTGCGCCCGCAACGTCCGCCCGGCCCCGCCCGGGTCGGTGTTCGAGGTGGTCCGCGGCGGACGGCTCCTGGGCGAGGTGGTGCTGCCCCTGCCGGGCCGCCACAACGTGGCGAACAGCCTGGCCGCCCTGGCGGTGGCCGACGAGCTGGAGGTGCCGTTCGAGCGCGCCGCCCCCGCGTTGGCGGACTTTCCCGGCGTGGAGCGCCGCTTCGAGACCCTGGGCGAGGCGCGCGGGATCCGTGTGGTGGACGACTACGGTCACCACCCCACCGAGATCCGCGCCACCCTCGCCGCCGCCCGGGCCGTGCACCCGGGACGGGTCGTCGCCGTGTTCCAGCCCCATCGCTACTCGCGCACCCGCGATCTGTTCGACGACTTCGCCACCGCCTTCAACGACGCCGACCGCGTGTGGGTGACCGAGGTGTACGCCGCGGGGGAAGCGAAGATCCCGGGCGCCGAGGGCGCGCCGCTGGCCGACGCCATCCGCGCCCACGGCCACCGGGACGTCCACTTCGTGGGCGACCTCGACGCGCTGCCCGTCGCGCTCGTCGGCGAGCTCGAGGCCGGAGACCTGGTGCTGACCCTGGGCGCGGGCAACGTGTCCCAGGTGGGCCGCGCCCTGCTGGCGCTGCTGGACGGGGAGGAGCGCCGGTGATCGAGCGCGCCGCCCGCAGCGCCCTGGAGGAGGCCCTCGGCGACGAGGTGGCCTTCGACGTCCCGATGTCGCGGCACACCTCCCTGCGCGTGGGCGGACCGGCCGATGTCCTGGCGACGCCCGGCGACCGGGGCGCCCTGGCGCGCCTGCTGCGCGTGTGTGCGCGTCACCGGCTTCCCCACCATCTCCTGGGCTCGGGCTTCAACACCCTCGTCCTGGACGGCGGACTCGCAGGCGTCGCGATCTCGCTGCGGCGCTTGCGCCGGCTGGAAGAGCGTCCCGGCGGCCTGCTGCGGGCCGAGGCGGGCGTGTCCCACTCCCAGGTCACCCGGCTGTGCAGCGCACGCGGCCTGTCGGGCCTCGAGTTCGCGGCCGGCATCCCGGGCACCGTGGGGGGCTGGATCGCCATGAACGCCGGCATCCCCGAGCGCGAGATGGTGGACGTGGTGCGCGAGGTCGAGGTGGTCTCGCCGGCCGGGCGCCGACGCACCCACGTCCCGGCCCGCGGGCTCCGGTTCGGATACCGGCGACTGCGCGGGCTGGCCCCCGGCTCGGTGGTCGTGTCCGCCCTGCTGGCCATCCAGCTGGCCAGCCCGTCCGCGGTGCGGGCGAGGGTCGACGACCACCTCTCCCGACGCCAGGTGACCCAGCCGATCAACGTGCCCTCCTGCGGCTCCGTGTTCCGCAATCCCCCGGGCGACCACGCCGGCCGGCTCATCGAAGCCGCGGGGCTCAAGGGCTGTCGCGCCGGCGGCGCGCAGATCTCCACCGTCCACGCCAACTTCATCGCCAACACCGACGGGGCGACCGCCTCCGACGTGCTGGCGCTCATCGATCGGGCTCGGGCCGAGGTCCTCCGCCAGCACGGCGTTCGACTCGACCTCGAGGTCCAGGTCGTCGGGAGGGCCGCCTGATGCGCAACGGACGAAGCCCGCGGCGGGGCCGGCCCAACGGCGCTCGCGGCAACGGGCGACGCCACCGCGTGATCCGCGAGCGCGACGCCCGCCGCGCAGCCCGGAGGCGGCTGGCCGCGGGCGCGGTCCTCGCGGCCACGGCCGGCCTCATCGGCTACGTGGCGGCCACGGCGGGTCCGGCGGCGTTCGGCCTGGGAGACGAGCCCGGAGGCGTCACCACCATCGCCGTCCAGGGTGTCGAGCGTCTCAGCCCGGACAGCGTCGCGGCCGCGAGCGGCATCGAGCGCGGCTCGAAGCTCGAGCGGCTCGACGTCGAGGCGGTCGCCGGCCGCCTCGCCGCCCATCCGTGGATCGCCGCCGCGCGGGCGCGCGTGCTGCCCGACGGCACGGTGCTGATCCGCGTCGAAGAGCGGCGCCCGGTGGCCGTGGCGACCCGGTCCGACGGCGAGGCGCTGTGGCTCGACCCCTCGGGCCGCGCCTTCGCCCCCGCGCCGCCCGCCGAGCGCGCCGAGGCGCGCCTGCCGGAGATCAGCGGCGCCCGGGCCGACGAGCTGGCGGGCGACGCCGACTCGCCCCGCCTGGCGCGCGGCGTCGCCCTGGCGAGGCTGGCGGCGGCCCGTGGCGTCCCCGGCCCGGTGCACGTGGCCCTGCCGGGCGCGCCGGCGGCCGACACCCGCGCGGGCTGGGTGCTGAGGCCTCACGGGCTCGGGCTCGAGGCCTGGCTGGGCTCCGAGCTGGCCCGCTTCCCCGAGCGCGTGGGGCGCCTGGCGCGCCTGCTCGAGGAAGACCCGGCCGGCGCGGCGCGCGCGGCCCAGATCGATCTGCGCTTCTCCGGACGCGCCTTCCTCCGCTTCGCGGAGGGAGGCGCTGCCGGGAGGACGAGTCCGTCTCCGGATGGAGCGGACGCCAGTGGCGGCGCCTAGCGGAGGCTGTGCGTCGTCCGAACCAGGCCGACCGCCAGAAGCGGCGGCCACTCACTGGGGGGTGAGAGAGACATGTCGCGAAGAGACGAGCTGATCGTCGGTCTCGACATCGGGACCACGAAGATCTGCGCCATCGTGGCCGAGCGCACGGAGAACGGTGTCGACATCGTCGGCATCGGGACCCATCCGTCGCGCGGCCTGCGCAAGGGCGTGGTGGTGGACATCGACGCCACGGTGGCGTCGATCAAGCGGGCCGTGGAAGAGGCCGAGCTGATGGCCGACTGCGAGATCACGCAGGTCTATGCGGGGATCGCCGGCGGACACATCCGGGGCTTCAACTCCCACGGCGTCGTCGCCGTCAAGGACCGGGAGGTCCGGGAGGGGGACGTCAAGCGCGTGATCGACGCGGCCAAGGCCGTGGCGATCCCGATGGACCGCGAGGTCATCCACGTGATCCCGCAGGAGTACATCATCGACGACCAGGACGGCATCCGGGAGCCGCTCGGCATGAGCGGCGTGCGGCTGGAGGCCAAGATCCACATCGTCACCGCCGCGGTCACGAGCGCCCAGAACATCGTGAAGTGCGCGAACAAGGCGGGGCTCAACGTGGTCGACATCGTGCTCGAGCCGCTGGCGTCGGCCCAGGCCGTGCTGGCGGCCGACGAGCGCGACCTCGGCGTGTGCATGATCGACATCGGAGGCGGCACGACCGACATCGCGGTCTTCGCCGACGGCTCGATCAAGAACACGGCCGTGCTCGGGCTCGGCGGCTACCACATGACGAACGACATCGCCGTGGGACTGCGTACGCCCTTCGAAGAGGCCGAGCGCATCAAGAAGAAGTTCGGCGTCGCGTCGACCCGCTACCTGGGCAGCGACGACGTCATCACGGTGCCCAGCGTCGGCGGACGCCGGCCGCGGGAGATCTCGCGCAAGATCCTGTGCGAGATCATCGAGCCGCGCGTGGAGGAGATCATGTCGCTGGCGCGCCAGGAGGTGGAGAAGGCCGGCCTCGCCGACCGCATCCCCTCCGGCGTGGTGCTGACGGGCGGCGCTTCGGCGCTCGACGGCATCCCGGAGCTGGCGGAGGAGATCTTCGAGACGCCGGTGCGGCGCGGCATGCCCATGCACATCGGCGGCCTGCAGGACGTGGTGCGCAGTCCCATGTACGCCACCGGCGTCGGCCTCGTGCTGTTCGGGCTGTCGAGGCGTCGCGGGGACCGGGGCAGCCGCTTCCGGATCCGGGACGAATCCATCTTCGGACGGGTCAAGCAGCGCATGCGGGACTGGTTCTACGGCGAGTTCGACTGACCCGCGGGGATCCAGCCACACAAACCAACGCGGAATCGGGAGGTTGAGTGCGCTATTTGCTGATTTCGAAGCGCACAAGAACATCTGATTCGTGTACCATTCCCGCGCATCGAGCGTGGGGGTTGCCGGGCGCGGCTGCGTCCCCCCGGCCAACCGATCAAATTGAGGGGTGAGAGAAATGTCCAACGAAGGCAAGCGTCGGAATCGGGGCGTGAAGAAGGAAGCGGAGGAGTCCGTCGACCTTCTCGAGATTGGACCGGATGACGGACAGGAGTTCCTCGAGTTCGAGACCTCCTCCAAGAACGAGGCGGTGATCAAGGTGATCGGCGTGGGCGGCGGCGGCGGCAACGCGCTCAACACGATGATCACCTCGGGTCTGTCGGGCGTGGAGTTCATCGCGGCCAACACCGACGCCCAGGCGCTGCACCACAACAAGGCGTCGATCAAGGTCCAGCTGGGCACCGAGGTGACCCGGGGACTGGGCTGCGGCGCGAACCCCGACAAGGGACGCTCCTCGGCGCTCGAGGCCCGGGAACGCCTGCGCGAGATCCTCGAAGGCACCGACATGGTGTTCGTGACCGCGGGCATGGGAGGCGGCACCGGGACCGGCGCCGCCCCGATCGTCGCCGAGGTCGCGAAGGAGGTGGGTGCGCTCACCGTGGGCGTGGTGACCAAGCCCTTCCTCTTCGAGGGCAAGGTCCGCACGCGCCACGCCGATCGCGGTCTGGACGACCTGCACCAGGTGGTCGACACCCTGATCACCATCCCGAACCAGCGCCTGCTGGCCCTGGCCGGGAAGAACACCGCGATCAAGGACGCCTTCGTCCTGGCGGACGACGTGCTGCTGAACGCGGTCCGCGGCATCTCGGACCTGATCACGATCCACGGACTCATCAACCTCGACTTCGCCGACGTGCGCACCGTGATGAACGAGGCGGGCGTGGCGATGATGGGCACCGGCCAGGGACGGGGAGACAGCCGCGCCGTCGATGCGGCGCGGGCGGCCATCTCCAGTCCCCTGCTCGAGGACCTCTCCATCGAGGGAGCCCGCGGTGTCCTGATCAACATCACCGGCGGCGACGACCTGACGCTCTTCGAGGTCAACGAGGCGTCGACGCTGGTGCAGGAGGCGGCCCACGAAGATGCGAACATCATCTTCGGCGCCGTCGTGGACGACAAGGCACCGGAGGGCGAGCTGCGGGTCACCGTGATCGCCACCGGGCTGGACGACGGCCGCGCCGTGCGCGGCCGCGACGCCGCGCGGGGCCGCGACATCCCCGTGCAGAACGTCCACCCGCTCCGGCCCGAGCCGCCCGTCCAGGAAGAGCTGGTGCCCGCACCCCGGGCGCCGGAGAACGCACCCGCGGCCAGTCGGCCGGCCGACGACTCGGCACCGATGAGCTCCCAGGAGCTCGCCACCGAGATGAGCGGCATCGTCTCGCCCTTCGAGGAGGACGAGCTCGACGTGCCCGCCTTCATCCGGAAGCGCCAGGAGGACGAGGACGACCGGGACATCCCGGCGTTCCTGCGTCGTGCCCAGGACTGACCGCGGGACCAGTCCGTCGAACGATCCACCCGGTTTTCGGGGGGTCTGGGGGTGGAACGGGCGTCCGGGGCAACCCGGGCGCCCGTTCTCGTTCGGATGCATCCGGGCTTCCGGCGTGGATTCAGGCCCCGACCTCCAGGCTCCGCGCGTCGCCGTCCACGCGCGTTCCGGCGCGCCCGTCCAGCATGGCGACGGCGTCCTCGGGCTTCCCGACCAGCGCCACCCCGCCGGTCCCCTGGACGAAGTGACGCGCCGCCTCGACCTTGGGCCCCATGCTCCCGGCGTCGAACTCCATGGGAGCCAGCAGGTGGGGCGGAGCTCTCCTGATGGGCTCGTCGCGGCCCGGCCAGTCGGCGTAGACCGCGGGCACGTCGGTGAGCAGCAGCAGCCGATCGGCGCCCACCTCGGTGGCGAGCAGCGCCGCGGTCCGGTCCTTGTCGATCACCGCCTCGGCGCCGCGGCGCGCCCCGCTCTCGTCGCGCACCACGGGGATGCCCCCTCCCCCTCCGCAGATCACGATGGTGCCCAGGCGCAGGAGCAGTTGGATGGTGCGGATCTCGACGATGCTGCGGGGCAGCGGCGACGCCACGAGCCGGCGATATCCGCCGCGGTCCGGCCCCACGTCGTAGCCCGCCGCGCGCAGCCGCTCGGCCCCCGCCTCGTCGACCACCGGACCGATGGGCTTGCTGGGCGCGCCGAACGCCGGGTCGTCCGCCTGGACCTCCACCTGGGTGAGCAGCGCGGCCACGTCGCGCCCGGGCAGCGCGTTCTCGAGGTCCTGCTCGATCCAGTAGCCGATCAGCCCCTCGCTCTCCGCGCCCAGCGCGTCGAGGGACGGCGGCGCGTCCCCGGCAGCGGCGGCCTGGGCGGCCAGCAGCCCCACCTGCGGCCCGTTGCCGTGGGTCACGACCACGTCGTGACGGGCGGCGATGTGGGCGATGGCATCGACCGCCGCGCGCACCGCCCTGCGTTGATCCTCGGGCCCGGCGCCCTCGACCGGCGACAGGGCATGGCCTCCCAGCGCGATCACCACCCTCATCCGTCGCTCCCCTCCGACCCTCTGCGTTCGTCCAGGAAGGCGTCCACCCTCGCGCCGAGCCCGGGCTCCTCGACCTCCGCATACGCGTAGCGGGCGCGCACCACCGGCAGCCGCAGATCGAGCAGGGCTGCCAGGTCGATGGGCGTCCCGGCCACCACGACGTCGGCGTCGACGGCGTTGAGGCTGGCCTCGAGCGCGGCGCACTGCTCGGGTCCGTAGCCCATGGCCGGCAGCACCCGGGCCAGGTGCGGATGGCGCGCCATCACCTCCCGGATCGCGGGTGCGGCGGTCGCGCGCGGATTCACGATCTGTCCGGCGCCCGCGGCCACCGCGGCGACGAAGCCGGCTCCGTAGGACATGCCGCCGTGGGTGAGGGTGGGCCCGTCGTCCACCACGACCACCCGGCGCCCGCGCACGGCGTCGGGATCGTCGAGGACCACCGGAGAGGCGGCCCGGACGACGGGCACACCCGGGGCGACCGCGCGCAGCCTGTCTTCGAGGGCGTGCACCTGGCGCGGCGTCGCCGCGTCGCTCTTCGCCACCACGAGGACGTCGGCCATGCGCGCCACGGCTTCGCCCGGGTGATGGGTCGTGACGTCGTCCGGACGCAGGGCGTCGGCGAGGACGACGTGGAGGTCGGGGCGCAGGAACGGGAAGTCGTTGTTGCCGCCGTCCCAGAGCAGCACGTCCGCCTCGGCCTCGGCCGCGGCGAGGATCTGTGCGTAGTCGACTCCGGCGAACACCACGCAGCCGGCCTCCACGTAGGGCTCGTACTCCTCGCGCTCCTCGATGGTGCAGCGGGCGGCCTCCATGTCCGCGCGGGACGCGAAGCGCTGGCAACGCTGGGCAGCGAGGTCGCCGTAGGGCATGGGGTGGCGCAGCGCCGCCACGCGCAGGCCCCGGGCGCGCAGGCGACCCGCGATCCAGCGGGTGGTCTGGCTCTTGCCGCAGCCGGTGCGCACCGCCGAGACCGCGATCACCGGGACGCGCGCCCGCAGCATGGTGCGAAGGGGCCCGGGCAGCGTGAAGTCGGCGCCCCGGGCCAGGGCCCGCGAGGCCAGGTGCATGACGTGGTCGTGGGAGACGTCGCTGTACGCGAACACGACCTCGTCCACTTTCTCGCGCCGGCACAGCTCGTCCAGCTCCGCCTCGGCGACGATGGGGATGCCGGCTGGGTAGAGCCCACCGGAGAGCTCGGGGGGATAGCGCCGGCCTTCGATGCCGGGGATCTGGGTGGCGGTGAAGGCCACCACCTCGACGTCGGCGGCCTCCCGGTAGAGCGTATTGAAGTCGTGGAAGTCGCGTCCGGCGGCCCCGAGGATGACGATGCGCCTGCGCTTCATGGGCCTCCTCGCCCGTTGCCGGGATACCGGGTCCCACACCCGTGTGACATCCACTGCGACGCCCGCTGCAACGGCTGTGCCCGCCCTCGGGCGTCTCAGGACGGTACCATGGCGCGAGACGCCCCAGTCCGGGGCCGTCTGGGGACCGCCGTCCCATGGGCGCCGCAGAAGGTCCGTGCGAAGATGGTGCCATGGAGCGCGACGCAGGCATCGACGGGGCGACCCGGTCGATCCGCCGGGTCCGGTCGAGGGACGCGGTCGGCGTGGCGCTCGGGGTGGTGGGCCTGCTCGCCACCGCCTGCCAGCCCGGTCCCGGCGAGCTCGAGCTGGTGGGCACCGTGGAGCGGACGCTGGTCGAGCTGGTGGCTCCGGAGTCCGAGACCATCGTGTCCGTGCTGGCCCAGCGCGGCCAGCGCGTCGCGGCGGGCGCCCCCATCGTCCAGCTCGACGACACCTTCGCGGCGGCCGAGGTGGCGCGGGCGGAGGCCGGCCTCGCCGGGGCGCGCACCGGGGAGACCGTGGCGCGCCAGGAGCTCACCCGGGCGCGCAGGCTGCGAAAGGACCGCGTGCTCTCGGTCCAGGATCTCGACCGCGCCCGCCTCGCCTACGACGAGGCCGCGGCCAGACTGCGCGAGGCCGAGGCCCTGCTCGCGGCCGCCCGCAAGCGGGTGCGCGACCTGTCGCTGGACGCTCCCGTCGGCGGCGTGGTCGACCAGCTCCCCTTCGACCCGGGCGAGCGCGTCCCGGCGGGCGCCGTGGTCGCGGTGCTGGTCGCCGACGGCGACCCCTGGGTGCGCGTCTGGGTTCCGGAGACCGCGTACGTGCGGACCCTGCCCGGCGTCGAGGCGGAGATCCGCATCGACGGCATCGAGGGAGCGCTGCGCGGAAGCGTGCTCGACGTGGCCCGCCAGCCGGAGTTCACCCCCCACTACGCGCTCACCGAGCGGGACCGCGTCCACCTGGTGTACGAGACCCGCGTGCGCATCGAGAACGCTCCCGAGACCCTGCGGCCGGGGGTCCCCGCGGAGGTCACGATCCTCGCACCGGAGGCCGTCTGGACGGCGGGGCCTTGAGCGCCGCCCCGGACGTGGTCATCGAGACCCGTGGACTGACCCGGCGCTTCGGGGCCGTGGTCGCCGTGGACGAGGTCGACCTCTCGGTCCGCCGCGGGGAGATCTTCGGCTGCCTGGGCCCCAACGGGTCGGGCAAGTCCACGTTGATGCGCATGCTGCTCGGCCTGCTGGAGCCCAGCACGGGGAGCGCACGGGTGCTCGACCACGAGATCCCCCGCGACGTGGAGGTGCTGCGCCCGCGCGTGGGCTACATGACCCAGCGCTTCTCGTTGTACGAGGACCTCTCGGTGCGCGAGAACCTGGCGTTCGCCGCGCGCATCTTCGGGCTGGAGGGCGGGCGCGGGCGCAGGGCGGCCATCGAGGGGGCGCTCGCGCGGCTGCACCTGGAGCGGTACGCGAAGACCCGGGCCGCCGCCCTGTCCGGCGGCTGGAAGCAGCGACTGGCCCTGGCGGCCGCCACCATCCACGAGCCCGAGCTGCTGGTGCTGGACGAACCCACCGCGGGCGTCGATCCCCAGAGCCGCCGGGAGTTCTGGGAGCAGCTGTTCGAGCTCGCCCGCGACGGCACCACCATCTTCGTGTCCACCCACTACATGGACGAGGCCGTGCGCTGCCACCGGCTCTGTCTGCTGCGCGACGGACGGCGGGTGGCCCAGGGCGCGCCGGGCGTCCTCACCCGGGAGCTGGCGGACCGCGCCCTGGACGTGAGCGTCCGCGAGGCCGAGCGCGCCATCGCCGCCCTGCGCGACTGCGCGCTCGTGGCCAGCACCACGCAGCTGGGCGACACGGTGCACGTCCTGCTCGGCCCCGACGTGGCCTCGGCCGGCGCCGCGGCCCGGGAGCTGGACGACTTCCTCGCCCGCGCGGGCTTCCCGGACGCGCGCGCCCGCGCCAGCGTCCCCAACCTGGAGGACGTGTTCGTCGCGGTGCTCCTGGGCGAGACCGTGGGAGAGACCTCGTGAGCGCCGGGCCGAGCGCCCGCGGCCAGCACCGCGTGCCGGCCGTCGCGGGCGGAGCCCGGCGCATCGGCGGCGCCCTGCGCCGCACCCTGGCGATGTCCGGCAAGGAGTTCCACCAGCTGGTGCGGGACCGCCTGAGCCTGGCGCTCGTGGTCGGCGTCCCGTCGCTGCAGCTCGTGCTCTTCGGCTACGCCATCAACATGGACGTGCGGAACATCCCGACCGCCGTGCTCGACCGCTCCCAGAGCGCGCTCTCGCGCAAGCTGGTGGGCGAGCTGGCGGCCACCCAGACGTTCCGGCTCGAGCGCCAGGTGCGCGACGAGCGCGAGGCCATCCGCCTGCTCGAGCGCAGCGAGATCGGCGCGGTGGTGATCATCCCCCCGGACTTCGAGCGCGACCTCTACCGCGGGCGGGGAGCCGAGGTCTCGATCATGGCCGACGCCAGCGACCCCACGGTCTCGAGCGCGGTGGCCCTGGCCGGCCAGGGGTTCGAGCGCAGCCTCGCCGCGCGCATGCAGCCCTTCGCCATGGGAGGCGGCCGGTCCACCGGTCGCACCTCGGCGCCCGAACGCGCGGGCCAGGGACCCACCGGCGACCTGGTGCGGGAAGAGGCGGTGAACATCGAAGTGCTGCCCTTCTACAACCCCGAGCGCCGCACCGCGGTCTTCGTGGTGCCCGGGCTCGTGGGCGTGATCCTCACCATGACCATGATGTTGATGACCGCCCTGGCGATCGTGCGCGAGCGCGAGCGCGGCACCTTCGAGTTCCTGATCGCCACACCCGTACGCCGATCCGAAGTGATGCTGGGGAAGATCCTCCCCTACCTGGCCGTGGGGTTCGTGCAGGTCGCCCTGGTCCTGGCCCTCGGCGTCGCGCTGTTCGACATGCCGATCCGCGGGTCGCTGGTCCATCTCGCCGTGGGCGCCACGCCGTTCCTGGCGGCGATGCTCGCCATGGGGCTCGTCATCTCCGCGGCCGCGCGCTCGCAGTTCCAGGCCATGCAGCTGTCGTTCTTCTTCTTCCTGCCGTCGTTGCTGCTCTCGGGCTTCATGTTCCCGTTCGAGGCCATGCCCGAGGCCGCCCAGGTCATCGGACAGACCCTGCCCCTCACCCACTTCCTGCGCATCGTCCGCGGCATCGTGCTCAAGGGCGCGACCCTCGACGTGCTGGCCGGCGAGATCGCCGCCATCGGCGTCTTCTTCGCCGTGGCGCTGCTGCTGGCCATCGCCACCTTCCGCAAGCGCCTGTGAGCCGCCGCCCGGTTGCGGGCTGCCGCGCCGTCGGGCAGGCTCCGGCGCCATGGCGAAAGACCTTCTACGAGCCGAGCGCGAGGGCGACCTCGTCACCCTCACCTTCGACCAGCCGGACCGCCTGAACGCCATGACCCGGGAGATGGGCGAGGCCTTCGCGGAGCAGATGGCCGTTCTCACGGCCGACGACTCCCTTCGGGCGGTCGTCATCACCGGGGAAGGGCGGGCCTTCTCGGCCGGCGGCGACCTGGGAATGATCCAGGACAAGGCCGACCAGGGGCGCAGCGCACCGGGCGTCGCCCGGCGCGACATCCGCGACACCATGCGCTCGTTCTACAAGCTCTTCCTCTCGGTCCGGGACCTGCCCTGCCCCAGCGTCGCCGCCATCAACGGAGCCGCCATCGGAGCGGGCTTCTGCGTGGCGCTCGCCTGCGACATCCGGGTGATCTCTGAGCGGGCGAAGGTGGGCCTGAACTTCACGCGCCTGGGCCTGCACCCGGGCATGGCGGCCACCTGGACCCTGCCCCGCCTGGTGGGGCCGGCCCTGGCGGCCGAGCTGCTGTACACGAGCCGGCTGGTGGAGGGCCCCGAGGCCGCCCGGATCGGGCTGGCCAATCGCTGCGTGGCGACGGACGAGGTCGTGCCCGTGGCCCGGGGCATCGCCCTGGAGATCGCCGGCTGCGCTCCGCTGGCCAATCGGGCCGTCAAGCGGGCCCTCGCGCGCAGCCTCTCGGCCTCGCTGGAGGATCAGCTGAGCTTCGAGGCCAGCGAGCAGGCCGGGACCTTCGAGTCCGAGGACGCCCAGGAGGGCATCGCCTCGGTGCGGGAGAAGCGGGCCCCCCGGTTCACCGGCCGCTGAGGCGGCGGGCGCCCCCGCTTCGGACGCGGGTCCCGGTGATCCCGGACACAGTCGGGAGCCCGGCCATGGCCGAATCTCTCGGACGGCTAAAGTCCGCCGGGCTTTGTTCGAAAGAGAACCTGGAATCCATCGCTCGAGCCGGCCCTTTCGAGACCCGGTCAAGCCGCGATCCGAACCGCGATCCGAACCGAGCTCGAAAGGGAGGTGTCGAACGCATGTCGAACCAGAGCGAGGGACTGGGGGGAATCCTCGTGAGCCGAGCAATCCGCAACCACAATCTCTGGCTGGCCGTCGGCTACGTGGGCCTCATCCTGCTGATGGCCCGCGCCTACGCCTAGGAGCCTGCCGAGCGCCCGCGCGGTCCCACCGCGCCGGGCTCCCCGCGTGCGGCCCGCTGGGGCCGCCCCGGACGTCAGGCCAGCGCCTCGACGTCCGCCTGGATTTCCGTGGCATTGAAGAAGTACGCAATCTCCACACGCGCCGTCTCGGGGGCGTCGGAGCCGTGGCTCGCGTTGCGCTCGACGTCGGTGCCGAAGTCGCCGCGGATCGTCCCGGCCGGGGCCTCGGTCGAGTTGGTGGGCCCCATCAGGTCCCGCCACTTCTTGATGGCGCCCTCGCCCTCGAGGGCCGCGATCACCACCGGACCCGAAGTCATGAACTTCACGAGGTCGCCGTAGAACGGGCGCTCCTTGTGGACCGCGTAGAAGCCCCGGGCCTGCTGCTCGGTGAGCTGCACCCGCTTGAGCCCGATGATCCGCAGCCCGTTGGCCTCGATCCGCTTGAGGATCTCGCCGGTCGCGCCCTTGTCGACCGCGTCGGGCTTCACGATGGCCAGGGTCCGCTGCAAATCTGCCATGCTCGCTTCGTGCCTCCAGGCTGACTCGGCCATCCCACGGGGAGGCCGTTTTTTCTTTGTATTTCGGGGCCTTGAATGATCCCCGCCAGGTCACGAGCGGGCCTCGGGCGGCCTGCGGAGGCGCCGGCGTGGGAACCGGTCCAAACCGGTCCCCGAACCGGCACCGATCCGGTCCGAACCCGGTCCGAACCCGGTCCGAACCGCCGCCTGTCGCAGTTCCGGGGCCCCGCGCTCGAGAGCGGCGGGAGAGTACACGAACTCGTCGACTTTGCAGGAGCGTTTCTCCGACACGTCCGGCCTGGGACGACCACTCAAGCGGTTGGAGAGCCGTGCGGGATCGGCCGCCCCGGCCCCTTGCCCGCCGCGGATGCTGGACGGAGGTTGTGGAGAGATGGAGAGAGCCCGATCGATCCTGGGGGGCACGCTGCCCGCCGTCTTGTTCCTCGCGTCCTGCATGGCGCACCCGGCGTCCGCCACGGTGATCTACAGCTACACGGGGAACCCGTTCACCACCATCACCGACGCCAATCCGCCGGCCGGCACCTACACCACCGACATGCGGGTGACGGGATGGTTCGAGCTGGCCGAGGAGCTCCCGCCGGACTGGAACGCCTACGGCTACGAGGCCCGGGACATCCGACATCTGGTCCTCGACTACAGCTTCTCCGATGGGCGGCAGATCCTCACGCCGGCCAACTCGAGCTACGGCCGCCTGTTCGCGGTCCGCACCGACGAGAACCGTGAGATCCTCAGCTGGCAGCTCGACCTGAGGACGGTGTCCGAGACCCGGATCGCGCTGCGCACGAACACCGACACCGACATCGAGGACACCGGCCTCATTCTGGACGTCGAGGCCGATCAGTGGGACTACGCCGAAGTCACGAGGAATCCGGGGACCTGGATGGTGACGTCGGTTCCCGAGCCTGCGAGCGCCGCGCTGCTCGGAGCCGGGGCGCTGGGCCTCTTCGCCCTGCCCAGACGACGCGCGGGCGCGGCGGCTCCGCCCTCGATCTAGCCCACCTTCAGGACGATCTTCCCGAAGTGCTCGCTGGCCTTCATGGCGCGGTGGGCGTCGGCCACCTGCTCGAGGGGCACCACCCGGTCCACCACCGGCCCGATGCGCCCCGCCTCGAGGTCGGCGCCGAAGCGCTCGAGGAAGCCGGACACGATGGCGGCCTTCTCCTCCACCGGCCGCGCGCGCAGGGTCGAGCCGATCACCTGGAGGCGCCGGGCCAGCAGCACGCCCAGGTTGATCTCGCCCCGGGCTCCGCCCATCAGACCGATCAGCACGAGCCGCCCGCCCACGGCCAGGGACTTCAGGTTGCCGGCCAGGTACGGCGCACCGATCGAGTCCAGCACGACGTCCACGCCGCGGCCCTCGGTGGCGTCGGCCACCTCGGCCGCGAAGTCGCCGCTGCGGTAGTCGACCGCGCGGTCGGCGCCGAGCTCGAGGCAGCGGCGGCACTTCTCGTCGGAGCCGGCGGTGACGATGCAGGTGGCCCCGGCGGCCCGGGCCAGCTGGATCGTGGCCGTCCCGATGCCGCTCCCTCCTCCGTGCACCAGCACGGCGCCCTCGGCGGGCAGCGCGCCGAGCTGGAAGACGTTGAGGAAGACCGTGAGGAAGACCTCGGGCACCGCAGCGGCCTCCTCGATGGACAGGCGCTCGGGCACCGGCATGGCGCTGCCGGCGTGGACCACGACCTGCTCGGCGTAGCCGCCGCCGGCCAGCAGGGCCATGGCGCGGTCGCCGGGGCGCCAGCCCTCCACGCCGGGGCCCACCTCGAGCACCTCGCCCGCGCACTCCAGGCCGAGCAGCGGCGAGGCGCCCGGCGGCGGCGGATACAGCCCCTGGCGTTGCAGGAGATCGGCGCGGTTCACGGCCGCGGCCCCGACGCCGATGCGCAGCTGGCCGGGGCCCAGCTCGGGGGCCGGCGCCTCTCCGATCTTCAGGACGGTCTCGTCTCCAGGCTCGTCGATGAGGATGGCTCGCATGGGGCCACCCTAGCCGATCCGCGGCGCCCGAAAAGAGAGGGCCGCCGGCTCGCGCCGACGGCCCCCGGACATCGCGTCCTCGCGGATGCGACTACTTGAGATCGGCGCGCGTGTAGTCGAACAGGCCGCGCGCGATGATCAGGCGCTGGATCTCTCCGGTGCCCTCGTAGATGTCGGTGATGCGACAGTCGCGCAGCCACTTCTCCACCAGGTGCTCGCGGCTGATGCCCATCGGCCCGAGGATCTCGATGACCCCCTGGCAGATGCGCCGCACCGCCGAGCCGGTGTGCGCCTTGCAGACCGACGACTCCATGTTGTTGGGCTTGCCGGCCTCGGCCAGCCAGGCCGCCCGCAGGATTGCCAGCTTCGACGCCTCGTAGAGCGCCTCGAGCTCGATGAACTTCGCCGCGGCCGCCGACTGGCTGGACGCCGAGCCACCGTAGGTGATCTCGATGCCCGCCTTCGTGAGCTCTTCGCGGGTGAAGTCGAGGGCGGCCTCGGCGATCCCGAGGCCGATGGCCGCCACCGCGGGCCGCGTCATGTTGAAGGTCTTCATGACCCCGCGGAAGCCGCCCGAGCCCTTCTTCTCCACGGCCTCGTTCAGGCCGAGCAGGTTCTCGCGCGGAATCCGGCAGTCCGTGAAGACGTAGGCCGCGGTGTCGTCGGCGCGGATGCCGAGCTTCTTCTCCTTGTGGGCCACCACGAAGCCGGGCGTGTCCTTCTCGATGAGGAAGGACTTGATCCCGGCGCGGCCGGCCGACTTGTCGACGGTGGCCCAGACGACCACGCCCTCGGCGCGGCAGCCGGTGGTGACGAAGATCTTCTCGCCGTTGATGATCCACTCGTTGGTGGACTCGTCGAGGTCGGCGGTGCACTGCACCTTCGAGGGGTCGGAGCCGCAGCCCGGCTCGGTGATCGCCATCGCGAGGGTGAGTCCCCCGAACTTCTGCTTCTGCTCGTCGGTGCCCGCCGCCTGGAGCGCGGCGTTGCCCAGCCCCCCGCGGCCCCGGCGCATGCGCACCGAGTAGTCGCCCCAGGTCTGGCCCATGGAGCTGAGCATGCTGATCACGGCCAGACCGGAGTCCCGGCCGGCCTCGTAGGGGTGCGCCGAGGTGTCGAACGAGGGCTCGAAGCTCGCGGCCTCGGGCAGCTCGTCCGGCGGGAACTCGTGCTCGTTCTCGTCGTAGAACCGCGCGTAGTTGCGGCAGACGAGGGCCTCCTCCCGGATGTTCTGGAGGATGCCCTGGTCGCGCTCGCTGAGGGTGAAATCGATCGCCATTGTCTTCTCCTGGATTCTCTTGCTTCGCGTCCGGGGCCCGCGCTAGAGCGCGACGGCTCCCTCGAGGACGCTCAGGGTTCGCACGTGCCGGAACCACAGCTCGACGGGGTGCTCCCGGATGAAGCCGTGGCCGCCGAGGACCTGGATGCCGTTGTCGGCGATCCACATCGACTTCTCCGCGGCGTACTGCCGGGCGAGGTGGGCGTCGCGGGTGGCGTCCAGGCCCTTCTCCAGGGTGCTCGCCGCCTTCCACACCATCCAGCGCATGGCCTCGACTTCGATGTGCATGTCCGACAGGCGGAACGCGATCGACTGCTTCTTCGAGATGGGCTCGTCGAAGGCCTCGCGGTCCTTGGCGTAGGGCACACAGTATTCGAGCACCGCGCGGGACACACCGAGCATCACGGCGGCCAGGCCCACCCGGCTGGCGTCGAGGATGCGCTGCACGTCGCAGCCCTGGTCGCCGCCGAGCCGCGCAGCGGCTCCGACCTCGACGCGCTCGAGCTCGAGGGTCGACGTGGGCAGGCCGCGGAGCCCGAGGTTCTTCTCGTTCTCGGAGATCGTGAGGCCTTCGGCATCCCGGGGCACGATGAAGGCGTCGGCGCCGCCGTTGTTGCGCGCGATCACCAGGAAGTGGCTGGCGCGGTCGCCCATGACCACGAAGCTCTTGGTCCCGGAGATCACGAAGCCGTCGCCCTTGGGCTCGGCCACGCTGCGCAGGCGCTGGGCGTCGAAGAGCGCGCCCGGCTCCACCACCGCGAGGGACGCGGCGTGGTAGCTCTCGCCGCAGAACAGCGGCAGGAGCTCCTGCTTCTGGGCCTCGGTGCCGTAGTCGACGATGGCGTTGGCGAACAGCCCGGGGGCCACCGCGGCCACCGCCAGGGCGGCGTCGCCGTGGGCGAGCTCCTCGAGGACCAGCGCGTTGGTCACCGGCGAGCGCTCCTCGCCGCCTCCGCCGAAGGCCTCGGGGATCTGCGTCGACGTCAGGCCCAGCTCGTGGACCGTGTCGAGGAGCTCCTGGGGGATCTTCGATTCCTCGTCGCACTCGCGTGCTGCGGGACGCACCGCCTCGGCGGCGAAGTCGCGCATCGCCTCGCGGACGACCTCCTGCTCTTCGGTCAAACCAAACGAGATCACGTCGTCATTCCTCCGTCCGTCCCGACTGGGACATCGATTCGGGGTTGGGACTGTCGACCGACCCTTCGCGGTCGCGATACTCGCGACCCGGGTGGTAGATCTGGTGGAAGTAGTGGTCCATGGCGCGGCCCGAGCCCTCGCGGGTCATGAGCCCGCGCTTCACCACGTCGCGGGCCTCGGCCACGCCCAGCGCGACGCCGCACCACACCTGGGCGTCGGCCGTGTAGCGGACGTCGGCCCGCTCGGCGAAGTCCGGGCTCACGGTGCAGGTCCCGTCGTGGATGCGGACGCTCCAGACGCCGCCGCCCTCTCCGGTGAGCCGGATCTCGAAGGTGACGTCCGCCTCCCGCGCGCGGTCCTCGCGCAGCAGGAACGGGAGCGACTCGATGATCGACTGGGGAGAGGTCTCGGTGAAGCGATCGCCGTCGATCCGCAGGGCGCGCGCGCCCTCCTGGGTGAACCAGCGCGCGACGGCGCTGACGATGGGCTCGAGGGTCCGGCCCCGCCCGGTCAGCTGGTACGGCGAACGCGCCCCGTCGCCGGCACTCTCCACGAAGCCGTTGGCGGCCAGCTCCCGGAGCCGGCTCGACAGCACCCGGGGTGCGATGCCCGTGCGCTGGCGCAGCTCCTGGAAGCCTTTGGGCCCCAGCAGCAGATGGCGGACCAGCACCAGGCTCCAGCGGTCCCCGATGACGTCCAGGGCCCGCGCCACGGGGTCGTAGATGGCCCCGGGTCGCGGAATCGACCGCCGCCCGCCGTGGACGTCCCGATCCGATGTGGAGAATCCCGTCGACATCGCGATCGGTATCTATCAAATATCTTTTGGGTATTCAATGGATACTTTCCTTTGGGTCAGCCAGCCCGGCGGGGGCGTCGCAAGTGCTCGGAAGTGCTGATTGATTCCCTTGCGGGGACGCCGTAGGCTCTGGGCGCTGGAGGTGGATGGAGGATCGCCGGCGGGCACGAACGGCCCGCGGGAGGAAAGTCCGGGCTCCATAGGGCTGGGAGGTCGTTAACGGCGACCCGGGGTGACCCGAGGGAAAGCGCAACAGAAACCACACCGCCGATGGCCGACGAGCCCGGCCCCTCTTGAGAGGGAGGGACCGGAGGAGGCACAGGCAAGGTTGAAATCGTGGGGTAAGAGCCCACGCGCGACAGCCGGGTGACCGGCGGCGGGGCAAGCCCCTCCCGGAGCAAGCTCGAATAGGGACGTCGTCGAGGGTGACCCGCCCGATGCCCGCCTCGGCGGGCCGGCGTCCGGGTGAGAGTGCTCGAGCGGCGCGGCAACGCGTCGCCTAGATGAATGATCCTCGCCCGCCACGGGGTGACCCGCGGCGGGAACAGAACCCGGCTTACAGTCCACTTCGCGGCGGCGAGAGCCGCCCGAACCCCCGGAAAGAAGCGCAAGCCACGTCCGGGGCGCTCCGGCCTCTCATTGCCCGCACCCGGCGCCCGACCCGCGGCGACGCTGCGGCTCAGTCGGAAGGATCCGGGGCGACGTCCAGGCGGAAGCAGCGCACCCGTTCCATGCGGGACGGGTCGTAGCTCGACCACTTCTCCGGCGGCAGCGCCTCGGGCGCGACCCACCGGAACCCGTGGCGCTCGAAGAAGCGGGCCACGCGCTCCGAGGTGGTGCAGGCGAAGACGTAGTCCAGCCCCTGGCCAGCGGCGTGCTCCCGCGCGAAGCGGACCAGGTGCGCGCCGACCCCCTCGCCCAGGAAGCGGGTGAGGGTGTAGAGCGACGCGATCTCCGCGGCCCG
Source organism: Myxococcota bacterium (assembly GCA_050618075.1). Classification (GTDB taxonomy): domain Bacteria; phylum Myxococcota_A; class UBA9160; order UBA9160; family UBA4427; genus JBNLVL01. Next base: position 342,887 of record JBNLVL010000043.1, read on the forward strand.
CTGGGCCGGATACGGGATCAGGGCGCCGATTCCGGCCAGGAAGCGCCCCTCCACGAAGACGCCGTAGGCGTTGGCCAGCAGCGCTTCGAGCTCGGCTTCGCTGCGCGGCAGGAGGTAGCCCTCCTCGACGCCCCGGCGCACCAGCTCCTCGGCCGCGGCGAACTCGTCGATGCCCAGGTGGCGCACGCTGGCGTAGCGCTCGCGGGTGAAGAAGGTTCCGGAGCCGGCCCAGGTGAAGAGCTCGTCGGCGAGGCCGTCGGCGCGGCACAGCGTCACCGACGGAAAGCCCGCCAGCAGGAGGCTTCGGACCTCCGCGAGCAGGGCGCGGTCGGCCTCGCCGAACTCCGGCGCCCGCTCGTCGAGGGCCGCGAGGTCGAGGGAGGAGATCCGGCGCCCGGCGGGATCGTCGAGCCCTCCGCGCCCATCGACGATCACGAGCTTGGCCAGCCTCAGTCGCTGGGCCACGCGGCACGAGGCGCGTGCGGGGCTCCGGTCCGGGGGGAGCAGGAGCGCGGCCCTCGACCGCTCGGCGGAACGGCGCCAGAGCTGGCCGATCCAGTGGGCTTCCCCGGCCTCGACCGGCGGGCCGCCTGCGAGCTGCGCGAGCAGCGATCGGTCCGATCCGATGAGCAGCGTGCGGGTGCGGTTGGCGTCGAGGTCGCCGAGCACGGCGAGCACCCGGTCGACGTCGTCGCGCTCGAGGTCCGGAAGCGCGAACGCCAGGGTCCGGTCGCGGAACTCGGCCAGGTAGAAATCCCGCTCGGAGAACCGGGTGCCGGCGAAGGGCGACGCCGGCTCGGGAGAGTCGGCCTGGACGAGGCGCTGCGACATGGGCGGGAGTGTTGCGCTCGGGCCCCCTGCCCGCACCGGAGCCCGGCCGGGAAATGCGCCGAGTGATGACACCCGAAGCCCCGCCGAGGCGACCTCCTCAGGGGAGAGAGACAGAGCCCGGGTCCCGATCGTCCGTGCAGGTGTGCGGTGGCCGGCCGGGGTCGCCTGCTCCGATCCCCAGAGGGGAATTCGTTCGGGTCTTTTTAGCCACGTATTGACTTGGGTCTGGCGGCTGAGGTTCCGATCAAGGGGTCGGGCCGAGGTTGGACGGACGGACGTCTCCCACGGAGGACGAAGAAAAGGCCTCGCCCGTGGGGAGTCCGCTGGGGTGTGATTCGCCCAGGTCTCCCCTTGGAGCAGCAAGAGCGCCCAGAGATGCGCGAACGAGGTGAATCCGAGAGGAAAAGGACTGGTCAAGACAGCGAAAAGGGTTCAAACTACCGGACTGCCTGGTAGCCCCTCCAAGTTCAACGTGCATCGGCCGGTTCCAAGGGAATGACGGCGCGGGCGATCGATGGCTCGCGCGCCAGGTCCTGACGAATCGAGCGAGGCATCGGAGGGCGAGGGCTCGTGGGAATCATCGTGCGAATCGACTTGGCATGCTCCTCGAGGAGCTCGAGTGGATCCGCGGAGATCCCGGGGTTGCCGGCAGCAGATGTCGGGTCGCCGCCGGTCTTCGGACCGTCCAGATCGGACACTCGGAGCGCGAGACGCGAGCCGTCTCACACAGCGCCCCGGGCCGGGTGGCGAAACGATGAGCGCGGGGGGTGCAACAGCGCCTTCGAGAGGGCAGACCGCCGCTCCTTCCGCCCCGTGATCCTCCGCGGACGGACGGGCCTTCAGCCGGTCCATCCGAGGGGGCGCCCTGATCGCGATCTGTCAGTAGGAAACAGGTGGTGAAACCGGCCTGCCCCGGGCGGTATCCGAATAGATGCGTCGGAATTGCACTGGGGAGCCGAGAGGGAAATCAGTGAGCGCAGAGGACCAATACCAGACGTCTACGAACGAGACCACGACGCGGAGCAGCAGCATGGGTGCAACTCCTGTAGTGGCGGCGGACGACCTCGACCCGGGTCGGGAGCGACGGCCCCTGGAATCGTACTTCCAGGAGATCGGCGGCACCCGAACGCTCAAGCGGGAAGAAGAGGTCATCCTCGCCAAGGACCTGGAGGCCGCCACCGCCAAGCTGCGCAAGGCGCTCTACGCCATCCCGTGCTCCGCCAAGCACGTGGTGAGCCGTTGGGACGCGCTGCGCGCGCTGTCGCACACCGGCGCGAAGCTCTCGGAGTCGGTCGGAGACGAAGAGACCGGTGAGATCGCCGCGCGGGTGGAGCGTGCCGTGAAGCGGCTGCGCACCCAGCTGGCCGACCGCGAGAAGCTCTGGGCCAAGTGCGACGGCAAGTACACCAAGCCCCTCGAGAAGGTGGACGCCAAGATCTCCAAGGAGATGCAGGGCGCCCAGCTCTCGCTGGCGGTGCTGGTGGAGCTGCGCGAGCGCGCCCTGGACCTGGCCGACGAGATGCGGCGCACCCGCAAGCGGACGCGCAAGCTCGCGGAGCTCGAGAACGAGGCCGGCGTCGACAAGGACCGGATGATCGAGCTGGCCAACGACGTCGAGGACGCCCACGAGCTGATGACGACGGTGAAGAACCGCTTCATCGAGCACAACCTCAAGCTCGTGGTCGCCATCGCCAAGGACTATCGCAACCTGGGTCTGTCGTTCCCCGACCTCATCCAGGAGGGCAACCTCGGCCTGATCCGGGCGGTGGAGAAGTTCGACCACCGCCGCGGCTTCAAGTTCTCGACCTACGCCGTGTGGTGGATCCGCCAGGCGCTGGTGCGGGCGATCCAGAACCACTCGCGGACCATCCGGCTGCCCTCCCACGTCCACGATCGGCTGCAGCGCAGCCAGCGCGTGCGGGCGGAGCTCACGGGCAAGCTGGGCCGCGAGCCCACACCGGCCGAGCTGGCGCCGGCTCTGGGGACCGACACCGATGCCCTGGAGGCGCTCGACCGGCTGTCCCGCGAGGCCATCTCGCTGGAGTCCAACGTGGCCGGCACCGAGAAGCGACTCGAGGACTTCGTCGCGGACTCGGGCGCCGAGCAGCCGGACGGAGACATCGACACCGAGCGGATGCGCTCGGGCGTCGGCTCCCTGATCGGGACGCTGACCTCGCGGGAGCAGCTCATCCTCCGCCTGCGCTACGGCCTGGGCGGCGAGGAGGAGCACACCCTCGAGCAGATCGGACAGAGCCTCGGCCTGTCGCGCGAGCGCGTGCGCCAGCTCGAGGCCCGGGCCCTGAAGAAGCTGCGGGAGACCCAGCCGGCCCAGCGGCTCCATCCGATCCTCGAGCCCTGAGCGCGGATCCATCGGTACCGGATCGAGGCCCGGGAGCAGCGTCTCCCGGGCCTCTGTCGTTCGGGCCCGGGAGGGCCGTCGAGGGCCCGCCACGCTCGCAGCCACGGCATTTCCCGCGGGTATTCAAGGGTGTGAATAAAAATCATTCCGGAGTTGTCACAGAATCGGATTGAGCGGACACTCACTCTCGTAAGCCCACCACCTGGGCCCTTGCCCATGGAGTGCCAGATGAATCTGTTGAGCCAGCTGAACCACTTTCGGGTCCGAGGCGTCCTGTTCGCCTTCGCGCTCGCCAGCTTCCTGGGTGCGGAGACGGCGCTGGCCATGACGGACAAGCGCGCCGTCGCGGGCGCCCAGAGCGTGGCCCCGGCCATCCCGGAGCCCGGCGCCATCGTGCTGTTCGCGGCCGGAGCGGCCCTCGTGGGCTGGACCGTGCGCCGCCGCCGATCCGCCGCCGAATAGGCGAGTCGCCCGACAGCCAAATCGCCAAATCACCGATCCACTGAACGAATCGCTGACCGACTGGATCGGCTCGATCTCCGGCCGGGGTGCCTACGGGTGCCCCGGCCGCTTCGTTTCAGCCTGTGCAGGCGATCCAGGCCAGGAAGGCCAGGCCGGTGGCCCACGCGTAGTACGAGAACGCGTGGAAGATCTTCGCCCGCAGGAGCCGGATGAAGAGCCAGATGGCCGCCACGCCGGAGACCAGCGCGGCGGCTCCCCCGATCGAGATCGCCGCGAGCGCTCCGGACGACGCCTCCCCCAGGTCGGGGATCGCCAGCACCGCCGCGCCGGCGATCGCGATGATCCCCATCAGGAACGAGAACTCCGCCGCCCGCTCCGGGCGCACGCCCAGGGCCAGGGCCGCGGCCACCGTGGTCCCGCTGCGGGAGACGCCGGGCCAGATGGCGAAGGCCTGGGCGCAGCCGATGAGCAGCGCCGCCGCCCAGCCGGGCTCCTCACCCTGGGCCCTGGAGAGCGTGGACCGCGTGGTCCACAGGATCGTGCCGGTCAGCAGCAGGCCGACGCCGCTCACCGCCGGCGCGTGGAAGTGCGCCTCCACCCAGTCCTTCGCCAGCAGCCCCACGGCCACCGCCGGCAGGGTCGCCACGCCGAGCTTCGCGCCGTAGCGCCAGGCGTCTCCGTGGCCGCGGAAGGCCCCCACCACCAGCTCGAGGATGCGCCGGCGGTAGAAGACCGCGATCGCGACCAGGGTCGCCACGTGCACCGCGATCTCGAAGAGGATGCCGCCCTCGGCTTCGGCCCCGAGGAGGGTCTGGAAGATCACGAGGTGGCCGGAGCTCGAGACCGGCAGGAATTCGGTGAGCCCCTGGACGATCCCCAGCCACAGCGCTTCGAGCCAGTTCATCGCCCCCCCGCCACCGGGGCGACCTCGTGGGGAGCCCCGGGTCTCCGGGCGACGAGACGGCGCAGGCGCTCCATGCCGATGTAGGTCGACGGCACGACGAGGAAGGTGAGGAGCGTGGAGAAGAACATCCCGCCCACCACTGCGACGCCGAGGGGCCGTCGGGCCTCTCCGCCGGCCCCCAGGCCCAGGGCGATCGGCAGGATGCCCACCATGGTGGCCAGGGCCGTCATCAGGATGGGCCGGAAGCGCGTCAGCGACGCCTGGAGGGCCGCCCGCTCCAGGCTCTCGCCCTTCGCGCGCAGCTGATTCGCGAACTCGACGATGAGGATCGAGTTCTTGGTCACCAGCCCCACGAGCATGACGATTCCGATCTTGCTGAAAAGGTTGAGTGTCTGGTCCGTGAGCGCCAGGGCGACGAGCGCTCCGGTGAACGAGAGGAACACCGCCACCATGATCGTCAGCGGGTGGAGGAAGCTCTCGAACTGCGCGGCGAGCACCAGGTAGACCACGAGGATGGCCAGGAGATAGGCGAAGACCAGGGCGTTGTTGGCCTCGAAGAACTTCTCGGCCTCTCCCGAGAAGCGGACGCGGTAACCGCCGCCCGGCGGCAGCTCCTCCTCGGCCAGCCGCTTCATCAGGGCCAGCCCCTCTCCCTGGGAGATGCCGGCGATGCCCGCGTTGATCGTGACGGCGCGGAAGCGGTCGAGGTGCGGAATCGAGCGCGGAGCGATCGTCTCCCGGGCGTCCACCAGGGCGGCCAGGGGGATCAGCTCCGAGTGGCCGCGCACGAACTGCTCGAGCAGCGCCCGGGGGTTCGAGCGCCCCTCGCGCGGGAGCTGGGCGATGACGTCGTAGGTCTCGCCGCCCTGCTTGAAGGTCGAGATGTCGACACCGCCGAGCATGATCTGCAGCGTCGTCGCGATGTCGCGGGCCGAGACGCCGAGGTCGCTCGCCCGCTCGCGATCGATGGACACCTCGAGCTGGGGCTTGTTGAGCTCGAGGTTCTTGTTCACGAACGTGAAGGCGCCGAGCGCCCCCGCCTTGCGCTCCACCTCTCCGGCGACCCGGTCGAGGACGGCGAGGTCTTCGCCGGTGATCACCACCTGCACCGGCGACGAGCCGAAGCCGCGCAGCGGGCTCGGGGCGATCACCCGGGTCTCGATGCCGGCGATGTCCGACAGGGGGCCCTCGATCTCCTTCTGGATCTCCTTGTAGCCGCGGCGCTCCGGGCGCGGCGCCAGCTGCCCGAAGAACACCCCCTGGTTGACCGCGCCGGGGGTGCCGATGCCGAGGGCGATCACCGAGAAGGCCCGGGGGATCTCCGGGCTCGCGATGAGCACCTCCTCGGCCTGCTCCTGGTACCGGGCCATGTACTCGACCGTGCTGCCCTCGGGTGCCTCGGTCCAGACCACCAGGACTCCGCGGTCGGACTCGGGCACGAGCTCCTCGTCGACCTCGGTGTAGAGGTAGAGGCCGGCGCCGAACCAGAGGACGCCGAGGACGACGAAGGCGACCACGAGCGGCGTGCTCTCCACCACCGGCTGCAACACCCGCGCGTAGCCGCGCCCGAGCGAGTCGACGCCCTTCGCCAGGATCCGCTTGAGCACCCCCTCGTCGCCGGAGTGGCGCAGCACCCGCGCGCACAGCATGGGAGAGAGCGTCAACGCCACGAACCCCGAGATGGCCAGGGCCGCGGCCACGGTCACGGCGAACTCGCGGAACAGGCGCCCGGTCGTGTCCTGGAGGAAGGTGAGGGGGAGGAACACGGCCACCGCCGAGACCGTGGCCGCCACCACGGCGAAGGAGATCTCCGCCATGCCGCGCTTCGCCGCCTCCATGGGCGGCGTCCCGGACTCCACCCAACGCGTGATGTTCTCCAGCACGACGATGGCGTCGTCGACCACCAGTCCGATGGCGAGGGTGACCCCCATCAGCGTGAGCGTATTGATGGAGAACCCGAAGAAGTAGAGGAACGCGAAGGCGCCGACGATGCTCACCGGGATCGCGACCGCGGGTACGATGGTCGCGCGCACCGAGCGCAGGAAGACGTAGATCACGAGCACGACGAGGATCGAGGCCTCGAAGATCGTGCGGGTCACGTCCCGGATCGATTCCTCGATGAAGACCGAGGAGTCGTAGGCCACCTCCAGGCGCAGGCTGTCCTCGCGCTCGGCGTTGATGCGCTCGACCTCCTCGCGAACCGCGCGCGCCACGTCGAGGGTGTTCGCCTTGGACTGCTTCACGATGCCCAGGCCGATGGTGGGCAGCCCGTTGTAGCGGGTCTGCTTGCGCTCGCTCTCGGGACCGGCCTCCACCACCGCGATGTCCCGGAGCAGCACGGGCTTGCCGTCGACGACCGAGACGATGAGCGATTCGTAGTCCTCGACCGACTTCAGCTCGCCCAGACTGCGCACGGTGAACTCGAGGTCCGAGCTCTCGACCCGGCCCGACGGGATGTCGACGTTCTCCCGCTCGAGGGCGTTCACCACGTCGGCCACGGTGAGGTCGTGGGCGCCCAACCTCCGGTTCTGGAGCCACACCCGCATGCTGTAGCGGCGCTCGCCGCCCACGAGCACGGCCGCCACGCCGGGCAGCTTGGCGATGCGATCCACCAGCTCGCTCTCGACGATGGTGCTGACCGCCATCTGGTCGTAGCCCTCGCCGAAGGTCGCGAGCCACATGATCGCCCGGGCGTCGGCGTCGCGCTTCGCGACCTGGGGCTCGTCGACCTCCTCGGGCAGCTCGCTCCGCACCCGGGACACGCGGTCCCGGACGTCGTTGGCGGCCGCCTCGATGTCCCGCTGCAGGTCGAACTCCACCGAGACGCTCGACACCTGCTCCTTGCTGTCCGAGGTGACGTGGCGAACGCCCTCGATCCCGTTCACCGCCTCCTCGATGATCTGGGTCACCGAGGTCTCGACCACCTCGGGCGCGGCGCCGGGATACACGGTGGTGACCGTCACGATGGGCGCGTCGATGTCGGGCAGCTCGCGGTTCGGGAGGCGGGTGAGCCCGATGGCCCCGAACAGCAGGATGATGATCGACATCACCCAGGACAGGACCGGGCGCTCGATGCAGATCTGGGAGAGTCTCACGAGGCTCCGCCCTCGTCCTCGCCGACGGCCCGGTCGTCCCGGGCGTGCACCGCGGCGCCGTCCGCGCTGCGGGGGTCGCGCAGGAGCTTGCCGGCCATGACCTTGTGGATCCCGGCGGAGACGATCACGTCTCCCGGGGCGACGCCGTCCACGAGCTCGACCCGCCCTTCCTGGCGGAGTCCGAGCTCCACCGGGATCTTCTCGGCCTGGCCGCCCTCGCCCTGGCGCCAGACGAAGACCCCGTGGCTGTCGTAGACGATGGCGGTCTCGGGGACCATCAGGGCCGCATCCTTGGCCTCGACCTCCACGTCCACGTTGACGAACATGCCCGGCTTGAGCCGCAGGTCGTCGTTGGCGATCCACGCCTTCAGGATCAGGCGGCGCGCGGCCGCGTCGAGGTTGGGGGCGACGAAGAAGACCTCGCCCGGGAAGCGCTCGTCCGGGTAGGCGGAGACGCGCACGTGGATGGGCAGCCCCACCCTCGCCATGGGCACGTACCGCTCCTGGATCGTGAAGATGGCCTGGAGCCGGTCGACGGCGAGGATCTCGACCAGCACGTCCTCGTCCTCCACGCGACCGCCCGGAGCCACCCTGCGCAGCCCCAGCACCCCGTCGAAGGGCGCGCGGATGCGGGTGCGGTCGAGCTGGAGCCGGGCCAGTGCGGTGCGCGCCTTGGCCTTGTCCAGCTCGGCGATCGCTTCGGTCTTGCGGGCCAGCGAGGACACGTCCCGGCTGGTCAGGGTCTGGGTGCGGTCGAAGACGTCCTGGGCCAGGCGCTGCTCCGCCTGGGCCTCCATCAGCCGGGCGCGCCACTCCCGATCGTCCAGCCGGAACAGCACGTCCCCGGCCTCGACGGCCTGGCCCTCTTCGAAGTGGATGGAGGAGATGACTCCGGCGATCTCGGACTTGACCACCCCGGTGTCCGCGGCCTCGAGCTGCCCGGTGAGGGCCACTTCGTCGACGACCGCCTCGGGCAGCACCTGGTAGAGCTCCACCGCCACCGGCTTCGGTCCGTCGACGGGGCCCGACGGGCCATCGGACTCGGAGCAGCCCCCCAGAGGGAGCACCGCGGCCAGCAGGAGCATCCAGCCCGCGCGAAGACCGAGCCGGTTCGGGTCACGACGGGGCACTCGCCCGCACGGACGGGCTTCGGGGAGATCGCGGCGCATCCGAGGAAGATATCGAACGGCCGTTCGCGCCGCTCCGCGCTGCCGGTCGGGCGCCGGGATGGTCTAGACTGCGGCGCCCCGGGGCCCGGGGCCCGACCAGGAGGAAGACCGTGGGAGCCAAGGCGGAGCTGGCATGTCTCGATCTCGAGGGCGTCCTGATCCCGGAGATCTGGATCAACGTGGCGGAGCGGACCGGCATCGAGGAGCTGAAGCTCACCACCCGGGACATCCCGGACTACGACGAGCTGATGACCCGGCGCCTGGGCGTCCTGGACCGCCACGGCCTGGGCCTGCCCGACATCCAGGCGGTGATCGACGACATGGGGCCGCTGCCCGGGGCCGCCGACTTCCTCGCCTGGCTCCAGTCCCGGTTCCAGGTGATCATCCTGTCGGACACGTTCTACGAGTTCGCCCACCCGCTGATGCGCCAGCTCGGCTGGCCCACCCTCTTCTGCCACTCGCTCGAGGTGACCGGCGAGGGCCGGATCGCCGCCTACACCCTGCGGCAGCCGGACCAGAAGCGCCGGGCGGTGGAGGCCTTCCACGGCCTCAACTTCCGGGTGATCGCCTCGGGCGACTCCTACAACGACACGAGCATGCTCGGGGAGGCCGACGCCGGCATCCTGTTCCGCCCGCCCCAGAACGTGATCGACGAGTTCCCGCAGTATCCGGTGGCCCCCGGATACGACGCGCTCCAGGCCGAGTTCCGCAAGGCGAGCGAGCGCGACCTGCCGGCCTGAGCCGAGCGCGGCCGGGCGGCCTCAGGCCGCGGCGTTGCGGACCTCGCCGAGCTTGAAGTGGGGCTGGTCGGCCGGCTGGTAGGTGAGCACCAGGGCGCGGCGAGGGCGGTCGGAGGTGTTCGGCTCCGAGCCGTGCACCGTGTGCGGGCTGAAGAACAGTAGACTTCCGGCGGGCATCTCGGCGGGCACCTGGCGCGACGCGTCGAAGTACTCGGGATCGGTGAACAGGCGCCCGAGCCGGGTGCCGTCCTCGATGCCGGGCAGACAGCCCTTCCGGTGGCTGCCCGCCACCACCCGCAGGCAGCCGTTCGACTCGTTCGCGTCGTCGAGGGCGACCATCACGTTGGGCAGGCGGTCGAGGTCGCGGGAGGCGTGGGCCCAGTAGGGTGAATCCTGGTGGAAGCGGAACTGGGAGCCTTCCCGGGGCCGCTTCAGGTTCAGCTTGTCGGTCCAGACGGCGACCCGCTCGCTCCCGACGAGGTCCTTCATGGGCACCACGATCCGGGCGTCGTCGAGCAGGCCCTCGAAGCGCGGATCCAGGTGGTGGAAGGGCTCGATGACCCGCAGCGTCCGCGTCTGCCGGCGGTGCTCGAACTGGACCGTCGAGCCCGTGGCCTCGACGTAGCGATTGCCGTCGATGCGGTAGTCGTCGCGCACCTCGCCCGCGTCGACCGCCTGCTGGGCGCGCCGGGCGGCGTGCTCGGCGGCGTCTCGAAGCGCCTCGACCTCGTCCTGGGAGAACACGGCCTCGCGCATGAAGAACCCGTCGCGCTCCCAGGCCGAGCGTTCGGCGGCGGTCAGTCCGAGCTGCGTGCGTTCCATGGCGGCGGATTCTAGCGCTTGCGCTCGCTTCGCGAGAGCCGCTGCTTGCGCAGCCGCAGGCTCTCGGGCGTGACCTCGAGGAGCTCGTCGTCCTCGATCCACTCGAGGCCGGACTCGATGGTGGGACGCCGCGGGGGCGTCAGCACCGCGTTCTCGTCCTTGCCCGCGGCGCGCATGTTGTCGAGCTTCTTGGTGCGGCAGATGTGGACGTTCATGTCCCCCGGTCGGCGGCTCTCACCCACGATCTGGCCCTCGTAGATGGGCTCGCCCGCCCCGACGAAGAGCGTGGCCCGCTCCTGGATCTTGAAGATGGCGTACGGGGTGGACTGACCGGGGTCGGTCGCCACGATGGCGCCCAGGGAGCGTCGCGGCAGGTCGCCGGCGTAGGGCTCGTAGCCGGTCACGGTGCGGTGCAGGGTGCCCTCGCCCCGGGTGTCCGAGAGGAACTCGTTGCGGTAGCCGAACAGGCCGCGGCTCGGGACCACGAAGCGCAGCACCATGCTCTGGCCCGACTGCTCCATGGACTCCATCCGCCCCTTGCGCTGGGCGAGCTTCTCCATCACCGAGCCCGCGAAGGCCTCCGGGACCTCGATCACCACGTCCTCGACGGGCTCGCAGCGCCGGCCGTCGACCTCGCGCAGGATGATCTCCGGCCGCGACACCGCGAACTCGTAGCCGTCGCGGCGCAAGGTCTCGATCAGCACGGCGATCTGCAGCTCGCCGCGGCCCGCCACCGTGAACGTGTCCCGGGACCCGGCCTCCTCGACGCGGATCGACACGTTGCCGAGCGCCTCGCGGCGCAGGCGGTCGCCGATCTGGCGGCTCGTGACGTAGCGCCCCTCCCGGCCGGCGAACGGCGAGGTGTTGACCGAGAACTGGACGCGGATGGTCGGAGGGTCCACGGCGATGCGCGGCAGGGGCTCCGGGGCCTCGGGGGCGCAGATGGTGTCGCCGATCTCGATGGAGTCGACCCCAGCCAGGATCGCGATGTCGCCGGCGCGCGCCTCGTCGAGATCGACCCGCTCGATGCCCCGGGTGCCGAAGAGCTTGGTGACCCGGAACGACTCGGGCGCGCCTTCGGCCGGGAGCCGCACCACCTGGGCGCCGCGGGCCATCGCCCCGCGCTCCACCCGACCGATCACCAGCCGGCCCACGAAGTCGTCGTAGCCCAGGGTGACCGCCTGGAACTGGAGGGGCCCCTCGGTGTCGACGCACGGCGCCGGCGCGAACTCGAGCACGGTCTCCAGCAGCGGGCGCAGGTCGTCGCCCGGCTTGCCGACCTCGCGGCTGGCGGTGCCCTGCTTGGCGGACGTGTAGACCACCGGGAAGTCGAGCTGCTCGTCCGAGGCGTCGAGCTCGACGAGCAGGTCGAAGACCTCGTCGATCACCGCCTCCGCCCGCTGCTCCGGGCGGTCGATCTTGTTGACCACCACGATGGGCCGGAGCTGGTGCTCGAGGGCCTTGCGCAGGACGAAGCGGGTCTGGGGCATCACCCCCTCCACCGCGTCGACGAGCAGCAGCACGCTGTCGACCATGCCGAGGACGCGCTCCACCTCGCCGCCGAAGTCCGCGTGGCCGGGCGTGTCCACGAGCTGCACGCGCACGCCCTCGAACTCGACCGCGGTGCTCTTGGACGCGATGGTGATGCCGCGCTCGCGCTCGAGGTCCTGGGAGTCCATCACCCGGTCCTCGACCGCCTGGTTCTCGCGGAAGCTGCCGGTGAAACGGAGCATGGCGTCCACGAGCGTCGTCTTGCCGTGATCGACGTGGGCGATGATCGCGATGTTGCGCAGGTCCTTGCGGGGCGCCGGAATCGACATACTGGCCTCGGTCTCGGGCTCCCTGGCCCGGGTCGGTCCCCGGAACGATGCGGCTCGCCGCTTCGCGCCCCCTCCCCGCTCCTCGTGCGGGGGCGGAGTGCGGGTGTCCGGACGGGGTCGCCGCCACGCGCACCGCAGGCGCCCTGGCAGCCGTGATTTCTCGGGGCGTCGATCGCCGGGGGATGGCGATCGGCGCGAAAGCTAGCAGACGACGCGGTGCGTCGCAGAGGCCTCATGTGATCCCGCGCACGATGCCGCAGATCCCCGGAATCGCGGCGTTTTACCGAACTTTCACAGGCCCGTCCGTTTTACCGAACTTTCACAGGCCAGCGGCTGCGCCCCACCGATGCAGCTCGTAGGGTCCGGCGCGCGGGTTCGCACCGAAGCCCGCTCGAGGAGGTTTGAAATGGCCAGCCCGGCCGAGAGTCTTCCCAGCCCGTCCCTGGCGCCCCACGACGACGCGCCGGCGGATCCCACGCCCCACATCCAGCGGGCGCGGAAGCGCGCGCGCCGCGACGCCGACGGCGTCTGGTCGCGCCAGGAGAAGATCTCCCTCACGATCTACTGGGGCATCCACGCCGCCTGCCTGCTGGCCCTCTACACCGGCGCCAGCGTGACCGACGTCGCGTTGTGCCTGGGCCTGTTCTGGCTCCGCATGTTCGGCATCACCGGCGCCTACCACCGCTACTTCTCCCACCGCGGCTATCGGACCAGCCGGCCCTTCCAGTTCGTGCTGGCCCTGCTCGGCTGCCTCGCCGTCCAGAAGGGGCCCCTGTGGTGGGCGAGCGGACACCGCCACCACCACCGCTTCTCGGACCAGGACGAGGACATGCACTCGCCCCGCCACGGGTTCTGGTGGTCCCACCAGGGCTGGATCTTCGACGGCCGCTTCGACGACACCAACCTCCAGCGCATCAGCGACTTCGCGAAGTACCCCGAGCTCATGTGGCTGAACCGCTGGCACGTGGTGCCCCCGGCCCTGCTGGCTCTCGGGCTCTTCCTGTTCGGCGGGCTCTCGGCCCTGGTCTGGGGCTTCGCGATCTCGACGACCCTGCTCTGGCACTCCACCTACACCATCAACTCGCTGTCCCACGTGTTCGGCAAGCGGCGCTACGAGACCGGCGACGACAGCCGGAACAACGTCTGGCTCGCCCTGCTCACCCTGGGCGAGGGCTGGCACAACAACCACCACTACTACCAGGCCAGCGCGCGCAACGGCTTCTACTGGTGGGAGATCGACATCACCTACTACCTGTTGAAGGGGCTCGAGAAGGTCGGTCTGGTGTGGGACCTGCGGCAGCCGCCCCAGAAGGTCCTCGACGAGGGGCGTCGCGCCTAGCCCCCCGGCCGCTGCGGCCGCCCCGCCTCCGGCGCGTCGACCGACGGAATCACGAGCTCGATCCGGGTGCCCGGATCGAGCTCGTTCACTTCGAGGCGCCCCCCGACCTTCCGGGCCAGCGCATCGGCCAGCGCCCAGCCCAGGATCCGCCCGCGCAGGGGCAGTCGGCGCCAGTCCCCGGCCTCGCCCTCGAAGGGCGCGGCGTCCTCCACGACCAGCGCCACCTCCGCACCGCGACCCCGCGCCCGGATGCCCACGCTGCCTTCCGGACGCACCGCCTCGAGCGCCCCGGTCGCCAGGTTCTGCAGGACCGGCAGCAGCGTCGCGCGGTCGGCGCACAGCTGCGCAAGTCCCTCCTCCACCTCGACGTCGAGTGTGACCCCCCGCAGCCCCTGGTCCGCGAGCACCCGGGACACGTCGTGGACCAGCCCAGCTGGATCCGTGGGACCGGGACTCGCAGGCGCGGCCGCCACCAGGGGCGGCAGCTGGGCCAGCAGCGTGCTCGCGCGCTCGCACAGCTCGTCGATCTCGAGCGAGGCCTCGGCGAGCTCGCGCGGCCCCAGGGTCTCGTCCAGCAGGTGCGCCTGCAGCCGCATCGCGGCGAGCCAGTTGCCCAGCTCGTGGCACAACGCCGACGTCAGGTCCGCGGCCCGGGCGGGCGGCGGATCGCCGCGGCGGGGCTCCGAGGGTCCGGCTCCGCTCACACCCGGGCTCCGAGCGCGTCGAGATACCCGGCGAAGTCCACCACCTCGCCCCGCTCCCGGGAACGCTCGGCGGCGAAGCCCACCAGGTGGCTCGCCAGCGCGCTGCGTCCGGAGGTCCGCGACTCGGGCGCGGCGTCGGAGCCCGCGATCTCGACGAAGTGGTCGACGAGCCCCTCGTCCCCGCCGTAGTGGCCGAGCGCGTTCCCAGGCACCTCGATGCGCTCGGGACGGATCCCGCCGTGGCGATGGACCTCGATCACGCCCTCGTGGAGGAGGCCCCGGAGCTCTCCCTCGGTGCCCGTCACGCGCAGGGTCCGGTTCTCGTGGCTGCCGTGCCCGTGCACGCCGAAGCTGCCGAGGACGCCGCCCTCGAACTCGACGGACACCACCTGGTGATCCACGACGTCGTTGTCGCACCGGTACACGCAGCGCCCGTAGCGCCCCGTCTCCAGGGCCGCTCGCCGCGCCTCGGACGAGGGATCGCTCGACACGTCGCTCCACGGCCAGATGCGCGCCAGCGCCTCGGGCGGCCCCGCGTAGAAGCGGACGGCGTCGTGGATGCAGTCGGTCTGGACGGGACAGCCGTCGGTGCAGCGCTCGGGGGCGCCCTCGGGCGCGCGCTCCGGCCGGTAGTGCGACAGCGACCCGAACGAGGTCACCCGGCGCACCGGCGCACCGGCGAGCCACACCATGAGGTCGAGGTCGTGGCAGCACTTCGCCACCAGGAACGGCGCGGCGACCCCGGTGTTGCGGAACTTGCCGCGCACGAAGCTGTGGGTCATGTGCCAGTACGCGACGTGCTCGCGCAGGTCGAGGGTCACCAGGCGCCCCAGACGACCGGACGCGAGGATGGCCGCGACCCGGGAGTAGAAGGCCGAGTAGCGCAGCACGTGGCCGATCTGGAGGATGCGCCCGTGCAGGGCCGCAGCCTCGACGACGCGCACGCAGTCGTCCGGCGCCATGGCGATGGGCTTCTCGAGCAGCAGGTGATATCCCGCCGCCAGGGCGGCCAGGGCCGGATCGACGTGGAGCGTGTCGCCGGTGGCCACGATGGCCGCGGGCGCGCGCCTCGGCGCGTCCAGCAGCGCGCGCCAGTCCTCGAAGCAGTCCTCGGCGGCGAGCCGGTGCTCTTCGGCCAGCGCCCGGCGCCGGCCCTCGTCGGGCTCGGCCACCGCCACGATGCGCAGCCGGTCCGGATGGGCGCGGGCATAGCCGCCGTAGGTGAAGCGTCCGCGCAGGCCGGCGCCGATCAGCACCGCGTCGATCCTCTGGGCCACCGTCCGCCTCCCCCCGGCCAGCATGCGCCAACGCGGGATCTCCGGCCACCGGTATACTCGCCCCCCATGATCAGCACGCCGCTCCGCAACATGGCCCGCAAGCTCCACCTGTCCGACTACCGCCGGCACATCTTTCTCTGCACCGGCGGCGACTGCGCGCCCCGCCCGGAGCAGGACGCGTCGTGGCAGTTCCTGAAGAGACGCCTGAAGGAGCTCGGGCTCGTCGACGCGCGGGGCGGAGTCTTCCGTTCGAAGGCCGACTGCCTGCGGGTGTGCGTCGAGGGGCCGATCGCCGTGGTCTATCCGGAAGGGACCTGGTACCGGCACTGCACGCCCGAGAACCTGGAGCGCATCATCCAGGAGCACCTGGTGGGCGGCCGGCCGGTGGAGGAGCTGGCCTTCGCCGGCAATCCGATGACCGGGACCGACGATCCCGGGACCCGCGCGGCCGGCTGATCCGTGCGCTCCGCCCTGCTGCGCGGCCGGGACCACGTCCTGCTGGACGCGGTGGAGGCCCAGGCCGAGGGACCGGTCGCCGTGGCGCTGTCCCGGGGCGGAGCCGCCAAGACCTACGGCCACCAGGAGCCCAACGAAGACGCGGCGCTCTTCGCCATCGGGGACGCCGGCGTGCTCGTGGCCGTGGCCGACGGCCACTACGGAGCGAGCGGAGCGGAGCAGGCGCTCGAGGCGCTGCGGTCCGAGGCGGCGCCCGCTTGGCTGGGCCCCGAAGGCCCGGGCGACGAGGCGGCCTGGCGGGGCGAGATCGTCGGGCGCTTCGCGGAGATCGACGCGGCGATCCTGCTGCGGGCTCGCGACGCCGGCCTGATGGCCGCCCCCACCACGCTCTCGCTCGTGGTCGCGCGCCCGGCCGAGCAGCGGTTCTGGCACGCCAGCGTGGGCGACAGCCACGTGTTCGAGGTCCACCGCGAAGGCGCCGTCGCGCGCGACCTGTCCGCGCGCGCCCTGCTCCCGGGGCGCCCGGGCTACCTGGGCGACGGGTTCGCATCCCGCGCGGAGCTGGCCGATCGGGTGGAGACCGGGAGCGCCCGGGACACCGGGCTGTGCGCAATCGCCCTGGCCACCGACGGCCTCTCGGAGGTGGGGATCGGCGTCGCCGACCCGGCCTCGGCCCTGGTCGAGCTGGCGACCGGTCCCGTGTCCGCCGAGCCCGGCGCCGCGCTGCGCCCCCTGGCCCTGGCGCGGGGCCTGGTCGAGATCGCCAACGCCGCCCACCGCCGCCATCGCTCGGGCGACAACATCGCCTCGGCGGTGGTCTGGCTGGAGGACTGACCCCGGGCGACTCGCCGCCCCGACCCACGCGGGGCGTCTCCTTCGAGCCGCTTCCGACACATCGCCGTCTCCAGCACCACGAATCCCCGGATGGTCCCTTGTCTCCGGAGGAATTGCTGGATGAGACTCACCCTCTCTCTCGCGAGCGCGGTTGCGTGCCTCGCGCTCGTGGCGGGGCCGGCGCTGGCCACCCCTGTCGACGGCGACCAGACGGCCGTCGACCCGACCCAGCCGTTGCTGTCCGGCGTGGGACTCTCGGCCCTGGGCTCCGGCAGCGTCGATGGGATCGGACGCGCGGTCCTGCCCGTCACCGGCGGCGACGTGGGCATCCCCCTGGTCGACGGCTATATCGAGCACGAGGGGTCCGGATTCGCCCTCACCCAGGGCACGGTGAGCGTCTCGTTCCTGGACCTCCTGGTGGACCTCGACTTCTCGCGGGTGCTCGGGACCCTGGTGTTCGACCCGGGGGCCGACCCGAACCAGGTCTTCGAGGACGTGGTCCTCTTCGATGCCCGCGCCTGCCTGCTGTCGACGGGCAGCGACCCCTGCACCGACGACGACGGAAGCATCCGCTTGAACGGCTTCGGCCTCGACCTGGTCGGCCTGACCGCCGACGTGCTCAACGACGCCTTCTTCGACGGGACGCCCAGCCTGCTCGAGGGGGACATCCTCGGCATCGCCGACATCGACATCCGCCTGGTGCCCGAGCCCGGCGTGGCCCGGCTGGCCCTGGTGGCGGCGGCGGGCCTGGGCCTCGCGCTGCGCCGCCGGTCCACCCCGCGACGCCTGCCGGGAGCGTGACGTGAATCCGCTCCAGCGCCTCGCTCCCCTCGGACTGGCCGTCCTGGCGGCGTCGACCCTCGCGCTCCAGTGCCCGTCGTCCTCCCCCGACCGCTTCGAGATCCCCGGCCTCGAGGCCGAGGTCCGCGTGGTCGTGGACCGGCTGGGCACGCCCCACGTCTTCGGCGAGAGCGACCTCGACGTGGCCCGGGTCCAGGGCTGGCTCCACGCCCGGGACCGCTTCTTCCAGATGGACCTCACCCGGCGCCAGGTGGACGGCACCCAGGCCGAGCTGCTCGGCGAAGGCTCGCTGGGCGGCGACATCCAGGCCCGGACCGTGGGGCTCCACCGCGCGGCCCAGCGCTCCCTCGACGCCCTGCCCGCGCGCACCCGGGCGGTGATCGACGCCTACACCGAGGGCGTGAACGCCTGGGTCGACGCCGCCGAAGCCGGCGGGTTCCTGCCGCCGGAGTACGCCGAGCTCGAGCTGACCCGGGTCGACCGCTGGCAGGCGGTGGACGTCGCCAAGGTCGGAAAGGGCCTGGCGGCGAGCCTCTCCCTGGACATCGACGCCGGAAACCTCGAGACCCTGGAGGACTACATCGAGACCGGAGCCGCCGCGGCGCCCCCCTTCGACGGCGAAGCGATGTACTTCGAGGACATCTTCCGCTCGGCGCCCATGGATCCGGCCTCCATGGTGCCCGACGCCACCGGCTCGGTTCCCTACCTGACGGCCGGGGCGACGGCCCCGGGCGCCTCCGCCCGGCAGCTGGCCGGCGCTCCGGCGCCCATCGATCCCCGGCGCACGGCGCGGGTCCGGAGCCGGGTCGAGCGCTCGACCCTGCACGCGCAGCTCGAGGACCGCAGCGAGCACTTCGTGGGCAGCAACGAGTGGGGCGTCGACGCCAGCCGCTCCGCCACGGGCTTTCCGCTCTACGCCAACGACCCGCACCTCTCGCTGAACGTGCCGGCCACGTTCTACGAGGTCCACCTGAACGTCGAGAACGACCCCGTCGAGGGTCCGCTGAACGTGAGCGGAGTGTCGATCCCGGGCGCTCCCCTCGTCGTCCAGGGTCAGAACCCGCACATCACCTGGGGCTCCACCACGAACCCCATGGACGTCACGGACCTCTTCGACGACCGGGTGGTCGTCTCCGACGATCCCGCCTGCGCCCCCACCCGGCTGTGCATCGAGAGCGAGGGGGAGCTGCATCGGCTCGACGCCGAGTTCGCCGACTACTTCGTGAACGACCCCGACGACGGCGTCCTCGACAACGTTCGCATGGCCAGCGCGGACCAGGTGCCCCTGACCTCGAGGCTCATCCTCACCGTCCCGTTCCGGAGCTTCGGGCCGGTGGTGGACATCGACGACGCGGGCGTGGTGCTGGAGGGGCTCTTCGGCCAGCCGGCGGGAGGCACCACCCAGGCCCTGGTCCTCCAGTACGTGGGCTTCCACGCCACCCAGGAGATCCAGACCTTCGCGGTCTGGGCGCGCGCCGAGAACCTCGACGACTTCGTCGTGGGCCTGAAGGAGTTCGACTTCGGCTCCCAGAACTGGGGCTACGCCGACGTGGACGGCAACGTGGCCATCTACACGAGCGGCGAGCTCCCTCTGCGCAGGGACCTCGAGGCCGGCGGCGACCCCGCCTGCCGCTCCCCGTTCTTCGCGCGGGACGGCTCGGGGCCGTGCAACTGGGTGGCCGATCCGGCGCGCAGCCAGGGCCAGACCATTCCGTTCGCCGTGCTCCCCTTCGAGGAGATGCCCCAGGTCGTGAACCCGGCCAACGGCTTCGTGGTCAACGCCAACAACGACCCGGCCGGCACCTCCCTCGACAACGACCCCCTCAACCAGTTCCGGCCCTCGAAGCCGTCGGCCATCTACTTCCTGAACCAGGACTACTCGATCGGCGACCGCGCGGGTCGCATCACCCGGCTGCTGCGCGACGCCCTGGCGTCGGGCGAGGCCCTCGACGCCGACGACATGAAGCGCTTCCAGGCCAACGTGCAGCCGCTGGACGCCGAGCTGATGCGGCCCTTCCTGGTCCAGGCGTTCGACAACGCCGCTCGCGCGGGGGCGCCGGCCGAGCTGGCCGCCCTGGCGGCCGACGCCGGGGTCGCCGAGGCGGTGGAGCGCATCCGCGACTGGGACCTCGACTCGCCGACCGGGATTCCCGAAGGCTACGACCGGGGCGACACCGACGGCATCCGCACGGACTACGTGTCCAGCCGCGAGGCCCGCTCGAGCGTGGCGATGACCCTCTACTCCGTGTGGCGCGCCAAGGCGGTGAAAGCGGTGATCGATCAGCCGCTGCGCGATCTGGGGCTGCGCAACCCGGGATCGAGCCGGATGCTGGCCGACCTGCACCACCTGCTCGACCAGGACCCCTTCAGCGGGGTGGGCGCCTCGGGGTTCGACTTCTTCCCGGAGCCCGCGGGCCTCGCCAGCGCCGCGGATCGACGCGACCACACCCTGCTCTCCGCCCTGCGCAGCGCGCTCGACGCCCTGGCCTCGAGCGACTTCCAGGACGCCTTCGGCGGGTCGACGAGCCAGGACGACTATCGCTGGGGTCGCCTGCATCGGATCACCTTCGACCACGCGACCAACCCCGCGTACTCGATTCCGCCGGCGGCGGGCTATCAGGACCTGGGACCCGACCTCCCGGGCGTCGCCCGGGACGGAGGCTTCGGCGTGGTGAACGCCTCGAGCCACTCCGCCCTGGCCGACGAGGACGACGAGTTCCGGTTCGGCGGGGGCCCGAACCGGCGCTACGTCGGCGTGGGCGGCGCGAGCGCCACGCCCGGGAGCGGCATCGCCGGCGAGCAGATCCTGCCGGGCGGCCCGTCGGGCGTGCCGGGCAGCCCGGAGTACGCGACCCAGCTCGGCCGCTGGCTGACGGCCGACTACGACGCCGTCGACATGAGCGAGGTCGAGGCCCGGCGCGGAGCCACCGGCGAGCTCCTCCTCGCCCCTCCGAGCACCCCTTAGGACCGGCCGTTTCGGTCCACTCGTGCGAGGGCCGCTTCGCTTCACCCGAGGTCCTCCGTTGCCTCGACCGGGGGAAGGGTTGCGACTCCGTCTCCCTCCGCTCCTTCTCTGCCGCGGCCGGCGGCCGCATGGAACACGACGCCTGCGCTCGTCCGGGCGCCGGCCGCAATCGGTCGCAGGAACGTTTCGATTGCGAGCGCAGCGTGCTCGCCTCGGCGGTCCCTCCGCTGCCAACCCTTCCCCCGGTCTCGCACTGGGCAGCCAACGGCAGGGTCGACTTGCCGAGGCAGAGCGATCTGGCGTCGTTGGCTGCCCGGTCCCGAGTCGGGGGAGCAGGGGGTCCCGCGCGCAGATTCCGCAGGCGCCGAGGCCAGCGCGAGGCAACCCCGCTACCCCGGGAAGCAACCCCGCCCTTTCGCCGAGGACTGACCGAGCACGGGGCCCCCTGCTCCCCCGACACGCCCCGAGGAAGTCCGGTGGAGCGAAGCGGACCTGATCGCGAGCAGCGCATGGGACAGCCTGGGCGGTCTGCACCCATGTGGCACGGGGGCTCTAGGCGTTCATGCGCCGCACGAGGCGCACCGCCTCGTCGGCCAGACCGTCGATCTGGGCCTTGAAGGCGGCCGTGTCGGCCGGCTTTCCCATCACGCCCTTCAGATAGCGAGACAGCACGCCTTCCACGATCGCCGCCAGGCGCCAGGACTGGAAGGCGCGGTAGTAGTCGACCTGGGAGAGGTCGCGGCCGGTCAGCTCGGCGTAGCGATCGAGCATCTCCGCGCGACCGGGAAACCCTTCGCACCGCGTGGGCATCATCGCGCCGCCGCCGGTGACCGAGGGGCCGTCGTCGACCTGGGCCCAGTTGTTCATGAGATAGCCGACGTCGGCCAGCGGATCGCCCAGGGTGCACAGCTCCCAGTCGAGGACCGCGGCGATCCGGGCGTCGGCGGCGGTGATCATGTTGCCCAGCCGGTAGTCTCCGTGGACGATGCTGGCGCCCTTCTGCTCGGGCATGGCCGACTCGAGCGCTTCGGCCACCTCGTCCATGGCCGGCAGCTCCCGGGTCTTCGTCTTCTCCCACTGGGTGCGCCAGCGGCGGATCTGCCGCGCGAGGTAGGCCTCCTTGCGGCCGAGGTCGCCGAGGCCGACGGCGTCGGGATCGACGGCGTGGAGGTCGGCCAGCACCCGGACCACGGATTCGCCGATCCCGGCGCGGGCCTCGCGATCGAAACGGGCCTCGACCTGGCTCGCCTCGGCCAGCACCTCGCCTTCGACGTAGGCCATGACGTAGAACGGGGCGCCGTTCACGGCTTCATCCTCGCAGAGGCCCAGGGCGGGCGGAACCGGCACCGGGGTCTCCGCGAGGGCCGCGATGATGCGGTGCTCCCGGGCCATGTCGTGGGCGGTGGCGATGACCGCGCCCAGCGGCGGGCGCCGCAGCACGAAGGCGCGTCCGGCGGCGTCCTCGACGCGATAGGTGAGGTTCGAGTGGCCGCCGGTGATGAGCGAGAACGCAAGCGGGGCCTTCACGCCGGGGATGTGGTCCAGGAACCAGCTCGTCACCGGCTCCGCTTCGATTCCCTCGACCATCGCCTCGACCATCGCTCCTCCCGCTCCCGGGTCCGCTCCGGCTCCCGGGTGGCGCCGATGGTAGCGGCGCCCCTCACAGCGACGCGAGGAGCCCGGCCACCCGGGCGCCGATGGCCTCCGAGGCGGTCAGGCCCGGCGACTCGATGCCGATGCAGTCGACCCAGCCGGGCCGTCCCAGGTCGCCCGCCTCGCGCACCACGAAGTCCCGCGGCGGCTCTCCGGGCGCCGTGAGCCGCGGGCGCACGCCGGCGTAGTCGGGCGCCAGCATCGAGGCCTCGACGCCGGGCAGGTAGCGCCCGATGGCGGCGGCGAAGTCGCCCGCCTTGGCCGGGTCGACGTCGTAGCGCGGGGTGTCCACGAACTCGGCGTCGGGGCCGAAGCGGATGCGACCGCCGAGGTCCAGGGTGGCGTGGACGCCGAGCCCGGCGGCGGGCGGGACCGGGTAGACGAGCCGCTCCAGCCGGACGGGCGCTCCCGGGGCCAGTGCGAAGTAGTCGCCCTTGCAGTAGTGCAGCCGGAGCGACTCGGCCTCCGGGTCGATCCCCGCCAGACCGGCCACCCGGTCGGCCTCGAGACCGGCGGCGTTGACGACCGCGGCGCAGACCACGCTGTCGCGCTCGCCGTCGGGGCCCCGCACGTCGAGCCGGTAGCCGCCGGGCGCCGGCTCCACCCCCTCGAGGCGACAGCACAGCAGGAGCTCCGCGCCGTTGGCCTCGGCGTCGGCGAGATACGACAGACACAGGGCGTGGCCGTTCACGATGCCGGTCTCGGGCGACCACAGCGCGGCCCGGGCCCGGACGTCGGGCTCCAGCCGGGCCACCTCGCCGGCGTCCAGGATCTCGAGCCCCGGGACGCCGTTGGCCCGGCCCCGGGCCTGCAGGTCCTCGAGGGCGGCCAGCTCCGAATCCTCGCTCGCCACGATCAGCTTGCCGAGCTTGCGGTGGGGGACGCCGCGCGCCCGGCAGCGCGCGTAGAGGGCCTCGCGGCCCTCGGTGCACAGGCGCGCCTTCAGGCTGCCCGCCGGGTAGTAGATGCCCGCGTGGACCACCTCGCTGTTGCGGCTGGTGGTCTCCCGGCCGATGCCGTCGTTGGCCTCGAGGACCAGGACCGAGCGGCCGCGGCCCGCCACCGCGGCCGCGCACGCCAGGCCGACGACGCCGGCGCCGACGACCACCACGTCGAGCTCGGGCGGAGCGGCGTCGGGCGGCATGGCCGAAGACTAGCCGAGCGGCTCGCCGAACTCGCTCTCGTAGCGTGCGCGGATGGCCGCGGTGTCGAGGGTGATGCTCTGGGGACCCGGCGCGGCGACCTTGAGCGCTCCCAGCAGCGCGCCCGCCCGGGCGCCCGTCTCGAGGGAGAGCCCCTTCTCCAGGGCGTAGAGCAGGCCGGCACGGTAGGCATCGCCGCAGCCGGTGGGGTCGACCACCTGCTCCGCCTTCACGGCCGGAATCTCCACGCGGCCTTCCGGGGTCACCAGCAGCGAGCCCAGCTCGCCACGGGTCACGATCAGGGCGTCGGCCCGGGCGACCACCTCCTCCTCGTCGAGGCCCGTGCGCTCCTGGGTCAGCGCCCACTCGTAGTCGTTCACCACGTAGAGCGCCGCCCCGTCCATGAGCTCCAGGATCTCGCCCCCGTCGAACATGGGGAGACCCTGACCGGGGTCGACCACGCAGGCGACGCCGCGCTCCTTCAGGGCGCGGGCGTGCTCCTGCATCGCCTGCTTGCCGTTGGGCCCGACGATCCCCACGCTGAAGTCGTCGCCCACCCCGTCCACCGGCGCTTCGTGGGCGCGGTCCATGGCCCCGGGGTGGAAGGCGGTGATCTGGTTGTCGTCGAGGTCGGTCGTGATGAACGCCTGGGCCGTGTACGCGTCGTCGAGGACGTGGATGTGGTCGCGGCGGATCTGGTGGCGGTCCAGCCAGTCGGTGTACGGCCCGAAGTCCTTGCCGGCGGTGCCGAGCACGATGGGGTCCCCGCCCAGGCGCTTCAGGTTGAAGGCGATGTTGGCCGCGCAGCCGCCCCAGCGTCGCTCCATGGTCGGCACCAGGAACGCCACGTTCAGCATGTGCACCTTGTCCGGAAGGATGTGGTTCCGAAAGCGGTCTTCGAAGACCATGATGTGGTCGAACGCGATGGATCCAGTGACGAGTACGGGCATGGGTTCCTCCGGAGGGCGCAGTCTCGCGGCCCCTCCCCCACCCGTCAAGCCGGCGCTCGGGCCTCCTGGGGGGCCCCGGGAGTGATAGACTCCCGGCATGCGCATCACGGACCTCTACGGCGCTGCCGCGCCCGGCTCGGGCCGGCCGGTCATCTCCTTCGAATTCTTCCCGCCGAAGACCGACAAGGGCTTCGACGCGCTGTTCCGCACGATCGAGGAGCTCAAGCACCTCGACCCGGGGTTCGTCTCGGTCACCATGGGCGCCGGCGGCAGCACCCGGCGCAAGACGGTCGAGCTGGTGACCCAGATCCAGCGCCAGATCGGCATCACCTCGATGGCCCACCTGCCCTGCGTGGGCTTCGAGCGCGGCGAGATCGCGGCCCTCCTCGACGGCCTGCGGGACAGCGGCCTCGAGAACGTCCTCGCCCTGGGCGGCGATCCGCCCAAGGACCGCCCGTACACGCCTCCCGCCGACGGCTTCGAGCACGCCAACGAGCTGGTGTCGTTCATCCGGGGAGGCTGGGACCTGTGCATCGGCGCCGCCTGCTACCCGGAGACCCACCCGGCGGCCCCCAGCCCCGAGGCCGACCTCCAGAACCTGGTGCGCAAGGTCGAAGCCGGAGCGGACTTCCTGATCACCCAGCTCTTCTTCGACAACGCCGACTACTTCGAGTTCAAGACCCGGGCGCGGGCGGCGGGCATCGGGGTGCCCATCGTGCCGGGCATCATGCCCATCGCGAGCGCGGCGAACATCCGGCGCATCACGTCGATGTGCGGCGCCCGGATCCCGGCGGAGCTCGAGCAGCGGCTCGACGCGGTGGGCCACGACGACGACGCCACCGCGGACCTCGGCGTGGAGTGGGCCACCGCCCAGTGCGAAGAGCTCCTCGACCACGGCGTCCCGGGCATCCACTTCTACACGCTCAACAAGTCGCCCGCGACGCGTCAGATCACCCAGCGCCTCTTCGGAGGCTGAGCGGAGAGCCGGGTTGACCGACCGCCGTCCGCCGCGCCCCGAACGCCCGCTCCGCGTGGCCGTCCTGCTCTCGGGCAACGGCAGCACCCTCGAGAACCTGCTCGCCCACATCGACGCGGGCCGGGTCCCGGCCGAGGTGACGGCCGTGCTCTCCTCGAAGCGCGACGCCTTCGGGCTCGAGCGCGCCGAGCGCCGCGGCATCCCCGCGGTGGCCGTCCACCGGCGCTCGTTCCGGGACGCCACGGCCTTCCAGGACGCGCTGCACGCGGAGCTGGCGCGCTTCGACGTGGACCTGGTGGCCTGCCTCGGCTTCCTGTCGCTCTTCGAGCTGCGCGGCAAGTACGAGGGCCGCGCCATCAACACCCACCCGGCCCTGATCCCGGCCTTCTCGGGCCAGGGCTTCTACGGCGCCCACGTCCACCGCGCCGTGATCGAGCGCGGCGCCAAGCTGTCGGGCGCCACCGTCCACTTCCTCGACGAGGTCTACGACCACGGCCCGATCCTGCTCCAGGAGGCGGTGCCGGTGCTCGAGAGCGACACCCCGGACACCCTGGCCGCGCGGGTCCAGGCGGTGGAGCGGCGCATCGTGCCCGAGGCGGTGAAGCTCCTCGCCGAGGGGCGCGTGCACATCGTCGGGCGGCGGGTGCGCATCGAGCGCTGAGCCGGCGGCCGGCCCCCGCGGCGGCGAACGCTTGCCGCGTCCCCTCTTCTGGCGTCCCCCGGGTTCCCGGGTACCCTTCGCCCCGCGCGGACTGCTCCGCGCAAGAAATGGGGGAAATCCATGAGGTTGCAGAGAAAGTTGCGGATGCGGATCGGTCTTGCGGGGGTGGCCTGGCTGGCGCTCGCCCTGGCGCCCGGCGCGGCCTTCGCCCGGGGAGAGTCCTGGGTGATCACCGGCGTCGAAAGCGACGGCTGCGGCAACGGCGAGTCCAGCTTCGAGATCACCACGGTGTATCCGGACGGCGGCGACTTCTTCCAGAACACGATGGTGTTCGTAGGCGTCGAAGTCTACATGGACGAGGTCGTCGACATGGCCGGTGCCATCACCGATGCCGACACCTGGGGAATCTTCGGCTCCAACGATCGCGGCCGGCTGACCCATAGCATGCCGCTTCCGGAGGACACGGTCCTCCGGATGACCAACGAGATCAAGGACGAGGACGGCGACATCATCTGGGAGTCGTCGATCATCGTCGACGAGTGCAACGACCCCGACATCTCGTTCAACGTCCACGGGCCGGCCTCGCAGCGGCTCGCCAACAAGGGCTTCGAGAAGGCGGGCGGCAGCGCGAAGAAGGCCAAGAAATGGGGCGGCGACTCCGAGGGCGTCTCCAAGCGGATCTGCCCGGAGGAGAGCCCCCTCGTCTTCGAGGGCGAGTGCGCCATGCAGTTCAAGCCGGCCTCCAACGCGAAGGGATCGCTCAGCCAGACGGTGTCCCCGGACCTCGTCGAGGAGAACGACGTGATCCGGCTCAGCGCCATGGTGGCGGCCGAGGGCCTCGAAGGAGGCGGCAAGCTCAAGGCCACCGTGAAGTACGAGGGCGGCGGCAAGGGCAAGATCTCGATCGACATCCCGGAAGGGGAGTACGACTACACCTGGCTGGCCGACGACGTGGTGGTGACGGGCGAGGTGAGCGAGGTCTCGGTGTCGATCCAGACGAACAAGGGCACCGGCCGCTTCTACGTGGACGACATCATGCTGACCGAGATCGCCAACGGCCTGCCGCTGCCGGATGCGCAGCCGATGCCCTTCTAGGGCCCTCGCCGAGGACGTTGGAACCGCACGCGGCGGTGGGCTCCGGCCCGCCGCCGCGTCTGCGTCTCGGGCCCCTTCGCCCCCGCGAATTTCCGCTTGACCGGTAGCGAAGAAAAGACGAAAGTCTCCGGGTGGCCATGGTACCCCCCAGCGGCCGCGCCGAACGACCGTGCGAGCGGTCCCGTCACCCCCTGGTCTCGCGCGACCGACGCCCTGCCGCCGCGCTCGACGCCCTGCTCGCCGACCTCGGCGCGTCGATCCGACGCGGCGCTCCCGCGCGCTCGGAGGAGACCCGCACGCGCCTGGCCACCGGCCTGCCCGAGGTCGACCGACTGCTCTGCGGAGGGCTGCCCCTGGGTCGCCTCTCGGAGATCCACGGCCCCCCCTCGTCGGGCCGCACCTCGCTCTGGCTCTCGCTCGTCGCCGGGGTGACCCGTGGCGGCGAGTGCGCGGCCGTGGTCGACCACGCCGACGCCTTCGACCCGCCCTCGGCCCGGGCCGCCGGCATCGACCTGGCCCGCGTGCTCTGGGCCCGGGCTCCGGGCCGCCGCGAGGCGCTCCGCTGCACCGAGCGCCTGCTCGAGACGGAGGGCTTCCCGCTGGTGGTGCTCGACCTCGGCGCCGCCGACGCCGGCCGTGCCGACCAGACGGCCTGGCTCCGACTGGCCCGCCTGGCCGCCCGGACCCGCACGGCCCTGGTGCTCGTGGGGACGGGCGACCGGAGGGCCGGATCCCATGCGGAGGTCGCCCTGGAGATGCAGCTCGAGCGCGCGCACTTCGAAGGCACCCCCGCCCTGCTCGAAGCCCTGTCCAGCCGGGCCGTGGTGGTCCGTCACCGCTCCGGGCCCGCCGGGAGCGCCGCTCCGGTGCGCTGGCGGGCCTTCGCGGCGGCCTAGAGGACCGCGACGGAGGGGAGCCATGGCGCGCATCGCCTGCCTGCTCGTCCCCGACCTGCCGCTGCGGGCGGAGCTGCGGGTCCACCCGGAGCAGGCCGGCCGGGCGTGGGGGGTGACCTCCGGGCCCGACGCCCGGGCCCAGGTGATCGCCGCCTCTCCCGAAGCCCGGGCGGCCGGCGTCGCCCCGCCCTGCTCCCTCGCCCGGGCGCGATCCATCTGCCCGGAGATCGACGTCCGGGTGACGTCCCTGGCCGAAGAGCGGGCGGCCCGGGCGGCGCTGCTGGATGCCGCCTTCGCCTGCAGCCCGCGCGCCGAGGCCGTCCCCCGGGCCGGCGGTGTCTTCGCCGCCGAGGCCGCCGTCTGGGTCGACGCCACGGGCATCGAGGCGCTCTTCCGATCCGAGGCCGCCTTCGCCACCCGGCTCGCCGCGTGCGCCGCGGCCCTGGGCCTGCCCGGGGCCGTGGCCGTCGCTTCGTCCCGGGCCGTCTCCCAGCTGGTCGCGCGCGCCCTGGTGCGTCGCCCGCCCGCGCCCCGGGTCGAGGGCGAGTGGCCGGTCCGCGCGCTGTCCCCCGGCGAGGAGCGCGCCTTCCTGGCGCCCCTGCCCGTGGACCTGCTGGACCCCGACGACCGGCTGTCCCAGGCGCTCACGCGCTTCGGCATCCGCACGGTGCGCGACCTGCTGCGCCTGCCCCGAGGCGCCACCGCCCGGCGCCTGGGGCCGGAGTGGCTCCAGCTGGTGGCCCGGGCGCGCGGGGAGGAGACCGACACGCCGCTGGCCGAGGCGCGGGACCGGCGGATCGTCGAGCACATGGAGCTCGACCATGCCGTCGATCGGCTCGAGCCCCTGCGCTTCGTGCTGCGGGGGCTGCTGTCCCGCCTGCTCGAACGCCTCGCCCTGCGCGGCTGGTCGTGCGGCCCCATCGACCTCGAGCTGGGGCTGGTCGGGGGCGCGAGGGAGCAGCGGCGCGTCGCCCCCGCCGCCCCGACCTCGGACCCGAAGGTCTGGCTGCGGCTCTTCGGCCTGGCCCTGGAGGAGCGGCCTCCCGAAGCCCCGGTGGAGAGCCTCCACCTCGGCGCCGAGGGTGCTGCCTTCCGGCGGGACCAGCTCGACCTGTTCCGCCCTCGCGGCCCCGACCCGGCCTCGCTCGACCGGACCCTGTCCGAGCTCGAGTCGCTGTGCGGGGTGGATCGGGTCGGATCGCCCGACGTCGCCGACGACCACCACCCGGGCGCCTGGGCCCTGCGCCCGTTCCAGCCCCCCCGCATCGATCCCGGGTCCCGGGACCGGAGCCCCGGCCCGGCGCTCGCCGTCCGCGCCCTGCGTCCCCCCGTCTCGGCCCGGGTCAGAG
The DNA here is from genome assembly GCA_050618075.1 of Myxococcota bacterium. Taxonomy (GTDB): domain Bacteria; phylum Myxococcota_A; class UBA9160; order UBA9160; family UBA4427; genus JBNLVL01. Next base: position 372,187 of record JBNLVL010000043.1, read on the forward strand.
TGGGCCACGGGCGTCCCGAATGGGTCGAGAGCGCCGTCGCGCGGGGGCGTGTGGTCCACGCCTCGGGGCCCTGGCGCACCACCGGCCGCTGGTGGTCCGACGAGCGTTACGCGCTCGACCACTACGACGTGCAGGTCGAGGACGGCACCGTGGTCCGCCTGGCCTACGACTTCGTGGGCCGCGCCTGGCACGTCGACGGGCTGTACGACTGACCCGATCCGCCCGACGGGTCGTCCGGCCCATGCGGTCCCGTACACCCAACACCCGCCCACCGGAAATGACGCGCGCGTGGCGATCGCGTGGGGGTCGCGTGTACCCTCAGGCGCGCCCGACCTGGGGCGAACCCCGAAAGCGTCCGAAGCCCCCAGGCGAGCGCGCGCTCCACGCGAGCGACCCGCCACGAGCCCATCACGGAAGGAACCCGATGACCCGCGCGAACAGACCGGCCCGCAAGACCTCCGGACCGCGACAGGACCACCCGATCGACTTCTTTCTCGGCTTCCTGAAGCGGCCGAAGCAGGTGGGCTCGGTGATCCCCAGCTCGCGCTTCCTCGAGAAGCGGATCGTCAAGAGCGCGGACCTGGCCCACGCCAAGCTGGCGGTCGAGCTGGGCCCCGGCACCGGCGGAACCACGCGCGCGTTCCTTCGCCAGATGGCGCCCGACGCCAAGCTGCTGGCCATCGAGATCAACCCCGACTTCGTGCGGCTGCTGCGGCGCAAGATCCACGACCCCCGCCTGATCGTCCACGAGGGCAGCGCGGCCGAGATCTCCGCGGCGCTCCGCGAGCACGGGCTCGACGCCCCGGACGTCATCCTGTCCGGCATCCCGTTCTCCACCATGGGACGCGAGCTGGGCATGGCGATCCTGCGCTCGGTCTACGACAGCCTCTCCCCGGACGGCCGGTTCGTGGCCTACCAGTTCCGCGATCGGGTCGAGACCCTGGGCCGCGAGGTCTTCGGCGATGCCCGGGTGCAGACCGAGGTGCTGAACGTGCCGCCCATGCGCGTCTACCGCTGGGACAAGCGCCCCTTCAGTCGGACGGATCTTTCTCACCGCGCTTGATCTGATTGGAGAGGCCGGCGCGCTCGGCGCCGCCCTGGGTGGCGCGCCGGACGGCGGTCTTCCCGAAGCGGTCGCTGATCTCGTCGATCGCGCGGTTCAGGCGCCGGCGGCGATCGCGGCCGGCGGTCTCCCCGAACAGGCCGATCTGCTCCGCGTCCGGGGACGCGACATTGGTGACCCCCACGCCCAGCAGCCGCACAGGCTCGCTGAGAGCGGCGCGGTCGAGCAGGCCGCGCGCCATCTCGGTCAGGACGGCGCCGTCGTCGGTGGGCTCGGTGAGCGTCACGCGACGCGTCAGCAGCGGGTAGCCGCGGGGCCCCGGCCCGGCGCGCCGGCCGAGCTTCAGCTTCAGCACCACCGTGCGAGCCCGGACGCCGTCGCGGCGCAGCCGGCGCGCCACCGACTCGGCGTGGGCCAGCACGGTGTCGTCGAGGGTCCGGCGGTCCGATACGTCTCGAAAGAAGGTGTTCTCCTCGCTGTAGGAGACGGCCTCGCGGTAGGCCTCGACCTCGCGGACGTCCTCTCCCCGGGCCAGGCGGCGGACCCGGCGGCCCCAGTCCCCGAGCCAGTGGTCGATGCGTGAGGGGTCGGCGCGCGCCAGGTCGCCCACGGTCTGGAAGCCCGCGCGCTCGAGCCGCTCCCCGGCCACGGGCCCCACCCCCCAGATCCGACGAACGGGCAGCGGGTCGAGGAAGCCGCGCACCTCGCCCGGAGCCACCTCGAGGAGCCCGTCGGGCTTGGCCAGGTCGCTCGCGATCTTCGCCACCATCTTGACCGGACCGATGCCCACCGACACCGCCAGGTCGGTCTCCTCCCGGACCCGGGCGCGCAGGCGGTGCCCGACCTCGACGGCCGGGCCGAGCAGGCGCCGGCTGCCGGTGAGGTCGAGGAACGCCTCGTCGATGGAGACGCCTTCCACGTCGGGGGTGAACTCGCGGAAGATCTCGAAGATGCGGCGCGACTCGCGCGTGTAGCGCGCCATGTCCCCGCGCAGGAAGACGCCGTCGGGACACAGCTGGCGGGCCTGCACCGCGGGCATCGCCGAGCGCACGCCGAAGCGGCGCGCCTCGTAGCTCGCCGTCGAGACCACGCCCCGATCGCTGGTGCCCCCGATGATGACCGGCCGGCCGCGAAGCTCGGGGCGATCGCGCTGCTCGACCGCCGCGTAGAACGCGTCCATGTCGGCGTGGAGGACGACGCGGGGGGAGTGTGTCACGTCCGGTCTCGGGGTCTCGGGGTCTCGGGGTCTCGCCGCGGCAGCGCGGCGAAGCGAAGTTCCTCTTGACGGAACACGAACGAAAGACGAAAGTCAACGGGTCGCGGGCCGAGAGGTCCCATGTCGCCCCCCCGTCCCGGCGCCCCCTCCGGTGCGCCCTCCCCTGCAGCGTCCGCCGTGTCCGCGGCCATCGGCGACTTCGTCGAGCTACGCGCCCGGAGCGCCTTCTCGTTCCTGGAAGGCGCCTCGAACCCGGAAGACATGGTCGAGCGCGCCGTCGAGCTGGGCCACGAGACCCTGGCCCTGGCCGACCGGGACGGCGTCTACGGCCTGCCGCGCTTCCACCAGGCCGCCCAAAGCTCCGGCCTCCGCCCCATCGTGGGGTCCGAGGTGGCGGTCCGGGGCGACGCCTCCCGGGCCGGCCCGGAAGGCCACGTGCGCCTGCTGGTCGAATCGCGTCGGGGCTGGAAGCGGCTCTGCCGCCTGCTCACCGCGGGGCACGCGACGGCGCCCAAGGGCGAGACCCGCGTCGACTGGAGGCTGCTCGAGGAGTTCGCGGGCGACTGGGTCGCGCTCGTGCGCGGCGACGCGGCGCTCACCCCCGGCTTCCTCGACCGCGCCCTCGGCGTGTTCGGCGCCGAGCGGCTGCGCGTGGACGTCTCGCGCCACCGCGAGCGCGAGGCCGAGCGCGCGGCCCGGCGGGCGGCCGACCTGGCCGGCGCCCACGCCGTCGAGGTGGTCGCCAGCGGGGACGCGCGCTGCGCCCGCCCCGAGACCCGTCGGCTCCTCGATGCGCTCACCTGCCTGCGCTGGAAGACCACCCTCGACGGCGCCGGCCGGCGCCTGCTCCCCAACGGCGAGCGCTGCCTGCAGTCGCCCGCCGAGATCGGCGCGCGCTTCGCCGACCGGCCCGAGTGGCTGCGCGGCACCCGGGCGGTGGCCGAACGCTGCGAGTTCACCCTGGAGGACCTGGGCTACCGCTTCCCCGAGTTCCCGGTGCCCCGCGGCGAGACCCAGCCCTCCTACCTGCGCGCCCTCACCTTCATGGGCGCGCGCGAGCGCTACGGAGTCCCCCTGCCGCGCCGGGTTCGCAGCCAGCTCGAGAAGGAGCTGGCGTTGATCGAGAAGCTCGAGCTCGCCGGCTACTTCCTCATCGTCCACGACCTCGTGCGCTTCGCCGTGGCCGAGGACATGCTGGCCCAGGGCCGTGGCTCGGCGGCCAACAGCGCGGTCTGCTACGCGCTGGGCATCACCGCCGTCGACCCGGTGGGCATGGAGCTGCTGTTCGAACGCTTCCTGTCCGAGGAGCGCGGCGAGTGGCCCGACATCGACATCGACCTGCCGTCGGGCGATCAGCGGGAGAAGGTCATCCAGTACGCCTTCACCCGCTACGGGGCCGCGGGCGCGGCCATGACCGCCAACGTCATCACCTACCGCTCGCGCATGGCCATCCGCGAGATGGCCAAAGTGCTGGGCTTCGAGCCCGACACCACCGACCGGCTCTCGAAGCTGCTCTCGAGCCTCGAGCACCGCGACGACCTCGACGAGCTGTCCGGCACCCTGCGCGAGGCCGGCGTCGACCCGACCGCACCGCGCATCGGCCTGCTGCTCGACCTCGTGGAGCAGGTGCGCGGCCTGCCCCGCCACCTGAGCCAGCACTCCGGCGGCGTCGTCATCGCCGCCGGACGCCTGGACGAGGTCGTCCCCATCGAGCCCGCCAGCATGGCGGACCGCCGGGTGGTGCAGTGGGACAAGGAGGACTGCGCCGACCTGGGCATCATCAAGATCGACCTGCTGGGCCTGGGCATGCTCCAGGCCCTGGAGGAGACGATTCCGCTGGTCCGCGAGCACGAGGGCGTCGAGATCGACCTGGCCCACCTGCCGCCCGACGACCCCGAGACCTACGCCATGATCCAGCGGGCGGACACCGTCGGCGTCTTCCAGATCGAGAGCCGGGCCCAGATGGCGACGCTGCCGCGCATGAGGCCCGAGCGCTTCTACGACCTGGTGGTGGAGATCGCGATCATCCGCCCGGGCCCCATCGTCGGCCAGATGGTCCACCCCTACCTGAACCGCCGGAACGGCCGGGAGGAGGTGGTGTACCCCCACCCTTCCCTCGAGCCCATCCTGGAGCGCACCCTGGGCATCCCGCTGTTCCAGGAGCAGCTGCTGCGGATCGCCATGGTGGCGGCCGGCTTCAGCGGCGGCGAGGCGGAGGAGCTGCGCCGCGCCATGGGCTTCAAGCGCTCGGTCGAGCGGATGGACCGGATCGAAGAGCGCCTGCGCGACGGCATGAAGCGGCGCGGCATCGACGCCTCCGCCCGGGACACCATCGTGAAGCACATCGGCTCGTTCGCGCTCTACGGCTTCCCGGAGTCGCACTCGGCCTCGTTCGCGCTCATCGCCTACGCGTCGGCCTACTTGAAGCGTCACCACCCCGCGGCCTTCCTGGCGGGGCTCCTCAACGCCTGGCCCATGGGCTTCTACAACCCCGCCACCCTGGTGAAGGATGCCCAGCGCCACGGCGTGACGGTGCGGCCGGTCGACGTCGCGCACTCGCGATGGAAGTGCACGCTCGAGAGCGGGAACGCGCCCCTCGAAGACGGGCCGCCCCCCCCGAAGCCCTGCGCCGGCCGCGCTCGCGCCCCCGCCCGGCGCCCGCCGCCCGCCGTGCGCATCGGGCTGCGCTACGTGGACGGATTGCGGAGCGAGACCGGCGCGCGCATCGACCGCGAGCGCGCCCGGCAGCCGTTTCGCGACCTGGCCGACCTGGTGCGCCGCGTGCCCTTCAAGGGCGCCGAGCTCGACCACCTGGCCGAGCTCGGCGCTCTCGGCTCCCTCGCAGGCGCGAGCCCGAAGCGGCGCTCCGCCCTCTGGCAGGTCTCGGGCATCGAACGCGACCGCCATTCGCTGTTCGCCGGCCGGCAACGCGGCGCCGAGAGCGGCTCGCCCCTGGAGGAGCTCACGCCTCTCGAAGCCACCCTCACCGACTACCGGCTGGCGGGCCTGACGACCGGCCCCCAGCTCCTCGCCCACCTGCGCAAAGACCTCGACGCCCGCGGCGTCCTCTCGGCCGAGCAGCTGCGCCGCGCTCCCGACGGGCACTGGGTGCGCACGGCGGGCCACGTCATCGTCCGCCAGCGCCCGGGCTCGGCCAAGGGGTTCTGCTTCCTGACCCTGGAGGACGAGACCGGAACCTCCAACGCAGTGCTCACGCCGGATCAGTTCCGGAAGTTCCGCGCTCCGCTCCACACCTCCGCGGTGGTCGAGATCGCGGGCCCCGTGCAGAAGGTCGACGGTGTCGTCCACGTGAAGGTGCGGGAGCTGGTCTCCCTGTCGGCGCGCAACGCCCTGCCCGAGAGCCATGACTACCATTGAACGGGCGTTCCGGCTTCCGCTGGTGACAGCCACTGTCAGCAGAGCGACGGATCCTCGAGCTCCGCCCCTGCTGTGGCACCATCGGTTTCCCTACCGTCCGGAGACCGGATCCACCCGTCCGGGAATCCGGAAGGTCACCGACGCGCTCGAGCGAGCCCCGTCCCCGACGACGAGAGCGAGAAGACGACGAGAGCGAGAAGAAGACGAGAGCGAGAAGACGAGACAACCAAAGGACGAAAGAGAAGGAGCCCCCCATGTCCGCCATCGAGATCGGATCGCGACTGGTGAGTCTGTGCAACGACGGCAAGGCCGAAGAGGCCGTCGAACAGCTCTACGACCCCGGCATCGTGAGCATCGAAGGCCAGGGCAGCGACGAGATGCCCGCGCGCATGGAGGGCATCGAGGCCATCCGCCGCAAGAACCAGTGGTGGTACGCCAACCACGAGGTCCACGCGACCACGGCCACCGGGCCCTTCTGCGGCCACCGCGACGACCAGTTCGTGGTTCAGTTCGACCTGGACGTGACGCCCAAGGCGTCCGGCGAGCGCACCCGGATGCGCGAGGTCGGGCTGTACACGACCGCGGGCGGCAAGATCGTCCAGGAAGAGTTCCTGTACCTGATGGGCTAGGCCGAGAGCCTCGCCTCGGCCTCCATGGGCGTCGGGCCCGCAGCGACGCGCTCGCGCCAGGGGCGGGCCAGCTCGCCCACGGCGTCGCCCATCTCGAGAATCGCCTCCCAGGTGGGCTCGCAGCCCACGCGGACGGCGGCCGCCCGGCGGGCCGAGACGACGGCGTCTTCGAGGTTCCCGCAGCGGCGGTCCGCCAGGTCGAGGTCCACGACCAGGAAGTCCCGGAAGCGCGTGGGAATCTGCTGGAACTCGGGCACCGCGGTCATCAGCACCACCGACTTCGACGCCAGCGCGCCCAGCTCCAGGTCGCCGTTGTCGTCGAGGATGGCGTTCAGCAGCCGCACGATGCGCGGGCTCACACCGATCCGGACGAACAGCGAGTGCATGGCTTCGCGGGGGCTGTCGTAGCGCTCCGCGGTGCACAGCTCGATGAACCGGTGAACCCGACAGGGGGTGAGGCCGTCGGGCAGGCACAGCCGCCCTCTTTCGTCGATGGACAGACCCGAGCCGACGAAGCCCTTCATCACCCCGTTCAGTGTGCGTCGCACGATCCACTGCATGGCGGCGGAGCATGGCAGAGGCCACGGCCCCGTGGCGAGGAGTCGTGGCAGACCGAAGCCGGGGTCGGGGTCCGATCGACCGGGGTGAAGCCCGGGACGTGGGGCCTGGGGCAGCAGTCGGACTCCCTCAGGGAACGAGCTCTTCGGGCATGGTCCCAGGCTGGTGCACTGCAGCGCCGTCCAGGAGCAGGGTGAGGGTATAGGGCTCGCGCCCCATGCCGGATTGCACCAGCAGCTCGTAGACCCCGGCGGCCACGTCGGCCTCGAGCTCCAGGGGCTCGCCCGGCCCGGCGCCGGCGCGCGCCATGGTGGGTCGCGCGATCGGATTGAGCAGCATGCGCAGCGGCGGACCGGTTCCGCCCGGGCGCCGTGTCAGCCGCACCGTCAGCCGCCCGGGCTCCACCACGTCCACCCGATACCAGTGGTTGCAGTCGTACTGGGCGCAGTCGAGCTCGTCGTCGGTGGGCACGCCCACGATGGCGATGCGGAACTCCCGGGGCGCCGTTCGCAGCCGCGGCGTGCGCTCCTTGGGAAGCGGCGTGTTGAAGGTGCAACCGGAGAGCCCGAGCGCACACAGCAACGCGACGGCCCAGGAGGCGGCAGGACGCGCTCCGGGAACCCGGCAGCGGGAATCCAACGCCCGCGGCGGCCGCGGCGCGACCGGCGCTCGATCCACACGTCCTCGCACTCGGGTGGGCACGGCCGGACGGTAGCGCGTCGGCGCGTTCCGGCTCCCCGGACCCGTTCGAAGGCCCGCTCTAGTCGGCGTGCGCCTCGCGCGCGTAGTCTTCCAGCAGCAGCTGCGCCACGTGCGCGGCCTTGCTCTGGTAGTTCTCGCCGGCCTCCCAGCCGTGGTCGCTGGAGACCCGTCCCTGGCGCACGAGCTTGCGGCCCTCCTTCTTCGTGAAGCGGACGATCTCCCGCCAGATCTGGTGCTCCACCTCCCGGGCGAGGTCGCGGACCCAGGCTCCGACCCGCTCCCGGGCCTCGGGCTCGAGCTGGGCCAGCAGCGCCTCGCCGGCCAGGTGCGCCTCGTCGCCGGCCTTCACCTCGGGCTCGTGTCGCGCCAGCTCCCGCGCCAGCTTGGCGCAGGTCTCCTTCGCGACCGAGGACTCGCTCGCGTGGAAGCCCCACTCCTTCTCCCACGCGTGCATCCTGCCTTCGACGTAGGACGTCGCGGCCCGCCACGCATCCTCGGCAGCGTGGCGCCGGACCTCCCTCTCGCACTGCTCGACGACCTCCGACGGAGTCCCGTGGACATCGGCGGGGTGCGCCTCCAACCAGTCGAGAATGGCCTGGTGATCCATGATCGAGTCCTCCTGCCCACAGGAAGAAGGGCAAGCGGCGCTCCCGTGGGCCTGGCATGGAAGTGTAGGCGAGGAGGAGGGATCGAGGCGATCCGAGTCGGGCGTGTCCCCGACGGGGCGACGGTATCCGGGCTCAGCCGCCCTCCCATTCGAGGGCCTGGAACACCGCGGCCAGCCGGCGTCCGATGGCCTCGCCGGTGCGCCGCGCATCCCCGGCCAACGGCCCCTTGAGCTCGCCGACGCCCTTCATCAGCCCGTTGATGAGCAGACCGATCTCGGAGGCCAGCCCGATGGGGACGATCAGCCCGGGCATCTTCGACCCGCTCGCGCGCACCTCGCAATGGAACAGGGGCTGGCTGTCCGCCCGGTCCCCGCGCAGCAGCTCCAGCTCGACGTCGGAGTGCAGGCGGCTCGCCCCGAGGCCGAAGCCGACGAGGATCCGCCCGAAGGCGTTGCCCGGGTGGATCTCGTCGAAGCGGCCCTGCACCAGCACGGCGCCCAGGGGTGGAAGCTCGCGCTCGTCGGGCGGAGGCGCCGGTCGAGCCGAGTAGCCGGAGTCGATCAGCGTCTGCACCGTGGCCTTCGTCACCTCGCGCATGACCTTCGCGGCCTGCTCGCGCTTGCCGGCGTCGGCCTGCATCTCGACCGGGATCTCGAAGTCCTCGATCCAGGCGACTCCGGGACGGATCCGGAACGGCACTCCCTCGCTCATGCGCGGATCGTGGACCCGGGCGCTCGCGCAGGCGACGAGCCCCGCCAGCGCGACGCACAGGATCAGCCGGGGGGCCGTGGAGAGAGCGGTTGCGTTCGCTTGCATCCCTGTTCCTTCGCGGCCTTCGCAGCCTTCGCGGCGGGCCCCCGGGCCGGGTCTCGGCGCGTCCGCGGACGCCGCCGCGGCACATGCCGTGCGTCGCATCACTCCGCGTAGCCCAGGGCCTCGAGCCTGCGTCGAAGCGACGCGTCCATCTCTACGCTGGGAGCCGCGGCGCCCGCAGCCTCCCGGTCGGCCGCCTCGATCCGCGCGAGCAGCTCCGCGACCTTCCCGGGTCGACGGGCGGCGAGGTCCGTCCGCTCGCCCGGGTCGGAGGCCAGATCGTACAGCTCGAGGACCGGATCGCGACCATCGCGACGGGTCCGGATCAGCTTCCAGCGGCCGTCGCTGAAGCTCGTCCAGTCGAGGGGCCCGGTCCGCAGGACGGCCAGGGCGCCCCGCTCGGCCCCGGGCCCGGCCGCTTCCGAGGACGGCCCTTCGAGGAGCGAGCGACCGGGCAGCCCAGGGGGCGGCTCGATGTCCAGGGCGTCGAGCACGCTGGGAACGATGTCCAGGTGCTGGGCCAGGCGCCGGCTCCGCTCGCCGGCCCGCGCTCCGCCGGGCAGCCTCCAGATCATCGGCACCTGCAGGAGCTCGTCGTAGAGCCCGTGCCGGTGGCCGAAGTGGCCGTGCTCGTGGAAGGCCTCGCCGTGGTCCGAGACCACGATCCAGAGCGCCCCCCCGGCCAGCCCCCGGGCTGCCATCGCCGCCCACCACTGCCCGAAGCGGGCGTCGTTGGCGGCGACCTCCCCCGCGTACAGGGAGCGGACGCGGTCGCGCGTCTCGGGGCTGGGCTCGATGGCGCCCTCCCGGAGCCGCTGGAGCCAGGGCACCTGGCCGACCTCGGCGGGCGTCCCGGGTCGCGCCCAACGGGCGCGCTGGGCGGGCGGCGGATCGTAGGGCTCGTGGGGATCCATCGTGTGCAGGTAGAGGAAGAAGGGGCGGCTTCCCGGCCGCGCATCCAGCCAGGCCAGCGCCCGCTCGTGGACCAACTCGGAGCGCGCCAGGTAGTCCGACTCGCCGGCCACCGCCTGGAACTCGAGAAAGCCCTGGTCGAAGCCGAAGGTCTGGTCGACCAGGGGGTTGGCGGTGAACCCGGCCGTCTCGTAGCCCTGGGCCAGGAGCCGCTCGGCCAGGGTGACCAGGTCCTCCGACAGGCGGTCGGCGGTGTCGTTGGCGCCGTGCCGGCCGGGCGCGAGCCCGGTGACGAGCGAGCCCATGGAGGTCCGGGTCCACGAGGACTGGGCCAGCGCCCGCTCGAAGACCAGGGCATCGGCCGCGAAGCGATCGAGACTGGGCGTGAGACCGGCGGGCCCCCCGTAGCTGCCGAGCTGGTCCCGGCGCAGGGTGTCGACCACGTAGAGCACGATGTCGGGGCGCCGGTCGCGCGTCGCGGGCGACCGCCCGGACAGGATGCGCGGCCGCCGCAGGCGCACCTCCGCGCCGGGTGCGCCGCCCCCGACGCACCGCAGCGCGAGCCGCGCGACCTCGCTCGGGCTCCCGTGCACCTCGATCTCGTAGGGCCCGCCCGCCCCTTCCAGGCTCGCCAGCCGGCGCGGCGGTGCGCCGTCGCGCTCCAGCCGGATCTCGAGCCGCAGCGGAGACCCCGCCCCGGGACCGCCCGCTCCGGCCGGCACCAGGGATTCGATGGCGAGCACCGCGTCGGGAGCGAGGGCCAGGGTGTACTCGAGGCTCGAGCCCGAGGGCAGCACCAGCTCCGGCGCCCCTTGCGCGAGCCGCGGCACCCCGCCGCCGCCCAGCGGCGCACCGTCGGGCGTCGTGAAGTCCAGCCGGTCCCAGAGCACACCGAGGGCGCGCACGTCGCCGGCGCCGGGGACCACCTCCTTCGGCGGTCGGGCGTACGCGTAGCGGAACCGCACACGGTTGGAGCCCCTGCGCAGCGCGGAGCCCGGGACCGCGAGCCGGTGCGCGGCCATCGAGGGACCGAGCTCGACCGCGCCGACTGCCGTGCCGTTGACCGCCACCGCGACCCGCTGCGCGGGCGCGTCCGCGTACACGAAGGCCCGGCCGCGCAGCGCCATGACGAGGGACCGGGGCTCGTCCAGCCAGAAGTCCAGCACCGACTCCGGGCCGTCGGACCAGACGACCGTGGCGGCGCCGTGGCGCTCGTCGATGGACCAGCCGCGCTCCAGGAAGGCCCGGGCCCCGGGCGTCCCGAGATCGATCGAGGGGCTCTCGGTCCGGGCTCGGGCAAGCGGGAAGCGCTCCAGCAGGTCCACCCACACGGGGTCCGGAGCGACGCCGCCCGGCGCGTCGCAGGCGAGCGCGGCCAGCAGCGGACCGAGGACCCGGGCAACGCGGAACGGGCGACCGGAACGCGACATGGGTCCCCTCGACGGGGCCCCTACGCGCTGCTCTTCACGAACTCGGTCACCCGCGCGCCCAGCTTCTCCGGGGTGAGCCCGAAGTAGTCCGCCAGGTCCTTGTGGGGGGCCGACGCGCCGAAGCGGTCGATCGTGTACAGGAGCCCCCTGGGTCCGATGACGGCGGCCAGGCTCTGGCCCACGCCCGCCTCGACGGCGACCAGGGGCGTCCCGTCCTGGGGGACCAGGGCCGCCCGTTCCTCGGGCGTGCGCTCCATGAAGAGCTCGAGGCACGGAACCGACACCACCCGGGCCGCGATGCCCTGCTCGCCCAGGAGCCCGGCGGCGTCGCAGGCCAGCGCCACCTCGGAGCCCGTCGCCAGCATCACCACGTCGGGCTTGGCCGACGGCTGGCGCACCGCGTAGGCCCCGTCCAGCACGTCCTCGTTGCGGAACCCGCCGTCCCGCTTGAGGGCGGGCAGGGTCTGGCGCGACAGGGCCAGGGCTGCGGGGCCGTCGGCCTTCTCCAGGATCCAGCCGTAGGCCATGGCCGTCTCGACGCCGTCGGCGGGCCGGAACACCTTGAGGCCCGGGATGGCGCGCAGCGAGTCGAGCTGCTCGATGGGCTGGTGGGTGGGACCGTCCTCGCCCACGAAGATCGAGTCGTGGGTGAACACGAAGATCGTGCGCGCCTTCATCAGCGCCGCCAGCCGGATCGACGGCCGCATGTAGTCGCTGAAGATCAGGAACGTCCCGCAGTAGGGAACCAGCGTTCCGTCCAGGGCGATGCCGTTGGCGATGGCCGCCATGGCGTGCTCGCGCACGCCGAAGAAGATGTTCTGCCCGTCGAAGGGACCGGCCCCTTCCTCGGCGCCGGGGCCGACGAAGCCGCGGCCCTTGATGATGGGCGGCGCGGCCGAGCCGGCGAGGTCCGCCGAGCCTCCGACCAGGTTCGGAATGGCCTCGCTGGCGCGCTGGAGGACCGCGGCGGAGTGCTTGCGCGTGGCGTTGTCGACGCCGTCCATCCCCTCGGCCAGCAGGCTGCCGAGGTCGGCGGGCAGCCGCCGCTCGCGGGCGGCGTCCCAGGCCCCGGCCTTCTCGGGGTGGTCCCGGCGCCAGCGGTCGAGGGCCTCGTTGGCGGCGGCGGCCTCGGCCTTCTTGGCCTCGGCGCGGGCGGACAGGTGGGCGGACACCTCGTCGGGGACCAGGAACGTCGGCTCCGTGGGCCAGCCCGCGGCCTGCTTGGTCAGCCGCACCTCGTCGGCGCCGAGCGCCGCGCCGTGCACGCCGGAGGTCCCGGCCTTGTTCGGGCTGCCCTGCCCGATCACGGTCTTGACCGAGATGAGCGAGGGCCGGTCGCCGATCGCGACGGCGCCGTCGATGGCCGCGCGCAGGCCTTCGACGTCGTCTCCCGAGACGCTGGCCACGTGCCACCCGTAGGCCTCGAAGCGGCGCGGCACGTCCTCGCTGAACGAGACCGAGGTGGGCCCGTCGATGGTGATGTCGTTGTCGTCGTAGAGGTAGACGAGGTTGCCCAGGCCCAGGTGGCCGGCCAGGGAGCCGGCCTCGTGGGAGAGGCCCTCCATGAGGTCGCCGTCGCTCACGATGCCGAAGACGCGGTGGGCGCCGGGCCCCTCGCCGTCGACCGCGAAGCGCGCGGCCGTCAGGCGCGCGGCGAGGGCCATGCCCACGCCGTGGGCGAAGCCCTGACCCAGCGGACCCGTGGTCAGCTCCACGCCCGGGGTGTCGCCGAACTCGGGGTGACCCGGCGTCCGCGAGCCGAGCTGCCGGAAGCTCTTGAGATCGTCCAGGCCGAGGTCGAACCCGAACAGGTGCAGCAGGGCGTACTGCAGCATGGACGCGTGCCCGTTGGACAGCACGAAGCGGTCGCGCAGGGGCCAGCGGGGGTCGCTGGGGTCGAAACGCAGGTGGCGGTCCCACAGCTCGAACGCCGGACGGGCCAGGCCCATGGGCGCTCCCGGATGGCCGCTGCGGGCGGCCTCGACCGCGTCTACGGCCAGGAAACGGATGGTGTTCTCGATCTGTTCTCGAAGCTGGGGAGTCAACTCGGTCGACATGCACCTCTCCGACGGCGCTCCCGGGGAGGGAAGCGCGGAAGGATGAGCGGTTGGGAAGGAAGGGGTCCCCCGATCGGGCTCGGCACCGTGGACTTTAACGCCGATGAAGCCGGCGCGGAAGCGCCCCCGCCGGGAGCGGGCTCTCACCTTACCCGCACGTTCCCCGCGGCCCCGCTCTCGGGTAGAGTCGCCTCCCCGACCATCTGGACAGGAGGAGCTCCCCATGCCGATCGATCCCAGCGCCGTGGGCGCCGTGGGCGACCCCGTTCGCCGAACCTGGTCCTCGAAGGACGGACTCCTCTACGCCCTGGGCGTGGGAGCCGGCACCGACGAGCTGGCCTTCACCACGGAGAACACCCGCGACCTGCCCCAGCGCGTGCTGCCCACCTTCGCCGTGATCATCGGCGGCGGCGGCTCGCCCTTCGGCAAGATCGGCACCTTCAACCCGGCGATGCTCGTCCACGGCGAGCAGGCGTTCGAGCTGGAGCGCGAGATCCCCGTGGAGGGCGAGATCGAGAGCACCGGCCGCTGCACCGCCATCTGGGACAAGGGCAAGGGCGCCGTCGTGGAGATGGAGTCGACCTCGGTCGACGTGGCGACCGGCAAGCCGCTGCTGAAGACGCGCTCGTCGGTCTTCATCCGCGGCGAGGGGGGCTTCGGCGGCGAGCGGGGACCGTCGGCGAGCTTCGCGGTGCCGGAAAGCAGCCCGGACCACGAAGTCACCTACCCGACGCGCCCGGACCAGGCGCTGCTCTACCGGCTGTCCGGCGACCGCAACCCGCTCCACTCGGACCCGTCGTTCGCGAAGATGGGCGGCTTCGACCGCCCCATCCTCCACGGGCTCTGCACCTACGGGTTCACGGGCCGGGCCCTGCTCCACGCCCTGTGCGACGGCGACCCGGCGCGCTTCCGGTCGATGCAGGGACGCTTCTCGAAGCCGGTGATGCCGGGCGACACCCTCACGGTGTCGATGTGGCTCGACGGGGACGAGTGCCTGTTCCGCACGACCAACCAGGACGGAGACGTGGTGCTGGACCAGGGACGCATGACCCGGTCCTGAGGCCCCGCGTCGGCCACCTCGGCTACGTCGGCCACCTCGGCTACGTCGGTCACCTCGGCTACGTCGGCTACGTCGGCCGCGTCGGCGCCGGGGCCCGACCCGGGCCTCGCGCCGCGGGCGGGGCCGCGAGCAACGAGGCGCCGGCGCGGAACGCCGCGCCTCCCGACCCGCCTAGAACGTGTAACGGACCCGCAGGAACACCTCGTCGCGCTGCCGGATCACCGAGAGACCGTTCTCCACGAACTGGTCCTCGGCGTTGCGCCCCGCGCGGTAGGGGTCGCTGGCCACGTTGGCGATGGGCGGGTCCTTCTTCTGCCAGCCGCCCCAGAACATCGCCGCCCCCAGCGTGACGCTGAAGTTGCTGGTGTAGAGGTACGTGATCTGGGGAATCCCGGCCCCCGAGGTCGACTTGAAGTCGTAGACGAAGGTCAGGCTGGGCGTGAGCCGGTCCTGCCAGTATCCCGTCTGGATGTTCAGGGTGGCGAGCACGTTCCAGGGCCCGTTGGCCTGGAACCCCTTCTCGTAGTCCGGGATGTACTGGAAGAACCACTGGGAGTTGATGAAGAAGGTCCGGTTCGAGTTGAGGAAGTTGATGAAGGTCGGACGATCCATCGAGACCGTGAGGTTGAAGTTGTCCGACGAGGAGAGGTTGTCCCGGATCTCGTTGGAGTTCGCGTACTTCTGGTCCTCGATCCAGGTGAACTCCATGCTCCAGTTCGACTTCGTGAAGTCCTCCGCGAAGTCCGCGGAGAAGCCCAGCACGTTGCGCTTGTTGTAGCGGAGCGTGCCGGTGCCGCCCTGGTGCCAGTCGAAGTCCGCACGACCGAAGGTGCCGTTGCCCGCGGCCCGGACCGTGCGCCTCGTCGTGTGCAGGATGGCGTAGAAGGACTGCACCACGGAGCAGAGCTGGGGCTTGCGGAACGAGCACCCGTCGGTCCGGAAGGGGTCGGTGCCGTCGAATCCGGTGATGGCCCGCTCGTCGTACTCCTCGAACACGCCCGAGAAGCCCACCAGGACCATGAGCGCGTTCCAGGAGAAGGCGGACATCTCGCTGCGGAAGCGCTGCCCCGTGAAGGGGTGCTTCAGGATGTCCTGGCCCTTGGGCTGGCCGGTGAAGGCCTCGCGCAGGTGCGGCGGCGTGCCGTCCTGCTGGCGGTTGTAGCCCTTCTCGCCGGGTCCGCGACAGCCGGGCAGCACGATCAGCTTCCCGTTCACGTAGCGCGTGCACCGGGCGCCGCCCAGGAACTGGTCGGTTCCGGGCTGGAGCGCCTGCTGGTAGGGCTTCTTGCCCGCCTCGAAGGTGTCCCAGTCGCCGAAGGTGCCCTGGGCGCCGGGCCAGGACTCGGCGAAGATGCTGGCCTCGGTGTTCAGCAGGTCGACGCCGTCGTTGTCGCAGTTGGTCGCCCAGAAGGGACCGCAGCCGAGAAGGGCCTCCTGCTCGTCGCTGAGCACGGAGCTGAGACCGATGTTGGCCTCACCGGCGAAGATGCCGGTGTCCGTCGGGCCTCCGTCGAAGGCCGCTCCGCCGTCGTTGGTCAGCGCGACCAGCGGGATGTCGTCGACGTCGTAGACGCCGTCCCCGTTGAGATCGCCGTCGTTGGGCAGCCCCAGCCCCCCGAACGTCTCGACGGACGGGATGAACGGAGCCGCGATCCCGCCGTCGCCGGCCAGCAGGCTGAACAGGTTCTTGGCGTAGAAGAAGGGGAAGACGCTCTCGTCGCTGCTGTTGCCGCGGAAGATCGCCGAGAGCAGAGTGGCGATGGGCACGCCGGCGAACTCGGTCTGGCTGTTGAGCACGCTCTGGGCGCAGACCGTCCGGTCGAGGGCGACGAAGCCCACGCTCGACGAGCAGATCACGGCGAAGCGCTGCTGGTTGGCGTGGTGGTTCAGGAGGGCGTTGCGATCCCCCTTGGAGCCGGGCTGCAGGCACGAGACCTCGCCGCCGGTGATGCAGTCGCCGGTCTGGTCCGACACCCGGGGGCGACCCGTGTTGGGATCGACGTTGCGCCGGTACAGGTAGTCCACCGACAGGTAGGGCAGATCGTCGTAGCCGTAGAAGTCGGTGATGGCGAAGCTGAAGCGGTCCCAGCGGAACTCGACCCGCACGCCCCCTTCGAGGCCCGAGGGGTCCTCCCAGGGGTTCGGCGGCCGGCGCTCGCCGGCCAGACCCTGCCCGATGATGCCGTGGGACATCAGGCCCGCGCTCTTGTTGCAGGCGGGGTTCGGTGAGTAGGGCTCGCCGCAGCGGCCGATGTCGTTGGGCTCGAACTGGTCGAAGTTGACGGCGCCCTCGATGCGCACGTCCGAGAGCGGCCCCACCTCGTAGAGCGACCACACCGCCCGGGCCGACCAGAGGGAGATGCGCGACTCCTCCAGGCTCGGCAGCGAGGCCAGCGCCAGGTCCTGGGGGTTCATCTGGTCGGTGGTGCGGAAGAGCTCGGTCTTGCCCCACACGATCGACTGCTTGCCGAGCCGCAGCCACAGGCGGCTGTCGAAGAGCTCGGCGTCGATGTAGATCTCCTTGAGCTCGCCTTCGTCCTGCTGGCTGGCGCCCCGGTTCCACGAGAGCTGGGTCTGGTTGAAGTTGGTGTCGTGGGACGAGTAGGCGTCGCTGTCGACCTGGTCGGCGACCACGGGGTTGGGGATGTAGAGCCCGCGCGGTTGTGACTTTCGCTTCTTGCCGTCGGTCTGGTTGCCGATGTTGGGCGCCGGCCGATAGGGCAGCTCGGTCGACCCGAAGGTCTGGGTGACGGGGTTGAAGTCGTTCGCGTTGAAGGGATTGGCGCGATCCGCCAGGGGCGCCTGGGAGCGGATCTTGTCCCGGGGCCGCCAGGGTCCCAGGACCTGGAGCCCCTGGCCGGCCTCGGGTCCGGGCACCCGGCGCAGGCCGAAGCGGTACTCGCGTCCGTTCGACTCCACGAAGGGAGCGAAGGTGTAGAAGGCCGGGTCGTCGGAGGTGCCCAGGACTCCGTCGGGCCCCTCGATGCCGAAGAGCGTGTCCACGCCGGGTACGTGCCAGATGAAGCCGGGTCGCTTGGTGTTGCCCTCGGGCGCGTCCTTGAACTCGAACCCCAGCTCCTTGAGGGGAATGCCGGCGAGCTCGCGGGTGTCGCCGGTGTACACCGCGCCGGTGACGCCCTTGCGCCGCGCTCCGCGGAGCCGGCCCGGGAGCCGCCTGGGACGGTCGCCGAAGGTGTTGGCGCTGCGCATGGTGCCGCAGCCTCGGGTCCAGACGCAGTCGTAGCGGGCCTCGACCCGACCGAACACGCTCAGCATGTCGAGCGGGCCGATGGTGTCGTCGAGGACGTCCCACTCCACCTCGACGTTGACGACGTTGTACCACTGGGTCAGGTCGAGCTCGTCGTTGAAGTTGCTGGAGATGGCCCGGACCTGGGCCTCGTAGAAGCCGTGGACCTGGAGATCGCCGTCGAGCAGCTCGAACGCCCCCGCCGTGGGCACCGCCCAGAAATACAGAGCGGCCACCGCAAGAGTGACCGCACCCGGGAAGCGCCTTCGCTGCAACCGTCGAGACACCGATCGATCCGTCAGCCCAAAGCGACCGGACGATCGACCCATCGAAACCGAGAACATCCGCACCCCTCCTCTCGAAGGCGGCCTCGGGCCCCGGCCCGCGCCGCCCCCAACGGACGCCTCCGGATCGTCTCACAACCGAGTCGAACCGTGAAGCACCGTTGCACGCTCGTCCCCCAGCAACGACCGTCGTTGGAAGCAAGCGATGTACCGAGCGGGTGCACTCTC
Organism: Myxococcota bacterium; assembly: GCA_050618075.1. Taxonomy (GTDB): domain Bacteria; phylum Myxococcota_A; class UBA9160; order UBA9160; family UBA4427; genus JBNLVL01. The sequence goes on from JBNLVL010000043.1 coordinate 390,372, forward strand.
CCGATTCCGACTCTCGCTGCCGCTGTCGAGCGGAGGCCGGGTTTCGAGCCGGGGTCGCGGAGAGCGACCTGGGGCGATCGTCGCCATCGGACGGCGTCGGCGCGCGGATTTCGTAGCGGAATGCCCCGAAACCCTCAGCCCTGCTCGGTCCCCCGCGCCCGACCCTCGGCCTCGACCAGGGATGCGAGCTCCGCTTCGAAGCGCCGCTGGTTGGCCATGGCCCGGGTGAGGTAGGGCGTGCGTCGGAGGACCTGCAGGAAGAAGTCGCGAACCTGCCGTCCGGGCGCCCGCAGCGGCCTGCGGAACTGGATCATCAGGACCACCCGCTCCTGGTCCGTATCGTTCCACACCTCGTGCTTGCGCGTGTCGTCGAAGATGCGCAGGCGGCCCTCCTCCCAGTGGAAGAACTCCTTGCCCACGCGCATGCGACAACCCTGCGCGTCGTCGGGCACCAGCAGGCCGAGGTGGCAGTTGATGATGCCCTTGAACACGCCGCGGTGGGCGATCACGTGGGTGCCCGGCGCCATCATCGAGAAGAAGGCGGTCTCCAGTCCCGGAACCTCCGAGACCACCCGGTCGGTCACCGGGCACATCCGGCAGCAGGTCTCCGAGCGCTCCCCGAACCCGTGGAGCCAGAAGGTCTTCCAGTCGGCTTCCTGGGAGATCCGGTACTGGTCGGGCGACACCTCGTGGAAGGCCGGCACCCGGTCGCGCAGGGCGAGCACGGCCTCGGCCTCGCGTCGGATCTCCTGCCAGTGGTCCTCCAGGAGCTTCTCCCACGGGAAGGTGCCCGGCGCGAAGACGACCGGGTCGCCGACCTCGGAGTGGCGGGCGAGATAGCGGTTGAGGGCCGGGCGGGCGCGGCGCTTCAGCATTCGGATGAAGCGGCGGCGCGGGGCGCGCCACCAGGGGGGCAGCGGGCGTTTGGCGGACATCGCTCCCGAGGCTCCTCACGCTGGAAATCGGCGCGAGATCCACGGTAGCGAACCGAGGTCCGGTCCTGCGTCCGGGGGTCGCCGCCCGATCCACCCTTCCCCCTCCGACCGTGTAGAATGCCCCCCGCCATCGCTGCGCTGCGAATCGAGGAGGTAGAGACAGGAATGGGAGCATCCCGCGAACTCCGTGCCCCGACCGCCGGCGGCGCCGGCCGCCCCGCCCGTGGGCCGCGCCGGCGGGCCGCCGTCCTCGCTCCCCTGCTCGCGCTGGCCGCGGGGCTCGTCGCCCCGCCGTCGGCCGCCGACGTGCGCATCCGCGTCGAGACCGACTACGGCGACTTCGACATGTGGCTCCTGGAGCACGACGCCCCCCAGCACGTCTTCAACTTCCTGGCGTACCTCGAGGACGGCGACTACGACGACCTGATCTTCCACCGCCTGGCCAGGGACTTCGTGCTCCAGACCGGCGGCTTCAAGGTGGCCCCGCTCGACGACCCGGACATCGACTTCGACTACTCGCTGGGGCCGGTGCCGACCGACCCGTCGATTCCGAACGAGTTCGGCCGGACCAACTCCGCGGGGACGGTCTCCCTGGCCAAGGTCGGCGGCAACCCCAACAGCGGCACGAGCCAGTGGTTCGTCAACCTCGCGGACAACGGTGTGGGGACGCCGTCGGATCTCGACTCCCAGAACGGCGGCTTCACCGTCTTCGGCTGCCTCGCCGACCCGACCCTCGCGGTGCCGCTGGCGATCAACGAGGTGGAGGTGGTCAACCTCTCCTCCTTCTTCGGCGACAACTTCGGAACCGTGCCCTTCGAGGACTACGTGCCGCCTGCCGGCGGCGACTTCCCCGACATGCTGGAGGTGGTGGACCTCGACCTCACCCGGGTGCCGGCCGTCGAACGGCCCTGTCCCGGCTGCGACCGCAAGGCCAAGGGGCCGCTGGTCGCCAAGCTCAAGCTCGGAGAGCTGGGCAAGGCCAAGCAGACACCCGACGTGAAGTTCAAGCTGTACGGCGACCACTGGACCGCGAAGGGCGACGGCATCGACCTGCGCGGCACCCTGGTTCCGCACGAGGACGACGACCGGAAGTTCGACCTGCTGCCGGACGCCTGCGGCATGCAGGGAGTGCGCGAGCTGCTGGCGTCCCTGGGCGCGGAGCTGGTGGGCGAGGACTTCAGCGCCCTCACCGACGACCCGGCGCCGTCCCTCACCGGCCGGCTCAACAAGCGCAAGACGAAGTGGACCGTGCGGGCGGAGTGGCCGGTGACCGGGAGCGACGGTGCAGAGGGCTCGGACCCGATCCCGGGAACCCTGGTCCTCAAGGGCCAGGGCGCGGTCTCCAAGCTCGACTGAGCCGATCCGGCAGCCGCGTCGATCGAACGGATCGGGGCGATGGGGTGGCCGAGCCGACCCGCGCCGTCCGGGGATCCGGATGCTCGGCGTGAACCCGGGGCCGGGTGGTCGGCGTGGTCCGAGTGATCGGGGTGGTCGGGGTGTTCGGGGTGGCCCGAATGATCGGGGTGGTCGGGGTGGTGGGATTCGAACCCACGACGCTGAACCCCCAAAGTTCAGGCTCTAGCCACTGAGCTACACCCCGAGAACCGCTGCTAGCCTAGGCGACAGCCCACCCCCCGCGCACCCCGCGGCCGGCGACCGACCCGGCCGGAGGAGCCCCGATGCCCACCCGCCTGCGAGCGCCGTTCCCCGGCCGGGGTGCCTCTTGCGCGCGCGCCGCGAGCTTCTTCTGGATCGCGTGCCTGGCCTGCGCCTCGGCGCAGATCGACTCGTCCCGGCCCGTGGGCTCCGACGAGAAGCTCCCGGCGCCGAACATGGTGGTCGTCCACGACTTCGCCTACGCACCCGAAGACGACGCCTCCGCGGCGGCCGGAGGGACCGGCGAGGTCGCGCCCCCCGACGAGGTCGCGCCCCCCGACGAGGAGGCCACCCTGCTGGGCCGGGCCGTGTCCTACGAGATGTCCCTGGCCATCGTCGCCGAGCTCGAGCTGGGCCGGCTGCCGGTGGTGCGCGCCGCCGATGCGCCGAGCCCGATCCCGGTGCCCCACGTCGCCGTCGAGGGCCGGCTGGTGCAGGTGGACGAGGGCAACGCCGCGGCGCGCATGCTGATCGGCTTCGGCGCCGGAGGCAGCGAGGTGCGCAGCGACGTCCGGCTCGTGTACGTCTCGGGCGCTGCGCGCCGGGTCGTGCAGCGCCTCGAGACCTCGACCACCGCCTCGCGAAGGCCCGGCATGTTCACCCCCCTCGGCGTCGGTGCAGTGGCCGGCGACATGAGGGCCGCGGCGATGACCTCGAGGGCCAGGGCGCTCACCGGCAGGGCGCGTCAGGACATCCACGACGACGTGAAGCACAGCGCGCTGGAGATCGCCGACGAGCTGACCCGGGTGATGGCGGACCGGGGCTGGATCATCTGGGGCCGGCTCAACGAGTCGCTCCTGCCGACAGGATCGGACTGAAGGCCTTGTCCTCGAGCCAGACCACGATGTCGCGCAGGGCGTCGGCCGAGATGCCGTGCTCCATCTCGTACTCGCGGTAGGTGGGGTCGATTCCGAAGCCCCGGAGGCGCTCGCGGGACTCCCGGGCCCGCTCCACGGGAATCATCGGATCCTTCGTCCCGTGGATCACCAGGGTCGGAAGCTGCGCGTGCTCTTCGCGCACCTCGATCCCGTTGGCCAGGTCGTTGGGCAGCCACGACGACAGCGCCACCAGGCCGACGAAGTCGCCGGGCGCGCGCAGGGCCATGTCGTAGGCCATGACCCCGCCCTGGCTGAAGCCCAGGACCACGCTGTGCCGGCGATCCACCGGGAGCTGCTGCGTGGCGGCGTCCACGAAGGCGCGCAGGCGCTCCCGGGCGGAGCGCAGCGCGCCGGGGTCCGCGGGGCCGCCCCCGCTCAGCGGAAACCACCCGTAGCCGCTGGCGCCGGGCCCGATCGGGACCTCCACCGGGCCCTGGGGACACACGACCAGGGCCCGGCCGCCGTGGAGGTACGGCGCGAGCCCGATCAGGTCGTGGGCGCTGGCCCCCCAGCCGTGGAGCGCGAAGATCGTCGGGAAGGGGCCGTCGCCGGCCGGAACGTGGCACGTGTAGAGGAGATCCATCGCCCCAACATAGGGGAGTCGTGGGGAGGTGGGCGCAGGGGAGTCGTGGGGAGGTGGGGGCGCGGGGCGGCCGAAGGGCTGCCTTCCTCGCGGGGTGCGGCGGTCCGGGGTGAACCGGGTCAGCGGGGGGATCCGCCCCCCCGATTGCGCTATCCATTGGCGCCCCGCCCGTTGGGCCCAGCGGTCCCGCGGGCCCCGACTCCCGGAGAACGACCCCCATGACCGTCAAGGCCGCGACCCTGTTCGACAAGGTCTGGGACGCCCACAAGGTGCGCGAGCTCCCCAGCGGGCAGGACCAGCTGTTCATCGGCCTGCACCTCATCCACGAGGTCACGAGCCCCCAGGCCTTCGCCATGCTGCGCGAGCTGGGCCAGCCGGTCCGCTTCCCCGGCCGCACCTTCGCCACGGTGGACCACATCATCCCCACCGACTCGCAGATCCGACCGTTCTCCGACGAGCTGGCCGAAGCGATGATGAGCGAGCTCGAGCGCAACTGCCGCGACAACGACATCCGGTTCTTCGACACGCCGAGCGGCCAGCAGGGCATCGTCCACGTGATCGGCCCCGAGCTCGGCCTCACCCAGCCGGGCATGACCATCGCGTGCGGCGACAGCCACACCGCCACCCACGGCGCCTTCGGCGCCATCGCCTTCGGCATCGGCACCAGCCAGGTGCGCGACGTGCTGGCCACCCAGTGCCTGGCCATGGCGCGCCTCGGGGTGCGACGCATCGAGGTGACCGGCAAGCTCGGGCCCGGCACCTACGCCAAGGACGTCATCCTCGCGATCATCCGCCGCCTGGGTGTCAACGGCGGCGTCGGCTACGCCTACGAGTACGCGGGCCCGGTCTTCGACGCGATGTCCATGGAAGAGCGCATGACGGTCTGCAACATGTCGATCGAAGGCGGCGCCCGCTGCGGCTACGTGAACCCCGACGAGACCACCTTCGAGTACCTGCGCGGCCGCCCCCACGCTCCCTCCGGTGACGCCTGGGACCGCGCGGTCGCCTGGTGGCGGAGCATGGCCAGCGACCCCGGCGCGGCCTACGACGACCAGGTCGAGCTCGACGGCGCCGCCATCGCGCCTTCGGTGACCTGGGGCATCCACCCCGGCCACAACGCCGGCGTCGACGAGTCGGTGCCCCGCCCCGAAGACCTGCCCGAGAGCGAACGCGCGTCCCTGGACGAGGCGCTCCAGTACATGGGCCTGAAGGCGGGCGACCCGATCGCCGGCACGCCCATCGACGTGGCCTTCATCGGCTCGTGCACCAACGGCCGACTCTCCGATCTCCGCGAGGCGGCCCGGGTCGCGCGGACCGGCCATGTGAACAGCCGGGTGCGCGCCCTGGTCGTCCCGGGCTCCCAGGAGGTGGCCCGCCAGGCCGAGGCCGAGGGCCTGGACGAGGTCTTCCGGGCCGCCGGCTTCCAGTGGCGGGAGCCCGGCTGCTCCATGTGCCTGGCCATGAACCCGGACAAGCTGGTGGGACGCGAGGTGTGCGCCTCGTCGAGCAACCGCAACTTCAAGGGGCGCCAGGGCTCGCCCCAGGGCAGGACGCTCCTGATGTCCCCGGCCATGGTCGCGGCCGCGGCCCTCCAGGGGAAGGTCGTGGACGTGCGGGAGGTGCTGTGATGAGCGAGGCCACCATCGACCGGGTCAGCGGACGCGGCTGCGTCCTGCGCGGCGACGACATCGACACCGACCGCATCATCCCGGCCCGCTACATGAAGGTGGTGACCTTCGACGGACTCGGGGAGTACGCCTTCGCCGACGAGCGTGAGGCCGCCAAGGGAGACCATCCGCTCGACGACGAGCGCTTCGCCGGCGCCTCGATCCTCATCGTGGGCAAGAACTTCGGCTGCGGGTCGAGTCGCGAGCACGCTCCCCAGTCGCTCGCGCGTTTCGGCTTCCGCGCCTTCATCGGCTTCTCGTTCGCCGAGATCTTCGCGGGCAACTGCACGGCCCTGGGGCTGCCCTGCGCCACGCTGTCCGAGACCGACCTGGAGCGCCTGATGGACTCGGTCTCGCTGTCGCCGGACCAGGAGCTGGTCCTCGACCTGGAGGCCCGCAGCCTGCGCTTCCGCGACGGCGAGCTGCCCGTGACGATCGCGCCCGGGACCCGCCAGCAGCTGCTGGAGGGCACCTGGGACGCCACCTCGGTGCTGCTGGACGCGGGCGATGCCATCGAGAAGACCGCCTCGGCCCTGCCCTACGTCGCCGGCTTCTGACCCGGCTTCGCTGCTCCCCCTTCAGAGAAGCGCCAGCTGGCCGTCCGCGCGCTCGCCGTCCTCCCCCGGGAACCGGGGCAGCGCCCCCACCTCCAGCAAGCGGCCGAGCCGCGCGTGGAAGCGCCGCGCCAGCTCGGGCGACTCGCGGTTGCTGGGCGAGTGGACGAACACGACGGGCCGGCGCCCCTCCTCGACCCACGCGGCGATCCGCACGCTCCAGTGCTCCAGCCACGGATCGGACAGGCGCGGGTCGGGGTGGGCGATCAGTCGCAGGATCGGCTGGGGGCCCAGGGCCTCCTCGATCACCGGCAGATCGGGCTTGCGGTGGCGGGCCTCCCGGAGCGCCTTGCTCAGATGGGCTGCGGCGCCGGCGTCGAGCCCGGTGTCCCGGAGCGGCCGCGTGTCCAGGATCACGCGGTCGCAGCCGAAGCGCGCCATGCAGTCGCGGGCCCGATGCTGGGCCTCGCCTCCGTCGAAGAAGCCGGGATGTCGGAGCTCCACCGCGTAGCGGTGCTCGGCGGGCAGCGCCGCCAGCAGGTCCGCGAGGCGCGGGAGGTCGGCCGGGCCGAAGGCGGGCGGCAGCTGGATCATGAACGGGCCGAGTCGCGTCCCGAGCGGCGACATGGCGTCGACGAACCCCGCCGCCCGGGCGGAGACGTCGTGGAGCAGGGCGTCGTGGGTGAGGGCCCGCGGCAGCTTGAAGCAGAACCGGAACGCCTCGGGCGTCTGCTCGGCCCAGCGCGACACGGTCTCCGGTCGCGGCACGTGGTAGAAGGTGGTGTTCCCCTCGACCGCGTTGAAGACCCGCGCGTACTGCCGAAGCCGGTCCGGGGGCCGGGTGTCGGCGGGAAACAGCGTCCCCGTCCAGTCGTCGAAGCTCCAGAAGGGCAGACCCAGGCGGTAGCGGACGAGAGCCATCGCCCCCGAGTCTAATCGGCAGAGCGCAGGACCACGCGCTCGCCGCCCGGTCCGCACACCACGGCCCGGCGCTCGCCGGGGGTCGACCCGCACGAACGCTCGACCCGGCCCCCGAGTCGCTCCGCGAAGGCGAGGGCCGCGTCCAGGTCGCGCACCGGCGTGGGGTCGCGCCGGCCGTCGAGGCCGGGGCGGGCATGGAAGCCGGCGGCGGCCCGACCGGGGCCGGCGGCGCCGGCCCGGCCGGCCAGCAGCTGACCGAAGAAGTCGCGCAGACTGTCAGCATGTCGCCCCATGATGGCCTGCCAGACGACCGCGTTGCCCATCGAACGGCCTCCCCGTGACCTCGCCGAGATCTCGCCGAGAACGCCTCCGGCCGCTCCGGAGAGCTCGTTCGCCCCGTGATTCCGGGCGCTTCCGGCGTCTCGACGCAGCCCAGACTAGCCCCGGGCTGCTGACAGCCTGGTGTCCGCAGCGCTCGCGGTGGTCCACACCACTGACAGGAGATGGCAGCAGGCCGGCTCGGGCGCCGGAACCGGTGGGGCCGGGAGTCCCGGGTCGGGGCCCTAGCGTCCCTCGAAGTCGGGGTCGCGCTTGGCGAGGAAGGCGTCCATGCCCTCGGCGCGATCGGCGCTGGCGAAGCACAGCCCGAACGCGTTCTGCTCGAGGGCGTGGGCGGTCCGGACGTCCGCGTCCTGGCCCTGCTCCATCACCCGCTTGGCCAGGGCGACCGCCAGCGGCCCCTTGGCGGCCACCTTCCGGCCGGCCTCGAGGGCCTGGTCGAGGAGCTCGTCGGGCTCGAACACACGGTTGACCAGGCCGATACGCTGGGCCTCGTCGGCGGGCAGGGGCTCGGCGGTGAGGACGAGCTCCTTGGCCCAGGCCAGGCCGACCCGGCGCACCAGCCGGCTGGTGCCGCCGAAGCCGGGGATCAGTCCCAGGTTGACCTCGGGCTGGCCGAGGCGGGCCCTGGCCGAGGCGTAGATCCAGTCGCAGGCCAGGGCCAGCTCGCAGCCGCCGCCCAGGGCGTAGCCGTTGACGGCGGCGATGGTCGGGATCGACAGCGCCTCGAGCGCGGCGAACGTGCGGTGCCCCAGGCGGCTGAAGGCCTCGCCCTCGATGGCCGACATGGCGCGCATGGCGGCGATGTCCGCTCCCGCGGCGAAGGCCTTGCCCTCTCCGGTCACGACCAGCGCGCGCACCTCGGACGCGCCCGCGACCTCGCCCAGGCGCGCGTGCAAGGCCTCCAGGATCGAGCCGTCGAGGGCGTTCAGGGCCTTGGGCCGGTTCAGGGTCAGGAGCGCCACGGCGCCCCGGCGTTCGCTCCGAACGAGATCTTCGCTCACGGATTCCTTCCTTCAGCCCGGGTCCAGCGCCGGCTCCGGTCCGGTCCGGTCCGGCGCCGGCGCAGCCCACCGATCGCACGGCGCAGCGCGTGCGGGGGGCGGGAGTCTATCACGCCGTCGGACCGTGATATCGTGTCGGCCCCGTCGCCCGCGACGCGACCCAACGCCCCACGCCCCACGCCGGAGGAAGCCATGACGCAAGCGAGGCCCGATGCGCCCCGGAGCACCTCGGTGCTGGCGAGATTCGCGGCCCTGTGCGGATTCGGCGGGGCGGGCCTGGCGAGCCTCGGAGTCCTCGGCATCCAGCTGGGCCTGCTGTCGCCCTTCGTGGGCTTTCGGCTCTTCCTGCTCGGCGCGGCGATCGGGGGGCTGCTGGCCCTGGCGGTCGGGGCGATCGGATTCATCGCGGCCAGGCGCGTGGCCAACTCCGACGCCCGCCGCGACGCGCTCCTCGGCCTCGCCTTCGGTGCCGGTCTCGTCGCCGTCATCGTCGTCGGAGCCCTGCCCGGCGCCGGCCTGCCGGCGATCAACGACATCACGACCAACCTCGACGACCCGCCGCGCTTCACCGCCGCCGGCGAGGCGCCGGCCAATCGCGGCCGCGACATGGGCTACCCGCAGGACTTCGTTCCCCAGGTGCGCGAGGCCTACCCCGACCTCGCGCCCATCGCGGTGGAGGCGCCCGTCGACGCCGCCTTCGGCCGCGCCGTCGCGGCCGGCGAGTCGCTCGGCTGGGAGATCACGTTCCGGGATGCGTCCGCCGGGGTCTTCGAGGCCCGGGACGTGACGGCGATCTTCCGCTTCGTGGACGACGTGCGGGTGCGCGTGCGGCCGACTCCGTCGGGAAGCCTCGTCGACGTGCGCTCGAAGTCCCGCGACGGACGAGGCGACGTGGGTGCCAACGCCGCGCGCATTCGCGCCTTCGCCGAGGCGCTCGAGGCGACTCCCTAGCGGCTTTCCGGCCTTCCGGCTTTCCGGCTTTCCGGCTTTCGGGCCTTCCAGCCTTCCAGCGAGCCTTCCAGCGCGGCCGGCGCCGCCCGTGGCGAGCGGACGCCTCGGCGGCCGCGCGCGGCCTCACCTCAGGCGATGCCCAGCGCCTCCTGGGCCGTGGCCTTCGCCCACTTGTAGTCGGCCTTGCCGCTGGGCGAGCGGGTGATCCGGTCCACCACCACGAACGCCTTGGGGAGCTTGTAGGGGGCGATGTGCTGGCGCGCCTCGTCCTTCCAGCCGGCCTCGTCGCGCGACGCCCCGGGCGCCAGCTGCACGATGGCCGTCACCTGGGACCCCCAGCGCTCGCTGGGCGTACCCACGACGACCGAGTCGTAGACGCCCGGGTGGTGCTTGAGCGCGTGCTCCACCTCCTCGGCGTAGATCTTCTCGCCGCCGCTGTTGATGGTGACCGAGTCGCGCCCCAGCAGCCGCAGGCTGCCGTCGGGATCGACCATCGCGCGGTCGCCGGGGACCGAGTAGCGGACGCCCTCCACCGTGGGGAAGGTCCTGGCGCTCTTCTCCGCGTCCTTGTAGTAGCCCAGGGGCACGTTGCCGCCGCGGGCCAGCCAGCCCACCTCGTCGGAGCCCGCCTCCACCAGCCCCGAGAGGTCCTGCTTCAGCACCACGTTGTCGGCGCTCATGGTGAAGCGTCCGGTGCTCGCCTTCTCCTCCTTCGTGGAGAAGTGGGAGGCCTGGGCGCCGGTCTCCGACGAGCCCAGGGCGTCGAGGATGCGCACCTCGGGCAGGATCTCCAGGAACTCGTCCTTGAGGCCGGCCGTGAAGATCGCGCCGCCCGAGGTCAGCATGACGAGGCTCGAGAGGTCGTACTGCTTCTTCTTGAGCTGCTCGAGCAGGGGGCGACCGAAGGCGTCGCCCACGATGGTGATGGCCTGGATCTTCTCGCGTTCGACGGTGGACCAGATGTCGTCGGGATCGAGCCGGTCCACCACGGACTGCACGACGACGGTCCCCCCGGTGTGCCACATGTTGAAGGCCACCCAGTGCGCCGCCCCGTGCATGAAGGGCGGCGCCGGCAGCGACCGGATGCCGGGCGCCGCCGAGACCCGCTCGACCATGGCGTCGATGCTGGGCGGAGGCTCGGCGCCCGCGGACAGCGCCGCCTTGAAGATGTCGTCCTGGCGCCACAGCACGCCCTTGGGCATGCCCGTGGTTCCGCCCGTGTAGAGGATGTAGAGATCGTCCGGGGAGAGGTCGCGGGGCTCGTCGGGCGTGGCCTCGGCGAGCGCGGTCTCGTAGTCGAGGGCCCCGGGCAGGAGCCCGTTGCCGGAGTCGTCCGCCACCTGCAGCCACAGGCGCACGCCGGGAAGCTTCGCCCGCACCTTGTCCAGGACCGGCGCGAAGGCGGCGTGGTAGACGATGCAGCGCGCGTCCGCGTTGTCGAACAGGTAGAGGAGCTCCTCCTCGACGTAGCGGTAGTTCACGTTGAACGGGGCGCAGCGCGCCTTGTACGCGCCCAGCATGCCCTCCATGTACTCGTTGCCGTTGTAGAGGTAGAGGCCGACGTGGTCCTGGCCCGACTCCCAGCCCGAGAGCCCGTCCCGCTCGCGATGGCAGCCCAGACCGTGGGCGCGCAGCACGCTGGCCAGGCGGCGCGTGCGGTCGGTCACCTGGGCCCAGCTGAAGCGCCGGTCGCGGAAGACCAGGCACTCCCGGTCCGGCGTGGCGGCCGCCAGGGCTTCGTGGATGGTGGCGAGATTGAACATGGGCCTGTCTCTCCGGATCGATGCGTGGGGGTGAAGACGCCGGAGACTGCCAGCGGCCGCCGGGCGACGCAACCGAGCCCGGGCGCGGCCGGCCGGTCCGGAACGCGGTTCAGAACGCCCGGTTCAGCGCGATCAGGGCGCGGAGGCCGTCGATCGTGGCGTCCACCCGGACCCCGGGGCCGCCGGCGGCCAGCTCGGCGAAGCCGCCGTCGCCGGCCTGCTCGCGCGCCAGCGCGGCCACCATCTCCTCGGGCGCCACGCCGAAGGCGGGGAGGGCCGCGGCGTCGCAGTCCAACAGCACCCGGGCCGTCAGCAGGGCGTCGAAGCGGCGGGTCCGGAAGCCCCGCTCGAGCTCGCGCCCGCACCACTGCAACGCCTCGTCCGAGAGGTCGTGGTGGACGTTGGTGAAGAAATGGGCGAAGGCCGCCAGCGCGGACCAGCGCCCGCCCTCCACGGCCTCGGGCGACCACAGGGTCGCGAGGAACTCCCCCGCCGACTCGAGCACCGGCGGTCTCACGTAGTCCGTGCGCCCGAGCAGGCCGGCCAGGGAGCCGGTCAGGTAGAGGCGCTCGGACGGCGGAAGCGACGTCGGGCCCCAGGACCCGTCGGCGTTCTGGGCCGCCCGGAGCCAGGCCTCGGCGCGGCGCGCGGGCTCGACGTGGAGCTGGCGCGTCGCGCCCAGGGTGGCCAGGGCGGAGAGGGTCCCGGCCAGCTCGTCCCCCCAGGCTTCGGGCGACTCGAAGCCCAGCGCCTCGCAGAGATCGATCGACCGCCGGGACCACGACCCGGCGGGGTCCTGGCGGTCGGCCAGCCACTCCGCGACGTCCCCGGCCGGTCGCGCCTCGAGCACCACGTGGGCCCGCAGCAGCGCGTACTCGTCCCCGGCGCCCTCGACGAAGCCGAGCCCCCGCTCGAGCGCCGTGGCGGACAGCTCCTTCAGCGCCTCCGGGCCGGGTCGCGGACCGCCGGGCGCGCGCGGGTCGGGCGAGTCGGGAGGCGTGTCGGTCGTGAGGAAGATGGGCTCGTCGGGCACGGTCGGGGGAGTGTAGCGGGCGCGGCTACACTCCCGGACATGAGCCACGATGCCTCCCCCGCCGCCGACCTCGCCCTCCCCTCCCGCAATCACCTGGGCGACGAGGCCAGCGCCTACCTCCGACAGCACCGCGACAACCCCGTCCACTGGATCCCCTGGAGCCCCGAGGCCCTCGAGACCGCGCGCCGTGCCGACCGTCCGCTGCTCGTGTCCATCGGCTACAGCGCCTGCCACTGGTGCCACGTGATGGCCCACGAGTCCTTCGAGGACCCGGAGACCGCGGCGCTGATGAACCAGTGGTTCGTCAACGTGAAGGTGGATCGCGAAGAGCGTCCCGACGTGGACCAGATCTACATGGACACGGTGGTCCGCCTCACGGGCCACGGCGGCTGGCCGCTCACGGTGTTCTGCACCCCGGACGGCCGTCCCTTCTACGCCGGCACCTACTTCCCGCCGGAGCCGCGCCACGGCCTGCCCTCGTTCCGGCAGCTGCTCTCGCGCATCGCCCTGGCCTGGCAGAGCCAGCGCGACGAGATCGAGCACAACGCGGGCCAGATCCTCGAGGCCCTCGCTGCGCGGCCCGACGGTGTGGCCGAGCGCCTCCCCGACGCGGCGACCGTGGCGCTGGGCGCCCGCCAGGTCATGCAGGGGGCCGACCGGGAGAACGGAGGCTTCGGCACGGGCCCGAAGTTCCCGACGCCCACCAACCTCGAGTTCCTGCTGGCCTCCCTCGACTTCCTGGAGATCGGGGCCGGACGCGAGGTCCTCCAGCACGTCCTGCTCACCTGCCAGGAGATGGCGCGCCGCGGCCTCTACGACCACCTGGGAGGCGGCTTCCACCGCTACTGCGTAGACGGCCACTGGACCATCCCCCACTTCGAGAAGATGCTCTACGACCAGGGCCTGCTGCTGCGGGTCTACGCCGAAGCCTGGCGCCGCTCGGGCGCGGAGTCCGACGACCTCGTCTGGCCCATCCGGGAGACCGCCGGCTACCTCGAACGCGAGATGCGCGGCCCCGAAGGCGCCTTCTACGCCAGCCAGGACGCGGACAGCGAGGGCGAGGAGGGCCGCTTCTACGTCTGGACCCCGGAGCAGATCGAGGAGCGGCTCGGCGACGGCGCCGAGGCCTTCGCCGAGGCCTACTCCGTCAGCCGGCGGGGCAACTTCGAGAACGGCACCACCCACCTCGTCGATCGGGCGCGCGCGCCGCGGGAACGCTTCGCCGCCGAGCGCGCGAAGCTCCTCTCGGCGCGCAGCGCGCGCATCGCGCCGGCGACCGACCCCAAGCGCGTCGCGAGCTGGAACGGGTACGCGATCTCGGGCCTCGCCCGGGCCGGCAGCCTGCTGGGCGACGACGCCATGGTGGACGCCGCCGCCCGCGCCGCCGGCTTCGTGCTCGAGAGCATGCGCGACGACCGGGGACGCCTGCTCCGCGTCTACGACGCGGGCGTCGCCCGGGTGACGGGCTTCCTCGACGACCACGCGGCCCTGCTGGACGCCTGCCTCGAGCTGCATCGGGCCGGCGCCGGCGACCGCTTCCTGGGCGCCGCCGTGGAGCTGGGCGACGCCATCGCGAGCCGCTTCTACGACGCGTCCGAGGGCGATTTCTTCCTCACGCCCGCAGACGGCGAGCCCCTCGCCCACCGCCCGCGCTCGGACCACGACGGCGCCACGCCCCACGCCACCGGCCTGGCCGTGCTGGGGCTGGTGCGGCTCGCGGCCCTGGGCGAGCGGCCGGACCAGGAGGCCATCGCCCTGAGCGTGCTGCGCAGCCACGCGCTGTTCCTCGAGAAGTCGCCGCACGCCTTCCCCACCCTGCTGCGCGCCGTCGCGCTGCGGGCCCGCGGTCTGTCGGTGGCGGTGATCGTGGGCGAGGCCGGCGCCCCGGCCACCCTGGCGCTGGCCCGGCGCGCGCGCCGGGTGCTGGCGCCCGAGGATGCGGTGGTGGTCGCCGCGCCGGGCGCGCCGGCGCCCGAGGGACTCGCGGGCAGCTGGCTCGAGGGTCGCGAGCCCGAGCGAGGCCTCGCCACGGCCTACGTCTGCCGCGGCCGCGAGTGCTCGCTGCCCGTCCACGACCCCGCCGAGCTCACCCCCCTCCCCTCCCACGCCTGACCCCACCCGGCTCCTCCAGGCGACCGGGGCGCCGCTTCGCTTCTCCTGAGGCCCTCCGTTGCCCCGACCGAGGGTGGGGAGGGGTCTGCTAGGTTCGGCGCCGGTTCCTGGAGTGTGGCGGGAGGTCGGTGATGAGCAGGGTTCGCGACGAGTCGCGCTACGGCACCGGACACGACGACGGGCTCGAGCCGCTGCGGCCCCTCGACCTGGGCGCGGTCGACGGCGTGGACGGCCTGGTGCGCGCGATGTCCCAGACCGCCTTCGGCGGACGACGCCTGGGCGAGGCGGCCGACGTCCTCGAGGAGATGGTCCGCGACGAGAGCTGTTTCCGGGTGGTGACCGTGTCCGGCGCCATGACGATCGCCAAGCAGGGCATGGTGCTGTGCGAGATGATCGACCGCGGCTGGGTCCAGGCGGTCGTCTCGACCGGCGCGCTCATGACCCACGGCTTCGTCGAGGGCGCCGGCATGCTGCACTTCAAGCACCGCCCGGGCATGCGCGACGAGCAGCTCTTCGAGCGCGGCTACAACCGCGTCTACGACACCATCGAGCTCGAGAAGAACCTCGACGACGCCGAGCAGGTGCTGAACGACGCCCTGGCCGACCTGGAGCCGGGCACCGTCCTCTCGAGCCACCTGCTGATGACGAAGCTCGGCGGCTTCCTGGCCGAGCGTGCGGCGGGCCGGGCCATTCTCGCGAGCGCCCACCGCGAGGGCGTGCCGATCTACGTCCCCGCGTTCACCGACTCCGAGCTGGGGCTCGACCTGGCCATCTACAACCAACTCCGGACCCGGAAGGGCGAGGCGCCCTTCGCCTTCGACCCCTTCCTCGACCTGGAGGACTTCGCGAGCCGCGTGCGCGCCAGCGAGACCCTCGGCATCTTCACCATCGGGGGCGGCGTGCCCCGCAACTGGGCCCAGCAGGTGGCGCCCTTCCTCGAGATCATGCGCGCCCGACTCGGCAGCGACGAGCCGGTGCGCCGCTACCGCTACGCCGTGCGCATCTGCCCCGAGCCCGAGCACTGGGGCGGCCTGTCCGGCTGCAGCTACACGGAAGGGGTCTCCTGGGGCAAGTTCGTGCCGGAGTCCGAAGGCGGGCGCTTCGCCGAGGTGTTCGCCGACGCCACCATCGCCTGGCCCCTGATCGTGCGGGCGGTGATGGAGCGCGTGGGCGGGCGCTGAA
Organism: Myxococcota bacterium; assembly: GCA_050618075.1. GTDB lineage: Bacteria > Myxococcota_A > UBA9160 > UBA9160 > UBA4427 > JBNLVL01. The sequence continues at coordinate 405,950 of JBNLVL010000043.1, forward strand.
CGGGGTCTGCCGAAGCGCCCGCCTCTGGTACCCTCTCGGGCGATGACCTCCCCCCCGTCGATGCGCGCGGCCCGTGTGCGCGGCCCCCAGCAGTTCGGAGTCGACGACGTCCCCGTCCCCGAGCCGGGACCCGGCGAGGTGAGGGTGCGGATCGAGGCCTGCGGCATCTGCGGCAGCGACCTGCACTTCTACCACGGCGCCCTGCACGCGGTCGGCCACACGCCCGGGCACGAGATGGCCGGGGTGGTCGACCGGCTCGGCCCCGACGTCCAGGGCTTCACGCCGGGCGACCGCGTCGCCGTCGAGCCCATCCGCTCCTGCGGCGACTGCGCTCTGTGTCGCAGCGGGCGCGACAACGTCTGCCGCGCCACCCGGGTCCTCGGCATCCACGAGCCCGGCGGCTTCGCCGAGCACATCGTGGTGCCGTCCCGGCGGCTCTTCGACCTGCCGCACGACCTCGACCCCGCGATCGGAGCCCTCACCGAGCCGGTGGCCGTCTCCATCCACGGTCTGCGCCGCGGCCGCTTCGAGAAGGGGCAGCGCGTGCTGGTGCTGGGCAGCGGAGCGGTGGGGCTCGTGACGGTCCTGGCCGCGCGCCAGCTCGGCGCGGGCGAGGTCTGGGCGAGCGCGCGCTACCCCATGCAGGGGGAGCGCGCCCGGAGCCTGGGCGCCGACCGCGTGCTGACCGAGCCCGAGGCCGACCCCGCCTCGCTCGCGCGGCTCGGGCTGGAGCACGACATCGACCTGGTCGTCGAGACCGTGGGCGGTCGGGCCGACACCCTGCGCGCGGCCTGCGCGGCCATCCGGCCGGGCGGTACGGTCAGCGTGCTCGGTCTGTTCTTCGACACGGTCGAGGTCGACCCGTTCTCCCTGCTGTTGAAGGAGGGCACCCTCGCCTGGTCCAACTGCTACGACCGCCAGGGCGCCGGTCCCGTGGACTTCGAGAGGGCCGCGCAGCTGGTGGGGGACGAGCGGGAGCGCCTCTCGGAGCTGCTCACCCATCGGGTGGCCCTGGAGGACGTCGACGAGGCCTATCGGCTGGCGGCGGACAAACGCTCCGGGGCGGTGAAGGTCAGCGTGCTGACCGGCGCCGCCGGAGCCCACTGAGGAGAACCATGGAATTCGAGCTCACCGACCGCGCGAAGCTGGTGCAGGAGCAGCTGCTCCGCTTCATGGACGAGCACGTGTATCCGGCCGAGCGCGTCTACACGGAGCAGCTCGAGGAGGGCGGCGACCCCCACGCGGAGCCGCCCATCATGCAGGAGCTGCGGGCCAAGGCGAAGGGCATCGGGCTGTGGAATCTCTTCCTGCCCGACGACACCTGGGGCGCCGGCCTCACGAATCTCGAGTACACGCCCCTGTGCGAGATCATGGGCCGCAGCGGCATCGCCTCCCGGGTCTTCAACTGCCAGGCCCCCGACACCGGCAACGCCGAGATCCTGCTCGAGTTCGGGACCGACGCCCAGAAGGAGCGCTGGCTGCGGCCGCTGCTGGACGGCGACATCCGCTCGTGCTTCTCGATGACGGAGCCCGAGGTGTCGGGCGCGGACCCGACGGGGCTCCAGACCCGGGCGGTGCGCGACGGAGACGACTACGTCATCAACGGACACAAGTGGTTCACTTCGGGCGCCATCGGGTCCGCCTTCGCCATCGCCATGGTGGTGACCGACCCCGACACCGCCCCCCACCAGCGGGCCAGCCAGATCATCGTCCCCACCGACACGCCGGGCTTCGACATCGTGCGCCCGGTGTCGGTGATGGGCCACAGCGGCGGCGGGGGCCACTGCGAGGTGCGCTACGAGGACTGCCGCGTGCCGGCCGGCAACCTGCTGGGGCCGGAGGGCGGCGGCTTCATGATCGCCCAGGCCCGGCTGGGCCCCGGCCGCATCCACCACTGCATGCGCGCCATCGGCATGGCGGAGCGCTCGTTCGAGATCATGTGCCGCCACGTCAACGACCGCGTCGCCTTCGGCGGGCCGCTGTCGGAGAAGCAGTTCGTCCAGGAGTTCGTGGCCACCTCGCGCATGGAGATCGACCAGGCGCGGCTGCTCACCCTCTACGCGGCCTGGAAGATGGACAAGTACGGCAAGCGGGAGGCGCGCCAGGAGATCTCGATGATCAAGGTGGTCGTGCCCAACATGATGATGAACGTGACGGACCGCGCGATCCAGGCGCTGGGCTCCCTGGGCGTCTCGGACGACACGCCCGTGGCCGCCTTCTGGCGCAACGGGCGGGCGCTGCGCATCGCCGACGGGCCGGACGAGGTGCACAAGATGGTGATCGCCCGCCGCGAGCTGAAGCGGTTCGCCTGAGGCGGGGAGCCGAGAGCCCACCCGCGGTGCGCATCCTCTTCCTTCCGTCCTGGGCCGAGAACCCCTACCCGCGCCTGCTGGCGCAGCACCTCGAGGCCCGGGGCCTCGAGGTGCTGCAGGCCGGCTGGAAGCGCATCCGCCACCCGTTCCGGATCCGCAGGCAGGGCGTGGACGTCGTCCACCTGCACTCGGCGTCGCGCTTCTACCGAGCCCCGGGCATCCCGACGGCGGCGGGCCGGGCGCTCTGGGCCCTGGCCTCCCTGGTCGTGCTGCGCAGGCTGGGCGTGAAGATCGTCTGGACCGTGCACGACCTCCAGGACCACGACCGGCTGCATCCGCGCATCGACGCCGCCTTCACCTGGGCCCTCTCGCGCCTGGCCCACGGCATCGTCACCCACGGCGAGACCGCCCGGCGGCTGCTGCGCAATCGCGCGCGGCTGCGCCGGGAAGAGGGGATCGCGGTCATCCCCCACGGCCCCTTCGACCACTTCGCCCGCCCGGAGCTGGACCGGAGCGGAGCCCGGGAGCGGCTCGCGCTGCGCGACGACCTCTTCGTCTTCCTGTTCCTGGGTGCGGTACGCGAGTACAAGGGCATCGAAGACCTCGTCGCGGCCTTCGGCCGGCTGGACGCCCCCGGGACGCGACTCGTGATCCGCGGCCGCACCCGCGACCCCGCACTTCGCGCGCGGCTGGCGGCGGCCGCCGCCGGCGACCCGCGCATCGACTTCGAGGACGCCTTCGTGGAGGAGGACGACGTCGCGCTGTGGTTCGCCGCCTGCGACGTCGCCGTGGCGCCCTACCGACGGGTGCTCACCTCGGGCAGCGTGGCGCTGGCCGCCAGCCTCGAGCGGCCCTGCATCGCCCCGCGCCTGGGCGGCGTCCCCGATGCGCTCGACGAGCGCTGCGGCTGGCTCTACGAGCCCTGGGACGACTCGGGGCTGGAAGAGGCACTGGCCGACGCCCTGGCGCGCCGGGACGCGCTGCCCGAGATGGGGCGCCTGGCCGGGGAGCGCGCCCGCCAGGTGGGCTGGCCCGAGATCGCGGAGATGACGGAGTCGGTCTACCGCCGCTGATGCTGGTCGCCGCCCACGAGGTCGACTAAACCATCGCCCCGTGCACCTGTACTTCAGCACCGTGCTGCGCAACGCGCCCACCCTCCGCGGCGGCGAGCTCGTGCGACTCGACTGGCGGACCAAGGAGGTCCTGGCCCGCACCCCCATCGCCGCGACCGAGCCGCCCATCGACGACCCGAACCCCCGCGGGAACACCCGGGGCGGGCGCGGCGTGGCGCTGGTCGGCGACAGCGTGGCCGTCTGCTCCTATCACACGGTGCGCCTGTTCGACCGCGCGCTGCGGCCGCTGCGCGACGTCTCCCACCCGCTGATGGTCGGCCTGCACGAGGTCGACCTCACCGCGCGCGGAACGCTGTGGGTCACCTCCACGGCCATCGACGCGGCCATCGAGATCGACCTCGAGACCGGCAAGGCGGTCCGCGAGCTGTGGCCCCGGGAGCTGCCGGGCATCCAGCGCAGCCTCGACGTCGAGCCCCTGGCCATCGACAAGGCCGCGGACAACCGGGTCCGCTTCCTCGACGGCGACCACCTGCGCAACCGGCACCATCTCCACCTGAACGCCGTGGCCGAGCACGCAGGCGACGTCTACGCCCTGTTCAACCGGGTCGGCGCCATCGCCAATCTCGACCGCGACGAGGTCGTCGTCCGCGACAAGGGGATCCGCCGCGGCCACAACCTGTTGATCGACGCCTCGGGTCTGGCACTGGTGAACGACACCTCGAAGCGTCACGTGTACGGGTTCGACCTGGCCTCGGGCGAGCGGACCTTCGGGATCGACCTGATGGAGCTGGCGCCGGTGGCGCGCCTGGCGCGCTTCCGGGACCCGCTGCGCGAGCTCAAGCTGTCCCTCCACAAGCGCGGGCTGCTCTCGCTGGCGCCTCCCAAGCCCATCTTCGTGCGCGGGCTGGCCCGACACCGGGGATCGCTCTTCGTCGGCCTGTCTCCGGCGACGATCCTCGAGATCGAAGAGGCCAGCGGACGCCTGGTCGACTGGTTCACCTTCGATCGCCGGGTCCACGCCTGCATCCACGGCATCGCGGTCGATCCGCAGGCCGGCTCCCCCCACTCGGACACGTGTCGCTGAGGGGAAGCACCCGCGTCTCGGAGTGGATCCATCGTCGACTCCGCTTGCACTTTCTCGTGCCTGAAGGATATGGTTGCAGCGCGGCTCGCAACCCAGCGAGATCGGGGAGGCTCGTGGAGACCGTGTCGATGCGCAGGAAGATGTTCTCGATCGGAGCCTTGCTCCTCGTGCTGGCGGTCGGCGCCGGCGTCTCCCAGGCCCAGACCCTGAAGCAGGAGGACGTGCAGCGCGCCCTCTCGGGTCTCGTCGTCTCGCTCGACGACGAGGCGGGCACGCTGCACGTGAAGGGCGCCAACGGCGAAGGCGGCGTCTTCTTCGTGAACGACGACACCACGATCATGAACGGCCCGAAGAAGGTCGGGCTCTCCGACCTGAAGGCCGGATGGCGGGTCGCGCTCGACGCCGACGCGAAGGGCCATCGCTGGATCGCCACCTACATCGAAGTCATTGAGGAATAGGGGACCGTGATGCACCGCTCGTTTCAGTTCGTGGCCGTCCTTTCGCTCGCGCTCCTGGCCCTCGCCTGCGCCTCCGCTCCGACGTCGAACGAAGCACCCACCACCGCCTGGGACCAGCAGGCGGTCACGGGTCTCGCGGGACAGCTCGCGGTGGCCGCCGAAGCCGCCTACACGGCCGTCCGGGCGTCCCCCGAGCTCGAGGCTCCGGGCTCGGAGAACGCCGACTTCGGCATGGCCGACACCCTGCGCACCATGCACGAGCAGTCGGTCGGTCTCCGCGACAAGCTCGCAAAGGGCGCCGGGATGGCGGAGACCCTCAACGAGTACCGCAACCTCAAGGAGCTCTCGCGGGACCTGGGAGAGGGCATGGGCTACACGGACCTCGCCACCGAGGAGGCGGCGCCGCTGGCGGGGGTCACCTCGATCCTCACCCAGCTCGACGCCTACTACGGCGCTCGCTAGACGCGCTCCCGCGGCCTCGATCGACGGGGAACGACCGGTCGGCTGGGCGGGCGTCGCGGCCCCCGCGACTACTTCGACAGGTCCCAGAAGTCCCGCGGCTTGCCGTAGCGCTCGAGGAAGCGCGCCGTGGGCCCGGCGAGCTGCGAGGCGACCCAGTCCCGGGTGGCGTCGTCCCACTCGGGCCCCTTCGCCCGCCCGGTCTGGAGCCAGCGCCGGCGGAAGCGCCGCCAGCCGCGCGGGGCGCGACGGTCGAAGCGCCGGAAGCCGGGGATCGCCCGCAGCACGTCCATCAGCACGCCGTCGACCCGCTGGCCGCTCGACACGTTGCGCCGCTCGCCCGGGGATCCGACCCGGAATCCGGGCTCCACGCCCAGGAAGCGGAAGCAGCGCTCCAGGGTCGCCTCGGGGTCGCGGTCCAGGTCGTCGAGGAACACCACCAGGATGCGCTCGTCCGGGAAGTGGCGGCGGTAGGCGTCCAGCTGGCGCTCATAGTGGCTGGTGTCGACGTAGGACGCCTGGGTCCGCAGCGTCTTCGCAAACGAGCGCGACGACCTGTGGCCCGAGCGACGCGCGTGGAGCCAGGCCGACTCCATGCGCCGCAGCGGGTGGCGCGCCATGTAGATGAGCTTCGCATCGGGCAGGTCGCGGGCGATGCGCTCGGCCGCGCGCGGGTGCTTCGAGAGCTTCGCGTAGTTGGGACTGCCCTCCCCTGCGACGCGCGCGTCCCCGGCCTTCGCGAAGCGCCCCGCGTACCAGTCGAGGCCCTTGGCGTAGCGCGCGTCGAAGCAGAAGAAGTCGAGCTCCTTGCGCGGATGCACGAAGACGTCGGGGTGGCGGCCCAGCAGATCGCACAGGGTGGTGGTCCCGCACTTGGCGGCGCCGAGCACGAGGAAGTCCGGGAGTCGCCCACGGGAGGGCTCGACTCTTCGAGAGGCCTCGTGCGCCTGGTCGCTCTGGTGATCGGTCTGGGAAGAGGTGGGCATCGAGCGCTCCGCCCGCGGCGGCGGCGCCAGCATAGCAGTATGGTTGCGGCCATGTCCGAGGCGCCCACACCGCTGGCGTGGCGCACGCTGGCCGCGTGGATCCGCGAGACCCGGCGTGTGGACGACGAGCACCATCGGCCGGCCCGGGCCCTGCCCGGAGCCCGGAGCGGACGCCGGCGCGGGCCGGGCCGCTTCGTGCGCCCGCGCCTGGACCGGGCCGTCTTCGTGGTGGGCGCGCCGCGTTCGGGCACCTCGTTTCTCGGCGCGACCTTCCAGGCGCTGCCGGACTTTTCGTATCACTACGAGCCGCCCCTGGCCAAGGCCCTCGCCCGGGTGGCGGTGGAGGAGGGCTGGAGCGAGCCGCGCTGGCGCCGCGCCGCGCGGGCGCTGTACGGCTGGCTGCTGTGCCGCCACGGCGAGGGCGACCTGCGCCTGGCGGAGAAGACGCCCCAGAACTGCTTCGTGGTGGAGCGCCTGGCCCGGGCCTTCCCCGACGCCCGCTTCGTCCACATCGTTCGCGACGGGCGGGACGCCGCGCTCTCGTACCGCGACAAGCCGTGGCTCTCCTCCCGCCTGGCCGGGAGCGGCCGCCGCGAGACCGGCGGCTATCCGCTGGGGCCGACCCCGCGCTTCTGGGTCGAGCCCGAGAGGCGCCGCGAGTTCCGCGAGACCAGCGACCTCCACCGCTGCATCTGGGCCTGGCGGCGCCACACCGAGGCGGCGCGCGCAGGGCTCGCCGCCCTCGCCGCCGGGCGCAGCCTGACCCTGCGCTACGAGACGCTGGTGAGCGACCCCGCCCGCGAGGGCCGCCGCCTGCTGGACTTCCTCGAGCTGGGCGACCCCGCCGCGCGGGAGGCCGCTCTCGCGCACCTGGCCGGAGCCCACGGCCGCGGGGTCGGGCGCTGGCGGGACGAGCTCTCCCGGGGCGAGTCCGAGTGCGTGATGGCCGAGGCGGGCGGCCTGCTCGCAGAGCTGGGCTACGCGTCGCCGGGCCCGCAGGGGGTGGAGGCGGAGAGCGCCCGATGACGCTGAAGCTGGGCTTCCTCCACCTCGGCCCGCCCGAGCACGGCCTCCACCGCTACGGGCGCCTGCTCGCGGCGGAGGCCGGACGGCGCTCCGAGCTCGACGTGGGCGAGTGCCACGCCGAGCTGACCGGCGAACGCCAGCGCGATCGCGACGCCCTCGCGGGAGCCGCAGCGGACCTCGGGCGCTCCGACGTCGTCCACGTGCAGCACAACCGCGACCTCTGGGGGTCGGGCTCCCGCCAGCTCGAGAACGTCCGCGCCTTCCTGGACGCCTGCGCCGCACCGGTGGTCGCGACCTGTCACGACGTCTACCCGCGCGACCCCTGGGCCCCGTGGCGCAGCCGGCGCTGGCGCTGGCGCCGCGTCCGCCGACACTTCCGCCAGCGTGTCCCGACCAACCGCACCCTCCGCCTCTGGCTTCGCCGCGCGGCGGCGGTGCTCGTGTGCTCCGACGAAGAGGCGCAGCGCCTGGCGCGGCTGACGCGCCGGGGCGCCACCGCCCGGGTGGTGGACCACTTCGTGGAGGCGCGGGGTCCGCTGCCCGACCGCGACGCCGCGCGGCGGGCGCTGGGGCTCGCCGAGGCGCGGGTGGTCACCCTGCTGGGCTTCATCCACCCCTCCAAGGGGCACGACGTGCTGGTCGAGGCGTTGCGCTGCCTTGCGGACGACGTCCACGTGGTGCTCGCGGGCCGGCCCAGCGAGGGCAACGAGGACTACCTGGGAAGGCTCGCGCGGCGCGCCGAGCGCGACGGCACCGCCGACCGCCTGCACGTCACCGGCTGGCTCGAGGACGCGGCCCAGCAGCAGGTCCTGGCCGCGACCGACCTGGCCGTCACGCCCTTCCGGTTCTTCTCGGCCTCGGGGTCGCTCAGCACCTGGATCTCCGCCGCGGTCCCGATCCTGTGCAACGACCTGCCCCAGCTCGACCGCTACGACGCCATCGCGCCCGGCGCGATCCGGCGCTTCGCCCCCTGCGAGCCCGAGGTCCTGGCCGAGGCCGTGGAGGACGCCCTGGCAGACGCCCGCACGCCGGACCCGGGGGTCGCGCGCCTGCGGGACGAGCTGCTCATGCCCCGCGTCTTCGACCGCCACCTCGAGGTCTACCGGGCCTGCGCGGCCCGGCGCCGCGGCGGCTCCTTCGTGGTCGGCGACCGGCCGATCGGGTAGGATCCGCCGCGTCCGCGCGCCCATGCGAGCCCGGACCCCATCCAACGGCGAACTCCTCTCCATGAACATCGGCATCGTGAGCCAGTGGCGAAACCAGGGGCAGGCGACCCTGTCCCGGCATCTGCGCGACGCGCTCGACGCCCTCGGTCACCGCACGTTCGTGCTGGCCCGGCCGACCCGCGACAACCACGTGGTGCCCGCCTTCGTGGACCGCGCGGACGTCTGGCAGCAGCCCGACGTCGCCCCCGCCACCTCCCACATGATCCCGGAGCACGAGTACCTGGACTGGGCCCGGGAGCACTCGATCGAGGTGGCCTTCTTCAACCAGAACTACCAGTTCCGGGAGATCGAGGCGCTGCGCCGGCAGGGGGTCCGGACGGTCGGCTACTTCGTGTGGGAGGCGTTCCGGGAGAAGGACGTCGAGCCCACCCGGCGCGCCTACGACCTGGTCTACTCGCTCAACCGCTGCACCCGGGTCCGCTACCGCCGCCTGGGCATCGAGAGCCCGCTGCTGACCTGGGGCATCCATCCCGAGCTGCTGGACGTGAAGCCCAGGCCGCGCAGCGGAGGTGTCCACCTCTTCTTCCCGGGCGGGGTGCAGGGGCCCCGCAAGCCCATCAAGAAGACCATCGAGGCCTTCCGCCGGACCCGCCACCCCGACCTGCGGCTGGTGATCAAGGCCCAGGCGAGCGGCCCGTTCACCGAGCACGTGGAGGTGGACGACGACCCCCGCATCACGCGCATCACCGGCGACCTGGCCCAGGGCGAGTACTACGATCTGTTCGCCTCCTGCCAGGTGTGCCTGGCGCCCAGCCGCTGGGAGGGGACGGGCCTGCACCTGTTCGAGGCGGCCGCGTTCGGGATGCCGATGATCACCAACGACATCCCGCCGATGAACGAGTTCATCCGCAACGGGGTCAACGGGCGGCTGGTGCGCTCGCGCTGCACCGGCACCGCCAAGTCCGGCATCCCCAAGTACGACCCGGACGTCGACGACCTGCGGGCCGCCATCGAGGAGCTGGCCGACCCCGAGGTCCGCGAAAGGCTGTCCCGCGGCGCCCGGGCCGTCTGCGACGCCCTGCCCTGGGAGCGCACCCAGGAAGAGCTCGCCGCCCTCCTCGACTCCCTGGCGCGCTGACCGTGAAGGTCTTCATCCAGGGGATGCGCCGGTCGGGCACCACCGTGGCGTTCGACATCCTGGCCCGGGACCCGCGCTTCGACGCCTGGTACGAGCCCTTCGGGCCGGCCAAGCGCGGCCGGCGGGGCGGAGGCAGCGGGCTCCAGGACGTCGAGCTGGCCGCGCGCAACCGCGCGCTGCGGGAGCGCTTCGCCGCGTCACCGGGGGGCGTCTCGGATCCGGCCTTCTTCAACTACGGAGCGCCCCGGGATCCCGACCTCGAGCTGGCGGCGACCTGGCCCACCGCCTGCGTCGACTACCTGCGCGCCATGCTGGACGCGGCGCCCGACAGCGTCGTCAAGTTCGTGCGCGCGGCCGAGAAGCTCCACCAGCTCCGGGAGATCGCTCCCGGGTCGAAGCTCGTCCACCTGGTGCGCGATCCGCGCCGGGTCGCGGTCTCCCAGATGCTGAGCCGGGAACGAGCCGCCCAGCTCGAGGCGGAGCGGTTCTTCGGCCGCTGTGGCAAGCCCGGAGGGCTGTGGGCGAGCCGGGCCCTGTCGGAACGCCTGCGCCGGCGGCCGGAGCACGCCGAGCTCGGCCCGCTCCGGGACTTCGAGCGGGTGCTCCTGGTCTGGAGGCACCTGTTCGAGCGCACCCACGAGGACGGACGGACGCTGTTCGGCGACGACTACCAGCTCGTCCGCCACGAGGACCTGGGCACGCGACCGCGCGAGACGACCGAGCGGCTCTACCGCGGGCTCGGGCTGGAGGCGCCGGAGTCCGTGCTGGCCTACGCCGAGGCCCATCTCCGCGCCCCCGGCCCGCCGCCCTTGGCGGGCGCGCCCGAGTGGCGGAGCGCCTTCGCGCGCCTCAAGATGGAGGACGAGGTGCGCGCCGCGGGCTACGGCGAGGCCCTCTTGCAGGAGGGCAGCGCGGACACCCCATGAGGAACGTCTTCATCGGCTCGACGGTGCGCTGCGGCGGCTCGCTCCTGGCCCGCCTCTTCGACCACCACCCCCAGGTGGGCGCCTATCCCTTCGAGCTCCACCTGCCCATGGACGAGGCCCTGCACCCGAGCCTGGCGGCCCGGGGAGAGAAGGACCAGGTCCAGAACCACCCCCGCCTGGGCGCGGACATGACCCCCGACGAGGTCGCCCGCGCGGTGGGCCTCGACCCCGACCCCCGGCGCTGCCTGGTGGGCGCCCACTTCCGCTCCGGCAAGCTCCGGGCCAAGTCGCGCCACCTGGACCTCGACGCCGACTTCGACCACCCGGCCTTTCTCGACCACTTCCGCAAGGGCATCGGGGACGACCGGAGCCTGTCCGGCGTCTACGACGCGCTCCATCGGGCGCTCTTCGACACCTGGGATCGAGGCGCCCACGGCGGAACCCTGGACTTCGTGGTCTACCACCGGGCCAACGGGCTCTTCGCGGACGTGGGCCGGTTCCTCAGCGAGTTCCCCGGCAGCACGTTCGTCGACCCGGTGCGCCATCTCCGCGGCTGCCTCACCTCGGAGAAGCGCAAGGTCCTGAGCCAGCTGGTGTCCGGCCGGGTGGCCCGGGGCTGGCGACCGTCGGACCGCTGGGTGCCCAGGGCCACCGGCCGCTTCGCCGAGGCCACCATCGTGAACTGGCTGGTGACCTTCACGCGGACGGTGCTCCTGAAGGAGCGCTTCGGCGACCGGGTGGTGGTCTACCGCTTCGAGGACCTGAGCTCCCGGCCCGAGCCCACGGTGGCCCGGGTGGCCGAGGCGGTCGGCGTGCCGTACCACCCGAGCCTCGAGACCCCGACCAACGCCGGACACCCCTGGGCCGGGAACTCCATGTTCGGCCGCCAGGAGGGGATCAACCCCGAGATGGCCCGGACCCGGGACCTCCTGAACGCCACCGAGGAGCGGCTGCTGGACGAGTACGCCGGTCCCCTGCTCGAGTACCTGGAGGGCTCGGACGGGGGCCTGCTGGACTTCGACGGCCTCGATCGGGGCGCGCTCTTCGACTACGACCGCCAGGCGCGCTACTTCGACGATCGCGAGAAGACGGCCCTCCACTTCGCCTCCCTCTACGAACGCTGGCGGTTTCGATCCGCGAGTCAACTGCTCCGCGAGGCCTGGCGGGGCCGCCCCCGACGCATCTTTCTGTGATTCCCGGTTGACCGGCGGTCATGTCGTGGCGTACTTTGCCGCTGCCGCGGCCCTCGCCGCGCTCCCTCATCCCGGACCCGCCGCGCCGGGACCGCCCCGTGCCGGGACCGACCCTCGCCGGGATCGACCCGCGCCGGCGATCCGCACGAACGGGCACGAACGGCCCAGGGAACCCAGAGGAGAACCGACTCCCGATGACCGAGAGGGCAGGACGCCGATGAGACCGTTCGCGATCCAGGCGAAGACCATGGGACCGGTGTGCCCGGCGCAGTGCGCCCGCGTATGGGCCCCGCGCCTCGCCGCGCCGTCGATCCGACCGCGCATCGCGCACGGGTCCTCTGCCCTTGCCCGGCCCCACGGTCCGCTCTGCACCGCCCAGGAGGGCGGTGTCGACGCCGGAGGCCACGCACCCTAGGGACGTCCAGCTCGCGACATCGAGCGGCCTTCCGGGGTGCCCCGGAAGGCCGTTTTCTTTTCGACCTCCCGCTCCCCCGCACGGGGAGGGAAACCGAGAGAGCCAATCGATGTCCGAAGCGCCCCGACAGACCGACCTGGAGATCATCCACCGCTACACCGACCAGCCGCCGCGGCTGCCCGCAGAGCTGCGCCGACGGGTCGAGCGCAGCTGGGGCGGGCGACCGGTCCAGCTCTACGCCCTCTGCGACCTCGACGCCGACCTCAGGCTGTGCCGCCACTGGCTGCTACTCGGCCCGCAGAGCGTGGCCGTGGTCGAGCAGACCGAGGGCGCCGGGGAGAGCCGGATCCGCAGCTTCCCGAGGAGCCGGATCCGGGCGCTCGCCGAGGTGCCGGGGCTGTCCTGCGACACGCTCAGCCTGCTCGGCCCGCCGGGCGAGCCGGCCCTGGCCACGGTCCGCTACACCCGCCGCCAGCGGCGCGCCGTCGAGAACATCCGCTTCACCCTCGAAGAGGCGCTCGAAGGACGCGACGCTCCCGCGGGCGACCCCGACCTCGAGTACGTGGAGGGGCTGGCGCGGCCCATCCGCGACGCCCAGGCCCTGGTCGCCCACCGCGAGATCGCCGTGCTGTGGCGGCTGCTGGCCTACCTGCGTCCCTATCGGCTCGAGCTGATGCTGGGCATGGGGTCCGCCGCGCTGATCACCCTGCTGGCGCTGGTCCCCCCGTACCTGGCGGGGACGCTGATCGACCGGGTGATCGCGCCGGTCCAGGCCGGCACCCTCGACCCGGCTCGGGGAGCGCGCTGGGCCGGCTGGGCCGTGGGCGCCATGGCCGCGAGCTACGTCGTCCGCCAGCTCTGCCAGTGGGTGCGCCTGCGCTTCATGTCGACGCTCGGGGAGTGGGTCGCGCGCGACCTGCGAACGGACCTGTACGAGCATCTCCAGGGGTTGAGCCTGGCGTTCTTCTCGCGCAAGAAGACCGGCAGCCTCATCACCCGGGTCAGCTCGGACACCGATCGTCTCTGGGAGTTCCTGGCCCTGGGCGTGGTGGACGTGTCCCTGGCGGTGGTGATGCTGCTGGGCCTGGGCGCCGTGCTCCTCCACCTGGACTGGCGGCTGGGGCTCGTGATGACCCTGCCGGTGCCGGTCTTCTGCCTCGCCATCTTCCTCTACGGAGAGCGCCTGAACCGGCTCTTCCTGCGCGCCTGGCGCAAGTGGTCGAGCGTCACCGACGTGCTGTCGGACACGATCCCGGGCATGCGCGTGGTCAAGGCCTTCAACCAGGAGGACCGGGAGCGCGGGCGCTTCGACCACCGCAACGCCGACGTCACCGAAGAGTTCAACCGCATCCACCGGCTGTGGACCTCTTTCTGGCCGGCGCTGATGTTCGGGATCCAGGCGATGATCGTGGGGGTCTGGGTGTTCGCTCTGCCGCGACTGCTGGACGGCGGGGGCGGGGGCGCGGTCTCGGCGCCGCTGTCCTCGGGCACGTTCGTGTCGTTCCTGCTGTACACCACGATGTTCGTGGCGCCGATCGAGATCATCGGGCAGATGGCCCGCATCATGAACCGCGCCACCAGCTCCGCGCACCGCGTGTTCGAGGTGCTCGACACCGAGCCCGAGGTGACCGACCTGCAGAGACCCGTGAGGCTCGATCCGATCCGGGGGCGGGTCACCTTCGAGAACGTCACGTTCGGCTACGACGGCGTCCGCCACGTGATCCGCGGCATGGACTTCGACGTGCAGCCGGGCGAGATGATCGGACTGGTGGGCCCGTCGGGCGGCGGCAAGTCGACCATCGCCAACCTGATCGCGCGCTTCTACGACCCCATCGGAGGCCGGGTGAAGGTCGACGGCGTGGACGTGCGCGAGCTCGACTCGGGCCAGTTCCGGCGACAGGTGGGCATGGTGCTCCAGGAGCCGTACCTGTTCCACGGCGCGATCCTGGAGAACGTGCGCTACGGCGTCCCGGAGGCGAGCTTCGAGGACGTGGTGCAGGCCGCCCGCGCCGCCAACGCCCACGACTTCATCTGCAAGCTGGAGCACGGCTACGACACGATCGTGGGCGAACGGGGGCACACGCTCTCGGGAGGGGAGCGCCAGCGGATCTCCATCGCCCGGGCGATCCTCTGCGACCCGCGCATCCTCATCCTCGACGAGGCGACCAGCGCGGTCGACACCGAGACCGAACGCAAGATCCAGGACGCGCTGGATCGGCTGGTCGAGGGCCGGACGGTGTTCGCCATCGCCCACCGGCTGTCGACGCTGCGCCGGGCGAGCCGGCTCTTCGTCATCGAGGACGGGCGCATCCGCGAACGCGGCAGCCACCACGAGCTGCTCGCGGACCCGGACTCGACCTACCGGCGCCTGCACGACCTGCAACGCGAGCTGGCCCACGGGGCCTGAAGGAGATCGCGATGAGAGCCGAGCTGCACCCGTCCCGCCCGACCGGCGAGAGCGCCTCGCCCCGCCGCCGAGGGAGCCTGCGACTGGAGCGCCGCAACGACGGCCGCCTGTGGGCCACACGCGACGGCCAGAGCCGTTCCGTGCGCGTCTGCCGGTGCTTTCCATGGTCCGAGCCCGGGCGCCTGATCTCCCTGCGCGACGAGGAGGACGAGGAGTTCGCCTGGGTCCAGGACCCCGGGGACCTGGACCCCGATTCGCGCCGCGCCTTCGAGTGCGCGCTGGCCGAGGCGGGCTTCGTGCTCGAGGTGACCCGGGTGGTCGAGTGCGAGGAGGAGGTGGAGATCCGCCGCTGGCGGGTCGAGACGCGCCAGGGCCCGCGCTCCTTCCAGACCCGGCGCGACGACTGGCCGGTGGGCCTGCCGGGCGGCGGCTGGCTGGTGCGCGACGTGGCCGGCGACCTCTTCCTGGTGCGCCGCCCGGAGGAGCTCGACGCCCACAGCCGCGAGCTCCTCTGGGCGTTCGTCGACTAGGAGCCGCGTGCGGCGCAGGTGTCGACGGCTCCCGCCGTCTCGTTGGCTGCGCCTGTCTGGGAGGCCGCTTCGCTTCGCGTCTGGGAGGCCGCTTCGCTTCGCCTTCACAGCGCGCTTCGCTTCGCGTGAGGTCCTCCGTTGCCCCGACCGGGGGAAGGGTTGCGACTCCGTCTCCCTCCGCTCCTTCTCTGCCGGGGCTGGCGGCCGCCGGGAATACGACGCCTGCGCTCGTCCACGCGCTGGCCGCCATCGGTCGAAGCAGCACTTCGGGAGCGAGTACGCTCTTCTCGCCTCGGCGGTCGCTCCGCTGTCAACCCTTCCCCCGGTCTCGCGCTGGGCAGCCAACCGCAGGGTCGAACCCGCCGAGACGGAACGATTCGACGTCGTTGGCTGCCCCGTCCCGGGTCGGGGGGTACAGGGGGGTCCCGCGCGCAGTTCCGCAGGCAGGTACGGCCAGCGCAGGGCAGCCCCGTTCTCCCCGTGAAGCCACCAACGGGTTCGCCGAGGACTGTCGGAGCACGGGCGCCCCCCGGTCCCCCCCGCCTCGCCCCGAAGGCCGCAGACGAAGCGAAGCGGCGCCGCCAAGGAGGAGCGAAGCGGCACGCGCGAGAGAGAGGAGCGAGGCGGCGGAGACAGGGTGGAGCGAAGCGGCGCGGTCGGGGTCGGCCGCGGCGGACCCTCTCGGGGTCCCGGCGGACTACAATCCGCCGGGGTCCGCAGCCCCGAGGAGATGCGTCACGGTGGCGAGCGCGCCTTCGATCCCGAAGCTGGGAGTCGCCCTGGGCCAGCTGAACCCGCACCTCCACCTGGAGGTCACCCTCGAGGCCGAGCGCCTGGGGTTCGAGTCGGTGTGGCTGCCCGAGCACCTGGTCTTCCCGGTCGACATGTCCGGGTCGCCCTTCCCGGGAGCGGACCACCCGCCGGTCCCGCCCGAGACCCCGGTCTTCGACGCCTTCGGAGCGCTGTGCTTCCTGGCCGGCCGGACCCGGCGGATCCGGCTCGGCACCCACGTCTACCTGCTGGGACTCCGACACCCGTTCGTGTCGGCGCGCGCCGTCCAGACCCTGGACTGGGTCTCCGGCGGACGCGCCGAGGTGGGCGTGGGCGCGGGCTGGCTGGAGGGCGAGTTCCGTGCGGCGGGCATCGACTTCCGCAGCCGCGGCCGAAGGCTCGACGAGGCCATCGGGGTCTGCCGAAGGCTGTGGAGCGAGCCCGAGGTGGAGCACCGCGGGGAGTTCTTCGCCTTCGAGAAGGTCTGCTTCGAGCCGAAGCCGGTGCAGGAGGGCGGCCCGCCCCTCCACGTGGGCGGCGAGTCGCCGGCCGCGCTGCGCCGGGCGGCGAGCCTGGGAGACGGCTGGCTGGGCCTCCACCACACGCCGGAGACCGCCGCGCCCCTGGTGGAGCGGCTGCACGGTCTGCGGGGCGACCGCCCTCCCCTGGTGGTCAGCGTGGGCGCGTCCGATCCGGACCCGTCCGAGCTGCGGCGCTTCGCAGGGATCGGCGTCGACCGGGTGATCGTCAGCCCCTGGCGCCGGTCGCGGCAGGCCGTGGAGGGCCTCCAACGCCTGGCGGAGCGGGCCTTCGGCTAGCGGAGGGGCCTCGACCGCCGCCGTCGCGACGGCGCACGACTGGCCCCCGCAGTTCGGGGGTCGGGGGTCGGGGGGAGCGAAGCCGCCGGCGGGCGGGGCCGCCTAGTCGCCCAGGAGGCTCTGGCGGGCGAAGGCGGTGGCGCTCTTGTAGTCGGCCTTGCCGTTGGGCGCGCGGAACATCTGCTCCACCGCCACCACGCGCTTGGGCGACTTGTAGCCGGCAAGGGACGATCGTACGTGCTGGCGCAGCCCGCCCTCGTCGAGGTCGGCGCCCTCGCGGAGCTGCACGACGCCGGTCACCGACTGCCCCCACTTCTCGTCCGGCAGCCCGACCACCAGCGCGTCCTCGACGTCCGGATGGGTCTTCAGCGCCTCCTCCACCTCTTCGGGGTAGACCTTCTCGCCCGCGGTGTTGATGCAGACGCTGCCGCGGCCCAGGAGCGTGAGGGTCCCGTCCGCCTCGACGGTGCACCAGTCGCCGGGAATCGAGTAGCGGACGCCCTCGATGGTGGGGAAGGTCTTCGCGGACTTTTCCGGGTCCTTGTAGTAGCCCATGGGGATCGGTCCGCAGCGCGCGATGAAGCCGCGCTCTTCGCTTCCCGGCTGCACCTCCCGGTGGTCCTCGGTGAAGACCTTGCACTTCTCGCCGATCTGGAAGCGCGCCGTGCGGGTCTCCCCGGCGGCGGTGGTGACCGAGGTCCCGAAGCCCACCGCCTCGGACGAGCCGAAGGTGTCGACCAGCATCATCCCGGGGTGGTGGCGGAGCAGGCCCTGCTTCACCTCGCGGCTCCACATGACGCCCGACGAGACGACCATCTTGAGCGACTCGAGGTTCCAGCGACCGGGGTTGGCCTCGAGGGCGTCGAGCATGGGCCGCGCGAAGGCGTCGCCCACGATGACCGTACTGGTGACCCGGTGGCGCTCGATGGTGTCGAAGAGCTCCTCGGCGTCGAAGGACGGCTTCTCCATCGTGACGATGCAGCCGCCCGAGGAGATGGTGGTGATGGCCGTGAGGAGCCCCGTGCCGTGCATCAGCGGGCAGGAGGGAACCTGCTTCAGCCCCGGCCCGAAGCGCTGGACGTTGGCGACGTGGGTCTCGGGATCGGGCGGCACCTCGCCTTCGTTGCACGGCGCGTTCACGCCGTAGCCCAGCGCGCCCCAGAGGTCCTCGGCCCGCCACATGACGCCCTTGGGCATGCCCGTGGTGCCGCCGGTGTAGATGAACAGCAGGTCGTCGGGGGAGCGCTCGATGCCCAGGGGCTCGCCCGCGCCCTCCCCCACGATCTCCTCGTAGTCGAAGACGCCCTCGGGCCGGCCCTCGCCGTCGACCTGGACGAACGCCTTCACCTTGTCCAGGCGGCCGGCGAGGGACTGGATGTGGTCCCGGAACTCGGCGCCGTAGACCACGACCGCGGCGTCGGAGTTGTCGAAGATGTAGTGCAGCTCGTCGTCGGTGTAGCGGAAGTTGACGTTCACGTGGACGAAGCGGCCCTTGAAGCAGGCGACCAGCGTCTCCGTGTAGGCCGGGACGTTGCGCATGTAGAAGGCGACCTTGTCGCCGGGCTGGGCCCCGAGCTCGCCGAGGCGGCGCGCCAGGTTGTTGGTGCGCCGCGCGAAGTCGCCCCAGGTGATGCTGCGGTCGCCGTGGACCAGGGCCGGCGCATCGGCGGGCATCACCGCATCGATGCGGTCCATGAGGTCCCCGTAGTTCCAGAGCGGGGTCTGTTGGCCTGTGGACTGGGACATGGGCGCTTCACTCCTCCTTGGCCTGGCGACGGCCCGGCAGGATAACCCAGATCGGGGCCGCTTCAGCGGAGCGGCAGCGCGCGGCCGTCCAGGTCCCCCGGGACGGGGATCCCGAGCCACCGCGCCAGGGTCGGCGCCAGGTCGACGGTGCGGGCCGGCCCGGGCGCGGCCCCGGCCCGGACGCCGGGACCGAAGAACACCAGGGGCACCTCGCGATCGTAGGCGTGGGGCGTGCCGTGGGTGGTCCCGGTCGAGAAGGGCGTGATCAGGCAGCCGTGGGCCAGCTCGAACTGGAGGTCGCCTCCGCGCTCCGGGTCCAGGGAGTTCCGATAGAGGCGCGCGGTCTCGCTGGTCCCCCGCTCGATCTCCTCCCGGGTCCAGGCTTCCGCAATGGCCGGATGCCGCTCGATCCACGCCTCGGCGTACGCCGTCACCTCCTCCACCGACACGCCGTGGTCCCGGGCGCGCTGGCGGTCCACCGTCGCCCGGGTCCCGGCGAAGTGCAGCCACGGCCCGGGCCAGGAGAAGGGGGAGTACTCGAAGTGCAGGGACGCCAGCAGGCGAAGTCCGAGCCAGGTGAGCCCCACGCGCCCGCCCTCGACCGGGCAGGTCTCGCGGCCCGTCGCCGCGAGCCATTCGGGCAGGGCGAGCACCCCGTGGTCCGCGCTGAGCGCCACCGCCAGAGCGCCCGGCCCCACGCGGCGCTCGAGGTCGGCGAGGAAGGCCCCGAGCGCGGCATCGGTGCGCAGGAGCACGTCCCGCGACTCGTGACTCCAGGGTCCGTACAGGTGCCCGACCGTGTCGGTGGCCGACAGCGAGACCAGCAGCAGGTCGAGGTCCGGGCCGCGTCCGAGCCCGAAGCGCCGCACGATCTCCCCGGCGAGCTCGAGGGTGATCTCGTCGAGATGGGGCGAGGCGTAGACCCGGTCCGCCAGCTCGTCCGGGTCGCCCTCGGCCAGGGGCTTGTCGCCGCTTCGACCCAGTTCGTCGGACTCGGCGGCGAAGTCGTCGGGACGACCGTCGGGAACGTCCAGGTGCGGGGCCAGCCGCCAGCGGTCCGGGAGCCGGCTGCGCCAGCGCTGGTTCCACTCCGGGAGCCAGTCCGGCTCGCTCTCGGCGTAGTAGTGGCTGGTGGTGAAGCGCGGCGGGGTCGACCTCCAGTACCAGAAGGCGCCGTCCGGCCGCTGCCCCCCCATCGCGATGGCGGCCCGATCCTTGCCGGACACGCTGTAGACCCGCGAGCCCGGTCGCGACGCCGCCAGCCAGTCCCCCAGCGCGTCGACCCGGATCGCCCGGGGCGAGCGCCCGGCCCGATCGCCGAAGACCCGGGAGCCTGCGCTCGGGTCGTCGACGCAGTACACCCGGCTCCCGCTCGCGCGATCGACGTAGTCGTTGCCCGGCACGCCGGACGGTCCCGGGTGGCGCCCGGTGGTGAGCACAACGTGACCCGGGCAGGTCTCGCTGGCCGCGTGGTCCACCACCGCTTCGCCGAAGACCCGGCCCTCCCGGGCCAGGCGCCCGAGCCCCCCGGGCAGGTCGGGCTCGAGCCGGTCGCTCCGCAGCTGGTCCACCGACACCACGACGAGCAGGCGCACCGCGGAGGCCCCGGGCGCCGCGGCCGCCGCGGGCGCCGGCTCGCCGCTGGCGGCGCCCGCCGCCAGGGCCAGCCCGACGGCGAGCACCGCGGCGGGCAAGGCCCTTCGCGAACGCACTGCGGTCGAAGCCGGAGACAGGCCGATCACTCGAGGAATTCGATCGCCTCCTCCGCGGCCTCGCGGACCTCGGCGTCCGGGGAGTCGAGCAGGGGCTCGAGGCTCGGGATCACCGACTCGTCTCCGGCGAACTCCAGGGCGTCGATGGCCTCGAGCACGACGCCGCGGTCGCGGTCGGACAGGGCGTACACGAGCCCCTCCACCGCGGCGTGGGCGTCGGAGTCCTCGAGCTGGCTCACCGCGGCCGTGCGCACCGAGGGGTCGGCGTCGTTGTAGAGGACCCCGAGCAGGGCATCGAGGCCCCGGCCTTCGGGCTCGACCTCGTAGGCGGCGCGGGCTCGCTCCGCGGGGTCGCGGTCCGAGAGGCGATCGATCCACGCGGCCTGGGCTCGCTCCTCGTCTTCGTCCTCGAGGTCGGCGTCGTCCACCGCCACCCGGGGATCGTCGGGATCGAGCAGCGAGCCGGTCACGCGCGAACGCTCCACGGCCTCGCGAATCCGGTCCATGGTGGCGTTGGAAGCCCGGGTCCCGCCCGGGGCCGCGTCGCCCACTCCGCCCACGCGCAGGCGCACGAGGCGGTGGGTGTCGCCCTGGCTCTCGAACTCCGCGTCGTAGCGGACGCCGGCCAGCACCACCGGCAGCGCCTCGGCGATGGGCGCGTCGACGATGCGCGCGGTCAGGCGGGGAAGCGGCGCCCCCGTGACCTCGAGAGCGAACTCGAGCTCGTCGGCGAGGTCCGACAGGATGCCCCCCACGTCGGCCTCGCGGCAGGCGAGGGTCACCCGCTGGCCGCGAACCGAGAGCTCCACCCCGGCCGGCCCCGGCAGCGGGACGCTCGACGCCTCCTCGGCGGGGGACCGCTGGGGCTCGCTCCGGGAGGGGGCCGGGGAGGCAGGGGCCGCGGGCTCGGGCTCCTCGCCCGAGCAGCCGACGGCGACGACGAGCGCCACGGCGAGCGTTCCCAGGCGGGCCTTGCGCGGGCCGGTGGTCATCGCATCTCCATCTTCGGCGGACTGGTCAGCGTTCCGGCCTTCGGTCCGGTCTTCGGTCCGGTCATCTGTCGGGTCCTGGGTCCGGTCATCTGTCGGGTCCTGGGTCCGATCCTCTTCCCGAGCCGTCCGACCCGTCGACCGGTCTCCCGGCCGATCTTCCGACCGGTCTCCCGACCGGTCTCCCGACCGGTTGCGCGGCCGTGGGCCGTCCGTTGCACGCGGGCTGCGACCTGCGCAGCTCCCCCCGCGCTCCCTGCGGCCCCGAGAACGGGCCCTTCCGGTCACGCGGAGCTGATAAGCTATCAGGCGCAGAGAGCAGCGCGAGCGGTCTCCCTCGCCGCCCCTCGCGGCGAGCCGACCCTTGCCGGGTCGAGCGGCGCTGGCATCGCGCTCGAGTCGCGCCGGAGACGGCCGGTCTCGCGCTGGAACCGCCCCGGAACGGCCCCTGGATTCGACCCCGGGAACGACCCTGGAACCGCCCTGGAACGGCCCCCGGAACGCGCCCCGCAATGGACCCAGGAATCGACCCCGGAATGGAGAACGGATCGCAGACATGGTTCGCTGGCTTCCCTCCCTCCGCGAGCTCCTGAGACGGCACGAAGCCCGCCAGGCCGAGGGCAACGACGCCCCCATGCTGAACCTGATCGTGCTCGAGGGCCACGACGCGGGGCTGAGCTTCACCGTGGACGGGGACCGGGTGGCGATCGGCCGCGGGCGGCGGGCGCCGGGCGAGCCCAAGCGACCGGACCGGATCTACCTGCGCGACGCCAGCGTCTCGAGCTCCCAGGCGTTCGTGTGTCGGGATGCCGAGGGCAACCGCATCGAAGCCGACCCCAACGCCACCAACGCGACCCTGGTCAACGGCCAGCCGGTCGGCCGGGCCTCGATCAGCCCGGGGGACCAGATCCGCATGGGCCGCGTGCTCATCGAGGTGCGCGAGCAGGTCGGCCCGGGGCTGACCGGCCTGTTCGAAGCCCGGGAGGAGCTGGGACGCACACCCGCCGACCGCTCGCGCGCCACGCGCCCCATGGCCGACACCGAGTCCACCGCCGAGGTCACCCAGCAGGTCGACTCCCGCGAACTCGATCGCACCGAGACGCGTCCGATCGCCGGCGCCGGGAGCCACCTGGTCCTGGTCTCGGGCATCGAGGGCTGGGAAGGCAAGAGCTTCTGGCTCGAGCCCGAAGCGCCCAATCTGCTGGGCCGCCACCCGACCTGTCTGGTGTCCCTGCCCGAGTCCGGCGTCTCCCGGCAGCACGCCCAGGTCGTGTTCGAGCACGGCCGGTGGAGCGTCGTGCACCTGAGCCGGGTCAACCCGACCTACGTGAACGGCCGCCCGATCCGGGACCGGAAGGTCCTCGCCGACGGCGACGAGATCCAGCTCGCGGACCGCGTGGTGCTGCGCGCGGCCATCGAGGCGCCCGGCGCCGAGGCGCAGTCGCGCCCGGTCGCCTCCCTCCACGAGCGCATGGAGGAGAAGCTGCGCTGGGAGCAGGAGCTGCGCGACGAGTTCTCGGTGCACGGAGGCTTCCTCGACGTCGACGTCGTCGACTCCTACGGGCTGAAGTCCCCGGGCTCGCCGCCCGAGGCCCAGGTGGTCTCCTTCGAGCGCTTCCGCGCCTTCGTCGGGGCGGTGGTCGAGGAGCACCAGGGCATCGTGCTCAACAGCAACGGCGACGAGCTGATGTGCTTCTTCGAGGAGACGCTGATGGCGGCCCGGGGCGCGTCGGCGCTGCTCGAGCGCCTCGATCACTGGAACCGGCGGGAGAACGTGCTGAGCGTGCCCTTCCGGGTCCGCTGCGGCCTGCACGCCGGCGACTGCCTGCTGGACCGCCAGCGCGGCGTGGCCTACAGCGAGGTGCTCGACGTCGCCGGCCACCTCCAGAAGGCGGCCGACGCCAACGGGCTGATGATCTCGGCCGACGCCCTGCGCGACATCCCGAGCGGGCTGCCCTTCGAGAGCGCGGGCAAGGTGGGAAAGAACGCGATCGCCGCCTATCGCCTGGTGGCGCCGCTCGCGGGCGGGGACGACTGACCGGGACGACTGACCGGGCCGGCGGCCGGGTCGTCGGTCCGTCCCGGCGTCACCCGACCAGGGACGGGTCGCGCGAGAGGTCCTTGGCGAGGTTCTTGTGGTGGGCCTCGAGCGTCCCGCCGCCGATCTCCAGGAGCTTCGCGTCGCGCCAGAGCCGGGACACCACGTACTCGCCCATGTAGCCGTTGCCGCCGAGCACCTGGATCGCGGCGTCGGCCGCGCGCTTGCCCACCTGGGAGGCGAAGAGCTTGGTGGCGTCGGCGTCCACGCGCTGTCCGGTGGCCTCGAGGTCCATGCGACGCGCCGTGTCGTAGACGAAGGTCCGGGCCGCGCGGTACTCGGCGAACACCTCGGCGATGTGGCGCTGGATCTGACCGAACTCGCGGATCGGCTTCCCGAAGGCGCGCCGCTCGTTGGCGTAGTCGATCATCACCCGCAGGCAGCGCTGGGCGATGCCCGTGCCCTGGGCGGCCAGCACCAGCCGCTCGATCTCCAGGTTGCGCATCATGTGGATCGTGCCCTGGCCCTCGTCTCCCAGGCGGTTGGCCGCGGGCACGCGGACGCCGTCGAAGACCAGCTCGGCGGTGAACGAGGCCCGCATCCCGAGCTTGTCGGTCCACTTCTGGCCCAGCCGGAACCCGTCCATCCCCTTCTCGACGAGGAACGAGCTGATCTCGCGCTCGCCGGTCGCCGCGTAGACGATGAACCGGTCGCCCAGGGTGTGTTCGTCGAGGCCGCCGTTGGTGATGAAGGTCTTGGTGCCCTCGATGACGTAGAAGTCGCCGTCGCGCTTGGCGCGCGTGCGCATGGCGAGCACGTCCGTCCCCACCTCGGGCTCGGTCATGCAGAGCCCGCCGATGTGGCGACCGCTGGCGATGTCGGGCAGGACCCGCGCCTTCTGCTCGGGCGAGGCGTTCACCGCGAAGTTCTGGGCGAACAGGATCGCGTGGGCCAGCACCGTCAGGCCGAACCCGGGATCCGAGGTCGACAGCGCCTCGATCACCTGCACGGCCGCCAGGGCGTCCATGCCCGCCCCGCCGTACTCCTCGGGGAGGGTGATGCCCGTGAGCCCGAGCTCTCCGGCCTTCCGGAAGAGCTCCAGGTTGAAGCGTTCCTCGCGATCGTGGAGCGCCGCCTGGGGCTCCACCTCCCGCTCGACGAACTCGCGCAGGGTCTGGGCCAGCAGGGCGTGCTCGGGCGTGGGCGCGAACAGGTCGAAGCGCTTCGGGTCCTGGGCGCCCGACGCCTCGGAGGCGCCGTGGGAGGTGGGTCGGGACGAGTCGCTCATGACCGGACGAGCGTAGCCGATCGATCGCTCAGGCGTGGGCGAGAGCGTCCACGACGTACTGCTGGATCGCGTCGCGATCGGCGGCCTCGAGCGCGCTGAAGACCAGGCCGAGATCGGGCACCAGCTGGTAGGCCGCCTCCGCCCAGAGCTCCACCGGACCGATCCTCGGCAGCTCGAAGCTCAGGTTGACCTGGGTCCCCAGCGGCAGGGGCTCGGTGCTCCGGAGCAGGCATCCGTTCTCGGAGAGCGAGAGCATCGCACCGGGCCAGGCGCGATCCTGGCGCCGGCAGCGGGCCCGCAGGTGCACGGGCACCCGCGGCGTCGAGCGCGGCGTCTCCTCGAAGACCTGCTGCAGCAGGCGATACAGCTCGTGCAGGCCCGCGGGTCGCTGCACCGCACCCACGATCCGCGGGTCCGCGCCGGTCGCGCCGTGGCGCCCGGTCAACACGATGATCGGGATCCCCACCCCGCCTTCGGGATCCGGCACCTCGCCGATGCGGCGCTCGTCGGCGATCCAGAGATCGGGCGGCGACCCGGCGCCGCTCTCGTCGTAGGACTCGGCGCTCGCGATCTGGTAGCCCAGCTTGGCGAGGATCGAGACGGTTCGCGGAGCGAAGGCCTCCGGCCGAGCAAAGGTTCCGAGCCAGCGCTTCTTCGTAGATCGTAGGGTCATGGCTACAGGCCTATCGGCCCGACCGGATCCCGGATTGAGCGGCCGGCCCGTCACCGGCTCGCAACTCCGCGGGCAGAGGGCGGAGTTCACGGGCATTTCGGCGATCGACGCGACGCGGAGGGAGTTCGGGGGCTACACTTCGCCCCGGTGGACCGCGCACGCGAATCCGACCCGATCCCGGCAGCCCGCGTGAGCCCGGGCCAGCGCGCCCTCGCCTCCTGGCTCGTCGCCGAGCGCCCGCGCATCGAGAAGGTGATGAGCGGCCGGCTGGGCCCCGCCGCGCCGGGGGCCGGGGACTCCGAGAGCGAGGCCCTGCGCCGCTTCCGCTCCTTCACCGCCTCCGCACTCCTGCGCGGCCAGGCGCCGGCGCCGGCCCTCGACGGAGTCCGCGCCAACGAGCGGCGGGTGATGGCGCTGCTCCATGCCTGGACCGAGGCCGCCGAGCACGTGGCGGCCGAGCGGGGCGGCGAGGTCCGCCGGGCCCTGGCCCCCCTGGTGGATCAGTTCCGGCTGGCCCTGCGCAAGACCCAGTCGAGCCGCCGCTCCAAGGGGGCCCCGCGGAGCAACCGCCGGGCCGTCACGGCGGCGATCGACCGGGTGGCGGACGCGTTTCTCGCCGTGGACACCGAGTCGGCCGAGATCCTCGACGCCAACCCCGCCGCCGGAGCGCTGCTCGCGGTCGAGCGCGACGCGCTCCTGGGCCTCGAGGTGATGCGCTTCGTCGCGGAGGAGGACCGCTCGGGCTGGTGGACCGAGCTCGACTCGGTGGCCGAAGGGGCCGAGCCCCGGGCCTTCGTCGCGCGCATGCGCGACGCCGGCGGCGACAGCCTCCGCATCCACGCCAGCGTGACCCGGTTCCAGACCCGCGGCCGCACCCTCGCCCTGATCGTGGCGCGCACGCTCGCCGCCGGCGCGGCCCGGGACGAGCGCCCGTTCCCCGAAGCCTCCCCCTCGGCGGGGTGGGCTCCGGTCTGAGAGCGAGCCCCGTACCGTGCCCAGCGAGATCGATACCCGAGACGTGGAGCCGGGCCTGCTCGCCCTGCCCCGGGCGCCCTCGGGCGCCGCGCCCGGCTGCGTCCTGGTGCACGACGTCTGGGGGCTGGGCGATCACGCGCGCGACCTCACCCGGCGCCTGGCCGCCGAGGGCTTCGCGGTGCTGGGCGTCGACCTGTACCGCAACCTCGGCGAGGTCTCGATCAGCGACCCCGGCGAGTGGATGCGCGGCCTCTCCGACCCGGACATCCTGGCCGACCTCGGCGCGGCGGCGCGCTTGCTGGCGGACCTCCCGGAGACCGGCGCCCACGCGGTGGGCGTCGTGGGCTTCTGCATGGGCGGCAGCTACGCCCTGCTCGCCGGCTGCGAGCGGTCGCCGGGGCTCGAGCGCGTGGGGGCGGTGGTGCCCTTCTACGGCCTGCTCTCCCACGACCACGGGCTGCTGGCCGCGGAGGGGGGCCTCGA
Organism: Myxococcota bacterium; assembly: GCA_050618075.1. Classification (GTDB taxonomy): domain Bacteria; phylum Myxococcota_A; class UBA9160; order UBA9160; family UBA4427; genus JBNLVL01. The sequence continues at coordinate 432,616 of JBNLVL010000043.1, forward strand.
CCCGAGCCGCAAGCCGCGCTCGCCGCTGGCGGCGGCGCACGAGCTGCGCTGCCCGCTGCTGGGCTTCTTCGGGGGCGTCGACCCCTACGTCCCGCTGGAGGACGTGCGGAGCCTGCGGGAGACCGTGGCGGCGCGCCCGTTCGAGACCGAGGTGACGGTCTACCCGGAGGCCGGCCACGCCTTCGTGAACGATACGCGGCCCGACGCCTACCGCGAGACCGAGGCCCGCGAGGCGTGGGGCCGGATGACGGCCTTCCTGCGCCGACACCTGTGAGCCGCGGCGGCGGAGCGGCCGCGGAGCCCCCGGTCAGTACTCGCGGACGGCCTCGGTGAGCTTGATGACGGTCTCCTTGGCGTCGCCGAAGACCATCATGGTGTTCTCGTTGAAGAACAGCGGGTTCTGGATGCCCGCGAAGCCCGGGTTCATCGAGCGCTTGATCACGAAGACGTGGCGCGCCTTGTCCACGTCGAGGATCGGCATGCCGTAGATGGGGCTCGACTTCTCGTGGCGCGCCGCCGGGTTCACGACGTCGTTGGCGCCCAGCACCAGGGCCACGTCGGTCTCCGGGAACTCGGGGTTGATCGTGTCCATCTCGACCAGCGCGTCGTAGGAGACGTCGGCCTCGGCGAGCAGCACGTTCATGTGGCCGGGCATGCGTCCCGCCACCGGGTGGATGGCGAACTTCACGCTGATGCCCTTCTCGGCGAGGGCCTCGGCCAGCTCGCGCACGGCGTGCTGGGCCTGGGCCACGGCCATGCCGTAGCCCGGGACGATGATGCAGGAGGTGGCGTTGCCGAAGATCACCGCCGCGTCGATCGGCGTGTAGGCGGTCACCGATCCCTGGTCCGGGCCGGCGCCGGCCGGTCCCGCGGCCTCTTCGCTGGCGGCGCCGAAGGCCCCGAACAGCACGTTGAAGATCGAGCGGTTCATGGCGTCGCACATGATCTTCGTGAGGATGATGCCCGACGCGCCCACCAGCGATCCGCTCACCACCAGGGCGCTGTTGTCGAGCACGAAGCCCGTCGCGCCCGCGGCCAGGCCCGAGTAGGAGTTCAGCAGCGAGATCACCACCGGCATGTCGGCGCCGCCGATGGGAATCACCAGCAGGACGCCGAGCAGCAGGCCGACTCCGACGACGCCGTAGAACGCCATCAGGTTGGCGGGGTCGTACACGCACAGGGCCGCCAGGGCGATGGCGCCCAGGGCGATCAGGGCATTCGAGACCTGCTGGAGCGGATAGGTCACCGCGGCGCCGCCCACCAGCTCCTGGAGCTTCGCGAAGGCGACGAGGCTGCCGGTCAGGGTGACGGTGCCGATCAGCACCGAGAGCACGATGGCCAGGGGCACGATGCCCGTGGGCGCCACGCCGGCGCCCTGGATCGCGTCCAGCAGCTCGGCGCCCGCCACCAGGGCCGAGGCGGCGCCGCCGAAGCCGTTCAACAGCGCCACCATCTGCGGCATCGCGGTCATCGCGATGCGCAGCGCCAACACCGCGCCGATCACCGTCCCCACGGCGATGCCCGCGAGCACGATCCCGTAGCCCACCACTTCCTGGACGATCAGGGTGGCGACGATGGCGATCAGCATGCCGACGGCCGCCATCTGGTTTCCCAGCGGCGCCGTCTTCGGGGACGACAGGTTCCGCAGGCCCAGGATGAACAGGACCGCGGCGACGAGATAGGCGAGCTGGATCCAGGTGGTCACTTCTTGGCCGGCTTCTGCTTGAACATGGCGAGCATGCGGTTGGTGACGAGGAAGCCGCCCACGACGTTGATCGTGGCGAACACGATGGCGATGAACCCGAGCACGGTGGCGATGAGCTCGTTCTCGCTGCCGGCGGCCAGGATCGCGCCGACGATGGTGATGCCGGAGATGGCGTTGGAGCCGGACATCAGCGGAGTGTGCAGCAGGGGCGGCACCTTCGAGATGACCTCGATGCCGACGAACAACGCCAGCACCAGGATGGTGAGGGCCGCAACGGCCGGAGATTCGAGCACTAGTCCGCTCCTCCCGCGGAGAGCCGCGACTTCACCGCCTCGTTGCGAACGACGCCCTCGTGGGCGACGAGCGTGGCGGAGGTGATCTCGTCCTCGAGGTCGATCACGAGCTCGCCCTCGTCGAGCAGGTGATCGAGGAAGGTGACGAGGTTCTTGGCGTACATCTGGCTGGCGTGACCGGGCACCTCGGCCGGAAGGTTCGTGTTGCCGATGATGGTCACGCCGTGCTTCACGACGCTGCGATCCGCCTCGGCCAGCTCGCAGTTGCCGCCGTTGGCCGCCGCGAGGTCCACCACCACCGAGCCCGGCTTCATGCCCTTGACCGCCTCCTCGGTCACGAGGAGCGGCGCCCGCATGCCCGGGACCAGCGCGGTGCTGATCACCACGTCGGAGGTCGCGATGTGGCGGGCCAGCTCGGCTCGCTGCTTCTGGTAGAACTCCTCGGTCTGGGCCCTGGCGTACCCGCCGGCGTCCTCGGAGTCGCCGGTGTCGAGGTCGAGCTCCACGAACTTGGCGCCCATGCTCTGGACCTGCTCGCGCACGACGTCCCGGGTGTCGTAGGCCGAGGTGACGGCGCCCAGGCGCTTGGCGGTGCCGAGGGCCTGGAGCCCCGCGACGCCGGCCCCGATCACGAAGACCTTCGCGGGCTGGAGCGTGCCCGCCGCCGTCACGAGCATGGGGAAGATCCGGGGCAGCGCACTCGCCGCCAGCAGGACCGCCCGGTAGCCGGCAATGGTGCTCTGGCTGGAGAGCGCGTCCATGGACTGGGCCCGGGTGATCCGGGGCATGAACTCCATGGAGAAGGCCGACACCTTGCGCTCGGCGAGGTGCGCGCTGGTCTGGGGCTCGTCCAGCGGGCGCAGGAACGAGATCAGCGAGGTCCCTTCCCGGAGGGAGTCGATCTCGGCATCGGTCGGCGGCGCGACCTTGAGGATCAGGTCCGCCGCGCGGACGTCGACGATCCCGACGACCGACGCGCCGGCGTCTTCGTAGGCACTGTCTTCGTGACCGGATTCGACACCCGCACCGGCTTCGATCCGGACCTCGATCCCCTTGGAGACCAGGGCCTTGGCCGAGACGGGGTCGAGCGCGACGCGGCGCTCTCCGGGCGCGATCTCCTTCGGAACTGCGATGATCAAGGTGGGGGTTTCTCCAACGAGCGCGGCCGGAAATGCCGAGTCGGGGCCGCGAGGGCGGCAGGATACGCGGATTGCCCCGAAAATCCAATGCGCTCGCCGGAACCGCGCGGATGCAGCGGCCGGGGCGGCGCGAGGCTGCGCGAGGCGAAAAGGGAAAGGGGCCGGAGCATGAGCGACGGGGTGGCCATCCCCCTCGACACCGATGGAGCGGCGGCGGCGCGCGCGCTCGTGGAGCGGCTGGGGTCCCATCTGGCCACGGCCGCGGGGCTGGGTCCCGACCCCGAGGACGACCGCGAGCTCGCGGTCTGGTGGGCGCTGGTGTGCCTCGCCGACCCGCGACGCGAGGACGCCGCCGAGGCGCTGGCGGCCCTCCGGGCCCTGGCCGAGCGAGGCGCCCTCACGCCCGGGGAATGGGCGTCCCAGGGCCCCGAGAAGCTCGCGGCCTGGCTCGAGGCGGCGGGCTTGCCGGGTGCGACCCGGGCCGGAACCGTCCTGTGGCGGACCGGTCGCTCGCTGGTCGCCGACTACGACGGCTCGCTGGCGGGGCTCGCCCGCGGCTGCGAAGACCTGGAGGAGCTGGGCGGACGCCTGGCGCGCCTCGCCCCGGGCTTCGGGCGCAGCTCGGTCGTGCGCTACCTGCAGCCCCTGCGCGACGGCTGGTCCGCCGCGGCGGAGCTGCCGCTGGACCGGGCGGCCCACGCCGCCGCCGTCCACCTGGGCTGGCTGTCCGAAGGCGACGACGAGGAGGCGGGGCCCGGAACCCTGCGCGCGCGCCTCTCCGGCGCAGCGGGCGCCCCGGCCTTCCACGACGTCGAGGCGGCGCTCGCCCGCCTGGGCCGGCGGGCCTGCGCGCGCGGGCGCGTCCAGAGCTGTCCCCTGGGCGACGCCTGTCCCGCCCGTTGAGCGCGCGGCCCGGGCCGGCGGCGACGCCCGGCCCCCGCGTGCATCCAAGCGCCGGACGACCCCGAAATGCCCGGGGAGACGAGGGACCCCACGATGATCGACTCGAGGAGCTTCCGGATCGGCTGGCGCACCGCCGCCCTGCTCGCGCTGGCGGCGCCCGCGCTGGGCTCGACCCAGGCGGGCTCCCTGGACCTCGCCCTGTACGGTCGCCTGCTCGAGGAGTACACGGTCGAGACCCCCGCCACGGTGGGGACCGCGGTGGACTACACCGGCCTCGCGCGCTCGGCGGCGTGGCGCAAGCTGATCTTCCAGCTGGGGCGGGCCCGGCCCGAGCGCGTCGTCGACCGCCGGGAGACCCTGGCCTTCTGGATCAACGCCTACAACATCCTGGCCATCCAGGTCGTCCTCGACCACTACCCCGTCGACAGCATCCGCGACATCGGGAGCTTCCTGCGGCCGGTGTGGAAGCGCGAGGCGGGACGCGTCGCCGGGGAGCCCGTCACGCTCCACGCCGTCGAGCACGAGATCCTGCGCAAGCTCGGCGAGCCGCGGATCCACGCGGCCATCGTGTGCGCCTCCACCTCCTGTCCGTCGCTCGCCCGCACGCCCTACACGGCCCGGGGCCTGGACGCCGAGCTCGCGGCCGCCACCCGCGGCTGGCTCGCCAGTCCGAGCAAGGGCGCGGCCCTGGACCGGACGGGACGCTCGATCCGCCTGAGCCGGATCTTCGACTGGTTCGAGGAGGACTTCGACGCGGGCGGAGGCGTGCTGGCCTTCGTGGCCGACCACCTCCCGGCCGACGACGCCGCCTGGCTGCGGCAGAACGCCACCCGCGTGGACGTCGAGTACTTCGACTACGACTGGACCCTCAACGATGCCGCGCGCGTGGCGAGCGACGACCCCAGAAACTAGAATCCGCGCCTTCCAAGGAGGCGTCCGTGAGCACTTCCCCCCGCATCATCCGCAAGAAGACCGGCAACTTCCTCGAGGACTTCGAGCCCGGCCAGGTGTTCCGGCACCACGGCGGCAAGACGCTGAACGAGGGCCTGTTCACGCTCTTCACCGACTTCTCCATGGCCACGAACCCCCTGGGCAAGAACGCCCGCTACGCCCGGGCCTACGGCTACGAGGGCCTCGTCTGCCCGCCCGGCCTGGTGATGCTCGTGGCCTTCAGCCAGACCGTCGAGGACATCTCGGAGAACGCCCGGGCGAACCTCGAGTACATCGACATGCGCTTCGGAGCGCCGGTGTACGTGGGAGACACGATCGAGGTGGAGACCACCTGCCTCGGCGTCCGCCCCTCCTCGAGCCGGCCCAACCTGGGCATCGTCCACGTCCAGTCGACCGCGCGGAAGAACATCGGCGCCCCGGACGAGGCGGTCGTGATGACCTGGCAGCGCAAGGTGCAGGTCTACAAGGGCGACGACGACGCCACGATCGAGGGCTTCGAGGTCGAGCCCCGGAACGTCGAGTGCGAGCTGTGGCTCCCGGAGCACCGCAGCGACGCGGACTACAAGTCGCTCGCCCACCTCTCGAGCCGGGACAGCTACTTCGAGGACTTCGAGACGGGCACGATCATCGAGCACTCCCGCGCCCGCACGGTGACCGACGAGCACATCATGCTGACGGGCGTCCTCGACAACACGAGCCAGGTCCACTGCAACCAGCACATGATCGACGTCGACCCGGAGCAGTACGTGGGCGGCAAGCTCATCATCTTCGGCGGCATCCCCTTCGTGCTCTGCCTCGGGCTCTCGGGGCCCGACATCGGCGACAACGCGCTGGGCGACATCGTCTACCGCACCGGCCGCCACACGGCGCCGCTGTTCGCCGGGGACACGGTGTACGCGGCGACCGAGATCCTCGACAAGCGGGACCACCCGAGCCGTCCGGACGTCGGCATCCTGTCGACCCGGCTGCGCGGCTACAAGTACGTCCGCGACGAGGGCGCCGCCCACGACGACGCCCCGGCCGGCTGGAAGCGGGTGCAGATCTTCGACCTCGAACGCGAGGTCGCCGTCAAGCGCCGCTCCCACTACGCATAGCCCCCGCCGCCTCTGCTCACGACCTCCTCCTGGGCAGCGCTGCGGGAGAGGCTCCGCCCGGCGCCGGCGCGGCTCTGCTTCCCTGAGGACGAGCGAAGCGGCGCGCGGGGGTCGTTCTAGGCGGAGGGGATGCGGTTGCGGCGGTCGAGCTCGGCGCGGATGCGGGCGTGCTCGGCCTCGTCGAGGCTGAAGCGGGAGAAGATCAGCGCCCCGATCATGTAGCAGCCCATGGGGAACAGCGCGTAGAGCGCGCGCAGGGCGAACAGCGTGCTCTCGGACTGGGCTTGATTGGGGACGAAGCCCGCCGCGTCGAGCACCACCACCCCGGTCAGCATCAGCGTCAGCCCCGAGGCCGTCTTGAACACGAAGTTCCAGGCGGCGAAGTAGGCCCCCTCCTTGCGCTGATTGCTGCGGTACTCGTCGTAGTCGATGATGTCGGCCTGGATCGACGGCGAGACCACCGAGCCGCAGCCGTTGCCGAGCCCCAGGAACACCGCGAGAACGCTGATCAGCATCACGTCGCCCTCGCCGACGAAGATCATCGAGCCGAACCCGACGGCGGTGATCAGCATGGACAGCGTCCACAGGGGCTTCTTGCCGAACCTGTGGGAGAGGGAGACCCACATGGGCACGGAGAGCATCGATGGAATCATGTACATGAGGATGTACAGCGGCGTCAGCTCCGGCGTGTGCACGATGTACTTCGCCACGTAGGGCGTGAGGATCCCGATGGTCGCCCCGCCCAGGCTCTCGATGAGGAAGACGGCCAGCAGCAGACGCGCGTGGGGATTCCGGAAGACGTCGGAGAAGGCCCGATAGGGGTTGCTCTCGCCCTTGCCCTGGAACTCCGGCCGCTCGCGCAGCCCCGCCACCGCCCAGATCAGCAGCGACGCGGTCACGACGACCGCGACGCCCACCAGCGCGGCCGCCCGGGTGCGCGGGTCCTCGGTGGTGAGCAGGAGATACATGGCCGCGATGGCGAACAGGCTTCCGAGGTTCCAGCCGATGTGGCGGGCGCCGAACAGCCGCGTCCGCTCGTGGTAGCTGTCGGTCAGCTCCGCGCCCAGGGAGGTGTGGGGAACGACCACGACGGTCATCGCGGTGTAGAAGAGGAAGATGCCCACGGCCATCCAGCCGATCAGGGCCTCGCCTTCGAGTCCCGGCGGCGGGGTCCAGATCATCGCGTAGGCCGCGCCGATCGGGAGGATCGAGGCCAGCAGCCACGGCCGCCGGCGGCCCAGGCGCGAGCGGGTGCGGTCGCTCAGGTAGCCGGCCAGGGGGTCGGTCACCGCGTCCCAGATGCGGGACAGGCCGAAGATGAGGCCCATGGCCGACGCCGGCACCAGGAGCACGTCCGTCGAGAAGGCCATCAGGTAGATGTTCACCAGGAAGAACATGTACCCGATGCCCACCGTCGGGGCGTTGTACGTGGCGATGAGCCAGTTCGACAGCCGGGGCGACGCCCGCCCCGGCGAGCGCACCGGGGCTGGGCGCTCGTCGGAGAGCGTGGACTCGGTCAATGCGTCCCCACTACGGGATCAGCGCCTTGACGGTCTCGGGCATGTCGTCGGCCACCCGGATGATCGGGATGCCGGTCTGGGTGTTCTCGTACATCTCCTGGAAGGCGCGGGGCAGATCTTCGAAGGAGTAGATCTCGTCGTGGATCGTCGGCTTGAAGACGCTGCCGTACATCTCGGTGGCCGGGCCACAGCCGACCACGGTCTCGTAGTGGGTGTGGTCGATGGTCACCTGCTTCACGGACATCAGGGTCGAGTTGTATTCGACCACCTGGGAGAGCTGCCAGCCCGCGCTCACGTTGACGCCCTGCCGGCCGGCCACCGCGAGACCGGCCGGGAAGACCGGGCCCCGCAGCATGTCGCACACGATGTGCATGCCCTCGCCGTTCGTGAGCTGCTTCACCTCCTTGGAGAAGGCCTTCACGTCGCTCCGGTCCGCGAAGCGGTTGAACTGCTTCTGGTCGATGCCCTCGATGCCCATCTTCTCGAGGGCCTCGCGGCGCGCCGGGCTGCCCGAGCAGAAGAACGCGCGGTGGCCCTCGGAGCGGGCCAGCATCAGGAAGAGCTCCGAGACGCCGCCCCCGAAGCCCATCACGTTGACGAAGGCGCGCTGCTCCCGGCTCACCTTCAGGCGGTAGATGCCCAGGGCGCGACGCCACATGTGGTAGGCGGTCGGGGCGCGAAGGGGCAGTGCGGCGATCTCCCACAGGTTCAGCCCGCAGTCCAGGGGGGCGTGGAGGATCTGCCAGTCGCCCACCACGGCCTCCTTGGAGTACCAGCCCACGGAGTCCTCGGCGTCGTAGGCCCAGATGCGCTCGGGGTAGCCGTACTCGTCCGGGCCGCCGTTGCAGTGGGTGATGACGATGTCGCCGGGGCTGAAGCGGGTGACGCGGTCGCCCACCGACAGCACCTCGCCCAGGGCGCTGTTGCCCGGGTAGATCTTGCCGCCCCGCGCCTCGGTGATGTTCACGGTGTCCGCGGTGGCTGCGTGCTCGATGTTGTGCTCGGCCGAGGCCGCCAGGATGCGCAGGTGGACGTCCGACGGACCCAGCTCGGCGAGGTCCAGGCTGTCCAGCTGGACGACGCGGCTGACGTCGATCTTGTCGAGGTCGCCGCCGACGCGCTCCGACTCCTTCGCGATGGCTTCCGTCGTGATCGAATAGGCGGGGACACTGGCCATGGGGGCTTGCTTCCTCTCGTGCTTTCTCGGGCTGTCACGCGCTGTCTCGGGCTGTCACGCGCTGTCTCGCGCTGTCTGGCGCGCTGTTTCGCCGGCTCGCGCGGCGCTTCCCGGGGCCCCGCGCGCGGATCGGGTCGTCGGATCCTAACCGGCGGGGCGGAGCGGGGCGAGCGCAGGCTGCGTGCCAACCCCCAGCTTGAAACACGTTCTCGCGCGAACGCTTGAAGGCATCGGCGAAAATCTATAAAGTCCGCGCGCTTAGGAACCGCCGGCGAGCCTGCGCGCCGCCTGCGGCGCCCGCTCCGACAACGTTCGAACCCCCTCCGGCGGACACCCTCGGGACCGCCGGCGAACGGCGCCGGACAGGGTCCACGGCGTTCCCGCGCGGTCCGCCCGGCTCCCTCCGACGCCGCTCGACAGGCGCCATTCACCCAACGACCCAACGGAAGGCTCCGCCCATGCGCTTCTACGAGTACGAATCCAAGGCGCTGTTCGCGCGTCACCGGCTGCCCCTCGGCCAGAGCCGGGTGGTGACGTCGGCCGACGAGGCCCGCGCCGCCGCCAGCGAGATCGGCGGACCGACGGTGCTCAAGGGACAGGTCCTCTCCGGTGGTCGGATGAAGGCCGGCGCGGTCAAGTTCGCGGACACGCCCGACGAGGCGGCCGCCTGCTTCGACGCCATCATGCCCGTCGAGGTGTCCGGCCAGAAGTCGCGCTCGGTCCTCGTGGAGGAGAAGAGCCCGGTCGCCCAGGAGTACTTCGTGTCGGTCACCTGGGACGGCCGCGCCAAGCAGCCCGTGGTGCTGTTCAGCGACATGGGCGGCATCGACATCGAGGAGGTCGCGGAGAAGCACCCCGACCACGTCTCCAAGACCCACTTCTCGAGCATCCTTCCGCTGACCCCGCGCATCGCCAAGGAAGCCATCGCGTCCACCGGCGTCTCCGGGTCGAACCTGAACCGGCTCACCCCCATCGTGTTCGAGCTGATGAAGATCTTCCTCGAGTACGACCTCACGCTCGCCGAGATCAATCCGCTGGCGCGCCTGGAGGACGGGCGCTTCGCGGTCCTCGACGGCCACATCGACATGGAGGCCGAGGCCCGGGGGCGCCACAAGGCGCTGCTCGACGACCTGGGCATCCACGAGGACGAGACCCGCCAGGCGCGCGAGCCCACGGACTTCGAGATCGCGGGCCGCAAGGTCAACGAGGCCGACCACCGGGGCGTGGCGGGCAACGTGGTCGAGTTCGACGGCGACCTCGGCCTGGTGATCGGGGCCGGCGGCGGCTCGCTCACGCTCTTCGACGCGGTCCGCAAGCACGGGGGCCGGCCCGCCAACTACTGCGAGATCGGCGGCAACCCCAGCGTGAAGAAGGCCTGCGAGCTCACGAAGCTCATCCTGTCCAAGCCGGGGGTCGAGAAGATCGCCGTGATGATGAACGTGGTGTCGAACACGCGCGTCGACATCGTCGCCCGCGGTGTGGTCAAGGGCTGCATCGAGTCGGGCAAGGACCCGAAGGACGTGATCGCGATCTTCCGCATCCCGGGCGCCTGGGAGGACGAAGGCTTCAAGATCCTCGAGAAGTACGGCGTCGAGTACTGCGATCGCAGCGTCTCGATGTACGACGCGGCCGGTCGCGCCGTGGCGAAGATGCAGTAGGGAGTCTGTCGATGCCGATCCTCATCTCTCAGGACACTCGATTCATCATCCAGGGCATCACCGGCCGGGAGGCCGTGAACCTCACCCGGGAGAACCTCGACTACGGCTCGAAGATCGTCGGCGGAGTCACCCCCGGCCGCGCCGGCCGCGACGTGTACGGCGTGCCGGTCTTCGACTGCGTCGCCGACGTGGTGAAGAAGGAAGGCCGGGTCGAGGGCTCGATCATCTCGGTGCCGCCCGGCTTCGTGAAGGACGCCGCCTTCGAGGCCATCGAGAACGGCGTCGAGATCATCGTGATCGTCACGGAGAACATCCCGCGCAAGGACGTGGCGCAGATGGTCGAGCTGGCGAACCTGCGCGGCGCCCGCATCATCGGCCCGAACTGCCTGGGCATCATCTCGCCCGACGAGGCGAAGATGGGCGGCGTGGGCGGACCCGCGGCGAACACCCGCCAGGCCTACACCCGGGGCAACATCGGGATCATGTCGCGCTCGGGCGGCATGACCACGGAGATCGCGTCGACGCTCACGGCCGCCGGCCTGGGGCAGTCGACCTGCGTCTCGATCGGCGGCGACGCCATCGTGGGCACCACCTACGCCGAGCTGATGCCGCTGTTCGCGGCCGACCCCGAGACGAAGGCCATCGCGATCTACAGCGAGCCCGGCGGCCGCATGGAGGCCGAGCTGGCCGAGTGGGTCAAGGCCAACGACTGCCGCCTGCCCATCGTGGCCTTCATGGCCGGTCGCTTCATGGACGAGATGAAGGGCATGCGCTTCGGACACGCGGGCACCATCGTCGAAGGCAAGGAAGACACGACGGCCGAGAAGATCGCGCGCATGGAAGCCGCGGGCATCTCGGTGGCCGAGCGGATCGAGGAGATCCCGGAGCTGATCCGGAAGCGCCTCGCGGAGGTCCAGTAGACATGGCCGGACTGTTCATCGAAGTGAAGGTGGCGGACGACGTCGCGAAGGACGCCGAGCTCGCGAAGAAGCTCGAGGAGGTCTGCCCCGTCAGCATCTTCGCGGCGACCGAAGGCGGCCTCGAGATCGTCGAAGAAAACCTCGACGAATGCACGTTGTGCGACCTCTGCATCCAGGCGGCACCGGACGGCAAGGTCCAGGTGCGGAAGCTCTACGAATAGGAGCCGGACCATGCGAAGCGCGAAAGACTTCTTCAAGCCCAAGGCCATCGGCGCCCCGGAGCCCCTCCGCGAGATCCCGTTCCGGCCCTCGCGGATGATCCACTTCTTCGACCCCAGCAACCCGAAGATGGCCTCGAAGGTCCCGGACATCGCCAAGAAGTGCGACGTCCTGCTGGGCAACCTCGAGGACGCCATCCAGGCGGACAAGAAGATCGACGCCCGCGAGGGGCTGGTGAAGATCGCCCGCGACACCGACTTCGGCGACTGCCAGCTGTGGACCCGGGTGAACAGCCTCGACAGCCCCTGGGTGCTGGACGACCTGATCCGGCTGGTCACCGAGATCGGCGACAAGCTGGACGTCGTCATGGTGCCCAAGGTCGAGGGCGCCTGGGACATCCACTACGTCGACCAGCTGCTGGCCCAGCTCGAGGCCAAGGCCGGCATCGCCAAGCCGCTCCAGGTCCACGCCATCCTCGAGACCCATCTCGGCGTGGCGAACGTGGAGGAGATCTGCGGAGCCAGCCCGCGCATGCAGGGCCTCTCGCTCGGCCCGGCCGACCTGGCCGCGAGCCGCCGCATGAAGACCACGCGCGTGGGCGGCGGCCACCCCGGCTACCTGGTGCGCACGGACCCCGATCCCGAGAACGAGGACGCCCCGCGCCCGACCGCCCAGCAGGACCTGTGGCACTACACCATGGCCCGCATGGTCGACGCCTGCACGGCCCACGGCATCCTCCCCTATTACGGGCCCTTCGGCGACATCAAGGACACGGTCGCCTGCGAGGACCAGTTCCGGAACGCCTTCCTCATGGGCTGCGTGGGGGCGTGGAGCCTGCACCCGGTGCAGATCGACATCGCGCGCAAGGTGTTCAGCCCGCCGGTGGAAGAGGTGCTCTGGGCCAAGAAGGTCATCGACGAGATGGGCGACGGCACCGGCGCGGTGATGATCGACGGCAAGATGCAGGACGACGCCACCGTGAAGCAGTGCAAGGTGATGGTCGAGCTCGCCAGGACCCTGGCCGAGAACGACCCGGAGCTCCGGGAAGCCTACGGCTTCTGATCGGGCGCGGTCCTGCCCCCCCTGAAGACCGGCAAGCTCCCCCCGGCCCTGCTGGAGGAGCTGCTGGCAGCGGGCCCCGCGCTGCCGCCCGAGGTCCTGCTCGGGCCCGGGCTCGGTGAGGACGCCTGCGCCATCCGCCTCTCCGGCGGAGCCCTGGTCGCCGCCACCGACCCCATCACGCTCACCGGCGACGCCGTGGGCGCCCACTCCGTGGTGATCAACGCCAACGACGTCGCCGTGATGGGCGTGCGACCGCGCTGGTTCCTGGCGGCGGTGATGCTGCCCGAAGGCACCGGCGAGGCCGAGGTGCGCGCGCTGTTCGCCGGCATGCGCCGCGGCCTCGCGGCACAGGGCGTGGCGCTCGTGGGCGGACACACCGAGGTGACGCCGGCGGTCCGCCAGCCGGTGGTGGTCGGACAGATGCTGGGCTTCTCGGAGAGCGGCCGCTTCGTCCGCACCGGCGGGCTCGAGCCCGGCCACGTGGTGCTGCAGGTCGGCCCCGCCCCCATCGAGGGCGCCGCCGTGCTGGCCGGACTCGCCCCGGCCGACGCGGACCTGCCCGAAGCCCTGCTGCGGGAGGCCCGGCGCGCGGCCACCTCCCCCGGGCTCTCGGTCGTCGAGCCGGCGCTGCGCGCGACCGGGCTCGGAGCCTCCGCCCTCCACGACCCCACCGAGGGCGGCCTGGCCAGCGGGCTGGCCGAGCTGGCGGGCGCCTCGGGAGTGGGGCTCGAGGTCGCGCCGGACGCGGTGCTCTGGTTCGAGCCCGGCGTTGCCGTGTGCCGTGCGCTGGGCGCCGATCCGTGGGGCGTGCTCGCGTCGGGCACCCTGCTGGCCGGATTTCCCCCCGACCTGGCGAGCGACGCGCTCGCGACGCTCCAGGCCGAGGGCTTCCCCTCCGCGCGGATCGCCCGCGCGACGGCGGAGGCGGGGCTCCGCAGCGGGTCCGGCGAGCCGTTGCCGGTCTTCGACCGCGACGAGGCGGCGCGCCTCGTGGAAGCCCGGACCTGAGCCGCCGTGCGGACGACTCGGACGGCGTCTCGATCTGGTAGCCTTCCGCGACCGCCCCCCGAAGTGTCCGCCCGCCCACCCTGCACGCGATCGGGCCCGCCGTGAGTCGTCGCACCGTCAACATCCTGCTGAGCGTCCACCTGGTCGTGGTCTGGAGCGCGGTGGTGTTCCGCATCGACCGCTATCCGCTCACCTGGGCGCCCATGTACAGCACCTACTCGGTGAGCGAGACCGTCAAGCGGCGGGTCGAGAGCCAGGAGCGGGCGCGCAAGGGCTTCCGCGTGCGCCATCGCGACGGGTCCTCGAGCTTCGTGGGCGCGCGGGATCTCAACATCTCCAAGTGGATCATGAGCCGCGTCTACTACCAGCGCGCCTTCGGCAAGGGGCCCATCAAGCACCGCCAGGGCAACCAGAACCTGGGCGCGCTGAACCGCTGGATCCGCGGGCTCGGGCCGGACGAGCCGCGCTTCGAGGTGGACTGGACACCGCGCCTGTTCTGGACGCTCAACAAGACGCTGGGCTTCGAGCCGGACGATCCGGAGTTCATCGTGCGCATCTTCGCCCGGGACGAGAAGGTCGAGTACGACCCCGCCAGCCTCGAGCTGCTGGACCGCCGCACCCGGAAGCGCAGGCTCAAGTGGCGCGAGGAGTGGCGTGAGTGGTGGAACGATGGCCCTCCTTGAGCCCGTGACCCGGCGCTGGAACGACTTCTTCTACCGCGGGTTCTCCGGCGGGAGCCTGGGCGCCCTGCGCATCGCGTTCGGGGCCGGCCTCTTCCTCTTCCACTTCAGCCAGTTCGACCACGTCTTCCGCAGCCGCGTGGGCGGCGCCCAGTACTACTTCCTCGACCCGATGTGGCACTTCCAGCTCTTCGGCATCGAGCACATGGTCCCGCTCGCGAGCTACCTGGCCTTCGGGCTCCTGCTCGTCGCCACCTTGACGATGACGGTCGGCCTGTGGACCCGCACGTCCATCGTCTGCGTGCTGCTGTGCATCCTCTACCTGAAGGGCGTTCGCGACAGCGTGGCCGGCGACGTGCACCACCGGTACCTGATGCCGACCCAGATCCTGCTCTTCCTGCTGCTCTCGAAGTCCGGCTGGACGCGCTCCCTGGACGAACGCTTCCGCAGGGCCCGGGGAGCCGCCGCGCGGCGACTGGAGGAGTGGGAGGCCAGCTGGCCCATCAAGGCCGCCCAGCTGTACGTCGTGTCCTTCTACTTCTGGAGCGCACTCGCCAAGATGCGGGTCTCCGGAACCGACTGGTTCATCGAGGGCCGCTATCTGCAGTCGATCCTGCTCAAGCGCTCGCTCATCTGGGGTGCGGACGAGACCGGCGCTCCGGTCGGGAACACCCTGGCCTGGGAGCTCGCCCAGCACCCGATGCTCTGCATGGCGCTCGCGCTCACCGTGCTGGGCATGGAGTTCGGCTTCCCGCTGATCCTGTGGGTCCGGTCCGCCCTCTGGCGGGCGGTCCTGCTGGCGGGCGTCTGCGCCTTCCACGTGGCCAACCTGGTGCTGATCTACGTGGGGTTCGCCTTCGTCCCCATCGTGTTCCTGGTCTTCTTCGACCTGGACGACGTGTGGAGGCGCTGGCAGCGCTGGCGGGGCGGCGAGCCCCCGACCCTCAGGACAGGGCCAGCATCCGCTCGATCGGCGCCAGGGCCTTGACGCGCACCTCCTCGGGCACCTCGACCCGCGGCTGGAGGTCGCGCAGGGCCAGGTAGAGCTTCTCGAGGGTGTTGAGGCGCATGAACGGGCAGCGGTTGCAGGCGCACGACTCGTCGAGCCCCGGCGCCTGGATGAGCTGCTTGTCGGGCGCCTGGCGCTTGATCTCGTGGAACACGCCGTCCTCGGTGGCGATGATCAGCGTGGGCGCCTTCGATTCGATGGCCCGCTTGATGATCCCCGTGGTGGAGGCCACGAGGTCGGCCTGGTCGAGCACCGCCTTGTCGCATTCGGGATGGGCCAGCACCTCGGCCTCGGGGTGCTGGACGATCAGCTCGGCCAGGCGACGGGCGCTGAACTGCTCGTGCACCACGCACGCCCCGGGCCAGATGATCAGGTCGTCACGCCCCGTCTCCCGGGCGACCCAGCGGGCCAGGTGGCGGTCGGGCGCGAAGATGAGCGGCCGGTCCTCGAACTGGGCGGCCATCTTCACCGCGTTGGACGACGTGCAGATCAGGTCCGAGAGTGCCTTCACCTCGGCGGAGCAGTTGATGTAGGAGAGCACGGCCGCCCCGGGGTGCTCGGCGATGAACTTCGCGAACTCGTCCGGCGGGCAGCCGTCGGCCAGCGAGCAGCCGGCCTCGAGGTCCGGGACCACGACCGGCTTGTCCGGGTTCAGGATCTTCGCGGTCTCGGCCATGAAGTGGACGCCGCAGAAGGCGATGACGTCGCAGTCGGCGTTCTGGGCCGCGCGGGCCAGGGCCAGGGAGTCCCCGACGAAGTCGGCGAGGTCCTGGATCTCGTCTTCCTGGTAGTAGTGGGCGAGCACGAGGGCGTTGCGCTCGCGCTTCAGGTCGTCGATCGCAGCTTCGAGGTCGTCGGGGAGGGAGGCCTCGGCGGCGGAGGTTTTGCGGGGGTCCACCATGGACGGAGTCTAGCAGGCGGCGGCGCGGGTCGGGAGTGGACCTCGGGCGCGACGAGGCGCCGGACCGATTCCCGAAGCGGCCGGCGCGAGCCCACCTGGGCTCCGGGCCGTGCCCCGAGGCGTCGCTTCGGGAGTTCGCTATGCCATGGCCATGGAAGCCCGTGCGGACGCCCTGGCGGCGGGACCCGATCGGCGCCGCGCGAAGGCCCTGGCATCCCTCGCGGCGCTCTGGGCCGTGGGGTGTGGAGGCGCCGAGGCCACCGCACCGAACCTGCTCCTGCTGACCGCGGACAGCCTGCGCGCCGATCGCCTCGGCTGCTACGGCGGCGCCCCGGAAGCGGGGATCCGCATCTGCGGCCTGGCCGAGCACGGCACGCGCTACGTCTGGGCCCTGGCGCCCAGCTCCGAGGGTGGACCGGCCGCCGCGTCGATCCTCACCTCGCGTCTGCCCTCGGACCACGGCCTGGACGCCCGCCCTTCGAGCTTCCTGCGCAGCGAGATCGAGTCCGTCGCCGAGACCCTGACGCGGGCGGGCTACCGCACGGCCGCCTTCGTCAGCAGTCCGGAGCTGCTGCGTTCGCGCAACCTCGACCAGGGCTTCGACCCGTACGACGATCGGCTCGAGCGGGGCGACGGCGCGCGGCCGGCCCGAACCGCCGCCCACACGGTGGAGGCCGCGCTCGCGTGGATCGACCGGGTGGAGACGCCCTTTGCCGTGTGGATCCACTTCGGCGACCTGCACGGGCCCTATCCCCCGCCGCCCATCCCCGACTACGAGGTCTACGCCGACCGCCAGGCGATCCGCCTCGAGCGCATCGACGGCGCCGTCGGCCGGCTGATCGACCACCTGGCCGAGCGCGCGGTACCGGCCGAGGTGATGTTCGCCGGGCTCCACGGCGAAGCCACCGGCGAGGACGGAGTCTGGTTCGACCACGGCCACTCCCTGGGACTGGAGCAGGTCCGGGTGCCGCTCCTCTGGAGCCAGGGGGCGCAGGGGGCCGGCGTCGACCCCAACCCCGTCAGCACCCTGGACATCGCCCCGACCTGGCTCCGGGAGGCTGGGATCCAGGAGCCCGACGGCTACGAAGGCATCGCCCTGCCGCGGCCCGGGGACCCGCCGGCGGCGCGAAGGGCCCGGGCGATCCACGCCGAGCACCCGTCCCAGCGCGCCGTCTGCGTGAGCCGCTTCTACTACGTGCGCGGGCGGATGCCGCGCATGGACGCCCGGATCGTGGAGCTGACCGAGGATGGGATCCTGCCCGAGCCGGGCCCCATCGACCGGCCCGGCATGCGCACCCGCGTCCAGGGCCTGGAACGCCGGCTGGCGGAGCGCTGGGGCGCACCCCGCATCCCCCAGCGGACACCGCCGCCGGGGCCGGTGCCGGAGGCGGCGGAGGCGGAGGCGGAGGCGGAGCGGGAGACGCCGGCCGAGGGAGAGCCGGGGCCGGAGAGAACGACACTTCCCTGAATGTGGAAGTCCGCTTCTACGCAGGGGCCGCCCCGGCTCGGCGCCCAGCCTGGGGGGACCGCCAAACTGCACTGTTTTCGACGGGTTGCGTGACCACCGGGGCCGCGCCGCGAGCGGCATGTGGATTGCACTACATATCGCCTGGATTGGTGTGACCCGACCCTGGTTCCTGGAGAAACCCAGCATGGATTCGATCGTCCGAGCCCTCTCGTGGGGCCGCAACCCCCTCGTCGCCCTCGGGGCCCTCTCGCTGCTCGGAGCCTGGGTGGCCACCGCGCCCGGCACGGCGCTCGCGGCGCCCGAGGTGTTCGGATTCGACTCCGGCTCGGCCTCGCTCACGGCCGAGCTCGGCGGGATCCGCCTCAACGACGAGGCGGCCATCGCCCCCCTGTCGGGTGACTTCGTGGCGCTCGAGCTGGAGCCCGCCAGCGGCGGCCCGGCCCTGGTGGACTTCGCGTTCGACCTCGAGGCGACGACGATCGCCTTCGACGCGCCCATCGGAGACGTGACGGCGCTGGTGCTCGAGAGCACGACGATCCAGCCCGTCGACGGCCTGTACGTCAGCCCTCCCGGGAGTGACCTGGGCGGCGGCGAGGTCGCGGTGGGCGGCGGTCCCGTGGAGTTCCTCGTGGACTACCACTTCGAGACCGCCGGCGGCCCGACCTCGAGCGTC
Source organism: Myxococcota bacterium (assembly GCA_050618075.1). Lineage (GTDB taxonomy): Bacteria > Myxococcota_A > UBA9160 > UBA9160 > UBA4427 > JBNLVL01. Next base: position 450,996 of record JBNLVL010000043.1, read on the forward strand.
TCGGCGACGCTCGTGTCGCCGGGCATCACCGCCAACGCCGACGTGGACGGCGGAACCCTGAGCCTGCTCGGCGCCTCCCTGGCCGTGATCATGCCCGGGAAGGACGTCAAGGCTCCCCTGGTCCTGAAGGCCGACCTGGTGTTCCGCGGCCTGACCCCGAAGGACCCGAGCGACGTGATCCCGGAGCCGACGGGCGCCCTCGCCCTCTCGGCCGGCCTGCTGGTGTCCGCCCAGGCGATCCGCCGGCGGCGGGTCCAGACGACGCGGCAGCTGGGCTGAGACCCACCGGCCGGCGTCCGCGCATTTTTCCCTGACACAACGCGCGACCGCGAACCACACAGAACCACCGGCAGCGGATCCCCCCGGTTGGGAAGACCTTTTCCCTTTGTGCGCAGAGTGCTTCCCCTGCGCCCCGGCGGCTCTCCCGTAACCCTCTGTTTTTTCTAGGGCTCCCGACTGGCCCAGCCTTTGCATTCCAGATGCACCATCGGGAAGGGGATCGCCTCGGGCGACGCCTTCCTGTTCCTTTTGTGAGCCCCTGTCCGGCTCCTCCTCCGGAACATCCCAGGCATCTCCCGGGCGGCGACGAGGCCTCGCAGCCCGCGTCGAACCTCGCTTCGCATTGGCTTTCCGCGCAGGCCGCGCGCGGCGGCACGGCCGCCGCGCGCGGGCTCGGGGCGCTGTCGCCCCGAGCCGACCACAGGACCGACGGAAGCCGAGAGAGACCGGAAGCAGGGAGCCAACGATGCGGATGCAGGGACCGAACACGAGAGCCGGGGATCGAGCCGGGAGCCGGGCGGCGAGCCGCTCCGGAGGCGGGCGGAGCGTCCCGACGCTCGGCCGCTACGGCGCCCTCGCGCTGCTCCTGCTCGCGAGCCTGGGGGCTGCTCCGGCGGGAGCGCTCACCCTCGCCGTCACCGGCGGTGGACTCACCGAGGGCCCTTCGGTCGCCTGTCTCACCTCCGCCACCCAGTGCGAGCCCGAGGCCGACTTCGGCTTCGTGACCGACGCCGACGTGAGCGGCAGCATCGAGATCGTCGGCAACGCGCTGTCCGTGAGCGTCCAGATCGGCTCGGCGCGCTTCGAGGCGCTCGCGCCCTCGGGCCTGGCCGGCGATGTGGAGGGCCTGGACTTCACCGGCCTCGAGTACGGAGGCGGCGCCACGGTCAGCGTGACCGACCTGCCCGGCTACCTGAGCGCCATCGCCTACGCCGCGGGCAGCGGGACCGTCGACGGGACCTACTCCACCGAGGACGCGTTCTCGACCCCGGTGGATGCGGCCTCGGTGTTCGGCGTGGACACGACCCTCACGAACGTGAACTGCCTCGTGGTGTCCGGGACCGGCCAGTGCAGTCTCCAGTTCGGCCGCTCGGACTTCACCCTCGGCCTCGGGGGCGACGACCACGACTCGATCCACTTCCTGAACCTCAGCGTGACCCTGATCCCCGAGCCCTCGACCGCGCTGCTGCTGGCCTGCGCCGCCGGAGCCCTCCTCGCCGTCCCGCGGCGCCGAGCCTGAGCCCACCGCACCGCGCCGACCCGTCCGCGGATCTCCGTGGCCCCGTCTCGCGCGGGATGGCCAACGGCCCAGCCCGAACCTCCGAGACAGACCGGATCAACCATCTGGCCACCCGGTGCGAGACCGGGGGAAGGGTTGACAGCGGAGCGACCGCCGATGCGAGCCCAATGCCCTCGCGGTCGAAGCGCTCCTGCGACGCGCGGCGGCCAGCGCCCGGCGAGCAGAAGCGTCGTGTTCCCTGCGGCCGCCAGCCTGCGTGCGTTCGACCAGGGAGGGAGACGGAGTCGCAACCCTTCCCCCGGTCGGGGCAACGGAGGACCTCGGGTGAAGCAATGCGGACCCGCTAGAGGTCCCAGAAGAAGTCCTTGTTGGTGAGCTCGCCGGCGGCTTCTTCCCCGGTCGAGCCGGCGGTGTCGTCGCCGGCGAAGCCGCCGGGCCCTTCGTCCCCCTCGATGCGCTCCAGCTGCTCCTCGAGGTCCCGGGTCTCGTTCTCCCAGTACACATCGGTGCCGAAGTGGGGGAAGGCGTCGGGGAAGGCGGGGTCCTCCCAGCGGCGCGCGATCCAGGCCGCGTAGGCCACGAAGCGCATGGCGCGCAGGGGCTCGACCAGCCGGAACGTGCCCTCGTCGAAGTCGCGGAACTGGCGATAGGCGTCGACCAACAGGTGGCGCTGGCGGTCGGCCTCGGCGTCGCGGCCGGGCAGCAGCATCCAGACGTCCTGCACGGCCGGACCGATCACCATGTCGTCGAAGTCCAGGAAGAACCAGCCCTCGGTTCCGTGGAGCAGGTTGCCGGCGTGGCAGTCCCCGTGGATCGGGTGGAAGTCCACTCCGGCCGAGCGCTCTTCGTAGAGCTCTGCGACCCGGCGGGCGGCGCGGGCGTAGCGGTCCGCGCAGGAGGGCGGAAGGAAGTCGCCCTGCTCGAGGAAGCGCAGGGGCTCGAGGGCGAAGGCCTCGGCCTCCAACCGGCGGCGGTGGCGGATGTCGGTCGCCTCGCCGATGGAGTGGATGCGCGCGAGCAGGCGCCCCAGCAGGCCCACCTGCTCGTCGCTGAACTCCTCGGGCGAGCGGCCGCCGGTGCGGGGCCAGACCGCGTAGAAGATGCCCTCCACCTCCTGGAGCGTCCCGCCATCGGGGAACCGCAGGGGCGTGCAGACCGGGATTTCGGCCTCGCGCAGGGCGTCGAGCAGGCGGTGCTCGTCGAGGATCGCCTCGCGCTCCCAGCGGCCCGGGCGATAGAACTTGGCCACCAGGTGCCGCTCGGTGTCGGACGCGCGATCGCGGATGCGGACGTCGTAGACGCGGTTCTCGAGGGCGTTGAGCGCGAAGCAGTGGCCCGTCGGCTCGAAGCCGGCCGCCTCGACGGCCTCGAGGACGCGGTGGGGCGTGAGTCGGAAGAAGAACTCGTCGCGCGACATCGGGCGGCAGTCTACCGGATTGCCCAGATCGACCTGTTTCGTTAGGCTTCTCGGCTAGTTACGGCCGCACCGCGTCCCCCAGCGCCCCATTCGACCAACCCGACGCCGGGTCCCAGCGCGACCCGGATCGTCGACGATAGATGGAGTCCGCGAATGCCCTCCCCTGGCGACGGCCCTGGCCGTTCACCCCACCGCGATCGCCCCTGGCTGTTCCGGACCTACTCCGGCCACTCCTCGGCGACCAAGAGCAACGAGCTCTACCGCACCAACCTGGCGAAGGGGCAGACGGGGCTCTCGGTGGCCTTCGACCTGCCGACCCAGACCGGGTACGACTCGGACCACCCGCTGGCCCGCGGCGAGGTGGGCAAGGTGGGCGTGCCGGTCTCGCACATCGACGACATGGCGGCCCTGTTCGACCAGATCCCGCTGGATCGCATGAACACCTCGATGACCATCAACGCCACGGCCGCCTGGCTGCTGTCGCTCTACGTGGCGGTGGCCGAGCGCCAGGGCGTGGGCCCCTCGGCGCTCCAGGGCACCACCCAGAACGACATCATCAAGGAGTACCTCTCGCGCGGCACCTACGTGTTCCCGCCCCAGTCCTCGATGCGCCTGATCAGCGACATGGTGGCCTACACCGTCGACGCCATCCCCAGGTGGAACCCCATCAACATCTGCTCGTACCACCTGCAGGAGGCCGGCGCGACGCCGGTCCAGGAGATCGCCTACTCGTTCGCCAACGCGGTGGCGGTGCTCGACGCGGTGCGCGAGCGCGACGACGTGCCCGACGACGCCATGGCCCGGGTCTTCGGCCGCATCTCCTTCTTCCTGAACGCGGGCATCCGCTTCGTCGAGGAGGTCTGCAAGGCCCGCGCGATGGTGAAGCTCTGGGACGACCTGGGCCGCGAGCGCTACGGCATCGATGACGCGAAGATGCGCCGCTTCCGCTACGGCGTGCAGGTGAACAGCCTGGGCCTCACCGAGGCCCAGCCCGAGAACAACGTGATCCGCATCGTGCTCGAGGCCCTCGGCGTGACGCTCTCGAAGGGCGCCCGGGCGCGAGCGCTCCAGCTGCCCGCCTGGAACGAGGCCCTGGGGCTGCCGCGCCCGTGGGACCAGCAGTGGTCCCTGCGCATCCAGCAGATCCTCGCCTACGAGACGGACCTGCTGGAGTACGACGACATCTTCGACGGCTCCCGGGTGATCGAGGCCCGCACCCAGGAGATCGCCGAGGAGGCCCGGGATGAGCTCCAGCGCGTGCTCGACATGGGCGGCGCGGTCGCCGCCGTCGAGAACGCCTACATGAAGCGCCAGCTCGTGGAGTCCCAGTCGGCGCGGGTGCGCGCCATCGAGAACGGCGAGATCACCGTGGTGGGCGTGAACGACTTCACCGAGGCCGAGCCGTCCGAGCTGACCGCGGGAGAAGGCTCGATCATGGTGGTGGACGAGTCGGCCGAGCGCGAGCAGATCGCCCGCCTCGAGGCCTTCCGCGGCCGCCGCAGCCAGGCCGAAGTCGACGCCGCGCTCCAGGGCCTGCGCGACGCCGTCGCCAATGGCGACAACGTGATGCCGCCCTCCATCCGCGCGGCCGTCGCGGGGGTCACCACGGGCGAGTGGGCCGGCACGTTGCGCGAGCTCTTCGGCGAGTACCGGGCGCCCACGGGTGTCGGCCAGCAGGAGGCCCACGTGGAGGGAGAGGCGACGGAGATGGTCCGCAAGCGCGCCGCTCTGGTGGCCGAATCGCTGGGCCGCCCGATCAAGATCCTCGTGGGCAAGCCGGGCCTCGACGGCCACAGCAACGGCGCCGAGCAGATCGCGGTCAAGGCGCGGGACGTGGGCATGGAGGTCGTCTACGACGGCATCCGGCTCACCCCCGAGGAGATCGTCCAGTCGGCGCGGGACGAGGGCGTGCACGTGATCGGGCTGTCGATCCTCTCGGGCTCCCACGGCGTCCTGGTGATCGACGTGCTCGAAGGGCTGCGCGAGGCCGGCCTCGGCAACCTGCCGGTCGTGGTGGGCGGCATCATCCCCGACTCCGACGCCGAGAAGCTGGAGGCCGCAGGCGTCCGGCGCGTGTATACGCCGAAGGACTTCGACATGACCCGCATCCTGTCGGAGATCGTCGACCTGGTCGCGGAGTGCCATGGAGCCGCTTGAGGCCGAGCGCCTGGCCGAACGCCTGCTCGCGAAGGACCGCGACGCCGTGGCCCCGGCCCTCAATCTCATCGACGACCGGCGGCCCGCCTCGCGGCTGGCCGCCGAGCGCCTGCTCGAGATCCTGGACCTGCGAGGCGACGGCGGAGCGCTGCGCGTGGGCGTCACCGGCGCCCCTGGCGCCGGCAAGTCCACCCTGCTCGATGCCCTGGTCCGGGCCCTGCGCGCCGAGGATCGTACCGTGGGCATCATCGCGGTGGACCCCTCGAGCCAGCGCAGCGGCGGCGCGCTGCTGGGCGACCGCCTCCGCATGCGCTCGGGCGCGCGCGACGGCGGGGTCTTCGTGCGCTCCATGGCCGCCCGGGACCGGCTGGGGGGCCTGGCCGACGCCACCCAGGGCAGCACCGCCGTGCTCGCCGCCGTCTTCGACACGGTCTTCGTGGAGACCGTGGGCGTGGGGCAGTCCGAGACCGAGGTGGCGCGCCTCGTGGACACGCTGGTGTTCGTGGCCCAGCCGGCGGCCGGCGACACCCTCCAGTACATGAAGGCCGGGCTCGTGGAGCTGCCGGACATCTTCGCCGTCAACAAGGCCGACCTGGGTGCACCGGCCGAGCGCACCGCGGCGGAGGTGACGGCGGGGCTGGGGCTCGGCGAGACGCCCTCCGACGGCTGGTCGCCCCCGGTCCTGCTGGTCTCCGCCCGGGACGACACCGGCATCGACGAGCTGCTCGCGGCCATCCGCGCGCACCGGACCCACCTCGAGCGGGGCGGGCTGCTGGACGAGCGGAGGCGCGAGGGCCGGGCCGCCCTGCTCCGGGACTGGCTCCTCCAGCGCTACGGTCACTACGGGCTCGCGAAGCTGGGAGGCCCCGACGCGGTGTCCCGGCGCCTGGACGCCACGGCCGGCCAGAGCCCCTGGGCCCGGCTGGGCCCCCTGTGTCGCGAGATCGAAGACGCCCTGCGCAAGGCCGATTGAGGAAACGACGTGAAGTGGATCCGGACCGTCCTGGTGGCGCTCCTGCTGTCCCTCGTGACCGGTCTCGTGATCGGTACGATCATCCGCCTGAGGCTGGAGAAGCCCACCCGCTACATCGGCGCCGTCGGGCTACCGATCCCGACCCACCCAGGCGACGTCGGCCACCCCGCCCCGCCGGTTCTCGACCCGCGCCAGGGTGAAGAGCAGGTCTGACAGCCGGTTCACGTAGCGCAGCAGCACCTCTTCCAGGGGGTCGGCGCGGTCCAGGGCGACCAGCGCCCGCTCGGCGCGACGACACACGGTGCGGGCCAGGTGGAAGGCCGCCGCCGCGGGCGTACCGCCGGGCAGGACGAAGCTCTGGAGCGGCTCGAGCTCGTCCTCCAGACGGTCGATGGCCGACTCCAGCTCCGCCACGTCCTCGGGCGTCGCACAGGGCACCCCGGCCTTCGCCCGATGGGCGGGGTCCGGCGTGGCCAGGTGGGATCCGATGTCGAAGAGGGTGCTCTGGATGCGCTGGACCAGATCGCGCAGGCCCTCGTGGGCCGTCGCGGCGGCCGCCGCGCCGATCGCCGCGTTCAGCTCGTCGATCTCGCCGTAGGCCGCGACCCGCTGGTCGTCCTTGGCGACCCGCTCGCCTCCGAACAGATCGGTCTCGCCCCGGTCACCGCGTCGCGTATAGATCTTCACGCGCCCGATGATAGCGGCCGCCTCGGCCGCGTTGCTCCAGCCGCGTACCCGGGCCCCCGTCCGCCGCGGGGTGCGGGACCGGGGATGCGGTCCGGGCGGGTGCGGCGCGGGACCCCCTATTCGGGGTCGCGGGCGAGCTCCTCGTCGAGGAGCCGCTCGAGTTCGGGGTCCGACGGCGACGGGCCCGGGGCGCCGACCGGGCGAGGCGCGCCCTTGCCCGCGGCGTCACCGCGCGATCCGGACAATCGGCGCAGCGCCCAGAAGACGAAGGCGCCGCCCGCGGCGAAGCCGCCGAGGGGCAGGACGTAGGCCGCAAGCCCCCAGCCCTCGGCGCGCGGAGCCCCGAGGATCTGCTCGCCGAAGCGCGCGACCAGCATCTCCTCCACCTCGGCCTCGCTGGCGCCGGCCGCCGCCTGGAGCAGGATCTTCAGGCGCAGCTCGTCGGCCTGGGGACTCGGGCACTCGGCCAGGGTGCGGCCGGGACAGAACGGGCTCATGAGGTCGTGGGGCAGCCGGTAGGCCCAGGCCGGCGCATCCGAGGCGGACGCCCCCTCGGCGCTCGCAGCGGGCGCCGCGATCCACAGCGACAGGCACAGGAGCCCGGTGACCAGGAAGGTGCGACGCTTCATCAGATGTCCCAGTGCAGGGAGTCGCGCCCCGCGAGTCCGCCGCTCGTGCGCGTGCGCACGAACTGACGCGCGGGCTCGGCCACCACCTTGGAGCCCGCGGGCACGGACTCGGTCAGCCAGACGTTGCCGCCGATCACGCTGCCGGCTCCGATCACCGTGTCGCCGCCCAGGATGGTCGAGCCGGCGTAGATGGTGACATCGTCCTCGATCGTCGGATGGCGCTTCACGTTGCGCAGGGACTCTACCTGGCGGGGCGACAGCGCGCCCAGGGTGACGCCCTGGTAGAGCCGCACGTTGTCCCCGATCTCCGTGGTCTCGCCGATCACGACGCCGGTTCCGTGGTCGATGAAGAAGCGGCGGCCGATCCGGGCCCCGGGGTGGATGTCGATGCCGGTCCGGTCGTGGGCGTACTCGCTCATGATCCGCGGCAGCAGCGGCACGCCCTCGAGATACAGCACGTGGGCCACGCGGTGGATCGCCAGGGCGCGGATCGAGGGATAGCTGACCACGATCTCGGCGAAGCTGCGCGCGGCCGGATCGCCCTGGAACGCGGACTCCACGTCGGCGGCCAGCCACTCCCGAAGGGTCGGCAGGCGCTCGATGAGCCGCAGCGCCACGGCCTCGGGGTCGAGCCCCGGCGGGGTCGGCGCCCGGGCGATGAGGGCGGCGAGACGATCGGCGAGCGACGGGACCTCGGCGCGCAGGGCCGACCGCTCCCGCTGGTAGAGGATCAGCCGCACGGCCCGGCCCAGCCACTCCACCACCTCGTTGGGGTCGAGCACGCCCTCGCAGACCGCCTTGGAGAGCGCGTCGTCGGCGCACTCGGAGAGGGCCTGGATCGATCGTTCGATGACACGGGCCCGTCCGCTCGCGGGCTTCTCGAGGGCTGTCGACATCGGGGATCCTCTCGTGAGTCGGGGGGCGCTCGGCCGGGGCGGACGATGGCTGCTTCAGGGGCGTCGCGTCCGCTCCTCGGGGCGCCGTCACGTGCCGGAGAGGCGTCCGGGAGTCTAGCGCCCCGGAGTTGAGATGCCGGACGGGGTCCCCGGGCTCCGCGCCGGCCCGGAATCCCGGGCCCGATGGGCGCGGGGACCGGCTGCGGCGGGCGCCGGCGGCCTATACTGCGGCACGCTGCCCCCGGGAGGACCCGTGTCGCCGCTGTACAGCCATTCCCGCCTGTCGAGCTTCGAGAACTGCCCGAAGCAGTTCCACTTCCGCTACGTCCTGAAGATTCCCAGCGAGTCCGAGGGCGTCGAGGCCTTCGTGGGCAAGCGGGTCCACGAGGTGCTGGAGCGCCTCTACGTGTTCGTGGGGAAGGACATGGTGCCGGGCATCGAGAAGGTGGTCGCGCGCTACCACACCCTGTGGGACGAGCACTTCGACGCAGAGCGCCTGCGCATCGTGCGCGAGGGCATGACCTTCGACCACTACCGGCAGCTGGGCGAGCGCTGCCTGCGCAACTTCTACCGGCGCCACTATCCCTTCGACCACGACGAGACCCTGGGGCTCGAGGAGCGGGTGGTCTTCTCCCTGGACGAGGACGGCCGCTACAAGATGCAGGGCATCATCGATCGGATCGTGCGCGCGGGGGACGGCGCCATCGAGATCCACGACTACAAGACGGGCCAACGGGTCCCCTCCCAGCGCAACCTCGACCGGGACCGCCAGCTCGCGCTGTACCAGATCGGCCTGCAGGACCGCTACGGCGCGGATCAGCCGTTCCGCCTCGTGTGGCACTACGTGGCGAGCGGGCAGATCCGCAGCTCCGCGCGCACGCCGGAGGAGCTGCGTGCGCTCCGCGAGGAGACCATCGGGCTGATCGACCGCATCGAGGGCGAGCAGCAGTTCGCCCCGAACCGCATCCCGCTGTGCAGCTGGTGCGAGTACCAGCCCATCTGCCCGGAGTGGGGAGGAGACGAGACCGCGGCCAACGACGCCGCGGCGACCCCGGAGTCCTCCCCGACCGACCGGGCGCGGCCGCAGCTCGACCTGCTGTGAGCGCCCGGTCCAGACGTAACACAGACGTCGCCTCGACCGGGAAGACGTCGACCATCCACCACCGGGTCGCCTTCTACGAGACCGACGCCATGGGCATCGTCCACCACACGAACTACGTGCGCTACTTCGAGAACGCACGGGTCGCCTGGCTGGACGAGCACGACCGGCCCTACGTCTGGTGGCAGGCGGAGGCCGGCCTCGACTTCGCGGTGACCCGGGTCGAGGCGAGCTACGTGCGCAGCGCCCGCTTCGACGACCGGCTCGCGATCACCACCTGGATGGAGTGGGTGCGGGGCGCCTCCCTGCGCATGGCCTACCGGGTCGAGCGCGAGGGCGAGGCGATCGCCAGCGGAGCCACCGAGCACGCCGCCGTGGACCGCGAGGGCCGGGTGCGCCGCATCCCGCGCGAGCGGCGCCTCGCCCTGGGCGCCGCGGCCGGCTCGGGTCCCGGCGGGCGCGGGGACGCGGACTGAGCCGGCGCCTCAGCTGCGCTGGCGGCCCAGGCTCCAGCGCAGCAGACCGCGCATGCGCGCGAAGAGCTGGTCCTCGGTCCAGGCGCTCACGCGCTGGATGGCCTCCAGGGCGTCGCCCTGCCCCGACCAGTGCGAACGCACGACGTCGGGATGGACGTGGTTGAGCATGCGCGAGAGCGCCGTGCCCACCACGACGAGGTCGTCGATCCAGGCGATGGGCCCGAACAGCAGCTCGGGGAGCAGGTCCATGGGCGAGAACAGGTATCCCAGCGCGACCATGGCGATCGCCTTCGAGCCGGGCGGCACGCGATCGTCGCGCATCAGGCGGATCAGCAGGACCGCGAGGTCCGGCATCAGGAGCAGGATCTCCGGGATTCCGGAGGCCGCACCGGAGGGGCGCCGGACCAGCTGGGAGCGCAGCCGGTCGTAGAGCCGCCGCTCGCGCTCGTTGAGATCGATCTCCACCAGGGCGTCTTCGCGGGTCAAGGCTCGTCCTCCCCGGGCGCGCTGGAGACGGGCGACGGGGCCTGGCGCGGCTCGATCAGCCCGATCATGATGCGACCGTCCACGAGCCCGAGGTTCAGGCCGAGGAGCGCGGCCACGGTGGGCGCCACGTCCTCCATGTAGAGCTCGGGCGCGTCGATCCCGCGGCGCAGCCCCTGCCCCCAGGCCGCGAAGCCCACGGGCCCCACCCGGTCCGGCCGCAGATGGCCGGCCACGCCGCGCTCGGCGGAGGCGTGGAGCACCCCGCCCTTTGCCGCATCGCCGAAGGCGAAGCCCCGCGCCGCCTCCAGCCCGAACCAGGCCTGGGGATCGGCGCGGAAGGCCTGGAGCTCGGTCGCGGGCACCACCCGGAAGGCCCGGGTCCGGGCCGCCGCCTCCGACAGGACCCGCTTGGCCTCGACGGCCGCCCCCTCGTCGAGGGCGTAGACGAAGGCCGACCCCCCGTTCGAGCGCGACAGGGCCCGCCACGCCGCCACCGCGCCTCCCTCCGCGCTCAGGTCGACGAGCCCCGCCCCGGCCAGCCAGACGTTGGGCTCGATGGCGGTGTGGACGGGCACGAGCGCGCGATCCCCCACCACGAAGACCGCCGACTGGGCGAGGGCCCCGGACGCGGCCAGGCAGTCCAGCACCCGGGCCAGCCGGGCGTCGGCCGTCGCGAAGGCCTCGGCCGCCTGGGGGTGCCGGGGGCCCCGGGCGCGCAGGACCGGGTCGGGCCCGGCGAAGCGCAGCAGCCAGAGCTCCGGCGGGTCGGGCTCGGCGGCGATCCGGCAGGCGCTGTCGGCGACGATGCCGTCGCGCGCGGCGCGGTCGGGCCAGGGGCTGCCCGGCGTCGAGGCCGCCGCCGGGGCGGCCTCGCGCACGGCGGAGTACAGCAGGGGCGTGGCGGTCTGACGCTGCAGGACGAGCCAGCTGTCGGTGTCGCGGGTCGCGTCGAGCTCGGGCAGCAGCCAGTCGATGCCGGCGCCCACGGTGGATGGCCAGCCGAGGGCGGCCACCTCCATCCGGTCGTCCCGGGCGCGCTCCCAGAGCGTGGGCGACGTGAGTCGACTGGCGTGCCAGAAATGCACCGCCCGCACCCCGCGCTCGCCGATCAGCCGGTCGGCCACGATGCCGTGGACCGAGGGCGGCTGGCCGGTGACCAGGGTCGCGTGGACCGGGAACGGGGTGTCCGGCCGGATCGGCACCAGCGCCTCGCCGGTGATTCCCTCCCGGGCGAGCCGGGCGAGCACCGGCATGTCCGGGTCGTCGCCCAGGTAGCGGTCCGGGGTGAGCCCCGCGATGGAGACGATCAGCACCCGGTCGGGCGCCCCGGGTCCGGGCTCGGGCCACGAGCCCTCGGACACCGTGCGCGGAACCGATCCCAGCGGTGCCAGGGTCCGTTCGAGCGCGGGCTCCCGCGTCGGGCCCTCGGTCACGCAGGCCGGCAGGAGCGCGAGCGCGGCCAGCCACGGAGCCAGCCAGGCGGAACGCATGCGAGGCACTAGCGGAAGACCCCCTCTCGCTCTGCGAGCCCACGCTCGAACATGGACTCGATCGAGGACCTCACGACGTCGACCTTCTGCTGGATCGAAGCGTCGTCATCGTTGGGATCCCCCTCGAACCGCAGCGGTTCTCCGAAGTAGAAGTGGTAGCGGACCGGCAGGGGCAGGAGGCCGAGGGGGCCGAGCCACGGGAACATGGCGGTCAGCGGAAAGGCGGGCACACCCAGCAGCCGCGCCAGGGTGCGGCTGGTCCCCAGCCCGGGGTTCTGCTCCTCGGAGCCCACCAGCGCCACGGGCACGATCGGGGTGTCGGTCTCGAGGGCCAGCCGCATGAAGCCCAGGCCGAAGCGCTGGAGCCGGTAGCGCTCCTTGTAGAGCTTGTTCATGCCCCGCACGCCTTCCGGGAACACCATCACCGCCTCGTCCTGCTCGAGCATGGCCACGCAGTTCTCGGGAGTGCCCACCATGGCTCCGCTGCGCGCCGCCGCCTCGTTGAAGAACGGGATGCGCGGAATCCAGTACTCCCCCATGGGCCGACAGATCCGCGGCGGCTCGGCCTCGAGCACCATGGCGGCGCCGAGCATCATGCCGTCGAAGGGGAGCTGCCCCGCGTGGTTGCAGATGAGCAGGACGCGCCCTTCCGGAACACGGTCGATGTCCTTCACCTCGACCCGGAAGTAGTAGCGGTAGAGCAGCGCGGCCGGGTACAGCGAGCGGCGCGCCGCGTCGGGGTGGAAGCCGAACGGATCGTAGCCGTACTCGTTGAGCCGCGTGGGGATCTTCGCCAGGCGGTCCCGGAGCTCGCTCTCCAGGTCCCGCACGGAGAGCGGGGCCAGGGCGCCGACCAGGTCGCGCACCGATTCCAGGATTCCGCCGTCGTCCCGGGCCATGGGTCGCGCTCCTAGTGCCGCACGCTGTCGAAGATCTCCGGCAGACCGAACAGGCACCGGAAGTCGGTCGCCTCGACGAAGCGCTGTCCCGAGAGCGTCACCGGGTACTTGAGATAGTCGAGCATGCCCGACGGAAACGGCAGCAGCCCCAGCCCGAACGCCGCGTCGAAGCCCATGCGCAGGATGGGCTCGGGCACGGGAATGGCCGTGCCTCCCACCTCCTCGATGGCCGTCCGGACCGGGACCTCGCCGGCGCCGACCACGTTGAACACCCCCTGGAGCCCCTGCTCGAGCGTCAGCGCGATCGCCTCGGTGAGGTCCTCTTCGTGGATGAACTGCATCATCGGGTTGAAGCCGAGCACCACCGGCACCCGCTGCTGGCGCAGGAACCGCGAGGCCATGGAGTGCACGTAGCGGCCGAGGACGTTGACCGGCCGCAGCACCGCGGTGCGGATGTGCGGGTACTTCCAGATGAAGGCCGAGGCCAGGGTGTCCACCTCGACCAGGTCGCGGATCTCGGGGTAGGAGCGGCTGGCCGAGAGCGGCGCGTCCTCGTCCAGGTGGTAGGGATTCTCGGGAAAGGCTCCGTAGACGTAGCTGCTGGAGAGGACCACCAGCTTCTGGACGCCGTGGTTGACGCAGTGGTCCAGCAGCTTCTTGGTCCCGCGCACGTTGACGTCGTGGCGCGCCGCCTCGCCCTTGTCGAAGCCGCGGATCATGCCCATGTGGACGATGGCCGTGGGCTGCTCGGTGCGGATGACGTCCTCGAAGGCCTTCTTGCGGAGGTCGACCGCGTGCACGGTCACTCCCCTGGGGCGCCCCTTCCAGCGCACGATGTCGGCCCCGCAGACCTCGACGTCCTGCATCAGGCGCCGCGTCAGCAGCCGTCCCTGGCCGCCGGCGATTCCGGTGATCAGCACCTTCTCCATGACGTTCTCTCCATGGCGTGAGCCATCCGGGGCGAATCCACCGGGACGGGCGGGGCCGGGACCCCTCATTCTTCGGTGGACTTGCGCCGGATCTTCACGCCGCGCTGGGCAGGCCCCCGGAGCGGTGTAATCTACCGCGGGTCGCAGGGTTTCGTGTCATCCACACGGATCCCCACGGGGCAAACGACTCGATCCGGATCACGTCCCGCTCAAATCACGTCCCGCTCAAGACAGGGCTGACTGCCATCACCACGAATCAGGAAAAGAACGAGCTGATCGAGCCGTCGGCTCGCTACGAGAACATCAAGATCCCCCTGCGAGATCCGGTGCACGGTCTCGAGGAGATCTCGGGCGTGCTGGGCATCCCGGAGTGGTGGCCCACGGGATCCCGGGTGGCCGTGGCGATGGCCCACGGCTCCACCGGGGACATGAACGATCCCATCATCGAGCGCCTCCACCGCGAGCTGACCGAGCACCGCTACATGACCCTGCGCTTCAACTTCCCGTTCGCCGAGGCGGGCAAGCGGTCCTCCTCCGACTCCATGGCCGTGCTCGAGGCGGCCTACCGGGCCGCGGTGGGCTCCCTGGGCCGCGACCCCTCGGCGGCGCCGGCCCACCTGTTCGTGGGAGGCAAGGGCCTGGGCGCCCGGGTGGCGGCGCAGCTGGCCGCGGGGCGCCTGCGGGCCGAGGGGCTCTTCTACCTGGGCTACCCGCTGCACTCCCAGGACAAGCCGGACCAGCTCCAGGCCGAGCAGCTCTACCGCATCATCTCGCCCATGCTCTTCGTGCAGGGCACCCGGGACCGGCAGTGCGACCTCGACACCCTGAAGCGCACGCTCTCCCGGGTGGGCGCCCCGACGGAGCTGGTGGTGGCCGACGAGGCCGACCAGAACTTCAAGGTCCTGAAGAAGTCCGAGCGCACCGACGAGGAGGTCGCGGAGCAGCTGGTCTCGGCGGTCAAGGGCTGGTTTGCCAAGATCCTCGGAGAAGACTGAGTCGGGCGGGACCATGAGCGCAGCGAGCGACCTCTACTTCCACCAGACGCTGGTGGGCGACATGCAGAACCTGGCCTACCTCGTGGGCAGCACCTCGGCGCGCCAGTGCCTGATCGTCGATCCCGCCTGGAACGTGGACGGGCTCCTGGACCAGGCGGAGGCCGACGGCGTGGAGGTGGTGGGGGCCCTCGTCACCCACTACCACCAGGACCACGTGGGCGGCGAGCTCTTCGGCATGCGCATCGAGGGCGTCGACCGGCTGATGGAGCGCTGCCCGGTGCCCCTCCACGTCAACAAGCACGAGTCCGCCGGCGTGGCCCAGGTGACCGGCGTCTCGCGCGGCGACCTCGTCGACCACGAAGGGGGCGACGTGATCGAGATCGGGCAGGTCCGGGTCCGCCTGCTCCACACGCCCGGCCACACGCCGGGCTCCCAGTGCTTCCTGGTCGAAGAGGGGGACCAGCCGGGCCACCTGGTCTCGGGCGACACGCTGTTCCTGGGCGGCTGCGGCCGGGTGGACCTCCCCGGCAGCAACCCCGAGGACATGTACCACTCGCTCCACGGAACCCTGAAGAAGCTGCCCGACGAGACCCTGCTCTTCCCGGGCCACCTCTACGCCCCCGAAGGCCACTCGACCCTGGGCGAGCAGAAGCAGACCAACCCCTACCTCCGCGTCGCCAACCTCGAGACCTTCCTCGGCTTCATGGGCTACTAGCCCTCCCCTCCCCCGACCCGCGCCGCTTCGCTTCGGCCGCGAGGTGCCGCTTCGCTCCAACCGCGCTCCTCGGGGCATGTCGGGGGAGCAGGGGGCACCGTGCTCGGTCAGTCCTCGGCGAACGGACGGGATTGCTTCCCGGGGTAACCGGGTTGCTTCGCGCTGGCCTCGGCGCCTGCGGAATCTGCGCGCGGGACCCCTGCTCCCCCGACTCGAAGCCGGGCAGCCAACGACGTCGATTCGTCCTGCCGAGGAGTTGCGAGCCGGGGGCGGGTGGGGCTTGGGCGGAAGTCACCCGCAGCGCGACCGGGCAGGAGGTCGTGAGCAGACGCGAGGGGAGGCCCGGCCTTCGAGCCGGGCCTGCCTCGCTGGGGACCCGGTCTCGATGCGGGCTCGCGTTCCCGCAGCGAGATGGGATGAGGGAGCCAGCCTCCATCGCAGTACCGTGAGGTCTGCAACAAGACAACGGGCTCTCGGCCCAGAGGAGACTGGCTCCATGCACAAGGCTACCACGACGGTTCCGGAGACGACGATCGGACTCGACCT
>JBNLVL010000044.1:0-2266 GCA_050618075.1 Myxococcota bacterium
TGCTGACATTACAACGCCACTTTGCTGTGGCATGGCACGGTCTGATCGAGGGCGATTCCGCGTTGCCGGAGTCGCTCTCGTTTCTTCTTCGCGCGGCTGGTGTTCGAGGCGGCGATGTTGTCCTGGTGGTAGTCGATGATCGCGAGAGTCCGCGCGATCAGCCTCTCCCGGCGCTCACGCGAGTGACACCACGAGGCGTGGATCAGCACGCCCGTGATCAGGCGAAGCTGGCAGATCGTCAGGTGCGGATTTTTCCCCCCGACGCCTGGCCAGCGCCCGCGAGAGGAACAGGAAGCTCACCGCCGTGAGGATCATGTGCCGCATCAGCGAGCGGTAGTTGCGCACCTCGAAGTGCGACAGGCCCAGCTCCTGTTTGGCGTCCCGGAAGCACCGCTCCACCGCCCAGCGGGTGAACGCCACCCGCAGCAGCTCCGGGAGCGGCACCGAGGGAGGGGCGTTGGAGATGAAGTGCTTCACCTCGCCGCTGAGCACGTTCCGCGCCACGATGAGCCGGTGCGCCCACGTCGGCACGCCCAGGTGCCGGCCCCCGCGCCGCAGATGCACGTCCCCTTCCCTGACCTCCCAGACCGCCGCGTCCCCGGACTCGTTCTCGAGCCGGAACCGCGTCCACGGCCGGGCGACGAACACCGGCGAGTGCGCGGCCAGGTTGTCCACACGCTTGGGCTTGTGCATCCGCCCGGGAAGGACCTTGACCCGGGGGAAGCTGCGAGGGCGGCCCGTCGACCCCCGCGTGGCGTGCTCCTTGAGCATCACCGGCGGCGGCTTGGTCCACCCCGTCAGGTGCGCCGGCACCTCGCCGACGTACCGCACCCCGCGGTCGTCCAGCTCGCACATGAACTCGCTGTGCATGCCGTAGCCGGCGTCGAAGGTCAGCCAATCCGCCTGCACGCCGTTGGACCGGGCCCGGTCGAGCATCTCCAGGGCGATCCGCCACTTGGGCCGGTAGACCACCTCGTCGGGGATGCCCGCGGCGCGGCAGCGCGCCCGATCGTCCGACCAGCTCTGCTCGGGCAGGAACAGCTCGCTGTCCAGCAGCGTGCGGAAGCGCCCGGCGCCGTAGGCCAGGTGCACCGTGACCACGCAGTTGTCCGTCGTCCCCTTGGTCCCGCACCACTGCCGCTGCACGCCGGGCGTCTTGTCCCCCTTCTTGGCGTGGTAGGTCTCATCGAGGATCTGCACCGAGCCGGGCGCGGCGTGCTCCCGGGCGACGATCTGCTGCACCCGGTCCCGCAGCATCGCCTCGTCCCACACGTGCAGGCTGAGGAACTGCTGCAGGTTCCGCGGCGGCAGATCGCACGCCAGGGCCATCGGCTCGATGCTCTTGCGCCGGAGATCGGAGAGCTGCCCCCGCACGTACACGCGGGCGCTGGCCCGCTGCTCCTTCCGCACGAAGCAGTCGTCGAACCGACGCAGGAAGTTCTCCAACTCCGGCAGCAGCGACGTCAGCGACGCGGCATCCATGCCGACGCTCCTTCTCCACCACCGCACTCACATCGGCACTCCCCTTCGCGCCGCTTGAGCAAATCTGGCGTTGTCGTATTGAGGAGCACCGACTCCGGGACGGGGCGCGTCGGGAGAGGGAGGGTGGTACCGGGCCGGTGCGATGGGGCGGGTGCGGGTTCGCGCCGGCGCCATTGAACCGAAACGCGAAGGCACTACGCTGATGGCGGGGCCGGCGCGCGCGGTGCCGGTCGGGGTCTGCGGCGCCGGTGGGCGCGGAGGAGAGAGGTCATGGGGCTCAGGATGCACTTCGGGCGGGGACTGCGCCTCGCCGGCGCCGGTGCGGCGCGTGCCGATGTCGTCGGGGCCCGGGCGGCGTCGCTCCTGCTCGGCGCGGCCGGCGCGGCGAGCGCGGAGACGGCGCGGTATCCGGCGCCGGCGTTCGGCACGGGCGCCACGCCCCGCTCGATCGCGATCGCGGACCTCGACGCGGACGGCGTGGCGGACCTCGTCGTCGCCAACTCGGGGAGCGACGACGTGTCGGTCCTGCGGGGCGACGGCGACGGCTCGCTGCTGCCGGAGCAGCGGTACGGCGCCGGGGACGGGCCGATCGACGTGGCGGTCCTGGATCTGAACGACGACGGCGACCCGGACATCGTCGTCGCCAACGCCGACGGCGGGGACGTCTCGGTCCTGCTTTCCAACGGCGACGGGACGTTCGCGCCGGAGCAGCGGTACGCGGCGGGCGGCGCGCCCTCGGCCGTCGGCGCGGCGGATCTCACCGGCGACGGCGACCCGGACCTCG
>JBNLVL010000045.1:0-7716 GCA_050618075.1 Myxococcota bacterium
TCGGTGGCGGGGCTGCTCGAGGGGCGGCGGTTCCCGTGGCGGGCGCCGCTCCGGGGCTGGCTCGAGCGCTGCTACTACGGGCGCATCCCGACGCGCGCGGTTCCCAACGGGCGGGCCCACGCGCTGCGGTACGCGGTCTAGGGGGTCGAGAGCGGGCCCTGACTCTGCCCAGGGAGGCCTGCAGGAGTGGCCTCATGCGGACTCAGGCGCATTCTTCGAGCCACGACTCATGGTCTGCGGGCCGGTCGGGTGCTGCGTCGCGCGGCCTGCCGCGGGGGAGCGCGCCAGAGCCATACACCAGCCAGTGCGGCCAGGGCGCCCAGGGCAGGGCCGAGCCAGTCGCCCCAGGCGAGCACCAGGGTGCGAGGGCCCGGGCCGAGGGGAAGGTTCGCGATCAGCACGGCGCGCTCGCCGTTGCCCGCCTCGGCCAGCGCCTCACCGCGCGCGTCCAGCACGATCGAGACGCCGGTTGGCGTCGCCCGGACCTGGGGGCGTCGGGTTTCGATCGTGCGGAAGCCCGACACCGCCAGGTGGAGCCGGGAGCCGCGACCGCCGTCGAACCAGGCGTCGTTCGAGAGCACCACCAGCAGCTCCGCGCCCGCCCGGACGGCGCGCCGGGCGTAGGCCGGCGCCACGGCGTCGTAGCAGATGAGGGGTGCGGTCACGAGCGTGTCGCGCCCGGACGTGAGGCGCACGACGCGTCCACCCTGGTCGCTCTCGGACCAGGTGCCGAGCCAGGGGAGCCAGCTCCGGGCGCGCTCGCCGTCGAGCCAGTCCGGGACGCGCTCGGTCAAAGGGAAGAGCGCCGCCTTGCGGTAGGCCTGGCCCCCGCCGCGGCCGGCGGCCAGGTCCTCGGGCTCCAGGTAGACGGCCGCGTTGTACTCCGCGTGCTCGCCTGCATCGTAGGACCCGAAGATGAGCGGGGCTCCGGCGCCTCGCACGAAGCGCCGGATCTCGTCGTCGAGCTCGCGGCCCGCCTGGCTCCTCGGGGAGCCGAAGGTCGTGGGGTAGACGGTCTCGGGCCAGACGAGCAGCTGGGCGCCCTGGGAGAGTGCGGTGCGCGAAAGCGAGAAATGCTCGTCTAGGATCCTGCGCGCGGCGGCGAAGCTGCCTAGCCGTCTTCGCAGCTCGGCGTAGTCCGAGAGCCCGGCCTGGACGACGCCCACCCTGATCTCGCGCTTTGCCCGGGGCAGGCTGGCCAGACGCCACTCGCCATAGACGAGCAACGACAGGACGGGCACGGTCGCCAGCAGGGCGGCGGCCAGGGCCGGCCGGCGCCGGCCGCGCTGCACCGCCCGGGCGGCTCGCGCCAACGCTTCGTTGCTCGCGAGCAGCGCCAGGCTGAGGCCGGCCACGCCGGCCAGGTCCGCGGCCTGACGCAGGCGCGGGTCCGGCCACAGCCCGTGGCCGAGGCTGTCGCCGAGCAACTTGGGCCACTCCCACTCGCAGGCCAGGTAGGCGCCGATGCCGACCAGGGCCGCCCAGCGCGTGCCGCGACCCGTGCGCCGCGCGCGGGCCGCCGCAAGCTGGCGCAGCCCCGCGTAGGCGATCCACTGCGGCTGGAGGAGCGGGGCTCCGAGCGCCAGCAGGGGCCAGGTGCAGGACGGCGGCAGCCCCGTGTAGGTCGAGACCGCGCTCGCGAACCAGCCGAATACACCGACGGTGAACCCCACGCACACCAGCCAACCGCGGCGTAGCGCAGAGGCGAGCGAGTCGGCGCCGTCGATCCAGAGGATCGCGGGAACGAGTCCGAAGAAGCCCAGCACGAAGAAGGGCGCCTCGATGCGGGCATAGAGCCCGTAGAGGAGGCCCGTCCCCGCGGTGGCCAGCAGCGCCAGCCCCGCCGACCGAGCGGTCACGGAGCGTCGTCGGCCAACCCGCCGTCCGCGGGCATCTCGAGCTTCCGCACGGGCATGTCCCCGGGCACCCACTCGGGAGGGACGATCCGGCCCGGGCCGAGGGGGATCGGATCGCCGTTCTCGTCGAGCAGCTCGTAGTCCGGGTGCAGACGCAGGATGGGCTCGAGGCTCTCGCCCTTGTCGGTGACCTGGTAGTGGCGCATGAAGCCCTCGGGCAGCGGATAGTCGTCGGGGACCACGACCCCTTCCATCAACGGCTTCGTGCCGGGCGCGGGAACGTTGCCCAGGCCGCTCTCCACGGTGAGCTGGCGCCGACGCTGGGGCGGGGGGCCGAGATCGGGCGGCGGGGGCTCGTCGGGCAGCGGTGGCGACACAGCGTCGTGCGGGCGCTCGCGCTTCTCGACCGGCGTCGTCTGCGGCGCGCGATCTGCCGGCTCGGCTACGGGCGGAGGCGCCGCGGGTCGTTCCGGTGCGGCGGGCGCGGCCGCCGCCGGCGGCTCCATGGGACGATAGGCGTTGAGCAGACCGCGCAGTCCCCACAGCGCGAGAGCCACCGCCCCCACCAGCAACGGCACCGTCAACAGTGCGGGCGTGATTCGCCCCCGGCTTCGCTCTCTCGACATCGCTCGATTCTATCCAGCAACGGTCCCGTGCAGAAGAAAAGCACTGGGATCCGCGCAGTGAGAGGGTAAGGTTCGCGTGTGGAGGAGATCGAGGAGCAGGACTTCGTGATGCGCCGATACACGGGCGCGACTCGTGCAGCCGCGGCGATCGGCGTCGCAGTCGCGACCGTCAGCTTCCCGGCCCTCTTCCTCGCGGTGATCTTCGCCGACGACCCGCCGGTCACGACGCCGCTCCTGCTTCGCTGGATGGCGCTCGTGACGTTCGGCCCCGCGCTCGCAGCGCTCGCGCTCGGTCGCGCCCGCTCTCTGCGCATCCGCCTCGCCGGCGATGTCCTCGTCTTCGACGACGGCGCGGGAGAGCGCCGGATTCCACTCGGTGCCATCCGGGCGGCGACACCCTGGCGCATTCCGCTCCCCGTACCCGGGCTGCGCCTGGAGCTCGACGGCGATCGGCCCGTGCTGCAGGTGGCCGGCCCCGGCCTGCCCGCCTTCGTCGCGCTGCTCGCCGCAGGCAGCGCTGACCGGCTCGCGGCAGCCGACCCGGGCGCGCGGGCCTTCCTCGAATCGAGGTCCGGGGAAGGAGGTCTCGCGCGGCGCCTCGCGGGAATCGTCCTGCTCAGCCTCGTTCCGGCCTGTGTCTTCTTCTATACGCAACAGCACATCGCCTACGGTGGCACCTTCGCCCAGGCGCGCCTCCTGGGCTGGGGTTCGTTCCTGACGAGCTTCTCGATCCATTGGATCGCGTCCGCACTGCACGTGGCGCTGTGGGACGGATCCCTGCGCGGGCTGGTCGCGGTCGTCGGGCTCGCGTGGGCGTGGCTCGCACCCCGGTCGGGGTCGCGCGCCGGTCGCGCCCTGCGCTTGCTCCGCGCGGCGCTCGTCCACGGTGGCGTGATCCTCTTCGTCGTGACCCGGTACGTATAGCCGCAGGGTCCCCGGGCAGCGCGAGGTGCTCGCAGCTGCGCGGCGAGTTCGCCGCACAGCTGCGAGCGTCGCGAGCGCCCGGGATCAGGGATTCTCGGGGTTGAACTCCGAGAGCGCATGACCCATGCGGTCGTGGCCGTAGACGTCCCAGACCGGGTTCTTGCCGTCTACGATCTGGCTACCGCTGTACTTCGGGCTGCCCGACCCGGAGCCCGTCGGCTTGAACAGGCCGCTGCGAATGGTGCCCCCCGTGTAGGTCGGGTGGGTGTTGTCCGAGAGCAGATAGTCGAAGCTCGTCGTCGCGTCCCGCAGCTTGAAGTTCGAGTCGCGAAGCGTGTCACGCAGGGTGACGGTGATGCGGTGCACGTAGTCGGCCTCAGACTCGCCGGACTGGTAGCGGAGCGCCTCCGAATCGACGATGCCGTCGCCGTTGCTGTCGTAGTCGGCGCCCATGTACACGGCGAACGAGTCCGCGCAATCGAAGCCGTACTGCTCCGCCAGGTTGCAGGTGCGCCAGTTGCTGGCCACCAGATAGGGCAGGAAGACGTCCTGGTTGTTCATCGACTGGCCCGTCTGGGAATTGGTGCAGTTCGAGCTCCGATCGTCGTCGTCGTGACCCGGGTAGTAGAGATTCGAGACCACCTTGGCCTTGGCGGTGGTGGCGTACTGGTTGATCGCCTGCATCGCGGCTTCCGTGTAGTACGTGCAGGCGGCGAGGGCGTCGTCGAGGCCATCGAGGTCGCAGGTGCCGTTCTGGTCCCTGAAGTCGTTTCGGGCCTGCAGGTAGTCGTTGCCGCACATCTCGAAGGTGACGATGCGGGTATGCGGCTGCTGCATGTACGAGCGATCGGCGATGATCTTGTTGTTGTAGATGTCGCTCGCGACGGCGCCGGACTTCGTGCGCCGCTTGACCTCGATGTCCGCATTCCAGGCTTCGGACGCGTACTCGCCGGCGACGACCGGGGCTGCTCGCTTGGACACGCGCCAGATCGATCCGTTGTTGCCGGCGTAGATCGAGTCACCGTAGGCGACGATCCGATACTTCGTCGACGTGCCGGAGCGGTTGATGGTCCAGGACGAGTTCTGGACCAGGGTGCTCGCGAGCGCCGGAACCGTCACGCCGAGGCTGGCGAGGATCGCGACGACGGTCGTCGCTCCACGAACCAGCTGACTCTTCCTGTGCAACGTACTGCGTGAAATCATGAAGTCCTTCTTCCTCCAAGAAAGCAAGATGAAGTGATGTGCAAGGAACTCAAGCGCGCGCAATATTGCCCGACCGCGCTTTGCGTGGTCCAGGAGAATCCACCGCACGCATGCGTTTCCGGTGAACGACGACGCGTTTCGTTCAACGCTTTAACGGATCGCGCCCGTGTTCCTGGACGATCGTCCGAGCGGTTCGACCGTCTCGCGCTTCGGTGTCGCGAGAGGGAGGCGTGCGGTGTCGACGCGAACGTGCGAAGTGGAGTGCGGAGTTCAGGTGGATCGATTGCTGCGCGGGAAGCGCTGCACGAAAGGCTGGCGTTGGCGGACCTCGTTCGCGAGGACGGCCGAGCTGCCCCCGAGCGAGAAGCCCATCACCATCGACGCGCCACCGTAGACGAGGGTCGGGGCCACTCGGGACTCTTCGATGTGTCCGCCGTGCCAGGCCATGAGCGTCGATACACAGTAGCCGGCCACGCGGTCCGCCAGCGCTCCCGGGTCCGCCCAGTCGACGAGCTCGCCCGCTTCGCGCATCTCGCGGAGCGCCGCCTCGAGCTCGGCGAGGAGCTTCGACGCGAGCGGTGCGAATCTCTCCCAGGAATGCCAATGATCGTGCAGGGATTGCACGAGCGACCCGATGTAGTCGGGCCGGCATCCGATCGAGCAGGCGAGTCCTTCCAGCAACGCGAGGTAGCGGCGAACGCCGCGGGACTCGCAGCGCCCCAGGATCATCTCGGACATCCCGGCTCCCACGGCCGCGTCGAGCAGGTGTTTCTTGTCTCCGAAGAGCTTGTAGAGCGTCGGGATGGAGACCCCGCTCTCCCGTGCGAGGTCGCGCATGGTGACGCCGTGGTAGCCGGTCTTCCCGATGAGCCTCTGGGCGGTCTCGATCACCCGCTTGCGTCGGTGGCTGGGGCTCGGCTGGCTGGTCTGCTTGGTCTGCTGCATCGTCGGCTCCATCTTCTCCTCCACCGGGGTCGCGCTGGTGTGGCGCTGGGGTCGAGCGCCGGCCATCATGCCACACGCGGTGTCGGATGATGGCTCCGAAGATCGCTCCCGAGCTGGATGGGAAACCGACGTCGCGTTCGGGTTGCCGCCTCCACTCTGGATCTACGGACTGGATCTACGGACTGGATCTGGGGACAGGATCCGCCGAAAGGATCCGCGGACGCTTCGGAGTGATTCCCGAACGCAACGCCGCGGTCCGGGCATACGCAGGGGGGGCGGACGCGCGCGCCTGGCCTAGAACTCGTGAAGGCGTTCCACGAGGTGGTCGATCGTACCGGCGAGACACGCCAGCCGATCCGTCGTGGGGTAGAGGATGCGCTCCTCCTTGCCGTTGTGCGCGTGGATGAGCGCCGTGAGTGTCGCGAAGAGTGTCGTCCCCGCCTCCACCTCCGCCTCGAGAAGGCCCGCGACCTCGGCCATGAGCTTCCGGAGCTCCACGTGCTCGCCTCGCATGACGGCGGTCGGTCCTCCCCGGGCCACCCCGGTGAGCACCTCGAACGCGGGGAACAGAACCTGCTCCTCCGCCTCGATGTGATGTTCGAGGCCTTCGCGGAACGCCGCGAAACGAGCGCGAGCCGCCGGCACCTCTCCGGCCCCGCACAGCCGCCTCGCATCGGCGAACAGGGCGTCCAGGCGGCGATGATCGGCACCCAGGAGATCGGTCACACCATCCGATGATCCGTCGCCCAGCATGGTTCGTCTCCTGTCTTGGCGTTCCGTCACGGAAGCCCGATGTGCCCACTCGAAGCTCCCGACGGACCGCCAGCTTCCGGATTCGCAGCGCAAAAGATAGACAAAGATTATATCTTTGGCAGGTGAGCCGCCCGCGGCTCCTCGCGAACCTCTGGCAGATTGGTCAGAGACAGCCTTCCGGCGTGCCGGCAGGAGGTCGGGAGGCCGTCCGGAGCGCTCGCTCCGCGGGTGTGGAATTGACCATGGTCGCGGCGGGCGTGGCGCGGTCTACTGGTGGAGCCGCTGGGGAGGGGCATCGAGGAGTTCCCCATGCCGCGTCCCGTCCTGCCTTTCCGTTGCCGACTCACCCTGCTCACCCTCGCGGGCTTCCTGGCTCTCGGCCCGCTCCACGCCACCGGGGCCCGCGCGGCCCTCATCACGATCGAGTTCCAGGGCACCGTCACCGGCGCCACCCTCGACCTGGGAGCCCTGCTCTCGGGAGGCGAGGCGATCAGCGGCACCCTGGTGCTCGACGACAGTCTCGCCGGCGTCTTCACGCCCACGCCGAACCCGGATTTTCTGCGCGCCGAGGTGCTGTACGCGGGCGCAGTCGTGAGCAGCGAGGTGGAGCTCCTCGGCGACACGGTCTCGGGCACGGGCGGCGACGTCGAGCTCTTCGACTCGACCGGCGCCCTCTCGGGGGACGACAGCTACGAGGTGACGGGCGCGCTCTCCGCCGGCGACATCATGGGCGTCGCGCCCGCCAGCATCTTCTGGAACACGGCCTATGACATGAGCGGCTTCGGAGTGGCGGACGGGGACCCGCTCTTCGCGCCGCCGATCCTCGATCCGTTCTCCTTCCACCAGTTCACGCTCACCAGTGCGACGGGTGGCATCGCCTTCGGACCGGTCGACTCGTTCCAGCTCGTCTCCGTCCCGGAGCCCGGGTCGGCGATGTTCGGGCTGATGGGCCTCGGCCTCGCCGGGCTCGCGCGACGGCGGGCGCGTGCGCTGGAGCGGGCGCCCGGCGCCTAAGGAATCTCTGCAGAACCCGCCCCGCATGCTAGAACAGCTGTGGGGGGACGATTTCGATGGGTGATCAGCAGACGTTCGCGGGTGAGGCCTGGAAGCGGAAGGGCAAGGTGACGCGCCGGGAGCGGTTCCTGGCCGAAATGGACGCGGTGATTCCGTGGTCCCGGCTTCGGGCGCTGATCGATCCGTACTACCACCAGGGCAAGACGGGTCGCGTGCCCCACGATCTGGAGCGGATGCTTCGGATCTACTTCCTGCAGCAGTGGTTCAACCTGTCGGATCCGCAGGCCGAGGACGAGATCTACGACAGCGAGGCGATGCGTCGCTTCGCTCGGGTGGAGCTGGGCGAGGACAAGGTTCCCGACGAGTCGACGATCCTTCGCTTCCGGCACCTGCTG
>JBNLVL010000046.1:0-148582 GCA_050618075.1 Myxococcota bacterium
TCCCTTGGGCCGGAGGCGCTCGTGGACGAGCAGGCAGTGGCGGCCCAGGCGCTCGACCAGGCGCTGGATGGTGGCGTGGGAGACATCGAACTCGTGGGCGATCTGTCGAAGGGCGGAGCAGCCGAGGGCGCGGTGGAAGACGGGGCGGAGGAGGTCGGGGCGTCGCAGCCAGTAGGTGGTGGAGAAGGTCTGTGAACTGAAGGACCGGCCGCAGCGTGAACAGCGGTAGCGCTGGATGGGCCGACGCGAGCTCTGGTTGCGGTAGAAGCCCTTGCGGATGCAGCGCCAGGGGCCCGGATCCGCATGGGAATCACAGTCGGGGTTCGGGCAGTGAGGCGGCTGGAAGGCTGGGCGCCGGACAGACATGACCGGGCACAGAGCACGTCACGTGCCAGGCACATTCTTCGAGCCACGACTGTCAGTCTGAAGCGGGCGGACCGTCCAGCACCGGCAGCTCGTCGCCGGTAAGGGTCTCCTGCTCGAGGAGTCGTGCGGCCCCCTCGGCCACGGCGTCGCGGTGGGTCTCGAGGATCTCCACCGCCCGGTGGAAGGCCCGGTCCACCAGCTCGCGCACGGCGAGGTCGACCTCGCGGGCGGTCTGCTCGGAGTAGTTGCGCTGGCTGCCCATCATCTCCCCGGGCACCTGGAGGAAGGGCGAGCGCTCGCTCTCCAGCGACACCATGCCGATCTTCCCTTCCATGCCGTAGCGGGTGACCATGCTGCGGGCGATGTCCGTGGCCTTGGCCAGGTCGTCGGCGGCGCCGGTGGAGACCTCGTCGAAGAAGATGGTCTCCGCCGCGCGGCCGCCCAGCAGCACGGTCATCTTGTCCTCGAGCTCCCGGCTCGACATCAGGAAACGGTCCTCGATGGGACGCTGGATGGTGTAGCCCAGGGCGGCGATGCCGCGCGGGATGATCGAGACCTTGTGCACCGGGTCGCTGCCTGGGATGGCCCGCGCCACCAGGGCGTGGCCCATCTCGTGGTGGGCGGTCACCTCGCGCTCGTGGGCGTTCAGCAGCCGGTTCTTCTTCTCGAGCCCCGCCACGATGCGCTCGATGGCCCGGTTGAAGTCGTCCATGGAGACGGTGGTCGCGTTCTGGCGGGTGGCGAGGATGGCGGCCTCGTTCACCAGGTTGGCCAGGTCGGCGCCGGTGAAGCCCGGCGTGAGCGCCGCCAGCTCCTCGGCGCGCACGTCCGGGGCGAGGTCGACCCGGCGCAGGTGCACGTTCAGGATGGCCACGCGCCCGTGCTTGTCGGGCCGGTCCACCAGGATCTGGCGGTCGAAGCGCCCGGCGCGCAGCAGCGCCGGGTCGAGGATCTCCGGGCGGTTGGTGGCCGCCAGCAGCACCACCCCGTGGCTCGGGTCGAAGCCGTCGAGCTCGGAGAGGAGCTGGTTCAGCGTCTGCTCCTTCTCGTCGTGGCCTCCGCTCATGGGACCGAAGCCGCGCGCCCGCGCCAGGGCGTCGAGCTCGTCGATGAAGATGATGCAGGGGGCGCGGTTGCGGGCCTGCTCGAACAGGTCGCGCACCCGGGCGGCGCCCACGCCCACGAACATCTCCACGAACTCGCTGCCGCTGATGGAGAAGAAGGGAACGCCCGCCTCGCCGGCCAGGGCCCGGGCCAGCAGCGTCTTGCCGGTGCCGGGTGGCCCCACGAGCAGGATGCCCTTGGGCAGCCGCGCCCCCAGGCGGCCGTACTCCGCGGGCGCGCGCAGGAAGCCGATGATCTCCTTCAGCTCCTCCTTGGCCTCGTCCACCCCGGCCACGTCGTCGAAGGTGACCGACACCTCTTCTTCGGCGTAGATCTTCGCGCGGCTCTTGCCCACGGACATGAGACCGCCGCCGAGGCCCCCGCCCCCCTGACCGATGCGCCGCAGCATGAACATCCAGAACCCGATGAGCAGCGCGAAGGGCAGCAGCCACGACAGCGCCCGGCCCCACCAGGTGTCCTCGACGGTGCCCTGGAACTCGATGCCCTCCTCGGCGAAGCGCTCGGCCAGCTCGGGGTCGACGCGCACCGTGCGGAAGCGCGCGGGCTCGCCCTCGGCGGGGTCGAGCAGCTCGCCGGTGATGCGCTCGCTGGAGACCGTGAGGTCGCGGACCCGACCCTCCTGCTGGTACTGCAGGAACTGGCTGTAGGGAATGGTGTCGACCTGGGTCGACTCCCACCAGGTCTGGCCCAGGAGCAGCACGATCCAGAGCCCGAGGATGAGGTACCAGAAGCTCCAGCCGGCCGGCGGCACGAGGCCGAACCGCGGAGGGGGCTCGTTGGGCGGGTCGCCCTTCTGGGGCGTGTCCGGTCGGGGCATGTCAGGCACGGGACCGAAGAATAGCAACGCGCCGCGGGCTCGGCGCACGCCGGGCGACGGGACGTGACCCCGGCGCGGCTCAGTCCCTGGCCGCCCCGAGGACCTCGAGCTTCACCGTGCCCTTCTCGACCCTCCGGCCGCGCAGTGCGCGGAAGGGCAGCTCGAGGACGAGCCGGGCCTGGGTGGCGTTCTTGCGTTTGACCACGACCTTCGGCTGCTTGCGGGCCTCGATGGCGACGTCCTCGCCGGCCAGGTCGTCGAGCCAGGCATAGACCGCGGCGGCCGAGCCCGGGTCGAGCTCGAGGCTGCGCTTGCCCTGCTCGCCGCTGGCGCTGCCGGCCAGCGCCACGTCGTCCCAGGCGCCCGTGAAGCCGCCCTCGCCGTCCTCCTCGAAGTGGAGGTCGATCCACTGCTTCGCCTTCACCAGGGGCTTCGCCTTGAGCTTCAGCTTGACGTGGAAGGCGCTGCAGTCGGCGCTGCACGGGCCGGCGGGCGGGAGCGGGTCGAGCTGCCCGCTGTGCGAGCCCGCGTCCACCGACAGCACGCCCGCGTCGGTGGCCACCCGGTAGATGGAGTCGGACGCGAGGATGGGGCCGATGCGCTCGGCCCCCGGGTCCAGCGCCGGCGGCGTGCGGAAGGGGGCCGCGCTGGGGATGGCGCCGAAGGCGTACTCGCCCCAGCCGGTGGCGGCGTGGCCGTAGAGCGCGGCCGAGGCCCAGGCGTAGGCGAACTTCGCGGGGTCGAAGGCGTCGCCGTCGGCCGAGGTGGTGACCGACCACACCCCGATGCCCATGCGCTCCTGGTGGGCGCGCAGGGCCTCGGCCCGCGCCTGCCACGCCGACTCCGACTCGTAGGCGCCGAGCACGACCTGGTGGCTCTCGAGCAGGATGAAGTCCCCGGCGTCCAGGTGGCTGGGGGTGGCGTCGGGGTTGGGCGTGAAGGCGCCGCACGAGGGGTTGGGCGCCGCCGCCGTCACCGCGTCGCCCAGGGCGTCGTCGGGCTGATAGGCGTTGGCCACCACCGGGGCGCCGGGGTGGTTGGCCTTCACGTAGTCGACGGCGGCGTTCTGGCGCGCGCGGCTGACGCAGAAGTCGTAGCCGAACTCGTCGAAGAAGATGCCGTCCACGCCCACGTCGTCCATCCAGGCGTCGATGCGCGACTCGATCTCGCCCTCGGAGAGGTTGCCGGTGAGGACGCCCAGGGGCACGTAGCCGAAGACCCGGGTGTCCGCGAGCGCGGGCTTCGCCACGATGGCCACGGTCTCCTCGTGGTCGTCGCTGCCGCCCTCGCCCGCCGGTCGCTCGAGGCCGGCGCCCAGCACCACGAAGTCGTGCTGGGCCAGCTCGGCGGCCGCGGCGTCGAGGTCGCCGGCGGAGCCGTTGATGAGCGACGGGAACCCGTAGTAGACGAGCAGCGAGCCGGGCGCGACCTGCCCGCGGTCCCGGGAGCAGAGGGCTCCGGTGCCCTCGCCTTCCGGACACCCGGGACCGGCCTCGTCGGCCCCGATGTCCACCGCGGCGCCCACCAGCCGGCCTTCGCCGTCGAGGTCGCGCTCGCCGTCGTGGGAGAGCGCGAAGTCGGGATCGCCGGCGTCGATGGCCGGTGAGCCCGGGAGCACGTGGAAGTCGGTGCCTGCGGCGTCGGCGAAGAGCGGATCGCCGGCCAGCGAGCTGG
Organism: Myxococcota bacterium; assembly: GCA_050618075.1. Classification (GTDB taxonomy): domain Bacteria; phylum Myxococcota_A; class UBA9160; order UBA9160; family UBA4427; genus JBNLVL01. The sequence continues at coordinate 3,983 of JBNLVL010000046.1, forward strand.
CGTCCTTGCCCGAGCCCGCCTGCCAGGCGGCGAAGCCCTTGTACTTCTGCTTCGCCAGGAAGAACTTCGCGCTGGCGATGTCCGGGCTCCAGTAGAGGTTGTGGTCGATGGTGTTCTTGTCGCCGGCCTTGCTGTCGTAGGCGATGACCACGTTCTCGGGCCCCGCCACGATGATGTTGTTGCGGACCACGTTGTCCTTGCCGAACTGGACGTACAGCTCGCCCACGCCGTTGCCCTCGAAGAAGCGCCCCTTCCCCTTCTTCCCCAGCGTGTTGTTGTGGTACAGGACGTTGCCGGTGAAGACGTTGTCGTTGGCCCGGCCCACGCTCTTCTCGAACCCGCCGAACACGATGCCGGCCTTCTCGTTGCCGTGGACCACGTTGTTGCGCACCACGATGCCCGAGGTGACGAGCCCCTTGTTCTCGGCCGCGACCTCGATGCCGTAGTCGCAGCCCGTCACGCGGTTGTTCTCGATGACGATGTCGCGCCCGCCGTCCACGTAGATGCCCGCGCCGAAGCCGCCGCCGTAGCTGGCGTTGGAGCGGATGACCACGTTGCCGCGCACCACCCCGTTGCGCGCCACCGCGTCGGGGTCGGGGTTCACGTCGCGCTCGCCGCCGATCAGGTCGATGCCGATGTTGTTGTTGTCGACCAGCAGGTTGTTCGTGATCTCGAAGTCGCTGACGTTGCCGTTCAGCACCAGGGTCTCGCTCTCGGCCGGCGCGTTGTCGTGGATGTAGTTGCCGTCGACGACGATCTGCGAGTAGGGCTGGGCCTTCTCGCCCAGGAAGCCGATGCCGCCCGCCTCCACGCCGCGCATGTGGTGGATGTGGTTGTTGCGGACCTCGATGTGGCTGCCCCGGCCGTAGGCCTCGATGCCGAACCCGTCGCGGTTGTTCTGGAGCTCGAGGCCAATGATCCGCAGGTAGCTGCGGGAGTCGATCTCGATCATCGGGCGGTCGCGCTTCAGGGTGGACGCGTCGAGCACGGGCGTCTCGCCGAGCGCGGCCCGCAGGGTGATGTGCCCGTCCACGGCGTTGCCGCTGCGGGGGAACTCCAGGCGCTCGAAGTAGGGGACCGGCTTCTCGTGGACCACGACGTGGTCGCCGGCCACCGCCGCCTCGAGGGCGTCCTGGATCGACGTGAAGTCGGCCCCGCTGCCGGCGGCGCCCACCGTGAGGGTGGCCGCCATGGCCCCGCCCGCGCCGGCCCCGGCGATCGCCCAGACCCCGAGAGCCGCCGCACCGATCCGCCTGGCCATCCGCAACATATTGATTCCTCGACAGTTTTGGCTCCGGAGCGCCCCAGCCTAGCCGCTTTCGGGCGGCCTGGGGGGAAGTTCCGGGATGCGTCTGTCGGGCAGTGCCACGGAGGGCGGCGAACGGTCCTAGGCCGGATGGCCCATGGCGCCCGGCCCTGGGTGCGCAGGGGGGACGCGGGCGGGGGGGCTGGGCGCGGCGAGGCGCCCGGCCCCCGCGCGAGGGTCAGGGCTCGGGCTCGTGGTTGGTGTCGCCGGCGGGCTCGCCGCCCCCGGCGAAGGCCGTGCCCGCTGCGTACACCTGGTTGTCCATGTACATCCCGCTCGACGACGTGAACGCGATGCCGAAGGTGCCGGGCCGGCTCACGTCGTTGCCGCGCACCATCACGTCGTCGGAGTTGTCGACGATGATGCCCCAGGTGTTCTGGCCGTTGCCGCTGGACACGTTGTGCACGCGGTTGTCCCGGGCGGCGCCGCCGTCGGCGTACTTGAGCGCGATGCCCACGGCCTGGCCCTCGGGCTGGCTCGCGTCGGTGACGTCGCAGTCGAGCACCCGCGAGCCCGACCCGGTGACCTCGATGCCCTGGGCTCCGGTGCGGATGACCTGGCTGCTGCGCACCGTCGACCCCGGGCCGTAGACGAGGATGCCGCTGCTCGTGGTGTCGATGACGCGCAGGTCCTCGACCAGACCGCCCACCGCCGTCTCGTGGGGCAGGAAGTCGCGCATGAAGACCCCGCGATCGAAGCCCACGAGCGTGCCGTTGCGCACGCTCACGTTCGAGCGTTGGTCGGCATAGACGCCCACCGCGGTGTTGTCGGCCGTCTTGTTCCAGACGGTGTGCTCGCCGAAGTCGATGACGATGTCGTTGCCCGTGACCTCGATGGCGTTGCCCGTGGCGAGCTTCACCTTGAAGCTCTTGGTGAGGCAGTAGACCCCTCGCTTGCCGAGGGTGACGGGCAGCTTGTCGATGGCCTTGCACTTGACGGGCTCGGCCGAGGCCGCCGCTGGAAGGACGACGACGGCGAGAAGGACGAGAAGAGTGCGCGGGGTGCGCCGGAGCGACATGGGGTTCCTCCTTGTGAACCGGGGGATGACGCGGGGGATGACGCGGAGGGCGACGCGGCCCGCCTGTGCGCGTGCCCGCGCGAATGGAACCCTTCTCGCGTTGCAACGCGCGTACCAGGGCCGAGGCCCGTCGTGGCCGCGCCCCGGCTCGCGAGACCGCCCTGGAGCGCGCTCGCAGCCCGGCGCTCCAGAACGCCCCGGGCGAACTGGGACCCGTGCGTGAGGCGCGCCGTCCCTGTCCCATTTCGCCTGGCATGCATGGAGCGACTGGAGGGCCGGGAGCGTCCGGATCTCCGCGGTCACCAGAAGGGGGCCGGCGCTCGTGCGCGCAGCCCGGGGCGCCGCTGGCCGCGTGGTCTCCAGGGGTTAGGCTCGACCATGAACGCGTTCCTGCTTCCCCGGGCGCTCGCGTTTGCCGCGGGCTGTGCAGCGGCCTGGCTCGCGACCGGCTGCGGCGCTCCCGATGTGGTGTCGCGGGTGGACGCGTACCACGCGGCGGTGCACGCGACGGTCGCCGCCGAGGTGACGGGCCTGGGGCCCAGACGGGGCGCCCCCGCCCGCGAACGCTCCTTCCCCCGGCTGCGCGAGCGACGGCTCGACGTGGGCGACGAGCGGATCGGCCTGCTCGACTTCCTGTCGCTCCAGGGCTGCCGCCTGGGCGAGCTGGCGGGACACCGCAACAGCCCGCTCGGGCGCGTGATGGTGGGCACCCGGCGTCTCGCCTACGAGGTGGACGTGCTGCTGGCCGGCGAGGCGTGCCTGGAAGGGCTCGACCGCGAGCCGCGCCTGCGCCTGGGGGCGCTCCTCGAGCGCAAGCGCCGGGAGCTGCCGCGGCACGTCTGGAACGCGCTGTGGACCGACAGCGAGCTCGACCCCTATCTGAGCCGCGAGGCGCCGCCGGCCCCCGACGACTGGGACGCCTACGGCACCTGGGCGCTGGTGGAGCTGGCCCGGTCGCTCGACACCCTGGGCTCGGTGCGCGACGCCCGGGCCATCGAGGCGACCCTGGGCGAGCTGCGCCGCGCCGCCCCCGCCGGCGGACTGCTGCGGGCCGTGGACGCCGTGGGCCACCACCTGGGGAGCGTGGCCGAGCTGCTCGGGGCCCTCGACACGCCCGGATGTCGGGGCGCCACCCGGCGCCTGGCGCGGATCTTCCAGACGACCTATCTGGACCTCCAGCCCGAGCTCGCCCGGCTGGACCGGCGCGGCGCCGAGGTGATCGAAGCCCTGGCGGGTCTCTACACGGCGAGCGCCGCGGAGGTCGAGGCCCCGCCTTCGATGGCGCGCTATCACCGGGAGCAGCTCGGGCTGGAGGGCGACGAGGCGCTCTTCGCGCGCTACCGCCGCGCGGTGGCGCGCCACGCCCGGGCCTGGGAGGCGCCGCTGCGCGCGTGCGGGCTGCTTCCGACCCCGCCCAGCGTGGAGGCGCACAGGTCGGTCGCGCGACCGGAGGCAGCGTGACGAGCGACTACTACGACCCCCATCCGCAGTTCTGGCTGGAGCAGTCCCTGGTGCTGACGGGCCACCCGGGCTCCGGCGCCGCCCACGTGGCCCACACGCTGGCCGCGCGCACGGGGCTGCCCTTCACCGAGGTGGAGCGCTGGAGCGAGGCGGCCGAGGGGCGCAGCCGGGCGCGGGTGGCGGTGGAGGACGGCAGCGAGGCCCTGCGCACTCTCGACGCGGGGTCCGTGGAGCGCGCCCTGGCCCGCCAGCCGCGGGGCTTCATCAGCCTGGGAAGCGGCTGCCTCGAAGACGCGGCCACCCGGGCTCGCGTGGTCGAGTCGAGCTGCCTGGTCTTCCTGCGCCGGCCGGTCGAGGTGCTCTTCCGGCGCATCACGGACCAGCTCGAGAAGGCGCCGGGCCAGATCGTCGAGTTCCTGGCCGGGCCGCCCGCCTCGCCGGAGGCGCTGGCGGACTGGCTTCGGGGCCGCGCCGCCGTCGAGGCCAGCGCCCACGCCTTCATCGAGGGCGGAGATCGCCACGCCAGCCGCGTGGCCGACGAGATCCTGGCGTCGCTCAGCCGGCTGACCGGCGTCACGCGGGCGGGAAGCGGCGGCCCCGGCTAGCGCGAGCCCGTCAGTCGGCGGCGGCGGGCCCGGCCTCGTCGGACGGCTCGGCTGCGTCGCGCGGCTCGGCCTGCGCCACCAGCTCGACGAAGCGCTCCTCCAGCGCCAGGCACTCCCGGTAGAGCCGCTCGGGCACCCGGCCCTCCAGCGCCGCGCGGACGCGCGCGAAGTACCACACCTGATCGGCGGGTCCGGCGTTGAAGCGCTCGAGATAGCCGGGGCCGTGGATCTCGAGGTCCCAGACCAGGGCGTGGAGGTTGTGGCGCTTGTCGCAGCCCACCACCAGCAGCGCGCGCTCCGGGGCCTCGGCCAGCGCGTCGAGGAAGCGGGTCTTGCGCTGCTTCCACGGGCGCTTGTCCGCGGCCGACTCGTCGGCTCCGGTGTCGGTGCAGGCCAGCACGATCTCGAGCACGTCGCCGCCGAAGCGCTCGCGCAGGGCGGTCTCCCGGGCGGCGCGCTCGGCCGCACTCCCGGCGTCCTCGAGCGCGTCGTGGAGCAGACCGGCGATCGCCTGGTCGACGTCGCCGCCGTGCTCGAGCACGCTGCCCGCCACCTGCAGCAGGTGACTCACGTACGGGATGTCCGTGCCCTTGCGGGTCTGGCCGGCGTGCCAGGCGGCCGCCAGCTCGGCGGCGAGGGCGAGCCGCGCGCGGTCCTCGGGACTCATGGCCATGGGGCGGAGCCTACGACCTCACACCGGCGCCCGCACCCGCTGGCCGTCGGCCCGGGCGCGGGTGTGCCGGGTGTAGAGCTCGGCGCACAGCCACGAGAGCAGCACCCCGCCCACCACGCAGCCCCAGGCCACGGGGTCGATCGACTCGAGGCCCAGCAGCTCGCGCATGCCCGGCAGGAACACGATGGCCGGCTGGAGCGCCACGCTCACCAGCACGATGAGGTCGAGCACCCGGTTGCGCAGCGGGCGCACCGTGAGTGCACGCGACGGGTACACGAAGGCCAGCTGGGCCAGCGCCTCGTACAGGAAGACCGCCGTGCGCGTGGCCACCGCGCCCAGCCCGGACAGGGGCAGCGCCAGCAGCAGGGTGATGCCCACCGCCGCCTTGACACCGCCGGTCAGCAGCACGAAGCGGATGGCCGGACCGTCGAACAGCGCCGCACGCCGCGGGCGCGGCGCCTGCTTCATCACGCCGGGGGTGCGGTCGAGGGCCACGGCCAGGGCCGGCGGACCGTCGGCGATGATGTTCACCCACAGGAGCTGCGCCGCGGTGAGCGGCACCAGCAGGGCGCCCGCGGCGTCGCGCAGGCCGAACACCGCCGCGCCCACCGCGCCCACCGACACCAGCAGCACCAGCGCCACGTTGGTCGAGAACAGGAAGCGGATGAAGGTCTGGATGTTGGCGTAGATGTTCCGGCCTTCCTCGATGGCCGCGACGATGGTGGCGAAGTTGTCGTCCAGCAGGACCAGGTCGGCCACCTCCCGGGCGACGTCGCTGCCGCGCTGGCCCATGGCCACGCCCACGTCGCTGCGCTTGAGCGCCGGGGCGTCGTTCACCCCGTCGCCGGTCACCGCCACCACCTCGCCGCGCAGGCGCAGCGCCTCCACCAGGGCCATCTTGTGCTCGGGCGCCACGCGGGCGAACACATCGGCCTCGGCCGCCAGCTCGCCCAGCGCCTCGGGCGACAGGCGCTCGAGCTCGTCGCCGGTCACCACCCGGTGGCCGTCGATGCCGACCGTGCGCGCCACCGTGGCCGCCGTGGAGGGGTGGTCGCCTGTGAGCATGAGCACGCGCACGCCGGCAGCCCGGGCGTCGCGCACGGCCTGGGGCACCTCGGCCCGGGGCGGATCCCAGAAGAGCACGAGCCCCAGCCAGTCGAGACCGCGCTCGTTCTCGCCCGGGCCGCAGGCCAGCGCCAGCACCCGGAGCCCCTCGCGGGCGTAGTGCTCGGCCTTCTGCGTCCAGCGGAGGCGCTCGTCTTCGGGCAGCGTGCTGCGCTCCAGCAGCACCTCGGGCGCGCCCTTCAGGTAGCTCACCAGCGCGTCGCCCTCGCGCACCGAGACGCGCATGAACTTCGAGCGGCTGTCGAAGGCGTGCTCGCCCTGGCGCGGACACTCGAGCCGCATGGCCACGGGGTCCACACCCTTCTCCCGGGCGTAGACGAACAGGCTGGCCTCCAGGGGATCGCCCCCGGTGTCGGCCTCGGCGTCGTTGGCCAGCACCATGGCGCGCAGGGCGCGCTCGGGGTCGGGTCCGTCCACCTGGCGCACCAGCATGCGGTTCTCGGTGAGGGTGCCCGTCTTGTCGGTGGCGATGACCGTCACCGAGCCCAGCGCCTCCACCGAAGACAGCCGTCGCACCACCGCCCGCCGCCGGGACATGCGCTCCACCCCGAGCGCCAGGGTCAGGCTCAGCACCGCGGGCAGACCTTCGGGAATGGCCGCCACCGCCAGGGCCACCGCCCAGAGGAAGGCGTCGTCCAGGCGCCCCCAGCCCTCCAGCGCCACGTTGCCGGCCACCAGCACCACCGAGAGCGCAAGCACCCAGCGCGCGATCTGCCGGCCGAACACGTCGAGGCGCTCTTCCAGGGGCGTGCGCTCGGCCTCCACCGTGCCCAGCATGCCCGCGATGCGCCCCATGGTGCTGCCGGGCCCCGTGCGCGAGACCCGGGCGTAGGCCTGACCGCGCACCACCAGGGTGCCTGCGAAGACCTCCGCCCCCTGCTCCTTGTCCACCGGCAGCGACTCGCCGGTGAGGATCGACTCGTCCACCCACAGCCCGTGGCCGCCGTCGAGGGTTCCGTCCGCGGGAATGCGCGCGCCCTCGCGCAGGCGCACGACGTCGCCGGGCACCACCTCGCGGCTGGCCACGCGCACCAGCTGCCCGTCGCGCAGCACCCAGGCCTGGGGCGCCTCGAGCTCGCGAAGGGACGCCAGCGTGTTCTCGGCCCGGTACTCCTGCCAGACCCCGAGCACCGAGTTCAGCAGCAGGATGGCCGCGATGGCGATGGACTCGAACGGCAGCCCGTGGGCGCCCTCGTAGATCCACGCCCCCAGGTCGATGGCGAGCGCCAGCAGCAGCACATAGATGAGCGCGCTCTGGAGCTGCGCGACGAAGCGCCGCCAGAGTGGCGTGGGCGGGAGCGCCGGCAGCGCGTTGGGCCCGTGCTCGGCGAGCAGGCGGCGGGCCTCGTCGCTGGTGAGACCCCGGGCGGTGGCAGGTTCGGCTTGGGCCATGGCAGTCGCAAGGCCGCCAGGGGCGGCCTGGGGTCAGTGTACCGGAGCGCCGCCCTACCCCTACCCCTTGCGGGTCAGCTCGCCCTGGTGCTGCGCGATGAACTCGCGGATCTCGCCGGACATGTCGAGGATCTGCTCCCACTCTTCCTGGTAGAAGGTGACGGGGAAGCGGCGGATGCCGTAGAGCGATACGGCCCCTTTCTGGCTCACCTGGAGCCGTACGTCCTTCCGGGCCTTGGACTTCTCGGCCTCGAGCTGGGCCTTCAGCTCCTCGACCTGGCGCTTCAGATCCTCTTCGGACTCGGACATGGCTTCCCCCTCGGCGGGCTGCGCGCAGCGCGCCCCGGTCACGAGGAGGCTCGACCCTCCGGCGCGCCGCCGAAGGCACGGCGCAGGCGCTCGAGCCCCCGACCGTGGAGCCCCCGCGATCTGCGGGGCCTCTCCTCGGCAGACGATAACGCCGCGAGCGGCGCCGGAAACGGTGTCCGCGCGGCCACGTCGGCGCTGGTCCGCTCGATCACGAGCACCCCGGAGAGCCCGGCGTTGCGGCACGCCACGCAGCGCCAGCGCCGCATGGGCCGGCCGGCCAGGCGCCGCGCGTGGCCCAGCGGACAGCGGTGGTCCCAGACCACCCGGGCGCGCTGGGCCGGCGCCGGCAGCGCCGCCAGCTCGGACGCCGGAATGCGCACCCGCGGCACGAGCCCGGCCGCGCCCATGAGCCCCTTCCACTCGGGGCCGTGGGGCCGGGGCCCGGAGCCGTGGGGCCGGGGCCCGGCGCCGTGGAGCGCGAAGACCGCCGCGTGGGCGGCCTCGTGGCACAGCACCTCGAGGAGCAGCGGCCGCGGCGCCTCCAGCAGATAGGCCGCCAGCCGGAGCTCACCGCGCTGGGCGTGGCAGCGTCCCAGGGAGGTGCGCAGGCGCGTCGTGAAGCGCACCGTGAGCGCGGCGGCGAGCTCGGGGCACGACCAGAGCGTGGTCCAGCGCTCGAGGTGCGGCAGCGGGTCGAAGGGGGCGGTCACCTTGCGCGGGAGTCTACCGCGCGCGGGCTACTTGCCGTACAGCACCGGCGACCGGGTGGTGACCGGGTTGTTGGGGCTCTGCGGACTGGTGCGGCTGCCGTAGCGGCCGGTGGGGTTGTTGATGCTGGTGGGGCTCGTGGGACTGCCGTAGCGGCCCACCGGGTTGGAGACCGACTCGGGATCGAGCGGGTTGGCGTTGAGCCGCCCGAGGTAGGTGCCGTCGTCGGCGTAGAGCTTCGGACCGCCCTTTGTGACGGGGTTGCGGACGCCCTGGGGACTGACCGGGCTGCCCCAGCGCCCCACCGGGTTGTGGATGCTGGTGGGGCTGGTCGGACTGCCGTAGCGACCCACCGGGTTGGCCGTGGAGTCCGCGGACAGCGGGTTGCCGCCCAGCTTCCCCAGGTAGGTTCCCTGGGTGGGGGTGCCGGGCCGGCTGGAGACGCCCGGACCGGCGGGCGGGTCGGCCGCGGCCGGGGTGGCGGGCGCGAGCCACACGAGTGCATGGAGGGCGGCGAGCGCCAGACATCGGACGGCGAGCTGGATCATGGACTGGCTCCTTCGTGACTGCGCTCCGTGGGGGCGCAGGGGCGACTTCTCGACCGGGACCAGCGTAGGCGTGCGCCGTGTCAGATCCGGTCTCGCCGGTCTCGTCCCCACGGCCCCACGGTCCCACGGTCCCACGGCCCCACGGTCTCAGGGCCCGAGCGCCGCCACCGAATCGGCCCAGCGGTGCCCCAGCTCGTTCACGTCCCAGATGTGGAGGCTGCCGGTGCCGCCCTGGGCATCCAGGCCCACCCGCAGGTCGGACGTGTCCGGCCCGGGGTAGAGGGCGGGGTGCAGCGCAACGGCGTCGAGCGTCGCCTCGACCACCGGCACCACCGGCTCGAAGGGCGCCTCGAACAGCGCGGGGTCGCAGTCGACGTTCTCGTAGCGACACAGACGCGTGCTGACCGTGCCCGCCACCAGCACCGTCTCCAGCTCCAGGGCCACGCGGTCGGCCAGGGCGAGCAGCGTGTCCCGGTAGGCGACCCGCAGCTCCTCGGGCGACCAGCCCGCGACGAGCGCCTGGCTCGCGTCGCACTCCCCCTGGAGCCAGAGCGCGGCCTCGATGGGCGGCGACCCCAGCGCGTGCCAGGCCGCGATGGCGCGGTCCAGCAGATCGCCGGCCTCCGGGTGCCAGCGGCCGGGGTTCCACGGCCAGTCGAGCAGGCAGGTGCCGCCCAGCGCCGCGGCGATGAGCCCGACCTCGCCCGGCGTGTGCGCGGCGAACGCGGGCCAGGAGCTGGTGAGCACCTGGGCCTGGTTGGGGCCGTGGATGCCGGGGTCGGCGATGCGCGTGAGCAGCGCGAGGTCTGCCACCCGCCACACCTCGCCGGGAGCCGGCTCCGTGGGCTGATAGCTCGTTCCCACCGCGTTCGACTGACCGAGCACCAGGAACCAACGGGTCGGGCGACAGGCGGAGGCGAAGAGCGTGAGGGTGGATGCGGCCAGCACGGCCGCCAGGCAGGGGGTGCGTCGCATGGGCCAGCTCCGGCTTGCAGGAAAGGAGCCTTCGAACACGACCCAGCGTATACCTGACACAGGACAGGTTCGGTCCTGCGAATGGCCGATCTCGACCGCGCGACCGAAGAGCGCGGGCATGACCCGGCGAATCGACACGAAGTCCCCGGCCCTGTCCCACCCGAACGCACTAGACTCCCGGTGTGGTCCCGCCCTCGTCTCCCGACCGCTCGCGCACGACCCGCGGCGTTGCGCACCTCGTGCTCGCGATGATCCTCGCGCTGGCCCTCGTCCACGGGACCCGGGCCGACGACACGCACTACACCGCGACGGTCACCCGGGTGATCGACGGCGACACTGTGGCGGTTCGCACCACCGGCGAGCGCAGGAACCTGCGACTGGCCCAGATCGACGCACCCGAGCGAGACCAGCCCCACGGCCTGGAGGCCTCGCGGGCGCTGGCGCGCCAGGTGCTGGGCCGCGAGGTGCGCGTGGAGGTGACGGCCGTCGACCGCTACGAGCGCGAGGTGGTGGAGCTCTTCGTGGACGGCCGCCACGTGAACCGCGACCTCGTGCGCGCGGGCCACGCCTGGGTCTACCAGCGCTACGCCGTCGACGCCGAGCTGGCGCCGCTCGAGCGCGCCGCCCGGAGCGCGCGCGCGGGCCTGTGGGCCCTGCCCGAGGCCCAGCGCATCCCGCCCTGGGCGTGGCGGGCCGCGGGCCGGGCGGCCTCGCGGCCGGCCCGCGAGTCGCTCGGCCGGGCCGCGGGAGGCCCCTACACCTGCGGCGCCAAGGGGCGCTGCCGGGAGATGGCCAGCTGCGAAGAGGCCGTGTTCCACCTGCGCGAGTGCGGCCTGCGGAGCCTCGACGGCGACCGCGACGGCGTGCCCTGCGAGCGCCTGTGCAGCGCGCTGGCCGGAGGCCGCGAGCGCTGAGGCGGGGCGCCGTGACGACCCGCCCGGAATCGACGACACTGGGCCCCGGCCGCCGGGACGGATCGCGCCCCGCGCCCGCCGGAGGAGACACGATGCGTAGGATGCGGAGTACGGGCGTCGCCGCCCTGGTGATCGGGGCCTGCCTGCTGGGGATGAGCAGCCTGGTGGGCGGCGCCGAGACGCCGCTGGTCGACGACGCCTGCGAGCAGTCGTGTCGCGTCCAGGAGTCGGAGTGCATCAGCGCCTGCGGGCGCCACGAAGACCCCGTCGAGTGCGAGGGCGAGTGCCGGGACGCGCTGCAGGACTGCCTGCGCGGCTGCCGCTAGGCGCGGCCTGCGCCCCCCCCCTCCTTGCGCGGGGCGCTAGTTGATGCCCCGGTCCCGGCCCTCCCAGAAGGGCGCGCGCAGATCGCGCTTCAGCACCTTGCCGGGTCCGGACTTGGGCAGCGGCTCGTCCTGCAGGTCGATGGCCTTGGGCACCTTGTAGCCGCCGATGTGCTGGTGGCAGAACGCGATGAGATCGTCCGCCGAGACCGGCTCGCGCGGCACCACCACCGCGTGCACCGCCTCTCCCCAGGTGTCGTCGGGCACCCCGAAGACCGCGGCCTCGAGCACCGCCGGGTGCTTGTACAGCACCTCCTCCACCTCGGTGCAGTACACGTTCTCGCCGCCCGAGACGATCATGTCCTTGCTGCGATCGACCAGGAACACGTAGCCCTCGTCGTCGGCGTAGCCGAGGTCGCCGGTCCAGTAGCCGCCGTCGCGCAGCACCGCCTCCGTCTGCTCGGGCTTGTTCCAGTAGCCCAGCATCACGTTGGGCCCGCGCACCACCAGCTCGCCCACCTCGCCCGGGGCCACCTCGTTGCCGTCGGCGTCGCAGATGCGCACCTCCACGCCGGCCATGGCCTGCCCGCAGGAACGCCCGCGCGGCTCGTCCACCCGCCCCTCCTCGTGGCGCAGCAGCGTGGCCAGCGGCGACAGCTCGGTCGCGCCGTATACCTCGACCATCTCGGCCGCGGGAAACGCACTGTGACAGCGGCGCACCACCTCGGTGGCGATGGGCGAGCCGCCGTGGGCCAGCATGCGCAGGCTGCCCGCCTCGCGCGGCTCCGCGTGCTGCAGCTCGGCGATGCCCGACAGCATGGCCGGCACCCCGAGCGTGGCCGTGGCCTTCTCGGCCGCGACGAGATCGAGCGCCGCGGCCGGATCGAACGCCGGCAGCACCACCTGCCGGGCGCCCATCCAGGTGCAGCCCAGCACCCCCAGCGAGCCCGCCGCGTGGAAGAGCGGCGCCATGATCATGTACACGTCGTCCGCGCCCTGGGGCACCGCCGCCAGCCAGTGGAACGTGTTGGCGATGAGGTTGCGGTGGCTGAGCATCACCCCCTTCGACGCCCCGGTGGTGCCGCCCGTGTAGAAGAGCCCCGCCAGCGTGTCCTCGCCGACGCCGGCGCCCAGCTCGACCTCGGACCCGGACGCAGCGGCCAGCCGCGCCTCGTAGTCGTCGGGCATGGAGACCACCGTCTCCACCACCTCGGAGAGACCGGAGAGCGCCGCGGCGTCGCGGTCGGTGAGCAGCACGCGCGTGCCCGAATCTTCCAGCGCGTAGCGCAGCTCGGGCGCGGCGTGGCGCGTGTTGAGCGGCACCAGCACGAACCCCGCCGCCGGAACCGCCAGATACGCCTCCACGTAGCGGTGGCAGTTGTCGGAGAGGATGGCCACGCGGTCGCCGGGCTGGACGCCGAGCTTGGCGAGCGCGCCGGCCAGGCGCCGGCAGCGGGCGTCGAGGTCGCGGAACGAGAGCCGGTCCGCCCCGCACACCACCGCCGTGCGACCCGGCGCCGTGCGGCGGGCGTGGGCCAGGGGGTCGGCGAAGGTGTGCATGGGCGGGCGGGCTCCTGGCCAGGGGCATTGCGGGTGCCCTCCATCTATAGGCTCGGGCGGGATGGGGGTGCAAGCAGGGCGAAAGCACACCGAAAGACCGGATCTGTCTCCCCGAAGCGTCACCTTCCGCTCCGTCGGAACTCCAGGCGCTCCAGGCGCCCGGGAGCGGCCCAGCCAAGCCGACCGCAGAAGCCAGCGAGGAGCGCTCCATGACCACCCACCTCCACACCCCCTGCCCCGAGATCACCGCCTTCCTGGAGAGCGTCGCCCTGGCCCCGCGCCAGCCCCACAAGGCGCTCACCCTGTGGCCGCTGGTGCGCCGTGAGGACGCCGGGCCCCCCGCAGCGCCCGCGCCCGAGTACGTCTCCCTCGAGACCGCGCTGGCCGAGGGCGCCCTCGAGGTGGACGAAGTGAGCGAGGACGGCAGCGTCCCCCACGTGCGCGTGGTGAACCGCGGCGCCACCGCCGTGCTCGTGCTCTTCGGCGAAGAGCTGCGCGGCGCCAAGCAGAACCGCGTGGCCAACGCCACCTTCCTCGTGCCCGCGCAGAGCGACACCACCCTCGACGTCTCCTGCGTGGAGCAGGGCCGCTGGCAGCGCGCCGAAGGCGCCCGCTTCGAGAGCGGCCTGGGCGTCGCCTCCCACTCCCTGCGCGCCCGCATGGCCGAGAGCGTCACCGCCTCGAGCCTCGAAGGCCACGGCTTCCGCTCCGACCAGGCCGCCGTCTGGGACGAAGTGGAGGACCGCATCACCCACTCGCGCACCGACTCCCGCACCCGCGCCTACGCCGACTACTTCGAGAGCCGCCGCCACGAGGTCGACGAAGTCTGCGCCGCCTTCCACCCCGTGCCGGGCCAGCTGGGCTTCGTGGCCATGGTGGCCGACCGCGTCGTGGGCCTCGAGGCCATCGGCCGCCCGGCCGTCTTCGCCGCCAGCTTCACCAGCCTGCTGCGCAGCTACGCCATCGACGCCGTGGACACAGGGCTCGTGGGAGAGCGGGACGAGCCCGCCCCGCCGGAGGCCGACACCCGGCGAGCCCCCTCGTACGGCCAGCCCGAAGAGTTCCTCCACGCCCTGGCCCTCGCGCGCGCCAGCGGCACCCCCTCCCTGGGCCTGGGCCACGACTGGCGGCTCCGGGGCGACGGCCTCTCGGGCTGCGCCCTGGTGGCCGGCGAAGTGGTGCATTTGACGGCGTTCGCCCAGGGAGCCGGGTGATGGGCGGCGTCGAGATCTCGAAGCACGCCGCCGAGCGGGTGCGACAGCGCGGATACCGCGAGCGCGACCTCGACCTGGTGATGGAGTACGGCCAGGTCGTCCAGAGCGGCTACCTCCTGGCCGGCCGCGACGTGGCGCGGGCCGAGGCAGAGCTGAAGCGCAAGCTCGCCCGCCTGCAGCGCCTCAAGGGAACATTCGTGGCCGTGAAGGAGGCCACGGTGCTGAGCGTGTACCGGCCACGGAGCGTGCGGAGGATCCGGGCGGGGGAGCGGTGAGGGTTCGCATCGGCGGGACGGACTCCTGGCAAGGGGTAGCGGATGCCACCCGTTCCTGGACCGTTGCAAAATGGGGGCGCAATGGAGAACGTCGGTGGATCTTCTTGGGGCATTGACGAATTCGTAGGTCCTCGACTCCGCTCATCGCTGCGCCTCGCATATCCCTGGCTCTACTCTCCTTGCATCTGCATAGCCGTTTCGTTCAAGCTGGCCCTGGCGGGCTCGAAGTTGAAGGAACCGTTGTGATCTCCAGGGCATTCGCACCCTTGCACCTTCTTGGCTGCCTGATCATCGCCTCGGCCACTGGCTGCGCTTCGCACTTCATCGTCCGATCAACATTCGTTGAGGCCGACCAGTCAACCAGCCTACCCGACATCATCAAGACCCCGGCCTACGATCGAACGCTTCCGTCCGTTCGACGCGTTGCCATTCGGGCACCAGACGCCTGCACCAACGAGAGCGCCGCGGAGGGCCGAGGAGACTCCGAGCGCGCGCGCCACGTCCTACAGATCGACTGCGGCGTCGAGATGAATATCCTCGAACGCGCGCTCGTACGCTCGGGCTTCACACTCGTCTCATGGGATGCCGTTCGCCCTGGCCTCGGCAAGACCACCCTCGACTCGGCCCGCGAGCTCGGAGTCGACATCCTGTTTCAGATCAATTCGCTTGAACACATGGTCGTGACAGTCGGGAAGGACGCGCACTGGGAGAGGAAATTCTTCAACTCCAACAGTCGAGGTAAGCCCGGCGCTCCCGCCCGGTTGTCCGAGTACGCGATTTCAACGCTCGAGAAGGTGATCGAGCCGAGCGAAGCCAGAGCCACATCGGGGCAACGCATCGGCGTTGAGATCAATGCGTCCGCGATTCTGGTCGAAACCGGGGAAGCCATCTGGTTCTTCTCCGGCCAGGTTCTTCAACAGTACGCCCATCGGGAGTTCGTCGAATTGCTGGTCCGCTGCGCAGCCCCGCGAAACGCGGTCAATAGCGCAAAAAGAGACCTTCGCTGCAAGCAAGTGTTCCCGGCCGGGTCCGAGCGGGCGCCCGATCCTGGGCCCGCACTGCGCTCATTCAGCTTCGAAGATGCTTCCGAGGAAGCCGAATCGGCGGATTTCTTGAAGGCGGCCTACTTCGATCTCATGAGAGCGCTGGTCGACGATCTGGTTCGTGCGTTCGCTCAGTCCGATGCAAGACCTGTGAACGGGGAGACAACTTCACCCCCCTGATCAGCTCACTATCAGAGCCCGCGAAGGTTCAGCTTGTATCCGGAGCTCGCAGCTCCGCGAGAAGCCTCAGACCTGTTCTGACTGGAGATGTTGTAGAGGGGCGTTGCCAGAAACGGACGTTTTCGACCGTTTCCTCATGCAGACAATATCGAATGCAGACAAGATCGGGCTGCAATCCCCTCGCGGTGGCTCTGCTGCGCTACTCGGGAGCGCGGTCGCGAACTGCGTCGAACTCCGCGTAGCGCCGCTCCAGCGCATCTCCGTCCGGGCGCCACTCGGCGCGGCTTGGCAGAATGATCCGGGATCCATCGATCTCCTGAAGCCCGTGCCGAAGCATCGGGCCATCCGACTCTTCGAGAATCGAGGAGCGCACCTCGATGACGAAGTCCGGGCGGATCCCGAAGAGCTGCGTGTCGAAGGCCGCATGATGGAGCTTGCAGAGGCTGAGCCCATTCGACACCCGGGGCTCGCCCTCCGGGTCGGAGTCCGGAACGATGTGGGCGGCATCGAGGAGCTTCTGGTGCCGCAGTCGACAGACGGCACAGTGCTGCCGGTAGGCTCTCAAGACGCGCTGCCGGAATGCCTGCTGGTGGAGACGTTGGTGTGTGGTCCTGACGCCATAGCGACGGGACAGATCGGGCTCCGCCACGAGATCAGACCGCGAGGCGGACACCGCGCCGTCCACGTCCACATGAAACGCGAGCCGCTCGGGCTCGTCGCCCACCACATAGACCGGCCAGGAGGCGATGTACTGACCCGGGACGATGCCGTGGAAGTAGATGAGCGGGATGTGGTCCGCCATCGCCCTGCGCAGCCCGACGTTCTCGTGGTGAGCGGGGTCGGTCCCGCGGTAGCAATAGAGCACGCTTCCATCGGGCTGGAAGCCATCGTCGTAGGGCCGCGGCTGGCCCGGCTTGGGCGCAACGGTCTTGATCGAGAGCGGGTAGTCACTCAGGATCTTGGGCTTGAAGATTCCTTGCGGGCCCAAGAGCTTGATCGGCTGCCCGCGGAACTCGAAGCCGCGCCGCAGAACCTCCCAAGGCAGAACCTCACCGTGGACCCGGACCTGCTCCTCCAGGAAGTTGAAGGCGGCCAGTCGGACCTGGCTGTCGAGCTGCGACGGCGGGCTCATCACTGCGTCGAAGATACCCTACGGGGACGAGAATTCTCTTCCGCTTCGGCGGTGGGCAGCGGGACAATCCCAAAGCGAAGGTTGACCCAAGTCGAGTGCTCCATCTTCAACTTTCTCAGGTTGTCGGGTGAGCAAGACCGCGTTTTCGGCAAGCGCTGTGCACCGGGCCCGAGATCACACCGGTCACCGCCCCCCGACCAGCGAACATGCCTATGCACCGAGGACTGCTCTTCGAAACGCAGTCCCGTATCTTGCGCGAAACTCCCAACACGCCTGACCAGCGCGGTCTCTTAGCCGTCCGCCCCCCTCAAGATCCGTAGCTCGATCCGGCGATTCCTGCGCCGACCGTCCTCTGTCTCGTTTGAAGCGATGGGCCGAGTCTCGCCAAAGGACCTCGCCGTCAATCGGTCACTCTCGATGCCTACGCCCTCCAGAAGTCTGACTACCTCGCCGGCGCGTGCACCCGCCAGCTCCCAGTTGGATGGGTACCGGCCGGCGAGCTCGGGGCTAATCGGCTGGTCGTCGGTGTGGCCTTGCACCTCGATATCATCTGTGATCTCCAAGAGCTGTTGAGCCAACCGAAAGAGGACTTCGCGACCAACGTCGTCCAGCTGGGCGGACCCCTCATCGAACAAGACTTCCTCGGAAAGATTGACCTGAATTCCTGCTCGCGTACTTCCGACCTGAACCTCGCCCGCGGTGATTTCAGCCTCCAGATTGCTCACGAGCTCCTTGTGAATCCGGTCGCGAGTTGACTTCCGCCTGACACTCGGCGTCTCCTCCGATAGTCGACTAGGCTGCGGTTCATCGTCCATTCCGTTTCGAGGCGGGTCGTCGCGCGCAAACGATCGAGCTCGGACTGACCTCGCGGCTTCCCCCGCGGACGAGTCGGAATCTCTATCGGAAGACGGATCGGACCCCCTACTCGGCTCAGCCGGGGAGCGCTTGGGCATCACGCTCCTTGCCATTTCTGGAGTATCACGACGCGAGCTCCCGGGTTCCGCTCGATGGACACCGGAGCCCACTGCGCCTCTCGACTCGCTCCTCCCGGTCGGCCGTCCGTCCTGATCACCCCCCGACGAGAGAATGGGGTTCCCTCCACGATCAAACGACCCCATTCCAGAGCCCGGCAAGGGTAGGTCGCCACCATTCTCTGGGATCGAAGCTGGGGGGTCGTCGATTGACGGTGAGAGTCCAGCGACATGTGAATGACGCGGCTGATGGCATGGGCCCAGGGCAGACAGCCAGACAGCCAACCCTAGCGAGATCGCCACTATGGCGATGGCGCACGCAAACCGAATCGCGGTTCCTGACCACGTTCGCCACCTTCGAGCGTGAGCAGCCTTCGTCAAAAGGGTGACGCGGGCCAGTTCGCGATCAACGAATGCGTTGATCGCGTCGAAGTTGTGGACAAGAACGGGGATCTTCATCTCAGCCCTCGCCGAGTTCAGTGGGTTCCGTTCTCAGAAGTTCGGGGTCGTTCGTATAAATGGGTACGTGCACGACCTCTTTTACGAGAACCTCCCGAGGGACTTCGTGGATTCGGACCTTGTCTACAGGAACCTCTTTGATCACCTCCTTCGGGACCTCTCGGTCTACGAAAACTCTCTTGGGTGATCTGGCCCGTCGCCTGATCGAGATCAGTGCCGCTCTCGCCGCTCGAAGGAGCTTCTGTCGTTCGGGCACGTTGGCATTTCCCCGCTTCTTCTCCAGCCCCGAAGGCCCGGAGACCACATAGCTGGCCGACGCAAGCAGGATGCCGGTGAATGCAACAACCGTGGCAAGGGAACCAAACCAAATCGCTGCCACCCAAGTCACCGTCGTTGGCGAGAGGTCAGCAGCTGATTCTGCGCTCGAGAATCGGAGCGCAAGCCGATAGACTTGGTTGCCCGCTACCTGACGATTGATCTCATCTCGGACCTTCAGGAGCCGACTACGGCTTGCCTGCATCTCCTCGGTCGTGCTAGCGATGACCGTCTCTCGATCTCGTAGCTGCTCCACTTTTCGAGCTCTTTCGGCGACGTTGAGGTCCTGCTGCTTCGTAAACTTCTCTTCTATCAACTGAAGCTCCTCGTAGAGGCGATCCAGCTGAGGTTGGATATCCTTCTGCTTCAGACTGACGGCCTGCGCGATCTGCCTGCCCTTCTGCTCGATCTTGCGTGAAATTCCCTGAAGCTCATTGTCGAGTTCTGTCTTGAGATCTCTGAGATGGAGCTGGAGGCGTGCGAGCGCCTCGTCCTGGACTTTCTCGTCGATCGCGTCGAGGCGCGCCTGGGCAAGGTCGCGATCGGCTCGAAGCTCGTCTATCTGACTATCGAGTGACTCGGAAATGGAGCCTCGCGTAAGGAAGTTGGCGCGCTGCACTGCTCTATCCCTCTCGCGAATCTTGTCCTCCAGAAGCTTGCCAATTCGGTTGACCTGATTGATCGCTGCAGTTCGCTCCTGGGTAGAGCTCGCCCTTCTTGCGTTGAGATGCTCCTCGATTCGACGATTCGCTCGGTCGAGATCTGCCCGACGGCGCACAACAGTCGCATCCCGCTCTGCTCGCAGGGCAGCGAGTTGATCCTGCAGAGCTTCGGTGTATTGGTCCTGAATCGTTCCCTTCAATTCGGCGATCTGCGATTGAATTCCGGCGGCATTAGAGTCTCGATCTGCCGCCAATTCTCTTCGGCGGCGATTGTAAAACTCCTCGATGCTCTGCGCACTGAGGATGCTTGCCTCTTCGCGCTCCTTCCTCAACAGCTCGAGCTGCTCTGCTTCAGTCGTCTTCTTCTTCTGCAGGTCGGTAACGACATACGTAAGGTTCGAGAAGTTTCTTTCGAATCCATTCAGCATGGTTTCGAAGGTAATGGCAGCCAGAAAGAGGAGTGTGGCTGAGAAGATTGCTCTCCAGGTCCATGTAGTTGCCTGATAGGCGGCACCCGCAACGGGGATCTTGGTTGCCTCAACGACTGCCACAAGAAAGAAGGGAATCGTGGCTGCGATGAAGTTGACGTAGTCCGAGAACCCGACCGCGCCCTTTGTGGCCTCCACCTGATCAAACGCATCGAGCGCGATCATGAGAGAGATGACTAGGCCAGCGATGATCGCAATCCCCTCAACGACCCAGGCGAATCGGTAGAGGACGTTTCCCAGTCTTGGGTTGTACCAGTCTCGTTCAGAATCGCGGTCCACCGACGCTCTCGGCTTGTCGGATTCCGTCGCATTGCGATCTGCTTCTTCTTCCGGAATGTTCGAAACACTTTCCATAGGGTTGCTCTGGGCTCAGCCTTCTTTCGCTCGAACTCGCGATCGCTAGTCCAACCTTGGAGTCTCGTCTCTGATTTATCCCTCCACCCGCGGGGTTGACCCACAAGGCGCATTTCAAATGGAGGTTCCGACATCTTCCCGCTTGGGTCACAAAAAGCGAAGCACTAATGCACATGGATGTGTTCCCTCGGTCATCAAGGACCTTGCTGGCTGGGAACGTTGGGTGTCGCTGAGTCGCCTTTCGCGGCGCAGTCTCTCAGTTGGTGAAATCACCACAGCCCCTCGGGAGCCTTGCCCTATCGTCCTCCCAGCATTCTCTGGGGAACAAGAAACCTATTGGTGTATAAGGAGGCAGTCATCGACAATCCATTCCAAGAACCTGCCTCTCTTCGCGGAGCTCCGAGCGCGAGGCACTGACATGCCGGAAGGCAAGGCTCTCGTTCACGCGGCCTGGATTGGAGCGATCGCAGCCGTCATCGCTGCGGTCGTCGGTGGGTTGTTCACTCTGAACGGCGGCGCCAACCTCGAACCAACGCCTGAACCTCCTGACCTGGAGCCGAATCGACAGAGCTTCGATCCGGTTCCCCTGGAAACGCTATTCGTTCCCTCCGGCTGGATGGGTGATGGGGAAGAGGGGGCGGAGCATCTGGAGGTGAATGATGCTGCCGTCACCCTCGAAGGAGTACCCGGGGTAGCGACCAGAATCGCCTACCGCCCGGGGCTCAAGGGGTGGGCAGGAGTCTACTGGCAACATCCCGACGGAAACTGGGGCCAGCGACCAGGAAAGGACTTGACCGGAGCCTCCTCGATTTCCTTCCTCGCTCGCGGCGAGCGCGGCGGCGAGATCGTGGAGTTCAAGTCCGGCGGCATCAAGGGCGAGTACCCGGACACCCATGAGGTATCGACGGGCAAGATTGCGTTGTCCCAGGATTGGCGCCACATCGAGATAGACGTGTCCCACCGCGATCTCTCGAATGTCGTGGGTGCGCTCGCTTGGATCGCAGCAGCACCGAGAGATGGTGAGCCGATTATCGTCTACCTCGCGCGGCTGACGATCAAATAGAGAATCGCGACGAACCCTCGGCGTTCTCTCTGCGGGTTAAGTCGATGGCTAGCCAGCCCGCACTGTTGCGGCTCCAACACATCCTCGGCGCGGCTCACAGCGTTGAGAGGCTTCGCTATCGGACAGTCATGTCCGGGTCCGTGATGTTGTCGGATACGATCCGCTCCAGCAGCACCCCGGGCGCCTCCATCAGCCCCTCCCCGAGCGGCACACTCACCGCCTCCACCTCGACTGGTCCCGCCCGAAGCGCCGCGCCCTGGCCCATCTCCTGTGGGTACACCAGGAACCCCCGGTCGCACCCCATCGAGGTCGCATAGGCCACGATCTGCGCGACGTCCGAAGAAGCGAGTCGGCTGGAACCTTTGTACTTGGTGTCGGCAACGGCCAGGCACTGGCCGGTGATGCGGTCTTCGATGACGAGATCGATGTCGAAGTGGTAACGGCGGTCCGAATCCAGATGGACGCGGCGCTGGGCACGAACCCGGCGGCCGGGCCCGATGCGGGACTCCAGCCAGCGAGCCACGAAGCGCTCGAAGAGCTGAGGCATGTCCAGTAGAAAGGCGGGAAAGCGTTCGCCCTCTCCTTCCTCTAGCGGCCCGAGCGTCTCCAACAAGAACCGGCACAGGGCGTGGAGAGGCCGGTAGTCGAGGTTCATGCGGTCGTAGGCGCGGCCAACGCAGTCTTTGGGTTCGTAGGGCCGGAGGGTGACCTCTCCCAGGCGCGTGCGGTGCGCACGGCCCAGGGTGGCGCGGACCTCGGAGCGCTGGATGGGGGCCCGGCGTAGGCGGTGGAGGGTCCAGGCAAGGATCCGGTTGTCTTCGATGTCGGCGGTGAGCTCCTCGTGGACACAGTCGAGCACTGGAGATCCGCGCAGGTAGTGGCGGAGGCTCGCGCGAATGTCGATGCGGCCGCGCACCATGGGAAGGGTGTCTGATCTCTCCACGTACTCTTGGGCGAGGCCCTTGCGCGCGCGGTCCAGCACTCCCCTGGCCAGCTGCCAGACGATTGTCTCGAACAGATCCTGGATGTCGGCCACGTCGGCGATGCCGGGAAGCAGGCGGAACGACGGTAGGTCGTAGGCCACCTCGAGCATGCCGAAGATCGTCTCGACGGGAACCTTGGGTTCGATCCGCAGGCGCTGGCGACCGTCGAGGTCGATCTGGCCGACGTAGCCGCTGGAGCGAAGGACCACCTTCTGAGCGTTGAGGGCAGTGGGTAGCTCGACGCCGATCTGCTTGCCGTGGCGCCGATGAATCTCCTGGGCCACGGACACCGGCAGCTCGCTCGGGTCGAAGACGCGGTCCTGCTCCTCGATGAGAGTCCAGGTCTGCGTAGCCGGGGCCGCCACGCCTAGATCCAGTCGGCCAGGTCGCCTGCCGCGAGGCGCTCCCAGGTGAAGAGCGCCTTCACGTCGGGCTGGTCGTAGAAGTACTCGTCCAGATAGGGCTCGATCTCGTTGCGCCAGATGTCGGGCAGGTGGGACCTCAGTTGCTCCCCGTCCTTCAGGAAGTACGAGATGCCCACCTCGAAGTTCGGATCATCGATGGCCCGGTTGATGCTCTTCAATGCCTTGACGAGGGACGCCGCCGGCAGATCGTGCTTCGAGACGGCGCGGTCGAGAACACCGTAATCGGGCCGCAGCCTCAGGAACGCGAAGCGCCGGCGCATGGCGTGGTCCATGCGCGTGATCGAGCGATCGGCCGTGTTCATCGTGCCGATGAGATAGAGCTTCTCGGGAACCTTGAAGGCATCGCCTCCCGCCGCGAGCTGGGCCTTCTCGCTACGGTACTCCAGCAGGTACATCAGCTCGCCAAAGACTCGCGCCAGGTTCGCGCGGTTGATCTCGTCGATGATGAGAACCGAGGGTGCGTCACGCTTGGCGGCTTCCCGGCAGAAGCGCAGAAACTGACCGTGCTCGAGTACGTAGTCGAGGCCGCCCTCGACCACCTTGGGCCGGATCCCCTGCATGAAGTCTTCGTAGGCATAGGCAGGGTGGAACTGGACGATGTCCACCAGGCCGGGGGTCCCAGAGACCATTAGCTTTGCGAGTCGTTGGGCGACATAGGTCTTCCCGGTCCCGGGAGGACCCTGCAGGATGACCTGCTTCTTGCGCTTGAGGACGCGCACCCATCGCTGAATCTCGTCGGCGTCGAATCCGGTCTCTGCTCGGAGATCGTGGATCTCGTACGTCGGATTGGTCGGAAGGACCGGCTCGACCTCCTCGATATCGAGGTACTGGCCGATCGGACCCCAAGGCTGCTCCTCGGTAGCGAGCCAAACCATGGGAAGCAGCGCGGCAAAGGCGCTGCTGATGCGATCGAGGAGCTCTTCCCAGGAGAGTGTGAGAAGGTCGTCCTTCGCGACGAGGCATCGAGCCTGTACTGCGTCGCTGGCGCTCCCATAGGTGAGGGCGTCCTCGATCGAGCCGTAGCCCTCCCCAGAAACCGCAGAGTTTCGGTCTGCGAATACGAACCCGTGACCCTCGAGGCTCTGCTCGAGGGCGTCCGCAGCCGGACCACCGCGGCCGAGCAGCTGAGCGAGTACCCGGTCCCGCACCTCCTTGCCCTGGACTCCGATGAAGAACCCGTACTCCAGCCTCTCCCCATTGATCCAGACGAAGAGCTGGGCATTGTTGATTCGCTTCGCCCCCTTCGGGTAGAACGCTCCCCAGTAGAAGTCCCAGGCGCCGCCACGGCCGTAGTCGTTCTTCGGGATTCTCGAGAAGAGCCCTCTCTCGGTCTCGAGAAGTCCGGCTGACTCGGCCGGCAGGCGCTTGGCCAAGGCGTGGACCAGCTCCTGGAGCGGCTTCTCCACCTGCTCTTGGATCGCCTCCTTGTGCTGTTCGTAGCAGGCGCGGGTGGGCTCCTGGCTGAGCCTCTGGAGAAGCTCGAAGGTCTCCTCGGAGAATCCGGAGACGCCGTCGTCCGCGACCTCCGTGGCGGAGCCCGTCAATGCGTCGAATGCGGCCTTACCGAGAGGAATGACGGTGCGACGCCAGCCCGGCTGATTGACCACGCGCGGCTGTGTGTCGTACCACTCCACTGGGAGCCGGTGTGGGAAGTCGCCGTCGGCGAAGTAGTACTCGCCGGTGACCTTCCCGAACCCCAACACCTCCGACGTTCCGCGATTCGCCACGATGTGGGAGCCCACCGGGATGTTCCGAATCGTCCACGGCTGACGTGTACCGCGGGTTCCGTAGCCTGGTCCCTCATCGGCCGTCAGTTCGAGCCGCTCTTCGAACTCCTTCTCGCTGATGCCGGATAGGTCACCCAGCTTCGGCCAACCGACGGCGATGAATCCGCCCTTCCGGCACTCATCCCAGAACGCGCCCTGCTCGCCAGGCGAGACCTTCCAATAGGGCGTCTCGTACTGGGGCCGCGGCAGGCGGCGGTTGAGCTCTCGCTCCAGGAACTCGAGTACCGCGGGCGTGTGGCTGCTGAAGACTGGCGATTGTTGGACTCCGCTTGCACCGACGCGGACCGTTTCGCGAACGGCCTCGGCGATGTCGGGCCACAACACAGGAAGGCGGTCCGGTGGGATCCGATAGGTGGCGTGACCGGGTACGTCCTTGTAGATATTGGTCTGGCGGCCGACGCTCTCCAGCTCGCGCCGCTGAGCATCCGTCAGCAGCTCGACAGAGAGACTCACATCGAGACCGGCGGGCTCCAGCCGGAAGATCCTGATGTAGCCGGCAACCAGAGTCACCCGTTGGCGGCTGCCACTCGCCGCCCACTTGCGGGGCCCGTAGGACGCGACCTCCTCGACACAGTTCGCCACGATCTCGAGCACCTTCTTTCGGATCTCCGAATCCGGAAGGCTGCGTGCGATGCACTTATGGATTTCCTCGACCTCTCCGTCGAGTGAGGAAGCCTCCTGATCACGAATGATGCCCTCACCACCGCCCGCGTCGCTGTAGGTCGTCTTCTCTTCTGCGGCCGTCGAGCGCGACTGGACCTGACTCCACCACAGCCAGTCGAGCATCCAGAGATCGATGCCCAGGGCAGTCGCGAGCCGCAAGAGAACATCGTTGATGGCGACATATCTCTGTCCGCTGGTGGCGGACGGTTCGTGCGTCGGCCAGACGCCCAATCGTTCCATCGCATCGCGGGCAGTGTTGTTCCAGACGCCATATCGGTCTGGATGGGCCACGTGGAGGATGGCCGTGATGATGGCAGGCCCCATTCCCTTGA
The DNA here is from genome assembly GCA_050618075.1 of Myxococcota bacterium. Lineage (GTDB taxonomy): Bacteria > Myxococcota_A > UBA9160 > UBA9160 > UBA4427 > JBNLVL01. The sequence continues at coordinate 29,246 of JBNLVL010000046.1, forward strand.
TCCGATGGGGCGATGCGTCGTTTCGCAACGAGTCGAACCGCTGCTCGATGGGCAGCGATTCATCGAGCAGGACCTTCAGCGCCTCACGCAGTCGATGGGGGTCCTTCGTGACCGACCCGCTCTGGCGGTGGATCGTCCAGTGGTGATTGTTGTCGATGCGAAGGAACCCCTTGAACTCGTCGATCGAAAGCTGGTCGATCGCATTCAGGGCGAACATGGGCTGATAGCGAGTGAGTACCCTTTCCTTGGCCTTCTCCATCTCTCGGTACTCGTCGGCCTTCTCCTCTCGGAGAGTCTCGAGCAGGGCTTTCAGCTTGGGGATCGCCCGATCGGTCTGTTCTGCGCTCATCGCCTACTCGGTACCACTCTGGAATCGCGTCCGCTCTGCATCACTGCATCCTACAAACGATCCCCATGCACCCCGAACACTTTTCCTCCCCCCCTCTCCCACCCCAGGACCGATCCCGTCCCCCTGCGCCGCTACACAGAACCTTGGGCGTCGGGTGGCCACTCCTCGGTCTCAAGGGTCCAGGTGGCGCGGGGCCCAGCTTGGCCCATACGCTTGCGGACGAGGCGGTCCCACAACCACCCGGCGCCTTGGGGCCATGGTGGCCTCCGAAGGGGCCGCGAGACGCGGTGCGAGCCGTATAAGGCGGGGCGATGTGCCCCTCATTTCCTGGGTAAGCGGAATGCCGAAGAAGCCGGACAGCGCAGGGGACGGAGACGGCGGATCGGGGACACCCCCGGCGGCCGAGGCGCGCTACCGGCAGCTGGAGGAGCTGCTGGAGCTGGCCATCGAGCTGCACGGCGCCTATGTGGGACTCACGTACGCACAGATCGCCGAGCGCTTCGCCTGCTCCCAGAAGACGGCCAAGCGGCGGGTGAAGGCGCTGCGCAACGTCTTCGGCGATGCGCTGGTGGCCCAGCGCGACGCAGTCGCCGCGAGCCTGCGGTTCCGGCTCGTCGCGCCGCTGGTGCTGACGAGCATTCACTTCGGCCCCGAGGACATCGAGGCGCTGGAGGCCGCGATCCAGGCGGCCATGGCGGCAGGAGCGCTCGACCTCGCCAACACTCTGAAGCGGACCGCCGCCAAGATCCGCGCCCTCGGGCGCTGACCCCCGTCGCAGCGCGGGCCGCCAGCCGTTGCGCACGCCCGTCCCAACTCGCTCTTCCTCGTCTTCCGGCTCCCGGTTTCGGTGTATGATGGCTGGGCCACCTACAGGACAGGATCGGTCCCGCCGCCATGGCTCCCGCGAAGAAGAAGAAGACGTCGAAGTCCGCGAAGCGATCGAAGGCCGCCGGCCTCCCGAAGAAGACAAAGGCCGCGGCGCCCGACGCGCCCGATGCCCGCTATCTGCAGTTCGAGGCGATGCTCGAGCTGGCGGTGGCGCTCCAGGGCTCGAACGTCGGGCTCACCTACGAGGAAATCGCCCACCGCTATGGGGTCGGGGAGAAGACCGCCAAGCGGCGCGTGAAGGCGCTGCGCGAGGTATTCGGCGAGGCCCTGGTGTGGGAGACGCGCGAGTTCGACAACCGGCGCGTGTTCCGGCTGCGGCATCCGTTCGTGTCGAGCACCACGGAGTTCACGGCGGCCGAGCTGGCGGCGCTCGCCGCCGCGGCCGAGGCGGCGCACCAGGCGGGCCACGACACCCAGGGCCAGGAGCTCGACCGCCTGCTCGAGAAGGCGCGCGCGCTGATGGAGGCGAAGGCCTTCGCCAAGCTCGACTCCGACTACGAGGTGCTGCTCGAGGCCCAGGGCCTGGCGATGCGCCCGGGCCCCCACCCCGACGTCGACCCGGTGCTGGTGCAGAAGCTGCGCCACGCCATCCTGGCCGACCGCCGTGTGCGCCTGCTCCACCGCAGCGGCGGCAACGGCCCCGCCAAGCCCCAGGAGGTGTCGCCCCTGGGCTTCCTCTACGGCATCCGCCACTACCTGGTGGCCTGGCACCAGCCGCGGGCCAAGGTGCTGCTGTACCGGCTGTCGCGCATCGACCGAGTAGAGAGGCTCCAGGAACCCCGCGACGAGGTGCCCGGCGGCTTCGACCTGGCCGACTACGCCGAGCAGAGCTTCGGGGTCTTCCAGGAGGAGCCCGTCGAGACGCTCTGGCGCTTCTCGCCGCGCGTGGCCGACGAGGCCCGGGAGTACGTCTTCCACCCGTCCGAGGAGAAGACCCCCGGCGAGGACGGCTCGCTGCTCGTGCGCATCCGCGCCGCCGGCACCCGGGAGATGGCCTGGCACCTCTTCACCTGGGGCCCCGACGTCGAGGTGCTCCAGCCCGCGCGCCTGCGCCACGAGATGGCCCACATGCTCGAACAGGCGTTGAAGGTCCACTCGCGAGCGCCGAAGGCCGCGCGCGCGGTGCGTTCGCGAGCGCAGCGGGTGCGGCCGGCGGACTGAGGACCGGCTCGAATCCCTGGCGCCAGATGCCTTTGACGCGCCGCGGCAAAATCGCACGCCCGTATGGCGAGCGCGTGAACCAGTGGATGCAGTCGATAGAACGCGGGCCGCACCGTGTCGCCGTTCCTACACTTTTCCAGGTCTTCCCCTCTTTCGCTCGCCTCTGATCGCACACCCGTGTGTATGATGATGTCTGGTCCCAACCCACGGAGACCATCGCACATGTGCGCCACCTCGAGCTCCTTCCAAGTCGCCCCGATCCTGGTCGCCCTCTTTGCTTCCGTGCTGGCAGCCGACTCCTCGCTTGCCGCAGTCCTCGACTGCGGTGACCCAGCGGCCGCGAAGGACGAGCTCGGCGAGGCCGAGACCGCAGCCATCGCCGACCTGTCGCGCGCCGAGCAGGCCCATCAGCGCGCGTCGACGTGGGCCCGACAGTCGCGCAAGGAGAAGTCGGAGATGCGAGCGGATGCCACACCGCTCGCCACAGCCAAGGCCGATGTCGATATCAAGGCGGCGGAAGTGGCCGAGAATGCCGCCAAAGCCTGGAAGGACGAAGCGCAGAAACGCCTCGATGCAGTGCAGGCCGCGCGGTCACAATTCGATCGGCCAGATGGGAGCGCAGGCAATCTCGCGACATGCGGGACCGCACTCGCGACAGCGCTCGACACCGGTGGCGTCGAGAAGGCTCGTGCCACGTACGAGGCACAGGCCGGCAAGAGCAACCGCATCTTTCAGGACATCCTCTACGACACCTCCCACTTCTTCCTGCAGGCTGGGCTCGTCACCCTCGCTCCGTTTCAGATCTCCAAGAAGCGCGGCACACGAAACGACGACAACAACTTCGATGAAGCCGCCGATGGAGAGCGCGTCTTCGCTCTCGACGACAGCAGCGATCTCGATGTGCGCGGGTTCATGGAGATCCGCGCGTACAACGACGACCTGTGGAACGTAGCCGACGACCTGCTCAGGTACGGAACCGGGGTCGAGGGCATCTTTGGCGCCTGCAGCGCCGCCCAGTCGGGGCACCCATGTCGCTGCTGGGCCCCTTCGAACATCGAGGCACGCTTCGGCTTCCTCTTCAATGCCGAGGGGGATGCAACTGCGAACACGGCGGTCGGCTCCGGAGACCTCTACGGAACCTTCTCGTTCGGCTGGCCGCTCTTCCGCGTCGTCGACAAGGATATCAGCTGGTCGCTCAACCTCGAAGGTGTGATCGATGTCGTTACGGACCGCGAGGTCCAGGACGTGCACGACCGCGAGGGCGTGGGCCTGGGCGTCTCGATCGCAGTTCCCATTCGTGCGATTTCGATCACTGGCAAGACCGACGAGAGCGGCGACCCGATCAAGCGACTGCTCAAGTTCCACATCCGTGGCAGCTTCAACGCCATCGAGGTTCCGAACGAGACGAACAGCGACTTCATCGCCAAGGACGATCCGGACAAGCGCACGGTGATCGAGGAGGATGGCGGCTACCCGAAATTCCAGACGGACCCCGCCTACGGAATGGACGTCGATCTCCTCGTCCCGATCGGCACGAATGGATACGTGGTCATCGGGTCGAGCATCTTCGGACCAGCGAGCCCGAACCCGTGGGCCGTCCGACTGGGTATCACCGTCCCGCTGGAGCGCCTCCTCGGCATCATCACCGACCCCTTCAGCTGAGGTGCCGGGCCGTGCTCCGCGTGCCAGGCTTGCCCCGGCACGTGGACGCCCTATATCTGGGCCATGACCAGGCTAAACTCGCACCGATCCTCCCGAGCGCTCGTCGCCCTGGGAGCCCTGCTCCTCCTCACCCTCCCCGCCTGCCACTCCACCCCCGCCCCCCCGCCGCACCACGCCCCGGGCCCGCAGCAACCCCATCACGGCGCGCACGACTTCGCCGATGCCGAGTCCTGGGCCGAGCACTTCGACGATCCGGCGCGGGATGTGTGGCAGCGGCCCGAGGCGGTCATCGACCGGGTGGGGATCGATCCGGACACGGTGGTGGCCGACATCGGGGCGGGCACGGGCTATTTCGCGGTGCGGCTGGCGCGCCGGGTGCCGGCGGGCAAGGTCCTCGCGGTGGACGTCGAGCCGGACATGATCCGCTATCTCGACGAGCGGGCGGTGAAGGAGGGGCTGTCGAACCTGACGGCCGTGCTGGGCGCGCCCGACGACGCGCGGCTGCCCGACCGGGTGGACGTGGTGTGGATGGTGAATACCTACCATCACATCGCGAGCCGCACGGCCTACTTCGAGCGGCTGGCCGCCGACATCACGCCCGAGGGGCGGGTGGTGATCGTGGACTTCAAGATGGGCGAGCAGCCGGTGGGTCCGCCCGATTCCATGAAGGTCCCCCCGGAGCGGATCATCCGCGAGCTCGCCGATGCGGGCTACGTGCTCCTGTACGAGGACTCGACGCTCCTGCCCCACCAGAACCTGCTGGTCTTCGGCGTGGTCGGGAGCCGCTGAGGGCGCGCGATGCTGCCCCTCCCCCAGCTTCTCATCGCGCTGGGCGCCATCTTCCTGGCGGCGCTGGCGTTCGACGCCGTGGGCCGGCGCACGAAGCTGCCGCGGGTGACGCTGCTGCTGGTCTTCGGCTTCGTCATCGGGCCCTCGGTCCTCGACTGGCTGCCCGACCTCACCGCCGCCTGGTTCCCGTTCGTGGCGAACCTGGCGCTGGTGATGGTGGGCTTCCTGCTGGGGGGCAGTCTCACCCGCCGCACCCTGCGCGAGCGCGGCTGGCAGGTGCTGGCGGTGTCGGCCACCGCCGTGGTGTCGACGTTCGCGGTGGTCTGGCTGGGCCTGTGGGCCGTGGGCGCGCCGCCGGTGGTGGCTCTCCTGCTGGCGGCCATCGCCACGGCCACCGATCCCGCCGCCTCGGCCGACGTGGTTCACGAGACGCGCCACGACACGTCCTTCTCGCGCACGCTCATCGCCATCGTGGCGGTGGACGACGTCTGGGGGCTGCTGGTCTTCTCGGTGGCGTTCGCCCTGGGGCTGCTGCTCCTGGACGGCGGCTCCGCCGGGGCGCTCGCCGAAGGGGCCGCGCAGTCCACACCCGACTCGGTCCTCGGCCACGCGTTCTGGGAGCTGGGGGGCGCCCTGGTCCTGGGCGTGGGGCTGGGGGTTCCCATGGCGCTCCTCACCGGGCGCATCGAGCCCGGGGAGCCCTCGCTCTACGAGGCGCTGGGGCTGGTGCTCCTGTGCGGCGGGCTCGCCATGTGGCTGGACGTGTCGTTCCTGCTGGCGTCCATGGTGCTGGGGGTGACCGTCGCCAACCTCGCCCGCCACCACACCCGGCCCTTCCACGCCATCGAAGGCATCGAGTGGCCGTTCATGATCCTCTTCTTCGTGCTGGCCGGCGCCACCCTCGACGTGGGCGCGCTCTCCGAGGCGGGGCTCTGGCTGCTGGCCTACCTGGCCCTGCGCGTGGGAGGGCGGCTGGTGGGCGGCTACCTCGGCGGCTGGTGGCCCCCGGCCGACCGCTCGGTGCGCCGCTGGATGGGGCTGGCGCTGCTGCCCCAGGCCGGCGTCGCCCTGGGCATGGCGCTGGTGGCCGCCCAGCGCCTGCCCGAGGTGGGCGAGGCGATCATCCCGCTGGTGGTGGCCTCGACGGTGATCTTCGAGGTCGTGGGGCCGGTCGCCACACGCTTCGCCCTGGATCGCGCGGCTGGCGAGGCGGAGGGCGCGGAGGCGGCCGGCTAGTCGAGCTCCGGCGCCACCAGGCAGGCCTCGATCGCCTGGAGCAGGTCGCCGTTCTCGAAGGGCTTGCCCAGGAAGGCGACGGCGCCCGCCGCCCGCGCGCGCTCGGCGGTGTCCGGGGACCCGAAGCTGGACATCAGCACCACCGGCACCGGCGCGGTGGAGCGCTTCACCTCTTCCACCAGGGCGAAGCCGGACTCGCGTCCCATTTGCACGTCGCTCAGCACGCACGCGAACGCACGGCTGCGCAGAAGCACGCAGGCCTCGGTCACCCCGGCCGCGGCCACGGCCTCGTAGCCCTCGTCGCGGAGATGGTCGACCAGCATTTCGCGCATGGCGCGATCGTCGTCGACGACGAGGATGCTGCGGGTGGCCTTCATGCAAGGACGCGTTTGCATCGGGCGTGCCAGCCCGACCCGGCTTGCGGGGGGCTGCAGGGCCCCGCCAGCGCGTCGACGCGGCGCGACATGAGGCGAATGGTGGCACCGGGGAGCGGGGCTCTACCGATCTGCCCCGGCAGCGCGGCTGAGCGGCGGGGTGCCGACCCCGGTCGCGCTGGCGCAAAGGCTGTGCTGGAGAGGAGCCGGTCAGTCGCCGGCGGGAGCCGGCGGGCACAGCGGAAGCCGCACGCGGAACTCGGTGCCCTCACCCTCGTCGCTGGTCACGTCGATGCGGCCGCCGTGGTCGAAGACGATGCGCTTGGTCACCAGCAGGCCGAGTCCGGTTCCCTTTCCCTTCTCCTTGGTGGTGAAGAAGGGCTCGAAGATGCGCGACACGTCCTGCCGCGGGATGCCACAGCCGGTGTCCTTGACGCACACCTCCACCTCGTCGTTCCCGACCGGGCACAGATGGACCGCCAGCTTGCCGCCGTCGGGCATGGCGTCGGCGGCGTTCACGAACAGGTTCACCAGCACCTGCTGGAGCTGTCCCGGGTCGCCGGTGATGGGGGGCGTCTGCTCGTAGCTGCGCTCCAGCTCGATGGCGCGCCTGCGCAGGTTCTCGCCCAGGAAGTCGAGGCTCTCGTCGATGATGCGGGCCAGGTCGACGCGCACGGGCCGGGCCGCCTCGGGCCGGGCCAGGTGCAGCAGGGTCTGCACCAGCTGGGAGACCCGGCGCACCTGGTCTCCGATGATGCCGGCGCGGTGGCGGTTGCGGTCGTCGCCGAGCGACCGCTGCATCATCTCCGCGTAGCCGAGGATGACGTTCATCGGGGTGCCGATGTCGTGGGCCAGCCCGGCGGCCAGGCTGCCGATGGACGCCAGGTGCTCGGCCTCCCGCGCTCGCTCCTCGGCGGCGCGGGCGCGTTCCTCGGCCGCCTTGCGGTCGGTCAGGTCGAGGGCGATGGCGACGAACTGCGGGCGGTCGTCCAGCTCGCTGCGCTGCAGGTGCACCTCCACCGGGTAGAGCGTGCCGTCCTTGCGCTGGTGGACGGCCTCGAACTCCAGGCGTTCGACGCGGCGGGAACGCAGGGGCTCGACCAGCGCGTCGAAGGCCTCGCGGTCGACATCGGGCTTGATGTCCACGGGCGTCATCGCGCGCAGCTCGTCCATGCTGTAGCCGAGGTTCTCGCAGCCCCCGCGGTTCACCCGGGTGAAGTGCAGGGTCTCGGCGTCGAAGGCGTAGATCTCGTTCAGCGACTCCTCGAGGATGCGCCCGAAGTCCGCCACCGAGCGCTCGGCCCGGCGGCGCCGGGTGATGTCGCGGGCCACGCAGATGGAGCGCCGCTTGCCGTCCACGCCGTCGTAGGGCGTGCCCGAGACGTCGAGCCACACCCAGGAGCCGTCGGCGTGGCGCATGCGCACGGAGCCCAGCCGGGCCGCCCGTCCCTCGGCCAGGGCGGCCAGGAACTCCTCGGCCTCGGTGCGGTCGTCGTCGTGCGCCCGGTGCAGGGGGCTCAGGCCCAGCAGCTCCTCGGGCGGCACGCCCAGCACCAGCTGGTGGTTGGGGCTCACGTAGATCATGCGCCCGGACTCGTCGAGCTCGGTGATGGGGTCGGTGGCGTTGCGGGCCAGGGCCCCGAAGCGCAGCAGGCTCTCCTGGGCCGCGTCGGTGGGATGCTCGGGGCCGTCCTGGTTCTCCGGGAAGCCCACGCCGATGATGCGCACGATCGCGCCCTGCTCGTCGGTGATGGCGCTGTTCACCCAGCGGGTGGGCAGGCGCCGGCCGTCGGACACGGGAATGAGCGCTTCGTGGGCGTTGGGGAAGTTCTGGGCGCGCAGGTCGGCGAACACGCGCTGGAAGGTGGGGCTCTCGGTGCCCAGCTCGAAGAGCTCCCAGAAGCCCTTGCCCAGCTGGTCCTCGGGCTCGCGCCCGGCGGCCGCCCAGAACTGCGGGTTGCCGTGGACGAGCCGCCCCTCGGCGTCCAACACGACCACCCACGGGCCGAGCTGGTCGAGGGTGTCGGTGTCCAGGGCGAGGGTGGCCAAATCCTGAGGGCCTCCGGGGGGTTGGAGCCCCCTTGGTCGGTCGGGATCGGGTGCGGTCACCCTGGATCGCTGCCACGGCGGCAGCGGCGAATCGACGCAAGACCGTTTCTGCCCCAGAGCATGATTCGCCGGAGGCAGCGCGTCAATCGAAGTCGGCGGTGGGGGGGCTAGTCGCCATCTCCGGTGAGGATCTGCAGCAGGCGGGTGTTGAGGAAGATCTTGTCGCGACCGCGTGCCTCTTCTCGTAGCACGCCGATGGAGACCAGCGCCTTGAGGTACCGGGACGCCGCCTGGCGACCCACGAGCCCGGCCTCGACCAGGTTGGCGATGCGGCAGTACGGCTGCACGAAGAGCAGCTCCACCAGCTCGCGGCTGTAGATCTTCGGCAGCTCGCTTCGGACGCGCTCGGTCGTCTCGCCGAGCAGCGTCCGGATGGCCCCGATCTTCGCGACCGTCCAGCTGGCCGTCTCCTCGACACCCTTCAACAGGTAGAGCAGCCACGGCTCCCAGGCGCCGTCGCGGGTCACCTCCAGGAGCAGCCGGTAGTAGTCTGCCCTGGTCCCGATGATGAAGCGGCTCAGGTACAGGATGGGCAGGGGCAGGAGCCCCTGCTCCACGAGGAAGAGGCTGTTGAGTACGCGGCCGGTGCGGCCGTTTCCGTCGGTGAAGGGGTGGATGGCCTCGAATTGATAGTGGGCGGCGGCCATCCGCACGAGGGGGTCGATGGCGTCTCCCTCGTGCAGGAAACGCTCCCAGCCCGCGAGCAGGTCGCGGATGCGGCCTTCGCCCTCGGGCGGCGTGTAGATCACCTGGCCGCTGGCAGGTTGGACGAGGGCCGTGCCGGGCACGCGCCGGACCGTCATCTCCACGCCTTTGATCCGCGTGCAGATCACTTCGGCCGTGCGGGTCCCCAGCGGCCGGGTGGCGAGGCTCGCAGTGCCCTCGAGCAGCGCCTGGCGGTGGCGGAGGGCCTCGCGCGTGGCGATGTCGGCGGCGCTCTCGGCCTGGACGTACTGAAAGAGCCGGTCCGCCGTGGTGACGATGTTCTCGATCTCGGAGCTCGCCCTCGCCTCGAGGAGCGGCAGGGTGTTGATGAGCATTGCGGGGTTGGGGATGAGTGCGACGGCCTGCTTCAGCTCGGCCAGCGCTGCCCGGGCGGTGATGCAGCGTTTGAGGACGGCGCCCGTCTCCAGGACCTCGGCCCCGGGCAGGGGAGGCAGCTGGTCGTAGGGCCGATCGGGGCGCCAGCCGGCCCGATCGGACGCGGAGCGAGATGCGGCGTTCTTCGGCGTCACGTTGCTCGAATCCGATTTTCGCGACACGTCGGCAACGTATGTTGCCCGCGATGACACGTCAACAGAACGTGTTGCGATTTATCAGTTTTCGCGACATGAAAAGGATCCAGAGCCGCAAGAAAGGAACGCCCCGGGGGAAAGCGCTCCGGCTAGCCCCCGAACCCCGCCACGGCTTCCAGCACCTCGTCCACGTCGGCGGGGGTGTGCTCGGCCGAGAGCTGGAAGCGGATCTCCTCCTCGCCGGCGGGAACCACCGGGTAGGCCAGGCCGGTGGCCAGCACGCCCCGCGCGCGCAGGTGCGCCACCAGGGCCCGGGTGCGGGCGGTGTCGCGCACCAGCAGGGGCACCACCGGGTGCTCGCCGGCCAGGGTCTCGAGGCCCAGGGCGACCAGCCCCTGGCGCAAGCGCGCGGTCAGCCCGCGCAGGCGCGCCAGCCGGTCGCGCCCGGCCGGGGAGTCGAGCACCTCCACCGCCCGGGCCGCGGCGGCGGCCTCGGCCGGGGTGATGGGGTTCGAGTACACGTAGAAGGGCGACTTCTCGCGCAGGAAGTCGACCAGCGCCTGGCTGCCCACCACGTAGCCGCCGTTCACGCCCAGGGCCTTGCCCAGCGTCGCCACCAGCACGTCGGCCCGGGCGCCCGTCACCTCCTCGCTGCCGCGGCCGGTGTCGCCCAAGGCGCCCACGCCGTGGCTGTCGTCGGCGATGACCACGGCGTTGTCGGGGAAGCGGTCGTCGTGGCGGCGGGCAATGCCGACGATGGCGTCCAGGGGCGCGTGGTCGCCGCGCATGCTGAAGACGCCGTCGGTCACCACCAGGGCGCGGCGGGCGCCGTCGGCCGCGGCCTTGCCGAGGGCGGCCTCGAGCGCGCCCATGTCGAGGTGGGGGTAGACGTGCTTCCAGGCCGGCCGCGCCAGGCGCAGGGCGTTGATGATGCAGTTGTGGTTGAGCTCGTCGCTGATGACGGCGGTGCCCTCGGCGACCAGCGGCGGCAGCACGCCCAGCATCGCCGCGTAGGCCGAGCTGTAGGCCATGGCCGCCGGACGGTCGTGGAAGGCCGCCAGCCGGCGCTCGAGCTCCCGGTGCGGCGCGAAGGTGCCGCTGATGAAGCGCACCGCGCCCGGCCCCGTGCCGTAGCGCCGCACGGCCGCCTCCTCGGCGGCGCACACGTCGGGGTGTCGGGCCAGGCCCAGGTAGCCGTTGGAGTTCATGCGCAGGAACGGGGTATCGCCCTCGCCACGGAGCCGCACGCGCGGGCCGCGGTCGCCCTCGGCGGGCAGCCACTCGACGATGACGCTCTCCCGGCCCTTGCGCGTCCCGGCCGCGTCGAGCGCCGCGACCTCGGACTCGAGCCAACGCTCCATGCGGTCGAACGGCATCGTCCTACTCCCGGCGACCGCGCCGCGCTCGCAGCTTCTCGAGCATGTCGGCCACCATCTCCTCCAGACCGAACTCGGGCTTCCAGCCCCACTCTTTGCGGGCCGCCGAGTCGTCGATGGCGTCGGGCCACGAGTCGGCGATGGCCTGGCGCACCGGGTCCACCTCGTAGTCGACCACCAGCTCCGGCACGTGGCGGCGGATGGCCCGGGCCAGGGTCTCCGGATCGAAGCTCATGGCGGTCACGTTGAACGCGTTGCGGTGGACGAGCCGGGCCGGGTCGGCCTCCATCAGCTCCACCATCGCGCGCACGGCGTCGGGCATGTACATCATGTCGAGGCACGAGTCCGGCCGCAGGAAGCACGTGTAGGGTCGGCCCGCGACCGCGGCGTGGAAGATGTCGACGGCCCAGTCGGTGGTGCCGCCGCCCGGCGGCGCGACGTAGGAGACGAGGCCGGGCAGCCGCAGGCCGCGGGTGTCGAGGCCGAAGCGCTGATGGTAGTAGTCGCACAGGAGCTCCGCCGACACCTTGGTGACGCCGTACATCGTGGTGGGCCGCTGGAGGGTCTCCTGGGGCGTGCCGCGCCTGGGCGTGGACGGGCCGAAGGCGCCGATCGAGCTGGGCAGGAAGACCGCGCAGTCGTGGAGGCGGGCCACCTCCAGCACGCGGTAGAGCCCGCCCATGTTCACCTCCCAGGCCACGCGCGGCCGCTCCTCGGCCACCGCCGAGAGCAGCGCCGCCAGGTGGTACACGGTGCCCACCGCGTGGCGGCGCACGGCGTGCTCGATCTCGCGGATGTGGGTGCAGTCGACGTGCTCGAAGGGCCCGCTGGCCGCCAGCTCGGGCCGCGGCAGCCGCACGTCCGAGGCCACCACCCGCTCTTCGCCGTAGCGAGCGCGCAGGGCCGGCACCAGCTCCGACCCGATCTGGCCGCCCGCCCCGGTGACGAGGATGCGCTGCATGGCCCGAGTCTAACCGCGGGCGGCGCCGGCCGCGGAGGGGGCCGGCCGCGCGCGGCCGATCGTGCGGGGCGGCCTGCCCCAGCCCGGGTCGACGCCGCACCCTCGGCGTGCGCTCCGCGGTGAGTATCATGGGCGGCGAGGCCGGGGCGGCCCGAAGGAGGAGCGATGTACTCGAGGATCCTGGTGCCGGTGGACCTTTCCGACCGCAACGCGCCCGCGCTCGAGAAGGCGGCGGAGATCGCGCGCGCCGGCGGCGGCACCCTGCTGCTCCTGCACGTGATCGAGGAGCTCGAGAACGGCCCCCGGGACGAGTTCGAGGACTTCTACCGCGAGCTCGGCGCCCGGGCCGAAGAGGCGCTGTCGACGCTCGGCAAGCTCGCCGAGGAGCGCGGCGTCGCCTTCGAGACCCGCACCCGACGCGGCCGGCGCTGGGCCGAGATCGTCGAGTGCGCCGAGCGCGAGGGCTGCGATCTGATCGTCCTGCGCTCCCACGTGCTCGACCCGGCGCGGCCGCTCCACGGTCTCGGCACCATCAGCCACCACGTCGCCCTGGGCGCGCGCTGCGCGGTGCTGCTGGTGCGCTAGCGGGCGGCCCGGATAGGCGGGGGGGCCGGCTGGCTACACTGACGGGTGGGAGGACCCCGCCTTGCTCAGCCACCTCACCCTCGGCACCAACGACCTCGACCGCGCCCTCGCCTTCTACGACCGCGTGCTGGCGCCGCTGGGCATCGCTCGCACGGCCACCGAGCCCCAGTACGGCTACGCCCAGTACCAGCGCGAGGGCCAGCTGCCCGTGCTCTTCATCGGCCGCGCCTACGACGGCCAGCCCGCCAGCGCGGGCAACGGCACCCATGTGGCCTTCCTGGCCCCCGACACCGCCGCGGTCGACGCCTTCCACGCCGCGGCCCTCGCAGCGGGCGGCCGGGACGAAGGCGCGCCCGGCCCGCGCCCCCACTACCACGCCCACTACTACGGGGCCTACGTCCGCGACCCCGACGGCAACAAGCTCCAGGCCTGTCTCCACACCTACCAGGCGGAGTAGAGGGCGCGGGCCCGCTAGGCTCCGGGACCATGTGGCGCTGGCTGCTCGTGCTGCTGCTGCTGGTCCTCTCGCCCTTCCTGCTGGCGGGCGCGCTCTTCGTACACGGCTGGCAGCGCGACGTGCCGGACCCGCGCTTCGACCCGGCGCGCCGGTCCCCGTTCGAGCTCGGCGCCGCCCGGCCCCTGGTGCCCGGACCCGGCCTGCCCGCCGACCTCGACCTCGGCGCCGCCAACAACAACCTCGACGTCGTCCAGTTCGAGGGCCGCACCTTCCTGGGCTTCCGCACGGCGCCCCACCACTGGGCCAGCGACGCGGCCCGCCTGCACGTGCTGTCCAGCGCCGACCGCGAGCGCTGGGTGCACGAGGCCAGCTTCGACCTCGAGGGGCGCGACCTGCGCGAGCCGCGCTTCCTGGCCCTGGGCGACCGCCTCCTCTTCTACTTCTTCGAGGCCGAGGACCGCAGCACGGGCTTCGCGCCGCTGTCCATCCGCGCGTCGGTGCGCGGCGAGGGCGGCCGCTGGAGCGAGTCGCAGCCCATCTTCGAGCCGGGCCACGTGGTGTGGCGGGCCAAGGTGCGCAACGGCCGCGCCTACATGAGCGTCTACCACGGGCGCTCGCTGTACGCCGAGCCGGGCACCGCCCGGCGCACCCGGCTCCTCACCTCGGAGGACGGGCTTGCCTGGACGTCCCTCTCCGGCGACGCCTCGCCCGTCGACCTCGGCGGCACCAGCGAGTGCGCCTTCGAGATCGACGACGCGGGCAACCTCGTGGCGCTCGTGCGCATCGAGGCCCGGGGCGCCGCGGTGTGCACGGCCCCGGCCGGTCGGCTCGAACGCTGGGACTGCCGCGAGACGCCCTATCGCCACGACTCGCCCATCCTCTTCCGCCACGAGGGCCGCACCTTCGCCCTGGCCCGGCGCAGCCTGGGCGGCCCCATCGAGCGCGGGCCCGGGTGGTGGCCGCCCGAGGCGCGCTTCCTGTGGGCGCAGCTGCGCTTCTGGTGGTCGCGCAAGCGCACCACCCTCTACGAGGTGTTGCCGGAGGAGCGCCGCACGGTGCCGCTCCTGGACCTGCCGACCCGGGGCGACACCGCCTTCGCCGGCGTGGTCCCGCTGCCGGACGGCCGCGGCTTCTGGGTCGCGAACTACACGAGCCCGCTCGCCGGACTCGACCCGCCGTGGATGCTGGGCCAGATGCGCGACACCCACATCGTCCAGTTCGAGCTGAGCTCGCGCTAGCGGCGGCCTTGGTTCGGTGGGGGCTCAGCGGACGCCGCTGATCGTCGCGAACAGGCCATTGTCGCAGTAGAAGTTGCTGTCGAAGCGCTGCTTGTCGCGCAGGGCCACGATGGTGCAGGCAGAGCCGTCGAGGGTGAAGTCGCCGACCCAGGAGTCGTTCTCGGCCGGGAAGAGCTTGAACTTCTTCTTGCGCAGGACCTTGCACTTCTTCTTCGAGCTGCAGGTCACCCGGACCTTCAGGATCTTCTCGCCATCCTTGCTCGCGGACTTCACCTTGACGGTGTACTTCCCGACGAACGCGTGCGGGGGGTCGACGTCGTAGTTCTTGCCCTTGTAGGTGCGTGTACCCGCCAGGGCGGCGGGAGCCGCCAGCAGGGCCGCGCCCGCGACCAGGGCGACCAGCGCCAGCGACACCGGGCCGCGCCGTCGGACGCCGGCTCCAGCTCGAGCTCCAGTTCGAATTCGAGCAGCAGCCCGAGCACGATCACGAGCAACACGAGCAGATCGAGGGGGTCGGGGCGGGGTCATGGGGAGGCTCCTCTTCTCCCCTCCCTTCTTATCACGGGCCCCGCGGCCCCGTCCAACGCTCGCCGGCAGGCCGACCGCGCGGGCCCTCAGTCGCCGGAGCCTCCGCCCTTGCGGCGCCCGGAGATGCCGCCGAAGCGGCCGTCCTCGCAGTTGAAGGTGGTCTCGAAGCCCGAGCTGTAGACGTAGCCAGACACGGTGCACGGCGAGCCGCCCAGCTCGAAGCTGCCCTCGTACTCGAACTCGTCGAGGCCGGGGAAGAGCTTGAACTTCTTCTCGCGCAGGACCGTGCACTTCTTCTTCTTCGCGAGGCACCTCACCCGGACCTTCAGGAGCTTCTGGCCGTCCTTCTTCGCGGTCTTCGTCCTGATCTCGTACCGGCCGACGGACTGGCCGGTCTGGGCGTCGAAGTTCTTGCCCTTGTAGGTGCGCTTGCCCGCCACGGCGGGCGGGGCCAGGAGCACGAGGGCGAGGCCGACGAGCGCGATCCGGGCAAGGAGGGCGGCGAGGCGCCCCGGGGGTCGGAGAGTGGTCATCGGGAGGTCCTCCTCTCCCCTGACTAACACCCTCGCGCGTATCGGGACATCACCGGTTCTGGGGATGCCGGGGGCGCTGGTGCGGCGCTCGATCCGCGGGGGACGGCTGCAGATCCTCGCCCCAGACGGCTCGGATGGGAGCCTTCCCGGTCAGCTGGGCGGGCGTGTAGCCCCCGTGGTGGTGGGCGGGCCCGGGGTAGCCCGTGAGCCTCCAGCCGGCGTAGCTGCGGTTGCCGCCGTACTTCGGGTCGGCGAGGAAGCCGATGATCGTGTGGGCGCGCACGGTGGCGAAGAAGAGCGGCGACGAGACGGGGCCCTCGGGCCAGCCGGCGGCCCTCCCGTCCTCGAGATCGCAGAGCAGCGCGTCCTGCTGCGGGACGGTCAGCCGCACGAACGACGCCTCGTGGCGCTCTCGGCTCACCGCCTCGACGCCCGCCAGACCCAGCCGATAGACGGGCCTGGCCTTCGCGTCCTCGTGGGCCAGGGCCTTGTCGATGAAGTTGACGCAGCCGGCGGTGCGGGCCCCGGGCCGGGCGGGTCGACCCGGCCGGCCCGGCCTCTCGGGCAGGATGCGCTCGCTGATGGCCTCGACCAGGGCCCAGCTCCCGGGGTCGAGGTGGGCGGGCTCGCGGGTCGCCGCCGCCGCCCGCGCCGCGCGGGGCCGGGGGAGGTCGATCGACAGGGCCAGCGCGCCGCCGTAGAGCGCGCCGCGAACCATGAACGCGCGCCGGGAGAGATCGTCCGTCATCCGCCGCTCCTCGCCGGCAAGGGTAGCCGGCCCGGCGGACGCGCCCCCGACGACACCGCCCCCGGGCCGCGAGGCGCCGGGGGCGGGTCGGGGTGCGGGAGGGGGAGGCCCGCGTGGGATGGCAGGAGAGATGGGCTCCGCGCGGGCCGGCCGCTAGAAGCGGTCCGGCTCCGGCGCGGCGAGAACGTGGGCGCTGGCCACCTCGGCGCGGGCCGTCGCCGCGGCAACCGGCTGGCGGGGCACCCCCGCGGCCGGGTCGCGGGACAGCTCGCCCAGGCCCACCGAGAGGGCCAGGCCGGCCAGCACCAGGTTCACGACGACGAGAAGGCGGACGATGCGGTCCATGGCGTGTCTTCCTTCGAGGCCTCGTCGCGACCGCGCCTCGCGCGCGGCCGGGAAGCGCGTGGCTTCGCTGGAAGAAGCGCAGTCCGGCGGCCGATCGGGCAACGGCCGCGGGAGAAACCCGCGAAGCCGCGCAGCCGGACCGCCGCCCCCGCCTCGCCTGGGCCCCGGCCGCCGCGTCGGCCGGCTGCGGCCGCGCCCTCGCCCGCTCGAGCTTCGCCTCGGGCGGGTCCGGCCCGCGAGTCAGTCCGCTCCGGCCTCGGCGGCCACCCGGGCCCGCACCTGGGCCAGCCGGCCCCGGGAGACCGGCACGGCGACGCCCCCATCGAGCAGCAGCTCGCAGCGGCGGCCCTCCCGGCGGATGGCGCGCACCCGGTCGAGGTTGGCGATGTGGGAGCGGTGGGTCTGGACGAAGGAGCTCGCCGGCAGGCTCTCGAGCGCCTGGGCCAGGGTCATGCGCACCCAGGGTCGGGGCGCGGCGGGGCGGGCGGTCGCGCCCTTGCCCGCCAGGACGAATTCGCAGTAGTTCTCCTGGGCCTGCACGCACAGGATGTCGGCGGGTCGGACCCGCTCCTCCCCGCCGTCGTGGCGCAGCAAGATGGGCGGCGGCTCTTGCGCCGGCCGGGCGGGCGGCGGAGCGGCGTCGCGCTGGCGCAGCGCCCGCTCGATCCCGCGCAGGGTCGCCAGCTCCCGGGTCAGCAGGTCCCGGCGCACCGCCTGGACCACCAGCCAGGCGATGAGCAGCGTCATCGGCCACACCCGCAGCGACATGTCGCCGTAGCCCGAGGCCTCGTGCTTCGCGCGGATCGTGCCGCTGTGGGGAAGCCAGTCGTGCACGTGGGCCGCGAAGGCGATGGCCGCCGCGCCCAGGACGACCGCCCCCAGCAGCAGCGCACCCCGGGCTCCACTGAACAGCCAGTCCCGGCGCCGCTGCTGGAGCCCCACCACCGCCTCGATGCCCGCGGCCGCGAGCCCTGCCCCGCCCGCGATGTCCAGGGCGTGCCAGGTGAGCTCGCCGGTCCCGAGCGGAACCGCGATGTAGAGGTGGAGGAACGGGACGCTCGCGAGGGTCAGGCCCACGGCCCAGGCGTAGGCCCGGATCCGCAGCCCCAGGCGCAGGTCGAGGCTGGCGGGCTCGGCCAGCCAGGCCCACAGTCGGCCGACCGGCCCCTCGGCGGGAGGGGCCGAAGGCGCTGCGGGCTCGCGGCGGGCCGGGGAGACGACGACGGGGCGGTCCACCTCCTGATTGTCCCCGGGCGACGGCGCCGGCTCAACGCCCGGACGCGCCCCCCCGTCACGGCCCGGGCCCGTTCGTCACGGGAAGGGCCCGCCGGTCACCGCCGGGGTTTCGTGCGCTCTCGCTCGCCCTAGGGTGAGCGCAGCGCCCGAGGAGGATCCCGTGACCGATTCCACACTCGACCCGCCCCGCGGCGGGGCCCGGAAATCCCTTCGCGCCTGGCTCTCGGCGGGCCTCGTGGTGCCGTCGCTGGCCGGCTGCGGCGTGGTGGGGCGCATGGACTGGAGCCACATCTTCAGCCGCCAGGGCTGGCAGCGGACCGACATGGTGATGGAGACCCTGGCCCTCCAGCCCGGCGACGTGGTGGCCGACCTGGGGGCCGGCGACGGCTACTTCAGCTTCCACCTGGCCGAGGCCGTGGGTCCCGGGGGCCGGGTCTACGCCGTGGACGTCGACCCCGCCCCGCTGGCGAAGCTGCGCCGGGAGATCGCGCGCCGCGGCGTCACCAACATCGAGGTCGTGGAGGCCACGGCGGACGACCCGTCCCTGCCCGACGGGGTGATCGACCAGGTCTTCCTGTGCAACGCCTACCACCACTTCGAGGACCGGGTCGCCTACTTCGCGCGGCTGCAGCGGGCTCTGGCACCCGGCGCCCGGGTCGCGGTGATCGACGGGCGGCCCGAGGGCTTCGCCACCTGGGTGGTTCCCAAGGGCCACTGGCTCGAGCCCGGCGTGCTCGAAGGCGAGCTCTCCGCCGCCGGCTACCGCCTCCGGGACAGCTACGACTTCCTGCCGCTCAACACCTTCGACGTGTTCGAGCGGGCGGCGCCGTCCGAGCGGGCCGAAGCCCCGAGCCCGCCCTAGCCGAACGTCTCCGTTCGGATGCGCGATGGCGGAGCGCCCCGGGTCTCGAGCCCCTCGCGCAGGGCGGCGACGAAGGCGGGCGGCCCGCACAGGAAGTAGTCGGCGTCGAGCCGGGCCAGCGGCTCCGGGAGCCGCGCCGCGACCCAGTCGGCGTCCAGGCGCCCGGCGCCGCCGGGGCCCACCGGGTCGCGGCGGCGCGGGCGGCTGTAGCGCACGTGGAGCCTGGCCCGGGGCGAGGCGTCGGCGGCGCGCCGGAGCTCGTCGCCCAGCGGCTGGTGGTCGCCGTCTCGCACGCCGTGGAAGAGCCAGACCGGCGCGCCGTCCTCGGTTCGGGCGCGCTGGTGGAAGAGGCTCGCCAGGGGGGTCACGCCGATGCCGGCGCCCACCAGGACCAGCGGGCGCCCTGCGCCGGCGTCGTGCACGAAGTCGCCGGCCGGCCGGCCGACCGTGAGCTCGTCGCCCACGGCGAGCGTGTCGTGGAGGTGGCCCGAGACCACGCCCCCGGGCTCGCGCTTCACGCTGATGCGGTAGCGCTCGCCGTCGGGCGCGTCGGAGAGCGAATAGGTGCGGGTCTGCGGGCCGGCGTCGCCTGCGGGCCGCACCCGCACCGGCAGGTGCTGGCCCGGCTCGAACGGGGCGAGGGCGCCGCCGCGGGCGGAGCGCAGCACGAAGGAGCGCACGTCCCGGCTCTCGCGCACCACCTCGGCCACGCGCACGCGCTGGAGCGCATCGTCCTTCGACGGGAAGCGCAGGGGCAGCGCGCCGGCGCGGGCCACGGCCGCCTCCACCCGGAAGCGCAGCCAGCGCCGGGCGCCGGGGAAACGGCTCGGGTCGGGGACCTCCCACACCACCTCGGCGCGGCCGCTCAGCTGGAGCAGGTCGCCCCGCTCGAAGTCCACGAACACCAGGCCCGCCCGCGCGTCGAGCTCGAGGTTGCCGAGGGTGTTGTAGTAGTTGTTGCCGGCGTAGTCGGGGAAGACCAGCACGTCGCGTCCGTCGCCGTCGGACTCGCGCTCGACGAAGCCCGGGGGACCCCCGCGGTGGGAGACGTCCATGCCGACCTCCGGCGCCCGGGTCGTCTCGCCCGGGCCTTCCACACCGGTCGCGATGAAGAAGGTATCGGCGGCGGCCACCGCAGCGCGCCACGACACCGGAACGACGTCACTGCGCTCCGGAGGCGCGGCGGAGCGCCCGGCCGCCGCCACCACCCGCCGCTCGTGGATGTACTGGGGGCAGTTGCCGAAGGTCTGGTCCACGCGCAGGCGGAAGCCCTCCCCGCTCGACTCGCCGATGCGTCCGTTGGCGCGGTTGCGCCGCCGGCTCTCGGGCAGGATGCCCAGCACCCCGACGGCGGCCCCGGGCAAGAGGCCCGAGGCCACGGGATCGTCGGGATCGGGCGCCCACGACACGTCGAGGGTAAGAGGATCGGGCGAGGCGACGAAGCCGGGGCCCCCGGCCAGCAGGCTGGCCCAGGGGCGCCCGGCCGCGTCCCGCGCTCCCACTACGAGAAACGGCAGCTCCGCGTAGAACCGGCGGTGCTCTTCGGGCAGGTAGGGACGGATCACCTTGCGCGCCCACGGCTCGATCTGCTCGCGAACGCCCAGGCGGGCCTGCACCACCCGCTCCCCGGAGTGGAAGGGCGAGGACGCCGCCATCAGCTCGCCGGCGCCACGGGCAGCGGCTCCGCACCCCGCAGCTTGGCCAGGCGCTCGATCCACCCGCGCACGTTCGGGTAGGCGTCGAGGGACACGCCCCCGTCGGGCGCCAGGGCGACGTAGGAGTAGTTGGCCACGTCGGCGATGGTCGGCCGGTCGCCCACCAGGAACGCGCGGCCCTCGAGGTGGTCCTCGAAGCGGGCCAGCACGGCGTGGGCGCCGGCGCGGGCCCGCTCGATGTCGCCCTCGGCGCCGAACAGCTCGACGAGCCGGGCGAGGGCCGGTCCGGATGCCACCGGTCCCGCCTCCACCGCCAGCCACTCCTGGACCCGGGCCTCGCCCTCGGCGTCGATGGGCAGCCACTCGCCGCGACCGTACTTGCGTCCCAGGTAGACGAGGATGGCGGCGGAGTCGCGCACCACGACGTCTCCGTCCTCCAGCACGGGCACCTGGCCGAACGGGTTCAGCGCCAGGAAGGCGGCCTGCTTCTGCTCGCCGGCCAGCAGGTCGACGGGCCGGCGCTCGTACTCGACGCCCAGGAGCCCGAGCAGGTTGCGGACCTTGTGGGCGTTGCCCGAGAGGGTGAAGTCGTGAAGTCGAATCATCGTGTTCTCCTTGGTTGAGGCCCGGAAGCGGGCGATGACCGAGGTAGAGCACGACCCGTGCCAGCCGCTGCGAAACCATGAATTCTGCTTGAAGATCAATCAGATATGCGCAGAGTTGCATATCGATGAGTCCGACTTTTGATCGTTTTTGTTCTGTATTTCGTTGCATCCGACGAAATTTCGCACCAAGCTCGGTCCGTGACCTCCGCCCAGCTCGAGCCCTCCTACCAGGCCCTCAAGGGCCTGCTCCTGGCCATGGCCGAGGAGCGCGACCTGGGCGGCGTGCTCGACCGCCTCACCCGGGAGCTGGTCGAGCGCTCGGGCGTGGCGCTGGCGCGCATCTGGCTGATGCGGCCCGGCGACATCTGCGAGGTCTGCCCCCTCCGCCACGAGTGCCCGACCTTCGTGCCCTGTCTCCACCTGGTCGCCAGCGCCGGCCGGTCGAGCGCCGGCGACGAAGACTGGAGCCGGCTGGACGGAGACTTCCGGCGCTTCCCCGTCGGCGTGCGCAAGGTGGGACGCGCGGGGCTCGGCGAGGCGATCTGTGTGCCCGACACCGACCGCGACGACCGCTGGCTGGCGCGACCGGACTGGGCGCGGCGGGAGTCGATCCGCGGCTTCGCCACCCACCCCCTGTGCCACGGCGGCGAGGTGCTGGGCGTGCTCGGCGTCTTCACCCGCGCGCCCTTCGAGCCCGAGACCTTCGAGTGGCTGCGCATCGTGGCCGACCACGCCAGCGCCGCCATCGCCAACGCCCAGGCCTTCGAGGAGATCGGACGGCTGCGCCGGCAGCTCGCGCTCGAGAACGAGTACCTGCGCGAGCAGTTCGACGAGGCCTGCGACGTGGGCGAGCTGATCGGCGGAGGCCCCGCGTGTCGCGCGCTCCAGGAGCAGGTGGCGCTGGTGGCGCCCACCGACGCCACGGTGTTGATCCAGGGCGAATCGGGCACCGGCAAGGAGCTGGTGGCCCGGGAGATCCACCGCCAGAGCCCGCGCCGGGGCGCACCGATGATCACGGTGAACTGCGCGTCGATCCCGCGCGAGCTCTACGAGAGCGAGTTCTTCGGTCACGTGAAGGGCGCCTTCACCGGCGCGGTGCGCGACCGCGAGGGGCGCTTCGCGGCGGCCGACGGCGGCACGCTCTTCCTCGACGAGGTGGGCGAGATCCCCCTGGACCTGCAGGCCAAGCTGCTGCGCGTGCTCCAGGAGCGGCGCTACGAGCGGGTGGGCGAGGAGCAGACCCGGGAGGTCGACGTGCGCATCCTGGCCGCCACCAACCGCGACTTGCGCGGCGAGGTGGCGGCCGGGCGCTTCCGCGAGGACCTCTACTACCGACTGAACGTCTTCCCGGTGACGGTGGTGCCCCTGCGCGAGCGGCTCTGCGACATCGAGGTGCTCGCCCGGCGCTTCGCCGAGCGCGCGGCGCGCCGACTGGGCCGACCGCCCCCCGAGCTGACGCCCGCGGCGGTCCGGACGCTCTCGGGCTACGACTGGCCCGGCAACGTGCGCGAGCTCGAGAACGTGATCGAGCGCTCGGTCATCACCTCGCCCGGCCCGCGCCTGGCGGTGAGGCTGCCGGAGGCGTCCGCCCCGCCCACCGGTCCGGCCCCGCCGCCGGCCGACACCGGCGGCGAGCGCACGGTGCTCACCGAAGCCGAGCTGCGGGCCCTCGAGCGGGAGAACACGCTGGCCGCCCTGCGGCGCACCCGCTGGCGCATCCGCGGTCCGGGGGGCGCCGCCGAGCTGCTGGGCATCCGCCCCACCACCCTGGCCTCGCGCATCCGCACCTGGGGCCTGGAGCGCCCGGTCTAGCCCGTCCGGCTCGCGGGGCTGCCCGGCCGGCCCCGGCGGCGCGGCGGGCCGCTCCCACGAGCGGCCCGGCTGGTGCAGAATGCAGCTCCGGAGGACACCCCCTGGCCACCGCCCATCGCATCTTCGCCGTCGTCGCGCTCGTCGTGGTCGCCGGCCTCTGGTTCTGCAGCACCACCCGGGAGCGGACGCTCTACGTCGGCGGCCCCATCCTCACCATGGAGGACGGGGTGCGCCAGGTGAGCGCGCTGGCGGTCGACGGCGAGCGCATCGCCGGGGTGGGCGACGAGGCCCAGTGGCGCAAGTGGGCGGCCAGCAACAAGGCGCGCATCGTCGATCTCGAAGGCCGCGCGCTGTTGCCGGGCTTCATCGACGCCCACGGGCACTTCCCGGGGACCGGCCTCGAGGTGCTGGCGGCCGACCTGCAGAGCCCGCCGGTGGGCGACCTGCGCAGCCTCGACGAGCTCGTCGAGCGGCTGCGCCAGCGGGCCGGGTCCGACTCCGGCGACGACTGGGTGGCGGGCTTCGGCTACGACGACACGCTGCTCGCGGAGAAGCGTCATCCCACCCGCCACGACCTCGACCGCGTCTCGACGGAGCGGCCCGTGATCGTCGTCCACGTGTCGGGCCACCTGGCGTCGACCAACGGCGCCGGGCTGGCGCGCCTGGGAATCGACCGCGACACGCCGGACCCCGAAGGCGGGCGCATCCGCCGCGACCCCGCGACCGGCGAGCCCGACGGCGTGCTCGAAGAGACGGCCATGGAGGCGGTGATGGCCGAGATCTACACGCCGTCGCCGCTCGAGGCGGTGCGCATGATCCGGCGCGCCGTGGAGCTCACCCTGGCGTCGGGCACCACCACCGTCCAGGCCGGCTTCGCCGACGCGCTCCAGGTGCGCTCGCTGCCGTGGATGTCGCGGCTGGGCCTGATCCCCCTGCGGCTGGTCATCTGGCCCAACGCCGAGGCCAGCGACGCCCTGCTGGCGGGCGAGCTCGATCCCCCGGACGCCGACTCCGAGTGGGTGAGCGTGGGCGCCACCAAGCTCGTGGCCGACGGATCGATCCAGGGCTACACGGGCTACCTGAGCGAGCCGTACACGGTGCCGCCCGGCGACGACCCGGGCTTTCGCGGCTACCCGCGCATTGCCCGGGAAGAGCTCTTCGCGAAGGTGGCCCGCTACCACGACGCCGGTCGCCAGCTGGCGATCCACGGCAACGGCGACGCCAGCATCGAAGACATCCTCGACGCCATCGAGGCGGCCCAGGCGAAGACCCCGCGCGCGGACCCGCGCAGCGTGCTCATCCACGCCCAGATGGCGCGACCGGACCAGCTCGAGCGCATGCGGAGTCTGGGGATCATCCCCAGCTTCTTCTCGCTCCACACCTACTACTGGGGAGACCGGCACCGCGACGTCTTCCTGGGCCCGGAGCGCGCGGCGCGCATCAGCCCGGCGGCCACCGCCGCCCGGCTGGGCCTGCGCTTCACTCTCCACTGCGACGCCCCGGTGGTGCCCCACGAGCCCCTGCGGCTGGTCTGGGCCGCGGTCAATCGCCGCACGGCGGGCGGTGACCTGCTGGGGCCCGAGCAGCGCATCGATGCCTGGCGCGCACTCCAGGCCGTCACGATCGACGCGGCGCGCCAGCACTTCCAGGACAGCCTCTCGGGCTCGCTGGCGCCGGGCAAGTGGGCCGACCTGGTGATCCTCGACCGCTCCCCTCTCGACGACCCCGCGCACATCGACGAGATTCGCGTGCTCGAGACCATCGTCGCCGGCGAGACGCGCTGGAAGGCCGACGACGCCGAGTGAGGCGCTCGCGGCAGCCGGGCAGGCCGGGCGTTAGACTCCGCCGCCGCCTCCACCCCTCCGACCCGACCCTGGAGCCCCCATGACCTCCGCGCACTCCCTCCGCCGGGCCTTCGTCCTCCTCATCGCCTGCTGGCTGGGCCTCTCCGGACCCGCCTTCGGCCAGGTCGAGCCGGGCGCCGCCGCCGAGGCGGCTGCGCAGGCGCCCGAAGCCGAGGCGGAAGAGGCGGCCGCCCAAGAGGAGCCGCCCGAGCCCACGCCCCAGGACGAGCTGCGCGAGCAGCTGGTCGCGTTCACCCGGCTGCGCACCGAGATCAGCGCGCTGATCCAGCAGATCGACACGCTCGAGGGCGAGGAGCGCGCCAGCGCCTCCTTCCAGGCCCGGGAGCGCTGGCTGGAGGCCATGCGCGTTGCCCACGGTCTGGCGAACCAGCTCGCGCGGGCCGAGGCCGCCGAGCTGGACATGGCCGAGCTCCGGCCCCAGGTCGAGGAGGCCCTGGAAGTCGTCTCCGGCGCGATTCCGGCGCTGCTGGACCGGGGCGAGGAGCGCCTGGTCGACCTGCGCAAGCAGCGCGAGGTCGCAGAGGGCGAGGCGGCCGAGGCCATCGACACCCAGATCGCCCGCATCCTCGAGAGCCGCGCGGACCTGGATCGCCAGTACCTCGACCACATCGCCGACCTCGAGAAGGTGGGCATGGACAGCGAGACCGCCCGCAACGACCTCGCCAACCGCCTCCAGGCCCGGGCCGAGAAGCTCGCGGGCCGGCTGCAGCTGGCCGCCGAGAGGCTCGCCGAGGCGCGCATCCGCGCCGCCGCCACGCCCGACGACGCCTCTCGGGCCGAGGCGGCCCGGGTGGCCGAGGTGCAGCTCGACCGCGTGGCCAACAGCCTCAAGGAGTCGGTAGGCATCATGGCCAGCCTCGAGCTGGACACCGCCCGCTACAAGCGCCTGCTCATCGAGAGCACCGGAGAGATCAGCGGCGCCATCTTCGACCGCGAGGTCGCCGCCGGCCTGCTGGAGCAGTGGACCGAGAACGCGGTCGTCTGGGCGCGCAGCAACGCGCCCACGGTCGTGCTCCGGGTCCTGCTCTTCGCCGTCGTCCTGATGATCACCGGCCTCGTGGCCCGGTTGACGCGCCACGTGGTCGAGCGGGGCGTCAATACCTCGCGCACGCGGATGACCCAGCTCGCCCGCGAGATGGTCATCAACATCTCGGGGCGGATCGTCTGGATCCTCGGCCTGCTGGTCGCGGTCTCCCAGCTGGGGATCGAGATCGGCCCCCTGCTCGCCGGTCTCGGTGTCGCCGGCTTCATCATCGGCTTCGCCCTCCAGGACACGCTCGGCAACTTCGCGTCGGGCGCCATGCTGCTGATCTATCGCCCCTACGACGTGGGAGACCTGGTCGAGGTGGCCGGCGGCGTGTTCGGCAACGTGAGCAAGCAGAGCCTGGTCTCCACCACCATCCTCACCATCGACAACCAGACCCTGGTCATCCCCAACAGCAAGATCTGGGGCGACGTCATCAAGAACGTGACCGCCCAGCGGCTGCGCCGGGTCGACATGAAGTTCGGCATCGCCTACTCCGACGACATCCAGCACGCCGAGAAGATCTTCGCGTCCATCCTGAAGGAGCACCCCAAGGTGCTCGCCGATCCCGAGCCCAACGTGCGGCTCCACGAGCTGGGCGACTCTTCGGTGAACTTCATCGTGCGCCCCTGGGTGAAGACCGACGACTACTGGGACGTCTACTGGGACGTGACCCGGGAGGTGAAGCTGCGCCTCGACCGCGAGGGCCTCAGCATCCCGTTCCCCCAGCGCGACGTGCACTTCCATCCCGAGGCGGTCGCTCCCAAGGCCGGCACGTCGGGCAGCGACGCGGACTTCGTGCAGAGCTCGGCCGGGCGAGCCGCCGGCGACGTGGACGGCACGGCCGACGACGACTGACCCGCGGCGCCCGCTCGGGCCTCAGTCGCTCCCACCGAGGACGCCGCGCTCGCGCAGCGCCGCGATCTCGTCCGCGGAGTAGCCCAGCTCTTCCAGGACCTCCTCCGCGTGCTCGCCGAGCGCCGGCGGCGGGCGCCGGATGGAGCTGGGCGTGCGGTCGAAGCGCTCGGCCGGGCGGGGCTGACGCATGGGCCCGGTGAGCGGCCAGTCGTTCTCCACGAGGAGCTCGTTGGCCAGGATCTGCGGGTGCGACGGCAGCTCCTCGCGCGTCAGGATGGGCGCGCAGGGCACCTGGGCCTCGTCGAGGCGCTCCAGCCACTCGGCGGTGGTGCCTTCCCGCAGCACCTCGGCCATCAGCTCGAGCCGCGCGTCGGCGTGCTTCACCAGGCCGGCCGCGCTGCGGAAGCGCGGGTCGTCGATCCACTCCTCGCGGCCCACGGCCCGACAGAACGCGTGCCACTCGCGCA
The DNA here is from genome assembly GCA_050618075.1 of Myxococcota bacterium. Lineage (GTDB taxonomy): Bacteria > Myxococcota_A > UBA9160 > UBA9160 > UBA4427 > JBNLVL01. The sequence goes on from JBNLVL010000046.1 coordinate 56,204, forward strand.
GCGCCACGGTCCCCGCCGTCATGAAGCCGTCGCGGGTCTCGAAGACCAGCTCGCGGGCCTCGCCGGGCCGCGAGCGGCCGACGTCGCCGCCCAGGTAGGTGTGGCGGGCCATGCCCTCGGGCCACATGAACGCCACCACCGCGTCGAGCATGGCGAGGCGGACGTGCTGCCCCTCGCCGGTGCGCTCCCGGGCCAGCAGCGCGGCGGTGATGGCCTGGGCGGCGGTCACGGCCGTGAGCTTGTCGGGCACGATGAGCCGCAGCATGCGCGGCCGGCCGCTCGAGCCTCCCTGGATGGCGGCCAGCCCCGAGAGCGCCTGGACCACCGGGTCGTAGACGCGCTTGTGGGCGTAGGGACCGCTCTCTCCGAAGCCGCTGATGGAGACGTAGACGAGGTCGGGCTTCACCGCGCGGAGCGCCTCTTCGCCGAGCCCCATGCGCTCGGCGGTTCCGGGCCGGAAGTTCTGGACGAAGACATCGGCGCGGGCCACCAGACGCAAAAGCGCCGCCAGCCCGTCGGGCTGCTTGAGGTCGAGCACCAGCGAGCGCTTGTTGCGGTTGGTGGTGGCGAAGATGGGCGAGACGCCGCGCCCGGCGCCGCCGAGCCCCCGGGTGAGGTCGCCGGTCGGCGGCTCCACCTTCACCACGTCGGCCCCCTGGTCCGCGAGGATTCGCGTGGCCAGCGGGCCGGAGATCATCTGGGTGACGTCGACGATGCGATCGCCGGCAAGCGGTCCGGGCACGACTGGGCTCCCTTCGGATTCCGGGCGGCGCGACGCAGGTGACCTGAACCGACTTCAGCGGCTCGTGTCCAGAGGCTCTGCGGCGCCCCGCGCTGCGGACACTGGAATGGGATTCAAGCGACCGCGTCGGCGCTTTCCCGATGATAGACTTTTCACGCCCCCACCCGAGTCCATATGGAGCGAGGTCACCATGGCGAGCGCGAGTACCCAGTTCCTCGACGACGAGAGCCTCTTCGAAGGCTTCCGCCTGGTCCACCCCGATGACTACGCCGAGCGCGGCTACCCCCACCCCGTCTGGAAGCGCCTGCGCGCCGAGGACCCGGTGCACTGGGTCGAGCAGGAGGGCGAGGCCCTCGACTACTGGGCCATCACCAAGCATGCCGACATCCAGCTGCTGTCGACCCAGCCCGAAAAGTTCGTGAGCGGGCCGCGCCTCACCATCGGGCACGAGCGGGAGAACCGGGAGCAGATGGGGATGTTCCCGCCGACCCTCATCCAGATGGACCCGCCGCAGCACCGCGAGTTCCGGCGCATGATCAGCGCCCGCTTCAAGCCGAAGGCCCTGCAGCGCATCCACGATCCCATCGAGGAGATCGGCCGCGAGATCGTGGACGCCATGGTGAAGGACTCCAACGAGGGCGAGGTGGACTTCGTCTCGGAGGTCTCGGCGCCGCTGCCCATCGCCGTCATCGCCTGGCTGCTGGGCGTGCCCCGGAGCGACTGGGAGATGCTCTTCGACTGGACCAACCGGATCATCGGCGCCGGCGACCCGGAGTACCAGCAGGAGGGCAAGACGCCCATCGAGGCGGCCCAGGGCACGATGGTCGAGCTGTTCACCTACTTCTCGAAGCTCGTGGAGGAGAAGAAGAAGAGCCCGGACGACGACCTGCTCTCGCTCTTCAACACCTTCGAGTACCAGGGCAAGAAGCTCGAGCTGATGGACATCCTCGCCTGGTGCCTGATCATCATGATCGCCGGCAACGAGACCACCCGGAACGGCACGACCGGCGGCATGCTGGCCTTCGTCGAGCACCAGGACCAGCTGCGCAAGCTTCAGCAGGACCCGGGCCTCCTGCCCTCGGCGGTGGAGGAGGTGGTCCGCTGGACCACGCCCATCATCCACTTCGCACGCACCGCCACCTGTGACTTCGAGCTGCGCGACAAGACCATCCGGAAGGACCAGCCGGTCGCCCTCTTCTATCCGTCGGCGAACCGGGACGAGGAGTTTTTCGACGACCCGTACAACTTCCGGATCGACCGCCAGCCCAACCGCCACCTGGGGTTCGGCATCGGCGAACACTTCTGCCTGGGCGCCAACCTGGCGCGGCTCGAGATCTCGGTGGCCCTCAAGTACCTGCTGCCGCGCATCGAGGAGGTCGAGATCGCGGGTCCGGTCGAGCGCCTCCACTCGAGCCTGGTGGGCGGCATCAAGCGGCTGCCCATCCGCTACAAGCTCCGCCCGGCGTAGCCGAACCGACATCGACTTTCGTTTTCGCCCGCAGGCCGGGCGCGTCCTCTATGGTCCGGTCCATGACCGCCGACGAAGAAGCACAGCGTCTGCGCGCCGGCTGGATCTCCCTGGTGGCGGGCTTCGCCATCTTCGGAGGCAAGCTCGCCGCCTGGGCGGTCACCGGCTCGACGGCGGTCCTCTCGGACGCCCTCGAATCCATCGTGAACGTGGCGGCCGCGGCCCTGCTGGTCTGGGCGCTGCACATCGCGGCCCGGCCCGCCGACCGCGACCACCCCTACGGCCACGGCAAGATCGAGTTCTTCTCGGCCGGCATCGAAGGCACGCTGATCCTGGTGGCCGCGGCCATCATCGCCTGGGAGGCGGTGCGCGACCTGATCACGGGCCCCGAGCTGGCGCGCCTGGGCCTGGGCAGCGCGCTGCTCGCCGGCTTCGCGGCCGCCAACCTGCTCCTGGGCGTCTACCTGGGACGCGTGGCCCGGGCCACCCGCTCCCAGGCGCTCGAGGCCGATGCGCAGCACATCCTCACCGACGTCTGGACCACTGGCGGCGTCCTGCTGGGGCTGGGCCTCGTCCACCTGACCGGGTGGCAGCGCCTGGACCCCCTGGTCGCCCTGGTGGTGGCGGCGAACATCCTGCGCACCGGCTGGGGGCTGGCCCGGGAAGCCGCGGCGGGCCTGATGGACGCCGCCGACGAGCCGACCCTCGAGTGGGTCGTCTCGCGTCTGGCGGCAGCGCGCATGCCAGAGTGGATCGACGTCCACGGCCTGCGCTCCTGGCGCGCGGGCTCCTCGGTGCACGTGGACCTGCACCTGGTGGTGCCGCGCTACCTGCTGGCCGACGACCTGCACGCGATCCACGAGCGGATCGAGCGGGAGCTCGCTCCGCGCACGGGCGAGAACGGCAGCGTGGTCGTCCACTTCGACCCGTGCCGGCCCCGGGCCTGCAGCCATTGCGTGATGGACCCCTGCCCGGTCCGCGAGGCGCCGTTCCGGTCGCGCTCCCCCATCGACCTGGCCTCGGCGCGGCGCACCGACCCGGAGGTCGAGCTCGCCGGCGGGGCCGGCTGAGCGGTCCGGGTGCGAAATCCAGCCTCGCCTCCCGGATGGGCCTCGCGTAAGCTGCCCGGTCAGCGGATCGAACGACCACAGAAGAGGGTTCCCCATGAGCTTCCCGTCCCGCAGCCTCCTCGCGACCCTCGCCCTGGCCCTGGCGCCGCTCTCGTCCCAGGCGGCCGACTACGTCATCAGCTCGGGCGCCGAAGGCGGCTACTACTACGGGCTGGCCAACCGCCTGGCGAAGGTCCTGACCCAGGAAGGCCGGTCGGTCGAGCACCGCACCAGCACCGGATCCCTCGAGAACCTGGCCGCGGTCCACGACCCGAGAGGCCCGGTCACCGTGGCCCTGGCCCAGGCCGACGCGGTCCGCCAGTACCTCCACGACCACACGGAGTTCGGCTCGGACCTCCAGGTGGTCGACGACGTGGGTCGCGAGTGCGTCGTGCTCATCACCCGCAAGTCCGGCGGCATCGCGAGCGCCGCCGACCTCAAGCAGGGCGGACACGGCGCGGTCAACGTAGGCAGCCCCGGGAGCGGCGCGGCGGTCACCTACAAGCACATGAGCCGGCTGAATCCCGACTTCAAGAAGTCGGCGGTGGTCCACAAGGACGTCTTCGAGTCGCTGCTGCAGATGCGCATGGGGCCGGCCGGAGAGAAGATCGCGGCCGTGATGCTGGTGAAGCGGCCCCGCATCGTGTCGCCTCCCATGGAGATCGTGCTGCAGAACCCGGACCTGTTCTCGGTGGCGCCGGTCCTGGCTGCGGACGTGAAGGTGGAGTCGCTGCCCAACGGCAAGCCGGTCTATTCGTTCGAGAGGGTGACGACGGGGTTCGGTCGCGGCACGACGGTCGAGTTCGACACGATGTGCACCCGCGGTCTGCTGGTCGCCTCCAAGCGCAAGCTCGGCTCCCAGAAGCGCTCGGAGCTCGCGCGCATCATGCTCGAGCACGGCGGCATGATCGCCCCCGGCCGCTGACCCCCTCCCCCCAGGCCCCACGACCTGCGCCGCTCCGCTCCCCCGCCAAGCCCCGCTCCCCCTGCGCAGCGCTGCTTCGCTCCACCTGACTGCCTCGGGGCGTGTCGGGGGGTACAGGGGGGCGCCCGTGCTCAGACAGTCCTCGGCGAACCGACCGGATTGCTTCCCGGGGTAGCTGGGCGGCTTCGCGCTGGCCGTACCGCCTGCGGAACTGCGCGCGGGACCCCCCTGTACCCCCCGACCCGGGACGGGGCAGCCAACGACTCCCGTTCGCACTGCCTCGAAGATTCGATCCTGCCATTGGCTGCCCAGCGCGAGACCGGGGGAAGGGTTGACAGCGGAGCGACCGCCGAAGCGAGCACGCAGCGCTCGCAATCGAAACGCTCCTGCGACCGATGGCGGCCAGGGCCCGGACGAGCGCAAGCGCCGTGTTCCGGGCGGCCGCCAGCCTGCGCATGCTCGACCAGGGAGGGAGACGGAGTCGCAACCCTTCCCCCGGTCGGGGCAGCGGAGCACCTCATGAGAAGCGAAGCGGCGTCGGCAGTTCGGCGTCGTCGGTTCGAGGTTGGAGCGTCGGGCCGTTGGGCGAACGGGAATGGGGGTGGGGTGAGGGGGCGGGACCGGCCCGAACCGGCACCCGGGTGCGGTTCTGGACGAGTTGCCGGTGGCTTGCGTGACCTGCATCACCGCTCGACCCGTCCCGACCGCCGGCCGCGTGCTTTTCCCCTCCGAACCCCCTCTCGCGCCTCAAGCCGCCCCCCCACCCGACCGCTCTACCCCCCATGGCAGTCGACAGCGCGAGCGCACCGTCCTGGCTCTTCTCCTTCGTGGATCTGGCGTTCCTGCTCCTGATCGCGATGACCCAGATCGCCGACCCCAACGCCCCGGACCTGGGAGAGATCGTGGTCCCGCGCCTCGAGGAGGACGGCACCACGAACCTGCCGGCCGCATCCGGCGAGGCGTGGCAGCTGCGGGTCCACCCGACGCCCGAGGAGGGCGCGCCGGCCTTCGAGCTGGTGAGCTCTTCCGCCGGCGGCTCCGAGCGGATGGACCTCGACGCCCTGCGCGGGCTGCTGGAACAGCACAAGAAGGAGGGGAGACCGAAGCCCTTCCTCGCCCCCCACGCCGACTCCCGCAGCCAGCACCTGCTGGATGCCGTCTCCGCCATCGAAGACGAATGGCCGGGACGCCGACGCGCACTGGTGGGAAGACTCGCGGCGACCCGGTGAGCGACTGGCGGATCCACGCTCGCTACGGCCACGGTGCAGCGAAGGTCCCGCTGCGGCCGGAGTCGTATCGCCTGCCCGAAGACCCCCTCGGCGTGGGCGAAGGCATGGCCCTCGCGTGGCGCGAGATGCGCCACGAAGGTCGCCAGGAGCGCCTGTCCCACGTGGGCGGCAGCAGCGCCGTGGCGGGCTTCGCGCTGCTGTTCGCGATCGCCATGATCGTGGCGTTGACCCGGGGCACCGTCGACGACTCCGCGGTGCAGATCGTCGCCTTCCAGAGCGAGGTCCCGCCGCCGCCCGTGGTCGAGGTGCCGGTCTCCCCCGAGCCGGAGCCCGAGCCCGAGCCCGTGACGCCGGAGCCGCCTCCCCCGCCCCAGGTGGCCAAGGTCGAGCCGCCTCCGCCGCCGCCCCCGGTGCAGCCCAGGCCCAGGCCGGAGGCGAAGCCGAAGCCCCCGCCGATGCCCGAGCCCGTGGCGCGCCCCGAGGCGCCCAAGCCGCCCCCCGAGCGGCTGGAGCGGCGACCGCGCACCCAGGTCGCCCGGCGGCCCGAGCTGCCGAAGCCCCGCGTGGAGCTGGACGCCCTGGCGCGCGCGCCCGAGGCCCCGGCGCCGCGGGTGACGCGCCAGCGACCGGCCGCGCCGCGTCGGCCCGACGTGACCCCGCCGCCGCCGGTGGCCGTGGACCCGCTGAAGCGACCGAGCGCGCCGGAGCCGCCCCGGCCCGCGCGCGCCCGGCGTCCGCAGCTCGCGCGCAGCACGCCGGCCGCGCCGCCGCCGCCGCTGGCCATGGACCGCGCGAACCTGCCCGCGGCCCCGAGCGACGCCCCGACCCCGCGCTTCCGGCGCGCCCGCAGCAAGACCCCGAGCCCGGTCAGCGCCTCGGCCCGACCCGCGCCGCGCTTCGACCTGGGGACCCCGGGCGCCCCCGCGGCGCCGAAGACGAGCGCCGAGCCCGCCCGTGCCCAGCGCGCGCGGGTGCCGACCCCCACCCGGACGCCAAGGCCCGCGAGGCCCAGCCTGGCCGCCGCCGGCCTGGGGGTTCCGGGGGTGGGCGGCGCTCCGGCCGCGCCCGCTCCGCGCACCCCCGCCGCCCCGGCCCGGACGCCCACGCCCACCACCTCGACCCGGGACCGGGAGCGCCGCAGGCGCGATCCGCGGCTGCGGGGCGTGGCCCTGGGGTCGCTCGCGGCCTGTGTCTCGGATCGACTCGAAGAGTCGCTCAAGCAGCAGCTCATTGCGGCCGTTAAGACGCAGGAGAAGTGCGTAAGTGGGGCCGGGACATACCGATTCGTGGAGACCCGGAACCTCAACTCCTTCTTGATGACGATCGAGCGCGCGGGTAGCCGCGCGGAGGGCGACCGCTGCACCGAGCTGCGACACGCCCTCGAGTGTCTCAACTGACCCCCCGCCACGGAGGCGCGCGCCCATGACCCGGGCCACGAGCGACATCCATTGCAGCCATCCCCGTTCCAGGGGCTCCCACTCCGGAGTCGGCGGAGTCCGGAGCCGGAACGGTATCGGGAGCCGGAACGGAAACGGAGACGGGAAGCCCCGATGGGCGGCCGTGCTCGCCGGACTCGCCACCCTCGTCGCCTTTGCGGCCCCGCCCGCCTGGGCCGAGGCCGAGGCCGACCCCTGGGCCGGCTACCTCGACTACGCCTATGTGTACTCGTCGGCGGAGTCCTCGGCGCTGTCCAAGCGGTTGGCCGACTACGCGCGGCAGACGGGCGTGAGCCTCGAGCAGTACATCGCCGACCGCTACGCGCGGCCGGGCCTCGACGTGTCGGCCTTCGACGAGACGCGCATCCGGCGCGGAGCGATCGCGTACCTGCTGCAGTACATCGCGACCTCCGATTCGGACATGCTCGCCGAGGCGGTGGAGATGATCGACCGGCTCGAGGGCCAGGTGGGTCGCCACGAGAACCGCTACTGGAGCCACTACATCCACGCGCACCACGCGCTGGACCGGCGCGCGGCCGACACCTTCGTCAGCCATGTGCTGGACCTGTGGCTCGAGGTCGTCGCCCCGCTGGAGACGCCCTACGAGACCCTGCGCACGCTCTCGCTCTCCCAGGCGCCGAGCGCCGGCTTCGCCGCCGCCCTGCCCTACGTCTACGAAAACCTCTCGCGCCTCGTCCTCATCCGCTCCCAGCAGATGAGCGTGGACGAGGGGCTCGACTCCCTGGCCGCGATGGTGCGCATGCTGGCCGACGGCCGCGTGGGCGCCCATCCCGACGTCATCCCGGCCGAGGCCAGCTCTCGCGAGTACCTCGACCGCATCGTGCGCCGGCTCGACGGCCACGAGTCCGACGGCGGCAGCCTGACCTTCACGCTCTCGCTGTTCGAGGCGCGCAAGGTGCACGACGAGGCCCGGGCGCTGCTGGCGACCGAGGGGCTCTCGGAGAACACCCTGGCCGCCATGGAGCGCACGACCAACGCCTACCGCGCCGCCCGGGACCGCGCCCGCACCACCCAGGGCCACGCCGCGGTGTTCATCCGCGGGCTGCGCCAGCTGGGCGAGATCTACGCGGCCAAGCAGCGCGAGGGGGTCGATCCCGAGATCGTCACGCCCTTCACCGTGGGCAAGGCGATGCAGGTCTACCAGAGCCTGCACACCGGCATCCTCGAGGACGGGACGCCGTTGCTCGAGCTGGGCTTCCGCACCGGCGCCCGCGACGCCCTGGTCGACACCCTGCACCGGCTGTGGGAGGAGATCCAGGAGACCAGCCTCAACGCGGCGGCGTTCCACCTGTCCCAGGCCGCCGAGGGCACCTACCGCGCGGGCGAGCACCTGCGAAACGCCGCCCGCATCCAGGCCCGCTACCTCGACTTCTTCCAGCGCCACCTGACGCCGGACAAGCGCGAAGGGCTGCCGGACTCGGCCTTCTTCGCCGCCTACGAGGCAGCCAAGGGCTACGGCGACGCCTTCCTGGCCTTCCCCGCGGCGCAGCCCTCGGCCACCGAGGTCGACCTGGCCACCCGCCGCTACGTCACCGGACTGCGGCTCTTCCCCTTCGACGTCCAGCTCTGGCCCTCGGTGCGCTCGGCCCTGGAGCGCCAGGGCCGCGTCAACGACTACCTGCAGCTGGTGCGCCCCATCGCGGACTCGGTGGCGAAGTCGCGCTTCCTCGACAGCTGGATCCAGCGCGGAGGCGACGGCGCCCGGGCCGTGGGCGCCATCCGCAACGCGCTCAGCGAGGACCTGACGATCATGTACCTGGGGTTCGCCGACGGCTCGGGCGTGGGCGAGCTGGAGCAGAGCCTCTCCGAGCTGCGCCAGGCCCGGAAGGACACCAGCGCGCGTCTGGCCCAGCTGCGACGACGCCTCGAGCAGATCACCGCCGGCGCCGAGAGCCGGGGCGGGGACGCGCCGCCGGCCTCGCCGGCGGGCGGGGCCACGGCCAGCGAGCTCTTCGCCGCCCTCGACAAGGAGACCGTCGAGCGGCGCATCGACGAGACGGTGCTCGCGCTGTCGCGGCTCGACAAGCAGATCCGGGCGCGCTCGCGGGCGCTGCCCCTCTACCGCAGCGCCCTCGAGGCGGACGGCCTGGCCCGCGACCTCGCGGCCCGGCGCGACCACCCGGTGCACACGCTGCTGCGGCGTCTGCACGAAGACTGGGAGGCCCGCCATGGCGGAGACGAAGAGGGTCGCTAGTCACGAGGCTTCCAACGGAGGGAACTCCATGACCGATTCGAAACCCGCACAGCGACGAACGTCCGGCCACCGCACCGCGGTCGTCGCCGTGGCGCTCTCGGCCCTCGCGCTCGGCGCCTGCTCGACCGCCGCGGTGATGGGCCGCAGCGAGACCACGGCCACCCGGCCCGAGCAGGAGATCGCCGGGCCGCTGTCGGGCGAGGCCCTGGCCCAGCGCAAGATCGAGATGCGGCGCTCGGCCAAGGACCTGGTCCACTTCGGCGCCACCGTCGAGACCATGCGTCTGCGCCGGGACCGGGGCCGCGGGGACTTCCAGGAGTTCATGGACCGCTTCCTCGCCGACCGCGTGGACCCGCTCTTCCACGGGACCGAGTCCACCGACGACCCGGAGCTCGCGGTGCTCGACGCCGAGCTGCGCCTGATGAAGGCCGAGCTGCTGATCGAGACCAAGGACTTCTGGAGCGCCGGCGACATCATCGACTCCGTCGAGAGCCGCTACGGCGGGCGCCGCAGCATGCTGGTGCGCTTCCCGGTGGGGCAGCAGAGCACCATCGCGGCGTCGATCGACTACCTGCGTGAACGCAACAAGGGCGCGCCCGGCAACTGGAGCGCCGCGACCACCGGCCACTGAGCGCCGGCCCCGAAACGAGGAGACCCCTCCCATGCTGGATTCCCTGTTCGGTGAGATGACGCTCACCGCGATCATCAGCACCTGCTCGCTGCTCGCGGTGTGGGTGCCCTTCTATCGCGGGTTCCGCCTGTTCCTCCAGGGCCGGGCGGCCACCCGGGTGCTGACCACCGACGAGCTGAAGCGCGGCGTGCGGGACGGCACCAACGCAAGGGTCGAGCCGGTGGCGCTGCTGATGGTGCGGACCCTGGCCCGGGCCCTGCGCGAGAACCAGGCGGGCCACCCGCGCGAGTTCCTGGTCGACGCCACCAAGCAGTACGTGGTGAACGAGTACGACGCGAACTACGCCCGCCGCATCTCGATGTACTCGAACATCCTGCCGCCCATCGGCTTCATCGGGACCACCGGGGGTCTGCTGATCCTCTTCTTCTCCATGCACAGCTCGAACGAATCCCTCGAGCTGGGCGCGCTCGCCCTGGCGCTCACCTCGAGCATCTTCGCCCTGATGGGCTTCGCCACCCTCGAGGGGCTGAAGATCGGCAACTACGGTCGCCTGCTGCGCGCCATCGACGGCGCCGTCCAGGCCGCCCGCCCGCGCGAGGACAAGGCCCAGCCGGCCGCGGCGGCCGCCGCCGGCTAGCCGTCCGCGGCGGCCGCGGTCCGGGCGGCGAGCTCGGACACCCAGGCCTCGAGGCTCCCCCCTGCCACCGATCGGGAGAGCCTGTGGTCGTCGTCCACCAGGATGAGTCGCACGCGGGCGGGGTCGCCGACTCCGGCCAGCCTGCGGCTGTCCTCGGGGTCGACGATCGCGTCCGAGAGCCCGTGCACCAGCCAGATGGGACCCGCGTCCGGCAGCTCGAGGGGCAGTCCGTAGCGCAGCGCGGCCTGGGCCAGCAGCAGCGTGGGCCCCGACCAGAGGCGGCGCTGGAGGAGCGCCACGGCCACCGCGCCCCCGAACGACGAGCCCACGACGACGTCCGGCCGGAACCCGCCCAGGACCTCGGCCTGGCTGCGGACACAGCCCTCGAAGTCGCCGGTGTCCATCGGGGGAGCCAGGCTCTCGAAGCGGGCGGCCAGGCGGCGCGCCTTGGTGCCCTGGGGCGAACTCTCGAGGCCGTGGATGAACTGGACCCGCAGCGGGCGGCGGGAGTCGGGCGTCTCCGCTGTCATGCTCCCAACATAGGCGACCCGCCGGCGCGCGCGGGAGCAGCGCGCCCGCGAAGCCACGGCCCGGCGTGAGGCGGCAACCGGAGGCGGACCCGGTGCATCGAAGTCACGAAGCGGGCGATCCTCGGGAGGAGGCGCCCCGGGAGCCGACCGTGAACCGACGCCACGCCATCGTCTTCGCCATCGCCGTCGCGATGGTGGCGTTCCTCACCTCGAGGGACTCCCAGCTCGAAGGGCTCCTGGGCGAGCCCTTCACCGCGGAGCCGGGCCACCGGGTGGTGCTCTTCACGACCTCCTGGTGCGGCTACTGCGCCAAGGCCCGCCGCTTCCTGGACGCCAACCAGGTGCCCTACACGGAGGTCGACATCGAGCGCTCCGAGCAGGGGCGCCTGGAGTACGAGCGGCTGGGCGGCTACGGCGTGCCGATGTTCGTGATCGACGGACGGCCGATCTTCGGTCTGGATCTCGAGGCGGTGGTGGGCATGCTGGGCGAAGAGCCCGGCCCGGGCGCCAACGGCGATTGATCGCGCCCGGCCCGCGGGACTCCGCGGTCAGCGCGAGCGGTGGTACAGCTCGAGCTGCTCCTTGATCTCGTCGGCGCCCAGCACACCGCGCTCGACCAGCAGCTCGCCGATGGGGCGCCGCCGGTCGCGCTGCAGGGCCAGCAGGCGGTCGCGCTGATCGGTGCTCATGTAGTGGTTGCGCACGGCGATCTCACCGAAGCGCAGGTTCTCCTCGAACTGTTGCTCGATGACGTGGGCCACCTGCTCGGCGGTCATGCAGCCGTGCTCGTGGGCCAGCCGCCCGATCCAGACCGTCGTGGCGTGCTGCTCCTCGAGCACCTCCAGAAGCTGCGCCTCGCCGATGAGGCCCTTCTCGAGCAGATAGGTTCCGAACACGGGAGCTCCCGACGGGTCGTTCACCCGGACTCATCGGCCGGACGCGGCCCCGACGAGAGCGGGGAAAGCGGCCGCGGCCCGGGAATTCCACCTGGGGGGATCAGGCGCGCCGCACCAGCGCGCTGCCGATGGAGTAGCCGGCCCCGAAGGAGCACAGCATGCCGAGATCGCCGGGGCCGAGGTCGGCGCGGTGCTTGTGGAAGGCGATCACCGAGCCGGCCGAGCTGGTGTTGGCGTACTCGTCCAGGATGACCGGCGCCTCGTCGTCGGTGGCCTCGCGGCCGAGCACGGTCCTGGCGATGAGCTGGTTCATGCCGAGGTTGGCCTGGTGGAGCCACATGCGCCGCAGGTCGCCGGCCCCGAGACCGCGCTGGGCGAGATGGCCCTGGATGTGTTCGGCGACCAGGGGGCAGACGTCCTGGAACACCTTGCGACCGCGCTGGCGGAACACCAGCTCGTGGGGATCACGCTCGCCGTCCTCGCTGCGGTTCATGAAGCCGAAGTCGTTGCGGATGTTGTTGGAGAAGACCGTCTGGAGCCGCGTGCCCAGGACGTCCCAGCGCTCCCCGGCCCGACAGCCCTCTTCGGGCTCGACCACCACCGCGGTGCAGGCGTCGCCGAAGATGAAGTGGTAGTCGCGCAGCTCGAAGTTGTTGTGACAGGAGGTGAGCTCGGGGTTCACCACCACGGCGCAGCGCGCGGAGCCCCCGCGCACGGCGTCCACCGCGGTCTGGATGCCGAAGGTCGCCGACGAGCACGCGACGTTCATGTCGTAGGCCCAGCCCCCGGCGCCCAGCTGGCTCTGCACCTCGACGGACACTGCCGGGTAGGGACGCTGGAGGTTGGAGCAGGCGACGATGACCGCGTCGACCTCGCCGGGCTCCCGGCCGGCCTGGGCGAGGGCCTCGCGGATGGCGACCAGCGAGATCTCGGCCTGGATCGACACCTCGCCCTCCCCGCGCAGGGGCAGGTGGGGCCGCAGGCGGGCCGGATCGAGCACGCCCTTCTTCTCGATGACGTACCGGTGCTTGATGCCCGAGGCGCGCTCGATGAAGCGCTCGCTGGGCAGGTCGCGCTCCTCGAGGGTCCCGGACTCGATCTCCGCCTCGTGCTCCCGGTTCCAGCGGTCGACCGCCTGGGAGAGGGACTCCACGAGCTCTGCGTTGGTGATGCCTTCGGCGGGCGTCCAGAGCCCGCTCCCGGAGATGACGGCTTGCAACGGTCGGCCCCCTGACGACCCAGGCTAGCGCGGAGGCGCGTCCGCTGTCTACGCGATGGCGTTCCGGAAGCCCAGCAGCCGGTTCGAGAGCCGGATCATCAGGGGATTCAGGAACAGGAAGCGCAGCTTCCAGATCGGGGAGTGGCAATCCTCGGGGCCGATGTCTCCGTCGAGGAGCTCGGTCACCGCCGTGGCCGCGTGGCTGCCGAGCACGTCGAGGATCCGCTCGCCGATCTCCGCCGAGCCCTTGCCGGGCGCGCCGGAGTAGGTGCGCTCGTTGAAGAAGGCGAGCCCGTCCCTGTACGACTGGAGCATGCCGAGGAAGCGGCGCGGATCGCCGCGGCTCCCGGAGCCTGCGTCCCGGGAGCGCCCCTGCTCGGCCAGCCAGGTGTCGACGGTCTGGCGCGGGAGCGACTTGTAGTCGGGATCGATCCAGTCGCCGTGGAGCGCCAGCAGCTGGGAGGTCTCGATGAGGCCGCCGTGGGTGTCGCCCTTCAGGTCCTCGAGCTCGACGCCCGGAATCTCGGCCAGGGTCTCGTCGAGGTTCGAGGTGCCGTTGGTGAGCCGGCTGATCAGCAGCGAGAAGAGCGAGACCATGCGCGTGCCGTAGCGCCGGTTCGCCTTCTCGCACGCGCGCTCGATGGCCAGGAAGTGCCTGGGCCCGCCGTGGAAGTTGCCGATCATCACGTTGCGCAGCCCCTGGGCCGCGAGGGTGCGGGCCAGGTCGCACAGCACCGTGACGGTCGTCGACGGCTGGAAGTAGAGCGAGCCCGGCTGGGGCACCGTGTCCGTGGCCGCGTAGATGAAGGGCAGCTTCAGGAAGGTGCGGTCGCGGTGGCGCTCGGGCAGGAAGCGCAGCATGCGCTCCGAGAGCCCCTCGCCCTCGAGCGCGTCGGCGCCGAGGGGCAGGTGGGGACCGTGGACCTCCATGGGCGAGCAGGTCAGGAGCACGACGGCCCGCTCGAGGTCGATCTCGTCGAACTGGCGCTTGGTGAGCGTCTCCCAGCGGAGCGGCTGCGGGTCTTCCATGGGGCCTCCCTGCGGCGTGCGGACCCGGAGGTCCCTCGGTCGGACGGCTCTAGTCGCTCTGGCGATAGAGCATGTTCAGGTACTCGACCAGGAGCTTCTCGCGCAGCTTCACCGGCAACGCGTTCAGCACCTCGTTGATCTCGGCCATGCGGCCCGGCAGGGACGTGCCCTCCACCCCGGCCATCCCCAGCATACCCGCCATGGCCTCCTCCCCGAAATCGTCCGGGTCGGTGCCGGCGAAGGCGGCGCTGATCTTCGACGCCAGCTCGCCCGAGGGCAGCAGCCGGGCCTTCTCCACGCACTCGGAGAGGTCGGCGAGCATGGCGTCCACCCACTTCACGCTGGCCGGATTGATGGAGAGGTGGATGTTCTCCTTGGAGCCGCCGAAGGCGAGCTGGGGCTGCACGTACCAGCCGCGCTCCTTCATCTCGTCGATGATGTGGAAGACGCTCACCGTGTCCGAGGTGAAGCACAGCAGGTTCATCTCGGGGCGGCCGAGCAGCCGCAGGTCGGGATGGGCGTCGATGGCGTCGGCGATGCGCGAGGTCGCGTCCAGGGCCTGCCGGGCGATCTCGAGGTAGCCGTCGTCGCCGATGAAGTTGAGCGCCGCCCAGGCCGAGGCCAGGGGCCCCGCGGACTTGGTGCTCTGGACGGTGGGGTTGATGACGGTGTAGCCCGTCCAGCTGGCGCAGGCGTACATCTGGTGGCGGCGGATGTCCCTGCTCCGGTAGAGGACGACCGAGGCGCCCTTGGCGGCGAAGGCGTACTTGTGGAAGTCCATCGAGATGGAGGTCACGCCCGGCACGTCGAACTCGAAGGGCGGCACCGGCGCGCCCAGCCGCCGGAAGTACGGGAGCAGGAAGCCTCCCATGCAGCCGTCGACGTGGAGCAGCAGGTCGTGGTCCAGGGCCACCTGCCCCAGCTCGGTGATGGGATCGACGACACCGTGGGCGTACGAGACGGCCGAGCCCACCATCATCACGGTGTTGGGCGTGATGGCCTGGGCCATGGCGCCGGGATCGGCCCGGAAGCTGGTGGGGTCGCAGTCCACGACCACCACGTCCAGGCCCAGGTAGTGGGCGGACTTGTGGAAGGCGGCGTGGGCGGTCTCGGGCAGCAGCAGCTCGGGCCGGGCGATGTCGGGCCGCAGCGCCCGGGCGCGGTCCCGAGCCGCCTTCACCGACAGCATGATGCTCTCGGTCCCGCCGCTGGTGAAGCTCCCCACGACGTTCTCGTCGCCCTTCAGGTGCTTCGCCGCCATGGAGATGAGCTCGTTCTCCAGGCGCAGGGTGCTGGGAAAGACCGTGGGATCGAGGCCGTTCTCGGTGAGGAAGAGACCGAAGGCGTCCTTGATGACCTTCTCCGCCTCTTCGCCCGGGTCGTAGACGTAGGCCCAGGTGCGGCCGTCCCGCCACGGCATGTCGTCGCTCTTGTAGCCCTCGAGGTCGCTCAGGACGTCCTCGCGGGTCCGCCCGTGCCTGGGGATCTCCATGCTCCGGCTCCCATCGCTGAGACGCTCCGGGTACAATAACGACCGTTAACATTCGCGGTCAACCGGGAAACGGAGCCATGAACACACCCGTGCGTTCGCCTCGACTGCCGGCCGAGCAGCGGCGCCAGAGCCTGATCGACGCCTTCATCGACGAAGCCCTGGCGGCGAACTCCATCGCCGGGGCGGGCATCCGCGGGGTGGTGGAGCGCGCGGGCTGCACGGCCCCGGTGGTGTACCGGCTGTTCGGCGACCGCACCGGCCTGGTGCGCGCCGTGGTGCGCTCGACCCACGCGCCGATGATCGAGCGACTCGAGGCCGTGTCGAAGCTCCCGGGCGCCTCCACGGCCGATCGGCTCCGGGCCCTGGTGGAGCGCACCCTCTCGCGCCCCCAGGGCCGCAGCGAGGCCTTCGAGTCCCTGGTGGCCGCCGAGTGCCGGCGCGACCCGCGCGTGGCGCGTCTGGTCCGCGACGTCTTCGGGCGCTTCGAGGCCCGACTGGTGGAGATGCTCCGGGAGGGCGTCGAGGGCGGCGAGCTGCGGTCGGACCTCGATCTCGCCTACGTCGCCTGGCGCATCATCGACCTCGGCCTGCTGCGCAGCCAGCTCTTCCTCATGAGGCTCGCGCGCCCCGAGCGGCTCGACTATCTCTCCCGAGCCATGGAGAGTCTGATCGCGGAGATCCGGGCCCCGGACCCCGCGCACGGGAGACCCCGATGAAACGTGCCCTCGCGATCGTCCTGGGAATCGTCGTCGTGCTGGTCGTGGTCCTGGTGGTCCGCGCCGGGGGCCGGGCGCCGGAGACGGCGCCGGGAGCGGCGGTGGAGACGCTCGCAGTGGACCGGGACGCGGCCATCGCGCGCTTCGCGGGCGCCCTGCGCATCCCCACCATCTCCCACGGCCGCGACTCGGGCGTGCCCCGGGACGACGCCGCCTTCGACGACTTCCGGCGCTACCTCGAACGCAGCTACCCCCTCGTCCACGCGAACCTCCGCCGCGACATCGTGGCCGGGCATTCCTATCTCTACACCTGGGCCGGGAGCGACCCGTCGCTCGACCCCGTCGTCCTCATGGGCCACCACGACGTCGTGCCCGTGGACCCCGAAGCCCTCGACCGCTGGACCCACCCGCCGTTCGCCGGGGTGGTGGCCGACGGCTTCCTCTGGGGTCGCGGCGCCATCGACGACAAGATCAACGTGATCGCCCAGCTCGAGGCGGCCGAAGGCCTGCTGGCCGAGGGCTTCAGGCCCGAGCGGACGCTCCTCTTGTCGTTCGGACACGACGAGGAACTCGGCGGCGACGAAGGGGCGACCGGCGTGGTCTCGCTGCTGCAGGAGCGCGGCGTGCGGGCCGCGCTGGTGGTGGACGAGGGCGGCGCGGTCGCCGAGGGCGGCCTGGTCCCCGGGCTCGAGCAGCCCTTCGCCGCGGTGGGCATCGCCGAGAAGGGCTACGTGAGCGTGGAGCTGGTGGTCGAGACCGCCGGCGGACACTCGTCCGTTCCGCCGGACCACACCGCCGTGGGCATCCTCGCCACGGCCATCCACCGACTCGAACGCCAGCAGATGCCCAGCCACTTCAGCGGCCCCATGAAGCTCACCCTCGAGGCCGTGGGTCCGCACATGGACTTCGGCTACCGGCTGGTGCTCCGGAACCTGTGGCTGTTCGAGCCGGTGGTCGAGCGCGTGCTGCTCGGCCTGCCCAACGTGGGACCGATGTTGCGCACGACGACCGCCGCCACCCTCTTCCAGGCCGGGGTGAAGGACAACGTCCTGCCCAACAAGGCGCGGGCGGTCGTGAACTTCCGGGTCTTCCCGGGCGACACCATCGACGACGTGGTGGAGCACGTGCGCCGGGTGGTGGACGACGAGCGGATCGTGCTGACCCCCTCGACCAAGCAGCGCGAGGCCTCGGGGGTCACGTCGATCGACTCCGAGGCGTTCGCCCTGCTCCGCGGGGCCATCCTGGACGTCTATCCCGACGCGGTGCCCGCCCCGTACCTGATCACCGGGGGCACCGACGCGCGGCACTTCCGCGAGATCTCCGATGCCTGCTTCGGGTTCATGCCCGTGCGCGCCGACATCGGCGACATCAAGCGGGCCCACGGCAACGACGAGCGCATCGCCGTCGACGCGTTCGTCGAGGGCGTCGGGTTCTACGCACATCTCATGAAGCAGGCGGGCGGCTGGCGCTGAGCGCCGGGGGCCGCGTCGCTTCGCCCGGGCACCCCGCTTCGCTCCACCCGACTTCCTCGGGGCGTGCCGGGGCGGGTCGGGGCGAGAGCGCTCGCGGACGGGCTAGGCGCGGCCGTGGATGAGCAGGCTCTGCTTCTCGTCGAAGTGCACGAGGATCTTGCCGGGCCCGGCCTCGCGCTGCACGACACCCTCGCCGAGCGTCGGGTGCTGGATGCGGTCGCCCGACTCGTAGGTCTCGCGGATGCTGTAGCTGCGCACCGGCTTGTTGGGATCCGCCTCGACGATCTCCTCGACCGCCTCCTTGGCCTTGGGCCGGGAAGGCGACCGCGGCTTCAGCTTGCCGGCGTTGCGCTCCCAGCCCGGCTCCAGCGCCGGCGCCGAGGTCATCACCGGCCCCTGCTCGTCGTAGCTCCACTCGGGATCGCCGGGCAGCTTGAGACCGGCGAAGACGATCTGGACGCCGCTCTCGTCGCTCATCTCCCGGGTGATTCGCTCGAGCTCCCGGATCCAGCCGGCGCCCTTCTGGGCCTCGCGGCGGCGGCACAGCTCCCAGTACCGCTGGCTCGCCAGCAGCACCAGCATGGGCGGGTCCTCGGAGAAGGTCGGTCCGCCCTGGGCGTCGATCTCGGACTGGATCGCGGCCCGGTTGGCCTCCGCGAAGGCGGTGTGGGCGAGCCCCTCGAGCAGCTGGCGCAGGGGCGTATCGCCGGTCCCGCCGCGGGTGGCGTCGGGCGCGAGGTAGCGCATGCGCACCACGGTCATCACGTCTTCGGGACCGATGGCGAGCAGATCGATCTTGCCCACACCCTTGTTGGGGTCGGCGTCGCCCTGGGCCTTGTCCGGCGAGGCGGACATCATCGGAAGCGCCCAGTCGATGGGACGCAGCTCGCCGGCCTCGCGCGGCAGGTAGAGCGGCACCTCGCGCTCGCGGCAGAAGCGCGTCATCGCCTGGGCGATATGCTCCTCGTCGCGGTTGTTGCGGCGCTCCGAGGGCGGCTTGCTGGGGTGGTTGCCCAGGTATCGCTTCCCGGCGTCCTGGCGACGCGGGGCGGCGCCCAGCTCGGCCTTGTAGTGCTGCGCCAGCGCGGCGCCGGTGAGCTCCGACGCGGCCTTGCGAAAGCCCTTGGCCTGTTTCACCTCGCGATCGTTCGCCAGGTCGATGAGCGGATGCTGGCTCAATTCCCCCTCCAAGAACGGCAGACGGGAAGCATAACGGTTTTTCGGTGATGTTTCCGGGGCGAATGCAGCCCGGCATGGAATCGGGCCCACCTGCCTCGTGCGCCGCGAGCGATCGGAGCGAGCCATCCCCACCGCCCTACGCAACGAGCGGCTGCTGACGGCCCATCGCGCCACCACGCGCACGATGCTGTTCATGCCGTATTTCTTCCATTTCACCACCGCGATCCGGGGGCTCAGCCCCGCGGAGTTCGGCGTGGTGATCGGCGTCTACTACGGCGCGGCGGTGCTGGCCGAGGTGCCTTCGGGCGTGGTCGCGGATCGCCTGGGACGCCGCAGCGCCCTCGTCCTGGGCGCGACGGCGAACCTCCTGGGCTGCCTCGTCTTCACCTGGGCCCACGACCTCTGGAGCTTCGTGCTGGGCGAGCTCTGCTTCTCGGCGGGGGTCTCCCTCATGAGCGGGGCCGACTCGGCGCTGCTGTACGACAGCCTGGCCGCCGAGGACCGCAGCGGCCGCTACGTCCGCTCCGAGGGCCGGATGCAGGCGGCGTGGCTCCTCACCACGGCGCTCGGGCTGCCCCTGACCGACTGGCTGCTCGTGCGCGACGGCGATCCCGTGCTCGCCGTCTGGGCCACCCTGGCCCTGGCCGGCCTGGGGCTCGTGTGCGCGCTCGCCCTGCGCGAGCCCGCGCGCGCTCGTGTGAAGAGCAGCCGGGACATCACGCGCGGCGCGCTCGCCCAGGTGGCCCGGCGTGGCGACGTGCTGTCCATCGTGGTCTACAGCGTGGGGGTCTTCGTGCTGCTGCGGGTCGCCATCACCTGCTTCTTCAACCCCGTCCTCCAGGAGGCCGGGGTGCCGATCCAAGCCTGGGGCAGCGTGCTCGCCGGGATCAACGTGGTGGGCGGCATCGCCGCCTGGCAGGGGCCGCGCTGGCAGGAGTGGCTCGGGGTGCGGACCCTGCTGGTCGGCATGCCCGTCGTCCTGGTCGCCATGTACGCGGCGCTGGCCACGGGGACACTCGCGGGTGTCGCCCTGCTGGGCCTCCAGGCCGCGATCCTGGGCGTCCACCCGACGGTGGTGCGCACGCTCCTGAACCAGCGGGTGAGCTCGGCGGCCCACCGGGCGACGCTGCTGTCGGTGGAGTCCCTGGCCTGTCGCCTGGCCACCGGGGCGGTGTCGGCGTTCGCGGGCTGGAGCCTGGGTGCGCTCGAGCTGGGAACCGCCATCCTGGTGTGCGCCTTTCTGGGCTGCCTGCCGTTCCTCGCCCTGCCCTTCACCCTGATCGCGCGCGAGCCGCCCCACGAGCGCGCCTGAGCCGCCCCTCCCCTCAAGGCCCCGGGCTGTTCGGCCGATGTTTCCCCCACGGGGGGAGGATCGATCACGGTGTCGCGGCGCGCCCAGTCGGGGAGGGTTTCATCCGCCCGCCAGAGAGCCGGAGCACGCCCGCGCAGCCCGTCGAGCCGGCGGGGCGCCCGCCATCCGCGCTTCCTGGCCCTCGACGGAAGCCACCCCTACAAGGCCGTGGCCGGGGCCTACGTCGACTACCCCGCGCGGCGCCGGCGCGACGGGCGCGTCGCCTACTTCAACTTCGCGCTGGCCCGCGAGATGGGGCTCATCGAGGCGGGCCATCCCGACCGCCTCACCCGCGCCCTGGAGCGGGCGATCCTCGACACCTTCTGCCTGGTGATCGTCAACGAGTACGACCAGCTCCACGGCCTCGAGGTCCCGGAACGCGACCGCCTGCCCGGCACCTACATGGCCACCCGCTACCTCCAGCTCCAGCATCCGGGCCGCCTCGGCACCACCTCGGGCGACGGCCGCAGCATCTGGAACGGGCGGCTGCGAAGCCGGGGCACCACCTGGGACGTGTCGAGCCAGGGCACCGGCGTCACCCGGCTGTGTCCCGCGACCGCCATCGAAGGTCGCTTCTTCGAGACCGGCAACGACGGCGCGTCCTACGGTTGCGGCACCGCGGCCCTGGACGAGGGCCTGGGCACCGCGCTGATGAGCGAGGTGCTCCACCGCAACGGCGTGGGCACCGAGCGGGTGCTGGCCGTGATCGAGCTGCCCGACGGACTGTCGATCAACGTCCGCGCCGCCCCCAACCTGATCCGGCCGTCGCACTTCTTCGCCCCCCTGCGCCAGGGGCGGTACGACGCCCTGCGCGCCATCGCCGACCTGTTCCTCGATCGCCAGGAAGCCAACGGGGCGTGCCCCCGACGCCGGGGCGCCGCGCGCTACCGGGGCCTCGCCAGCGACTTCGCCCGCACCTTCGCGCGCTTCGCCGCCCGACTCGAGCGCGACTACATCTTCGTGTGGATGGACTGGGACGGCGACAACGTCCTGGCCTCGGGCGGCATCGTCGACTACGGCTCGGTCCGGCAGTTCGGGCTCTTCCACCGCGAGTACCGCTTCGACGACGTCGATCGGCTGTCCACGACCATCCCGGAGCAGCGCCGCAAGGCCCGGGACATGGCGCGCAAGTTCGCCCAGATCCGGGACTACCTCGTCGAGGGCCGGAAGCGGCCCCTGGCCTCCTACGCCCGGGATCCGGTGCTCGAGGTCTTCGATCGGGAGTTCGACCGCGCGAAACGCGAGCTCGGCCTGCGCCAGCTGGGCCTGCCCGAGAACGCCGTCGCCGCGCTGCTGCGTCGCCCCCCGGCCTCGCTCCCGCACTTCGAGCGGGCCCTCCGCCACTTCGAGCACGCCCGCTCCGCCCGCGGCCCGCTGAAGGTCCCCGACGGCCTCACCTGGAACGCGATCTTCTGCGTGCGCGACTGGCTGCGCGAGCTTCCGGCGCGGTTCCGGGACGACCCGCGGCCCCTCGACCTCGCGGAGTTCCTCGAGGTCGGCCTGTCGAGCTACGCATCGCGCCGGGACCGGAGTCCGTCGTCCCACCGGCGCCGCATGGCGTCGCTCTTCCAGCGGACCTACCTGGAGCTGATGGAGACGGCCGCCCGGCGCACGGGACGCAGTCGCGCCCGGCTGCTGGCCGAGGTCGCGGACCGCTCGGCCGTCATCAACCGCGCCGACCGCATCACGGGCAACGGGGTGGACTACGCCACGGGTCAGCTGCTGCGGGCCCGGAGGCGGCTCACCCCCGAGCAGGTGTACGCGCTCGTCGACCTCTTCGCCCAGGACCAGGAGCTGGCGCCGCCCGCGTCGCGGTCCCGGCGCCGCGCCACCCCCCGGCGCACGCCCCCGTCCATGCGCCGACTGCTGGAGGCGATGTGCCGGGAGATCGAGGACCACCGCGAGGGCCTGTAGGGACGCTTCAGAGCGACGCCCTGGCGAGCAGCGGCAGCCTCTCCCGGGACGACACCACCACCCCACCCGGCTGCTCGACGGTGACCGCGAAGAGCACGGCCTGGGAGATGGGCAGCCGGGCCCGGATGGGCACCACCACCTCGTCCTGTCCGGGTGCGATGTCGAACACCCCGCCGTCCACCGGATGGCGCTCGTCGCGGGCCGCATCGAAGATCCAGAGCTGGTACTGGGACACCGTCGGATCGTTGGGCGAGAGCCCGCGGAAGCGCATGAAGCCCTGCTGCAGGGCCTCGCTCCACACGACGTCGCCCGTCGCCCGGGGCCCGGCCGCGTCTCCCGTGGCGGTCCATTCCAGGGTCGAGACGTCCGGGGCCGTTGCGAGGAAGCTCGCGCGCACCGCGGCCGGGGCCGCCGCAGGCGGGGTCGGCGCGGATCCGAGGGGCCCCCTCGACCAGACGAGCACCAGCGCGGCGGCCGCCACGCCCCAGCCCACCGCCGCGGTGGACGCCAGCCAGCGCGAGCGCGAGCGCGAGCGCGAGCGCGAGCCGGCTGGACGCGGACCGCGCCGGCCCGGCCGTTCGCGGCGCCGCCGCGCGGCCGGCTGCCGCGCGATCCGGGCGCCGACGAAGAACGCCCTCGCGTCGTCTTCCACCCGCTGGCGCAGGTGGGAGGGCAGCGGCTCGGCCGGGGCCACCGAGAGCGCCAGGTCCAGCGCGGCGGCGGTCAGGTCGAGCGCCAGCGGGTCCACCTCGGGATGCCGCCGCGAGAGGGTCGCGAGCTCGTCGCGATCCGGCTCGGCGAGCCCTTCGGTCGCCGCGTCGGCCATCAGCTCGAAGAGCCGACCGCGCTCCTGGGGGGCCGCGGCGCTCACGGCTGCCCCCCTTGCGGATCGGCCGCGGGCCCGACGCCTTCGGACTCCGCCAGCAGCTCGCGCACGCGGATCAGCCCCCGGCGCACGTGGGACTTCACGGTTCCCAGCGCCACGCCGGTGGTCGCCGAGATCTGCTGGTGACTCAGCCCCTCGGCGATCGAGAGCTCGAGCATCTGCTTCTGCTCTGGCTTCAGCTTGTCGAGAGCGTCGGCCACTCGCGAGACGTCGAGACGCGTCTCGGCGCTGGCCTCGCCCGAGGCCCGGGCCTCGGGGTCGACCTCGCTGGTGAAGTCCAGGTGGGAGGTGCGCTTCTGGGAGCGCAGGCGGTCGATGAGCCGGCGCCGGGCGATCATCGCGATGAAGGTCGATTCGGACGCCTTGGCCGGGTCGTAGCGTCTGGCGCTCTCCCAGACGGCGATGAAGATCTCCTGGACGGCGTCCTCGGCCTCGACGGGGTCGCGGGTGAAGCGGCGAGCGAGGGACCACACCAGGCCGCCGAAGCGGTCCAGGCACTCCTTCACCGCGTCCGCGTCCGAACGGGCGATTCTCTCGAGGATCGACTCCGACACCCGGCTCGTTCTGGCTCCCGACTCCAAGTCCTGCACCGCAACCGACCATCGCGGCACCGGAAAGGGTGCCATGGGTAGACTACGCGGGAACCGTGCGAGCGTCGATCGTTCCCCGGTCTCTCGCCGCTCCAGTCGCATCGCCCTCCCTCCCGGCCTCCGGGGCCGGCCGGGACGGCCCCGCCGGCGCCGGGGAGCGCTCCCTCCAGGCCTCTCCGGCCAGGAGCATCTGGACCGTCCCGATGTGCCGCTCCTCGAAGCCGCCCTCGCAGTAGGCCAGGTAGAAGTCCCAGAGCCGCATGAAGGGCTCCGAATGGCCCAGGGCGCGGATCGTGGGAGCGGCCTCGTGGAAGGCGCTGCGCCAGCGCCGCAGGGTCTCGGCGTAGTGGGCGGTGACGTCGTCGGTGCGGCGGATGCGCAGGGCGGTCGAGCGGCCCACGTGGCGGCCGATGACCTCGAGCGAAGGGAGGCAGCCGCCGGGAAACACGTAGCGCTTGATGAAGTCGTCGTGGCTCCGCGCGGCCTCGTAGTGGCGGTCGGCGATCACGATGGCCTGGATCGCCATCAGCCCGGCGGGCTCGAGGAGCGCCTCGCAGCGCCGGAAGTAGGTCTCGAAGTGGGCGTGCCCCACGGCCTCGATCATCTCGACCGACACGAGCTTGTCGTAGCGGCCCTCCAGGTCGCGGTAGTCCTGCTCGAGCACCTCGATGCGCGACCCCAGCCCGGCCCGCTCGACGCGCTCTCGGGCGAAGGCGGCCTGCTCCCGGGACAGCGTGGTGGTCGTGACCCGGCACCCGAACTTCGAGGCCGCGCGCAGGGCGAAGGCCCCCCAGCCGGTCCCGATCTCCAGCAGGTGGTCGTCGGGCCCGAGCTCGAGCCAGCGGCACAGGCGATCGATCTTGGCCAGCGACGCCTGCTCCAGGCTGGCGTCCGGGTGCTCGAACAGCCCCGCCGAGTAGGTGAGCGTGGGGTCCAGGAACTGCGCGAAGAAGTCGTTGCCCAGGTCGTAGTGCGCGGCGATCTGCCGGCGGCTCTTCGCGCGCCCGTTGCGGCGCAAGCGCGCGGCGGTGTCCCGGGCCAGGGCCAGCCCCCTGACCAGGGGATTCTCGATCCCGCCCATGCACTCCTGGTTTCGCAGCAGGATGCGCACCAGGGCGGGCAGGTCGTCGCAGCCCCAGCGGCCGTCGATCCACGCCTCTCCCGCTCCCAGGACGCCCCCGCCTACGAGATCGCCGTAGAAGCGCGGGTCGCGGACCTCGACGCGCACGCGCAGGTCGAGGTCGCCCGCGGCGCGACCGAACGCGCGACACCCCTCGCCGTCGTGCACCTCGATCACGCCCCGCTCGAGACGTGTCAGCGCGCGCCAGACGAGCGAGCGGGCCCAGCGGTCGCGGGCGCGGGTCGGACCCGGAAGCTCGATCGGCGGGGACCAGGGCAGCCAGGAGGTGCTCATCGGATGGAGGCCTCTTCGGACAGGTCGGTCCCGTCGGTCGCGACGAGTGCGTCCGACGGGCGACGGGGATGGGAGTGGAAGGGCACGCCGGCAGCCAGCAGCCGCAGGGCCTGCCAGTGGATCGCCGCGTGGAGTCGCGCCGGGCCCATGCAGTGCACCGCCGCGTGACGCGCCAGCTCGCGCGCGGTCCAGGGCCGCCGGACCAGCTCGAGCCGGGCTCCGAAGAACCGGCGGCCCTCGCGACGGCAGTCGATGGACAGACCCAGGGCCGCGTCGGGGAGCCCGAAGTGGAACCCGTAGTCCGAGTCCATGCCCATGAAGGGCGAGACGTGGAACGCCTTGGCGAGGCTCCGGTCGACGCCGGGCGCCGTCGACCCCGGGCGCCGGCCCGACCAGTAGAGGTGGCGCTCGCCCCACGGCGTGTTGGTCACCTCCACCAGCACGCCGGCCAGGGTCCGACCGTCGTCCTCGAAGCAGTAGAAGAAGCTCGCCGGGTTGAAGCCGTACCCGAAGTGCCGCAGCTGGGTGAGCAGCCGCACCGGTCCTGCGGGCGCGCGTCCCGCGGCCCGGGCCACGTGCTCCCGCACGCAGTCCACCAACGGCCGCTCGGAGTCGCCGAAATGGTCGCGCCGTCGCCAGCCCAGGGGCGCCATGCCCCGGACCGACGCCCAGCGACTCTCGGCGAAGGCCTCGTCCAGGCGCTCGAGGTCGAGGTACGCCAGGCCGATCCGGTAGCGGAAGCGCCGGGCGACGGGGTCGAGGCGCACGTGCTCGACCCGGCCCTCGTAGAGCCAGGCCGCGCTCATCGACGCTCTCCGCGGAGGCTGCGCGCCACCTCGAGACCGCTGCGGGCGCCGTCCTCGTGGAAGCCGTAGCCCCAGTAGGCCCCGGCGAAGTGCACGCGCCGACGCCCGCTGACCCGGGAGTGGAGGGACTGGGCCCGCAGGGCGTCGGCGTCGAACACGGGGTGGTGGAAGATCTCCCGGGCGAGGATGCGCTCGGGATCGATCGCCGAGGTGGCGTTCAGCGTGACGCACAGCTCCTCGGGTGCATCGAGTCCCTGCAGGCGGTTCATGTAGTAGGTGACGGCCATGTT
Source organism: Myxococcota bacterium (assembly GCA_050618075.1). Taxonomy (GTDB): domain Bacteria; phylum Myxococcota_A; class UBA9160; order UBA9160; family UBA4427; genus JBNLVL01. Next base: position 82,380 of record JBNLVL010000046.1, read on the forward strand.
CCGCGAGCCGTCCGAGGTCCCGTGCACGTTCCAGCTGGCCCAGGCGCGCCTGGAGCGCGGCAGCAGGCGACGGTCGGTGTGGAGCACCGCCTCGTTGGCCTGGTAGCGGATCGACGAGAGCACCCGGTGCTCGGCTGCGTCGGCGTCGAGCAGCAGCTTCAGGGCCTGATCGCTGTGACAGGCCAGAACGACCTCGTCGAAGACCTCCTCGCCCGCGGCCGAGTGGACCGCGACCCCGCCCTCGACGCGGCGCACCCCGGTCACCGGGCAGGCGAGACGGAGGCAGGGGGCCAGCGGCGCGGCCAGGGTCTCCACGTAGCGTCGCGAGCCGCCCACCACGGTGCGCCACTGCGGTCGATCGGAGAGCGAGAGCAGGCCGTGGTTGCGGAAGAAGCGCATGAAGCTGACGGCCGGGAAGGCCCGCATCTGCTCGGGCTCGGCGGACCAGATGGCGCCGCCCATGGGCAGCAGGTGGTCGCGCTGGAACTCGCGCGAGTAGCCCCTGCGGTCGAGCCACTCGCCGAGCGACACGTCGGGCTCGAGGCGCTCGAGCGCCTCCGGCGCCTCCCGGAAGAAGCGCAGGATGTCCCGGACCATGCGCCAGAACGACGGTCGCAAGGCGTTGCGCCGCTGGGCGAGCAGGCCGTCGAGGGAGCCCCCGCTGTACTCGAGCCCCGTGGCGTCGTCGCGCAGGCTGAAGCTCATCTCGGCCGGCCGGGTCTCGACGCCGAGGTCCGCGAGCAGGCGGCTGAAGACCGGATAGGTCCGCTCGTTGTAGACGATGAAGCCCATGTCGACGGGGATCCGGCGACCGGCGAGCTCGACGTCGACCGTGGCCGCGTGGCCCCCGAGCCGGGGAGCCGCCTCGAACAGCGTGAGCGCCGCGCCGCCCCGCCGCCCGTGGAGCTCGTGGGCGCACACCAGGCCCGAGACGCCGGCTCCGACGATGGCGACCTTCATCGGCGGCCCCCGGTCGCGACGGGTGCGAGCAGCGCGTGCTGCACGAACCACTCCTGGCCTCGCTGGAAGCCGAAGAGCTCGGCGACCGCCAGGAAGAACATCCGCCAGCGCTGGAGCGCGCGCTCGGGGTCGGGATGGCCGCCGTCGGCCAGCGCCCGGCGCGCCGCCTCCCGGCGCGCGTCCACCCGGGCCAGCCAGGCCTCGGAGGTATCCCGGTAGTGGCGTCCGTCCACGAACCACTGCTCGACCACCTCGAGGTCCTGGGCGTGGCGCCGGATCCAGTCCGCCGAGGGCATGATCCCCCCGCTGAAGAAGTGACGGGCCATCCAGTCGCCCTCGCCCCGGTCCTCGAACGCATAGGCGCGGTCCCGATGGCAGAAGGTGTGGAGGAACACGCGGCCCTCGGGCGTCAGCCAGCCGGCCACCCGGCCCAGCAGCGCGCCCCAGTTGCGGATGTGCTCGAACATCTCGATCGACATCACCCGGTCGAACGGCCCGGCGACCGGGACGAGGGCCCCCGGATCGAACCCGTTCATGTCGGCGGTGTGGACGGTCACGTTGCCCAGGCCGCGCCGCCGGCATTCACGGTGGATCCATTCGCCCTGGACCTTGGAGTTGGAGACCGCGAGCACCTCGCAGCCCGGAAAGCGCTCGGCGATGAACAGGCTGAGCGAGCCCCAGCCGCAGCCCAGCTCGAGCACGCGCATGCCGTCCTCGAGACCCGCGCGCGCGGCACTGAGCTCCAGCATCGCGTCCTCGGCGGCGGCCAGATCGGTGTTGCCGTCCTCGAAGAGTGCGCAGCTGTACTTGAGCCGCGGTCCCAGGGCCTCGCGGAAGAACGCGGGAGGCACTTCGTAGTGCTGATCGTTGGCCCGCTGGGTGTGGACCGCGACGGGACCGCGTGCCAGCTCCTGGGCGAACTCCGCCCGGCGGTCGCCCTCCCGGGAGAGCTCCGACAGGCGATCGCGCACCAGCGCGCGCACGGCGAGCCGCAGCACCGGGTCGGGCACCAGGCCGCGCTCGGCCCAGTCGACGGCCCGGGGCCCGAGGGCGGAGAGCAGCCGCGCGGCCACACCCGAAGGCGCGGGCGCGTCGCCGCGTGCCCCCGGATCTCCGCTGGCTTGCCTGGACTGCATCTCGCTCGACCTCCCCGTGCGCTCCGGCGCGCCGGCCCGTGTGCGCCTTCTCGCGCCTCGCCTCTCGGGGGTATTCGCAGGGGCGTCGTTCCTGGATGCAGCGGGCTGCTACGGTGGGCGGGTGGGACGACTCCTGCTGCTGCGCCACGGAGAGGCCGCGCCCGACGGCCCCGGCGGCCGGGACCACGCGCGTCCCCTCTCGGCCCGGGGTCGCGCGTCCGCCGGCGCGGTCGGGGCCTGGCTCGAGCGGGGGGGAGTCCGGCCGGACCGGGTGCTGTGCTCGTCCGCCGCGCGGGCCCGGGAGACCTGGGCCGCCATCGAGGCGGTGCTGGGGGCCGCCGACGCCCCGATCGACACCCGGCTCGAGGACGACCTCTACCTGGCCTCGCGACCCACCCTGGTCGAGACCCTGGCAAGGCTGGGCCCGGGCGCGGACTGCATCCTGGTGGTGGGGCACAACCCGGGCCTCAGCGAGCTCGCGGCCTGGCTCGACCCCGACGCCCGGGAGCCGATCCGCATGCCCCCCGCCGCCCTGGCGCTCTTCGAGCTGCGCGTGGACGACTGGGGCGACCTCGCGCCGGGCGCGGCCGAGCTGCAGACCCTGCGCCTCCCCGAGACGCCCTAGCGTCCTGTTCCAGAGGGTCGCCCGCATTCGAAGCCGCCTGCGAGCCCATTCGAAGCCGCGTGCGAGCTACGTGCGAGCCGTGTGCGAGCCACGTGCGGATTGGACGCCGGACTTCTGGAACGGGGCGCTAGCCGTAGTGGGGCGGGCGGCGGCCGGCCCAGGGTCGGGCCTCCTCGAGCTGGCCCGCCAGCCGCAAGAGCGTCGCCTCGTCGGCGTAGCGCCCCGCGAACTGCATGCCGATGGGGAGCCCCGCCTCGCTCCAGGCCAGGGGCACGGACATGGCCGGCTGGCCGGTGAAGTTGAAGGGCGGCGTGAACGGGAACACGCGCGCCTGGCGCCGGCCGACCTCCCGGGGCTCGAGGTTCACCGGATCGATGTAGCCGATGGGCGGGGGCTCGGCGCCCATCACCGGCGACAGGAAGACGTCGAAACGCTCGAAGAGCGACAGCACGTCCCGGCACAGCACCCGCATGTCGCGCCAGGCGCGGAACACCGCCTCGCCGGTCTGTCGACGTCCCACGGCGATGCCCGCCCAGGTCAGCGGCTCGAGCTCGTCGGGCTCGGCGGGGCGTCCCTTGGCCTCGGCGTGCTCGGCGTAGCCGGCCGCCGCGTTGGCCGAGGAGATGATGCCCTGGGCGCGGTAGAGGGCGCGCATGTCGACGGGCAGCGGCTGCTCCTCGACCTCGTGGCCGAGCTCGACGAGCAGCGCGGCGGTCGCCTCGAGGGCGCTCTGCACCTCGCCCTCGATGGGCCGGCCGCTGGGCGTCCGGGCGGAGAAGGCCACCCGCAGCCTCCCCGGCGAGGCGCCGACCTCCGCGAGGTAGGGTCCGGCCTTGGCCGGAGCCGCATAGGGGCACGCGGGCTCGGGGTACCCGGTGGCGTCGAGCATGGCGGCGCTGTCGCGCACGCTGCGGCTCACCACGTGGTCGACGCCGAAGCCCACCGCCCGATCTCTGTCGTGGCGTCCGTGGGGATTGCGCTCGCGGGTCGTCTTCAGGCCGAACAGGCCGCAGCAGGCGGCCGGGATGCGGATCGAGCCCAGGCCGTCGCTGGCGTGGGCCAGGGGGACCATGCCGCTGGCGACCGCGGCGGCGGAGCCCCCGCTCGAGCCGCCCGCGATGTGGTCGGGGTTCCAGGGGTTGCGGCAGGGCCCGAGGAAGGCCGACTCGGTGGTTCCGGTGATGCCGTTCTCGGGAGTGTTGGTCTTGCCCAGGATGACCACGCCCGCCGCGCGGTAGCGACGCGCGAGCTCGCCGTCCTCGGCGTCGACCCGGTCCCGGTGCCAGCGGCTGCCGTGGGTGCGGGGCATGCCCGCGACCTCACACCAGAGGTCCTTCACGAGGAACGGAACGCCCTGGAACGGCCCGTCGGGCAGCGGGCCCTCGGCGGTGCGGCGCGCCTCGGCGTCGGCGCGGTGCACCACGGCGCCCAGCGCGGGATTGCGGCGCTCGATGCAGTCGATCGCGGCCGCGACCAGCTCCGCCGGCGTGACCTCCTTCCGCTTCACCCGCTCGGCCAGACCCAGCCCGTCGTGCTCGGCGTACTCGGCGAATCCCATGGCGTCTCCCCGGAGGCTGCAGGCGATGGCGACGGGAGCATCATACGCGGGTCGGCGCCGCGCTTGAACCCGGACGCCGGGTCTGGGAAGCTGACGGCTCGCCCGCCCCGCCCCCCCCCCCGATCCCCCAGCCGAGGAGAGACGCCATGACCGCGAAGACCTCCGACCCGACCTCCGCTTGCAACCGGCAGTGGGTCCTCGCGTCCCGTCCGGTCGGCATGGTGTCCGAGAGCGACTTCGAGTGGCGGGAATCGCCGATCCCCGAGCCCGGCGAGGGCGAGGTGCTGGTCCGCAACCTCTATCTCTCGTTCGATCCCGCCATGCGGGGCTGGATGGAGGACCGTCCCAGCTACATCCCGCCGGTCGCCCTGGGCGAGCCCATGCGCGCGGGAGCCGTCGCCCAGATCGTCCGCTCGAACCACCCGGACTTCGCCGAGGGCGAGATCGTCCAGGGGACCTTCGGCTGGCAGGACTACGCCGTGGCCGCGCCGGGCGGTCCGATCCCCCTCACCAAGGTGCCGGCCATGGTGCCGCTGACCTGGCCCCTGGGCGTTCTCGGCATCACCGGGCTCACCGCCTATTTCGGCATGCTCGACCTGGGCCGCCCCGCAGCCGGCGAGACCGTCGTGGTCTCGGGCGCCGCGGGCGCCACCGGCTCGGTGGCGGGCCAGGTCGCGAAGCTGCAGGGAGCGCGGGTGATCGGCATCGCCGGCGGCGCGAGCAAGTGCAGCTGGCTCACCGACGAGGCGCACTTCGACGCGGCCATCGACTACAAGTCCGAGGACGTGGGCGCGCGCCTGCGCGAGCTGTGTCCCCAGGGCATCGACGTCTTCTTCGACAACGTGGGCGGGGAGATCCTCGACCAGGTGCTGGCCCGGATCGCCAAGAACGCGCGCATCGTGCTGTGCGGCGGCATCTCCGGCTACAACGAGAAGGAGCCGCCGCCGGGGCCGCGCAACATCATGAACCTGGTCGTCCAGCGCGCGCGCATGGAGGGCTTCATCGTCCTGGACTACCTGTCCCGCTTCGTCGAGGGGCTGACCGATCTCGGCACCTGGGTCGCCGAGGGACGCATCAGCCACCGAGAGGACATCCAGGAGGGCCTCGAGAATGCGCCGCGCACCCTGCTTCGCCTCTTCCGCGGTGAGAACACCGGCAAGCAGATGCTCCGGGTGGCCGAGCCTCCGCTCGAGCGTCGCTAGGCGCGCGGGGATCGCCGGCGCGCTGGTCGCGCTCGTCCTGGCCGGCGGCGCCGTCGAGGCCCAGACGCGCCCGCTCCGGGTCGGCACCAAGGAGACGCCGCCCTTCGCCATCAAGCAGGGCGACGGGACCTGGACCGGACTCTCCGTCGAGCTGTGGCGCGGCATCGCCGAGGACCTGGGCGTCGAGTACGAGTGGGTGGAGCGCGACCTCGACGGGCTGCTCGAGGGGCTCGCGAACGGCGAGCTCGACCTCGTGGCCGCGGCGCTCACGGCCACCTCGGAACGCGAGCGCGTGATCGACTTCAGCCACCCGTTCTACACCTCGGGACTGGGCATCGCGGTTCCCGCCCGCAGCGCACGCACCGCCCCGCTCGCGGCGCTCCTCGGCTCGCTCTTGTCCGCCGACTTCCTGAAGGCGGTGCTCGCCCTGGCCGCCGTGCTGCTCGGGGCCGGGGCCCTGGTCTGGATGTTCGAGCGGCGCCGCAACCCGGAGCAGTTCGGAGGCGGTCCGGTCCGGGGCCTGGGCCACGCCTTCTGGTGGTCGGCGGTGACCATGACCACCGTGGGCTACGGGGACAAGGCGCCCCAGACCGTGGGCGGCCGCCTGGTGGCGCTGGTCTGGATGTTCGCCAGCATCGTCCTCATCTCGGGCTTCACGGCCGCCATCGCCAGCTCGCTCACCGCCCACCGCCTCACCACCGGCATCGAGGGGCCGGCCGACCTGCCCGGCCGGGTGGTCGCCACGGTGTCCCAGTCGACCAGCGAGAGCTACCTGGACCGCATCGGAGCCGAGATCCTGGCGCGCAACGACCTCCTCGCCGCCGTCACCGCCGTGATCGAGGGGCAGGCGGAGGCTGCGGTCTACGACGCCCCGCTGCTGCTGCACCTGTCGGTCACCGACCTGCCGGGCCGGATCGCCGTGCTCCCGGGCACCTTCTCGCGACAGGACTACGCCTACGGACTCCCCACGGGGCACCCCATTCGGGAGCGCTTGAACCGGGCGCTGCTGTCCCGGGTGCACTCGGAGGTCTGGACGAGCCTGCGGGAGCGTTTCCTGGGCGGGCCCTGACCCGCCCCGGCCGGCGGCGGCGCTCCGCCCGTCGGGAATCGGGCCCCTGGTCTTCCAGCCCCTCACCTTCGTCGTTCAGCAATCGGCCGCTCCGTCCGATCCACCTTGAGGCACCGGTCCCGCCCGGTGCCGGAGGTTTGGAGTGGGTCCGGAGTCCAGCCCCAATCGTCGAATCCTCGTCGCCCACGACGGCGAGCTCGATGACGTCTGTCAGCTGCTGGCGGGGATCGGCGGACGCTTCCTCGAGCGCCGCGGTCGCTCGGGCGAGAGCGCCTGCGATGGCGAGTGGGGGGTGGTGATCGCCTCGCCCCAGGCCCTGCTGGCCGCCCGCTTCGCGCCGGACCAGATGCCCCTGCGCATCGCGGTGGTCGAGCAGGGCTCGCGCACCGTCATGGCCATGCTGAAGCGAGCCGGGGTGGAGCGGATCGTGCGGCGGCCGGTGCATCCCGCGGCCCTGCGAGGCCTGCTCCTCCACACCGTGTACTGCGGTCCGGAGAAGCGGCGCCGCCAGCGGGTGAACGTGGGGGCGCCCGTGCGCTTTCGCACCGGCCTGTGGCCGCGCCGGGCGATCCTCTCGGAGCTCTCGATCCGCGGCTGCCGGCTGCTCACGTCCCACGCGGCCCGGCGCGACGCATCGATCACCGTGAGCCTTCCGGCCCGCCTCACCGGCAAGGGCAGCCTCAGCCTGCGCGGTCGCGTGGTGCGCACCGGCCCGGCGAGCGGGGAGGACGCGGGCACCCAGGCCGTCGCCGTGGTGTTCGACGACCTGCGGCGGAGCGTCCTGGCGCCGCTCCAGCGGCTGGTCTCCGAGTACACCCGCGGACCGGCCACCCTGCCCGGCCGCGTGCCGTCCGATCGCCGGCCCCGGGCGGGCGCGGTCGAGCCCGCGAGAGCGGCCGCGGCCGAGCCCCCGGCCGTCCACGCCGACACGCCGCCCGAAGACGCCGCAGAGGACGGCGCCGCCGGGACGGACCGCCGGACGGCCCAGCGACGCGAGTACGAGCGCAGCATCATCGCGCTCGGCGAAGAGGCGGCGCGCGTGCTCATCGGCATGGACATCTCGCTCGGCGGCATGCGCATCGCACCTCACCCGGACCTCCAGGTGGGCGATTCGATCCGCATCGCGCTCCACGTCGGCGAGCGCATGGAGCCCCTGGTCGTGGGCGCCCGGGTGGATCGCTGCGACGGGGAACGCGGCCTGCTCCTGCGCTTCGAGGATCTGGATCCCGATGCGTCGGAATACCTCGCCAAGCTGGTGGACGGTCTCCCCGAGCTCGCCCCGAACCGGGAAGACGACGCCCCAGCGCCGACCTCCGAGGAGGCCGCGGGCGACGGGAGCGAGGGCGGCGAGGTCGTGGTCTCGGAGATCCTCGAGCACGCGTCCTCCTGACCCTCCACCGACTCCGCCGCGATCGCCGCCTGTCGGCGACCCGCGCTCCCTCCACGGCCGCGGGTGTGTGATAACGTCGCAAGCCCGGGGCGCGTCCGCGCCCTGCCGATCGAAACCGGAGGAGCCGCCCATGAGCGCGCCCGTCCCGCCGCCCCTGCGCATGGGCATCCTCGGTGCGGCCACGATCGCACCCATCGCACTGGTGCGGCCCGCACGCGAGGTGGACGACGTCGACGTGGTCTCGGTCGCCGCCCGCGACCCCGAGAAGGCGCGGCGCTTCGCCGCGCGCCACGGCATCGGCAAGGTCCACTCGAGCTACGCCGAGATGCTGGACGACCCGTCGCTCGACGCGATCTACGTTCCGCTGCCCAACGGCCTCCACGCCGAGTGGACCCTTCGGGCCCTGGAGGCCGGCAAGCACGTGCTCTGCGAGAAGCCGCTCGCCAGCAACGCCGACGAGGCCGCGCGCATGGCCGAGGCCGCGGAGAAGAGCGGACGCCGCCTGATGGAGGCCTTCCACTGGCGCTACCACCCGCTCAGCGCCCGGGTGCTCGAGATCCTCGCCAGCGGAGAGCTGGGGACGGTCCGCCACGTCGAAGCCCGGCTCTGCGTTCCCATGTTGAAGCCGGGCGACATCCGCTTCCGCTGGGACCTGGCAGGCGGCGCGCTCATGGACACCGGCTGCTACACGGTCAACATCGTGCGCACCCTGGCGGGCGCCGGGGAGGCCGACGCCGGGGACCCCGAGGTGCTCTCGGCCCGGGCCTGGAAGCTCTCCCCCGACGTGGATCGCGCCATGGAGGCGGGCCTGCGCTTCCCGAACGGGGTGACCGCGCGCATCCAGTGCTCGCTCCTCTCGGGCTGGCTGCTCTCGGCGGGCGCCCAGGTGCGCGGCGACCAGGGGAGGCTCTCCGTGTTCAACCCCGTGGCGCCCCAGATCCACCACCGGCTGAAGGTCCGCTCGCCGCGGGGCACGCGCGTGGAGCGCGTGCGGGGCGACGCGTCCTACACGGCCCAGCTGCGCGCCTTCGCGAGCTGGCTGCGGGGCGGGCCCGAGCCCCCGTCCGATGCCCGCGACGGGGTGCGCAACATGGCCATCATCGACGCGATCTACGAAGCCGCCGGGATGCGCCGCCGGGGCACCTGAGGTTGGCCGACTCGACGGCGGGCGGGTCCGCGACGGGTGGGAGCGGGAGCGGGAGCTGGCGCCGGGTCTCGCGCAGCGAGCGGCGCCACGCACCGGTGTTCGTGGTGGGCGTGCCGCGCTCGGGCACCACGGCCCTGCGCAACACCCTCGAGCGGCACCCCCGCTTCGCCCCCCGGCACCGGGGCACCGCGGAGACCCGGGTGTTCGCGAAGCCGGAGCGGATCCTGCGCATCCTCGAGCCCGAGGGCGCCGCGCTGCTCGAGTTCTTCCTGGAGGACCGGGAGGCCGCGGCCGCGATGCTCGAGCTCGCCCGCCGGGTGCGTCCGTCGTTGGCGAGCCGCTTTTCGAGAGACCCGTTCGTGCGCGCCGGCCATCCTCACCGGATCCGCGTCTTCTTCCACGCGGCCCGCGCGGCCCGGGGCGTCGCGCGCATGCTCGAGAAGACCCCCGTCCACGCACTCCACCTGCGCGAGGTCTTCACCACCTATCCCGCGGCGCGCGTGCTCGCCTGCGTGCGGCATCCGGTCGACGTGTACAGCTCCTATCGCAAGCGCCTCGCGAAGGTGCGCGAGCGCGACCGCTACCGGGACGCCCTCGACTGGCTGGAGCAGGACCCCGACGCCTTCGCCGCTTCCTACCGCGACTGCGTGGACGCGATCCTGGCCGCGCAGGCGACCGCGCCCGGGCGGCTGCAGCTGGTGGACTACGACACGTTGACGGCCCGTCCCGAGCGCGAGCTGCGGCGGATCTGCGCCTTTCTGGAAGAGCCCTTCGAGGCGGGCCCGCTGCTCGAGGACGTCGAGGTCCGGCGCGACGAGCACGGCTCACCCCGGCTGCGCGCGCGGCTCGCCCCCAACGAGAAGGACTGGCGCTCCTTCCTCTCGGAGGCGGACGCGGCCCGGGTGGAGGCCCGGCTGGGACCGACGATGGCGAGCCTGGGCTACTCGCCCTACTCGGAGATGCCCGGGTCGGACTGCGGCGCGACGCCCGGCTGAGGCATCTCGCCGGCCACCTGGCGGGCGCCGAACTGCGCGAGCTCGGCCACGGTGAGCCAGCGGCTGCCGCGACCCGGGTACTGGCGCGCGCGCAGGATGTCGCCGGTGACGCTGGGCTGGGTCTCGTCGAACTCGGCCACCCACACCTTCCGCCCCTCCGGCGCGCTGAACAGCGTCACCCGGAAGGCAATGCTCGCCGGCTGCTCCGAGCCGACCGCGGTGCCGCTGCGCTCGCGGTAGCGGAAGACCTCTCCCAGCAGCACGCCGGTGGCGCCGAAGTTGCGCGACGCCACGCTGGCGGCCGCCAGACCGTCGCCGCGCGGGACGATCGCCCCCTCTCCGATGAACGCGGTCTCGAGCTCGCTGGGCGCGATCACGGTGAAGCCCCGGTTGGCGAGCGCCTCCGCCATGAAGCGCGAGACCAGGGCGGCCGCGGCCCAGGCCGACTCGTCCTTGACGCCCCGCGACCGGGAGAGGCTGGGCGCCGGATAGAAGGGCGCCACCGCCACCAGGCGCACCGCGGAGTGGGCGGGGGCCAGGCGGCGGACCTCGACCAGCGGGCGCTGGCTGCACGCCAGCGGCGCCAGAGCGGCGAACAGTCCGAGCACCGTGGCGGCGGAGCGGACCCGATGGGCGAGGCGGGTCATGGGTGTGTCTCCGTTCCGGTCCGGGTTCAGTCGCAGTGGGGCGCGTAGCGCGCCACCACCTCGTCCGCCGAGAGCCCCGTGGCCTTCGCCAGGGACTCCAGGCGCCGGGGATCCTCGAGGTCGTGCTTCTCCATGCGGACCTGGAGCGACCAGGCGCTCTCGTGGGACTCCGTGCTGGTGTCGACCACGCGGATGCGCGTGCGGCCGGTCTCCGGGTCCTTCAGATCGTCGAAGGAAATGGGCACGATGGCCCCTTCCTGGCGCGTGATCATCACGCCCGTCTCGCCCTTCAGCAGCGCTCGCACCGCGCCGGCGCCCAGGTCGCGGGTGTAGTCCAGGTCGAAGGCGTTGGGCTCGGCGCAGCGCAGCTCGTAGCCGATGTCCTTCTCGACGATGGTCAGCTTGATGCCGAGTTCCTCGAGGCCGGACCGGACCCGGCGCTTGAGCACCGAGCCCAGGGGCACCTCGGCCAGCCGGATGTGCCCGTGCTCGTCGCGCTCGATGTCGGTCATGGACTCGAGCTCCGCCGGGTCGAGATGCTCGCCGATGCCCTCGGCCACGACCGCCACCCCGTAGCCCCGCCCCATGCTGCGCCGCTTGACCACGGCGCCTTCGAGGATGCGCACCACCCGCTCGAGGGAGATGGGGTCCTCGCGGAAGTCCTCGGGGATGAGCGCGAGGGTCGCCCCGGCGGCCTTCGCGGCGCCGAGTGCCAGGTGCCCGGCCTTGCGCCCCATGACGATGGCGAAGTACCAGCGGTTGGTGGTCCGGGCGTCCTCCATGAGGTTCGACACCACCTCGGTCGCGTGCTCGCGCGCGGTCTCGAACCCGAAGGTGGGGATGCCGTGGGGCAGCGGGAGATCGTTGTCGATGGTCTTCGGCACGTGGGCGACCCGGATGCGCCCCTCCGCCTCCTCGGAGACCCGGCGGGCGGAGAACGCGGTGTCGTCGCCGCCGATGGTGATGAGGTGGTCGATGCCCAGCTCGTCCAGGGACTTCAGCACCGCCTCGAGGTGGGCGGGGTTCTTCGTGGGGTTGGCGCGCGCGGTCTGAAGGATCGAGCCGCCCAGCAGGTGGATGCGCGACACCTCCTCGATGCGCAGCTCCCGGGCGTGGTCCGTGCGACCTTCCATCAGCCAGCGGAAGCCCTCGAAGAGACCGATCACCCGCGCGCCGCTGCGCTCGGCCATGATCGTGGCGGCGCCGATCACGCCGTTGATGCCCGGCGCCGGACCGCCGGCCACGAGGATGCCGAAGGTCGGCGGCTTGCCCGCTCCGGTGCGGCTGGAGTCCCTGGTGCTGGAAACCGCCATGCTCTCGACCCTCCCGAGCGAACCCGCGGGTCCGCGGTCTCTATCGTACACTGCCCGTCGGGAGGTGTCGGCGGTGCGACAGATCTGGATTCCCAGGGCGGGCCCGCCCGAGGTGCTCGAGCTGCGCGAGGCCGAGGACCCGCTGCCCGGGCGGGGCGAGCTGCGCATTCGCGTCGAGGCGTCGGGCGTCAACTTCGCCGACATCATGGGCCGACTCGGCCTGTATCCCGACCTGCCGCCCATGCCGGTGGTGCCGGGCTACGAGGTGGCCGGCGTCATCGATGCCGTGGGCGACGACGTGGAGAGCGACTGGGTCGGCCGCAACGTGCTGGCCATGACCCGTTTCGGCGGATACGCCGACGTCGTCTGCGTTCCCGAGCACCAGGCCTTCGCCCGCCCCGAGAAGATGTCCGCGCTCGAGGCGGCCGCCTTTCCCGTGAACTACTTGACGGCGTACCAGCTGCTGGTGGTGATGGGCGGACTGCGCAGCGGCGAGACCGTGCTCGTCCACTCGGCCGGCGGGGGGGTGGGAATCGCCGCGATCCAGCTGGCCCGGGGAATCGGGGCCCGGGTCATCGGAACCGCCTCGGCCGGCAAGCACGAGTTCCTGCTCTCCCAGGGTGTCGCACACTGCATCGACTACACCCGTGAAGACTTCGAGGCGCGCACCCTGGAGCTCACCTCCGGACGCGGCGTGGAGCTGGTGATCGACGCCGTGGGCGGGCCGTCGTTCATGAAGAGCTACCGCTGCCTGGCGCCGACCGGCCGGCTCGGCATGTTCGGCATGTCCGCCATCGCGCCGGGCAAGCGCCGGAGCCTGTGGCGGGTGCTGCGCACCCTCACCTCCCTGCCCTGGTGGCACTTCAACCCCGGCGCCCTGATGGACGCCAACAAGGGCGTCTTCGGGGTCAACGTCGGTCATCTCTGGGACGAGCAGGACCGGGTGACCCGCTGGATGGAGAGCCTGCTGGAGCGCGTGCGCCACCCCCACGCCGAGGACGACGTGCTGATCGCCCCCGTGGTGGACACGTCGTTCCCGCTGGAGCGCGCCGCCGAGGCCCACCACTACCTCCAGGACCGGCGCAACCTCGGCAAGGTCCTGCTGACCGCCTAGGGCGCCCTCCTGCTCGCCCCGACACGCTTCGACACGCCCCGAGGGCCACTGACGCAGCGCAGCGGCCCGACCACGCGCGCTCGCCCGGCGCGGGTCCCACGGCCGTGTCCGAAAACGGCGAGCCCGGCGCGACGGGGCCTCCTACCCTGGTGTCATGGGTGCCCCGATCCGCCCCAGCGACCCTCCCAGCGACGACCGGCGCGCGCCGCCGGGCGACGACGACTGCTATCGGAGCCTCGCCAGTCGGGATCCGCGATTCGATGGGCGCTTCTTCTTCGGCGTGACCTCGACCGGCATCTACTGCCGCCCGATCTGCCCGGCGCCGACCCCGCGCCGGGCCCACGTGCGGATCTTCGGCTGCGCCGCAGCGGCGGCGGAGGCCGGCTTCCGCCCGTGTCTGCGCTGCCGGCCCGAGACCTCCCCGGGCACGCCGGCCTGGTCCGGGACCCGGGCCACGGTCACCCGAGCCCTGCGACTCATCGACGAGGGCGCCCTGGACGACGACGCCGTCGCGAGCCTGGCCGCGCGGCTCGGCCTGGGCGAACGTCACCTGCGCCGGCTCTTCGACCAGCACCTGGGCGTGTCGCCCGGCGCCGTGGCCCGCACCCGCCGCATCCACTTCGCCAAGCGCCTCCTCGACGACACCGACTGGCCCATGACGCGGGTGGCCCAGGCCGCCGGCTTCTCCAGCCTGCGCCGCTTCAACGCCGCCTTTCGCGAGACCTACGGCTGCCCGCCGAGCGAGCTGCGGAGACGCCGCCAGCGGGTGCGCCCGGGCGATGGGCCGCTCTGCCTGCGCGTGGCCTACCGGCCGCCCTTCGCCTTCGACGCACTGCTCGGCTACCTCGCAGTGCGGGCGATTCCGGGCGTGGAGGAGGTGGACGACGGCGTGTATCGACGCAGCGCGCGCCTGGGCGAGGGCGCGAGCCTGGTGGAGATCGGCGACGACCCGGAGGCCGCTGCCCTGCGCGTGAAGCTGCCGGCCGGCGATGCGCGACCGATCGCGGGCTGGGTCGCGCGCACGCGGCGGCTCTTCGACCTGGCCGCCGACCCGGAGGCCATCGCCTCGGTGCTGGGAGGGGACGCCCGGATCGGCCCGCTGCTCGCGCGCAGGCCGGGCCTGCGGGTCCCGGGCGCCTGGGACGGCTTCGAGGTCTCGGTGCGCGTGATCCTGGGCCAGCAGGTCTCGGTGGCCGGCGCCACGACGCTCGCCGGACGCGTGGTCTCGCGCTGGGGCGAGCCGCTGGCCCAGCCGCAGGGCGGCGTGACCCACCTGTTCCCGACGCCCGAACGCCTGACCGAGGCCGACCTGCAGGCCATCGGCCTTCCGGCCTCCCGGGCCGACGCGCTGCGCCGGCTGGCTCGCGGAGTGGCGGAGGGCGCGCTGGTGCTCGACGGCTCGGCGCCCCCCGACGAGGTCCGCGCCGGCCTGACGAGCCTGCCGGGCGTCGGCCCCTGGACCGCGGAGATGATCGCGCTGCGCGCCCTCGGCGATCCCGACGCCTTTCCGAGCGGAGACCTGGGGCTGCGCCGGGCGGCGGCGCCTTCGGGGCGCGGAGAGGCTGCGTCCGCCCGGCCCTCGGCCCGGGCCCTCGAGGCCCTGTCCGCGGCCTGGCGGCCGTGGCGCGCCTACGCGGCCATGGCGCTGTGGCTGGGTGGCGCGGAGGACTGAGCGGGGACACCGGTCGCGAGGCCGGCGCCGGCGGATCGGCCGCCTCTCAGCCCGCCTGGGCCGCGGCGCGGGCGGCGCGCCCCTCGATCCAGGCGCGGTAGCGCGCCGTGGGGAAGAACGTCAGGAACAGCGCAGTCGCCGCCACCAGTCCCAGGACCGACGTGAAGAAGATGGTGGTGTTCACGATGGGCAGCCCCAGCTCGGGCACCCACTGGGTGGTGCTGCCCGTCCGCTGGACGTACCAGAGGCGAGCGATCGGGTCCGAGAGCCCGAGCAGCAGCATCGCCGTCGACCACCAGCCCCAGAGCCAGAACCGGTTCGCCACCAGGGGATCCGCCAGGCCGAGGGCCAGGCGCTTGCTCTGGAGGCTCGAGTAGCGGAACGACTCCACGGCGATCCACGGCAGGAAGGCCAGCTTGGTCGCGAGGTGCACCCAGTAGGCCGGACCGTTCAGGACCCGGACCGCGAAGCCGTCGGTGAGCCCCACGGCGACCAGGCTCGCCGCCATCACCGCGAGTGCGATCGTCACGAGCCCCTTGGCCACCTCGGAGCCGGGCCGGAAGGTCTGCCAGGTGAAGAGGTAGGCGCCGGCCACGCCGATGCTGGCGCACACCTGGAAGGTCGCGTGCAGGGGAATCTCGACGGAGGTCGGCAGCGCCATCTCCGGGTCCGCCCAGCCGACGTACAGACCACACGAGAGCGCGCCGCTCAGGAAGGCGTGGAAGAGGAAGTAGACCGCCAGCCCGCGCTCCACGGAGCCGCCCCGTCGCCGGGCCAGCCGGAACAGCCGCACCCCGATCACGGCGGCCAGCAGCAGGTTGGTCAGCGTGACGAGTCCACCCAGGATCTCCATCGCGGCCCCTCCCTGCGACGCTGCCCCGGGCGCCGCTGTCTCCGGGAGATCGGCGGGACGCCGGCGGAGATTGACGCGGGAGGGGGCCGAGGCGGAGAGAGCGCCACCCGGGACGCTTGTGTGGGCAATTCAACTCGGGCCTAGGGTGTGCAGACCAGGGATTTGGGAGGCGTGCGATCGCACTGCATCCCGGATGTGACGCCCTGGGACAGGACGGCGCAGGCGGCCATGCGCGCGCCGTAGATCGCCGTATCGCGGTCCTCGGCCGACGCGCTGCGGCAGACCGTGCGGCCTTCGAACTCCATGCACAGCTCGCAGGTGACGCCCGCGGCCTCGAGGGTGGCGAAGTAGAGCGCGGCGCCCAGACCGAGCGCGGCGGCGATGGCAAGTCCGAACCGCATGCGGGCGCAGCGTAGCAAGCCGCGCACGACGTACACTGTGGGTCCGGGCTCGAACGCGGAAACGGGTGTCGGAGGCGGAGATCCGGGTATGAGGGCACGGAGGTCGGCGGCTTGAGCCCCGGCGGGATCGACGAGCAGCGGAGGGTCGCGCAAGGGCCGCTTCCGGCCGAACGGGTGGCCTGGCGCCAGCGCCTGTGGGTCATCATCTTCGAGGCGGACACGCCGGCGGGCAAGGCCTTCGACGTGGCGCTGCTCGTGGCGATCCTCGTGAGCGTGGGCGCGGTGTTGCTCGAGAGCGTCGCCTGGGTGCGCATGCGCTTCGGCGGCGCCATCCGCGCCGCGGAGTGGTTCTTCACGGTCCTGTTCACCGTCGAATACGCGGTCCGGCTCGCGTGCGTGCGACGCCCGGTCCGCTACGCCACCAGCTTCTTCGGCATCATCGACCTCCTCGCCATCCTGCCGAGCTACGTGAGCCTTCTCTGGCCCGGCTCGCAGTCGCTGCTGACCATCCGCGCCCTGCGCCTGC
This sequence comes from Myxococcota bacterium, assembly GCA_050618075.1. Classification (GTDB taxonomy): domain Bacteria; phylum Myxococcota_A; class UBA9160; order UBA9160; family UBA4427; genus JBNLVL01. Next base: position 98,988 of record JBNLVL010000046.1, read on the forward strand.
TGCGCGTCTTCCGGGTGTTCAAGCTGGCGCGCTTCCTGGGCGAGGCGAACATGCTGACCGACGCCCTGACCGCCAGCCGGCACAAGGTGGGCGTCTTCCTGGGCACGGTGTTCATCCTGGTCGTGATCCTGGGGTCGGCGATGTATCTCATCGAGGGCGCCGAGGCGGGCTTCACCAGCATCCCCCAGAGCATCTACTGGGCGATCGTCACGCTCACGACCGTGGGCTACGGCGACCTCGCTCCCCAGACCCCGCTCGGCAAGACCCTGGCGGCCGCGGCCATGATCCTGGGCTACTCGATCATCGCCGTGCCCACGGGCATCGTGACCGCCGAGCTCGTCCAGGGCAGCCGCACGTCGGAGATCTCGAGCCGCGCCTGCGCCTCGTGCCTGGCCACGGGCCACCGGCGGCGAGCGCGCTTCTGCTTCGCGTGCGGCGATCCACTGATCCAGTCGTCCCCCGCGAGTGCGGGGCCGCGCCCGCCCGGCGGACCGGGCTCGCCGGCGCGGCCGGAAGGAGGAGGCGAGACCCCATGAGAGACCTTCGAACGGATGCCGCAAAGGGGCTCGTCGCCCTCGCCGCGCTCTGCAGTCTGCTCGCCGCGGCGGGCGTCAGCCACGCCGGCGACCCCGCCTCCTGGCACGGCCGGGTGCTGGACGAGACCGGAGCGCCGGTGATGGGCGCCATGGTCAGCGTGCGCAGCGGCGACCCGCTCCACGCGGTAACGGTCTTCACCGACGACGCGGGCGCCTACCGGGTCGCCGCGCCGGCCGGGAGCGAGGACGTCTGGCTGAGGGTCCGGCGCATCGGCTGGAAGGACCTGCGGGTCGCGTCTCCCCGGCCCGACGCGGAGGGCCGCCTGGACCTGCGCGTGGAGCGCGAGCGGGACCCCGCCGCCCTGGCGGCCCAGCTCCCGGCCAACCACTGGTACGCGCTGGTCCTCGAGCGGGTGGAGGACGACGCCCAGCGCGAGGAGCTCAAGCGCCAGTGCACCTACTGTCACCAGCAGGGCAGCGCCGCCACCCGGGTGCTGCGCGAGCACGGCGAGTGGGAGAAGGTCATCCGCCTCATGGGGCGGATGGGCGGCATGCTCTCCGGGGACCTGCGCAGCCGGCTCCCGGACCTGATGAACGCCGCCTACGACCCGGCCCACGCGGTGCCCGCCCTCACGAAGCGCATGGGCAGCGAGGACTTCGCGCCGCCGCCGCCCCCGCTCGTGCGGCGGGCGCGCATCGACGAGTGGGAGCTGGGCGAACGCTCGTCGATGCAGCACGACCTGATGGTGCACCCCGACGGCCGCGTCTACTCCGTGGACATGACCCACGACAGGCTCTACCGCCTGGACCCCGGCCGAGAGGACGGCCTCCGCGAAGCCTGGGACATCCCGCGCGGCGATCTTCCCCTGGGCGGAGTGCTGCGCAGCGTCGACACGCCGCTCAACCCCAACTCCAACAGCCACGTGGGACCGCACTCCCTGCAGGCGGCCCCCGACGGCGCGGTCTGGATCACTCTCGCCCTGGGCAACCAGCTGGCCCGCTTCGACCCGGACACCGAGGACTTCGAGATCCACCGGATGGACGACGGCTACTACCCGCACACCCTGCGCTTCGACGGCCGGGGGCGCATCTGGTACACGATCGCCGCCTCGAACCACGTGGGCATGCTCGACCCGAAGACCGGCGAGGCCCGACAGATCCGGGTGCCGGCGGCGTCGTTCGGCCAGGCCGTCGCCTTGCGCATGATGCCGCTCTTCCTTTGGCTCGGTCGCCACTTCGACATCCGCAGCCTGGCCGCCGAGCAGGAAGACGGCATCTCGATGCCCGTCCCCTACGGCATCGACATCGCGCCGGACGGCGGCGTGTGGTTCAGCCAGCTGAACCAGCACCGCATCGGCCGCATCGATCCCGACGACTTCTCCGTGGAGATGGTCGACACGCCCTTCGCCGCGCCGCGCCGGCTCCGCTTCGACTCGCAGGGGAAGCTGTGGATTCCGTCCTTCTCCGAGTCCCTGGTGGCGCGCTTCGACCCGGACACCCGGGAGTTCGAGCGCTGGCCCCTGCCCATCGAGCCGCTGGGCAGCGAGGTGCCCTATGCCCTGGCGGTGGAGCCCGGCAGCGACCGCGTCTGGATCTGCGGAACCAACAGCGACACCCTGATCCGCTTCGATCCCGGGAGCGAGACCTTCACGGTGTATCCGCTGCCCACCCGGGTCACCTACACCCGCGAGGTCGACTTCGACGCCGAGGGACGCATCTGGACGTCGAACTCCAACGCCCCCACCTGGCAGATCGAGACCGGCATCCCGAGGGTCCTACGCCTCTCGACCGGCGGCTGACCTCCTCCCACACGACCAGGGCGCCGTCGCTTCCCTGATTCCGTGGTGGCTGGAAGGCGCGGGACTGTCGACGACGTGTCGTCCTGCCTGGCACGGCTCGTCCTCGCCGTCGGCTGCCCGGTCGGGGCAACGAAAGACCTCCGGAGAAGCGAAGCGGCGCCAGTCGGCCCGAGTCAGTCGTCGTCGCGGCGCACGCGCCCTCGGGTCCGCTTGACCCCGCTGCGGCGGCGCTTCTCCGCCAGCTTCCGCTCGCGCGAGGCCCGGGTGGGTCGGGTGGCGACCCGAGCGCGCTCCACCACCAGGGCGCCGCGCACCAGCTCGGCCAGGCGCTCCCGCGCGGCCTCGCGATTGCGCTCCCGACTCCGGTGCCGCGAGGCGTGGACCACCAGCTCGCCGGATGCGGTGAGCCGCGCACCCAGGCGATCCAGCAGGCGCTGGCGCTGGACGGGCCCCAGGACCGACGAGCCCCTCGCATTCCAGCGCAGGGAGACCCGGGTGTTGGCCTTGTTGACGTGCTGACCGCCCGGGCCGCCGGCTCGACTGGCCGTCTCGACGAGCTCGGAGGCCGGGATCACCAGCCCGCGGCGGACCACGACATCACGCGGACGAAGCCGCTTCGGGACGTCGCCATCGGTCGGCATGGGGCAAGGCTAGCAGCTGACGCCGACGCTCCTGGAGTCCGGGCGCCAGTTCGGGTACACCCTCGCCTCCGGGTGGCCGGCCCGGCAGGAAGGGGTTCCGAGCATGAGCTACGACCTGATCGTTCGCGGAGGCTCCTGTGTCTCCCACCGCGGCGTGGACCGCGCCGACGTGGGCGTCCGCGACGGTCGGATCGCGGAGATCGGCGACCTGGCCCAGGCCGACGCCGCCGAGGAGATCGACGTCACCGGCTGCCACGTGCTGCCGGGAGCCATCGACCCCCAGGTCCACTTCCGCGAGCCGGGCTTCGAGCACAAAGAGGACCTGGAGACCGGCACCCGGGCGGCGGTGCTGGGCGGCATCACGTCGGTCTTCGAGATGCCCAACACCGACCCGCCCACCACCCACGCCGCCGCCCTCGAGGACAAGCTCCGCCGGGCCCACGGCCGCGCGTGGTGCGACGTCGCGTTCTTCGTGGGCGCCACCCCCGACAACGCCGAGCGCCTCGACGAGCTCGAGCGGCTCCCGGGCTGCGCGGGGGTGAAGGTCTTCATGGGCAAGTCCACCGGCAATCTCCTGGTGCACGAGGACCGCGACCTCGAGCGGGTGCTGCGAAGCGGACGGCGCCGGGTCGCGGTCCACGCCGAGGACGAGATGCGGCTGCAGGAGCGGGCCGAGACCCTCGACCTGGCCAAGGGCGGCGTGGCCATGCATCCGGAGTGGCGTGACGTGGAGAGCGCGGTGCGCGCCACCCGGAGACTGTTGGAGATCGCGGCGCGCTGCCGGCGCAGGGTCCACGTGCTCCACCTCACGACCGCGGAAGAGGTGGACCTGATCGCCGCCCACCGCGTGTGGGCGACCTCGGAGACCACGCCCCAGCACCTCACCCTGGCGGCGCCCGAGTGCTATGCCGAGCGGGGCACCCGGGTCCAGATGAACCCGCCCATCCGGGACGACCGCCATCGCCGGGGGCTGTGGCGCGGCGTGCTCGGCGGTGTCATCGACAACATCGCGTCGGACCACGCGCCCCACACCCTCTCCGAGAAGGCCCAGCCCTATCCGCGGAGTCCCGCCGGCATGCCCGGGGTCCAGACCCTGCTGCCGATCATGCTCGACCACGTGGTGGCCGGGCGGCTCTCCCTGGAGCTCCTGGTCGACCTCTGCTGCGCGGGTCCGGCCCGGGTCTGGGGCGCCCCGCGCAAGGGACGCCTGGTGATCGGCGGCGACGCCGATCTCTCGATCATCGACCTCGGCGCCACCCGCGAGATCCGCGACGACTGGATCGCCAGCCGTTGCGGCTGGACGCCCTTCGACGGGCGCACGGTCCGGGGCTGGCCCACGGCCACGATCGTGCGCGGCCGCGTGGTGATGCGCGAGGACGAGGTCCAGGGGACGCCTTCGGGTGTAGCGGTGGAGTTCTCCGAGCGCTGAGGGGATTTCATACGCCCCGGGGTGTTCGCGGGCCTCAGGCCGTCGCGCCGAACGGCCGATGAGTCACCGTCGGCCCCCCGCGATGGAGTCTCCACCACCCATGAACGCAGCCTTCTTCCAGGCGGTCGCAGTCACACCGCTGCTCCTGCTGCTCGCCGGCTTCACCATCACGCATCCCGTCCGCAAGACGGTCCACCGCTACCTCCTCGGCATCCTGATGACGATGACGGTCTGGTGCCTGATGGTGGGCGTCGCCTTCTCGGACTTCGACGCATCCGTGCGCTCTGCCTGCTTCCTGCTCTCCAACCTGGGCTCCGCGATCCTGACCGCGCTCTGCGTGCTCACCATCGGCCACTATGTCCGGATCGAGGCCGTCGAGAGCGGCCGGGCCAACTGGCTCGTATGGCCTCCGACGGCGTTCTTCTCGATCGCGATGCTGACCGACCCTCTCCACCACGCGATGTTCAGCGACCGGACCGCGCTGATGGCGCTGGAGACCCCCGACCACTGGGGCGGGCCGATCTTCTGGGCGTTCACCGGCTGGGCCTTCCTGGCCACCTTCGTCTCCGCGGGCATCGTCGGCGTGGGCTTCAAGCGATGCCGGACCCGGGCCGATCGCCAGCGCATGCTGCTGATCCTGGGCGCGATCTCGGCCCCGGTGATCTCTCACGCCGCCTTCGTGGGCTCGTGGCTGCCCATCGACTACCCGCTCACGCCGGCCTCGTTCGGCGTCACCGGCCTGCTGCTGGTCGCCGGCGTCCAACGCTTCGAGCTGCTCGATCGCCGGCCGGTGGTGCGTCGGGACGTCATCGAGCACCTGAGCGACGGGTTGCTCGTGGCCTCGGCCGACGGGATCGTGGTCGACGCGAACCCGCTGGCCCTCGACATGCTCGGCGCCCTGCCGGGCGAGGTCATCGGCTCGAGTCTCGAGGCGGCCGCGGCGCGGCTCACGCGCGGAGCGAACCACGTGCGGTCCACCGACGAGACCGATCCCGAGGCCTGGTGCGCCACCGAGGTCGAGACCGCCGACGGCCGGACCATCGAGCTGCATCCGGTGGTCATCGGCGCGGGCGAGGGCCCGGAAGGCGGCATCGAGGGACGCGCGCTGATGCTCCGGGACCGGAGCGCCGAACGCCGCAACGAACGGATCCTGCACCACAGACAGAAGCTCGAGAGCGTGGGGATCCTGGCCGCCGGCGTGGCCCACGAGGTGAACAACCCGCTGGCCTACGTGCGTTCCAATCTCGCCCACCTGAGGCTGCTCGCCGCCGAGATCGAGAAGGCGCCGGACTCCGCGAACGCAACCGTCCATCTGGACGAGCTGAGGGAGGTGGTCGACGAGAGCCTCACCGGCCTCGACCGCATCGCCCGCATCGTCGAGCGCCTGCTTCGCTTCTCCCGGCCCTCGGAGGACCGTCGCCCCCTGGACGTCAACGAGCTGGTCGAGGAGGCCATGCGTTTCGCGTCCCTCCACCGGGGAGAGGACATCGCGGTGACCTCGGACCTGACCGAAGACCTGCCGCGCGTCGAGGGCTCCGTCGATCGCCTGCTCCAGGCGGTCCTGAACCTGCTGCTGAACGCCCGGCAGGCACTGGCGAGCCACGACGGTCCCCGGATCCGCGTGGAAACGCGCCTCGACCGCGACGAGGAGCGCGCCTGGATCTCGATCGCCGTCGCCGACAACGGAACCGGCGTGCCGACCAGCGTCCGCGAGCGGATCTTCGACCCGTTCTTCACCACCCGAGCGCCCGGCGAGGGTACCGGGCTGGGGCTCTCCATCGCCTTCGACATCGTGCGCGACCACGACGGCACCCTCGAGCTGGAGAGCCCCGCGACGGGCGGGGCGCGCTTCGTGATCCGGCTGCCGGTGGGCTCGGGAGCCGGCGCCTAGTGGGCTCCGGGCCACCACAGGTAGTGGAAGCCGGGCGTCCCGGGCGGCTGCAGCAGGGACCCCAGGTCGACGTTCAGGACGGGCGCCTCGGGTCCGCGGTCGTAGGCGGTCCGGCGCCACTCCTGGGGCCGGTGGTAGCGCACCACCCGGATCTCGCTGGCTCCCAGCCGGTTGCGGATCGCGTCCACGGTGTCGTCGATCGAGCCGATCGCGTCCACCAGGCCGGCGTCCCGCGCCTGGGGAGCGCTGAAGATGCGTCCGTCGGCCAGAGCGTCGACCTGGGCGCGGTCGAGGCCCGGGCGGCCCCGATCCACGCGGTCCCGGAACACCTCGTGGAGGTCGTCGATGATGGCCTGGAAGTGCGCCATCTCGGCCGGCGTGCGCGGCCGCAGGGGAGAGCCGGCGTCCTTGAACTTGCCGCCGGTCACCGTCTGGTCGGAGATGCCGAGCTTGCTCATCAGCCCGGAGATCTCGACGCCGACGAAGATGACACCGATCGACCCCGTAATGGTCGTGGGATGGGCCACCACGCGGTCGGTGGCCATGGCCAGGTAGTAGCCGCCGGAGGTCGCGGTGCCCATGAGCTGGGCGTGCACCGGGATGCCGCGCTCCTTCTTGAACTTCAGGACCTCGTGGTAGAGCAGCTCGCTGGCGGTCGCCGTGCCCCCGGGCGTGTCGATGCGGAGCAGGACCGCCCGCACGTCGTCGTCACGCCGGGCCATGTCGAGCTGCTCCTTGACGCGGCCGACCGTGCTCTGGGTCTCGACGCCGATCCAGTTCCGGTCGGGCTGGGCGGTGAGCAGACCGTCGACCTCGATCAGGGCGAGCTTCGGCCCCCGCTGCCCGGCGATCACGGTCTCCCGCATGCTCTTGTCGCCCAGGGCGGCCAGATCGATGGTGATGCAGCCGGGTGCACCCAGCAGGGCCACGCAGCCGGCGACCACCGGGAGGAATCGAGCGACGGACTTCTGCGACATGGGTCTCCTCTCCCGCCGGGACGAGCGGAGCCGTCGGACGGTTGGGACACGAAGAACAGGAGCGCGGGAAGCTCCGCTCGCCCCCCATGTTTGAGCGATGCTTCCCGCGCTCCCTAGCGACTCGACCTCGACGCCCGGTCGCGCGCCCGGCCCCCGCGAGAGGTCCGGGCGCCTGGACTCAGCTGCAGCCGCTCGTGGAGCCGCAGGTGAGGCACTTGTAGCAGGCCCCGTTGCGAATCATGATGTCGCCGCAGTCCATGCAGGACGGCGCATCCGCGTGGTTCACGAAGGCCCGGTGCTCGACCTCGCCCGCCGGATCGCTGCCCTTGCCGCCCGCGACGGCCGCCTTGAGCGGCAGGGCGTCGAGGCCCACCGACTCCGACTCCTGCTCATCCATCGGCGCCTCGACGGTCGAGCTCAGGTAGCGGTTGCCCAGGTGGCGGAACACGTAGTCCATTACCGACTTCGCGATGGGGATCTCGGGGTTGTTGGTGAAGCCGGCCGGCTCGAAGCGGGTGTGGCTGAACTTGTTGACGAGGGCCTCCAGCGGCACCCCGTACTGGAGCGCGATGGAGGTCATCGTCGCGACCGTGTCCATCAGGCCCGAGACCGTGCTGCCCTCCTTCGCCATGCGCAGGAAGATCTCGCCGGGCGTGCCGTCCTCGTAGAGGCCGGTGGTGAGGTAGCCCTCGTGGCCGGCGATGGAGAACTTGTGGGTGCTCGCGACGCGCTCGTCGGGCAGCTTGCGGCGCTGGGGCCGGATCTCGACCACCGTGTCCGTCGCCTTCTGCTCCTTGCCCGAGTTCAGCGGCTGGGTGCGCTTGCTGCCGTCGCGGTAGACCGCCAGGGCCTTGAGCCCCAGGCGCCACCCCTCCTTGTATGCCTCCATGATGTCCTCGACGCTGGCGTCCTCGGGCAGGTTGACCGTCTTGCTGATCGCCCCGGACAGGAAGGGCTGCACCGCGCCCATCATCTTGATGTGGCCCATGTAGTGGATGGAGCGCGTGCCGTTCTGGGCCCGGAACGCGCAGTCGAAGACCGGCAGGTGCTCGTCCTTCAGGTCGGGCGCGCCCTCGATGGTCTCGTGCTCGTCCACGTGGGCCACGATGCGGTCGATCTCCTCCTGGGAGTAGCCGAGGCGCTCGAGGGCCATGGGGACGGTGCGGTTGACGATCTTCAGGAAGCCGCCGCCCACCAGCTTCTTGTACTTGACGAGCGCGATGTCCGGCTCGACCCCGGTGGTGTCGCAGTCCATCATGAACGCGATGGTGCCGGTGGGCGCCAGCACGGTGACCTGGCCGTTCTTGAAGCCGTGGGCGCGGCCGCTCTCCTGGGCCGCCTTCCAGACCTCGCGCTGGGCCTGGTGGAGGTCGTCGGGCACGCCCACCTTCGGCACCGCCTCGGCGGCGGCCCGGTGCATGCCGATCACCTCGAGGAACGGCTTGCGGTTCATGCGGTAGCGCGGGAAGGGCCCCATGGCCTCTGCGATCTCGCTGCTCTGGCGGTACGCCTCGCCGCACATGAGCGAGGTGATGGCCGCCGACAGGTTGCGCCCCTCTTCGCTGTCGTAGGGCTTGCCGTTCGACATGAGCAGCGCGCCCAGGTTCGCGTATCCGAGCCCCAGCGGGCGGTACAGGTGGCTGTTGCGGCCGATGGCCGGCGTCGGGTAGTCGGCCGGGTCGACGATGATCTCCATGGCCGTGATCGTCACCGCGACCGCCCGCTTGAAGTCCTCGACCTGGAACTCGCCGTGCTCGTCGACGAAGGTCATGAGGTTCAGGCTGGCCAGGTTGCAGGCCGTGTCGTCCAGGAACATGTACTCGGAGCACGGGTTGCTCGAGTTGATCCGTCCCGACGCCTTGACCGGGTTCCAGCGGTTGATCGTGCTGTCGTACTGGATGCCGGGGTCGCCGCAGACGTGGGCGGCGTCGGCCATGTCGCGCAGCAGCGAGCTGGCCTTGAAGGTGTCCACCACCTCGCCGGTGGTGACCGAGTGGGTCTGCCAGCTGGCATCGGCGTCGACCGCGTGCATGAAGCCGTCGGTCACGCGCACCGAGTGGTTGGCGTTCTGGAAGGCGATCGAGTCGTAGGCGCCGCCGGACACGTTGAAGCCGCCGTCGTAGCCGGCGTCGATCAGCGACCAGGCCTTCTTCTCCTCGTCGGCCTTGCAGTTGATGAACTCCTGCACGTCGGGATGGTCGACGTTGAGGATGACCATCTTGGCCGCCCGGCGGGTCTTGCCCCCGGACTTGATCACGCCGGCGAAGGAGTCGAAGCCCCGCATGAACGACACCGGGCCCGAGGCCTCGCCGCCGCCCGCCAGCTTCTCCTTCGAGGAGCGGATCGAGGAGAGGTTGGAGCCCGTGCCCGACCCGCCCTTGAACAGCATCGCCTCGGTCTTGGCCAGGTCCATGATCGATTCCATGGTGTCCTGGACCGAGTTGATGAAGCAGGCGCTCGCCTGCTGGGGCGTGTCCTTGACGCCGAGGTTGAACCAGACGGGACTGTTGAAGGCCATCTTCTGGTGGACCAGGAGATGGGTGAGCTCGTCCCGGAAGGTCTCGCCGTCGGCCTCGGTCCGGAAATAGCCGTGCTCCGACCCCCAGCCGTGGATGCGGTCGACCACGCGGCCGATCAGCTGGCGGACGCTGCGCTCGCGCTGGGGCGTGCCGACGTGTCCGCGGAAGTACTTGGAGACCACCACGTTGGTCGCCAGCTGGGACCACGCCCTGGGCATCTCGACGTCGGTCTGCTCGAAGACGGTCTCGCCGGACTCGTTGGCGATCTTGGCCGAGCGGATCTCCCACTCGACGCCGTCGAAGGGGCTCTCGCCGGGCTTCGTGAAGTGGCGACCGAAGCGAACGCCCTTGGGCTTCGCCTTCGAGGAGCGCGATCGGCGACCCGATCCTCCAACCGCCCCCAGGTGGCGATCGGACCCCGGAGTCGCGCCTGCATCGGCCTTCGCGCTCGTTCGGGTTCGCGTTCCACTTCCGCCGGTCTCCACGTTGTCCTGGCTCACGTTCGTCCCACCCCTCTTCCGCCCTCTGGCTTGCTGTGAATCCACATCGTCGCGTGCTGCGCGTCGTCCGCCGGGCGTGAAGGGCGCCTCGAGCGGAGAGTGTCGTCGTTTTCCGTTCTCTTCGCGCCCTCGGCGTCGGCTGCTCTGGCCCGACCGCAAACGGCCGGGATCTCAACGGAATGGATGCCGAAGCCGAATGGGATGCCGGGAATCGAGCTGCCGCACCGAGCCCGGACCAGCGAGCCTGCGGGCCCACGAGTCCGGAGCCCGGAGACGTGAGAGGCGCCGGGTTGCCCCGGCGCCCCCGAAAACAAAGCAGGTCCTCCTTCCCGCTCTGAATTCGTCTCCCTCTCACGACCGCCTAGTTGCGAACCCCCCCAGGCCGCGAGAGAGACATCACATCCCCGTACAGCCTGAATACTCCTGGGCCCCAGCGCCGTCAACGAAAATTCCACAAAATGTGGGGGTCCTCTTCGAGAACAACCACAACCCCTTGAGTTTCGCACACTTTCGGAGCCCCCTGAGACGGCATTTGGACCCCACGGCCCTCCCGGGGCCCATCGGGGAGCGGCAGACGAGCCCGTAACTGTCTGGAAAATCAGGAGAATCGATCGATGCGGCGGACGCCCGAAGCTACGTGAGCCCGGTGAAGCGGATCCCGAGCCCGTCGGGCACCTTGTGCCGGACGTTGAGGCCGATGATCAGCGCCGTGATCTCCTCGACGATGCGCGCGTTGGCCAGCACGCCCCCATCCAGGGCCCGAAGTCCGGGAATCAGCGGGCACAGCTCCATGATGGTCTGGCGGGCGGCCTTGGGCCCCGAGACCACCACGTCGCACTCCACCTCGTGCTCGAGATCGCGGAGGCGATGGGCGGAGACGTTCTGGAAGGCCGACACGACCTGCACGCCCTTGGGCACCAGCGAGGCCACCAGCTCGGCCGCCGAGCCCTGCCAGAGGCCCACGGTGCGCACCGCCCCGTCCCCGATGGCCGTGGCCAGGGGGACCGCCATGGATACCACGATCTGCCCCTCGCGGAGCCCTTCCTTGATGCCCTTCAGCGTGGAGGCGGTGTGCTCGAAGGGCACCGAGATGATGACGATGGGCGCCCTGGCCGTGGCCTCGAGGTTCTCGTAGCCCTCGACGTCGGCCCCGGGCACCGCCTCGGACACCTCCTTGGCCGCCTGCACCGCCTTCTCGGCCTTGCGGGAGCCGATCACGACCTTGCGGCCGGCCTGGGCGAAGCGCAGGGCGAGCCCCAGACCCTGGTCTCCGGTCCCCCCGAGAATCGCGATGGCGTCGTCGTGCTGGCTCATGGCGGCCGGAGCCTAGCTAGTCGATATTGGGCCGGCCATGTCGGACCCCCTGCGCACGACCCCCACGGAGATCACCCAGACCGGTCCCCGTGAGCTGTCGATCCACTGGGCCGACGGCGCCCGCTCGGTCTTCGACGTTCGCGACCTGCGCCTGGCCTGCGGCTGCGCCGAGTGCGTGGACGAGTGGACCGGCGCCGAGCGCCTCGATCCGGCGAGCGTGCCCGAGGACGTGCACCCGGTCCGCATCGAGTCGGTGGGGCGCTACGCCATCCAGATCTTCTGGAGCGACGGCCACGAGACGGGGATCTATCCATTCGCCCGGCTGCGCGAGCTCTCCGCGGGGCCGACGGCCACGGGGAGCCACGAGTCATGAGACTGGACGAGCGAAGCGTCTTCATCACCGGGGCGGGCTCGGGGATCGGCCGGGCCGCGGCGCTCCTGGCCGCCCGGGAGGGCGCGGCGGTGGGCTGCGCCGACATCGACACCACCGCGCTGACCGAGACCGTGAAGCTCGTGGAGGAGGCCGGGGGCCGCGCCCGGGGCTTCGCCTGCGACGTCGTGGACCTGGACTCGGTGCGCGCGGCGGTGGACGGGTGCGCCGAGGCCCTGGGCGGCCTCGGGGCGGTCTTCAACGTCGCGGGGACCGGACTGCTGGCCCACACCGGCGACGTGTCCGCGGACGACTGGAACCGCGTCATCGGCGTGAACCTCACGGGCACGTTCTTCGTGAGCCAGGCCGCCCTGCCCCACCTGCTGGCCCGGCACCGCAGCGCCATCGTCAACGTGGCGTCGGTGGCCGGCCTCAACGGCCAGGCGTACAGCGCCGCCTACTGCGCCTCGAAGTTCGGGGTGGTGGGTCTCACCAAGGCCATGGCCGTGGAGTTCGTGAAGCAGGGGCTGCGGGTCAACTGTGTGTGCCCGGCGGGCGTGCGCACGCCGCTGATCGGCCGCTTCGCGCCGCCCGAGGGCGCGGACCCCGAGCTCATGGCCCGCCTGGGGCTGCTCCCCAAGCTCACCCATCCCGAGGAGGTGGCCGAGGCGATGGTGCAGCTGGCGTCGGACGTCTCGCGCTCGATCAACGGCGTGGCCCTCCCCATGGACTTCGGCAACACCGCCACCTGACCCACGACCCACGACCACGATCCACAAGCCCTTCACGCAGCGCCACGCCAGCTGCGGAGCCCCGCTCCCGCTGCCCGGGGCCGCCTCGCCTGCGCGACCCGGCTCCCGCTGCCCGGCGCCGCTCCGCTTCCTGCGGGCCAGGCCGCTTCGCTTCGCCTCTGGACCTCCGTTGCCCCGACCGGGGGAAGGGTTGCGACTCCGTCTCCCTCCGCTCCTTTTCTGCCGGGGCTGGCGGCCGCCCGGAACACGACGCCTGCGCTCGTCCACGCGCTGGCCGCCATCGGTCGAAGCAGCGCTTCGAGTGCGCGAGCAGCGTGCTCGCCTCGGCGGTCGCTCCGCTGTCAACCCTTCCCCCGGTCTCGCGCTGGGCAGCCAACGGTAGGGACGAACCCTTCGAGGCACAACGAACCGGAGTCGTGGGCTGCCCCGTCCCGGGTCGGGGGGGACAGGGGGGTCCCGCGCGCAGTTCCGCAGGCGGTAGAGCCAGCGCGAAGCGGCCCGGTTGCCCGGGGAAGCAACCGGGTCTGTTCGCCGAGGACTGTCTGAGCACGGGCGCCCCCCTGTCCCCCCCGACACGCCCCGAGGGCCGCAGACGAAGCAACGCGGCCTCTCTCAGCTGGAGCGAAGCGGGCCCGGAGATCGGAGGGGGAAAAGGGGTGTCAGGGCGGGCCGTGGAGGGGTTCGGCGATTCCGATCTCGTCGAGGTCGCGCAGGTCGCCGTCGAGGTCCATGCCGAAGCCGACCACCCAGCCGCCGGCGACCTCGAAGCCCACGTAGTCGAGCTCGAGGTCCTCCACCCGGCGCTCCACCTTGCTGACGAGCACCGCGGTGCGCACCGACGTGCAGTCGGCGTCGGTCAACAGATCGAGCATCGCGCGCAGCGTGCGCCCCTCGTCGGCGATGTCGTCGAGCACGAGAACGTCGCGGCCCGCGAGATCGCCCAGCTCCGAGGTGTCGATCTGCAGCGAGACGAGCTGCGTGCCGTCGGTGCGGCGGGCCCGCACCACCCGCACCTCGGGTCGCGGCCCGCGCCGGGCGAGCGCGTCGCACAGCGCTTCACTGAAGCGCAGCGCGCCCTCGGCGATCGCGACGACCACCGGCAGCGACGAGCCGTAGTCGCCCTGCACCTCCTCCGCGAGCACGGCGATCCGGTCCTCGACCTCCTGGGCGGAGAACAGCGGCCGGATCTGCACGGGACCTTTCACGTGGGCAGCCCGGCGAGGAAATCGAGAAGCAACGCGTTGAACTCCGCGGGCTTCGCCAGGTTGACCACGTGGCCCGCGCCCGCAATCTGCTCGAAGCGCGCGCCGGGCACGAGCCCCGCCAGCCGGCGGGACGCGTCCAGCGACACCGGATCCTCTCCGCCCGCGACCACCAGGGTGGGCACCCGGAGCGCGGCGAGGCGATCGCTGATCTCGTCGGGACCCGGAAGCTCCGACAGCGCGCCGCGCAGCAGCGCGGCCAGGTCGGGACCCGGATGCTCGAGCAAGCCCTGGCGGACCAGCCGGCCGGCGGCGGGGTCGAGCCCCGACTCCGGCCCCCACACGAAGCGGGCCCCGGCGGCCTCGAGCCCGTCGCGCTCGATGGCGTCGGCGAACTCGGCGGCTCCCGCGCGGACGCTGCCCGCGACGCCGCGGCCTCCGGGAAACGACGCCAGCACCAGCGCCCGGACGCGCTCGGGCCGCGCGAGCGCGAAGTGGAGCGCGGTGGCCGCGCCCAGGGAGAGTCCGCCCGCCACGAAGGGATCCGCGCCGAGCAGCGCATTGGCGACCCGGCCGAAGGCGACGACCAGGTCGTCCAGCCCGAACCCGGGCGGCGCCTCGACGACGGGACCGTCGCCGGTCCGCGCCGGGGGCTTCGCGGTGCGGGCGTGCCCCGGGGCGTCGTAGAGCACGACCCGGTGGCTCCCGGACAGCGCCCGGGCCTGGGGCCGGAAGTTGCGCGCGCTCCCGGCAAAGCCGTGGGCCAGCAGGATCGCCGGGCCCCGACCGTGTTGCTCGACGTAGATGGGCACGGCCCCTAAGGTAGCCGCATGTCGAAGACACCCCCCGAGCCGCTCCCCTCGGCCACGATCCTGCTGGTTCGCGACGCCGGGCCCCCCGGCGGCGCTCTCGAGGTCTTCATGGTGCAGCGCCACCATCAGATCGACTTCGCTTCGAGCGCCCTGGTGTTTCCCGGCGGCAAGGTCGACCCGGGCGACCGGGATGCCCGGCTGCGCCCCCGCTGCGGCGCCGCGGCCGCCGGTCTCGACGACGACGCGCTGGCGATCTCCGTCGCCGCCATTCGCGAGACCTTCGAGGAGTGCGGGGTGCTGCTGGCGCGACCCCGGGAGTCCGCCGAGCTGGTCGACGCCCCGCGCCTGGCGGCCCTCCGCGAGCGCTTCGCCGAGCCGCTCGCGGCCCACGACCTGCCGGTGGCGGAGCTGGCCGAGTCCGAGGACCTCGAGCTCGCCGTCGACCTGCTCGTGCCCTTCGCCCACTGGGTCACCCCGACCTTCATGCCCAAGCGCTTCGACACCTACTTCTACCTGGTGGCTGCGCCGCCCGATCAGCTGGCCGCCCACGACGGCGTCGAGTCGGTGGACTCGCTCTGGACGACGGTCGACGGCGCCATCGCCGACGCCGACACCGGGTCCCGCACGATCATCTTTCCCACGCGCATGCAGCTGGGAAAGCTCGGCCAGAGCCGCACGGTGGACGAGGCCATCGCGGCCGCGCGCTCGCAGAAGGTCGTCACCGTGATGCCGCGCATGGAGCGCGACGAGAGCGGCGAGCGCCGGATGGTGCTGCCCGAGGAGGCCGGCTACGACCTGGCCTGGGCGCCGCTCGAGTCGGTCCCCCGTTCCTAGCGGTCCTGTTCCAGCGCTTCGCCTGCATTCGACGCCGAACTCCCGGAACGGGACGCTAGGGCTCCTGTCGGCGCACGAAGTCGCGCAGGGCGCGCATGCCCAGGGTCTTGATGTCCCGGGAATCGAGCGCCGCCCGACCGGCGTCGCCGCCGTAGTACTGGCGCTCGAAGTCCCGGGCGTGGGCGTCGGCGGAGATCGCGGACAGCTCCGGGCCCTGCCGGGCGGGGTGGCAGATGAGGTAGCTGACGCCGGGCCGCAGGCCGTCGAGGCGGCCGGCGTTGTGGGCGGCGCCCTCGCCTTCGGCGAAGGCCAGCGAGTCGGCGTCGAAGCCGTCCAGGCTGGGGATGCCGTCGGCCTCCATGCGGTCCACGGTCTTCAGGATCTCGGTCATGCCCGCGGCCTGGGCGCCGTCGCCCAGCTGGGCGCGGTGCGGCCGCACCACGAAGGCGGCCAGCCGGAACTCCCTCGCCAGCTCGGCGTAGATGGGCAGGAACGGAGGCAGGAAGGCGGTGCCCATGTGGGCGTCGATGTGGGTGACGTCGATGCCCGCGTCGAGCGCCTTCTCGACCTGGGCGCGCAGCTCGACCGCCACCTCGTCGGGCTTGGCGTGGACCGCCACCTCCTCCACCGTGCGCCACAGACCGCCGTCGGGCGCGCACAGGGAGGGCACGGCCTGGCGCCCGGCCACCGGGCCCCAGCGGTAGTGGGGCCACTCGGCGTTCAGGGTGAGGTGCACGCCGAGATCCAGCGACGGGTTCGCGCGCGCGTGGGCGGCCGCCCCTTCGAACCACGGGCACGGAACCATGATGCTGCCGCAGCTGGCGGGCCCGTTCTCCAACGCCTCGAACGCTCCGTCGTTGGCGGCGTGGCACATGCCGATGTCGTCGCAGTGGACGACGGCCACGCGATCGTCGGCGGCGAAGCCCAGCCGCTCGGCCAGGCTGGTACGGGTCGCTGCATCGCTCATCGGGGACCTCCAGGGCCCGGCGCGGGCCGGGGCGGGGCGGGAGACCCATTCTACGCCCGGCGCCGGGCCGGGGGCCACGCCCGCGGTCGTGGTACCGTTCGCGCCATGGACACGAAAGAGCTCGAAGAGGCCGCGCGCGTCGCCGCCCGGGCGGCCGACGCGGCCCGGGCCGAGATCATGCCGCGCTTCCGCCACGTGGACGTCGAGACCAAGAGCGACGGCTCCCCGGTCACCGAGGCCGACCGCAGGGCCGAGCAGGCGATCCGCCGGGTGCTGCACGAGGCCTACCCGGACTTCGGCCTGCTGGGCGAGGAGTACGGCGCCGAGGAGCCGAAGGCCGGTCAGCCGACCTGGGTGATCGACCCCATCGACGGCACCATCGCCTTCTCGCGGGGCATTCCGCTGTTCTCCACGCTGATCGCCCTCCAGGTGGATGGCCGCTCGGTCATGGGCCTCATCGACCTGCCCGCCCTGGGCGAGCGGACCGTGGGCTGGCAGGGAGGCGGCTGCCGGCGCAACGGCGAGCTCGTGCGGGCGTCGAGCGCCACGGACCTCGAGCGCGCGATCGTGAGCCACGGCGATCCCTACTGCTTCCGCCAGGCCGGGCGGGAGCAGGGACTCCTCGAGATGAACCGGCGCATCCGCTGCCTGCGCGGCTACACCGACGCCTTCGGCCACGCGCTGGTGATCTCCGGCGCGGTGGACGCCATGGTCGACCTCGACCTCAACCCCTGGGACGTGGCGCCCATCGAGGTGCTGGCCGAAGAGGCGGGCGGCGCCTGCCGTACCCTCCCCCAGGAGGGCGACAAGGTCGGCGTGGTCTTCGGCAGCCCTTCCCTGGTGGAGCAGCTGACGAAGCTGCTGGACGGCTGATCCTCCCACCCCTCGCCTCGCCCGTCCCGGCGCGCGGCCCGTCACTCGACCCCGGAGGACGGGGCCCGGGCGGTCCGCGCCCGCGGACTTGACGAATCGACATACTCGATATTACGATTCGTAATCATGGCGACGGCGAAGGACCAGACCCCGCGGCCCGCTCGAGCCGCAGGAGCCGACGCGGCGGCTGGGACCGGCGCCAAGGCTCCCAGGCGCGGGGGAAAGATCTTTCCCAGGAGGCTCCGGCGGGTGCGCGAAGAGCGCGGCTGGAGCCAGGCGGACCTCGCGGGCCGGGCCGGTCTCCAGCAGTCGGCGCTCTCCCACTACGAGAACGCCACGCGCCGTCCGTCTTTCGCCAATCTCCGGCGCCTGGCCCGGGCCCTGGACGTCTCGACGGACTACCTCGTGGGCCACGGCTCGACCGCGCGGAGCTCCCGGGCCCCGGAGAGCGAGGAGCTGGCGGCCCAGATCGAGCGCCTGTCCCCCGCCGATCGGGAGACCGTGCGGGCCCTGGTGGCCTCGCTCCTGCGGAAGCGCCCATGAGCGAGGTGGCGCGCATCAGCGGAGCGGACCTCTACGCCTTCGGCGGGCGGTCGGTCGAGCCGGGGCAGCGGATGCGGGTGGATCTGCCCATCGCCGAGCCCTACGGCGCCGGCACGCTCACGCTGCCGGTCCAGGTGGTCCGCGGCAAGACCGACGGCCCGCGGTTGTTCGTCTCGGCGGCCCTGCACGGCGACGAGATCAACGGCGTGGAGATCATCCGCCGTCTCCTGCGGCACCGGGCACTGAAGAGGCTGCGCGGCATGCTGGTCGCCCTGCCCGTGGTGAACGTCTACGGGTTCATGGCCCGCAGCCGCTACCTGCCCGATCGCCGCGACCTGAACCGCTCGTTCCCCGGCTCCTCGACCGGCAGCCTCGCGGCCCGGCTGGCCCACCTGGTGATGACCCAGCTCGTGGCGCGCTGCACCCACGGCGTCGACCTCCATACCGCCGCGGTGGACCGCTCGAACCTGCCGCAGATCCGGGCGGACCTCGGCGACGAGCAGACCCGCCGCCTGTCCCTGGCCTTCGGCGCGCCGGTGGTGATCGACGCCCAGGTGCGGGACGGCTCGCTCCGGCAGTCGGTCTCGGACCTCGGCATGCCCATGCTCCTCTACGAGGCCGGCGAGGCCCTGCGCTTCGACGAGGTGTGCATCCGGGCCGGGCTGCGAGGGCTGCTGCGGGTGATGGCCGAGCTGGGCATGGTGCCGGCGGGCGCCAGCCCCCGCACCCGGGTCGAGCCGGTGGTGGTGAAGCGCAGCCGCTGGGTGCGCGCGCCGTCGAGCGGCGTGCTGCGGAATCGGGCCCGGCTCGGCGCCGTGGTGGAGAAGGGGCAGCTCCTGGGCCGCCTCGCCGATCCGACCGGCGACGACGAGATGGTCATCGAGGCCCCGTGCTCGGGCGTCCTCATCGGGCGCACCCAGATCCCGCTGCTCAACGAGGGGGATGCCGCCTACCATATCGCCAGCTTCGACGACTCGGCCGACCCGGAGGAGAGCGTGATGAACCTCCAGAACGAGCTCGACCCGGAAGGACGGCGGGGACCCGCGGGCGAGCCGCCGATCTCGTGACGGGACGAGCTTCGAAGCCCCGCCGGACCGCTCAGGACCCCGGCGAGCCCGACGGCCCGGTGATCATCGGCTGGAGCGAGCAGGTCGACCTGCCCGACTGGCACATCCGCGGGCTCCGGGCCAAGGTCGACACCGGCGCGCGCAGCAGCGCGCTCCACGTGGAAGGCCTGAAGCTCTTGCCGCGCCGCCGGCTCGAGTACCACGTGGTCCTCCACCGCCACGACCGCGACCGGCGCATCCGCGTCGTCGCGCCCATCGCGAGGCGCTCGCGGGTGCGCAGCAGCACCGGCGAGTACACCCAGCGCTACTTCGTCCGGACCCGGCTGCGTCTCGCCGGGCTCGAGCGCGAGGTCGAGATCAGCCTCGTGGACCGCGGCGACATGATGTTTCGCATGCTCGTGGGCCGCTCGGCCCTGGCGGACCACTTCCTCGTCGACCCCAGGCACCGGAACCTGGGTCGCGCCGCCCTGCTGCGTGCCCGGCGCGCCACACACAGGAGTCGCCCCCGATGAGAATCGCCATCCTCTCCCGCGGCCCCCGGCTCTACACCACCCGCCGACTGCGCGAGGCCTGTCGGGCCCGCGGCCACGAGGCGCTGGTGCTCAACCCCATGCGCTTCGCCATCGACGTCGAAGAGGGGAACCCCGACCTCTACTATCGCGGCAAACGCCTGCGCGACTACGACGCGGTGATCCCCCGGATCGGAGCCTCGATCACGTTCTTCGGGACCGCCGTCGTGCGACAGTTCGAGCAGATGGGCGTGTTCAGCGTCAACCCCTCCCACGCCATCACGGTCTCCCGGGACAAGCTCCGGTCGATCCAGATCCTGAGCCGGCACCACGTCGACTTCCCGCGGACGATCTTCGCCAAGGACACCGAATCGGTGCTGCGCGCCCTGGACCGCGTCGGGGCGCCCGCGGTGGTGAAGCTGCTCGAGGGCACCCAGGGCATCGGCGTCATCCTCGCCGAGAACAAGAAGATCGCCCAGGCGGTCATGGAGACCCTGCAGGAGGCAGCCAAGCAGAACGTCCTGCTCCAGGAGTTCGTCAAGGAGAGCAGGGGGCGCGACATCCGGGCCCTGGTGGTGGGCTCGAAGGTGGTGGCGGCCATGCGCCGGGTCGCCCAGGGCGACGAGTTCCGCAGCAACATCCACCGCGGCGGCTCCGCCGAGCCCCTCCAGCTCGACACCGAGTACGAACGCACGGCGCTCCACGCCGCCCAGATCATGGGGCTCCGGGTCGCGGGGGTCGACATGCTCGAGGGCAAGAACGGGCCGATGGTGATGGAGGTGAACAGCTCGCCCGGCCTCGAGGGCATCGAGCAGTCCACGGGCATCGACGTGGCCTCGAAGATCGTGGAGCTGATCGAGCAGGAGGTGCTGTTCCCGGAGATCGACATCCGCCAGCGCCTCAGCCTGCAGAACGGCTACGGGGTGATCGAGGTCCCGGTCGCGCCCCAGTCCGACCTCGCGCGCAAGACCATTCGCGAGTCGGGCCTGCGCGACCGCGACGTGGTGGTGCTCAGCATCACGCGCGAGGGCATCGTGATTCCGGCGCCGCGCTCGGACCGCGAGATCCTGCCGGGCGACGTGCTGCTCTGCTACGGCAAGTCGATCACGCTCAAGAGCCTGGCGCCGCCCCGCTCGAAGCGGCGCAAGAAGGCGAAGCCCTCGGGAGCCGGGAGCGCCGCCACGCAACCCACCCACACGTCGGGAGAGGGATGACCCGAGCCCCGGTCGAGACGCCGGACGCGCGGGCCCAGCGCGAACGCGCCGCCGGGGCGTGGGCGCTGTGGATCGAGCAGCGACCGGGCAGCGAGGCCGAGTGGTCGGCCCTGCGCCGCGCCCTGCGCTTCTCCCGGGCCGACGAGGCGTGGCTCCGTGCGCGGGTCCCCGGCGCGGTCCGCCGGGGAGCGCGGCTCGACCTCGAGGCCGCCGTGGAGGCCCTCCGCGCCCTGGGGTTCCGCGCGAGCCTGCGCCGCGCGGGCACCGCAGCGGCGGGACCCGCCGGACCGGCGGAGCCGACGGAGCCGACGGAGCCGACGGGAGGCTCCCAGTGAACGTCGCGCTCTGGATCGCGGCGTTCGCCGCGGCGCTCGCGGCCCTGGTCTGGGCGGCCGGTGTCTTCATCCGCGCGGCCGAGCGCATCGGCCTGCACTTCGGGCTGCCGCCCTTCCTGATCGGGGTGAGCCTCATCGCCGTGGGCACGTCGCTCCCCGAGCTGGTCTCGGGCGTCGCGGCCGTGCTGGGGGGCGCCTCGGAGATCGCCGTGGGCACCGCGGTGGGCTCCAACGTGACGAACATCCTGCTGATCCTGGGCGTCAGCGCGCTGCTGGGCGGCGGCCTCACCGTGGACCACGAGCTGGTGCGCGTCGACCTCCCGTTCCTGTTCGGGTCCGCCCTGCTGCTCTGGATGTTCGGCGCCGACGGAAGCCTCGGCTGGCCCGAGGGCATCGTGTGCATCGGAGCCCTGTCCGCCTATCTCGTGTACGCGGCCTCCACGCCGGGGCATCCGGAGACCACCGTGACCGCCGCGGCCGTCGAAGCCGCGCGCGAGGTCCCGAAGGCGGCCCGGCGCCTGCCCGTCCGGGTGTGGATCGAGCTGGTGGTGTCGGCCGCCGTCACCCAGGGAGCGGCCTGGCTCACCATCGAGTCCGTGGTGAACCTCTCGCAGACCCTGAGCGTGGGCACCGACGTCATCGCCACCACCGCGGTGGCGCTGGGAACCTCGCTCCCCGAGCTGGTGGTGAGCGCGAGGTCGGCCCGCGAAGGTCGGCCCGAGCTGGCGGTGGGCAACGTCATCGGCTCCAACGTCTTCAACGCGCTCGGCGTGGTCGGCGTGTCGGCGCTGTGCGGCGCGCTCACGGTCCCACCGGCGCTGGCGGGATTCGCGCTCCCGGCCATGGTCGGGACGACCGTGCTCGCCTTCTTCGTGCTGCAGGAACGCGAGATGACCCGTTGGGACGGCTGGCTCCTGATCGCCCTCTACGCGGGCTTCCTGCTCCAGGTGCTGCGTTGAGCGCCCGGCTGGTGCTGCGGAGCGAGTCCCGTGCGCCCGAGGTGCACGCCACGGCCGATGCCGAGATCGCGGTCTACAGCCGCCCGTCCCCGGACCGCCAGGGCCCCAACGAGGACGCCGCCGGCCTCTGGGACCTGGGCGCCGGCCGTCTCGTGCTGGCCGTGGCCGACGGCATGGGCGGCGCGCCTTCCGGGGCGGACGCCGCGGAGATCGCGCTGCGCGAGCTCGACCACCAGCTCGCGGAGGCTCCCCTCGATCGGGACCTGCGCCCCGCCATCCTCGACGCCTTCGAGCGCGCCAACGCGGCGATCCTCGGGCTGGGCGTGGGTGCGGGCACCACCCTGGTGGCGGCCTGCATCGAAGGGGAGCGGGTGCGCATGTTCCACGTGGGCGACTCGGCGGGGCTGGTGGTGGGCCAGCGCGGCCGCTGGAAGCTCGAGACCATCGCCCACTCGCCGGTCGGGTACGGCGTGGCCGCCGGGCTCATCGACCCGGAGACCGCCCTCGAGCGCGACGATCGCCACTACCTCTCGAACCACCTGGGCACCCGGGACATGCGCATCGAGATCGGCTCGGCCCGGGTGCTGGCGCCCCGGGACACCGGGCTTCTCGCCAGCGACGGACTGCTGGACAATCTCACCCCCGACGAGATCAACGGGATCATCCGCCGGGGTCCCCTGGACGCGGCGGCCGCGCAGCTCGCGGCGCGCTGCGGGGAGCGGATGCCCGGCGAAGGGGGAACGGGCCCCGGCAAGGCGGACGACGTGACCTTCGTGCTGTTTCGGAGGCGACCCCGGTGACCACGCGACTGCGACGCGGGACCCGGCTCGGCAAGTACCGGCTCCTGCGGCGCCTGGGCGAGGGCGCCTCGGCCGAGGTGTGGCTGGGGCGCGACAGCGTCCAGGACCGCCGGGTGGCGGTCAAGGTGATCCCGCCCTCCGTGGTCGAGGCCTTCGGCCGGACCGCCATCGAGCACGAGGCCCGGGTCGCGGCGCGCCTCGACCACCCCAACATCGTGGCGGTGCGCAACGCCGACTGGGCGGGCGACCGCTTCCTGATCGTCACGGACCCGGCCCTGCGCAGCCTCGACCAGTCGGCGGCGGCGCGACGCTCCCCCGACCTGGCGCTCTCGCTGCTCCGCGACGCGGCCGCCGGCCTGGCCTACGCCCACGACCACAAGGTGCTCCACCGCGACGTGAAGCCCGCCAACATCCTGATCTACCCCGGACAGGTGGCCCGGCTCGGCGACTTCGGCACCGCCCGCTTCGCCCCGGTCGCCACGCGACTGCAGACCGAGGTGGGCACCATGGGATACATGGCGCCCGAGCAGGCCTACGGGCGCCCCCGCTACGCCTCGGACGTCTTCGGGCTCGGGCTCACCGCCTTCCACGTGCTGACCGGACACCTCCCGACCTGGCCGTTCGAATGGCCCTACGGGGTCAACGCCCGGGCGCTGTCGCGGATCCCGAAGCCGCTCGCACCGGTGTTGCGCAGGGCCCTGCAGGTCCGAGCGGCCCGGCGCTTCGCCGACGCACGCGCCTTCCTGCAGGCCTTCGACCGCGCGCTCGCGAAGGCGCGGCCGGCGGCCTCCCCGCCGCGGCGCCGGCGCGCCCGGCGCCCCGCGGCCAGCGCCTTCGAGATCGAGACCCGCTGGTTCCGGCGCCAGCACGGGCGGGAGCTGGGCCTGCGCTTCGAGTGCCACGACTGCGGCGGCCCGGTGGCCGAAGCCATGAGCGACTGCCCCTGGTGCGGCACCTCGCGCAACTCCTTCGCCGAGCTGACTCCCCTGCCGCTCGTGTGCCCGGACTGCGACCGCGGCGTCCGATCCGAGTGGACGGCCTGCCCCTGGTGCTACCCGGCGCGCTTCGAGGGCAACGGGCGCACCCCGCCCCCGGACCCCCGCGCCGAGCGCCGCTGCCGCAAGCGCGGCTGCGACGGCCAGCTCCGGCGCTTCATGCGCTACTGCCCGCGCTGCAAGACCAAGGTCGTCCGGGCCTGGCGGGTCCCGGGACTCGAGCGCTGCCGGCGCTGCGACTGGCCCACCTCGGACCGCTGGCGGTTCTGCCCGTGGTGCGGGCGGCGCCAGCGCGAGGCCCCGCGCATCGGGCCGGCGCGCTAGCCCGGAAGCGCGAGGCGACTCCCAGTCACCCGGCGCCGCGCCCGCGGCCCCCGCGCCCCTCGGAACGCCTCGACGCGCTGCGGCGTGCGCTATTCTCGGCCGGCCCGCGGCCCCCCAGGATCCGCGGTGCGCGCGCGCCGGCGAATCGCCGCGCGGCGCCCATCGAAGCCACGAGCCCGTCGGGACGGCCGCCCCGGAGACCCGGGAAGCGCCGCCCGAACCGGCCCCGAATCGAGGATCGCCACCCCATGAGCACCGCCCACCCCTCTCTCGACGATGCCCGACCCCTGGTCGCTGCAGCGCAGTCGCTGCTGAAGAGCGCGCTGGCCAGCGCCTCGGAGATCACCCAGGGTGGAGCGAAGATCGACGATCACCAGGTCGTGACCGAGCACGTGGCGTACGCAGCCACCGAGACCCAGGCGGCCGTCGAGCTGGTGAAGGCCGTGGACGCCGCGCGCGAGGAGGGCAACTCGAACCCGTCGTTCGAGCGCACCGCCGTGGCGGGCCTGGGCGAGCTGGTGCGCAGCCTCACCCGGCGCCTGGAGAACGTGATCGACGACCTGGGCCTGGGCGAGGCGGCGCTCGAGTCGGCGTTCCCCGCCGAGACCCGGTCGCTCCTGCGCCGCTGCTGCAGCGAGGCGCTGATGCGCGAGATCGGCGCCGAGGTGGCGGAGACCCGGGGCGCCAACCCCTGGCCCGACGACGAGATGCACGCCCAGGTGCGCGACCAGGTGCGCGAGTTCGGCGCCAACGAGGTGATGCCCCACGCCGAGCACATCCACCGCACCGACGACATCATCCCCGAGAACTTCATCTCGAGCATGGCCGAGCTCGGCTTCTTCGGCCTCTCGGTGCCCGAGGAGTACGGCGGCGTCGAGATGGGCAACCTCGCGATGATCCTCACCACCGAGGAGCTCTCGCGGGCCTCGCTCGCCGCGGCCGGGTCGCTCATCACCCGCCCGGAGATCCTCACCAAGGCGCTGCTGCAGGGCGGGACCGAGGAGCAGAAGCAGGCCTGGCTGCCGAAGATCGCGTCGGGCGAGGTGATGGTCGGCATCTCGGTGACCGAGCCGGACATCGGAAGCGACGTCGCTTCGGTGAAGTGCCGGGCCGAGCGCGCCACGGTGGAGGGTCAGGAGGGCTGGGTCATCAACGGACCGAAGTCCTGGTGCACCTTCGCCGGCCGCGCCAACGTGCTGGCGCTGCTGGCGCGCACCGACCCGGACCTGTCCAAGGGCGCCAAGGGGCTCTCGCTCTTCATCGTGCCCAAGGAGTCGTTCACCGGCCACGACTTCGAGTGCAAGAGTCCGGGCGGCGGCCGGCTCGCCGGCAAGGCCGACGCCACGCCGGGCTACCGCGGCATGCACTCGTTCACGCTCCAGCTCGAGAACTACTTCGTCCCCGGCGAGAACCTGGTGGGCGGCGACAAGGGCGAGGGCCGCGGCTTCTACCTGCAGATGGCGGGGTTCGCGGCGGGCCGGCTCCAGACCGGCGGGCGGGGCTGCGGCCTCACCCAGGCGGCGCTCGAGGAGACCGCCAAGTACGTGGTCGACCGCGTGCAGTTCGACCAGCCCATCTCCGAGTTCCAGCTGACCCAGTACACCCTGGGCCGCATGGCCGCCAAGCTGGCCGGCGCCCGCGCCATCACCTATGCCGCGGCGCGCGCCTTCGACGAGAACGAGCGGGCCGCCGGTCCCATCGCCGCCCAGGCGAAGCTGCTGGCCTGCGACGTGGCCGTCGAGACCACGCAGATGGGACAGATCATGCACGGGGGCTGGGGCTACGCCGAGGAGTACCCGATCAGCCGCTACGTGGTCGACGCGACGGTGCTGCCGATCTTCGAGGGCACCAAGCCCATCCTCGAGCTGAAGGTGGTGGGCCGCTCCGTGCTCGCCTCCTGAGCCCGGCGCGCCACGGCCGCCTCGAGACGCAACGGGCCCCGCCGGTCGCGCGACCGGCGGGGCCCTCTTCGCTCCGGGCCGCAAAGGGCGGCCCGGAGATCGTCCGGCCGAGGCCGGTCGACGCTACTCGTCTGCGTCCGCGTCGGTCCCCTCACCCGCATCTCCGTCGTCCGTGGGCGGCGCGGTGTCCACCGGGGGCGAGGTCTCCTCGCCCTTCTCGTGCTCTCCGTGGCTGTCTGCGCTGGCATAGCCGCCCAGAGCCAGCGCGAGCAGCGCGCTGGCGAAGAATGCTCCGGTGATCCTTCGAATGGACATGTGATTCCCCTCTTGGCGACGCGGTCGGGGGGTCCGGCGCGTCGATGGGCAGATTCTTCCCGAAGCCATGGGTGTCCGATGTGACCGCGGTCACCCGGGGCTCCACACGCAGCGGTGTCCAAGGCGAGGGGGGAGGTGGGCCTAGTCCGCCTCGAAGAAGGCGGAGAGCACCTGGATCATGGGCTCGACGTCGGCCGTGCCGGCCATCTCCCGGCAGGAGTGCATGGACAGCATGGGGTTGCCGACGTCGACCGTGCGCACGCCGACCCGGGCTGCGCTGATGGGTCCGATGGTCGAGCCGCAGGCGAGGTCGCTGCGACTGGCGAAGTGCTGGGGCGTCACGCCCACCCGGGAGCACAGCGACGCGAACATCCCGACGGTGGCGGCGTCGCTGGCATAGGCCTGGTTCGCGTTGACCTTGATCACCGGGCCGGAGCCGATCACCGGATGGTGTCCCGGCTCGTGGCGGTCGGCGTAGTTCGGATGGACGGCGTGGGCCATGTCGACGGAGATGAGCGTCGACGCCGCGACGGCGCGGGACAGGCCCTGGGGCGCGCCCCCCTTGAAGCCGGTCACGATGCGCTCGAGGCAGTCGTTGAGCAGCGTGCCCGCGGCGCCGTGGGCGCTGCGGCTCCCGACCTCTTCGTGGTCGTAGAGCACGACCACCCGGGTGAAGTTCGGAAGCTTGTTGACGCCGTCCTCGGGCTCGACCAGCGCGTGGATCGCCGCGTGGCACGACGCGAGGTTGTCCAGCCGGGGAGCGTGGATGAACTCGCCCCGGGCCCCGGACACGCCCGAGGGCTGGGTGTCGTAGGCCATCAGGTCGAAGCCGAGGATGCGGTCCGGGGTCGCCTGGGAGAAGCCCTGGGCCCGCAGCTCGTTGGCCACGAGGTCGAGGGCGGCCGGCCCGTCGTCCAGCCCGAGGATGGGCGCCAGGTGCTGCTGGGCGTTGAGCTTCAACCCCTGCTCGCCGATCTCCCGGTAGAGGTGGATCGCGAGGTTGGGCACGCGCAGCAGGGGCCGCGCGAAGTCGAGCAGCACGGTCTCCACCTGGCCGGACTCGCCCTGGACCGTGACGCGGCCGGCGAGGGAGAGATCGCGGTCGAGCCAGGTGTGCAGCAGGACGCCGCCGTAGACCTCCACCGCGACCTGGCGGTAGCCGTTGTTGCTGCGGTCCGCGAGGGGCTTGAGGCGCAGGTTCGGCGAGTCGGTGTGGGCGCCGAGGATGCGGAAGCCGCCTTCCACCGGAGACAGCGCTCCCACCTCGAAGGCCACGAGGCTTCCGTCGTTGCGCACCAGGTAGTGGCGGGCGCCGGGCGCCAGGTCCCAGAGCTGGTCCTCGCCGATGCGCTCGAACTGGGCCGACGCGAGCCGGCGCTCCACCTCGGCCACGGCGTGGTAGGGCGTCGGCGAGCGGTCGATGAATCCCAGGAGATCGGCGATCACGTCCGGCATGTCCCCGAGGATAGTAGCGCGAGACTCAGGCCAGGCGGCGCTCCCGGCGCATGCCGGCGATGCCGACCAGCCCCAGCCACGTCAGGACGGCCGCACCGGGCTCGGGCACGGCGGTGAGCCCGCCCATCCCCACCGAGAAGATCTCCCCCGGCGCGAGCGAGAGCGTGTACTGGAAGGCACCGGTGAAGTCTCCCGGGCCGAACGAGGCCTGGGAATCGTCCAGGTCCTGGGCCGAGGCCATCCCGTCGAGCGTGTCGCGCACGCTCGGGTACCGGCCCACCTGGAAGTGGTCCGCGCTGCCGCCGGACGATGCGAGCCAGCGGAACTCGCTGGTGCTGGAGGGCGTCGAGTCCGAGATGAGCATGCGCGTGAGCGAGGCGTCCACGACGTCGTCGCCGAAGTCGCCCGCACCGTCGATGTCGAGATCGAGATACGAGTAGAAGACGAGGTCGAGGAGCCCCCCGCTGGCGTTCTCGATCAGCACGTCCCACAGGAACTGGTCGGCGTCCGCGGGACCGGCATCGTCGATCAGGGTGAACGTGTAGTCGATGCGCAGATCTCCGGCCGAGAGCCCCAGGGCGCCGGCCCCGGCGCCGAGCTCGAGGGTCGAGCTGGCCTGGTTCCCGCTCTGGGAGATGGCGGCGAGCTCGCTGAAGCTGCTGCCGTCCACGCGCACGACGCCGCTCGTCGTGCCCAGGTAGCCGAACATCTGATACAGCTGGTCGGTGGCGCCGCCGTCGATGGACAGGACGCTGCCGTTGCTCAGGAACCCGTAGCTCCCGAGGTTCTCCACCGCGACGTCCCCGACCATCATGTCGAGGGAGGCCGCCGGTGCGGCGAAGAGCAGGCAGACGAGCGAGGCGACGGCGCCGCGAGCCGCGGGCCGGGACCCTCTCGGTCGTCTCGATCGAAGGGTCAGGAGGGGCGAACGGGCCATGTCGTCTCCTTCGGAGTCCGGACGAGCGCCGCGGGCGCGCAGAGCGCCCGTCGACCCTCGACCGCCATGGGTGCAAATGAACCCATGTGCTCGGGAGTGACATCGATCGATGAGGACGGGAAGTTGAGGGGATTCGATCCCGGTTCGAAGGGACTGCCTGCGGGCTGCGGATCAGCTGCCGGTCGACTGCGCGCGGCCCCGCTCCTGAACGCTGCGGCGGCGCAGGGCGATGCTCTCGGCGCTGACGTTTCCGGAGTTCGCGCGGTTGGCCTCGGTCTCGATGGCCCGGCCCTCGGCGTAGGTGGCCGCGAAGCCGCGGTCGATCACGTTCTTGTAGGCGCGCACCAGACGCGCGTCGCAGGACAGCATGTCGGCCGCCAGGGCGCGGCACGTGGGCAGCAGCGCGTCCGGCTCCACCACGCGGTTCACCAGGCCCCAGTCCGCCGCCTGCTCGGCCTCGAGGAAGTTGCCGGTGAGCGACAGCTCCTTGGCCCTGGGCAGGCCGACCAGACGGGAGAGCTTCTGGGAGAGCCCCCAGCCCGGCATGATGCCCACCCGGGCGTGGGTGTCGGCGAAGCGGGCCCGGGTCGAGGCGACGAGCAGGTCGCAGGCCAGGGCCAGCTCGAAGCCCCCGGTGATGGCGAAGCCGTTGATGGCTCCGATGACCGGCAGCGGGCACGCCTCGATGCGCTGGACCGCGTCGTAGCCCGAGCTGACGGCGCCCCCGGCGTCGTCGCCCTCGATCCCCTCGCCCGAGAGCTCCTTCAGGTCGAGGCCCGCACAGAAGGCGCGGTCGCCGGCGCCGGTGAGGAGGATGACGCCGACCTCCGGGTCCTCGGGCAGCTCGGCGAACACCCGGGCCAGCTCCGCCCGGAGCGCCTTGGACAGGGCGTTCATGGCCGCGGGCCGGTTGAGGGTGACGGTGGCGATCTGGTCGCGCTTGTCGACGAGAAGGACGGGCTCGCTCATGCACCTCAGGGTAGCGACCACCGCGCCCCCCTGCGCCACCTCACCTCCCGCTTCGCTTCCCGCCCACCAGGCCGCCTCCCTCCTCGCACCCGCGCCGCTTTGCTTCGCCTCCGGTCCTCCGTTGCCCCGGTCGGGGCAACGGCGGATCTCAGGTGGAGCGAAGCGGCGCGGATCTGGAGGGTCGAGGGCTAGAACTTGAGGCGGAAGCGGGCCCAGGTCTTCTTGCGGCCGGGCACCTTGACCTCGAAGATCATGTCGCGGCCGTTCAGCTGGAGGGGGCGTTCGTACTTCAGCACGATGGCCGGCTTCCCGGCCCACTTGTAGCGGTGCTTCTTCTTCTTGGAGGTGCCCTCGTTGAAGGCGTCGATGGCGCGGTTTCGCGCGCGCAGCTCGAGGGGCATGCTCGACTTCGTGACCGGATCGTCGGGCACGTCCAGGGCGTCTGCCGTCGTGGGGCCGACGATCGCGGCGATGAAGAACACCGCCGCCGTGGCTCGCATGGTCCTGTGGGCGCCGGCGAGCTGCATCGTCGGGCCTCCCGGTCGTAATGTCTCCCCGTCCCCTGGGTGCGACCTCTTCGCCGGGAGAGGTTTTGCAACACCCGTACCATCGGGTCCGGTGCTCAAGAGGTCCGGGAAGGGGCTTTGGCGCCGGGAGCTGCCGGTGCGAGAGGGGGACGCAGGCGCGCGTGGAGGCGGGCGACCGTCCAACGGAAAAAAGCCGGCCCGAGTTGCCGCACGCGACGCGTCGATGCACTGCGTCGAGCCCCGGGACCGTCAGGCGGGACGGGTCTCGAGTCCGGAGAGCAGACGCATCGCCTTGCGTCCCAGGCGGTGCAGGCTCTCCTCGTCGGCCACCTCGTCGAGCCGATCCGCTTCGAACCAGCGCAGGTCGATCGATTCTGCGCTGGGCCTGGGCGTCTGCCCGGCGTCGGCCACCAGCAGGAAGCGGATGTCGTGGTGCTCGTGGGGCGGATCCGTGCCGTGGGCCGGAATCGCGTGCACGTCCAGATCGACGGGCACGAGCTCGCCGGCGGTCAGCGCCCAGCGGAAGTGCTCCATGCCCGACTCCTCCCGGGCCTCCCGAAGCGCGCTGCGCGCCACGTCGGCGTCCCCGTCCACGTGGCCGCCGAGCTGGAGCCAGCGACCCAGCTTGCGGTGGTGCGTGAGCAGGAAGCGGCGCCGGTCGGCGGAGACGATCCAGGCGGACGCGGTGATGTGCCCCGGGAGGCAGGTGCGCAGCAGGCAGTCGGCTTGGGTCTCGACCAGCCCGCGGATCCGCGCCACCGTCGCGTGCTCCTCGGGGTGGCGGCCCGCGTAGCGGGCGAGCAGCTCGAGGAGGGGCTTCCGGTGCATCGTGCGATGCTAGCCTTCGGCGCTCGCGGGAGCGACGGGATCAGCAGGAGACGTGGCCATCGTCGAGATCGAGCTGGACACTCCGGCGCCCGGTGAGCCGGACTGGATCGCGGGCAGCGAATCGATCCAGCCCGGGCTGCGCGCCGTGCTCCGCCAGGCGCCGGACCCGGCGCGGGCGGCGCGCCTGGCCGAGAGCATCCTCGAGGCGATGGAGCCGGGCGCCCTCGACGCGCTCGCGGCGGAGCACCCGGGCGAGCTCGTCCGCATCCTCGGCGCCTGCTGCGGCACCGCTCCCTTCCTGGCCACCCACCTGCGGCGCCACCCGGGCTGGGTCGCCGACCTGGTGGCGAGCGACCTGTCCCGACCGCGCAGCCTGGAGGAGCTGACCGGCGCCGTCACCCGGGCCCTGGACGCCGCCGGGCCGGAGCCGGGCGCCGAGGAGGCGGCCCTGCGCCGGGTCAAGTACTTCGAGCTGGCGCGCCTCAGCGTCCGCGACGCCTGGCCCGAGTGGGTTCCCCTCGAGCAGAGCGCCGTCACCCTGGGCGAGCTCTCGCACCTGGCCGACGCCCTGCTGGAGGGCGTCTATCGGGTGGCCGCGCGGCGCACCGCCCTGCGCTGCGGTCCGCCGCGCTGGAAGACCCGGGACGGGGAGGTCACGTCCCTGGGCTTCTGCGTCCTGGGGCTCGGCAAGCTGGGCTCCCAGGAGCTCAACTACTCCTCCGACGTCGACCTGGTGTACATCTACGAGGCGCCCCCGGAGGCCCTCTCCGTCGCCGGCGGCGAGACCGAGCTGGCGCCGGCCGACTACTTCACCCGACTCGCCCGGGCCATCGCGCCGATCGCCGCGGACACCACCGTGGACGGGTTCCTCTACCGCATCGACCTCGAGCTGCGGCCGGAAGGCTCGCGGGGGGCGATCGTCCTGACCGACGAGGCCCTCGCCCAGTACTACGAGGCGTCCGCCGACACCTGGGAGAAGGCCGCCTTCATGAAGGCTCGACCGGTGGCGGGCGACCTCGCCCTGGGCTGGCGGACGATCCGCGCCATCTCCCCGATGATCTTCCGCAGCTCCATGGACTTCGCGGCGGTGTCCGGCATCCGCAAGCTCAAGGACCGGGTGGAGGAGGCCCACGGCGGCTCGGGCGCGGGCTTCAACGTGAAGATCGACTCCGGGGGAATCCGCGACCTCGAGTTCATCGCGCAGTCGACCCTGCTGCTCCACGGCGGTCGCATCCCCCAGCTCCGCGGGCGCTCCACCCAGGCGACCCTGGAGAACATGGCCGCGGTGGGCCTGCTCGACGAGGAGGGCGCCCGCGAGCTGCTCGACGCCTATCGCTTCCTGCGGCGCGTGGAGAACCGGATCCAGATGGAGGAGGAGCGGCAGCGCCACCAGGTGCCGGCCGACCCGGCCGCCCGGGAGCGCCTGGCGCGCGCCGTGGGCTTCGGCGGCGAAGCCGCCCTCGAGGCCTTCGACGACGCGCTGGCCCGGCGCCGGGAGTGCGTGCTGCGGCGGTTCGCGTCGAGCGACGTCGCCGGCGACGCCGACCACATCTCGGAGATCTTCGCGCGCAACGCCCCGGGGCTCGCGCGCTTTCCCACGAGCCGCCGGCTGATGGAGGAGCTGGCCGGGGAGTTCGCCCGGGCGCTCGAGCAGTCGGCCGACCGGGAGATGGCGCTCAACAACCTGGATCGCTTCGTGGCCGGGCTGGCCGGACGTTCGTTCTACTACCAGCTCCTGATGGATCGACCGGAGCTGGTCGGACGACTCGCCGACCTGTTCGGATCGTCGCGCTTCCTGTCGGACATCCTCGCGCGCCACCCCCGGCTCATCGAGCCGCTGTTCGAGAACCCGGAGCGCCTGCTGCTCACGCCCGACGAGCTGCGAGACGACCTGGCGGCGCTGGCGCGCAACCTGGCGCCGGAGGGCGACCCCGAAGGCGCTCTCGACCCCGAGACCCGGCTGGCCGCCCTGCGCCTGTTCCACCACCGGCAGATCGCGAACGTGGGCCTGCTCGACGTGGCCGGCGCCATCGATCGCGACGCCGCCGAGAGCGCGCTCAGCGACGTGGCCGACGTCTGCGTCGAGGGCGCCCTGGAGTTCGCCCGCAGCCAGCTGGCCCGGCGGGCCGCCGAGCTTCCGGCCGCGGCCCGGGACGCGCGCTTCCTGGTGGTGGCCCTCGGCAAGCTGGGCAGCCGCGAGATGGGCTACGGCAGCGACCTCGACCTCGTCTTCCTGTACGACCTCGACGGCGAAGGCGCGGCGCTGGCCGCGGCCCAGGACCACTTCGTCCGGCTGGCCCAGCGGCTGATCAGCGCGCTCCACACGCCCACCGCCGAGGGCGAGTGCTACGAGATCGACGCGCGCATGCGCCCGTCGGGAAACCAGGGAACCCTGGTGACGTCCCTCGACGGGATGCGGCGCTACCACGACGCCGAGGCCCAGACCTGGGAGCGCCAGGCGCTTCTGCGCGCGCGGCCGGTCGCCGGCGACCCCGCCCTGGCCCGGCAGTTCGAGGCGTTGCGCGCGGACATCCTGTCGCGCCCGCTGTCCGGCGACGCGAAGCAGGAGATCGCCCGGGTCCGCCAGCGCATGGAGACCGAGCTGGCGCGCGAGGGCGCCGGCCGCCGGGACTTCAAGCTGGGCCGGGGCGGGCAGCTGGACGTGGAGAACGTGGTGCAGCTGCTGCGGCTCGAGCACGGCGCCGCGCACCCGGACCTGCTCGAGCCCATGTCGACCCCGGCCTCGATCGAGCGCCTCCGGGACCTGGGCGCCCTGGACGACGAGACCGCCCGGGTCCTGGCCGACGGCTGGGAGTTCCTGCGCCGCCTGGCCGCCGGGCTGCGCATCGTGGAGAACCGCTCGATCTCCGATCTCGACGAGGAGCGCGGCGACCTCGACACCCTGGCGAGGCGCCTCGGCTACGTCTCCGAGCGCCGCAGCGCCGAGGCGCGCAAGTCCCTGCTGCGCGACTACCGGCTCCACACCGAGGCCATCCGCCAGGTGTACGACCGCGTCTTCCGCGCCGACGCCCCGGACGGCCCGGCCCCTAGCTGACCGGCTCCCGCATGGTGACCAGCTCCTCGGCCGAGGTCGGGTGGATGCCGACGGTGGCGTCGAACTGCGCCTTGGTGGCGCCGCACTTGAGGGCCACCGCGAAGCCCTGGATGATCTCGCCGGCGTCCGGCCCCACCATGTGCACGCCCACCACGCGCTGGCTGGCCCGGTCCACCACGAGCTTCATCAGCGTGCGCTCGCTGCCGTCGGTCAGGGTGTGCTTGAGGGCCCGGAACGAGCTCCGGTACACCTCGATCTCGCCGTAGTGCTCGCGGGCCGCGTCCTCGCTGAGCCCCACGGTTCCGATGGGCGGCTGGCTGAAGACGGCCGAGGGCACGTCGGCGTGGTCCGGCTCGGTCGGGTTCTCCCCGAAGACCGTCTCCACGAAGGCCATCGCCTCCTTGATGGCCACGGGCGTCAGCTGGAGACGGTCGGTCACGTCGCCGATGGCGTAGATGTGGGGCACGTTGGTGCGCGACAGCTCGTCCACCGGGATGGTCCCGTTCGCCTCGACGCGGACGCCCGCCTTCTCGAGGCCGAGACCGGCGGTGTTGGGGTGACGCCCGGTGGCGAACATGATCTGGTCCGCCTCGATGTCGCTGCCGTCGGTGAGCTGGGCGCGCAGCCGGTCGCCGTCGCGCTCGATCGCGGTCACGTTGACCTCGAAGCGCAGGTCGATGCCCTTCTTGCGCATCTCCCCGGCCAGGTGCTCGCGCAGGTCGGCGTCGAAGCCGCGCAGGAAGAGCGGTCCCCGGTAGAGCTGCACGGTCTCGACGCCCAGGCCGTTGAAGATGCCGGCGAACTCCACGGCGATGTAGCCGCCTCCGACGATGACCACCTTCTTGGGCAGCGCCTTCAGGTGGAAGGCCTCGTTGGAGGTGATGGCGAGCTCGGCGCCGGGAATCTCCGGCACCGTGGGCCAGCCGCCGGGCGCCACCAGGATGGTCTCCGCCGTGATGGGGCGACCCGCCACCTCCACGGTGTGGGGATCGACGAACGTCGCGCGCCCCTCGATCCGGTCCACGCCGGCCTGATCGAGCAGTCGCGCGTACACCCCGTTCAGTCGCTCGATCTCGCGGTTCTTGTTGGCGACGAGCGTGGACCAGTCGAAGTGGCGCTCTCCCACCGTCCAGCCGTAGCCCTTCACCGCGTCCTCGATCTCGTCGTGCAAGTGGGACGCGTAGACCAGGAGCTTCTTGGGGATGCAGCCCACGTTGACGCAGGTGCCGCCGAGATCGCGCTCCTCGGCCACCGCCACCCGCGCGCCCCTGGCAGCGGCCATCCGGCTGGCTCGGACGCCGCCCGAGCCGGCGCCGATGACGAACAGGTCGTAGTCGTACTGGGGCATCACTTCTCCTCGGGGGATCAGCCGCGGGCGGCCGAGCATAGCTCGCGGCGGGCGTCGAGTGGCTGAGATGCCGGCGGGCGGTGGGGGTCTCGATGCCCTATGAAATCGGGCCCATGGCCCATGACCAACCCGCAAAGGTGCCCGCCCTGGTGGTGTCCGGCTTTCTCGGCTCGGGCAAGACCACCCTGGTCCGCCGCGTGCTGGAACACGCCCAGGCCCGGGGCTGGCGCGTGGCCCTGGTCTCCAACGAGCTGGGCGCGCTGGGCGTCGACCGCGCCCTGCTGGGGTCGGGCGGCGAGGCCTACGTCGAGCTGGAGGGCGGCTGCGTCTGCTGCGAGCTCTCCGACGACCTGGTCGAGACCCTCGAGATGCTCCGCCGCGAGGTGGCGCCCGACCGGGTGGTGATCGAGACCTCGGGCGCGGCGCTGCCCTTCGACACCCAGCTCAACTTCTGGCGGGAGCCGGTCTGCCACTGGATCGGGGACGACACGGCCGTGGTGGTCGTGAACGCCGAGCAGCTGGCGCTGGAACGCGACCTCGCGGGCACCTTCCAGGACCAGGTCAGCTCGGCGG
Organism: Myxococcota bacterium; assembly: GCA_050618075.1. Classification (GTDB taxonomy): domain Bacteria; phylum Myxococcota_A; class UBA9160; order UBA9160; family UBA4427; genus JBNLVL01. The sequence goes on from JBNLVL010000046.1 coordinate 135,058, forward strand.
ACCTGCTGGTGCTGAACAAGCTCGACCTCGTGGAGCGCGACCGCTGGGACGAGGTGGAGGCGCGGCTGCGGGCCATCGAGCCCGAGGCGCCCATCCTGCGGGCCGTGCGGGGGGACATCGACCCCCAGGTGCTCTTCCCTCCCGAGACCGGCCGCAGCGATCGCAGCGGGAAGGCGCCCGAGGCGCCCCCCCACGACCACGAGCACTTCGAGACCGAGGAGCTGCGGGTCGACGCCGGCATCGGCGAGAGCGAGCTCCGGGCGCTGCTCGACCGTCCGGAGCTGCTGCGCGCGAAGGGCTTCGTGGACACCGCCGACGGGCCGCGCCTCGTGCAGCTGGTGGGGCATCGGCTCGAGCTGAGCCCGCCCGACGTGGACGTCCCGCCGGAGATGCTGGGGCGGCTGGTGCTGATCCGACGAGCGGCCGGCTAGCGCCGCTTCGCCTCCTCGCGCATGCGCTTCTTCGTGGCCGCCCAGGAGCAGATGGGACACGCGGCGAGGTCGTGGCCCCGGGCGGGGCAGCGCTCGCGACCGAAGTAGATGATCTGCAGGTGCAGGTCGTTCCAGCGCTCCGCCGGGAAGAGCTTCTTGAGGTCGGTCTCGGTCTGGCTCACGTTGCGGCCGCTGGAGAGGCCCCAGCGGGCCGCGAGCCGGTGGATGTGGGTGTCCACCGGGAACGCCGGATGGCCGAACGCCTGGGCCATCACCACGCTGGCGGTCTTGTGACCGACGCCGGGCAGGGCCTCCAGCTCCTCGAAGCTGCGCGGCACCTCGCCCCCGTGGCGGTCGACGAGGATCCGGGAGAGCTCGCGGATCGCCTTCGACTTCGCCGGGGAGAGGCCGCAGGGCCGGATGATCTCCCGGATCGTCTCCTGGGAGAGCCTGGCCATCTCGGCGGGCTTGCGCGCCTTCGCGAACAGCCGCGGGGTCACCTGGTTCACGCGCACGTCGGTGCACTGGGCGGAGAGCAGGACCGCCACCAGCAGCGTATAGGCGTCCTCGTGATCCAGGGGGATCGGGGGCTCGGGATAGAGTCGCTCGAGGATCTCGGCGATGCGGCGGGCTTTCTCGGAGCGGGTCACGGCGGGTCCAGGATAGCCGACAGGGCCCTCCGCGGGTTCCGCTATGGTGTGCGGCGATGTCCGGTGACCTGTTCTTCCTCATCCTGGGAATGATCTTCCTCCTGGGCGGAGGCGAGGCCCTGGTCCGGGGCGCCTCCCAGATCGCCGTGGCCACGGGCGTCTCGCCGCTCGTCGTCGGCCTCACGATCGTCGCCTTCGGCACCAGCGCGCCGGAGCTCGCGGTCAACACCATCGCCGCCTGGCGCGACAGCGGCTCGCTCTCCTTCGGCAACATCTTCGGCTCGAACATGGCCAACATCGGCCTGATCCTGGGCACCGCGGGCATCCTCCGCGCGCTCTCGATCCAGAGCGTGATCGTCTCCCGGGAGATCCCGATGATGCTCGTGGCCACGGCCGCGGCCACGATCATGTCCTTCGACACCTTCCTCGGAGTGGGCGAAGACCAGTTCGACCGGCTCGACGGGCTGCTCCTCCTGCTGCTCTTCTGCGTCTTCCTCTACTACACGGTGGGCGACGTCGCGCGACAATGGGAGGGCAAGGGCAGCGACGGCGGTCTGGAGGACGAGTTCGACCGGCCGGCGGGCGCGCGCGGGGTGGCGCGCGCGGTCCTCATGACCGTGGGCGGCCTGGGCGCCCTGCTCTACGGCGCCGAGCTGACCGTCGACCACGCCATCTCCCTGGCGCGCCACTTCGAGGTGCCCGAGGTGATCATCGGCCTCACCCTGGTGGCCCTCGGAACCAGCCTCCCGGAGCTCGTGACCGCCATCCTCGCCACCCTGCGCGGACACATCGACCTCGCCGTGGGCAACGTGGTGGGATCCAACATCTTCAACATCCTGCTGGTCGGCGGCGTGACGTCCACGCTCCGTCCCATCGCAGTGCCGGGGCACGGACACCTCGACCTGGCGGTGACCGTCGTCCTGTCGGTGGCGCTGTGGTGGGTGTCTTCCACGCGGAACCGCGTGATCGTGCGCGCGGAGGCCGGAGTGCTGCTGGCGATCTACCTGGCCTACCTCGTGTGGCGCACGGCCTTCTCCGGCTGAGCGCCCGGTGTCCTCCCTGCGCCGCGAGCTCGCACGCTTCGACCCCGCGCTCGAGATCGGGCGCGCGACGACCCCGCCCTCGTCCTGGTACACAGACCCCGGGTTCTTCGCCCTCGAGCGCTCGCGCCTCCTCGACACCTGGCAGCCGATCGCGCGAACCGACGCCCTCACCCGCCCCGGCGACTTCGTCGCGGGCTGCACGCTCGGGGAGCCCTGCGTGGCGGTGCGGGGGGAGGACGGCGCGCTGCGGGTGCTGCGCAACGCGTGCCTGCACCACGGAGCCGAGGTGGCCCGCGGCTCGGGGCGCGCCCGAAGACTCGTCTGCCCCTACCACGGCTGGAGCTACGAGCTCGACGGGCGTCTCGCCACGCGGCCCCGGGCCGAGGGCCTCGTGGGTCTCGAGCCCGGCACGGCGGGGCTCCCGGAGGTCCCCGCTCGCGAGTGCGGGCCCTTCGTGTTCGCGGCCCTGGGCGGCGCCGCGCCGGCCGCGCCGCCGATCCCGGCGGACCTCGAGGCGCGACTGCGCGAGACGCGCTGGCACGCGCTGCGCCACGTGGGCAGGCGGAGCTACGCGCTCGACTGCAACTGGAAGGTGTTCGTGGACAACTACCTGGACGGCGGCTACCACGTGGCGCCGCTGCACCGCGGGCTCGGCGCACGGCTCGCCGGCGAGACCTACCGCACCGAGGTCCGCGATCGCTGGGTGCTCCAGACCGTGCAGGCCGCGGCAGCGCACGAGGGCGAGGCGTCGGACGCTGGAGTCGACTTCGCTGCGCGGGTGGGCTCGGGCGCCCTCTACGCCTTCGTCCACCCCCACTTCATGCTCAACCGCTACGGGCCGTTCCTCGACACCAATCACGTGATCCCGCTCGCGGTCGACCGCACCCTCGTGGTGTTCGACGACTTCGTGGACGGAGCGGCGCCCGAGATCGCGGGGCCGGAGGGCGCGGAGTTCGTCCGGCGCTCGCTGGCCGCCAGCGAGGCCGTACAGCGGGAGGACGAGGCGATCTGCGAGTCGGTGCAGCGCTCGCTCGCCTCGCGGGCCTTCGACCGGGGGCGCTACGCGCCGGCGGTGGAGAACGGCCTGTACGCCTTCCATCTCTGGTGGGCGGCCGATCTCGCCGCCGGCGCGAGCGCCGGGGGGCCGACTTCCTAGAGCTCGGACTCCGCGTCGCCGCGGCGGCGGTGGGCCATGCGGGGACGGTCGGGCAGGGCCTCGCGCAGCTCCTCCTGCTGCTCCGCGGACAGCAGGCTCTTCACGTCGAGCATGACCTGGATCCGCGCCTTTTGGGCCTGGGTGTGCAGGGCGGCGAGGATGTCGGCCTGGGCCATCACGGCCTCCTGGTCGGGAGCGTCCGCCTCCATCAGCTCGTGAAGGGTGTCGTGGGCGGTGCCCATGGCCCTTCGCAGCTCGCGCCGCGTCTGCCGCGCCTCGTCGAGCCGCTGGTCGATGGCCTCCCGGGTGGCGTCGTCGAGATCGAGACGGTCGAGCGCGTGCTCGAGGCCCTCGGGCCCGCGACCGGGCCCGCCGCAGTCTCCGCCGCCGCGGGCGAAGGCGGTCTGGGTCACTCCGGTGACCGCCATGAGAGTGAGGGCGGCGACGGCCACCGCGCTGAGAGTTCGGGTTCGCTTCATCATCGTGGGTCTCCTCGGTTGGGGCGCTGTGTTTCGCTCTCGACCCTTGGAACCCCGGCCCTCGCCGGCGGTTGACGTCCGTGCGGCGGGGAGGCGAGGCCGGGCCAGAGGTGTCAACCGGATCGGACCCACGCGGTTCCATGGAATCGGGCGCGCCTCGGGCCCCGCCCAGCCACGGAGGAAACCACGATGAAGCCGAGCATCTCCCTGTCCCTGGCGATCGTCTTCTGCACCGCCGTCGCGTTCCTGGCAGTCGAGCCCCGTTCGGCGGAGCCGGCCCAGGCGCAGGAGCTGGAGGAATCGACCGGCTCGACGGCCCCGGCCTCGACGCGGCGCATCGCCAGCGAGGTCGCGCAGCTCGAGCTGGGTCCGCAGCAGCAGCAGGCGGTGGAGCGCCTTCTGGTGGAGAATGCGTCCTGGCTGGCTCACCTCGAGGAGGCCCACGCCCACGCCCGCCTCGAGGTGCTGGAGGCCGAGCGGGCACAGCCGTACGACGAGACCCGGCTCGGCTGGGCCGTGGCCCGGCAGGCCGAGACCGCCGCCTACCTGTGGGGCAACGAATCGCGTCTGGTCGCCTCGATCCTGCAGCTCCTCGAGCCGGAGCAGCAGAGGGTCTTCGCCGAACGGCGCAGCCGTGCGATCGTGGAGTGGTGACGGGCGTGCTGGCGCGCGCCGGGCGGTCCGGCCGCGCGCTGCGCCGGGACCCGCCGGGGATCGCGCCGCTCGCCGGCGAACGCCTCGCTGTCAACCGATCGGACGTCTCGGGTCTCCCATCCCCCAGCCCCGGACGCTCCGAGCCGCAGGCGGGGCCGAGCCCGAGTCGAGGCCCGAGCAGGAGTCAGGAGCCCGCGCTGGAACCGGCCACCCACGACGCCACCGACCGCGAAGAGCGCTTCGCGGAGCTGGTTCGCGAGCATCGGGACCGTGCCGTCGGCATGGCCTGGAGGCTGCTGGGAGGGGACCGCGCGGCCGCCGAGGACGTGGCCCAGGAGGCGTTCGCCCGGGCCTATCGCGGGCTCGACCGCTTCCGGGAGGATTCGCAGCTGTCGACCTGGTTCTACCGGATCCTGGTCCGCGAGGCGGGTCGATACCGGCGCTGGCGGGCCGTTCGCGAGCGCTTCGGCGGGCATCCGGGGGACGCAGACGCCCGCGAGGGAGAGTGGGCGGATCCCCATCCGGACCCGCAGTCGGACCCTCTGCTGCGCGGCCGGATCGCGGACGCCGTGTCGAGGCTCTCCCGGGGGCAGAGGGAGGCCTTCGTGATGGTCCACCTGGAGGGCATGACCGTGACGCAGACCGCCGAGGTGCTGGAGCGCTCGCCGGGAACCGTCAAGACCCACCTGCACCGGGCCCTGAAGGCCCTGCGCCGCGAGCTGGCCGACCTGGTGGGCGACCCGGGCGCCCCGAACAACACGGGAGAAGAGAGCCATGAACCCGTCCGAGCGTGAATCCACCGACCTGCTCCCGGACGACCGGCGATGGATCGAGACCATCGCGGAGTCCTACCGCACGTCGCCCCTCTCGCCCTCGGAGCGGGTGATCTTCGACGAGCGCCTGCAGGCGCGGATCCACCGGCGCCGCCGGGGGCTGGCCGCGGGCTGGATGGCCGCGGCCGCCGCCGTCGTGGCGCTGGCCGCGCTGCTCGTCTGGAGTGGACCCTCGGGCCCGGCTCCGGAGGACACCCTCCGCCTGGCCGGCGGCTGGAGCGAGGACGGGGATCTGGTCTCGGACTACGGTGCGCCGGAGTCCCTGTTCGTGGGGACGGCCTCCAATGATCCGTGGACCGACGAAGACGAAGACCTGCCCGACGAGTACGCGGCCATCGCCGGTCTGCTGCTGGCGGACCTGTGATCCCCGCTCCGAAGGAGAAGCAACCTTGAAGCTCCCGACCTCGATCTTCCCCGTGCACGAGCTCCAGCGACTCCGGCGCGGCGTCGCCCTCGGCCTGCTCGCGGGCTGCCTGCTCGCCCACCCGGCCTCCGCCTTCGACGGCGACGGGCCGCCCCCCGGCTGGGGCGGTCCCCCGGGTCCGCCCGGTCCGCCCATCGAGCGGATGTTCGACCGGCTGTCCGGCGAGCTCGGGCTCGACGACGAGACCCGCGCCCGGGTCGAGGCCCTGGCGGCGGCCGACCGGGCCTGGCAGGAGGAGCGCCGCGTGGAGCTCGCGAGGCTGAAGGAGGGCATGCGCACGCTCCTTGACCAGGACGAGCCCGACGAGGACGCGGTGATGAAGCAGGCCGAGGCGATCGGCGCCCTGGAGACCGAGGTCCAGAAGCAGCGCCTGCGCACCCTGCTGGCCGTCCGCGCGGCGCTGACGCCCGAGCAGCGGGCCCGGCTCGCGAGCATCCACTCCGAGCGCCGCGAGCGGCACAGGCGGGCGGTGGCCGAGAGCTGCGCCGAAGAGCTGGCCGCGTACTGCCCGAACGCCGAGGCCGGACGCGAGCGCATGCGCTGCCTGTTCCGCCACCGGCGCGAGCTGTCCGACACCTGCCGCGAGGCCGCGCGCCCGCCCCATGGCCGTGGCTCCCGACGTGGGGAAGGCGACCGCCCCCAGCCCTGACCCGCCGCCCCGGAGCCGCCGGCTGGGAATCCCCGCCCGGGACGACTATCCCTTGGGCGTGGAACCCGGAGTGCGCCCCCGACCGCGACTGGTGGACTACGCGCCCGAGGGCGCGCGCCTCTCGTCCGACGCCATCCTCGACCGCTTCCTCGCCTGGATCGCGAGTCGCGACCTCGAGCCCTACCCCGCCCAGGAGGAGGCACTCCTCGAGCTCATGAGCGGGAACCACGTGGTGCTCTCCACGCCGACGGGCTCGGGCAAGTCGCTGGTCGCCCTGGGCCTCCACTGGAAGGCCTTCTGCGAGGGCCGTCGCTCCTTCTACACCGCGCCCATCAAGGCCCTGGTGAGCGAGAAGTTCTTCGATCTGTGCGAGGAGTTCGGCCCCGAGAACGTGGGCATGCTCACCGGCGACGCCAGCATCAACTGGGCCGCGCCGGTCATCTGCTGCACGGCCGAGGTGCTCGCCAACATGGCGCTTCGCCAGGGCGAGCGCGCGGACGCGCCCTATGTCGTGATGGACGAGTTCCACTACTACGCCGAGCGCGACCGCGGATGGGCCTGGCAGGTACCGCTCCTGGTCCTGGGCCAGACCCGCTTCCTGTTGATGTCGGCGACCCTGGGCAACACCGCGTCCATCGAGGAGCGGCTGCGCGACTTCACCGGCCGCCCGGTCGCCCACGTCCACTCCGAGGAGCGCCCGGTCCCCCTCGACTACGAGTACCGCGAGACCTCGCTCCTGGACACGGTGGAGGGGCTGCTCCAGGACGCCCGGGCGCCGATCTACATCGTGCACTTCACCCAGCGCGAGGCGGCGGAGCAGGCCCAGGGGCTCACCAGCGCAGCCATCACCGACCGGGACGAGAAGCGCGCGATCTCCCAGGCCATCGGCGATTTCCGCTTCGACACGCCCTACGGCAAGGACGTGCAGCGCATCCTGCGCTTCGGCGTGGGCCTCCACCACGCGGGCCTGCTGCCGAAGTACCGGCTGCTGGTGGAGCAGCTGGCCCAGCGCGGCCTGCTGAAGGTGATCTGCGGGACCGACACCCTGGGCGTGGGCGTCAACATCCCCATCCGCACCGTGCTCTTCTCGAAGCTCTCGAAGTTCGACGGCGAGAAGGTCGGGATCCTCTCGGTGCGCGACTTCAAGCAGATCTCCGGCCGCGCCGGGCGCAAGGGCTTCGACGACCGCGGCAGCGTCGTCTGCCAGGCCCCGGAGCACGTGGTCGAGAACAAGCGCAGCGCCGAGAAGCAGGCGGGCGCGGGCCGGCGCAAGCCGGCGAAGAAGAAGGCGGCCCCCCGCGGCTTCGTCGCCTGGAACCAGGACACCTTCCAGAAGCTCATCTACAGCCCGCCGGAGACCCTGGAATCGCGCTTCCGGGTGACCCACGGCATGCTGGTCTCGCTGCTCCAGCGGGGCCGGGAAGAAGGGCTCCCGGGCTCCGGCTACCGCGAGCTCGGTCAGCTCATCGAGCAGAGCCACGAGCCCGCGCGGCGGCGCAGGCGCCTGCGCCGGGAGGCCGCGGCGCTCTTCCGCTCCCTGCGCCAGGCCGGCGTGGTCGAGTGCCGGTCCGACCCCGAGCGCGCCGGCTCGCTGGCGCGGGTCTCCGGCGATCTCCAGCGGGACTTCGGCCTCCACCAGACGCTCTCCCTGTACCTGGTGGAGGCGATCGCCGCGCTCGACCCCGAGGACCCGGACTACGCCCTGCAGGTGCTGACGCTGGCCGAGGCCATCCTGCCCAACCCGCGCGCGCTGCTCCACGCCCAGGTGCAGACGCTGAAGAGCGAGCTGATGGCCCGGCTGAAGGCCGAGCGGGTGCCCTACGAAGAGCGGCTCGCGAAGCTCGACGAGGTGACCTGGCCCCGGCCCGACGCCGAGTTCATCCACACCACCTTCGCGCTGTTCTCCGAGAAGCACCCCTGGGTCGGAGAGGAGGCCATTCACCCCAAGAACCTCGCCCGGGAGATGGTGGAGAGCTGCGCCGGCTTCGACGACACCGTCAAGCGCTACGGGCTCGCGCGCATGGAGGGGGTGCTGCTCCGCTACCTGAGCCAGGTGCACGGGACCCTCGCGCGCAGCGTGCCCGAGGCGGCGCGAAGCGAGGAGGTGGAGGACGTCATCGCCTACCTGCGGGCGCTGATCGCCCGGGTCGATTCCAGCCTGGTGGACGAGTGGGAGAGCCTGGTGCACCCGGGCGTCCCGGCCGAACCGCCCCCCGAGTCCCCGCTGGCCCGGCGTCCGGTGCGTCTGGACCGCCGGCAGTTCGAGGCCCGGGTGCGCGCCGAGCTCCACCAGCTGGTGCGCGCGCTCGTCGGCGGCGACTTCGAGGAGGCCGCCGCCTGCGTCGAGCCCTGCGAAGACGACGCCTGGGATGCGGCGCGCTTCGAGGCGGCCCTGGCCCCCTTCCTCGCGGAGTGCGGGCACATCGTGTTCGACCCGCCCGCGCGCGCGAATTCGATGACACTGATCCGCGAGCGCGGCCCCCGCCGGTGGGACGTCTACCAGTCGCTGATGGATCCCGAGGGCCAGACCGACTGGCACATCGAGGGCGAGATCGCGCTGGTGAGCGACCACCTGCCGGAAGGCCCGCTCGTGCGGATGCGGGCCATCGCCCGCTAGCCGGCCCCGATCGTCAAGGGGCCGTCTCCCGCTCTCCTGCGTCCTCCTGCTGCCGAGCCAGCGCCAGGGCCTCGCGGGAGAACTCCCCGGCGAACAGCAGGCCCAGGGCCGAACGGATGACGATGAGGCCGCCGGAGAGCGCCAGGCTCGCCGCGAGCAGCGCATCGGCGCTCGCGAAGGCGTCGAAGAGCGCGACGAAGGCCACCTGGGCCGTCCCCAGCCCGGCCACGGCGACAGGCAGCGCGGAGACGGCGAGCAGCACGGGCCCGGCGAAGAGCACCCGGGACACGGGCACCTCGATGCCGAACGACCACAGGACAGCGCCCACGAGCGCCACCAGGCTGCCCACGAAGGCGAGCCGCAGGGCGGCCAGCCCGGCCAGCAGCCGCGACTCCGCCGTGCGCGCAGCCGCGAAGATCTCGAGCCGGCGCAGCGCGTCCAGGGGACCGAGAGAGAAGCGAGCCCTCAGCAGGGCGAAGCCCAGGACCGCCCCGGCGACCACCGCCGGCACGAGACCGGCGCGCAGCCCGGGCCGGGACGCGTCCAGGAGCGAGGCGCCGAGCGCCGCCCAGCCCAGCAGGCAGACGAGGTCCACGAGGCTGATGAGAAAGACCATGCCGGCGCTGCGGGCCAGCGGCACGCCGGCCCGGCGGCGCAGCAGCACCGAGACCGCCGCCGCGCCGAGCGCGTAGTTGAGCAGCCCGAGCAGGTAGCTGGCCGCCTTGATGCGGGCCGCAGCGAGGCCGGGGAGCTTGGCTCCCGACGCGGCCACCACCCGGGCCAGACACACGGCTTCGAGTGCGAGGGAGACGACGCTGAACAGCGCGAGCGAGACCCCGAGCCGCGCCAGGGCACGGGCGTCGAGGACGGCCCAGGCCGCCGCGAGGTCGGCGCGAGCCAGCACGAACACCAGCAGCGCTCCGCTGACGGCGAAGGGCAGGACCCGACGCAGCCGTCGACGCGGATCGCCGGCCGAGCCCGCACCGCGACTCACCAACGAAGTGCGCTCACGCAACGGACGCGCGCCCGGACACTCGAGGTGTCCGGGCGCGCGCGAGGGATCCCACGGAAGGGAGGCCCGCTTCGTCGTCTAGGACTGGCGGCGCACCCGCCGTCCGACGAGGGCCAGCCCGCCGAGGCTCACGCCGAGCAGGATCAGGGTTCCCGGCTCGGGGATGTTCGGGAGCACCGTGGATCCCGTCTGGCTGATGCTGGCGTCGATCGTGAGACCGGAACCGCAGTTGAGGCCGTTGTCCAGGCCGAAGCTGCCGAGCTGCGAGGTCAGGCCGGCGCAGGCGATGGCCTCGCCCGCGGAGGTCGAGACCGAGCCCGAGGGCCGCGACACCGCGCGCACCCGGAAGCTCACCCGCAGCGTGTCGGTGAACGACTGGACGAAGGAGTTGTTGACCTCGTAGTCGGTGGCCAGGGGATCGACGAGATCCTCCCACACGCGGTAGTCGACGGGGATCTGCCCGATGAGCGAGACCTCACCGACGGCCGCGCCGGACTGGTTGAGGCCCGGCGCGTAGTTGTCGCTGCCGGTGCGAACCACCGCCGTGTTGACCGTGTCGCCGTTGCCCTGAGCGCCGGTCGCATTGAAGTTGATCGACAGACCGCCCAGGCTGGTGACGCTGATGCCGTTGAAGATCTGGGCGCCTTCGAAGCCGCCGCCCACGACGCCGGTGCCGTCGGTGGCGATGCGGCCGTCGAACTCGAAGTCGAACTCGACCAGCTGGGTCGGCACGGTCAGCTCGAAGTCCGAGGGCGACGTCTCGTCGACGGTGACCGTGCGGGTGATGGTGTAGGGAACATCCCACGTGTAGGTGACGTCGATCCGGGCGTCGCTGGTGAGCGAGTCGGCCGAGGCCTGGGCGCGGAAGTTCGCGGTGGTCCCGCCGGCGCTGTGCGACTGGGTGCTGTTCTTGTCGCCCGAAGCACCGTTGTTCTCGTTGGTCGTCGAACCGACGAAGACCGACGAGCCGAACGCGATGCTGTTTGCAGTGGCGGCGCTGGAGGCCAACAAGAAGACCGCTGCCAGGGCGATGGGCAGCGAGAGACGCGAAACGAGTGAAAGCACGGCAATCCCCTTCCCGATCCGCCCGGAGATGAGCGGATCCTGGTGAGACCGGACGCGAGTCCGGCCCCCTTCCCACTCGCTTTAGACAGCAAAACCCAGGCCAACCGATCGCCACTCTGGGGGGGCGGGCCCCCGAATCTGCAACACCCCGGATTCATAAGAGTTCTCGAACCCATGGCAGCCGAGCAGTGAGTGGATTCGCGCAATCTTCGGGCCGCGATGGTCTGAGAATGGAATGCGTCTTCCCAATCACGGGAAAAGTTTTCCGCGCAGGCTGCGCGGGGCCGTCGCCCGATGGGCGGGCGCACCGGTGATACCCTGCGGCGGTCCCGGGATCGTCCGTCGGGAGGAGGTGCCGCACCCGTGTCGAGCTGGTCCCCGCGGCGGGCCGTGGGTCTCGCCACGGGCCTCGTCCTCGTGCTCGGCGTGGCGGCGGTCTACGCGCCGTCCCTGGGAAACGACTTCGTCCACGACGACCACGAGGTGATCGAGGCCCAGCCCCGGCCGGCTCATCCGGGCGAGCTCGTCCGGGTGTTCTTCGAGCCGCACTTCGAGGGGCTGCCCTACTACCGGCCGGTCACCCGGGCGACGCTGCTTCTGCAGCTGTGGCTCCACGGCCCCCACCCGGCGCCCTTCCGCGCCGCCAATGCGCTGCTGATGGGGCTGGCCGCGCTGCTGGCCTGCGGCGTGCTGCGCAGCCCGGCCCTGGGCGTCGGGCGCGCTCCGGCGCTGGCCGCCGCCGCCCTGTTCGGGCTCCACCCGGTGGCCTCGTCCTGCGTGTACCCCGTGGCCTCGGGCCGGGAGACCCTGATGCCGGCGGTGCTGCTGCTGGGCGCCCTGGCCGCCTGGCTGCGCGACCGGCGGGGCCTCGCCTTCGCGGCCTTCGGCGCGGCGCTCTTCGCCAAGGAGCAGGCGGTGGTGATGCCCGGGGTCTTCCTGCTGGCCGACGCGCTCGGCCTCGGGCCGGGCGCGCGTCCGTCCCGGGCCGCCGACTGGGCACGACGCTACGCCCCCCTCGTGCCCATCGTCCTCGTCTACGCCCTGGCGCGCCACGCGCTCTTCGGCGGCGAGGGCGCCTACGCGCTGGCGGTGCTCGAGCATCCCGAGGGCCCGCTGCTCTCGCTCTTCTATGGACTCCAGGTGGCGATCGCGCCGTTCCACTCGCTCGTGTACGAGCCCGAGCTCCAGGTGTGGGGGTCCTGGCCGCGGGCGCTCGGGGTCGCGGCGGTGTGCGGCGCGTCCGCCCTGGCCGTGCGCCGGCTGGGCGCGCCGGAGGCGCGGGTGCTGGTCTTCTGGACGGGCTTCTTCGTCCTCGTCCAGATGCCCACGGCCAACTGGCTCGAGCAGGAGGCGCGCTTCGCCGAGCGCTACGCCTTCCTGGCGCTGCTGGCCCCGCTGGCGGTGGCGGCGGGCTGGGCGACCCGGGTCCTCGAGATCCCGCGCGCCCGGCCGTGGCTGGTCTGCGCGACGGCGCTCGCTCTCTTCGCCGCGGCCACGGTCAGCGTGGAGCGCGCCGGAAGCTTCCGCGACGACGAGAGCTTCGCGCGGCGCTGGCTCGCCAACGACCCGGAGTCGCCGGACGCCCATCACCTGCTGGGCCTCAGCCTCGTGCAGCGCGGCCGCCCCGGAGACGCCCTGCCCCACTACCGCGCCGCCCTGCGCGCCAGCCCCGACTCCGTCGACATCCACCACAACCTGGGGACCGCCCTCGCGCTGGTCGGCCGCCGCGACGAGGCCGTCGCCCAGCTCCGCGAGGCCCTGGCGCGCAACCCCGAGCACCCCGAGGCGCTGGTCAACCTGGGGCAGCTGCTCGCGGCCGGCGGGCAACTGACCGAGGCGGAGGAGGCCTATCGGTCCGCGCTGCGCGTGGCGCCCAGGGAAGCCGCGGCCCACAACAGCCTGGGGGTGCTGCTGGCGCGCCGGGGCGCGCTGGACGAGGCCGCGACCCACTTCGCCCAGGCGGTGCGGCTGCGACCGGACCACGGCGAGGCCTGGCGGAACCTGGGCCTGGCGCAGCTGGGGCGCGGCGACGACGAGGCGGCGGCCGCCGCCTTCCGCAACGCCCTGGCGGTCGACCCCGGCGACGGGGCCTCCCGCGCGCGACTGCGCGAGCTCGAGCGAAGGGAGCGGGAGCCCCGGCCGCCCGGCCCGGAGAGCTAGGGCGCCCGACGACGGAACGTCGCGGACGGCCCATCGCGCCTCGCCCCACTCCCCGCAGAGGGCCGCTTCGCTTCGGCAGCGCCGCTTCGCTCCAGATGAGGCCCTCCGTTGCCCCGACCGGGGGAAGGGTTGCGACTCCGTCTCCCTCCGCTCCTTCTCTGCCGCGGCTGGCGGCCGCAGAGAACACGACGCCTGCGCTCGTCCACGCGCTGGCCGCCATCGGTCGAAGCAGCACTTCGGGTGCGAGCACGCTCTTCTCGCGTCGGCGGTCGCTCCGCTGTCAACCCTTCCCCCGGTCTCGCGCTGGGCAGCCCACGGCAGGGTCGATTTGCCGAGGCAGAACGATCTGGCG
>JBNLVL010000047.1:0-88744 GCA_050618075.1 Myxococcota bacterium
TTTCGGCCAGGAACCGCTCCCGGCGCGTCACCTTGCCCTTCCGCTTCCAGGCCTCACCCGCGAACGTCTGCTGATCACCCATCGAAATCGTCCCCCCACAGCTGTTCTAGCATGCGGGGCGGGTTCTGCAGAGATTCCCTAGGCCGCCCGAAGGGCTCCCGATCCAACCCATTGGCTGTCGCTGGTCGTGACGCCGGCGCCAATCCAGTCACGGCGGGGGACCTCGAATGAGTCCCGGTGCCCGCCGTCCGCACCAGGTGCGGACCTATCTCGAGACCGAGCTCTACGAGCGCGTGTTGCGCGAGGCGGCGGTGCAGCGGCAGAGCGTCTCTGAGTGCATCCACGATGCCCTGGAGGAGCTGTACGCGATCCGGGATGAGCTGAGCCGGCCTCTCGACCTGAGCCCGGGGGAGGGTTCGGGAGCGGGGCCTCTCGCCCACCGGCTCCTGAGTGGGCTGGAGGAGCGGCTGCTGGGAGCCTTCAGCCGGCAGCTCGAAGAGATCCAGGATCTCGGAACACAGCTCCGGCGCGTCGAGGTGATGGTCGACCGCCAGCAGGTGAGCCTCATGCTCTACCTTCCGGACATCCCGAAGGACGAGGAGCAGGCGCGGGTTCCCGCAGCCGAGCGCCGGTACAAGGCCTGGCGGGACGCTGTCGACAACTGGGTCGCCAGGTCGCGCCGCGCGGCGGCGCGCCGTCCGGAGTCTGCCCCGGAGAGCGACTGACCGGCGTCGCTCGTGCGCGCCGCATCGCAGACCACTCAGCTGTCTCACTTGCCGATCGGCCGCTGAAGCGGTTCGAAGTGGTCAGCGGGCCGGAACGGCCCCCTGCGATGCGAACCGCCCAGCGAATCGCGTGCGGAATCGCGCGGTTCTTCACAGTCCGGCCCCCTCTTATCTTGCCGTAGCCTCGGACTACCGTGGCAGGCGGTGAATCGCACGAAGTTGGCGTCGTCCGCGCGCCAACTCTCTGCGGTCGAGGTGCACTGCGCGCTTCCGCGTGCGTGCAGACCGACGTGTCGCGCACCGGCGGATCGATGGCGGACGAGGCGCCGAAAAACGAGCCAGCGCGGACGGCGCTTGGCGCAGCGACGGATGCTCCGGTTGCGCCTCAGCAGAAGCAGGACGGAAGGTTCAGAGGCGCGGAATCACGCCGCCCGATCTTCCGGACAGCGGTGGACTTCTACCGTCAGGTGGACCAGATCGGTGCGTCCTGCCATCAGCGCCTTGTAGTGGTCGGGCGCCTTCGGCTCGTGGGTCACGACCGATACGATGGCAGCCAGGTGGCTCGGACCGACCCGCCAGACGTGCAGGTCGGCCACGCGGTTGTCACCATCGGCCTCGATGAGGGAGCGGATCGCCTCCCGCTGTTCGGCATCGACCTCCCCGTCCAGCAGGACGACGCTGGTCTGCCGGAGGAGCCCCAGGGACCACCGCGCGATGACCACGGACCCCACGATCCCCATGACGGGGTCCGTCCACATCCAGCCGAGAAACTTGCCGGCGCTGAGCGCGACGATGGCGAGCAGCGAAGTGAGGGCGTCCGCCAGGACGTGCAGGTAGGCCGCTCGCAGGTTGTGGTCGTGGTGATGGTGGCCGCCGGGCTCCGCGTGGTCGTGGTGGTGGTCGCTGAGGATGAGAGCGCTGGCCAGGTTCACCACCAGGCCCACGACGGCGACTCCGATGGCGTAGTCGAAGTGGATGGCGACCGGTGCCGTCAGGCGCCAGGTGGACTCCCCGAAGACCAGGACGGCCACCACGGCCAGGGCCACCGCGCTGGCGAAGCCGCCGAGCGAGCCGACCTTGCCCGTCCCGAAGCTGTAGCGGGGGTCCTCGGCGTGACGCCGCATGTAAAGGTAGGCGAAGGCCGTGACGCTCAGAGCCGCCGCGTGGGTCCCCATGTGCCAGCCGTCGGCCAGGAGGGCCATCGACCCGAACGCCCAGCCGGCAGCGATCTCGACGACCATCATCACCAGGGTGAGGCCGATCACCCAGCGGGTGCGCGCCTCGCCGCGGGGCACCGCCTGCGTCCCGAACGTGTGCCGGTGTGTCCAGCGCTCGATCTGGGTCTCGTGCATGCTCGTCTTCTCCCTGCGCCAAGCGAGGCGTCCTGAGCGACTTCGGCGCCTCCTGGATCGGACCGTACCACCAGACCCACCCGCGGGCCCTGACCGCATCGCCCGGAGGCGCCACAGGACCCACGGAGACCCATCCCGCAACCGAGAGAAGCGGGCGGCACGACACTTGCTCTTTCGCTGGAACGACCCTCCCGGACCCGGTTCTCCGCGCCTCTCGCTGCGAGCGAGGGAGGTCCGATGGGACACCGGGACGGGTTCCCTTCCCAGGTTGCCGCCGCGCATGGTATGGCCTGGCTGGAGATGGGCGACTTCGGGGCGGTCAGGCGGCACAAGGATGGCCGCATCTACGTCGAGCTTCCCAATTCGGGCAGTGAGGCGGCTGGAAGACGCGGCGCCGGGCGGACATGACCGGGCACGGAGCACGTTACGTGCCAGGCGCATTCTTCGAGCCACGACTCAGGTCGGGCGTCGCACGGTGTGATCCGGCCGTCGGCTATCCTGGAGAGGTCTCGCGGAGGCTCCGTGGAGTACGTGATCGTCGGCGCCCTGCTCGTCTACATCGCCCCCTTCACCGTGGCGGCGGGCCGCGACCATCCCCGCGCCCGCTCGATCCTCGCGCTCAACCTGGCCCTCGGCTGGACCGGCATCGGCTGGCTGGCGGCGCTGGCCTGGGCCTGGCCGGAACGCACCCATCGGCCCCGCCTCTACGCGGTCCCGCCCTCCGAGCTGCTGCGTCCCGGCAGCGAAACGTCGGCGAGACCCTGGGACCGGGTCCGGCTCGCCGCGGCGGCCGCCGCGCTGGCGACGGCGGCGGTTCTCGCGGCACCCGGCGCCTGGCCGGCGGCCCCGTGGTGGCCGGAGCCCCAGCGAGGGGCGTTCGCTGCCCGCGTCGAGCGGCTGGGAGCGGCTGGAGCCCCCCTCCACCGCAGCCCGGTCCGGCTCGGCGGGTTCGCCGAGGCCCTGCCGCCCGGCTGCGAGGTGTGGGTCGTCGAGCACCGGGGCGGCTGGAAGCGCGTCTGGAAGACCGCCGAATGCCGGGCCCGCGCCCCGGGAAGAGCCGAGGGCTGGATCCCCAGCCACCGGTCCCACCCCCGCAAGTCGGCGCGGGCCCCGGCCCAGCGCCGCCGCTAACCTCGGACGGGCGATCCGGACGCACGCCCCGCGCGACCGGATCGCGAGCAGGACGCCAGCAGGACGCCAGCAGGACGCGACCGGAATGCGACCGGAACGCGAGCGAATCCAGACCGAGGGAGGCCGACCCGTGAACCGCGACGAATGCATCCTCTTCTCCGGCGCCGCCAACGGCGCCGAGGCCGGGTTCGGAGCCTGTGCCGAGCGCTACGGCATCGACGAGGTGAACTACACCTTCGAAGGCCACAACGACGCGCGCCAGCGCGGAATCCGCGTCCTGACCCACGAAGAGCTCCGCCAGGGCGACGTGAGCCTCCAGTACGTGAGCCGGTTGATGCACCGGAGCTACCGCGACACGCCGCTGTTCAAGCGCGTGCTCCAGAGCATCTGGCACCAGGTGAACAGCGGCCAGGAGATCTGGGTGATCGGCAAGATCCTGGAGGACGACACGGTCAAGGGCGGCACCGGCTGGGGTGCGGAGTTCGCGAAGCTCTGCAACAAGCCGCTGTTCGTGTTCGACCAGGACCGGGACGGCTGGTACCGCTGGGAAGGCGAGCGCTGGAGCGCCGAGGCGGAGCCCCGGATCACCCATCCCCACTTCACCGGCACCGGGACCCGCTTCCTGCAGCCCGGCGGCGCCAAGGCCATCGAGGAGCTGTTCGCCAGGTCGTTCGAGGGCTGACGCCCGACCGCGCGTTCGCCCCCTACGCCGGGTCGGTCAACCGCCGCCCGGCGGTGAAGCCTCCGTCGACCACCAGCGAGTGGCCGGTCACGAAGGAGGCGTCGTCCGAGGCCAGGAAGAACGCCGCGGCGGCTACCTCTTCCGGCTGCCCGGCCCGGCGCATCATGTGCTGGTCGATGAACTTCTTGTGGATGGGCTCGAGCGCGGGATCTTTCAGGGCCGCCGTCATGGGCGTCTCGATCAGGCCCGGGCAGAGGCAGTTCACGCGGATGCCGTCGAGGGCGTAGTCGATGGCCATGTTCCGGGTCAGCAGGACCACTCCGCCCTTGGAGGCGTTGTAGGCCGCCTGGGCCTCGAAGGCCTCGAGCCCTTCGATGCTGGCGAGGTTCACGATGCTGCCTCCACCCGCCTCGCGCATCGCCGGGATCACGTGCTTCGAGACCAGGAAGGTGCCCTTGAGGTTGATGTCGAGGATGCGGTCCCACTCGACCGCGTCCAGGACCTCCACACCGCCGGCCCCGGCGACGCCCGCCGCGTTGACCAGCAGGTCGACGCCGCCGAGCGCCTGCTTCGCGCCGGAGACGGCCGAGCGGATGCTCTCCTCGTCGCGCACGTCGCACTCGAAGAAGCCGTCGTGGTGGGCGCCGTCGGCCGGCTTCGCCAGATCGAGGAGCGCCACCGAGGCGCCCTCGGCCGCGAAGCGACGGGCGCAGGCGGCGCCGATCCCCGACGCGCCTCCGGTGACGACGGCCCTGCGACCGGGCAGGCGCCCCTCCGTGTTGCCCTGTGCGCTCATCGTCCCCTCCCCTCCCGTGGTGCCGCCGCGTGGTGCCGCCGGCAACCTCGTGCTTCACTCTGCAACCGTGCCTGCGAACGGACCTGCGAACGGGACTCCGTCCGAGACCGCGAGCCACGACCTCGCGTCCCGCGTGTGCGCGATGCTGGACGATTACCTCGCCCTGGGCAACCGCGTCGAGAATGCCGTTCAGGCGCGCTGGGTGTCCTGGCCCGATACGCCCTCCATCCACGACGCCAACCACGGCCAGCGCGTCGGCGCCCGAGCTCCCGATGCCATCGACGCCGTGCTCCGGGAGCACGCGCGACGCCAGGCGGACCACGGCTGTCGCCATCGCTGCTTCCAGTGCGATCACCGGACGCCCCCCGAGTTCGAGGCACGCCTGCTTCTCGAGGGCTACACGCTCAGCTGTGAGCTGCAGCTCGTGCTCGAGGGGCCGCTCCGAGCGGATCCGCCCCGGATCGAGCTGCGCCGGGTCGAGTCCGAGAAGGACTGGTCGGTCGTCGGGGCGCTGGCCCGCGAGGAGCACCTGGACCAGGCCCGGCGACTGGGCACGGAGGTCTACGACGAGAGCGTGACCCGGGGCCTCGTCGAGGGCCGGCGGCGCCGGGCCGGAGAGGAGCGGACGTTTCTGGCGCGGGTCGACGGCACCGACTGCGCCTGCTTCTCGTCCTGGCCGGGCAGACAGGGCGTGGGCAAGGTCGAGAACCTCTTCACCCTGCCCGCCTTTCGCCACCGGGGCATCGCGACGGCGCTCATCGCCCACGCGGTCGACGACGCCCGGGCGCGGGGCGCCCCTGCCGTCAACATCGGCGCGGATCCCCGGGAGACGCCGATGCACATGTACGCCGCGCTCGGCTTCCGCCCGATCGCCGTGCGACGCAGCTACCTGGGAACGGGCTCCTGGCCCCGACGCTAGAGCTCGGGATCGATCAGGACGAAGTCGAGGTCGGTCAGGACGTCGCTGCGGTCCGCGGCGACGCCCGCGCCCTTGAGCTTGAAGTCGCCGCCGCCCGCGACGGCCTTGAGCACGGCGCGCGCCTCGTCGCCCAGGGCCTCGAAGGCCTGGTGCCAGCCCTTGTCGCAGACGAGCTTCCACTTGGCCTGGTCCGGCAGGTTCTCCGCCGTGTTGACGCCGTTCGCGTCCTTGAAGGTCACGGACAGCGCGCACTTGCGGACCCGGGCCGCGTGGGTCTCGTCGATCGTCTCGCCGGCGTCGGTGACGCTCACCTGCATGGCCAGGTCCCGGGACTGGCTCACCTTGGTCTTGCGGGTCTTGCGGACGATCTGGTCGGGCTCGCCGAGCTGCATCTCCAGGACGAGGGTGCCCTCGGCGGTGGTCTTCACGAGGCCGGCGCGCACGTCGGTCTTCTTCTGGTCGACCTCGCCCGCGATGAGACCCGCCTCGCCGATGCCGGTGCCCGGGGCCCTGGCGTCCACCGCGAAGACGAGGTCGTCGCCGCTCTCGACGGCCTGGGCCGGAACCGCCGCGGCCGCGAGCAGGCCCAGCGCGAGCGCCAGACCGCAGCGGCGCCGGTCGAGCCGGACGTGTCTCCCGGGTCGGAACGGCGTGTGGAGGTCGCGCTGGTCTTCGCCCATGGTCAAGCTGGCCTTTCTGCGGGTTCCGGTGTCGCCGACG
The DNA here is from genome assembly GCA_050618075.1 of Myxococcota bacterium. GTDB lineage: Bacteria > Myxococcota_A > UBA9160 > UBA9160 > UBA4427 > JBNLVL01. Next base: position 6,326 of record JBNLVL010000047.1, read on the forward strand.
GCGGCGGTCTAGCGGTCTGTCTAGCGGTCTAGAGGAAGGGGAGATCGAAGTCCTCGAGGGCCTGGTCGAGATCGACGCCCGGCCCCTTGCCCTTCTGGGTGAACTCCTTGCCCCCCAGCACCTTCTTCAGGACCTTCGCACCGCTCGCGGTGATCTCGGGGAACGCGTTGGTCCAGCCCTTCTTGCAGGTGACCTTCCACGAGCCGAAGTCGGGCATGTTCTCGTCCCGGTTGGTGCCGTTCTTGTCGCTGAAGACCGCCTTCACCTTGCACAGCGGGGCGCGGGCGGTGCTGATCTCCGACACCAGGTTGCTCGGGTCGAGGCTGGTGACCGTGACGATCACGGCCACGTCCCTCGACTGGCTGACCTTGACCCGGTCGGAATCGCGAACCACCTCGTCGGGCTCGCCCATCTGCCATCCGAAGAGCACGAAGCCGTTCTTGGTGCCCTTGTAGAAGCCCCCTCGTACGTCCACCTCGTCCTCGTCGACGTCGCCGACGATGACTCCGGCCCGACCCGTGAGGTCGTCCTTGCGAGCGTCCTCGACGAACCCGATGTCGGTGCCGTTCTCCAGCTCGGGCCCCACGTCGAGCGCCTTGTCCTGGCCCACGTCGATGCCCAGGAGCGTCTCGGCGCCGTCGGGCATGCTGCCGTCGTAGCGACTCACGTCCATCAGGCCGGTCATGGCGACCCCGCCCTCGTCGATGAGATCGCTGCCCAGATCTGCGCGCCCCTGGGTGGCCGGCGCCAGGCCGAGCGCGACGGCGAGCGCGAGCTCGACACCCCGGCGCGTCAGGCGGCTCTTCGATCGGCTTCGGCCCGACCGCTGCAGTCTCTGCGGACTCGGCATTCTCGCTCTCCCCGACTTGCGGCTCGTCCAGCTCGCCCCGCACGGCGCGTTCGCCCAGCTCGCCCGGTTCGCCCGGTTCGCCCGGTACTCCCAGCTCGCCCGGTCCGCCCTCACCCACGACCTCACCCGGTCATGGAACGGACGCTGTGCGCGCACGGCGCGTGACGGCCCACACATTCTGGCGGAACCCGGCCATTCTCGGGGACCCCGCCGGGGGGATCAAGTCGATGGCCGGCTCCTGCGGCGTTGAGACGACGGTCCTGTCCCGTCGGTTCCCGCCCGGTCGAACGGGGCGCGAGCCCGGGTCGGGGGTCGGGCTCAGGGAGCGGAGCCGGGGCGATCCGGGGCGCCCTCCTCGGGCCCCGGATTGCGTACGAAGCGGGGCTGCCAGGGCTCGGGGATCCACCTGCGGATCCGGCTGCGGACCCAGGCGAACTCTGCCGCCAGAATGGACAGGCCGAGGGGAATGACCAGGATGGCCGGACCCGGCGTCACGAGCATGAGCACCCCGATCCCGACGACCGTGCCGCCCAGGAGCCCCGCGATCAGCCGCCGGGCCCGGACCGGCAAGGCTCGCCAGACCTCCAGGAAGCGATTCCGCATCGAGTCCCTCCTCTCGTCCCCGTTCGCGCCCCGGCCGCGTTCGCGCCTCGTCCCGTTCGCGCCCACGCCACTCGCTCGCCGCCGAAGAGACGAAGCAATTTCTGCGCCCACGCGGTCGATGTGCAACCGCCCTGTGCGGGCGCCAGCCCGGGCGGGGTGCAGCCGCGCGCGGACAGCTGCCGTCTCCGACCTGCACCGGCCTGCACCACTCTGCTGCCCGTCCGCGTCCAATCCCAGGCTGCGGCCGCAAGGCCATCCGCGTAGACTCGTCTCCCGTGGGGCACCGCCCGAGATCTCGATGGCACCTCTGAGTTCGACGACGGGCCGGGGCGCCCGGTTCGGCGACTGGCTCTGGCGTCGGCTGCCGTCGGTCCGCCGGACCGAGCGCGAGCGCTTCCGCTTCTTCGCCGGCCTCTACGCCCTGCTGACCCTGGGCCAGACCCTGGGACTCGCGGGCAGCGAATCGCTGTTCCTCGAGCGGCTCGGCGCCGAGGGACTGCCGTGGGCCTTCGTGCTGGCCGCCGCGCTGTCGGTGGCCGCCAGCCTGCTCTACGCCGCGGCCGTCGGTCGAGCCCGCAACGACCGGCTCTTCGAGGCGCTGCTGGTCGCGGCGGCGGCGGCCATCGCCGTGGCCGCCCTGGGACTGGGCCGGGACGACCGGACGCTTCGGGTGGGCCTCTTCTGCGCCTTCTACGCCACCCAGGTCGTCTTCCTCACCCATTACCGCACCTTCGCCGCCGACTTCTTCGACACCCTGTCGAGCAAGCGCCTGCTCCCCAGCTTCGCCGTCGGCGCCAGCGTGGGCGGCGCCCTGGGAGGGCTGTGCGCCGTGGGGCTCGAGGCCCTGGCCGGCCCGGAGAGCCTCGTCTGGGGCTGGTCGGTCGCCCTGCTCGCCACCGCCGGCTGGCTCTTCGCGGGGCGCAGGTCGCTGCCTCGCTGGTCGCTGGCGGGCGCCGAGGGCGAGCTCGACGAGAGCTCCGTCGAGGGTCTGCGCGGAGCCGTGCGCTTCCTCAGCCGCTCGGTGCTCGCTCGCTGGCTGGTGGTCTCGGTCGTGGGCATGGTGTTCGCCCTGTCCCTGCTGCAGTTCCTCTCGTCCGAGATCTTCGTGGCCGAGCTCGGCGACGCGCGCTCGATGGCGCGCTTCTTCGGCGCCTACCTCGCCATCAGCAACGTCCTCGAGATCGCCGTGGTGCTGTGGGTGACGCCCCGGCTCATCGAACGCCTGGGGGTGGCCAGCGCGAACCTCGCCCACCCCTTCCTCACCCTCGGCGCGTTCTCCGGCCTGGCGATCGCACCCGGCATGGCCGCCGCCGTGGCGGCGCGCGCCAGCCGCGAGATGCTCGAGAACGCGCTGGCCGGCGAGGTGCGCAACCTCTCCTACAACTCGCTGCCCTTCCGCTTCCGCGGATCGCTGCGGGCGCTGCTCGAAGGCATGGTCTTCTACGCGGCCATGTCCATCGCGGGACTCGCGCTGCTGCTGGCCGGGCCCCACGCAGAGAGGACGTGGCTCGTCGTGCTGGGCCTGGCCGCGGCCACGCTCTACATCGCGGCCAACGGTCGCGTGCGAACGGCCTACCTGCGGAGCCTGATCGCCGGCCTGCGCGAGGGGCGGCTCGATCTCGATCAGGTCCGCACCGGTCTCGAAGGCGGCCAGGCGGCCCGCGTGGCCGAGCAGTGGGAACGCATGGCCGTCGAGGAGGCCCATGCGTCGAGGGTCACGCTGGAGCTGCCCGAGCTGCTGGCGCAGCGGGAGATCTTCGCCCCCGTGCTTCGCACCGCGCTGCGCGCCCACCCCCAGGTCCGTGTGGCCTGCCTGGACGCGCTGGCGCCGCGGCTGGCCGACCTCCCCGAAGCCCAGGTGGCGGAGGTCCTGGCCACGGGGCTCTCGAGCGACGTCTCGGAGGTCCGCGGGGCCGCCGCTCGGGCCGCGCGCGCCCTCCACGCGCCGCCCGAGGCCGTGCGGCGCGCGCTGGAGGGGCGCCTCGCGGACGAGGACGAAGAGGTTCGAGCCGAGGCGGCCTGCGCCCTGGGTGCCGGGGGGCACCCGACCCTGCGCGCCATGGCGGAGAGCGACCATCAGCCCTCCGCGCGCGCCGCCCTCGACCGACTCCCGCCCGAGCTGGTGGAAGTCGCCCTCCGGCGCCTCGACGACCCCGAGCCGGCGCTTCGCGCCGCGGCCCTGCGCTGCGCCGTGCGCGCCCCGGATCGCCTGGATGTGGGCTGGCTCGAGGCCGAGCTCGAGCGCCCGGAGCCCGAGGTGCGGGCGGCCGCGGTCGAGGCCGCCGCCTGGCGAGCCGGCTCCGGGGGACTGATGCTGCTGGCGCGCGCCCTGGACGACCAGGCCCTCCGGGTCCGCACCGCGGCCGCCGCGGGCCTCGCCCGGCTGGGAGCGCCCGGAGTCGAGGCCGCCGAGCGCGCCCTGGCCGCCGGCCGCCTGTGGACCGCCGACGCCGCGCTCAGCGCGCTGGCCAGCGCCGAGTCCGGCCCGGCCACCGACGCACTGCGCCGCGCCTTCCAGGACAGCGTCCGGCGGGCCTGGCGGGCCTACGTGGCCCACCACGTGTCCCCGACCGGCGACAGCCTGCCCCTGCGCTTCATGCGCGCGGCGCTCGGGGACGCGGGCATCCGCGCCCAGCAGATCGCGCTCCGCGCCCTCGAACGACTGGAGGACCCCCGCGTGGTCCGCAGCGTGCGGGAGTCCCTGCGCAGCGGCGCCGCTCGCGAGCGGGCGGACGCGCTCGAGGTGCTGTCGAACCTCGGGGCGCGCGAGTCCTCTCAGCTGCTGGCGTTGCTCCTCGAGACCAGCCCCCTCGAGGAGAAGCTGGAGGCCGCCGCCCGGAGCCTGCGGCTCCCGGCGGGCGCGGCGGCCGCCCTCGAGATGGTGCGGAACGATCCGGACCGCTGGCTCCAGCTCGCCTACGCTTGTCATGCCGCCGAGACCGACTCGCCCGGAGGCGAGGGGCTCGCCGAGGAGTTGCGGACGATGGAACGACTGCTGGCCCTGCGGAACGTCTCGCTGTTCGCGCACCTCACCCTCGACCAGCTCGACGCCGTCGCCTCGTTCCTCGAAGAGCACCAGTACCTCTCGGGCGAGCTGATCGTGCGCGAGGGCGAGACCGGCGAGCATCTCTTCGTGCTCCTCGAAGGCGAGGTCCAGGCGGTCAAGGGTCGCGGAACGCCGGGGGAGACCCTGCTGAACGTGATGCGCCCGCCGAGCTACTTCGGCGAGATCGCGATCCTCGACCGCGCCCCGCGCAGCGCGTCGGTCGTCGCCACCGCCGACTGTCGGGTGCTGCGGCTGGGCGGCGAGCGCTTCAAGGAGCTCATCCTCCAGGCGCCCGAGATCGCCTTCGAGGTGTTCCGGGTCCTGACCGCACGGCTGCGGGCCGCCGACGAACGCTCGGCTCCTCGGCGAGAGGCGCTCGAGCCCCCCGCGTGAGTCGCCCGCGGGTCCGCGGGCCCCGACCTGCGCCGAATCGTTGCACCGCCGGACCCGGGCCCGACGTCGGATAGACTCCCGGCGGACGCCGCGGCGCCAGCCCTTGCCCGACCATGCGCGAAGAACACGACCTCCAATCCGACCCGCAGCCGGCTCCCAGGGAGCCGAGCTCCGCCCTCTCGGCCGCCCTCATCGGCGCGCTGGCCGCCGCCTGCGTGGTCGGCTTCGGCGTGTATCTCGCCACGATCGAGGTGCCCCGACCTCCGGAGGTCGGCGAGGGCGCGACGCTGCTCCCGGTTCCTCTGGAGATCCCGGAGTTCGCGCTCTCCGATCACCGGGGCCGGCCGTTCGACCGCTCGCGGCTCGAGGGCCGCTGGAGCCTGCTCTTCTTCGGATACACCTACTGCCCCGACGTCTGCCCGATCACCCTCCAGAACCTGTCGCCGGTCCAGGAGGCCCTCGCGGCCGCGCCCGACGCGGGCGCGGTCCAGGTGGTGTTCGTGTCGGTCGACCCGGAACGCGACAGCCGGGAGCGCCTGGCGGAGTACGTGGGCTTCTTCCACCCGGATCTCCTGGGCGTCACCGGGGAGCCGCCCGAGATCGACCGGCTCGCCAAGGCCGTGGGGGCCTTCTACCGGAAGGCCGACGACGACGCCCCGGCCGACGGCTACCTGGTCGACCACTCCGCGAAGCTCTTCCTGGTCGATCCGGGCGTGCGCATGCGGGCGGTGCTCGACGATCCCCACGAGCCCGAGGAGTTCCTCGAGCTGCTCGGGCGCATCCGCTCTCTCTGAGAGCTTCTCTGCAACTGCTGTGAGGACTTCCATGAAGCGTTCCGCGACCTGTCTGCTGGCCCTGCTCGTCTCGCTGCTCGGAGCGGTCGCTCCCGCCAGCGCGGCCGACCCGCTCGAGGTGCGGGACGCCTGGATCCGCCAGCCGCCGCCGGGGACGAACGCCGCGGCCTACATGACGCTCCACAACCCGGGCACCGAAGCGCTGCGGGTCGTGGGCGTGCACAGCCCGGCGGCCGAGCGTACGGAGCTGCACCGCAGCGTGGTCGAGGACGGCGTCGCGCGCATGCGCCCGGTCGAGGCGATCGAGGTTCCGGCCGGCGGGTCGGTAGAGCTGGCGCCCCGAGGGCTCCACCTGATGCTGATCCGCCCGCGCGCCCTGCGCCTGGGCGAGACGGTCGGCCTGACCCTCGAGCTCGACGGCGGGGGCTCGGTCGTGGTCCAGGCCCTCGTCCGCTCCGCGGCGCATCCGGCCGCGGGGCACTCGGGCGGCCACCACTGACGGAGCGGCGACCCCCTCGAGAGGCCGCGCCTCAGCCAGCCGCCGCCTTCGCGCGACCGGCTTCGTCGCGCTCGAGGGCGTCCAAATGGGGAGCCAGCTCGCGCACGCGCTCGACCGAAGCCGATCGGCCCGCCAGGTTGGTCCACTCGTAGGGGTCCACCGCGTGGTCGTAGAGCTCGTCGCTCCCGTCGGCGTAGCGCGTGTAGCGCCAGCGGTCGGTGCGGACGGAGTGGTTGCCCGCCCCCCAGGTGGACAGCGCCGCCCCTCGCGCGGGCGCGCCCGTGCCCAGGAGACCGGCCGCCAGCGATTCTCCCTCGAGTCCCGGCGGCGCGTCGAGTCCGCACAGCTCGACGAGGGTGGGGAACAGGTCGAGCAGGCTCACCGGCCGATCGAAGCGCCGCGCTCCCCCGGAGCCCGGCCAGCGCATCACCAGCGGCACCCGGGTCGCCTCCTCCCAGAGCGTGAACTTCCGCCAGTGGAGCTTCTCGCCCAGGTGGAAGCCGTTGTCCCCGAACACCACCACCAGCGTGTCCCGGTCGCGTCCCGAGCGTTCCAGCGCCCCCAGCAGCCGACCCACCAGGGCGTCGCAGAAGGTCGACGCCGCGAGGTAGCCGCGCACCGCGTGGCGCCACTGGTCGTGGCGCAGGATGCGCGGGTGGTCCGGCGGCTCGAGCGCCCAGCGCCGGGCGATCTCGGGAACGTCCTCCAGGTCGTCCTCGCGCACGGGCGGCAGCCGCACGGCTTCCAGCGGGTGCGCGTCGAAGTAGGCCGCGGGCACGTACCAGGGCAGGTGCGGCCGGTAGAAGCCCACGGCGCACAGGAAGGGTCGCTCGTGCCCGCGCTCGAGGAACGCCTCGGCCCGGGCACACACACGCTCGTCGGGCAGCGTCGCGTCGTCCGGCGACGGCCAGGCCCCCCAGTCGAAGTGCGAGTACCAGTGCAGCTCCCGTTCGTCGGCGGGCGGATCGTCCATGCCGTTGAGCGGCCGACCCGGAGGCAGGGGCTCGTCCTCGATGGCGTGGAACTCGTCCCACAGGCCCGGGTCGTTGTGGGTGTCGAGCCAGCGGGCGTGGGTGTCGAGGGTGCGCGCGGCCGTGGCGTAGTCGTAGTGGCCGTGGAACACCTTGCCGGTCCCGAAGGTGTGGTATCCCGACGCGCGCATCACCTCGGGGAGCGTGGCCGGCGAGACCTCGGCATGGGTGGTCAGCGTCTCGGCGTGGTAGATGCCGGTGGTCGTCGGCCGCAGACCCGTGAAGACGCTCATGCGCGACGGGTTGCAGTGGGGCGCCGTGCAGTAGGCGTGGGTGAAGTGGGCTCCCTCGGCGGCCAGGCCGTCGATGTGCGGGGTCCTGGCGCCGGGATGCCTTCCCAGGGCGCCGATCCAGCCGTTGAGATCGTCGGCGCAGACGAGCAGCACGTTCGGACGCCGGCCCGCTCCCCCCATCACGCCCCGGCCTCGTCGTCGAAGTCGAGCCAGGCGGTCAGATCGCGCCCGAGGTAGCGCGCCAGCGAATCGACCCGTGCGGCGTAGAGCTCGCGCAGCAGGGGCCGGAGCGACGCCCGCACCGGGACGCCGCTTCCAGCGAAGACCCGGCGGGAGAGCCGCGCGGGATCCTGCCGCTCGAAGAACGCCCCATCGACGACGCCGATGTGTCGGGCGACCCGCCCCAGGACCGAGGCCGGGCGGCAGCGGATCTCGTCGTGGAAGACCGCCAGCACGGACTCGTCGCCGAAGTGCCCGCGCCAGCGCCGGAGCACGGTCTCGTAGTCGCCCCGGCCCAGGGAGCCCCGGGACCGGAAGTGGTCGGCGAACCACGCGTCCGAGGCCTCGTCGAGCGCGAGCTCCGCCCGCTCGAGCGCCATCAGGGCGGAGGACCACGCGCGCTCCATGGGATTGCGCATGCAGAAGAAGACCCGCAGCCCCGGGCACAGCGCGCGCAGGGCGGCCACCGAGGCGTCGTCCAGGAGGGCGTAGCCCGGCGTGATCTCTCCCTGCAGGAGGCCCGGCCGCGCCGCTGCGAACGGCACGAGCCAGGCCTCGGGCGGGCGGCCGTCCCGGTGGTTCCAGAACTGCAGCTCCTTGCCGGCCGGGAACCCGATCTCGGGGTGCGACGCCAGCTGCTCGTAGAGCCAGGTGGTCGCCGCCTTCTGGGCGCCGATGCCCAGGAAATGGACTGCAGACGGGCTGGGGGCTGCCATTCAGTCGGGCTCGCCCGCCGGCGGATCCTCGCCGTCGGACCAGGGCTCGATCCGGGGCCGGCATCCGAAGTCGACCGCGCCGAAGACGGTCCTCGCGCTCGAGGACGCCGGCATCACCCGGAACACCAGGGCGTCCACGATGCGGTGGAGCTGCTCGCCGCCGTTGCCGGTGACTCCGCAGTTGAGGAAGTACACCCCGGGGTTCAGGTGGCAGTCGAGCTGGAAGCCCACCCGCCGGCCCTCGCCGGCCGCCACGCGCTGGCCCGCTTCGGCCACCGGCGGCGCCACCCCGCCGCCGAGCTCGAGGCCCGAGACCCGCTTCAGGAGCATGTGGTAGCGAACGTCGAAGCAGTCCTTCTCGAACTCGACCCGGTACTCGAACTCGTAGCGCTCTCCGCCGTGGAGGCAGTTGACCTCGCGCCCCTCCAGGTCCCGCAGGCGCGGGCTCGCGATCCGCGCGCCGTGGGCGTCGTAGACGACGGTGCTCTCGGGCACGAGCTGCGGGTCGAAGAGTGCCTCCGGGCGGGCCGCGCCCGCGCCCTTCTCCCGGGCCGCCGGCTCCTCGGAGACCGGCTCGTCCTCGGAGGCCTCGGCCGGGGACCGGCCGGCGCGCAGCGCCTCGCGCACGGAGGCGGCGCGGTCCGGCGGCGCGTACAGGAGCTGGTGGTAGTGGGTCACCGCCTCCCGGGCCGGCCCGTCGAAGAGCACCTCGCCTTCGTCCATCACCCAGACCCGGTCGCACAGCTCGGCCACGGCGGCGGTCGAGTGGCTCACGAACAGGATGGTCGCTCCCTGGGAGCGGATCTCCTCGATGCGGGCGAAGCACTTGCGCTGGAAGGCCTCGTCTCCCACCGACAGGATCTCGTCGATCACCAGGACGTCGGGGTCGACGTTGATCGCGACCGCGAAGGCCAGTCGCGCGAACATGCCGCTCGAGTAGAAGCGCACCGGCCGGTCGACGTAGGCGCCGATGTCGGCGAAGCGCAGCACCCGGTCCATGCGCGCCTCGATTGCCTCGGGCGCGAGCCCCAGGATCGACGCGTTGAGCAGGATGTTCTCGCGTCCGGTGAAGTCCGGATTGAACCCCGCCCCGAGCTCGAGCAGCGCCGCGACCCTCCCCCGCACCGCCACCTGGCCCCGGGTGGGATCCAGGGTTCCACACACCATCTGGAGCAGGGTGGACTTGCCGCAGCCGTTGCGACCGAGCAGGCCGACGGTCTCGCCGCGGGCGACCTCGAGGTCCACGTCCCGCACGGCCCAGACCCCGTCGCCCGTGGCGGGCGGCCGCCCGGTGAGCTGGTGCCACAGGGGGTCCGTGGGCCGACGGTAGGCGGGGTAGCACTTCGAGACCCCTGCCAGTCGAAGCGCCCAGTCAGACGACATCGGCGAAGCCCCGGCGCGTGCGCGTGAAGAAGAGGAGCCCCAGCCAGGCGACGCCCCAGGACGCGAGGGTGGCGACGGCCCACCGCGGCCAGGAAGGCAGCTGCCCGAAGACGAGCAGCCCGCGCGCCTGCTCGACGGCGAGGGCCAGGGGGTTCACCGCGAACACGATCTGGAACGAGTCCGGCACCGCCGTGGGCGGGTAGAAGATGGGGGTGAGGAACAGCAGTGCGGTCAACACCACGGGCACGATCTGCTGGAGATCGCGCACGTAGACCCCGAGCGCGGAGAAGAGCCAGCAGGCGCCGAGGGCCAGCAGCACGATGGGCGCCAGGACCAGGGGCAGCGCCAGCGCCGTGAGGTGGAGGGATCCGGAGAGACACGCGATCGCCACGACCAGCACCCCCGCGTTCACGGCGGCGTGGAACAGGGCGCTCGTCACGGCGACCCAGGGCAGGATCTCCAGGGGGAAGACGACGCGCTTGACGAAGGCGGGGTTCTCGAGCACGAGGCCCGGCGCCCGGCCCACGCACTCGCTGAACATCCAGAACACCAGGAGACCTGCGAACAGGACCACGCCGAAGTCCGCGGTGCTCTCGACGTCGGCGCCCCAGCGCGCGCTGAAGACCTGGCTGAAGACGAACGTGAAGACGCCCAGCATCACCAGCGGATGGAAGAGCGACCACAGCAGGCCGAAGGTCGACCCGCGGTAGCGCTGCAGGACGTCCCGCCAGGCGAGCCGGCGGATCAGCGCCCCGTGGCGCCAGGCCAGACCGAAGACCGCGAAGGGACCGACCAGGGAGGCTCGGGATCGCATCCCGGCCCGGGGCTCGCCCGCCTCGTCGCCCAGTCCCGCGCGCGCCGTCAATTCCGCTCCCGTCCCTGGCCTCGACCCCGGGCGTCGGCTCCCGCACTTCGAGAGGCCACGGCGTCCGCATGTGGTGATACGCTGGACCGCAGTCTACCTTTCCCGCCACGGTCCATCACACCAGGAGCTGCCCCGTGCCCTACCATCATCTCGCCCTCGCCGTCCGGGACATGCCCGCCACCGACGCCTTCTACAGCCGTGCCATGGGCTTCGACCTCGTGCACGTGGAGGCCAACAAGACACCGGAGGGGGGCTGGGCGAAGCACTTCTTCTACGATACCGGGGACGGCGAGATGATGGCCTTCTGGGAGCTCCACGAGGGCCCCTACCCCAGCGACTTCGCCACCAGCCTCTCGGGCGCGGTCGGCCTTCCGGAGTGGACCAACCACATCGCCTTCAAGGCGCGCGACCTCGACGAGATCGCCGCCTTCCGGGACCGCTGGCTGGAGCACGGCTACGACGTGGTCGAGATCGACCACAACTGGTGCGTGTCGATCTACACCACCGACCCCAACGGGACCCTCGTCGAGTTCTGCACCACCACCGCCCCGTTCTCCGCGGGCAGCCGCGAGCGGGCTCGCAAGGCCCTCGTCTCCGACGACCTGGACTTCGACGCCGATCCGACGGTCACCTTCCACAAGACCCGGAACGAGCCCGTCCACCTGAATCCGCCCGCCCGGGCCTGACCGCTTGACCCTCGTCGCGAAGACCTACTGGGGCGGCGCGCCCTTCAACTTCCGCCGCCCGCCGGGCGACGCGTCGGTCGAGGCGCCGATCCTGAAGACCTTGGACTTCCGGGAGATCGGCGGTCTGTACTGGACCCCGGCCTCCCGGCCGCGGCCGAAGATCGCGGTGCTGCTGATGCATCCGCGGGTCGACTTCGGCCACCACTACTCGATCCCCCGGCTCCTCGAGGCCGGGGTCGGCGCCCTGGGCGCGAACACGCGCAACCCGAACAACGACACCGACACCGTGCACGAGGAAATCGTGCTGGACGTGGCCGCCTGTGTGCGTTGGCTCCGCGAGGAGCGAGGCGTCGAGAGCGTGGTGCTGCTCGGGAACTCCGGCGGCGGGTCGCTGTTCGCCCTCTACCAGGCCCAGGCCCGCAGCGCGCCCGGGGACCGGATCGCGCAGACCCCGGGAGGCTCACCCACCCGCCTGCCCGAAGCGCAGCTGATCCCGGCCGACGCCATGATCTACGTCTCGGCCCACAAGGGCGAGGGGCGGGTCATGAACGAGTGCATCGACCCCTCGGTGGTGGAGGAGGCCGACCTGCACGCCACCGACCCGGACCTCGACATGTACCACCCGGCCAACGGCTTCCGCCCGGCCCCGGAGTGGTGCGAGTTCGAGCCCGGGTTCGTGGAGCGCTACCGCGCCGCCCAGATCGAACGCGTGCGCCGGCTGGACGGGATCGCCCGCGAGTGGATCGCCGTCAACCGCGCCGCCGAGCGGCGGCGGGCGGATCCGGAGTTCCAGGCGTGGAGCGTCACCCGCCAGCAGGACGTGCTGCGCCGGGAGATCCAGCAGCCGGTCATGGTCGTCTACCGGACCATGGCCAACCTCCACTACGTCGACCGCCATCTGGACCCGTCGGAGCGGGAGTACGGCTCGCTGCTCTCGGACCGCCCCGACCTCATGAACCGCCAGCTCATGGGCTTCGGGCGCCTGTGCACCCCGCGCGCCTGGCTCTCGACCTGGTCGGGCCTGGCCTCGAACGCCGACCTCACCAGGACCCTCCCCGCCATCCCGGACCCGACGCTCGTGGTCCACGCCGGACGCGACCGGGAGATCTACCCCGAGACCGATGCGCGGCCCATCTTCGAGGCGGTCGCCGCCGCCGACCGCAGCTTCGTCGAGTTCCCGACCGCGCGGCACTACTTCGAGCCCGACTTCGGAGCCCGTGACGCCCCCGACGTCGAGGCGCTGATGGACCGGATCCTCGACTGGCTGGGAGAGCGCTTCCCGGAGGCGATGGGGGCCTAACGGTCGCGCGCGAGCGGCGCGCGGGATCCGGGTTCAGACCCCGACCCGGGCGCCGGCGAGCTCGCGACGCAGCTCCGAGGCCGTCTTCGAGCTGCCGTCGGCGCTCCACCCCGGCGGCATCAGCGCGACCTTGAGCGCATCCCAGAGCGACCCGGCGGCCCGGGCCTCGCGGATCATCGTCGCCCACTCGTGGAAGGCGATGCGCAGGGGGTTGTAGGTGTGGATCTGCCGCGTGAGTCCGTACTCGACCGGCGCGCGCTCGGGCTCGAAGGTGCCGAACAGCCGATCCCAGACGATGAGGATGCCGCCGTGGTTGCGGTCCAGGTACTCCACGTTGCGGCCGTGGTGGACGCGGTGGTGGGACGGGGTGTTGAAGAGCCACTCGAACCAGCCCAGGCGGTCGATGAGCTCGGTGTGGATCCAGAACTGGTAGACGAGGCTCACGCCCTGGGCGACCAGGATCATCTCCGGCGGGATCCCCAGGATCGCCAGGGGCGCCCAGAAGAGCGGCGCCGTGAACGGCGTCGTCCACGACTGGCGGAGCGCCGTGGAGAGGTTGTAGTGGGTGCTGGAGTGGTGGTTCTCGTGGGCCGCCCACAGGAACCGCACCTCGTGGCTCGCCCGGTGGAACCAGTAGTACGCGAAGTCGTCCCCCAGGAAGGCCAGCGGCCAGACCCACCAGTGCCCGCTCAGGTCGAAGATCGCGAGCTGGTGGAGCGCCGTGTAGACCGCCAGCACGCCGATCTTGGTGGCCACGCTGATGGCGACGTTGCCGACCCCCATGGCGAGGCTGGCCGCGGTGTCGGGCCAGGTGTAGCCCCGGAGCCCGCTCTCTCGACGGCCGAGCGCCCAGGCCTCGAGCAGCATGAGGCCGATGAAGAGCGGGACGGCGAGGTAGACGAGGGTCGACATGCTTCAATCTCCAGGGGGTTGGCCGAGCTGTCCGAGCTCGCGGCGCGCCCAGCGCTCGACCTGGGCGAGCTGGGCCCGCTCGGCCTCGGGGTCCGACAGCGCGATGGCCGACAGGGCCGCACCCTGGAGCGCGTTCAACACCACGTCCACGGCGGAGGCGAAGTCGGGATCGTCGGCCGCCGCGGGGAACAGGCGCGCCGCCTCCGCGTACAACGTCGCGCGGTGGCGGACGAGCACCGGCGCCAGGGCGCTCCGCAGGTCGGCGTCCGTCCGGGCGGCGAGGTAGAGCTCGAAGGCGCCCTGCAGGCGGGCGTCCCGGAAGATCTCCCAGAGGATCCGGATCGCGTCCGCCAGGGCCTGCTCGCCCCGGACCGCCTCGAAGGACTCCCGGAAGTCCTCGATCAGACCTGTGAACAGGTGTTCGATCGAGGCGGCGATGAGCAGCGACTTGTTCGGGAAGTGCTTGAAGATGGCGCCCTGGGAGACCCCGGCCCGGCGCCCGACCTCGGTCGTGGTCGTCGCCGCCCACCCGCACTCCACCAGGGTCTCGACGGTGGCTTCCAGCAGCCGCAGACGCGTGGCGACGCTGCGGGCCTGCTGGGGGACCCGGGCGCTCGGGGGCGGCTCGACGGCGGTGGAGGCATGGGCCATGGGCGGACCCTACCGGAGATCAAAGAAAGTGACAAGTCACTTTCTTTCTGGGGACCCTCGGCGGTCGGCTCCGCTCAGGCGCCCTCCTCCTCCTGGAAGGTCTGCAGGGCCTCCCCCAGCAGCACCTGCTTCAGCACCTTCCCCGACGCGTTGCGCGGCAGCGGCTCCTCCTGCAGCACCCAGTGGGCGGGCACCTTGAAGTAGGCCAGCCCCTCGGCGGCCCAGTCGCGCAGCGCCTGCTCGGCGGGCCGCTCGCGGCCGGGGTCCAGCACCACGAAGGCCTTCACCTCCTGACCGAGCTCCGGGTGGGCCACCCCGACCACGGCCGCCTCGCGCACGGCCGGATGGGCCTCCAGGCGCTGCTCGATCTCCGCCGGGTAGATGTTCTCCCCGCCTCGCAGGATGAGGTCGCGGGCGCGGGAGTGGATGTAGAGCCGGCGGTCCTCGACGTGGCCGATGTCTCCGGTCCGCAGCCAGCGGCCCGGCCCGATCGTGGTGGCCGTGGCGTCGGGCCGCTCCCAGTACTCCTTCATCACCAGCGGGCTGCGCACGTGGATCTCGCCGGCCACTCCGTCGGGCACCGGCTTGCCGTCCTCGTCCCGGATCTCGACCTCCACGGTCGGGAGCGGCCGGCCCACGGAGTCGGGGAAGAGCTCCAGGTCCTCGCCGCTGTTGAGGGTGGCGAGCGCCGTGGACTCGGTCAGCCCGTAGCCGATCCCCATGTTGCGGCGGGCGTTCGGGAAGACCTCGCGCATCCGGGCCTGCAGCGCCTCGGCGACCGGAGCGCCGCCCGAGCCCACGTGGGTCACCGAGCCGAGGTCGAAGCGGTCGAGCTCGGGGTGGGCGAAGATGCGGTGGAGCATGGTGCCGGTGGGCCCCCAGGTCGTGACCCGCTCGCGCTCGATCAGCTCGAGCACGCGCCCGGCGTCGAAGCGCCCGCGCAGCCAGACCGTCTTCAGGCCGGTGGCGAGCGGGGTCACGACTCCGCTGTAGAGCCCCGAGACGTGGAACAGCGGCGTGGTCACCAGCGCCACCGACTGTCCGTCCCCGGACGGCGCGACCTCGCCTCTCGACGCCTGGTAGATCGCCGACTTGAGCCCGTGGCAGATCTGCACGCGGGTCAACGCGATGATGTTGCGGTGGGTGTTGACGGCGCCCTTCGGGCGGCCCGTGGTCCCGCTGGTGTAGAGGATCGTGGCGGGATCGTCCTCGTGGATCGGGGAGTCCGGCAGCGCGGCGTCCCGGTCGTGGTCGCGCAGCGCCGCGAACTCCGTCTCGAGCTCGACCACGGGGATCCCGGGGTCCCAGCCCTCCAGGCGGGCCAGGCGCTTGCGGTCCCCGAGGAGCAGCTTGGGGCGGGCGTCGCCCAGGCCGAAGCGGATCTCGTCCCGCACCCACCAGCCGTTGAGGCCGACGCAGACGGCGCCGAGGCCGACCGTGGCCCAGAACGTGAGGATCCATTCCGGACAGTTGGCCGCGAGCACGGCGACCCGGTCACCGGGACCGACGTCGAAGCGTTCGCGCAGGGCGGCGGCCACCGACGCCACCTCGCGAGCGTGGCCGGCGAAGTCGAGGCGCAGGTCGTCGAAGACCACGTACTCGCGCTCGCCCAGCTCCGCCGAGGCCGCGAGCAGCTCGCGCAGGGAGCGGGGCCGCTCCTTGAAGAGCGACATCGGCTCCCCGAGCACCTCCTCCTGGACGATCTCGAAGGGACCGCCGGGCCCGGTGAGCTGGGCCTCGATCTCCATCTGGCTCTTCACTGGCTCTTCGCTGGGCTCTTCACTGGGCTCTTCACGCGCCTCGCCTCCGTGGCCGGAGTCGAGGGTACTCGGGAATCTGACGGTTCGTCAAATCAGCGCGTGCCGGGCCCCTGGCGGCGATTCAGGGCCCCTTGCTCCCGGTCACCACCTGGAAGAGCACCCGGGCGCAGGTCTCGGCGACCTGTTCGCGGGTGATCCCGCGGTTGCCGAGCTCGCGCTGGTGGGCGGAGAGCCGCTCGAGCACGGACCCCAGCGCCGCGGCCGCGGCGTAGGGGTGCAGGTCCGGAGAGACGCGACCGGCGGCCTGGGCGTCGGCGATGTGCTCGGCCAGGTGATCCAGCAGCGGCTCGAGGGCCATGCGACGCACGCGCTGGAAGCGCCGGTCGCCCTTGTCGGCGGACAGGTTGCGCACCAGCAGCACGGCGTGGTGGGCGTCCCAGTGGTCCATGAAGGCGAGGACGAGGCTGCGCGCGCTCTCCAGCCCCTTCTGCCCGCGCCAGGTCCCGTCGAGCCGACTCAGGACTTCGGGCATCTGCTCGGCGGCCTGCTCGGCCAGGAACAGGACGGCCTCCTCCACGTCCTTGAAGTAGTGGTAGAAGGTGGCCGGCGAGGTCTCGACCTTGCGCGCGATCTCCACCACCGAGATGTCGAGCACGCTTCGATCCCGCAGGAGCTCGGCCGTCGCCTCCAGCAGCTTCTGCCGGGTTCGCAGGGCCCGCGGCCCGAGCTTCCGGCCGGTCTGGGCGAGATCCCGCGAGCCGGCCTTGCGGGGCCTGCGCGTCGACTTGGGCCGCGAGGCGGAGACGGATCCCGACCGGCCCGAGCTCCCGGATCTTCCCGCTCCCCCCGCTTTCGACAAAGGCTCCTCCGAGGTCTGGCCGCACGCGCATCGTATCCCACGCCGCCCACCCTGCGGTAGCGCGTTCTTGCAGCCGGCCCGGCGATGGCTCAACTTGGCCCCATGGACGTCCGCTTCAGCGAAGAGCAGAGGCTGCTGAAGGAGAGCGCGCGCGAGTTCCTCGAGACCGAGTGTCCGATGAGCCGGGTTCGACAGGCCATGGACGACCCGACGCCCGTGGTCTCGGACCTCTGGAAGAAGATGGCGAAGCTGGGCTGGACCGGGCTCGTGATCGCCGAGGAGCACGGAGGCGCCGGGCTCGGCTGGATCGACCTGGCGGTGGTCATGGAGGAGATGGGACGAGCGCTGGCCCCCACCCCGTTCCTCTGGAGCGCCGTTCTCGCCAGCGAGGCCATCGGCCTCGGCGCGGACGCAGAGCAGCAGGCTCGCTGGCTTCCGGACCTCGCCGACGGGAGCCAGCGGGCGACCCTGGCGGTTCTCGAGTCCGCCGCCTCGTGGAGCCCCGACGACCTCGTCCTGGAGGCGACGCCCGAGCCCGACGGTGGATGGTGCCTGCGCGGCCTGAAGCGCTTCGTTGCCGATGCGGTCGGGGCCGACTGGCTGCTGGTCCCCGCGCGCGACCCGTCGGGACTCGCGCTCTACCGTGTCGCGACCGGCGCGCCCGGCGTCCAGATCCGCCGGCACGCGCACCTCGACGAGACCCGGGCCATGTCCGAGGTGGGCTTCGACCGGGTGACCGTGGGTGCCGACGCGCGCTTCGACGCGGGCGGAGCCGCCGAAGCCATGCTCGAGCGTCTCTTCGACGCCGGACGTGCGGCGCTCTCGGCGGAGATGGTCGGCGCGGCCGAGCGGGTGCTGGAGCTGAGCGTGGACTACGCGAAGAACCGCGAGCAGTTCGGACGCCCCATCGGAGCCTTCCAGGCCATCGCGCACCGCTGCGCGGACATGCTCGTCCACGTCGAGACCGCCCGCTCCGCCGCCTACTACGCCGCCTGGGCGCTGGCGGCGGCGGCGCCGGAGGCCCGCACCGCCTGCCTGCTCGCCAAGTCCCACTGTGCAGAGGCCTTCAGCGCGGTCGCCGGGGAGGGAATCCAGATCCACGGCGGCCTCGGATTCACCTGGGAGCAGGACCTGCACCTCTACTACAAGCGCGCCCTGGCCGACGAGCAGGCCCTCGGCGACCCCACCTGGTGTCGGGAGCGTGCGGCGCGGCTCGTGATCGACGGCGGCGCTCCCGCCCCCTGAGCGGCCGGGCCTCAGCCTGCCCCGGACGGCCAGACGAGAAGCTCGGACTCCACCCAGCCGGCCAGCCAGCCGGCGACCCGGCTCGCGGCCCCGTCCGGCCCCCGGACGGACGCCGCGCGCTCGCACAGCTCGCCGAAGGGCGCGCCCCGCCGGAGCGCCTCGAGGAGCTCCATCTCCTCGTCGGAGACCACGCGGTGACGGGGCGTCCCCCTTCCTCGCCAGACGACCACGTTCGTCGGCTCGGGCGCGGGGGTCTGGCGTGCGTCGCCCCCTTCATCCTCCGAGACTCGTTCGCTCCCCTCGAGCCCGAGCGACAGCAGGCGCGGCCCGGGCCAGGCCAGTCCCAGGAGCGAGACGCTCGGGTGGAGGGCGAAGACCAGGTCGACCCAGCGCCCGGCCTCGACCCGGGCCAGGTCGTCGCGACCCAGGGGCCGGGCGTCGGCCGCGTCGAAGGCGCCCGAGAGCGCCCACTCCAGGCGCGCCAGGTCGGGCGCCCAGGGCCAGCGACGCCGGAAGGCGGCGGCTCCCGCTGCGTCCGCCAGGAAGCCCGGAAGCGCCCGCCCCACCCAGCGCAGGGAGGGGTCCCGCGACGGATGGGCGATGAGGTACGCCGTCACCAGGTCGTGGAAGCCCGCTTCACCGAGGGCGGCGGCCAGGGCCTCGTACTCGGTCGCGAGCGCGTCCCGGATCCGGAAGAAGTACGCGTTGGCGTAGATCTCGACCCGCGCGATCGCGCCGGCGCTGCGATCGCCCCGAATGCGACGGAGGAGCGCACGTCCCTCGCGGTCTCCCTCCGCCGCCAGGGCGGCGCGGACGCCGTCGGGCGCCCGCAGCCAGCGCGCCAGCTCACGCTGCGCGGTGTCGAGTCGACCGCTCATGGGCCCCCTCCCCGGTTCCCGCGACGCCGAGCGGAGCCTCGCGGTCGCGAACGACTCGGGCGCGCTCGACTTCCGCTTCGAGCCGTTCGAACGGCGGCAGCCGGTCGTCCCACTCGATCAGCGTCGAGACCCGCCCGAAGCGGCGCACGGCCCGTGCGTAGAGCGCGAGCACGGCGTCGGGCACGGGGTGGTCGTGGGTGTCGATGAGGAGCGGGCCGTCGCTCGAGTGACCCGCCAGGTGGATCTGGAAGACGCGTTCCGGGGGGATCGCGTCCAGGTAGCGCTCCGCGTCGAGGCCGTGGTTGTGCGCAGAGACGAAGACGTTGTTCACGTCGAGCAGGAGCCCGCAGTCCGCCTCCTCGGCCACGCAGGCCACGAATTCCCACTCGGGCATCGCGTCGTCGGCCCACGCGAAGTACGACGAGACGTTCTCGAGGGCGATGCGGCGCCCGAGCCGGTCCTGGATGCGCCGGACCCGGTCCGAGACGTGGCGGATCGCCTCCTCGGTGAACGGCAGCGGAAGCAGGTCGTGGAGGTGGACGCCGTCGACCGCGGTCCAGCAGAGGTGGTCGGAGATCCACGGGGCGTCGATGCGATGGGCCAGCGCGCCCAGCGCGTCGACGTGGCGCACGTCGATCGGGTCGCACGACCCCACGTCCAGGGAGACCCCGTGCATCACCAGGGGACGCTGCGCGCCGACCTGCTCCAGGGTGCGAAGGGGCCGTCCGCCGGGCACCAGGTAGTTCTCGCTCACCACCTCGAACCAGTCCGCCCGCAGCCGCCCGTCACGCGCGCGGGCCAGCACCTCGGCCACGTGGGGCGAGCGCAGCCCGACCCCGATCCCGAGGTCGGGCGCCTCGTCGAGTCGGGGCCGGACCGGACTCACTTCTCGCCCTCGTCCCGGGCCATCTCGGCCCTGGCGGCCTCGCACTCCTCGGGTGTGAGCATGAGGAAGCCCTTGCCCTTGCACTCGTTGTGCCCGGCGCAGGAGCTGAAGAAGGTCTTGCAGGAGCTGCTTCCCTTGCAGGAGTTCACCCCCTCGCACTTGATCTTCTCTTCGGCTCCGGCGGCGCCGGCGAGGGCCACCACCCCGGTGGCCCCGAGGAACAGCGAGGCCGCGGCCGCGGCGATCGCCCCTTTTCCTGCTTGCATCGATCCTCCCTCCGCCTACCGGCGGGCTCTTCTTCCATGGGGAATGTGGACGGACCGTCCGCCCGGGTCCCCGGGCCTCACGGGAGGCCGACCTGTGTTACGGCGAAGGCCCGGCGGTGGTTACGCATCCCCGGCCCGGCCCGGCCGGGCCGCGCAGCCGGGGGCGGGCGGCGGGCGGTCAGGCGTCTTCCCGCGGCTCCACGTCGAGCTTCCAGAAGAGCCTGGCGGCGTTGGCGTAGAGGAAGCGGTCGAGCACACCCGGGCGGAGGTCGAGGCGGGTCGCCTCCTCGAGGCAGCGGTCCATCTGGATGGCCGGGTGGTCCGAGGCGAAGATCACCTTGTGCTTCCCGCGCGTGTTCATGAAGTGCACGAGCTCTGGCGGGAAATACTTCGGAAGATAAGCGGAAGTCATGAGGTGCAGATTCCGGTACTTGAGCATCAGACGGCACGCCACGCTCCACCAGGGATCGGCCCCGTGGGCCATCACCAGGACCAGCTCGGGGAAGTGGAGGCACACCCGGTCCAGGTGCATGGGGTTCTGGCACTCGCCGGGCGCCGGCGGGCCGGGAATGCCGGTGTTGAGGGTGAGCGGCAGCTCGAGCTCGCAGCACTTGGCGTAGACCGGGTAGTAGACCGGGTCCGTGGGTGCGAGATCGAGATAGAAGGGCGTGATGCGCGCCAGCACCACCGGGTGGTCCGCACGGAAGGACTCGAGGGCGCGCGTCGCCTTCATGAGCTGGCGCGGATCGAGCTGAGCGCCCAGGCCGAAGCGGTCGGGGTGGCGGTCCGCAAAGGAGATCACGTGCCTGGACGGACGGCCGGGATCGGTGGTGAGGATGGCCCGCTCGACGCCCAGGGCGTCCATCATCTCGAGGGTTTCCTCCACGCTGTAGTCCCGGAAGAAGTCCTCGCCCTGCTTGAAGTAGTTCTTCGCCACCTCCACCAGGTAGTCGGGCGTGCCCAGCTCCGACATGTTCACGTTGACCCAGGCGTCGATCGCACGAATCGCCACTGACGTCTCTCCTCCTGCCCCGATCAGCCCCTCGGAAGCCCGAGGGTCCGGTTCGCGATGATGTTGCGCTGCACCTCGGACGTCCCCGCGTAGAGGGTGGCCGCCCGGGACCAGAGGAGCTCGTAGGCCCAGTAGCCCTGGTCCACGGCGAGGGGATCGCCCTCGGGCACCAGGGCGTAGGGCCCCAGGATGTCCAGCGCCGTCTTCTTGACCCGCTGGTCGAGCTCGCTCCAGAAGAGCTTCAGGATGGACCCCTCGGGCCCCGGCACGCCGCGCTCCTCGAGGGCGCTGGCGTTCCGGTACGCCGTCATCTTCAGGATCATCACCTGCGCCATGTACTCGGCCAGGCGCTGGCGGATCAGCGGGTCCTCGGCCGCCGTCCCGGCGCCGCGCGGGGTCTCCCGGGCCAGCTGCACCAGGCGCGCCACGTCGGCCGCGAGCTTCGCGTGCTGGGCCGAGGAGCCGCGCTCGTGGGCCAGGGTGGTCATGATGATGTCCCAGCCCCGACCGACCTCGCCCACCACGTTGCGAAGGGGCACCCGCACGCGGTCGAAAAAGACCTCGTTGAACCAGGCCTCGCCGGTCATCTCGACCAGCGGCCGGATCTCGATGCCGGGCGTCTTCATGTCCAGGAGCAGAAAGGTGATGCCCCGGTGCCGCGGGGCGTCCGGGTCGGTGCGCACGACCAGGATGCACCAGTCCGAGTAGCGCGCGAAGCTGGTCCAGATCTTCTGGCCGGTGACGACGATCTCGTCGCCCTCGATCTCGCCCCGGGTGCGCAGGGCCGCGAGGTCCGATCCGGCGCCGGGCTCGGAGAAGCCCTGGCACCACACCTCTTCGCCGCTCAGGATCGGCGCGAGGAAGCGCTCCTTCTGCCACTCCTCTCCCCGGGCGATGAGCGTCGGCCCCACGAGGCTCGGTCCCACCGAGAGATTGATCAGGTTCGGGGCGCCCGCGCGGGTGTACTCCTCGGCGTAGATGATGCTCTCGAAGAGCCCGATCTCGCGGCCCCCGTAGGCCCGGGGCCAGTCGAGCCCGGCCCATCCCCCCTCGCTGAGCTTGCGCTGCCAGGCCTTCAGGAACTCGACGCGGGCGCCCATCTGCTTCGGCATCTCGAAGGCCGGCGTGCCCCAGCCCGGCGGCAGGTTCGCGGAGAGCCACTCGCGCACCTCTTGTCGGAAGCGCGCCTGCTCGGGCGAGTCACGCAGGTCCACGGAGCCCCCCCTCTGCCCGGACCGGCGCGCCCTGCCCCGCCCCTCGCCCGCGTTCCGCGCGGACGAGACCCAGGGCGGCCAGGCCCAGGAGGTTCAGCACCCCGAAGGTCACGAAGGCGCCGTCGTAGCGGCCGGTCCGGTCGAAGACCGCACCGGCGAAGATGGGGCCGAGCACTCCGCCGGGAAACAGGGTCACCATGAGGGCGCCGTAGATCCGCGCCATGTGCCGCGTTCCGAAGCAGTCGGCGACGGTGAGCGGAAGCACGACGTTCTCGGCCGCGGTCGCGAAGCCGTGAGCCACCAGGAAGACCGGGAGCCAGCCCGGACGATCGGCGACCAAGAGCACCCAGGAACCGGCCGTCAGCACGGCGAAGTTCAGCACCAGGGAGGGCTTGCCCGGGATGCGGTCGGCCAGGGCCCCGATGGCCAGCTTGCTCACGACGCCCAACGCCACGGCGAACGAGAGGCTGGCGGCCGCCCGGGCGTCGCTCATGCCGCGGTCGGAGAGGAACGCCACCAGGTGATGGATGAGCGCCATGTAGTAGAAGTAGAAGGACAGCAGGACGACGACGAGAGCCCAGAAGCTCCGCGTGCGAAGCGCCTGGCGCAGATCCAGATCCCGGGACTCGCCGTCCTCCCCTTCGCCAGCCCCTCCCTCGACCGATCCCTCCTCGACCGGCTCGAGCCTCGGCGACTCGCGCACCGCGAACAGGGCGAACGGCAGGATCACCGCCATCGCCAGCAGCCCCACCGCGAAGAGCGCTTCCCGCCAGCCCTCGCGCTCGGCGACCCAGTTGGCGTAGATCGGGACGAAGGCGCCCCCGACGTTGGAGCCGACGTACACGAAGGCCAGGGCCAGGCCGCGCCGGGCGCGGACCCAGCCCGCGGCGACCGCGCCCACGACCACGTCGCCCACCCCGGTCATGCCCACTCCGAAGAGGGCGGAGAGGACGAAGAACTCCCAGAGATTCTCCATGCGCCCCAGCAGGAGCAGCGTGCAGCCGAGCAGGACCGTCGCGCCCGACAGCACCGCGCGCGCCCCGATGCGTTCGGACAGGGCCCCGACCAGCGGCGCCGACAGCCCCATGGCCATGAGGACCGGAGCGTTGGCCGCCGCGAAGGCGGCCCGCGACCACTCGAACTCGGTCACGATGTGCTTGAGCGTGGTGCCGAACACATAGCCCGACCCCAGCCCCATCTGACACACGAAGCACCCCACCAGCACCACCCATACCGGTCGGGTGGCCGCAGCGGCGGCGCGTCGGTCCGCGGGCGTGAGGGAGTCTCCTCCGGTCACTCAGCCCCGCGGCGGGTTGTAGAGGACGAGCCCCTTGTAGACGAGCGCCGGCCGCTCCTGACCCACCACGTGGACGGCCATCTCCGTGGTGACGAGGGTTCCCTTGGGCTTCGCCTCGACGGACACCATCCGGGAGCGGGCGTGAACCTTCGAGCCCGCCGGCACCGGGGACAGGAAGCGGAACCCGTCGCTGCCGTAGTTCGTGGCGTTGCCGTAGCCCACGATGCGATGGCCGGCTCGGGGGCTCAGCACCGGGACCAGGCTGAGCGTGAGAAAGCCGTGGGCGATGGGCGCTCCGAAGGGGCTCTCCCGCTTCGCGCGCTCCACGTCCACGTGGATCCACTGCCGGTCCCCCGTCAGCTCGGCGAACTGGTCGATCGTCTCCTGGGACACCTCGAACTCGGGTCCCCAGGGCCCGAACTCCTCGCTCACCAGGCCTCTCAGGTCCTCGATGTCATCGAAGCGGATCTCCCGCACAGCTTGGTCACTCATGCTCGAACCTCTCTGTCATGGGGTGTGTGTCAGGGGGTGTGTGTCAGGGGGTGGAACCGGGGTGGGAATGGGAGCGCCGGGCTCGGGGCGGTCAGCGCAGGACCTCGCCGGCCTCGAGCGCGTCGATCTCCTCGTCCGAGGCGCCCAGGACCTCCCTCAACACCTCCCGGCCGTGGGCACCGAGCTTCGGCCCCGCGCTGCGAATCCGGCCCGGCGCGCGCTCGAGACGGTAGCCCGGCCGCTCGCACAGGACCTCGCCGAGCTCTGCGTGGCCGACCGGTGCGAAGTGCTCCCGCCAGCCCAGCTGGGGATCCCGCAGCAGATCGCCGAAGCCCTGCACCACGCCCGCTTCGACGCCGCGCTTCTGGAGCCGCTCCATGAGCACGCCGGCGTCCCGATCCGAGGTCCACCCACGGATCGCGCCATCGAGCGCGTCGACCTGCTCGAGCCGCACCTCGCGCGCCGCCCAGGCGGCCGGGATCTCGCAGCCGTCGGCCTCCATCTCATTGGCGAGTGCGCGCCAGGCGTGCTCGTCGCGCACGGCGATGGCGACCCAGCGGTCCTGCCCGGCGCACGGATAGATGCCGTGGGGCGCCCACCACTCGCTGCGGTTGCCCATGCGACACGCCGGCGTGCAGCCCGCGCTCTCCCGGGCCACCATCTCGCCCAGGCTGTAGACCCCGGCCTCGATCTGGCTGGCGTCGACGAGACCCCCGCGGCCCGTGCGCCCGCGGCGCCAGAGGGCCGCGGCGATCACCGCGCCGACGAAGCGCGGGGTCAGCGAGTCGGTGATGGTCGCGTAGGGCCCGACGGCCTCGCCGTCGGCCTCGCCGGTGAGGTGGTTGAAGCCGGCGATGGCCGAGCCCTGGCCGCCGAAGCCCGGATAGCCACGCTGGGGGCCGGTCTGCCCGAACAGGCAGCTGCGCACGAACACCAGCCGGGGATGGCGCCGGCACAGGCTCTCGACGTCGATGCCCCAGCGCTCGAGCACCCCGGGTGCGAAGTTCTCGGTGACGACGTCGGCCCAGCCCACCAGCCGTTCGAAGATCTCGCGCCCCTCGTCGCGCTTCATGTCCAGCAAGAGGCTTCGCTTGTCGGCGTTCAGCAGCGCGAACATCGGCGAGCGGTCGAGGCCGCGAAGCCCGTCCGGCTGCAGGAAGCGCAGGAAGTCGGGACGCAGGGACGACTCGATGCGGACGATCTGCGCGCCCTGCTCCGCGAAGTAGCGGGTGGCCACCGGTCCGGCGGCGCCGCTGCCGAGCTCGAGGATCTTGAGGCCGGCCAGCAGGGTTCCCGGCTCGCGGGCCGCGGGCTCGGGGCCGGCCGGCGAGGAGCGTCGCGAGTGGCGCCGGGCGTCGCCCAGCACCTCGTGCTGGTGGGCCGCCAGACGCGGCGCCCCTCCGCGCACGCCGATCGCCCCGCCCTCCCCCTGCCAAGCCGCGAAACGCGCGGGAATCTCGACCGCCTCCGAGCGACCCTCCACCGGGATCCCGGCGAACAGCGATCGCGAGCGCAGCTGCGGGTGGTCCAGGACCTCGCGCCCGTCGTTGCAGGGCGCCAGCAGGATCCGCCGCGCGAGCGCCTCTTCGTAGAGCTCGCGCATGCTGTGCATCCGGAAGAAGGCGCCGAACGCTTCCTCGAGACGCGCGATGTCGGCTTCGTCGGCCGTGGCCGGGTTCCACGCGGACCAGTCGAACTCGCGAAGCCATTCGGGTGCAAGCCCCCGCTCGTCCATCAGCTCGACGGTCGCGACCAGGTTCGGGACGCGCGCCGGACCGCCTCGCAGGCCGAACGAGATCCAGCCGTCCCGGGCGGCCCAGATCTCCCGGGTGCGGCCCAGTCTGGGGCCCATGCGTCTGCCGGCCCGGCCGCCCAGCGCCAGCTGGCCCGGACCCGAGAGCAGCCCCGTCACCTGACACTCCTGCATGGAGACGTCGACACTCTGCCCCCAGCCGGTCTCCTCGCGGTCGAGGAGAGCGAGCAGGATGCCCACCACCGCCTCGGGCGCGGCGTGCATGGACGACGTGGGCAGCGAGCAGCGAAGCGGCGGGCCGTCGGGGCGCCCCGTCATGGAGGCGTTGCCGCCCATCGCCACCACCACCAGATCGCCCCCGACCCGCCCGGCCCCCGGACCGGTGCGGCCGAAGGGCGTGATCGAGGCGACCACCAGGCCCGGCTCGGCCTGGCGCAGCCGCTCGTCGGAGAGGCCGTGCTCCTCGCGCCAGCCCGGCGGATGGCTGTCGAGCAGCACGTCCGTGCCCTGCACCAGGTCGAGCAGCCCGGCGCGGCCGCCCCGGGACTCGAGGTCGAGGACGACGCTCTGCTTGCCCGCGTTGCCGACGATCCAGCGCACGCCCCGTTCCTCGTGGGCAAAGCCCCCGACGAAGGGCCCGCGCCGGCGCACCGGATCGCCGCCCGGCGGCTCCACCTTCACGACCCGAGCGCCGAGGTCGGCCAGGATGCGTCCGGCCGCGTGTCCCGTCTCGTCGCTCAGGTCGAGAACCCGGATCCTCTCGAGCACCGCCGCGCTTCTCCCGTCGCCCCCGGATTTGACGAAGCGTCAAATGCTAGCATTCCGGCCCCGACCCGCCCTCGCCGCCGATCGTGATAGCCTGCGGCGGATCGCCAGGAGTCCCGCATGTCCCTCCCCTCCATGTTCTCCCTCGCCGACCGGCGCGCCCTGGTGACGGGCGGCGGGCGGGGCCTGGGCCGGCACATCGCGCTGGGCCTGGCCGAGGCCGGCGCCGAGGTGTGGGTGGCCTCGCGCAAGCTCGACCACTGCCGGGACTGCGTCGCCGAGATCGAGGCGCGCGGCGGACGCGCCCACGCCCTGGCGGCCGACGTCGGCCGCGACGAGGAGGTGACCGCCCTCGCCGACGCGGTGCTGGCCGAGGGACCGCTCCACGTGCTCGTCAACAACGCCGCCATGGTCTGGGCGGCGCCCAGCCTCGACTATCCCGACGAGGCCTGGGACCGGGTCTTCGCCGTCAACGTCCGGGGGCTCTGGCAGCTGACCCGGCGCGTGGCCCGGGCCATGGGCGAGGCGGGCGGCGGCAGCATCATCCAGATCGGCTCGATCTCGGCCTGGCTCGGAGCCCCCGACGCCGAGCAGCCGGTCGTGGCCTACAACGCCAGCAAGGGGGCGGTCATCGCTCTGACCCGGGACCTCGCGGTCAAGCTCGCACCGCAGGGTGTGCGGGTGAACTGCATCGCGCCGGGCCCCTTCCTCACGGACATGATGGCCCACATCAGCCACGACCCCGAGAAGCTGGCGCGCTACGAGAGCGACATCCCGCTGCGCCGGGCCGGCCGGCCGGAGGACATCCAGGGGGTGGCGGTCTTCCTGGCCAGCGAGGCGTCGGCCTTCGTGACCGGAGCGACGCTGGTGGTGGACGGCGGGGTCAGCTGCGTGTACCCGGGCGGGCCCGAGTGAGCGCGCTCAGTAGCGGTGGCCGGCGATCTCGACGTGGTCGGCGGCCAGGCGGGCCAGGACCTTGTCGCGCAGGGGCCCCACCTGGATCTTCTGGTTGCCGGTGTACTCGAGCTCCTCCGGCGTGAAGAAGAGCACGTGTCGGGGGACCTTGTAGGCCGCGAGCTTCGCCCGGAGCGTGGCGAGGAGCGCCTCCTCGTCGGGCGCCGCTCCCGCACTCGGCACCGCGCAGAGCACGACGGCTTCGCCCAGGGTCGGATGGGGCACCCCCACGGCCATGCCCACCCGCAGCTCCGGAAGACCCGAGAGCGCCGCCTCGATCTCCAGGGGCGAGACGTTGGCGCCCCCGGTCTTGATGAGGTTGGAGAGCCGGCCGGTCCAGTGCAGGTAGCCGTCCGCGTCGATCCAGCCGCCGTCCTGGGTGTGGAAGTAGCCGTCGGCGTCCAGATAGCGCTCGGGCTCGACCTTGTAGTAGCCGCGCATGAAGGTCGCGCCCTTGACTGCGATCTCGCCCTTCTCGCCCCGGGCGAGCGGCTGGCCGCTCCCGGGGTCGACGATGCGCAGGGCGTTGCCCGGCAGGGTGCGCCCGCTGGTGGCCTTGCGCAGCTCGGGCGGAGCCGACGCCGGAATCGACGAGCAGATGGTGAAGGTCTCCGAGAGCCCGTAGGAGCCGTAGGTCCCCCAGACGTCCTTCTCGAGCCCGGCCAGCCTGGCGAGCGGCGACGAGAACTCGACGTGGCGGACCCGCGACAGGTCGCGCCGCTGCGCGTCCGGATGCTCGGCCATCGCCTTCTCCTGGTGGGGCCAGGCGTGGACCGTGGTCGCGCCCTCGCTCTCGATGCGCTCGAGCGCGCGTCCGGGCTCGAAGCGCTCCTCCAGGATCAGGCAGCCCCCGGCCGCCAGGGTCGCACCCAGGGACATGCAGATCCCCGCCGTCCAGAAGAAGGGCTGCGCGGTGAACACCCGATCCTCGGGCGACAGCCCCATGCTCTCGGCGAAGCGCCAGCTCTGGACCACCGGAGCCCGCTGGGCGTGGAGCACGCCCTTGGGAAGCGAGGTGGTCCCCGAGGTGTAGATGATGAGCGCGTCGTCGGCCGGGCTGACCTCGCCGGCCAGCCCGTCGACCAGGGCCTCGTCGACCTCCGCCCCGTCGCGCGCGAGCTCCGACCAGGGACGCACGCCCCCCCGTCCGGCGTCGAGACCGCAGCAGAAGACCGAGCGCAGCTGAGGCAGCGCCGGGCAGCGCAGTCGCCCGGGCGCCCCCTCTTCGAGCCCGGGGTGGGCGTCCAGGAGATCGTCGAGGAAGGCGATGTCACCGAGGTCGCGCTGCATCAACAGGACCGAGGCGTCCCCGTGTCGCAGGATGTGGTCGCGCTCGTCGGGCTTCGCGAAGGTGTTGACGGGCACCACCACCGCGCCCAGGCGCGCCGCCGCGAATGTGGCGACCACCCACTCCGGGCGGTTGGCCATCCACACCGCCACCCGCGCGCCCTTGACCACGCCGGCCGCCACCAGGCCCCGAGCCACGTCACGCACCGCTTGGTCGAGCTCGCGGTAGCCAAGACCGAGGTCGCCAAAGCGCAGCGCCTCCCGGTCGGCGTGGCGTTCGACGACGTCCTCGAGGAAGTGCGGGAGGGTGTAGCGGGTCTCGTCGGGCTGCAGGCCCAGCTCGAGGTCTTGCATCGCGAGGACTCCGGTCGAGCGGCGGAGCCGCCCCCTGTCACTCCGCCGGAAGGCTCTCCGAGGGAAGCCGCACCTCGGCCTCGCCGGTCGCCATGACCTCTTCGCGCTGGTTGGTCATGACCACGTTCAGCGTGGCCACCGGCTGGCCCGACCGATCGGTCTCGAGGGCCGTGACCTCGCCGTTCAGGTACGTCACGTCGCCGGTGAGGGCGGGCGAGCGGAAGTTCATGCGGCTGTGGAGGATCTCCCCCCACTCCCCGGCCCAGTTGGCGATGTAGTCCAGGACCCAGGCGCCCATGGACGCGCCGTAGCCGTAGCCCCGGGGCATGCCGATCAGCTGGGCGTACTGCTGCTGGACGTGACCTCGGGAGGGACCGTGGTAGAGCCCGTCGGAGAAGGCCGGATCGACCTTGGAGGCCTCGTGGTCGCGGTCCATCTCCGGTAGCCAGCCGGCGTTCCACAGCGAGGTGGGTCCTCCATCGGACTGGAACGCTCCCCAGATGGACATGGCGAAGGCCCGCCACTCGGTGGTGAAGCTCATGATCGTGTGGGGCCCGATCGGCCGCGTGGGAAGCGCGTCGCCCACCTTCACGAAGAGCCGGCGATCGTGGCCCAGGTCGAGGTACGACCGGTAGTACTCGAACTTGAGCTTCTCGATCTCCTCGATCTGCTCGAGGGTCCAGCTGGGATCCTGCGCATCGTCGAACTGCGCCTTCTCCCGCGCGAGGTCGGCGCGGTAGCGGATCGAGGTCGAGCGCTGCTTGCAGACGATCTCGCCGCGCTGGTTGACGTAGGTGGTATCTCCCCGGGAGAACATCGTGGGCCCGGCGAACTTCGTCTCCGTGACCTTGTAGTCGAAGAGCATGCGATCGCGGGTGATGCGGTCGCCGGGCTCGATGCGCGGTCCGAAGAACCACCACTCGTCCCCGCCGAACAGCATGTGGGTCCCGGGGATGTGGCCCTGGATGGCCGGCGCCGCGCCGTGGCTGTCGTCGGTGCAGACCGCGAACGACTGGGGCGCGACCAGCCGCTGGAAGCGGCTGGCCTGGGCGTAGGCGTCGTCGTAGTGGAGCGGGTTGGGGTTCTGCATGCCCTGGACCCAGCGCCGGATGTCGTTGGGCGCCACCGGGTCCTTCATCGTGCCGCCGCCCAGGGGAACCCCGATCCAGCGATCGACGTCCGAGGTGTCGAACTCCTCACTCATCACCGCTCTCCTCGCATCGCTCCTGCGCACGCACCCACAGGCTCCCAGGCTCACACGCTCACGCGCTCACGCCGGGTGAATCGTGGATCGCGGCTCGCGCCTCGCGGCTTCGTCGCCGGTCCGGGCAGGCCCCGGGAGACCCCGAGAGAGCCACCTGCGCTGCCAATTTGACGATCCGTCAGATTCTCCGGGACCATTCTAGTCGGTCGCGCGCCACTGGGGAAGCGCGATTCCCTCCCCGGCGTCCTCGAAGACCACCTCGACCGGGAGTCCGATGCGAATGGCCTCCGGGGAGAGCCCCTGCAGGTTTCCGAGCACACGAAGCCCCGGATCCTCGGCCAGCTCCACGAGCACCACCGCATACGGAGTGCGCTCCCGGAACGCCGGCAGGACCGGTGGATGACAGACCACGAAGCTGAAGACGTGGCCGCGACCCGAGACGCGGACCCACTCGTCGGCCAGGGAGCGACAGCCGGGACACATGGGGCGCGGAGGAAAGCGCCAGCGGCCGCAGTCCGCGCAGCGCTGCATGTGCAGCTCGCCGCGGCTGCAGGCTTGCCAGTAGGGAGCCGTGGCGTCGTCGGGCCTGGGCAGGGGTGCGCGCGGAGTCGGCGCGGAGGCTTCGGGAGCCATGGCGTCACGTCCTCCCCAGGATCATGGCGCTCGTGGGGACGCCGGCGCCGCTGGTGACCAGACACAGGCCCGCGTCCTCGACCTGGCAGATCGCCTCGCCCCGCATCTGGCGCACCCCCTCCACCATGAGATTGAAGCCGTGGACGTAGGCCTCCGAGAGGCCGCCTCCGCTGGTGTTGCAGGGGAGCGCGCCGTCGGGCCAGGCCAGCCGTCCGCCCTCGCTGAAGGGACCGCCCTCCCCCGGCCCGCAGAAGCCGAACTCCTCGAGACTGGTCACCACCAGGGGCGTAAAGGCGTCGTAGAGCTGGGCGCAGTCGATGTCGGCGGGCCGCACGCCGGCGGCCGCGAAGAGCTCGGGGCCGGCGTCGGCGGCAGGCGAACGCAGGAAGTCCGGCGCGTGGTAGTTGGTCATCACCACGTGCTCGGGTCCGGTCGACTGGACCGCGGCCAGCACCTCCACGGGCCGGGTGCGGGTGTCCCGGGCGCGCTCCGCCGAGGTCACTACCAGCGCCAGGGCGCCGTCGGTCTCGAGGCAGCAGTCGAGCTTGCGCAGGGGCTCGGCGATGTAGCGCGAGGCCGCGTGGTCCTCGAGGGTGATGGGCTCGCGCATCAGCGCCGCCGGGTTGCGCGCGGCGTGGGAGCGGAAGGCGACGGCGACCTCGCCGAAGTGGCGCTCGCTCGTACCGTACTCGTGCATGTGTCGGCGGGCGGTCATGGCGATCTGGTCGACCGGGCGCACGAGCCCGTAGGGCGCGCTGAACTGGAAGTCGCCGCCCACGCCGCGCCCGGTGGCGGCCCAGGGCCGGCCTCCCGACCCGCGGTTGCGCGCCCTCCAGCAGACCACCACCTGCGCGCGGCCCTGGCCGATGGCCATCGCGGCGTGGGCGACCGTGGCACAGCCGCCGCCCCCGCCGTAGGGGATCTCCCCGAAGAACCGCAGGTTGGGGATGCCCAGATTGCGAGCCACCTCCACCTCGTTGGTGTTCTCGAGGTCGAAGCGCACCAGGCCGTCGACCTCGCCGGGGTCGATCCCCGCTTCGGAGAGCGCGTCCCGGATGACCTGCAGCGCCAGGGTGCGCTCGGGCACGCCCAGGTCCTTCGCGAAGGCGCTCTGGGCGATGCCGGCGATGACGGCGCGGCGGGGGTTCGGCACGCGGCGATTATTCGTCGCGCGCCGGCTCCGAGTCAACCCGCCCCCCCGCTCGCCGCACGGCCTTGACCCCGGTCGGGCGTCTACCTAGGGTCGCCCCATGTCCATCCTGCGGCTGTCCCACATCGGCCTCTGCGTGTCGGACCTCGAGCGCTCCACCCGTTTCTATCGGGACCTGCTGGGCTTCGAAGTCCTCTCGGAGCTCTCGGTCGCGGGCGAGGCGGC
This sequence comes from Myxococcota bacterium, assembly GCA_050618075.1. GTDB lineage: Bacteria > Myxococcota_A > UBA9160 > UBA9160 > UBA4427 > JBNLVL01. The sequence continues at coordinate 38,741 of JBNLVL010000047.1, forward strand.
GAGCCGGCTGCTCGAGCTCGACGACTGTGCGCTCGAGGCGGTCTACCTCGAGCGCGACGCGGTGCGCATCGAGCTGCTCCGGTTCCGGAAGCCGGGCCATCGGGGCGAGCCCGGCCCCCGCCCCATGAATCAGCTGGGGCTGACGCATCTCTCGCTGCGGGTCTCGGACCTCCAGGAGACCCTCGACCGTCTGAGGGCCGAGGGCCACGCGGTGCTCGAAGCCACCCGGGTCGGCGACCCGCAGCACCGCTCCGGAGCGATCTTCGTGACCGACCCCGACGGCACCCGCATCGAGCTGGTGGAGGCCCCGGGGCCCCCCGACGCCCTCCCGGGATCGTGAGGCTGCCCGCTCAGGCTTCCGCCGCGCGCTCGAGCAGGTAGTCGCCGGCGTCGTCCACGGCGAGCTTCCAGCCGGGATAGACCGCGATGGTGGTGAAGGTCTCCTCCACGATCGCCGGTCCCGCGATGCGGTCGCCCGGCGAGAGACCCGGTCCAGTGTAGATGGGCACCTCTTCGAATCCCCGGCCGAGCTGGGCGCGCCGCCGGGTCCGAGGCGAAGGCGTGGTCGCCTTCGCCTCGCGTCCCGCGGCGAAGGTCGGGCGCGGGATCTCTCCCCAGCTCTGGAGGCGGAGGCCGGTGATCTCCGGCGCCTCGCCCCGGCGCGCGTGGCCATACTCGGCCTCGTGGATCCGGTGGAAGTCCTCCACCACGCGCTCCAGGAGTGCGGCGTCGACGAAGCCGAGGTCCCGCACTCCACGGGTCTCGGCCGCGTCGACGGCCAGCGACCAGTTCTGTCCCGGGTAGCGCAGGTTGAGCTGATAGCGGGCCGTCACCTCGGCGCGCGGGAACCCGGCCCTGGCGAGGAACCCCTCGGCGCGCTCGTCGAGCTCCTGCCAGAGCGCGCGCAGGCGCGCCGGGTCGGCCTTGGCCGCGGGGACCAGATAGGACTTCTCCTCGTCGATCGAGGGCGCGGCCGTGAGCGCCCCCAGCGCCGAGAAGGTGGGAGACGTCCTGGGCACGAGAACCCGCCGGATGCCCAGCTCGTCGGCCTGGACCCCGGCGAACAGCGGGCCGTTGCCGCCGTAGGCCAGCAGCGTGAGCTCGCGGGGGTCGATGCCCCGCTCGGCCGTCCAGCGCCGCACGGCCTGGGTCATGCTGGCGTTCACCACCCGGAAGCAGTCGAAGGCGGCGCGCTCCACGTCCACGCCCATGGGCTCGGCCACCGCCTCCCGGAAGGCCTCATCCACGCCCTTGCGGGTCAGCCGGAAGCTCCCGCCCGCAAACTCGCTCTCCTCGGACAGCAGCCCCAGGACGAGGGCCGCGTCGGTGACCGTGGGACGGCTGCCGCCGCGCCCGTAGCAGACCGGGCCCGGGTCGGCGCCGGCGCTCTCGGGGCCCACCTGGAGCGCTCCACCGCGCACCGAGCACAGGCTCCCCCCACCGGCGCCCAGGGTCTCGACCGCCACCATGGGCAGGCCCACGAGGTAGCGGTGATGCCAGTTCCAGCCCGGCTCGGCCGGTGCGACACCGCCGCGCACCACCGAGACGTCGTAGCTCGTGCCGCCCATGTCCACGCACAGGAGATCGGGCGCCCCCTTGGCCCGCCCGATCCGGGCCCCGCCCATGACCCCGCCCGCCGGCCCCGACGCCAGCACCCGCACCGGAGTCTCGCGGAGATAGTCCCGGGTCATCACTCCACCGCTCGACTGCATCACCAGCAGCTCGCGCTCGTAGCCGGCCTCGGCCAGGCGCTCGACCAGCCGATCGAGATAGCCGGACACCCGCGGCCCGAGATAGGCGTTGACCAGGGTGGTGCTCGTGCGCTCGAACTCCGGCGCCTTGGGCATCACGCGGTGGGAGAGCGAGACCTGCACCTCGGGCAGCAGCTCCGCCACGAGCTCCGCCAGCCGCAGCTCGTGGACCGGGTTCACGAAGGAGAAGAGCGTGCTGATCGCCAGGGACTCGACACCCTGGCGACCCAGCCGCAGGATGGCCGCCCGCGCGGCCTCCTCGTCCAGGGGCTTGCGCACGCTTCCGTCGTGGAGGATCCGCTCGGGCACTCCGAGCCGGCGTCGCCGGGGCGCGATGGCCGGCGGCGGCTCCAGGCGGACGTCCCAGATGTCCTCCTTGAAGCCGCGGCGCAGCTCGACCTCGTCGCGGAAGCCCTCGGTGGTGAGAAGACCCGTGACCGCGCCGTTCATCTCGATCAGGGTGTTGTCGGCCACGGTCGTGCCGTGGACGATGGCCTCGACCCGGGAGAGCAGCTCGCGAAGCGGGAGCCCCTCGCGAGAGGCGAGCCTCTCGAGACCCTCCATCACCGCCAGGGAGCGGTCCTCGGGCGTGCTCAGGGTCTTCTCGACCACCACCTCGCCGTCGCGCAGGAGCGCGAAGTCGGTGAAGGTGCCGCCGATGTCGATGCCGATCCGCAGGCTCACCGGGCCGCTCCCGCCCGCAGCCGCACGCGCAGCGCCCGGGTGGCCTCGAGGTCGAGCGCGAGGTCGCCCTGCCCGAGGGAGCCCTGCAGCACCACGCCGTAGCGCTCGCGCGCCGCCTCCGGCGACACGTACTCGTCGAGCACGTCCTCGAGCACCCGCTCGGGGTCGCGCTCGAGGGGGCTCTCGAAGCCCGCGCCGCCGCCGTACTGGTAGGCGATCACCGCGTTCGCCGGCAGCTGCGCGGTGATGGCGTTCTCCACCCGGAACTCTTCGGGCGTCCCCACCAGGAACCGGTTCTCGTAGGGACCGGCGTCGTCGCCCCCGCAGAGGCCGCGCAGCGGGTGCTTCATCGAGACCATCCAGGAGACTGCGGTGAAGGGCTCCAGCACCTCCTTCACGTTCTTCGTTCCGAGCTGGCCCCGCCAGCGGCCCGCCCCGCCGCTGTCGGTCGTCATCTCGCGGCTCCAGTTCACCACCGGGAAGCGGCTCTCGGCCTCCTCGGCCGCGGCCAGGATGAGGTTCCCGAGGCCGCTGCACATCGACCCCCAGCCGTCGAGGCCGCGGGTGGCCGAAGCGTCGGACGCCCGCACGTCCACGCCCTGATCCATCCACATCCGGCCCTGCTCGTCGAAGCCCACCACGGCGTTGGGCATGCCGAGCTTGTAGACCTGGGGAGAGGAGCGGTCGGGCAGGACCCCGGAGAGCGCGACGCAGATCGCCTCGCCCACCTCGACGGCCGGGTGGAACGCGCCCAGGGCCGCCGGCTTGTCGGGCGGCGGCTGGAGGATCGAGCCCTCGGGCACGATCATCTCCACCGCGTCGAACAGGCCCTCGTTCTTGGGGATGTCCGGGTCGACCATGGACGCGAGCTGGGCCATCGCGTAGCCGCGGGTGTTCGAGAAGGTGTTCCAGACGCAGACCAGCTCCGGCCGATCGTCGCTGCCGGTCAGATCGACGGTGAGCTGGTCGCCCTCCACCCGACAGGCCACGTGGACGCGCACGTCGGGGTGGCCCTGGGTGTCGTGGTCGATGAAGACGTCGGCCTCGTAGGTGCCGTCGGGCCAGCGCGCCACCTCTTCGCGGAAGCGGCGCTCGGTCTCGGCGATGTTGAAGTTGATGGCCGCCCGGAACACGTCGGCTCCGTAGCGGTCGGCCAGCTCGCCCAGGCGCCGCACGCCCAGCTGGGTGGCCGAGATCATCGCCGCCAGGTCCCCGCTGAACGACGGGAAGCGGTTGTTGCGCACGAGCATCTCGATCACGTCCCGCCGCGGCTCGCCCCGTTCGACGAGCTTGATGCCGGGGATGATCATGCCCTCGGCGTAGATCTCCATGGCGTCGACGGAGAACCCGCCGGGATCCTTGCCGCCGGTATCGCCCTGGTGCGCCTGCAGCGCCTGGATCGCCAGCAGCCGGCCGGCGTCGTCGTAGAGCGGTGCGTAGACGTTGTAGTCGGGCAGGTGCCCGCCCCCGTGATCGGGGTCGTTGCCCACGAAGACGTCGCCGGGTCCCCAGCCGTCGTCGGCCTGGTGCTCGAGGCCATAGCGGACCGAGAGCGGCGAGATGAACAGCAGCTGGGGAATCCCCACCGAGACGCCCGCCAGGCGCCCGCGTGCATCGAGCACGCTGGCGTTGCGCTCGTTGGACTGGTTGATGATGGCCGAAGAGGCCGAGCGGCCGAGATGGGTCGCGACCTCGAAGCAGATCGTCTCGAAGCCGCCGCGGAGGATGCCGGCGGTGACGGCGTCCACCTCGGCGTCGGTCTCGAGGGCGGGGCGCCGCGCGACCAGACGTCGGTTCAGCTCGAAGGACATGGGCGCCCCCAGGTCTGTGATCCCACCCCCCGGCGCCGGCGCAGCCCCGCGGACACGCGGCCCGGGCCTCGGGCCGGATCGATCCCGGGCTGGTTCGATCCCGGGCCGGATCGGTTTTTGACGGTTCGTCAGATCCTATCCCCGGCGCGCTCCGGGTGTCAATCCTCAGGCCGCCGCCGGCGGATGCTCGAAGAGCACCTTGACCGCGCAGTGCGCGTCCTGGTCGTAGCAGGCGAGGAACGCGTCGCGGTACTCCTCCAGGCGGAAGCGATGGGTGAGGATCGACGTAGCGTCGACACCGCGCTCGCGCATCAGCGCGAAGTACCACTCCATGGCGTGCATGCGTCGTCCGTCGATCGCCTCCACCGCGAAGGCGTTGGACCCGACGAGCGAGACCTCCTTGAAGTAGAGGGGCGTCCACTCGAAGCGCCGGGGCGCCTCCACGCCGGTGACGACGATGCGGCCGCGGGGTCGGACCACCCGCACGCCCACCTCGATGGTCTCCGGCGAGCCCACCGTGTCGTAGACCACGTCGACTCCCCCGTTCAGCATGGGCAGCCCCCGCCAGGGCTCGAGCGAGTCCGCGCCGGCCGCCTCGGCCACCCGTTCGATCAGCCCCCGCGTGGGCCGATGCGCCAGCACGTGATGGGCGCCCAGCTCCGACGCCAGCGCCGCCTGGTGGGCGAAGCGGGCCACCGCCAGCACCTCGACGTCGGGGTGCAGCGCGCGCAGGATCGGCAGGGACAAGAGCCCCAGGGTTCCGCAGCCGTAGACCAGGACCCGACCGCCCGGGGGCGGCGGCTCGTGGGCGATGGCGTGGAGGGACACCGAGAAGGGATCGGCGAGCACCGCGGCCTCGTCGCTCACGTCGTCGGGGATGGGGATGCACATGGACTCGTGGGCCGGGAGGCGCGGCGCGAAGCCGCCCGTGGCCTGGGCGCTGGTGCCCGTGTGGATGCCCGGCGCCAGGTGCCCGCGCGTGAAGTTGCGGCACAGCGCCAGCTCGCCGCGCCGACACCACTCGCAGGGCTCGAGCCCGCGCGTGACGCACGAGAGCCACGGGTTGAGGACGACCCGCTCGCCCACCCGGAGCTGGCGCACCGCCGGGCCCACGGACTCGATGACGCCGACCACCTCGTGTCCCAGGACCTGGGGAAAGGAGATGACCGCGGTCATCGGGTTGTCGGTGGAGCCCTTGAGGAAGACCTGCTTGGCGTCGCTCCCACACACCCCGCACAGACGGGCTCCGATCACCACCCAGTCGTCCGCGGGGAGCGAGGGCTCGGGGATCTCGGCGAGACGGATCGGCGCCAGCGGCCCCACGTAGGCGCGGGGCGTGAGGGCTCCCAGCAGCCGGGTCGCCGCCAGGCGCGGCAGGCTGTTCGCGAAGACAAGTGCTTCCATGGTCGAAACTCCTAGCGGCGTCCGCCGAGGCCCAGCCCGTGCCGGGCGACGACTCCCCGCATCACCTCCGAGGTGCCCCCACCGATCGTCTCCCACATGCTCTGCCGCCACAGCAGATCCGGGCGCCCGCCGACACAGAGCGCCTCGGGTCCACCCAGGTCCATGGCGGTGCGCGCGATCTCCTGGCAGGCGAGGGTGTGGACGATCTTGTTGGCCGCCGCCTCCAGCGCGGCCGGTCGGCCCTTCTGCATGGCGTCGAGCACACGCTGGGCGTGGGCCTCGACCTCGAGCACCGTCACCGCCAGCCGCCCCAGGCGCTCTTGCACCTGGGGCTCGTCGGTCCATCCCCGCTCGCGGCACCAGTCCCACACCTCTTCGAGGTCGCGGCGCACGCGGCCCGGCGGGAACTGGATGTGGCGCTCGTCGGCCAGCGCCTCGCCCATGATCTTCCACGCGCCGTCCTCCGGGCCCACCCGCAGGTCGACGGGCACTTCCACGTCCTCGAGGTGCACGGCGTTGAGCTGCTCGCCGTCCATCAACGGCAGCGGGCTCACGCTGACTCCGGGAGCCCGGAGGTCCACGATCAGCAGCGAGAGGCCGGCCCCGCGGCTCTCCTGGGTGCCCGTCCGGCACAGCAGCCACAGGTAGTCCATGTCCTGGGCGTAGGACTGCCAGCACTTCTCGCCGTTCACCCGGTAGACGTCGCCCCGGCGCTCGGCCCGGCAGCGCAGGCTCGCGAGGTCGGAGCCGGCTTCGGGCTCGGAGTAGCCGAGCGAGAAGTGGAGCTCGCCGCGGCGGATGTCCGGCAGGAAGCGCTCCTTCTGGGCCGGATTGCCGTAGCGGATGAGCGTGCGGGCGACGATGCCCGCGGCCAGGGGATTGCGCGCGGCCCGGGCGTAGGCCACCTCGTTCCAGAGCAGGTACTCGTAGACGGGCCCGCGCGCGAGCCCGCCCAGCTCTTCGGGCCAGGCGAGGGACAGCCACCCCTTCTCACCCATGGCGCGGAAGAGCTGCTTCACCCTGGGCCAGCAGTGGTCCTGGCGAAAGAAGCCGTCGAGGTCCCGGTGGTCGCGGAGAAAGGCGCGCACCTCGGCGCGGAACGCCTCCTCCTCGGGGGCCAGGCGGAAGTTCAACGCTCCCCTCCCCCGCGCTTCGGCGGCCGCTCTCCGTCGCGCCCATGGGCGGCTCGCGCCTCTGCCGTTCCCGCGTCTGCCGTTCTCGGCTCTGTCGTTCTCGGCTCTGTCGTTCTCGCATCGGGGTCCGGGTTCCAGCGCGGCGCCCGCTTCTCGGCGAAGGCGCGCGGCCCTTCGGTGAAGTCCGGGTGCTGCCAGTGGATGCGAAGCAGCGACCACGCCGCCTCCAGCGCCTCGCCGTAGCCGCGCTCCATGGAGCCCCAGACGGCCTGCTTGGACAGCGCCATGGCCTGGGGCGAGTTGTCGAGCAGCTGGCGCGCCATGCTCTCCGCAAGCGTCCGGGCCTCGTCGGGGGTGGCGACCAACTCGTCCACCAGCCCCAGCTCGTAGGCGCGCCGCGCGGGCATGCGGTAGTGGCGGCCCATCAGGGTCATGCGCAGGGCGGCGCCCAGGGGAAGCCGCCGGGCCAGCCCCACGTTCTCCAGGGCCCCCACCATGCCGACGTTCACGTGGGTGTCCATGAACGCGGCGTTCTCCGAGGCGACGACGATGTCCGAGTCCACCACGAAGTGGTGGCCTCCGCCGACGCAGAGGCCGTTCACCGCGCAGATGACCGGCTTCCAGACCCGGTTCTGGTACGCAGACCAGAAGACGGACTCCTGGAGCGGGCGGTTGCTGAAGACGTCCTGGACGTCCTCGGCCTCGGCCTCGGTTTCGGAGAGGTCGAAGCCCGTGGAGAAGTGGCGCTCCCCGGCGGCCCCGAGGACCGCCACGCGGACGTCGTCGTCGTCGCGCACCTCGGCCCAGATCGCCCGGAAGATTCCCTGCATGGCCGGCGTGAGCGAGTTCCCGCGCTCCGGCCGGTCGAGGGTGATGAAGGCGATGTGATCGCGGCGCTCGTAGCGCACGCCCTCGAGAGGCCCCCGGAGATCGATGTCGCGCGCGCTCATGAGCGAACCTCCCGAAACGTCTCGTCCAGCATCCAGGCCAGCACCCCCTGCGCATCGGCGGGCAGCGGATGGGAGGCCCACTGGCGGATGCGCCGGGAGAGGTGGAAGACCGGCCCCTCGAGCGTCACCCCGTGTGCCCCGAAGACCTGATGGGCCACATGGGCGGCCTCGAGGGCCGCCCGGCGCGCGGAGAGCCTCGCGGCGGAGGCCCGGGCCGGCGCGTCCGCCGGGTCGTCGTCGAGGGAGCAGGCCGCGGTGCGGGCCAGCACCCGGGCCGCGTCGATCGCCATCTGGACGTCGGCCAGGGGGTGGGCGACGGCCTGGAACTCGGCGATCGCGCGACCGAACTGCTGGCGGGCGCGCGCGTGCGCGACGGCGCGTCGGACCAGCTCGCCGCCGGCCGCGGCCAGCAGCGCCGCCAGGGCGGTCTCTCCCACGGCCCGGGCGCGGGCCGTGTCCTCGAAGCGGGCCCCCGGCTCGAGCTCCACGCGCCCCCAGGGCTCACCGCCCGTGGTCTCCAGTCTCGCCCGCCTGCGCACGACCCGCGCGCGCCGCAGTCCCGACGCCTCGGCGAGCAGGATCGACTCGGCGCGCTCGGGCCAGGGAGCCAGGGACTCCGTGGCGATCACGGCGACCCGCCGGCCCTGGACCAGCGCCGCGCGCTCGTCGCCGGCCACCAGCTGGGTGGCGACCAGGGTGTCGACGAGCGGACCGGGCAGCGCGTGGCGGCCGAGCGACTCAAGGGCGGCCACCGCCTCGCGCGCGCCGCCGTCGCCCTCGGGCGTCATCACCGCCAGCACCCCGAGCTCCGACAGGTCACGCCACAGCTCGTCGGGAAACGCGCCCGCGTCCACCAGGGCCTTCGTGCGTTCGTCGTCCCAGCGCTCGCGCGCGTAGTGTGCAACCGCCGCGGCCACCGCCTGCTGCGCGTCGTCCCACTCGAGATCGAGACTCACGGCGCGCCCAGCCAGCGCGCCCGGGCCAGCGCGCGACGGTGGGCGCCTGCGCCGCCGAGCTCGAGCTCGAGAGCCTTCAGGCGCATGGACCAGACGTGGAGGTCGTGCTCCCGGGTGAAGCCGATGGCCCCCGAGAGCTGGTGGAGCTCGCGGAAGCCGAGCGCCGCCGCCGCCACCGCGTACGCGCAGGCCGCCGCGCTCGCCTCGACCTCCGCCCCCCTGAAGGCGGCCTCGTAGGCCAGCCAGCGGCTGCCCTCGAGCTCGAGCTTGCGCTGGGCCAGGCGGTGCTGAACCGCCTGGAACGAGCCGATGGCGCGGCCGAACTGCCGTCGCTGGCCCAGGTACTCCACGGTCCGGGCCAGCGCCGCGTCCATGGCGCCCACGCACTCGACCGCCAGGGCGACCCGCCACCAGGCCAGCAGCCGCTCGCCCGACCCCGGCCCCAGGGACTCGCCGCCGCCGAGCACCGCCCCGTCGGGAGCGCCCATCGGGTACCCGAAGTTCGAGCGCACGGGGCGCACCCGGCCGGCCTCCAGCGGCACGACCCGGGCGTGGTCGCCGTCGAGCACAAGCAGCGTGCGCGCCTGGGCCGCGAAGCGGACGGGCACCGTCGGGCCCGCACGCGCCAGGGCGATCGGCCGCGCCCACTCGCGGTCCGCGAGCCCCGGCGCCACCAGAGCTGCCGCCCCCGCCGACACCACCCCGGCCTCGCGGGCGATCGCCTCCACCACCAGGGCGGCCTCGAGCGGCCCCGTGCCCTCGCCGCGCGCCACGTCCAGGAAGCCGGCCTCGCAGAGCGCGGCCTCGAGGTCCGCGTCGTACGCATCGTCCCGGGCGAGCTCGATGGCGCGCGCGGGGCCCGCGTGCTGCCGAAGCAGCGCCTGGATCGCTTCGCCGATGGCGCGCTGGTCCTCGTTGCGCTCGAAGTCCATGGGCTCCCCTACTCGCGCGGCAGCCCGAGCGTGCGGCTGGCGATCAGGTTGAGCTGGACCTCCGTGGCCCCCACCGCCACGCCGGCGGTCATCGCCATGCGGAAGTTGGCGTCGGCGAACGACCCGTACTCCAGGGACTCGGGGCCGTACACCTCGAGCGCGAGCTCGCCCACGAGCTGGTCGGCGCGGGTGCCCGCCACCCGGGCGATCTGGGTGTCCGGCGAAGGCGGCGCGCCGTGGGCGCGCTGGTCGATGACCCGGTAGTTGAGCAGCCGCGCGGCCTCCACCACCGCCCGGGCCTCGCCCAGCTTCTCGGCGATCGACGGGTCGTCGAGCAGGCCGCGCTCCCGGGCGTCGCCCGCGATGCGGTCGAGGGTCAGGCCGGCCCGGGCATAGCGCGCGGCCCCCACCCGCTCGTACTGCAGCGCGTAGGTCACCACCGCCCAGCCCTCGTTCTCGGGACCCAGGCGACACGAGACCGGCACCCGGACTGCGTCGAAGAACACCTCGTGGAAGTAGCGATCGCCGACCACGGACGGGATCTCGCGGACTTCGATGCCCGGGGTCTCCATGGGCACCAGCAGCACCGAGATGCCCCGGTGCCGGCTGGACTCGGGATCGGTCCGTACCAGGGCGATGCAGAAGTCGGCGTGGTTCGCGTAGGAGGTCCAGATCTTGGTGCCGTCGACGACGTAGTCGTCGCCTTCGCGCCGGGCTGCGGTCCGCAGCGCCACCAGGTCCGAGCCGGCCTCGGGCTCGGAGAAGCCCTGGCACCAGAGCACCGCCCCGCTCGAGATGCGCGGGAGATGGAACGCCTTCTGCTCCTCGGTCCCGAAGGCCATGATGGCCGGGCCGATCCAGTTGACGTTCATGTACTGGGGACCCCGCGGTTCGCCGATGGCCCACAGCTCCTCGCCCACCACCGCGTGGCGCCAGGGCGACGCGTCGCGCCCGCCGAAGTCCGCGGGCCAGTGCTGGGTCAGCCAGCCGCGGTCGGCCATCGCCCTGCAGAACTCCCGGGAGAACCGGGCCTGGGCGTCGCTGCCGGGACCGTGCTCGGAGATCCGCTCCCAGTCCTCGGGGAGCACCTCGTCGAGGAAGGCCCGCAGCTCCTCGCGGTAGCGCACGTCCTCGGCCGTCCAGTCGAACTCCACTGCTCTCCTCCCGTCCCCCATCGTCCGATCGGCCTCGCCTTGTCGAATGGGGTCGACCCTGGAGTCGACCCCATCGAGCGCACGAGCACCGCGGGCGCGGTGCGGCTGCGACGGCCGTCGGGCTTGCGTCGGGCACCTCCCCGTGAGAGGGTTTCTCCCAGACGAAATTGACGCTTCGTCAGATCGAGTTCGGCGCCAGTGTAGCCGCGTCGGACGCTCTCGTGTCCGCGAAGGTGCGAGGAAGAGGAGCTCCCGTTCATGGCCTCTCCGAATGCGGGTGACGACGAACGGGCGCAGGACGAGACCTCCCCCCTCCAGACCGTCCCGGGGTGGCTGCGGCGCCTGGCCCGGGAGCACGGCGAGCGCACGGCGGTCGTCCTCGGAGATCGCCGGCTCTCCTACGCCGAGGCGGAGTCCCGGTCGGCGACCCTGGCCCGGGGCCTGCTGGCGCGAGGCGCGGGCAAGGGCACGCGGGTCGCCCTGCTCATGCCCAACGGACCCGACTGGGTCGTGGCCTGGCTCGCGGCGGCGCGCATCGGAGCCATCAGCGTACCGTTCAACACCTTCTATCAGACCCGCGAGCTCGGCTGGGTGCTCGAGCACTCGGACGCCCAGTGGCTGCTGACCGTCGACCGCTTCCTCTCCCACGACTACCTCGAGCGACTGGAGCAGGCCGCCCCGAGCCTCGCCGCCCAGACCGGCGCTCCCCTGCGGATCCGGGAGTGGCCGTATCTGCGCGAGATCCGTGTCTGGGGCGACGTGCGTCGCGGCTGGGCGAGCGACGGTCCGTCGGGCCTGGAAGCCGCGGCCGCAGCGGATCCCTCCATCGACGACGCCTTCCTCCGGGCCGCCGAGGACCGGGTCTCGCCCGCCGATCCGCTGATCCAGATCTACAGCTCCGGGAGCACCGCCGACCCCAAGGGCGCCATCCACGCCCACGGATCGGTGCTCCGACACTCGGCCCGGTTGAACGCCTTCCGGGACATGCGCCGCGACGACCGCCTGTACTCGCCCATGCCGTTCTTCTGGGTCGGCGGCTTCGTCTTCTCGCTGCTCTCGGTCCTCCACGAGGGCGCCTGCCTCCTCTGCGAGGAGGCTTTCGAGCCGGGCCGCACCCTCGATCTCATCGAGCGCGAGCGGGCCACCCTGGTAGCCGGCTGGCCCCACTACGCCAAGGCCATGGCGGAGCACGAGAGCTTCGGATCCCGGGACCTGTCGTCCCTGCGCGGCGGCAACCTCTACGACGTGCTGCCCGACGGCGTGCGCCCCCGCGATCCCGCCCTGCGCGCCACCGGCCTGGGCATGACCGAGACCTGCGGCCCCCACACCCTCGAGCGCATGGACCACGACCTGCCGGAGAAGCTGCGCGGGAGCTTCGGACGCCCCGTGCCGGGGGTCGAGCACAAGGTGGTCGACCCCGCGACCGGGCAGCCGCTCCCGCCGGGCAGCGAGGGGGAGATCTGCGTCCGGGGCGACAGTCTCATGCTCGGGCTCTACAAGGTCGAGCGGGCCGACACCTTCGATGCCGACGGCTTCTACCACACGGGCGACGGAGGTCGCTTCGACGCGAGCGGTCACCTGTTCTTCACCGGCCGCCTGGGCGACCTGATCAAGACCGGGGGCGCGAACGTGACGCCCCGGGAGGTGGAGGTCGTGCTCGAGGGCCGGGACGACGTCAAGGAGGCCTACGTGGTCGGTCTGCCCGACGCCGACCGGGGCCAGGTGGTCGCGGCGGCCGTCGTCCCCCACGCCGGTCGCTCGCTCGATCCCGAGGTCCTTCGCGGCTTCCTCCGCGGGGAGCTGTCGGCCTACAAGGTGCCGAAGCACTTCTTCGTAACGTCCCACGACGAGCTCCCGTTCACGGACAGCGGGAAGATCGACAAGCGTCGCCTGGGCGAACAGCTGGCCGGCCTGGGCGAGACCGGCGAAGCTCGAGGCTGAGCAGTCTCGGGCGGAGGAACCCACTTTCATGGATCGGACCGTCATGGGATTCGACCTCGGCGGAGGAGGCGTGCGCGCGCTCCTGCTCGAGGCGGACAGCGGGAGGACCTGGAGCGCCTCGCGACCGTGGACGCCGCGCGGCGCCCCGGGCTCGTCGGGGATGGGCGTGGACGTCCCGCTCGACGAGGTCTGGGACGCCCTCGGCGGCGCCGCGCGCGCGGTGCGCGAGAAGGCGGGGGTCGCTCCGGAGTCGGTCGCGGGCGTGGCGGCGTCGGCCATGCGCTTTGGACAGGTGGTCCTGGACGACGCCGGAGAGGTCCTGCTCGCGGTGCCCAACCGGGACGCGCGGGCCGCCCTCGAATGCTTCCAGCTGACCGCCGAGCACGGCGAGGGGCTGCTGGAGGCGGGAGGTATCTGGCCGGTCCCGGTGATGGGCCTGTCCCGGCTGCTCTGGCTGCGGGCCCAGCAGCCCGAGGCCTTCGCGCGCGCCACCACCAGCTTCTCCCTGGGCGACTGGATCACCTGGCGGCTGTGCGGCGAGCGGGTCTCGGATCCCTCCCAGGCCGCCGCCATGGGCGCGCTCGACCTGGCGGCCCGGGGCTGGTCCGACGAGTGGATCGAGCGGCTCTCGCTGCCCCGCGCGCTGTTTCCCCGCCTGGTCGAGTCGGGCACCCGGGTGGGCACGCTCCGGGAGGAGGCCGCGGGGCACCTGGGCCTGTCGCCCCGTGCGGCGGTGGTCGTGGCGGGCGCGGACAGCCCGTGCGCGCTCCTGGGCGCCGGGTCCGTCGCCCTGGGCGACGGAGCGGTGGTCTCGGGGACGACGGTCCCGGTGATGGGCGTGCGCGGCGACGCCCGGCCGGACCCGAGCGGACGCCTGTGGACCGCCCCCCACGTCGTCCCGGGCACCTGGGTCGTCGAGAGCAACGGCGGCCCCATGGGCGAGACCCTCTCCTGGACCGCCCGGGTGCTCTTTGCCGACGCGGCCGATCCCGTGGCCCGTCTCTTCGCCGAGGCGTCGGACTCCCCGCCCGGCGCCTTCGGCCTCACCTCGACCCTGGGCGTCGAGGTGATGAACGGCCGCGAGATGGGCCTGCCGCTCGGCCACCTCGCGCTCACCCATCTCACGCGCCCCCGCGACGAGCGGCCCGGTCGCCACGTGGCCCGGGCCGTGGTCGAAGGGCTCGTCTTCGGCGTTCGCGCCAACTGGGAGCAGCTGGCCGCGGCCGGCGGCGTCGCCGACACCGGCCGGCTGTCGGTCTGCGGCGGGCTCACCCGCAGTCCGCAGTGGAGCGACTGGATCGCCGATGTCCTCGACCGGACGGTCGAGGAGTGCCCCGTGGCCGAGGCCACCGCGCTGGGCGCCGCGCTGTGCGCCGGCGTCGGCGCCGGGCTCTTCGAGGATCTCCCAGCAGCGGTCCGCTCACGGCCCCCGGCCCGGCCCGCCCGGCCCGATGCCGAGCGGGCCTCCACCTACGCCCCCCTCTACGAGGCCTGGACGCAGGCCCGGGAGGGCACGGCGGCGGCGCGCTCGGCCGCGGCGGGCCAGGTGGTTCCCCACATGCTGAGGGCGGTGGACGAGACGGCGCGAGCGACGCGGGGCCCGCGCCTGCGCCCGAAGATCCTGTGCGCGGCGGACCTCGACGCCGCGGGACGGGAACGGCTGTCGGCCCTCGGCCCGCTCGAGTACGCCAGCTTCCGCGAAAAGATGCGCCTGCTCACGGGGCCCGCCCTGGTCGAGGCACTGAAGGGCGTCGCCGTCTTCGTCACCGAGGTCGACATCGTCGACGCCGCCTCCCTGGAGAAGCTTCCGGATCTCCGCGTGGTGGGCGCCTGCCGGGGCGATGCGGTCAACGTCGACGTGGCCGCCTGCACCGCCTTCGGCATTCCCGTCCTCTACGCGCCCGGACGCAACGCCGACGCCGTGGCCGACCTGACGCTGGCCTTCCTGCTGATGCTCGCGCGAAAGCTCGGCCCCGCGTCGGCCTTCCTGCACGGCGAAGACGTCACGGCCGGCAACATGGGAAAGATGGGTCAGGCCTTCTCGACCCTGCGCGGCCATGAGCTGGGCGGCCTCACCGTCGGACTCGTGGGCCTGGGCGCCGTGGGCCGCAAGGTGGCCCGGCGACTCGCCCCCTTCGGCGCGCGGGTCCTGGCGGCCGACCCCTTCGCCTCGTCCGACGCCGCGCTGCGCGCCGGCGCCGAGCGGGTGGCGCTCGACACGCTCCTCGAGGCGAGCGACCTGGTGAGCCTCCACGCGGCCGTGACCGACGAGACCCGCGGGCTCATCGGGCAGGCGGAGCTGGCGCGCATGAAGCCCGGGGCCGGACTCGTGAACACCGCGCGGGCCGCGCTGACCGACGAAGCCGCGCTCGTCGCCGCCCTCGAGTCGGGCCAGCTCTCCGGCGCGGCCCTCGACACCTTCAGCGTCGAGCCGCCGGGCTTCGATCATCCCCTGCTCCAGCACCCGAACGTGATCGCCACGCCCCACGTGGGCGGCAACACCGAGGAGGTGCCCGGTCACCAGGGGCGGCGCATCGCCGAGGGTCTCGCGGCGCTGCTCGCGGGCGAACGCCCACAGGCGGTGCTGAACCCGGAGGTGCTGGAGGACTTCCGGTGGGACCAGCCGCGTCGGATGCCCGACCCGAAGGAGCTGCGGCGCCTGGCCCAGGCCCCGCCGCCTTCGGTGACCGACCTCCAGCGCGATTCCGGGAAGAGCGCGCCGGCGCAGGCGCGCCGCGGACCCGCTCCCGGCCCTCGGGCCCCGGCTCCCGCGCCGACGCCCGCGGCAGCGGGCGAGTCCGCCGAGATCGTGGCGCGGTTCCGGAGCGTCCTGGCCACCTTCCTCGACGACCTCGCCCGCGACGCCGCCCTCCGCGAGCTCGCCGTGGGAAGCGACGTGGTGCTCCACTTCACCCTCCCCGACGCGGGCATCGACTTCCACTTCGGCCTCCACGACGGAGAGGTCCGGGGTGTCCTCGAAGCGCCGGAAGAGCCGGCCGCCGTGGCGCTGCGCATGTCGGCGGCCATCCTCGACGGCATGCTCTCCGGAACCCTCAACGCCATGGAGGCCGCGATGCAGGGAGACATCGCGTTCACCGGCGACACCGCGAAGGCCATGACCCTGCAGCAGCTCCAGAGCGACCTGCAGCGGGTCTACCTGGCGGCGCGCGAGCGGGTGGGCGCCCCCGGCGACCTCACCGCCCTCGCCCCGGCCACCGGGGCGCCGGCGGCCGCCTCGGCGGCTCCGAGCGGCACCGACGAGCTGCGCGGGTCGATCGTCGCCTGCGTCCAGGAGCTCTTCTCGGCCGAGCTCATCACCGCCACGGGCGGCAACGTGAGCGCCCGCATCCCGGACCGCGACGAGCTCTGGATCACGCCCAGCCAGCTCTTCAAGGGCGACCTGCGGCCCGAGGTGCTCGTGCGCATCGACCTCGATGGGCGGTCCCTGGACCCGGGCGCCCGCTCTCCCTCGAGCGAGTGGAGCATGCACTGCGCCATCTATCGGGCTCGGCCCGAGGCGAAGGCGGTCGTCCACGCCCACGCGCCCCACGCCACCATCCTCGCCAACACGGGGCTGCCCTTCCTCCCCATCTCCACCGAAGCGGCCTTCTTCGGGGAGATTCCGCGGGTCCCCTTCATCATGCCGGGCACCGGAGAGCTCGCCGCAGCCGTGGCCGAGGCCATGGCCGACTCCTGGGCGTGTCTGATGGTCAACCACGGGCTCATCGTCGCGGGGCGGAGCCTGCGCCGGGCGGCCGACATGATCGAGATCATCGACCGCAGCGCCGAGATCATCCTCGGGTGTCACGCCGTCGGCCGCGAGCCGCCGACCCTGCCCGACGAGGTGGTCGAGACCCTGCGCGCCATGGGCGACCTCGTCGCCTGAGAGCGCTCGGTCGCCTGGGGCGGGTCGGTCGTCAGGCGCTACCCAGACGCGCGTGGGCGCGGCGCGCGAGCGCCCGCACGTCCAGACCGAACGGGCAGGCGGCCAGGCAGCGCGGGTCCTCGCAGCTCGCGCAGGGCGAGGCGTCGCCCTCGAGCCGCGCGTACTCCTCGCGCGCCGCCTCGGGATCACCGTAGTCCTCGGCGTACATGCGATGGCGCAGGACGTCCGCCACCTCGACGCCCGCCGGACACGCTCCCTGGCAGTGGTCGCAGCCGTAGCGACACTGCTCCGCGCCGTTTCGCCGCTCGTAGCGCTCCAGCAGCGCCGCGTCTCCGCTGCTCGCTCCGGCGCCCGGGCGGGTGCCGGACGCGCCCAGATACTCGTCGACCTGCTCCGGGGACTTCATGGTCACGATCAGCGCGTCGGCCAGTCCGCCCGCGAGGACCCAGCGGAGCGCGGCCTGGGCGAAGGTGGCGCCGCCGGACTCGTAGGCGCGCAGATCGTTGAGCCGTCCGCCTCGCAGGGTCTTCATCGCCACCACCCCGACGTCCGCGGCCCGTGCCTTCCGGAGCACCCGGGGCAGGTCGGGCTGGATGGCGACGAAGTCCATCCGCCGGGTCCACTTCTGGTAGAAGGCCGGGTCCTGTCCGAAGTTGTACCCGACGAGCACGACGTCCACGAGGTCGTGGTCCAGGGCGTAGTCGAGACACTCGACCAGCAGCCCGCCGTGGCCGCTCATTCCGGTGAAGCGGATCTTGCCGGCCTCGCGGGCCCGCACGACGAACTCCCCCCACTCCTCGTTCTGGAGCCGGCCCAGGTCGTTGACCGCGTGGTTGAAGTAGACGTCGATGCGATCGGTCCGCAGCCGCTTCAGGCTCGACTCGAGGGCCGCCATCAGCTCGGCCCGGCGGTCCCCCGCGTGGGCCTTCACCTTGGAGGCGAGGATCACGCGGTCGCGCTGGCCTTCCAGGGCGCGACCCAGCACGTCTTCCGAGCGTCCCCCGGCGTAGCCCTCGGCGGTGTCGAAGTAGTTGATCCCGCGGTCGAGGGCGTGGCGGACGAGGTCCTCGCCTTCGGACAGGCGGCTGCCTCCGAACGACACGTCGGAGACCTCCAGACCGGTCCGGCCCAGGCGGGCGTAGCGACGCACCCGGGGCGGTCCCGACTCGGCGAGGCTCGGGAACGAGAGCAGAGGTCCGGCGAGGCCCACGGCCGTTCCGGCCCAGATTCCGGTCTCCAGGAAGCGGCGTCGGCTGAGAGATCGGTCGGTCACGGAAGGCTCTCCTCCTGCCCGCTTCCCGGCGACCCGTCGGACGGACTCAGCTCTTCTGGATCTCCACCGAGAAGGTCCGGGAGCTGGCGTTGTCTCCCTCGTCCTCGATGTAGATCTCGACGCTGTGTCGGCCCTTGGGAAAGCGGGTCTCGGGCACCTTGATGGTGAGGTCTTCGAGCGAGAGGTAGCGCCGGAGGCGCGACGTGATGTCGATGCCCCAGGCCTTGCGGTAGGTCACCTGCAGCGTGGAGATGTCGACCGGTTCGCCGCTGGGTCCCACGTGGAAGGACACCTCGATGGGGAACGCCCCGGCGTAGACCGCGTTGTTCTCCGGGCTCACCACGCGGATCTCCGGGCCGCCGTCCAGCTCCTTGTGCGGCCCGCGCAGCGGCGGGTCGGGCAGGCCCGCCTCCTCCTCGGTCACCAGGAACAGGGGCTCGACGGCGCCGCCGGCGCTGAAGGCGAACGCGAGCACCCCGGCGAGGACGACGAGAGCGACCCAGCCCCCCGACCGCCGGGAAGAGCCTGCTCGAAGGAAGACCCCTCGAAGGAAGGCTCCTCGGGGAGAGCGCGAGTCGGGATCGGTTGCCGCCATCCTCACAAGATACCGGCCTTCCCGGTCACAGCCAGTTGCTGACCAGCAGGAACGGGGACCAGAAGAACGGATGGGCGAAGCGATCGCCGTCGATGAGCGAGCGCTGGGCCCGGCGCAGGGCCTCGGCTCGCGAGGGAGCGCCCTGTGCGAGCTGACGATAGAACTCGGTCACGAGCTCGTAGGTGGCCTCGTCGGCGATGCTCCAGAGACTGCCCACGGCGCTGCGCGCGCCGGCCCGCACCGCCACGCCCGCGAGGCCGAGCGCCGAGCGGTCGTCCCCGATCGCGGTCTGGCAGGCGCTCAGCACCAGCAGCTCCAGGGGGCGCTCGCGGAAGCGTCCGGAGCCCACCACCTCGGCGAGGTCGTCCATGGTGAGCCGGCCGTCGTGGGTCAGCAGGAAGCTGTCCGCGGAGTCGCCGCCGAACTCGGCGTGGGTCGCCAGATGCACCACCGACGGCTGGTCCGCCTCGAAGCGGCTGCGCAGGCGTTCCACCTCGAAGCGCGCGTCCTGCAGGACCTCGCCCCCCAGGAGCTCGCGGATCGCTGCGAGCTCCTGGGGCACGTTCGGCAGCGCCGAGAAGCCCTCGACGGGCTCGCTCAACCCCCCGGCCAGCAGCTGCAGCGTATCGAGCTCGAGGGGGTGCGGATCGGTGAGCGAGAGCCCGGGCGTCACCGCCAGGGCGATCTCCTCGACCAGGAAGTGGTCGCCGTCGTGAAGCGCCGCCATGGGGACCGTCCGCAGAGCGCCGTCGGGAACGAAGACCAGGGTGTCGACGGCCGATTCGGCCAGCTCGGCCGCGTACGGCGCCACGAGCCACTGGTGGAGCCGCCGCGCGGGCTCCTCGAAGCGCTTGCTCGTCACCCTCTGGAGCGCGACCCGGAGCCGGCGCGCCTCGCGCTCCAGCGTCTCACTCCGCACGTCCACCACGTAGCGCCGCAGCCCCGACGGCCAGGTGACCAGCAGCTCGAGCCGGTCGGGAAACGCGATCGGGTAGACGATCGCCGCCGACCCCGAGACCCGATCGAGGTCCGTGCGCCGCGCGGCCAGGTCCGCCACGCACTCGTCCTGGAAGTAGTCCCGCAGCTCGGCGGCCTTGAAGCGCTCGACGGTCGACCGCGCCTCGCGCCACAGCGCCTCTCGCACGCTGTCCGAGGAAGCGCGCTCGGAGGCGAGCAGCAGCGCGTCCACCAGCTCGAGGTAGACCGGCGCCATCGCCTGCTCGAACTCGGCCCCGGCGCCGCCGGACGCCACCGCGCTGCGCCGGGCCCCGTCGAGGAGCGCCACGGCCCGGCGCCGCGCCTCGATCGATCGGAGCGTGCGCCCGAGCGCCCAGAGGATCCGGCCCTCCTCGGCGGACCAGCGGAAGCGCGCGCCGGGGTCCCGCGCCTCGGCGGCCAGGCGACCCGCCCGGCGCACCAGCCACAGGGCTTCCTCCAGGCGACCCTCCCTGCGGTAGAGCTCCGCCATCCGTCCGAGCGCATAGGACTGCATGCGCAGATCGGCCGCCGCTCTCGCCTGGGACCCGGCCGCGTCGAGAGCCGCGTGGACCGCGAGCAGCTGGTGGGCGTCGAGGTCTGCGTCCGTGCGGCCCAGCACTCGCGCGCGCACCAGCTCGGCCCGGGCGCGCAGACTCCGATCGTCGATCGAGGACGCGAGGGCCTCAATCCGGGCGAGCTCGCCGGCCCGCGCAGCCTCGTCCGCCTCCAGCGCCCGGCGCAGGGCCTCGGTCAGGCGCGCGGAGCGCGGCGCCGCAGTCCGGTTTGCGCGCGACGCGGAGACGGGGCCCGGCGGATCGACGAGCCCCTCGACCGAGTCGGGGGCCGGGAGCAGCGGCGGGTCGGAGTGGGCCACGAACGAGCTCCGCGGGTCGCTTCCGCTCCGCTGCGCGCAGCGCGGTCCGAGCAGGCTCGAGGCGTCGACCACTTCGCTGGCCAGCGTCTCGAGGTCGTCGGTCACGTCCACCTGCAGGGCATCGATGCGGACGATCCCGGACAGCGCCGGGTCGCCGGCCGACGCGTCGAACACACTCCCGCCCGACAGCAGGACCTTGGCCACGATGTCGATCCGCCCGCCGCGGCCGTCTTCGGCGTTCGCCACCACCCGGCTGTCGAGGGCGGCGAGGTTGTCCGCCTCGACCCGCACGTTGCCGCCCGCGCCGCCCCGAACGCTGGCGGACAGGGTCGCGCGGTCGAGCGCCACGTCGTCGCCGGCGAGGACGACGTTGCCCCCGTCGCTCGCGCCGCTGGCGGCCGCCGACAAATGGCCGCCCCGCACTGTCACCCGGCCCGCGCGGATGTCGATGTCGCCCGCATCTCCGGTCTCGCCCGGCTCGACCTTGGCGTTGGTGAACACGCCCGCCCGCTCCTCGATGCGCAGGTCGTCTTCGACCCGGAGCACCACGCCGCCGCCGCTCCCGCTGCCGCCGGTGTCGCTGCTGATCTCGGAGTCGCCGCGCATCATCACGGAGTCGGCGCGAATCTCCACCTGCCCGGCCGACGCCCGGGACCCCTCGTCGGCGTCGCTGGCGATCTCGGCGTCCCCGTCGAGCACCAGCCGTCCGGCCGCGATGCGGACGAGACCCGCGGAGCCGGTCCCGCCGAAATCGGTCGTGTCGCTGAGGATCTCTGCGTCGTCGCGCAGCTCGATGCGGGGCGCCTCGAATCGCACCTCACCGCCCGCCGCGGCGCCCCTCGCGATGCTGGAGAAGGTGCTCGTCCCCTTCAGCCGGATGCCCTCGGACATCGCGACGTCGATGGCCCGCGCGGGCCCCGGCGCGTCGCCCCCGTCGGCGCTCACGAACCAGTCCCGGGCCTCCAGGACCCGCCCGCGCAGCACCGCCCGGCCCCCGGCGTCGCCGCCCAGGTCGGCCGAGAGCACCGGCTCGAAGCCCCCGTCGTCGGCCTCGTCGGGATCCGCGTCGTCGGGGAGCGGCCGGCTGCCGCGCAGGTGGATCCGGCCCCAGCGTTCGAACGCGGAGAGATCCGGCAGGCCATCGACGGGCAGCTCGCCCTCGGACTCCACGGCCGCCAGGAGCAGCTCGCCCCCGGGCAGATCGAAGGTGGGGCGGTGCTCGATCACCAGCTCGCCGCCCACCACCCGCACCGTCGGGTCCTCGCGACGCAGGATGCGGATGCGCCCCGCCGCCACCTGGAACGTGCTGCCGGGCGCGAGCGCCAGCTCGCTGCGATCGATCTTCACCGGGGCGACCGGACCGTCGAGGAACCCGAAGGCCGAGGGCGGCGCGGCCACCAATGCCGGCACCGCCGTGGCCGAGTCCGTGGACAGCAGCGTGCCGTCGGCGAAGCGCAGTCGCTGGGCGGTGGACAGGTGGACCGAGCCGTCGACGTCGATGCTCGCGTCCGGACCCAGCACGACGCCCCGGGGATTGATCAGGTAGAAGGCGGCACCGGGGATCTCCGAGCGCAGCGTTCCGTCCACGTGGGACTTCGAGCCGCCGGTGACCCGGCTGATCACGGTGTCGATGGCGGGCGCCCCGGTGAAGCGGACCAGGTCGCCGCGGCCGATGTCGAGGCGGTCGAAGCTGTGGATCAGGTTGCCGCCGCGGCGCTCCCCCAGCCCCTCGCCCACCTCGAACTCGAGCCCACCTCCAGCCCGGGGCGCCCCGGGCACGTCTCCGGCCGGCGCCGCTCCGGCGCTGCCGTCCCGTCGGAGGACCGTCTGGGCCGAGGCGTCGAGCGCCCACGCCAGCGTCAGCAGGAGAAGGGTCGCGGCCAGCCGCCCCGGCGCGCCCGCGACGCTCGACCCGCGCCGACGCGTGCGGTGAAGGGGATTGCGCTGGAGCTGGCGGGCGATCGCCATGCGCTTCCACGCGGGCGTCTCAGCTCTTCAGCTGGGCTTCGATCAGGCGTTTGAACTCCGAGAACGGCTTGGCGCCCGAGACGTAGCGGCCGTTCACGAAGAAGGTCGGCGTCCCGCTCACGCCCAGGGCGGCCGCCTCCTTCAGGTCGCGATCCACCCGATCCTTCACCGCCTGCGAGGCGACGTCGGCCTTGAACTTCTCGACGTCGAGTCCCAGCTCCGCCGCCCATTCGACGTACTTGTCGTCCGCCATGGCGCGCTGGTTCGCGAAGATCTTGTCGTGCATCTCCCAGAACCGGCCCTGCATGCCCGCCGCCTGGGCCGCGGCGTGGGCCGCCGGCGCCTTGCGGTGCATGGACAGCGGCAGGTGCTTGAAGACCAGCCGCACCTTGTCTCCGTACTCGCGCTCGATCGCCTTCAGCGTGGGCGCCACCCTGGCACAGTAGGGACACTGGAAGTCGCTGAACTCGACGAGAGTGACCGCGGCCGATTCGGGCCCCTTGGCGGGCGAGCCCTCGGTGTCGATCTCGTAGATCCGGCGCGGATCGGGTCCGCGACGCCGCGCCGGGCGCTCCGCTGCGCGGCCGCCGCCCGAGCCCTGGACCGCGACCTTCACGCTCTCGAGCGCCGCGGTCATGGTCGCCAGCTGATCGGTCGCCTGATCCACCGAGCGGGAGAGGAGGAACGCCCCGCCCAGGATGCAGAGCCCCAGGATCGCAGCCGCCGCGATCGTCTTCTCGCCGCCGTTCATCGGTCGTCCCCGCTTCGCAGTGTCGCGAGGAGCATAGCACCCGGAGGGGTTCGCCCGTTGGCGCCCCAGCCGGGTCCGACCGGGACGCCTCGGGTCATCGAGCGATCGTCGGGCTGATCGCGGAGAGCCGAGGAGCGGGTGCGCAGCGGGAACAGCGGGTTCGGCGGTTACGAGCAGGGGCGACTGGGCGGAGCATCCCTGCCTTCAGGACCCTCGGGACGACGACGTGAGCGACGAGCCTCTGCAGTCGACTCCACAGCCGCGATCAGCCCGGGGGCCGGCGGGTGCAAGCTGCGAGCCAGCCCGATGGACGCCCAGAGTTGGTTGAGTCCGCCCCGAGAGCGTCCCCGCGGTCCCGTGGCAAAAACTTTTCCCGAAGAGCGAACGAACTTTCTCTCCGGGCTCCCGACCGGCCGGAGAAGCGGGGCGAACTCGCCCCTCTCCTGCCGATCCGATGAGAGGCGTTCAGAGCTCTTCGTCCTCGTCGATGGCCTTGATGCAGATGGGATGGGGAGCGTATTCGGGACCTCCGTCCCAACCCGGGATCGCAGCGCACTGTTCGAGGACCGATTCGGCGATGCCCTCGTCCAGCACCACGTCGTTGTTGTCGAAGCCTTCGAGCAGGCTGTCCCACAGATCGCGGCCGCCGCTCTCCCACCACTGCGTCGCGGGACACTCGAAGTCGATTGCCAGCCGGACCATCTCTCTCCTTGCCTCCTCGTTCCGGATGCGGCTCAGCGCCGTCGACGGGGGCGCCAGCCGTGGGCCGCGAGATCCACGCGGCCGCGCGTGTCGAAGCCCACGCCCTCGGCCTCGAGCATCTGACGCTGGATCTGCTCGCCGGTGGGCTCGCCCCGGGCGCTGATCTCTCCACGGGCGTTGATGACCCGCTGCCACGGGACGTCCAGGTCGCCGCGGAGGCTGTGGAGCGCGTAGCCCACCTGCCGGGCGTGGCCCCCCAGGCCGGCCAGCTCGGCCACCTGCCCGTAGGTCGCGACCCGACCGGCGGGAATCCGCCGGACGACGTCGTAGATCCGCTGGTAGCTGGAGCGGGCGTTCGGGCTCATGCCGCGAGAAGACCCGCGTGGCGCAGCAGCGCCCGGGTCTCGGGCTCGCGTCCGCGAAAGGCCACGAACACGTCCATGGGCGGCCGACTGCCTCCCAGGGCGAGCACGGTGTCCCGATAGCGGCGCCCGGCCTCGCGCACCGCCGCCTCGTCGTCGAGCCCCGCCTCCTCGAAGGCGGCGAAGGCGTCGGCCGAGAGGATCTCGGCCCACTTGTAGCTGTAGTAGCCCGCCGCGTAGCCCCCTCCGAAGATGTGGCCGAAGGAGCACAGGAAGCGGTCCTCCGGCAGGGGCGGCAGCACCGTGGTGCGCTCGGCCACCCGGCGCTGCACATCGAACGGACTCTCTTCACCGGAGGGGTCGAACCGGGTGTGGAGGGCCAGGTCGGTCAGCGCGAAGTACAGCTGCCGCAGCATGTCGCTGCCGGCGCGGAAGGTGCGCGCCGCGCGGATCTTCGCGATGAGGTCGTCCGGGAGCGGCTCGCCCGACTCCACGTGAGCGCTCATGCCGCGCAGGATCTCCGGCTCGTAGCACCAGTTCTCCATGAACTGGCTGGGAAGCTCGACGGCGTCCCACTCCACGTTGCGGATACCCGCCGCGAGACCGTAGTCCACCCGGGTCAGCATGTGCTGCAGGCCGTGACCGAACTCGTGAAAGAGAGTCGTCACCTCGTCGAAGGTCATGCACGACGGCCGCCCGTCGACCGGGGGGGTGCCGTTGCAGACGAGGTGGGCCACGGGCAGGCGCACCGGCTGGCCGGCCGGCGCCAGCAGCCGGCTCCGGCCCACGCACTCGTCCATCCAGGCGCCGCCCCGCTTCTCGGCCGGACGGCTGTAGGGGTCGAGGTAGAAGGCGGCGCACTCCGCACCCCGGTCGTCCCGAACGCGGAAGAAGCGCACGTCCGGATGCCAGACCGGCGCCTCTCCGTCGGCGGCGACGATCTCGACCCCGAACAAGCGTCCGGCCAGGGAGAAGAGCCCCTCGAGCACCACCGGGAGGGGGAAGTAGGGGCGGAGATCCTCTTCGCTGTAGTCGAAGCGGCGCTCGCGCAGGCGCTCGGCCCAGAAGGCCACGTCCCAGAGCTGCAGGTCGTCCGCCTCCTCGGCGCCGCGCTCGGACGCGAACTCCCGCAGCTCGCGCAGGTCGTCCTGCGCCGCCGCGATGGAGGGCTTGCGAAGCTCCTCGAGCAGCCGCTCGACGGCCTCCACGTCGGGCGCCATCTTCGAGTCCAGGGACAGTGCCGCGTAGTGGTCGAAGCCCAGCAGGGCCGCCTCTTCGCGCCGCAGCTCCAGGATGCGGCGGATCAGCGGCTCGTTGTCGAGCTCGCCGGAAGAGGCGCGGGTGACATAGGCGCGATAGACCCTCTCGCGCAGGTCCCGCCGCCGCCCGTGCTCCATGAACGGAAAGAAGCTCGGGGCGTCGAGGGTGAGCCGCCAGGGTCCGGACTCCGGTGTGGCGCCCTCCTCCCCCGCCTCGCGCGCGCTCTGGGCGGCCAGCTGGCGCCAGCTCTCCGGCAGGCCGTCCACCTCGGCGGCATCGCGGAGGGTGAGCGAGAAGGCCTTGGTGGCGTCGAGGACGTGGTTTCCGAAGCGCGTGGAGAGCTCGGCCAGCTCGGCCTGGATCGCGTTGAAACGCTCGCGGTCCTCTCCCTCGAGCCCCACGCCCGAGTGGCGCGCGTCGCGAATCAACGTGGCCACGATGCGCTGCTGCGCCGGGTCGAGCCCGCTCCAGTCCGCGCCGCCCTTCAGGCTCAGCAGGGCGTCGTAGATGGCCCGGCTCTGCCCCACCCGGAGCCCGAACTCCACGACCTCGGGCTGCACGGTCTCGAACGCCTCGCGCAGCGCGTCGCTGTTGCGCACGGACAGCAGGTGCCGCGCCACGCCCCAGACCCGCTCGAGGCGGTCGCCCATGCGCTCGAGGGGCTCGACGAGGCCGGTCCAGCTCGGCGCGGCGTCGGCTTCCACGGATTCGAGCTCCCGCCCGAGCTCCTCGAGCAGGCTGCGCACCGCCGGGACCACGTGCTCCGCCCGTACGGATGCGTAGTCGGGGAGTGCGTCCAGCTTCAGCAGCGGGTTGGCGTCCTGCGTGTCGGTGGCCAGGGCCTTCTCCTTCTTCTCTTTCGACGGGGGACCGGTCCTCCTCGTCGACGGGAGACCGGTGCGGGCCCCGGCGCGCCCGCGGTCCGTCCGCCTCCGCGCGTCCGGGCCCGGCGGTTCCGGAACGTAGCGAGCGGTCGCGGCTCGCGCGATTGCGGTCCTCGCGCACACCCGCGGCCGCCCGTCCGGAGTCCGGGATCCGGATGCCTTCCGGATCGCCTACCTTCCGCCCGCCATGCCGCCCGCCGAAACCCGACGCCGCCAGACCGCCGCCATCACCCTGCGATCGCTCCACATGCTCGAGGCCGGGGTCGTGGCCGGGGCCGTGGGGATCGGGGAGCTCCTCCGCTCGTTGGGACGTGGCCGCGAAGCGTTTCCCCATGCACTGGGCCGCGCCCTCGTGAGCCTGTGCGCTCGGCTCGGGGCCACTTTCATCAAGATCGGCCAGATCGCCTCCACCCGGACGGATCTGCTCCCGAAGGCGCTCTGCGAGGAGCTCGCGAAGCTCCAGGACCGGGTGCCCGCGTTCGGCTTCGATCGGGTCCGGGAGACCGTGGAGTCCGACCTGGGAGGCACCCTGGAGTCGATCTTCACCGAGTTCGAGCGCGAGCCCGTGGCTGCGGCCTCGGTGGCCCAGGTCCATCGGGCCGTGCTGCGCGACGGGGGCGCCGAGGTCGCCGTGAAGGTGCGGCGCCCGGACATCGCCGACAAGGTCGACCTGGACCGCTCGATCATGTTGTTCGTCGCCCGCATCCTCGAGCGGGTGATCCCGAGCCTGCGGATCATCGGCCTCGCGGAGTCCATCGAGCAGTTCGCCGATGCCGTGGAGCACCAGCTGCACCTCACCCACGAGGCGGAGCACAACCGCCGCTTCACCGCCAACTTCGAGAGCGATCCCGACGTCGCCTTTCCGGTCCTCCACGACGGCCTGTGCACCGACTCCGTGCTCACCATGGACTTCGTCCACGGCGTGCACGAGCGCGACCTGGCCGAACGAGGCGTGGACGTCATCCGCGTGGTCGAGGCCGGCATGCGCGCGGTCTGCCGGATGATCTTCCTCCACGGCTTCGTGCACGCCGACCTGCACCCCGGCAACCTGCGCTTCCTGCCGCCCGGCCGCCTGGTCCTGCTCGACCTGGGGCTCGTGGGCGAGCTGGCGGACGAGGACCGGGTGACGACCGCTCGCCTGCTGTTCGCCCTGGCGACCGGCGACGGCGTCACGGTGGCGCGGCTCTTCTACGACAACTCGCCCCACGCGGCGGTCGCCGACTACGCGGCCTACGAGCGCGACATCCAGGAGTTCGTGAGCAGCGTGAAGGACAAGGGCCTGGCCAACCTCCAGGTGACCCTCGAGATCGGGCGCATCTTCGACATCCTCCGCCGCCATCGCGTCCAGGCGAAGTCGCACATGACCATGGTGAACCTGGCCCTGATGACGGCCGAGGGCCTGGGCCGCAGGCTCGCCCCCGACCTGTCCCTGACCGACGAGGCCCTGCCCTACCTCGCCGAGGCGCTGGGCGTCGCGACGCCCCCCGGCTCGGCGGGGTCCGACGTCCAGTCGGCCTGACGACGCCCGACGAAGCTCACGAGCAGGGCCACCGCCAGGTTGAGCCCCAGCCCGACGACGCCCGCGTGGACGCCCCCGACCCGGGTCGCGCCGCCGAAGGTGAGCCCCAACGCCAACGCCGTGCCGGCGAGAACGCCCGCGAGGGCGCCCCGGGCCGAGAGCCCGCGCCAGTGCAGGGCGACCAGGAAGGCGGGCACGCACTGGATCAGCAGCTCCATCTTGAGCTCGATCAGCCGCCACAGGGTCACCTCCCTCGACAGCGCCAGCGGAATCATGGCGACCAGCAGCACCGCCGCCACGCGCTTGCCGAGCCGGGTCGTCGCCGCCGCGACATCCGAGCGCCCG
Organism: Myxococcota bacterium; assembly: GCA_050618075.1. Lineage (GTDB taxonomy): Bacteria > Myxococcota_A > UBA9160 > UBA9160 > UBA4427 > JBNLVL01. The sequence goes on from JBNLVL010000047.1 coordinate 66,854, forward strand.
GCCAGGTCCCGCGCGACCAGGGACCCCAGCGACAGCAGACAGGAGTCCGCCGTCGACATGATGGCGGCCAGGGCCCCGATGAAGACGGCGACCGCCGCCACCGGGTGGAGCCCGTCTCCGGACGCCCACTCGCCCAGCAGGATGGGCATCACCTCGTCCGCCGCCACGGCGCTGCCCACCTCCACCCGGGTGATGGCGGCGATGCCGATCAGGGTGACGACCAGGGTGGTGGTCAACGGCATGAAGCTCATGAGCGCCAGCGAGCGGCGGAGCACCGCGCCGCTGCGGGCGGCGTAGATGCGTTGGATCGCCTGGGGGTAGATCACGCTGGCCAGACCGAGGAGCAGGATGGAGCTGGCCCAGTTGGCGCGCACCGCGGCGCTCGGGACCGCCACCGCCTCGGGACGGGTGTGGGCGACCGCCCGGGTCACCGCGTCGAGCCCCCCGGCCTCGACGAGGAGCCATCCCAGCAGTGCCGCCAGGCCGACGAGCATGAGCAGGCCCTGGGCCGCGTCGGTCCAGGCCACCGCACGCATCCCGCCCAGGGTCTCGTAGAACAACACGATGGCGGCCAGGCCCACCACGCCGAGCTCGTAGGGGACCATGCCGCCGGTCATGCGGTCGGTGACGTGCCCCATGGCCTTCAGCTGGGCCAGCAGGAAGTTCGCCAGGGCGATGCTCATCAGCACCGCGACGACCCACAGGAGCCAGCGCGCCGCTCCGCTCTCGCCGAAGCGGTGGCGGATCCAGTCGCCCGGGGTGACGAAGCCGTGGGCCGTCGCCAGCGGGCGCAGCTTCGGCACCAGGGCGTGGTAGACCACGACGATGCTCATCATGAAGCCCGTGGCCATGATGAAGGAATAGCCGGTGCGGTAGGCGTTGCCCGGGTAGCCCAGCAGCGAGTTGCCGCTGTACGCGGTGGAGTAGAGCGTGAGGAACAGGACCAGGGTGCCCAGGTCCCGAGCCGCCAGGAAGTGGTCGGCGGGGGTCGAGTCCCGGCGCGCCCGGCGGGCGATCTCCGCGACCACGAACAGGGCGCCCAGGTAGCCCAGGAGCGCGCAGACACCGATGACCTCGGTGCTCATGGCGCTCCGCCGGGGCGGTCGGAGGAGGGAGGATCCGGCGCCCCCTCGCCGGGGAGAGCGTCCTCGACCTCGGTGCGCCACCAGGCCAGGGCGTTCAGCACCGCCACCGCGACGTAGCAGCCGAGCGCGACCGCCACCCAGTCGGGCAGGCCGAAGACGAGGTCGACCCGGTCCGACGCATCCCGGTACCACGGGATCGAGAGGACGTACAGGACCCCGACGAGAACGAGGCAGATCCGGCGCACGATCCGTGTGTAGCACCGATCGGTGGGCCGCGAGGAGCCCCCTACCCCGCCGGCTCGATGCACCGGGGGTCGTCGTGCCGCACGTCGTTGACCCGGCTTCCGACCTCCACGATCTCCATCCGGTCGGGGGGCGCCGGGACGAGCAGCGCCTCCAGCCGGTCCCGGTCGTGCTCCTCGGGATCCAGCCAGGCGACGTGGTCCCGGGACTCGAGGATCACCGGCATGCGGTCGTGGAGCGGGCGGATGGCCGCGTTCGCCTCCGTGGTGAGCAGCGTACAGGTCCAGAGCGGATCACCGGCGGCGGCGTCCGCCCGGGCGTCGTCCCGCTCTTCTCCCTCCGGCGGGGCGGGCGGAGTCCAGCACTCGTAGAGGCCCGCGATCGCGAAGAGCCCCCCGGCCACGCGGATCCAGTGGGCCTTCCGCGCGTTCCTGGGCCCGCTCCACTCGTAGAACCCGTCGGCGGGAACCAGACAGCGGCGCCTGCGGAACGCGGCGCGAAAGGCGGGCTTCTCCGCCACCGTCTCGGAGCGCGCGTTGATCATGCGGTTCCCGATGGAGGGGTCCTTCGCCCACGACGGAACCAGGCCCCAGCGGTGGAATGCGAGCTCGCGCCGACCGCTCTCGTCGGCTCGCACCACCGGAACGCTCTGGCCCGGTGCGACGTTGTAGCGGGGCCGGAGATCCGGCACCTCCGCGAGCGCGAACTCGCGGGCGACGTCTTCGGCCGAGCTCGAGAGGGTGAAGCGACCGCACATGCCGCGCCTCCGGGAAGTCGGTCTGGGTTACAGTACCCGCCGACCGGGCCCCCCGCATCGTCACCCGGGCCCAGGAGCGACCCAGCGGTTCATGTCGTCCCAGCAGACCGACGAGCGAGCGAGCTCGGACACCCATCCCCACGACGGCTTCGATGCAGGGGCCGTCGCCCTCCCCATCCTCAGCCTGCGCGCCGCGGTCGGGGGCGTCCTCATGGGCCTGGCGAACCTGGTGCCGGGCATCAGCGGCGGAACCATGCTGCTCGCGGCCGGCGTCTACCCCGCGTTCATCCGGGCGATCGCGGAGCTCAGCACCCTGCGGCTCCACTTCCGCTCCATCTATCTGGTGGGGGCCATCGCGGGCTCGGCGGCCCTGGCCATCCTCCTGCTCGCCGGCGCGATGAAGTCGCTGGTCGTCGAGCAGCGCTGGGTCATGTACAGCCTCTTCATCGGGCTGACCCTGGGCGGAGTGCCGCTGGTCTGGCGGATGACCCGCCCGGCCACCCCCTCGGTCTGGGCCGGAGCGGCCGGCGCGTTCGTCTTCATGATCGGGATGCAGCTCGGGCTCGGCGGCGGCGACGGCGGCGGCGCGTCCACGCCGCTGCTGCTGCTGTCGGGCCTGGCCGGCGCGGCGGCGATGATCCTCCCCGGTGTGAGCGGCGGCTACCTGCTGCTGCTGCTCGGGCAGTACGAGCACATCCTGGGCGCCATCGACATGCTGAAGCAGGGGCTCATCGGCGACGGCGGCTTCGACCCGGGCCTGCTGATGGAGTCGATGAAGGTCGTGGTTCCGGTGGGCCTCGGCGTGGTGGCGGGCGTGGTGGGCGTCAGCAACCTGCTCCGCTGGCTGCTCGACCGCTACGAGAAGGCCACGCTCGGCGTGCTCCTCGGACTCCTCTTCGGCGCCGTGGTGGGTCTGTGGCCCTTCCAGCAGCCGGTGCCGCCCCAGGCAGGCGACGTCGTGGACGGTCGCACCCTGAGCGCCGAGCAAGCCCGGGACCTCGACTCCGAGGACTGGCGGCTCGAGCTCTTCACGCCCCGGGCCGGGCAGCTGGCCGGAGCGCTGGCCCTGCTGGGCGCGGGGCTCGCCACCACCTGGCTGATCGACCGCGTGGGAGGCGAAGACCCGGACGAGGCCTAGCCCCGGGACGGGCTTCGCTCGGGCGGACAGCCGGCGCCGCGCGCGGAAGCGAAGTTCCCAATTCCGGAAGCTCGTCGGGTCCCCGCGCGGTCCACTGCGCGTGAGCCGCCTGCGCCGTCGCGCAACATCGACCCCAAGTCGGCTCCGGCCATCGGTCTTCGGGCATCCGCGGGCGACGGCCCGGCGCGGTCGGGTTCTTGCATCGGCCCTCCCTGCGTGGGGGACGCGCCCGGACGGCGGGCCGAGGAGACGCAGCGCATGCCCACCGGACCGGCCTCGGCGATGGGACTCTGGATCGGAATCTGGCTCTCGTTCGAGCTGCTCATCCCCCTCGTCGGCGGCCGCGGCTGACGGGCTTGCGCCCTTCGGCGGCGCGGCGCAGCCGCTCGGCGTGGCGCTGGAGCGCCTGGACCTCGTCGGAGGTGAGCGGCCGGCACGATCCGATGGGAAGCGCGCCCAGCTTCAGCGGACCGAGCCGGGTGCGCACGAGCCGCTTCACCGGGTAGCCGAGGGCCTGCATCATCAGTCGGATCTGTCGCTTCCGCCCCTGGGTGAGGACGAGACGGAAGCGGCTGACGCCCCGCGACTCGTCGTAGCTCGCGCCGGCGACCCGGGCCGGCGCCGTGCGGCTGCCTTCGAGGACCACGCCCCGCTCGATCCGGCGGATCGTCTCGGCGCCGAGCTCGCCGCGGACGGTCACCCGATACTCGCGCTCGTTGCCGAAGGAAGGATGCAGGAGCGCCTGGGCGAGGGCTCCATCGTTGGTGACGAGCACGAGGCCCTGGGTCTCGCGGTCGAGACGCCCCACCGGAAACAGCGTCGCCTCGCTGCGCCGGTCCCGGGGCAGGAGGTCGAGCACGGTCCGGCGTCCTTCGGGGTCGGTGACCGTCGTGACCACCCCGCGCGGCTTGTTCAGGATCCAGTACTCGAGGGCCTGCCGCGCCAGGGGCTCCCCGTCGACGGCGACCACGTCGCAGCTGGGGTCCGCGCGGTCGCCCAGGTGCGCGACCCGCCCGTTCACCGTGACGCGGCCCTCCTTCAGGAACGCCTCGGCCCCCCGGCGCGAGGCGATTCCGGCGGTGGCGAGCCATTTCTGGAGCCGGACCCCGCCTTCGCGGGCAGCGCTCATGACCGGGTCTCGTCTCCGCCGGGGTCGGGCTCGGACTCGGCGCCGGGCAGGTCTTCGGCGTCGGCTTCGGCGTCGGCCTCGGATTCGGATTCGGATTCGGCTTCGCGGAGGGAGGATTCCGCGTCGCCCGCCGCTGCGCCGGCCGTGTCGGCTTCGGGGTCGGCGGACTCCGCCGCTTGCGCCGTCGCGCCTTCTTCGCTGGCCTCCCCGGCTTCGGTGGCTTCCGTGGAATCGTTCGCGTCGGCCGCGCCCGAGTCCTCCACCTCGACGGCCGGCTCCCGGGCGAGCTCGTCCAGGTCCCGGAGCGTCGGCAGCTCCTTGATCGAGGTCAGGCCGAAGATCTCGAGGAAGCGCTTCGTCGTGGCGTAGAGCATGGGGCGACCCGGGATCTCTCGCTGCCCGGCGATCTTGATCAGGTTGCGCTCGAGCAGGCTCTTGACCACCGCGCCCGCGTCCACGCCCCGCACCCCTTCGATCTCGGCGCGCGTGGCGGGCTGCTTGTAGGCGATGATGGCCAGGGTCTCGAGGGCGGCCCGCGACAGGCGCAGGGGACGCGTCTTCTGGAGCTTCTGTAGGTAGCCCGAGAACTCGGCACGGGTGCGCATCTGGTAGCCGCCGGCCACCTCCCAGACCTCGAAGGCGCGGTCCTGCTCCTCGTACTCGGTGTTGAGCTCGTTGACCAGGTCCTTCGCCCCGCCCGGCTTGCAGCCGGGCACGATCTCCGCGATGCGGGCGGCCGAGATGGGCTCGGGCGACGCCAGGATCAGGGCTTCGACGATTCTGCGCTGCTCGTTGCGTTCCATGACACCCCCCTCACATCAGCTCGGAAATGCGCTCTCCCCAGTCGGGGACCTGCTCCCGGTCGGCGATCGGGGTCGGCCGCAGCCGGATCGGACCGCTGGGCGCCCCCTCCTCGCCGGCTCCCTGGTAGATGCGCAGCGCGGTCAGCCGCGCGAGCTCGAGGATCGCCAGGAAGGTCGCCACCAGGGTCGTCCGGGTGGGCTTGCCGCCGTCGACCCGATCGAACAGGTCTACGAACTCGATGGACTCGAGCGAATCCAGGACCTCCATCACGGCGATCATCCGCTCGCGAACGGTCACGGGCTCGTGCTCCACCTCGTGGACGTGACCGCCTTCGTCGCTGGCGCGATCGAGCACGCCCCGGAACGCCTCGAGCAGCTGGAAGAGCCCGACGGCGATCTCGCGCTCGGAGTCGGGCACCGGCTCCGGCTCGGAGCCCTGCGCGGCGTAGACGTCCCGATCGAGCCAGCGGAGGCGCCCGAGCTCCTCGGCGACCTCCTTGTAGCGCTTGTACTCGAGCAGCCGGGCCACGAGCTCGGCCCGCGGGTCGACCGCCTCCTCGGCTTCCTCGTCCTCGTCGGGCGGCAGCAGCATCCGCGACTTGATGAGGGCCAGGGTCGCGGCCATCACGAGGTACTCGCCCGCCACGTCGAGGTTCAGCTCGCGCATGATCTCGAGGTACTCGAGGTACTGCTCGCTCACGATCGCGATGGGGATCTCGGTGACCTCGACCTCGTTCTGGCGGATCAGGTGCAGGAGCAGGTCGAGCGGCCCCTCGAACACCGGGAGCTTCACGGCGTAGCCGGAGGCGGCGCCGACCGATCCGGAATCCACCGCGGTCTCGAGGGACGGCGCGGGCACGGAGGGGTCCGGAGTCGGCTCGGACGGAGCCGGCCCTTCGGCCTTCGGATCGACTTCGGCGCTCATGGAGACGACGTCCCGGACACGCGGCGAGTATCGGCGATCCCACCACCCCGATCAATGCGACGAGGGGCCGCGACCCTTCCCGCCCGCGCGCCCTCCGCCGCGTCGGCGCCGCGAGCCGCGTCCTGCAGCCAGCTCCCTGGCCAGCGCCAGGGCCTCCTCGCGGTTGGCCAGGACGCCGTCGAGATACGCCGTTCTGATCCGCGCCAGGGACCGACCGACGTCCGGCCCCTCGATGCCGAGCTCCGTGAGCTCGCGGCCGGTGAGGGGCATGCGTCGCGATCGATCCTCGGTGGCCCAGCGCGCGATCCGCCTCCGGATGGGCGCCTCACAGCCCGCGTAGAGGGCCAGCAGCCGATCCTCGTCGATCCCGGACACCGCCGCGTCGACGGCTCCCCGGCCGCGCGCCTGTCGCAGGGCGCGCTCCCAGCCCGCCCGATCCTTGGGGAACTCGGCGATGCGCTTCGCGAGGTCGCCGCGCACCGCGAGCCGCTCGAGGGTCCGCCGGCGCAGGGACGGCCGGAGGGGAGCCAGCCACGTCGCCAGCCCGGCCGAGAGCGGACGCAGACGGGACCAGCGCCAGGGAGGCTCGGCCAGCGCCTTGCCCAGACGCCGCAGGGGGGCCCTCGCCTCCTTGGGGAGCGCGAGGCCCGGCTCCAGGGCCGGCAGCACGTGCCAGTCGTCCAGGCAGCGCAGGGCCTCGAAGGGCGCGAGGCCCAGCTCGGCGTCGGAGAACAGCCGCTCGAACTCCCGGCGGATCCGCTCGCCGCTCACCCCGCCGAACGCTCCGTCGCGGATCGCGTCGCGCAGGGCGTTGCGAGACCCGCGCGTGAGGTTGAACCCCAGCCGCGGCGCCAGGCGCGCGGCGCGCAGGGCGCGGGTGGGGTCGTCGTGGAAGCTGCGCGGGTGGAGAATCCGCAGCCGTCGCTCGCGCAGGTCGCGCAGTCCGTCCTCGCGGTCGATGACCTCGACCCGGTCGCCCGGCGCGCCGAGCCGGATGGCCAGTGCGTTGACCGAGAAGTCCCGGCGGTGCAGATCCTCGTCCAGCTCTCCGGCCTCCACCGTGGGCAGGGCGCCCGGCCGCGCGTAGACCTCGCGCCGCGCCCCGGCCAGGTCGATCTCGTGCTCTCCCGCCGCCAGCTTGACCGTGCCGAAGCGTTCGTGGAGCGTCACGCGACTCTCCGGCGGGGCCGCCGCGCGCGCCAGGGCTTCGGCTTCGCGGCCGGGATCGACCAGCAGGTCGACGTCGCGCAGGGGCCGCCGGAGCAGCCAGTCGCGGACGGGGCCGCCCACCAGGTACAACGCCACGTCCCGGCCCGCGGCCTCCTTCCGGATCCTCTCCACCAGCGCCGAGAGCCCGGCGGGCAGCGCCTCGATGAGCTCGGCCGTCGTCCCCTGGTTCATCGAGGGGTCCCGGGCGAACGCTCGGACCGCCCTCCCCCTCGCGGGTGGCGCCGTTCGACGGTCTCGCGCAGTCGACCTCGACTCACGTGGGTGTAGATCTGCGTCGTCGAGAGGTCCGCGTGGCCGAGCATCGTCTGCACCGCCCGCAGGTCGGCGCCGCCCTCCAACAGATCGGTGGCGAACGCGTGGCGCAGCACGTGGGGAGACACGCGCTCGGGCGCCAGCCCGGCCCGAAGCGCGATCTGGCGCAGGCGCGTGAAGAAGTTCTGGCGGGTCATCGCACCGCGCCGTCGGGTCACGAACACCGCGTCGCAGACCTTCCCGGAGGCCCCCATCAGCACCGGGCGCCCGTGTTCGAGGTAGACGTCCAGGGCCTCGAGGGCCGCGCCGCCCAGCGGCACGATGCGGTCCCTGCCCCCCTTGCCGGTCACCCGGACCAGGCCGCCGCGTCGATCCACCGCCGACAGTCCCAGCCCCACCAGCTCCGAGACCCGCAGACCGGCTCCGTAGAGCACCTCGAGCATCGCCCGGTCGCGCAGGGACAACGGGTCGTCGCCGCCCACCGCCGCGATCAGGGCGTCGGTCTCCTCGGGCGTCAGGTGCCGGGGCAGCCGGCGCTCGAGGCGCGGGGTCGCGACGCCTTCCAGCGGATCGTGGGCCAGCTCGCCCTCCGCCAGCGCGAACCCCAGCCAGCGTCGGATCGCGGACAGGCTGCGCGCCCGGCTGCGCGGGGACAGCCCTTCCCGCTCGAGGCACTCCAGGTGGCCCGTCACGTGGGGGCGCTCGAGGTCGCCCAGCGATCGCACCCCGGCGTCGTCCAGGAACGCGACGAAGCGGGCCAGGTCCCGCGCATACGCCTGCACGGTGTTCTCCGACAGGCCGCGCTCCAGTCGCGCGTGCAGCAGGTAGGCGTCGACGGCCGCGGAGAGGTTCGCGTCCGGGTCAGCCACTCCCGGCCTCGTCGCGGTCCACCACCACCTCCAGCAGGTCGCGCCGGAGCGCCTCGATGGCGGCGGGGTCGCGCAGCTTCTTGCCCGCCGCGTCCTTCAGATAGAAGGTGTCGGCGACCTGGTCGAGGATCATGCCGGCCTTGGACAGGTAGATCTCGAGCCCGTGCTCGGCGATGGTCCGGGTGAGCTCGTAGAGCAGACCGATGCGATCGTTCGCCGTCACGTCGACGATCGTGTAGAAGTCGGACTCGAGGTTCGAGACCTCCACGGACGACGGCTCCCGGGAGGGCGGCCGAGGCGTACCGAACGGCCGACGCCGATTGCGCAGCAGCTCCTCGACCGTCGTCTCCCCGCTCAACACCCGCTCGAGGGCGACCTCGAGCTGACTCCACTCGGACTGCCTCTCCTCGGGCCCTCCCTCGGGCGTGGAGAGCCGGTAGACCTCGAGCGCCAGCCCCGACCGCAGGCTGTAGACGTGGGAGCCGAGGATGTTGAGGCCCCGCGCCATCAGCACCCCGGCGACGGTGGAGTACAGCCCGTGGCGGTCCGGGGCGCACACGATGAACTCGGTGAAGTCGCCGCGCATCTCCCGGAAGCGTGTGCCGAGGGCGGCCCCGCTCCGGAAGTCGATCACGACCTCGGCGTGCCGCGCGATCTGGCGCGGCGTGTGCGCGATGAAGTAGCGCCGCGGCATGGAGCTGAAGAACGCGTCCACGTCCTCCTCGCTGTGGCCCTTGGCCAGCAGCGCGCTGCGCGCGCCGTCCCGGCGCAGGTCGACCCGGGCCTCGATCAGCTCGATGGCGCGATCGGGGTCGTCCTCGCCGGTCTCGAGGAACTCCGCGGCGCGCTCGAAGAGCTCGCGCAGCAGCTGCCCCTTCCAGTCGGTCCAGGCGTCCCGCGAGGAGGCGCGTATGTCCGCGAAGGTGAGCAGGTAGAGGTTGCGCAGGTTCTCCCGATCGCCGCAGCGCCGCGCGAAGTCCAGGATGAGCTTCGGGTCGGAGAGGTCGCGCCGCTGGGCCAGGTGGGACATCCAGAGGTGCTGGTCCACCAGGAACAGCACCCGCCTGGCCTTCTCGGGGTCGAGGCCCATGCGGTCCAGGCAGACCCGGGCGCGCTCGACTCCCTTGCGCGAGTGGTCTCCGCCGAACCCCTTGCCGATGTCGTGCAGGAGGCAGCCGAGGAACACCGTGGGCCGGTCCTCGCAGACCTGGATGAGCTCGGTGAGGTCGGGCACGGTCTTCTCGTACTCGCCCTTCCCCAGTCGCCGGAGCTCCTCCACCAGGAAGATCGAGTGCACGTCCACGGTGTAGGTGTGGTAGATGACGTGCTGCCAGCGGCAGACGATGTGCTCCCACTCCGGGAGATACCTCCCCAGGAGCCCGACCTCGTTCATCTCCATCAGGCTGCGCATCACCCGGTGCTCGGTGTCCAGGACCCGGAGAAACGCCTCCCGGGCGGCGTCGGACCGCTGGAACGCCTCGTCGATCAGGTCCAGGTTCTCGCGGATCAGCCGCTTCGCCATGCGCGAGAGCGGTACGTCGTGGAGCTGGGCGACGTAGAAGGCCTCGATCAGCCTCGACGGCTCCTCGCGGAGGTGGGCCGAGTGGGGCACCTCGAGGTGCCCGTCGGCCAGGCGGAACCCGTGCTCCACCTCGCGGACCTGGCGGCGTCGGGGCCGCTTGGTGACGCGTCCCATGCACTGCTCGATCACCAGGTTCGAGTAGGTCTCGATGGCCCGGGCGTGGCGGTAGTAGTCGCGCATGAACCGCTCGACCGGGAGGTCGCGGTCCTCGGCGCCCTCGGCGTCCCCGTACCCCAGACGCCGGGCCACCTGCTCCTGGAGCTCGAAGCTCAGCTGGTCGGTCCGTCTGCTACTGGCCAGGTGGAGGTCGTTGCGCACCCGCCACAGGAAGTCGAGCCCGGCGCGGTACTCGTCCATCTCGGCCTCGGTGAGCAGGCCGAAGTGCAGGAAGTCGTCGAGGGTTCGCACCGACGGCTGCGCCGCGCGCGCCACCCAGTAGGCGGTGTGGTAGTCGCGGAGCGCGCCCGCGCCCTCCTTCAGGTTCGGCTGGAGCAGGAAGAGCGACTCGCCGTAGCGCCGGTGGCGCTCCTCCAGCCCCTCGACCTGGCCGCGCACGAAGGCCTCCGGGTCCGGCAGCAGCTCGCGTCGGGTGCGGTCCAGGAAGTCGTGGAAGAACTCGCCGTCGCCGCAGAGGAAGCGCGACATCAGCACCGCCGTGCGCACCGTGACGTCCTCGCGGCCGAGCGAGATGGTCTCCTCCACCGTTCGCGTGGCGCAGCCGACGCTCACGCCGGCGTCCCACAGCCAGTACTGCAGGCGCTCGGCGATCTCACGGACGTACGGAGTGAGCTCGTCGCGGTACAGGACGAGCAGGTCGACGTCGGAGCGGATCGCCATCTCCCGGCGGGCGTAGCCGCCCACCGCCACCACGCACACGCCCAGCTCGATGGAGTTCCCCCGAGCGAGCCAGCCCTCCTCGGCCAGGGCCACCAGCTTGCGGATCAGCCGGTCGATCAGGTCGGAGTTCGTTTCGTTGACGGTGCGTCCCGAGCCCGTGGTCTCGTGGAGATGCGACAGGTGGGTCCGGGTGCGCTCGAGATAGCCGCGGATCACCGGGACGATCTGATCGACCGGATCGCCGCCGCCGTCGCGCACCTCGCGCAGGGCGACCTCGATGGAAGGCGTCGCGGTCATCCGGCGCCCCCGGCGGCCACGTCCACCGGGACGTCCCGGTAGCGCGACAGACCGAGGGCGATGCGGGTGGCGAGCGACTCCAGGAATGCCTCGTCGCGGAGCAGCCGCGCGTCGCCTCCGTTGGTCACGAACCCCGTCTCGATGAGGATCGAGGGGATGCTCGACAGGAACAGCACGTAGAAGGGTCCCTTCTTCACGCCGAGGTCCTGGAAGCCGCCGTGGCGGTCGGCCAGATCGTGGGCGATCTCGTCGTGGACGAAGCCCGCCAGACGGTTGGCGTAGCGGGAGAGCTCGCCCACGCGCAGCTGGGCCAGCGTGCGCTGGAGCTGGTCCATCTCGGACTTCGCGACTCCGTTCTCCCGCGCCGCCACGCGCAGGCTGTGCCGCTCCACGCTCTCGTCGAGGTAGTAGATCTCGAATCCCCGCGAGCTCCGGCGCCGGGAAGCGTTCGCGTGGAGGGAGACGAAGAGATCGCCGCCCTCGGACTCCGCGATCGCCGTCCGTTCCTCGAGGGACAGGGTCGTGTCGTCGTCGCGGGTCATCACCACCCGGAAGCCGGCGGCCTCGAGCCGCGGCGCGAGCTTGTGGGCCAGCCGGAGGTTCACGTCCTTCTCGCGCAGGCCGTCCACCCCGATCGCGCCGGGGTCGCGCCCCCCGTGCCCGGGATCGAGCACCACGGTGCGGATGCGCCGGGCCGGCAGGGGCAGCCGGCTGAGCGGCCCGACCACCCCGCGGTTGCGCTCGGGCCAGCTGAGGGTCTCGGGGCTGCTGCGTTTGCCGTAGACGTCGATGACCAGCCGATGGGGAGACCGGAGCACCAGCAGCCGGTGGTGGCTGTAGCGCTCGAGGTCGAGGACCACCCGGGTCCGACGCAGGGTGTTCTGGCCCAGGCGGACCCCGCGCAGCAGGCCGTCGGCCACCGGGACCCCTTGCTCGAAGCGCCGTCCGACCCAGACCTCGGGCAGGTCGACGTAGAGCCGCTGGGGCCGACCCGCGCGGGCGTCGGCGCCCAGGCGCTTCAGCTCGAGCTCCGAGGGAACCGACCCGCTCACCTCCACCACCACGCGGGTGTAGTCCGGGTAGGACCAGAAGCGGACGTCGTCGACGTCGGCCAGGCCCGAGGGTCGGTTGACCCCGAGCAGCAGGGGCGCGGCCAGCAGCAGCAGCCATCCTCTCGCCCTCACGACTCGGCTCCCTCGTCCATGCGCCCGCGCCAGCGCGCGATGTGGGCGAGCGCGTCGAGCGGAGTCATGGAGTCGGGATCCAGCTCGCGCAGCTCCGCCAGCACCTCGCCCTCGGCCCGGGAGGGCCCGGCGCCGAACAGGGGCAGCTGCCCGGCGGCGGCGGCGGCGGCGCCGCCGGCCCCCGCGCGCGCCCAGCGCGGCCGACCCTGGGGATCGAGCTCCTCGCTCTCGAGGTTGGCGAGGATCGCCCTCGCCCGGGCGATCAACGATTCGGGAAGACCCGCGAGCCTGGCCACCTGGATGCCGTAGGAGCGGTTGGCTCCGCCCTCCACCAGGCGGCGCAGGAAGACCACTTCGTCCTTCCACTCGCGCGCCTCGAAGTGTCCGTTGCGCACGCGCTCCTTGGTGAGCGCCAGGTCGGTGAGCTCGTGGTAGTGGGTGGCGAAGAGGGTGCGCGAGGCCAGGCCGGGCGTGTCGTGGAGGTACTCCGCCACCGCCCAGGCGATCGCCAGGCCGTCGAAGGTGCTGGTCCCGCGGCCGATCTCGTCGAGGATGACCAGGCTGCGCCGGGACGCCTGGCGCAGGATCTCGGCCGTCTCGCGCATCTCCACCATGAAGGTGGACTCGCCCCGGGCCAGCCGGTCCGAGGCCCCCACGCGGGTGAAGACGCGGTCGACGATGCCGATGCGTGCGGCGTCGGCCGGGACGAAGCTCCCCATCTGGGCCATCAGCGCGATCAGGGCCACCTGGCGCAGGTAGGTGCTCTTGCCCGACATGTTCGGCCCGGTGAGCAGGAGGATCTGGTTCGAGTCCGGGTCGAGAGCGGTGTCGTTGGGCACGAAGCCGTCGCCGCCGCTGCGCCGCAGCATCGCTTCGACGACCGGGTGCCGCCCGGCCGTGATGCTGAGCTCCTCGCCCTCGACGACCTCGGGACGCACCCAGCCTTCGCGCCGGGCCACCTCGGCGAGCGACGCCAGCGCGTCGACCACCCCGACCGCGTCGGCCACGCTGCGAACCGCTGCGGCGCGCTCCACCACCGCCTGTCGCAGCCCCTCGAAGATCTCCCGCTCGAGCGCCGCCGCGCGCTCCTGGGCGCCCATCACCTTCGACTCGACCTCGCGCAGCGCTTCGGTGGTGAAGCGCTCGACGCTGGCCAGGGTCTGCTTGCGCTCGTAGTCGTCGGGCACCTTGGCCAGGTGGCTCTTGCCCACCTCGAACGAGTAGCCGTGGACCGGATGGAAGCGGACCTTGAGGGTCGAGATGCCGGTCCGGGCCCGCTCTTCCGCCTCGAGCCCGGCGATCCACTCCCGCCCCTTGGTCGCGCTCTCGCGCAGCACGTCGAGCTCGGGGCGGAAGGCCTCGCGGATGTAGCCGGTCTCGCCCGCGCCCCGGGACCCGCGCGCGATGGTCGGCGGGTCGTCGACCAGTCCGTCGCGAAGCAGCCCGGCCAGCTCGGGGAGCGGCTCGGGCCCGGGCAGCGCTTCGGGCAGCCCGGGAGGCGCGAGCCCGGCGCCGGCGGCCCCGTCCGACCCGGCTTCGCCGAGCGCCTCGACCACGCCGGGCAGGGCTTCGAGCGAGCCCCGCAGCGCGCCCAGGTCGCGCGGGACCGCGCCCGGTCGGACCGCCTTGGCGAGCAGGCGCTCGAGGTCGCGCACCGGGCGCAGGGCGTCCCGCAGCCGCCCCCGCAGCCGATCCCGATCGGCGAGCCAGGCGACCGCGTCCTGGCGGCGGGCGATCTCGTGGGCATCGAGCAGCGGATACGACATCCAGCGAGCCAGTCGGCGGGCGCCCAGCGGCGTCGTCGTGGCGTCGAGCTGCTCGACCAGGGTTCCCCGGCGACCGCGGTCCTCGCCGTTCTCGAACAGCTCGAGGTGGGCGCGGGTCGCCGCGTCCACCACCATGGTCGAGCCCAGGGAATAGGGACGCAGCCGCGGCGCCGTCGCCAGCGCGAAGGGCTGATTGGCCCCGAGGTAGGCGAGGAGCGCCGCGGCGGCCCGCTGCGCCGCGTCCCCGGCGTCGCGGGTGAAGCCGTCGGGCTCGACCGGAGCGCCCTCGGGCTCGTAGCTCGCCGGCGCCACCGCCGTGCACACGCTGTCCGGCAGGCGGGCGCCCACCCCCGGTCGCCACGACTCCACCCGGTCCGCCGGCAGCAGCAGCTCGCGCGGCCCGATCCGCTCGAGCTCCTGCCAGACCGCTTCCGGGCAGGCGTCCGGCCCGTCGGCGCCCCCCCCGGCCGGCACCGAGGTCGTGCGGAAGTCGCCGGTCGACGCGTCCAGGGCCGCGAGACCAACCACGCCCTCGCCCGGCGCGAGAGCGACCACCGTCACCTCGCGCGCGGCCTCGAGGCCGCTCGGGTCGCCCACCAGTCCCGGGGTCACCACCTCCACCACCTGGCGCTTCACCAGGCGGCGTCCGGACACCTGCCGCGGGTCCTCCACCTGCTCGCAGATGGCGATGCGGTGGCCCAGCGCGGCCAGCGTCTTGATGTGCTGGTCGGCCGCGTGGACCGGAATGCCGCACATCGGCACCGCGTCGGCCTTGCCCTTGTCGCGGGTGGTGAGCGCGATGTCCAGCAGCGGCGCCGCGAGCTCCGCGTCGTCGAGGAACATCTCGTAGAAATCGCCCATGCGATAGAAGACGATGGCGTCGGGATGCAGGGCCTTGATCGCCAGGAACTGGCGCATCATCGGTGTGTCGAGGGACTTGCCGCTCACGAAGCGGCCTCCGGGTCCCGGTCCGCCTCCGTGGCCGACAACGCGCCCCGTTCGTACGCCGCCAGCCAGCCGGCCAGCTCGGCCGCGGCCTCGTCCTGGCGACCTTCCTCGAGCAGCCAGCGACCCAGCTGCGCCCGGGCCTCCAGGTGATCGGGGTCGCCCTCCAGCAGGCGTCGAAGCTCGGCGATGGCATCGCTCCGATCGCCGCGCTCCGCGAGGAGCCGGGCGAGGGCGGCCCGGGCCCCCGAGTCCGCGGGCTCGCGCTCGAGCCTCTCCCTCAGCCACTTCTCGAACTCGGCGCTGCGCCCGAGCGCCGCGTAGGCGCTGGCGATCAACGGGTAGACCTCGCCGTCCACCCGCTCGTTCGCACCCACCGCCGACTGCCAGACCGAGAGCGCCTGCTTGCTGCGCCCCCTCTCGGCCTCCAGCCGGCCCTGCAGCACCCGGGCCTCGACGCACCCCGAGTCCCGGGAGAGGGCCTTGCGCAGGGATCGCCGGGCCTCGTCCTCGCGTCCGGCCTCGTGGGCCGCCCGCCCCTTGGCGAGCCACAGGCGCGCCGCCTCGCGAGCGCGCTCGGCCCGGCTCGCTCCGGTCGACTTGAGGACGCGCTCGCGAGCCGTCAGGGCCTCGTCGAAGCTCCCGACCTCCTCGTAGAGCTCCGCCAGAGCCCGCCAGACTTCGACGTCCCGGGGCGTCCGCTCCCGTGCCTCCTCGAAGCTGGCCACGGCCCGCTGCAGGAAGCCCCCGCTGCGCAGATCGCTTCCGAGGGCGCACAGGGCCTCGGTCCGCTGGTCGGTGTCGAGATCGGCGCGCAGCAGCAGGTTCTGGTGGATCCGGATGGCGCGGCCCACGTCGCCGGCATCGCGGGCCATGCGGCCCAGCAGCAGGTAGAGCTCGACGTCCCGCGAGTCGGCGCGCACGAGCGCGACGATCTCCGCCTCGGCGGCTTCGCCGTCGCCGAGCACGAGACAGCGGAGGCAGCGTCGGAGCGCCCGCTCGCGCTCCGCCGCCGACCGCGGTCGCAGCGCCTTCCGGCGGCCGAATCGGGGCCAGCGGATCACGGGTGGGCCCCACTCCCTCCGGCGTCCAACGCCTCGTCGGACCGGTCCGTCGGGTCGGACTCCCCGGCCGCCTCCTCGGCGGCCAGGGGCAGGTTGCGCAGCTGGTGCACCTCCTCCTCGAGGCCGGCCAGGGCCGACCGGTACCTGCGGGCCACCAGGCTCATGCGCGCCATCTCGACGGCCGCGAGCAGCCCGGTCAGCGCCACTCCGGACCCGAAGGCGCACAGCAGGACGAGCCACAGCGGCAGCTCGATCCATTCACCGAACCAGTAGTCGATGGTGACCTGGGTGGGATGATTGTGGGCGAAGCTCCATCCGCCCACGAGGAGCAGAACGAAGATCGCCAAGAGGACCAGACGCCGCCCCGTGACCATTCTCGACCTCTCTCGAGTCCCCGCTCAGGCGGAGACGGACTCCTCGGTCTCCTCGTCGTCGTTGTCCTCGGCCAACGGCTTCTGCGAGCTGTCGACCATCTCCTTCAGCTCCTTGCCGACCTTGAAGAACGGCGTCCGCTTGGCGCTGATGTGCACGGGCTCGCCGGTCTTGGGATTGCGCCCTTCCCGGGCCTCCCGGACCTTGACCTGGAAGCTGCCGAAGCCACGGATCTCGATCCTTTCGCCGTGCTTGAGCGCCTCGATCATCGAATCGAAGATGGTGTTGACGACGACTTCCGTGTCCTTCTTCGAGATGTGCGGAGTCCGCTTCGCGACCTCCTCGATCAACCCGCTCTTCGTCATGGCTCTCCCCGGCATCCCCTCGTTCGTGGGCGGCTCCCCCAGTCGGCCGCCCCGTCCCAGCCCATCGGATCGGGCCCCACCCGACCCGTCGCACGGCCACGCCCGGCCACTACGACTCGTCCCCGCCTCCCGCGGATCCGAGCTTCTCCTTCAGCAGGTCGCCCAGCGTCGTGGTCTGGCTCGTGGCCTGCTGGGCCGCGAGCTCCTGCAGCGCCTTGCGCTCGGCCGCGTCGCTCACCGCGCGGATCGAGAGCGAGATCTTGCCCTCGGCGGCGTCGACCTTCACGACCAGCGCGGTCACCTCCTGGTTCTCCTGGAAGTGCTCCGCCGGATTCTCGATCCGCTCCGGAGCCAGCTCGGAGCTGTAGACCAGCCCCTCGATGCCCTCTTCCAGCTTCACGAACACACCGAAATCGGTGACGCTCGTGATCGGACCCGTGACCTCGCTGCCGATCGGGTAGCGCTTCTGGATGTCGTCCCACGGGTTGGGCTGCAGCTGCTTGATGCCCAGGGAGAACTTCTCGTTCTCCTTGTCGATCTTCAGCACGACGGCCTCGACCTCGTCGCCCTTCTTGAACTTCTCGCTCGGGTGCTTGACCGACTCCGTCCACGAGATGTCCGAGACGTGCACCAGGCCGTCGATGCCCTCCTCCAGGCCGACGAAGACACCGAAGTTGGTGATGTTCCGCACCTGGCCGGAGACCTTGGTCCCGACCGGGTACTTCTCTTCGATGACCGTCCAGGGATTGGGCTCGATCTGCTTCATGCCCAGCGAGACCTTGCGGTCGCGCTCGTCGACGTCGAGCACCACGGCTTCGACGTCGTCGCCGATGGCCACGACCTTGGACGGGTGCTTGACCCGCTTGGTCCAGGACATCTCGGAGACGTGCACCAGGCCCTCGATGCCCGGCTCGAGCTCGATGAAGGCGCCGTAGTCCGTGAGCGAGACCACCTTGCCCTGCACCCGCATGCCGAGCGGATAACGCATCCCCGCGTCGACCCACGGATCCGGCTGGATCTGCTTGAGCCCGAGCGAGACCCGCTCGGTCTCGGGATCGAACTTCAGGACCTTCACCTTGATCTCGTCGCCGACGTTGAAGAGCTCCGAGGGGTGGTTGATCCGCCCCCAGGACATGTCGGTGATGTGGAGCAGGCCGTCGATCCCGCCGAGGTCGATGAACGCGCCGTAGTCGGTGATGTTCTTGATCACGCCGTCCACGATCTGGCCTGCGGCCAGCGTGCCCAGGGTCTCCTCGCGCATCTTGCGGCGCTCGGTCTCCAGGAGGGCCCGGCGGGACAGCACGATGTTCCCCCGCCGCTTGTTGAACTTGATGATCTTGAACTGCATCCGCTGGCCCATCAGGCCTTCGAGATTGCGGACCGGGCGCAGGTCGACCTGGGAGCCGGGCAGGAACGCCTTGACCCCGATGTCGACGGAGAGGCCGCCCTTGACCCGGGCGATCACCATGCCCTCGACGGGCTTGTCGGCCTCGTAGGCGTCGCTGATGTCGTCCCAGACCTTGACCCGGTCTGCCTTCTCCTTCGAGAGCACGATGCGGCCGAGGTCGTCCTCGGCCTCTTCGATGAGGACGTCGACGGTGTCTCCGACCTTGATGGTCATCGTCCCGTCTTCTTCCATGAACTCCCAGGCGGGAACGAGGCCCTCGGACTTGAATCCGACGTCGACCTGCACGAAGTCGTCGTCGATGGACAGGACCTTGCCCTGGGTGACTTCGCCCTCCTTGACCTGCTTCTGCGAGGCCTCGAAGAGCTCGGCGAACGTGACGCCGCTGGTTGTGTTGGTGGTTGTTTCAGACATGGTGGATTGATCATTTCTCCTGACGGCCGCCTTTGGATTTCCCGTCTCGCGGGAGAACGGCCCGAACCGCCGGGTATTCGCCCCCGGCGTTGGCATCGGTGACAGCGGCCAGGTGGTTCCTGGCCGCAGACAGCATGCGTTCGATGGTCTCGGTGTCGCCGGCCTCGACGGCCTCCGAGAGCCGGGCGAGGGCCTCGGCGCAGTCGTGGAGCGGGCCCGCCAGGGCCTTGCGGTTGGCCGAGAGGATGTCGCCCCACAGCTCGGCGTCGCTGCGCGCGATGCGCGTGAAGTCCCGGAAGCCCCCACCGGCCAGCCGGCCGACGCCCGGGGTGGCCTTCTCGAGCGCCATGGCGAAGGCGAAGGCCAGCACGTGGGGCGCGTGGCTCGTCCACGCGACCTCGGCGTCGTGGGCCTCGGGCGCGCAGCGGACCACCCGGGCGCCGACGGCCGTCCACAGGTCGGCCACCCGTGCCACGGCCGACGGGTCGCTGTCCGGCAGCGGGGTCACCGCGCACGGCGCCCCCTCGAACAGATCGCCGCGGGCGTGCGCCGAGCCCTTGAGGTGACTGCCCGCCATCGGGTGCGATCCCACGTAGTGCACGCCCTCGGGCAGGAGCGCCGGCAGCCGATCGGCCAGTCCGCCCTTCACGCTCCCCACGTCGGTCACGATCGCGCCGGGGGACAGCAGCGGCGCCACGCTGGCCAGCAGCGGCTCCATGGCCCCCACCGGACAGGCGAGCACCACCAGGTCGGCCGACTTCACGGCGGCGGCCGGATCGCCGATCTCGTCCACCAGCCGCTCGCGCAGCGCCCGCTCCAGGGGCTCGCGTCGGCGCGCCGCCCCGACGGCTCGCGCCACCGCGCCCGAGCGCCGCGCCGCCACGGCCAGCGAGCCGCCGAGCAGCCCCAGCCCGAGCACCGCCATGCGCTGGAACAGCGTCGTCAAACCGAGCCCTCCCGCAGACGCCGAAGCGTCTTCACGAAGCGCTCGTTCTCCTCGGGAAGCCCGATCGTCACGCGCACGTGCTCGGGCATTCCGAAGCCGGTGAGGGGACGGACGATCACGCCTTCCCGGAGCATGCGCTCGTAGACGTCGGCCCCGGCGCGCACCAGCATGAAGTTCGCGTCGGTGGGCCAGACCTCGACGCCCATGGCCTCCAGCTCGCGCGCGAGGTACTGGGCGCCGTCGGCGTTCAGCCGGCGCGTGCGCTCCACGTGGTCCGTGTCGTCCAACGCGGCCAACGCCGCGACCTCGGCGAGCCGGTTGACGTTGAAGGGATGCCGCGCCCGCTGCAGGTAGGACGCCAGCTCCGCGTCCGCCACCGCGTACCCGATGCGCAGGCCCGCGAGCCCGTAGACCTTGGAGAAGGTGCGCAGGACGAGCGTGCCCGGCCGGCGCCGCACCCAGGAGAGGCTGTCCGGGAAGTCCGGGCGGCGGGCGTACTCGACGTAGGCCTCGTCCACGGCCAGGACCACGTCGTCGGGCAGGGCCTCGACGAAGCGGTCGAACGCCTCGGCGCCCACGCTGGTGCCCGTCGGGTTGTTCGGATTGCAGACGAACACCAGCTTCGTGCGCTCGCCGACGGCCCGGGCCATGGCGGGCAGGTCGTGGACCAGGTCGTCGTCCAGGGGGACGCGCCGGGCGGTCGCTCCCATGCCCTGCACCACCACCGGGTACATCGCGAACGAGGGCCAGGCGAAGACGGCCTCGCGGCCCGGCCCCAGGAACACCTTGGCCAGCAGCTCCAGGATCTCGTCTCCACCGCAGCCGAAGACCAGCTGCTCGGAGGCGACGTCCAATCGACCCGCCAGCTTCTCGCGCAACGCGAAGCTCGCCCCGTCCGGGTAGCGGTTCACTCCGTCCAGCTCGGCGCGCACGGCCTCGATCGCCCGCCGGGACGGACCGAGCGGGTTCTCGTTCGACGCCACCTTGATCGAGTGGCTGATGCCGAGCTCGCGCTCGAGCGCCTCGACGGGCTTGCCCGGCTCGTAGGGGGCGAGCTCGAGGATGTGCGGGTTCACCAGGTCCCGAAGCGCCATGCTCAGTCCCGCTTTCCTTCCCGGACGCCCGGCCGCGCCGCGCGCGGGTACGAGCCCAGGACCTTGTGGGAGTGGGCCGTGGCCGCGGCCTCGTCGAGGGCCTTGCCCACGGCGTCGTCGGAGATGTGGCCCTCCATGTCCACGAAGAAGAGATACTCCCAGGGCTTGCCCTTCATGGGCCGCGACTGGATCGCGCTCAGGTTCACGCCGTAGCGCGCGAACGGCTCCAGCAGGTGGTAGAGCGTGCCGCTCTGGTCCTTGCGCACGGTGAACACCGCGGACGTCAGGTCGTCGCGACTGGGGAGCGGGGGCACCCGGCCGATCACCAGGAAGCGCGTGGCGTTGCCGCGCCGGTCCTCGATGCCGCGTTCGAGGATGGAGAGCCCGTGGGCCTCGGCCGCGACGGCGCTGCCGATGGCGGCCACCTCCGGATCCCGGACCGCCAGCTCGGCGGCCGCGACGGTGCTGGCGGTCTCGATGGTCTCGATCCCCGGCAGGCGCCGATGGATCCAGTCCCGGCACTGGGCCAGCGGCTGCGGATGGGAGGCCAGACGCCGAACCTCCGACAGCTCGCGGCCCTGCGACATCAGGTCGAGGGAGACGTCCAGCAGGAGCTCGCCGCAGAGGGTCACGTCGGACTCGACCAGGGCGTCGTAGGTCTGGGTGACCGCGCCCTCGGTGGTGTTCTCCACGGGTACGACCCCGTAGTGGGCGTCGCCGCGCTCGACCCACTCGAAGACGTCGCGGATGGTGTGGGCCGGCGCCAGCTCGACCAGCGCCCCGAACTGGCGCACGGCGGCCTGGTGGCTGAAGGTGCCCTCCGGGCCCAGGAACGCCACCCGCGCGATCTCCTCGAGGGAGCGCGTCGCGGAGATGATCTCGCGAAAGACGTGGGCGATGCCCGCGTCGGGGAACGGGCCTTCGTTGGCCCCGGCGAGGGCTTCGACCAGGTCCCGCTCGCGGCTCGCGACGTACACCGGCGCCCTCCGGGACCGCTTCAGGTCGCCCACCCGCTGGACCAGACGCGCGCGCTCGTTCAGCTTCGCCAGGATCTCCCGGTCGACCACGTCGATCTGGTCGCGCAGGCGTGCCAGCTCCGGAGAGATCTCGGAGGCGCCTTCCTGGGCGGTCTTTCGATCCCGATCGGACATCGTCACCCGTCTGCCCCGCGCGCCCCGCGTCG
The DNA here is from genome assembly GCA_050618075.1 of Myxococcota bacterium. GTDB lineage: Bacteria > Myxococcota_A > UBA9160 > UBA9160 > UBA4427 > JBNLVL01. Next base: position 88,739 of record JBNLVL010000047.1, read on the forward strand.
AGCGCG
>JBNLVL010000048.1:0-16333 GCA_050618075.1 Myxococcota bacterium
GGATCGCGTTCGAGCCCCTCGGGCCTCGAACGCGACCCGGACGAACTCAGAAGAACCGGACATCTCTACTTTGGAGGAAAGCGGACATCTTTACTTTGGGCCGACATGGACCCGAGAACCGGGCTTCTTCTTCCTCCTCGGTGGACACCCGAAAGCGGCCATTGATGGACGCCTGAAAACCGGCCAACGGTGACGTGGCCCGGGACGTTGACAGGCGCTGGGAGAGATGATCTCCCGGCGGTATGGCAAACGTCTTGGGCAGACAGAAACGCGAGCAGATACTGGCACTTGGGCGTCTGGGTTGGTCGCTTCGGCGGATTCAGGCGGAGACGGGCGTCCGTCGGGAGACGGCGAGCGCGTACTTGAAGGCGGCCGGGATTGGGGTGAGGGAGCCGGGTCGCTGGGGTCGTCCGCCCCCAAACCCGGCCAAAGAGACGTCCACCGGGTCGGGCGTCCCGGCAAAACCGGCCAAGGAGACGGCCACCGACCCGGTCTGGCCGCCGGTGCCCGGGCGTAGCCCGCAGTCGAGCGCCTGCGAGGCCTACCGCGAGTGGGTCGAGGCGGGCGTGCGCCAGGGGCGCACCGCGATGTCGATCTGGCAGGACCTGGTCGACGACCACGGCTTCGGGTCGAGCTATGCGAGCGTCAAGCGCTTCGTGGCGAAGCTCCGCGAGGAGGCATCGCGGGACGCCCACCCCGTGATCGAGACCGCGCCCGGCGAGGAAGGCCAGGTCGACTACGGCGACGGCCCGATGGTTCGGCATCCGGTGTCGGGGAAGTACCGGCGCACGCGCATGTTCGTCTGCACGCTGGGCTACAGCCGCAAGTCGGTGCGGCTGTTGGTGTGGAAGTCGAGCAGCCGGATCTGGTCGGAGCTCCACGAGAAGACGTTCCGTCGGCTCGGCGGCGCCCCTCGCGTCGTCGTGCTCGACAACCTGAAGGAGGGCGTGCTCAAGCCCGACATCTACGACGCCGCGCTGAACCCATTGTATCGCGACCTGCTGGCGTACTACGGCGTCGCGGCACTCCCGTGCCGGGTGCGGCATCCGGATCGCAAGGGGAAGGTCGAGTCGGGTGTTCGCCACGCCCAGCAGAAGGTGCGGGGCCTGCGATTCGAGTCGCTCGACGCGGCCCAGGCCTATCTCGACCGCTGGGAGCGGCGTTGGGCGGACACACGGATCCACGGCACGACGAAACGGCAGGTGGCGACGATGTACGCCGAGGAGAAGCCCCACCTTCTGCAGCTTGCCGTCGAGCCGTTCCGGTACTACGTGCACGGCGAGCGGACGGTGCATCTCGACGGCGCCGTCGAGGTCGAAGGCGCCTACTACCACGCCCCGCCCGGCTGGCTGGGGCGCCGGGTGGCCGTCCAGTGGGACACGCTTCGGGTGCGCCTCCTCGACCCGCGGACCGGCGAGCTGCTGTGTGAGCACGTTCGCCAGGAACGCGGCAAGCGCCGGATGCGCGAGGAGGACCGCCCGAAGCGAACGCCGGCGACGACGCTGCAGCTGCTAGCGCGGGCGCGGCGCGCCGGAGAACACGTGGGTCTCGTCTGCCAGGAGATCCATCACCGCGACGGCGAGCCGGGTGTGCGGCGCATCCTGGGCCTGCTCTCGCTCTGCAAGCGTCACGGCGCCGCCCGGGTCGACGACGCCTGCGCCGAGGCATTGGCGCTCGAGCTTCCCAACTACCAGTTCGTCAAGCGCTACGTCGAGCGCCAGCCCCAGCTGGGGCTCACGCTCAAGCAGGTGGACCCGCTGATCCGCGAGCTCACCCACTACCGCGATCTGATCGATCGCCGCACCGAGGAGGCGCCCTGTGAATCTGACTGAACTCGATCCGGCTCTGCGCAAGCTCCGGCTCTCGGGCATGGCCGAGCATCTGGAGATGCGTCTGCTCGAGGCCCAGAAGGGCGAGTGGGTTCCCATCGACTTGCTCTCCGCCCTCGTCCAGGACGAGCTCGCCCGTCGACAGGACCGTCTACTCGCACGGCGCATCAAACAGGCTCGGTTCCGCGATGCCGGAAAGACCCTCGATGGCTTCGACTTCAAGTTCAACGCCAAGATCGACCGCGCCCTCGTCTTCGAGCTGGCCACGGGACGCTTCCTGGAGCGCGCCGAGGACGCGATCTTCCTCGGGCCGCCCGGCACCGGGGAAAGCCATCTGGCACAGGCCATCGGGCTTGCCGTGATCCATCAGGGCCATCGCGTCGCCTACCGTGAAGTTCACGTGCTCCTCGAGGAGATCGCCGATGCCGCGCTCGACGGCGCCCGCAAGGAGTATCTGGCCGAGATGGCCAGCGTACCGCTGCTCATCCTCGACGACCTCGGCATGCGAAAGCTCCCGACCACGGCTGCCGAGGATCTGCTCGAACTGATCATGCGGCGCTACGAGCGAGGCAGCACCCTCGGCACCTCGAACCGGCCCGTCGACGACTGGGGAAGGCTCCTGGGCGACACAGCCGCCGTCACCGCGATGCTCGATCGCTTGCTCCATCACGGACACCTGCTCAAGTGCGGCCCCCGCAGCTGGCGAACCCGAAAGACGACGAGCTTGCAGAAGACCACCGCGGCGAGGTAGAAACCATCCGTCCCGGGCCGGCCGTTGGCCGGTTATGAGACGTCCACGTATGGCCGCTTATCAGACGTCCACCGAGGTTCCTAGGCGCCGAGAACCCGCGCCGTGGCCCTGGTCTCGGGCCAGGCCGGACGCAGGGCGTACCGCGACCTGGCGATCCTTCTCGAACGCGGCGATCCCTCGAACGTCGTCGTGCATGCCCGGGTCGCGGCGACGCCCCGGATGGCGCGGCTCCTCCGGCAGCACGGCTATCGCGCCGTCCTCTGCCACCCGCTCTTCGTACTGTTCGTGCGGGGGGAACACGTCGAGAACTTCCAAGCAACCGCCATCAGACTGGCGGACCGCCGGGTCCTTCTGCGTTTTGGTCGGCACGGAAGTAAACCTGGAGGCCGACGGTGGGCGGCCCTAACCTCCGCCTCTACCTCAGGTCGAGCAAAAGCGAGGGTTGCCCCCAGCCCTCCAGGGTGCCGCCGGCTTCGGAGAGGTAGGTCTCCCAGAATCCGCGCACACGACGCATCGTCTCATCGCTCCGATAGCTGCGTCCCTTCGGTCCCGGCAAGAGCCCAGCACCCACTACGTAGAATGCTGCGCCGTCCACTTCCGGAATCATCCCGGCGGCGCGCACCGCCGAAAGCTCCTTGTCCACGTCGATCTTCCGGATGGTTCCTTGACCGAAGAAGCTCAGCGTTTCGGAGTTCTCGAGCATGTCGGAGACGAGCAAGACCACTTTGTGCTCGGCACGCGATGGTTTGATCAGGTCGCGCGCGATGCTCTGGAGGTTCGCGAGGAGTTCCGTTTTCGGGATCGATCGGTCCGCGGCCGACAGGCTCTGCTTCAGGGCCTCTCCAATCATTCGATGCGCTGCCACTCCCTGCCTCCGCATGCAATGGTCGTAGCGCTTGAGGAGTGTCTTCGAAATGTCGTATCGGCGTTCCTCTTCGAGCTCCCCATCGAGCAGCCCCGAGAACTCCACCTTGGTGAACCGACCTGCCACAGACGCCGAGAAGGTCACGATCGTCACGCGGTCCGCCGGGCGAATAAACGCGAGCACACGCTTCACGACGTCTCGCTGCAGCCCCTCCGGTAGTTCAATTGTATGGTCGATGAGGACGAAGATCTCCCGAGCAGGAACGGAGGGTCGCGCCTCGTCGCCCAGCTGCGACAGGCAGGAAGGGATGTCCGTCCGTGCCGGGGCGGGCGGAGCCTCGCTCGCGACGGGCTCACATGCTGTCAGGATGAGCATCGCGGCCACCGAGCCGACGACCTTCGAGCTTCGATGGCGCAGGCTCATTCATCGAGCCCCATCTCGCGGCGCAACCGTGCCTCGATCTCTTCGTCACTCTCGTGCGCCTCGGCAGCTTGCTTCTCTGCGCGTTCTGCCTCGAGTCGCCTACGGATGCGCGCCTCTCGCGCCTCAACCGATTCCTGGGGCGGGGGGGGCTGTTGGGTCCGCATGTCGTAGACCTCCTCGGCGCGCGCGCCTCGCAGATACGCAAGGAACGTTCGATCGCCGCACTTCTTCATCTGCTCGAGCTCCGTCGCAGACAGGTTCTGCGTCTGTGCTCGCACGCGCATCCGCTGCTGAAGGCGCGTCAGGTGCTTCTGTGCGGTCCGCTCCACTCCGGCTCGGCGCCGCGAGTAATAGGCCTCGAACTCTTCGCGGTTCTGGAACCGACCGATGAACCGTCTCGCATTGCGGGACTCCTTGCCAGCGAAGCCGGTTCGCATCCCGATCAGGACACCGACGACCTGGAGGAACACGAAGACGACGGCCAGGACCACGAAGGTTCCCCAACCGCCGGCACGCTTGCGTTCAATCACGGCTTCACCGGCCGCTTCGTCGGCCTTCGCTTGGTCCGTCCTTACGTCGGCCGGAACCTCGACGTCGTCGAAGGGGCTCACGTAGTCCGCCCCGGGGCCGAGATCCTCGCGCATGAGCGCTGTCTCCTCGATGATCTCTTGCTCAAGCACCTGACCCCGAACGTACGTGGCGCCCACCGCCACGGCGACCACGAAGAAGGTCGTCAGCACTGTGACCTTGAGTCGAGGGGTCACCTTGGCGTTGGTTTCGAGGCGGTTCAGGAGCATGAGATAGCCGGGCGACCCATCGTCGGCATTGCGGTCGAGGCTCACGCCCGACTCCGGGATGAGCGGCGGCCGGTCCTCCCGCTGGTCCTGCAGGAACCAGATACGCACCTTCCGGACCAGACTGTTCGAATGAAGCTCGTGGCCGCACTGATGTGTGAGGAATACGAGGATCGAAGACACGAGGAACGCGATGCCTGCAGCCCCCTTCTGCTGGAGACTCTCGCTGGCGCCAGGAAGGGTGTAGCCGGCAAGTACGTAAGCGAAGCCCACCGCCTCGACGAAGACCAACATGGCGATCAAGATCCAACCGAACAGGTGCAGGGGGTTGCGGCCCTTCTCGTGCACCTTGTCGAGGTAGATCTGGCATTTGTCGAAGAACTCGCCGTCCTTCGCATACTGTCCATGGTGCTTCGCAAAGTCGGCACAAAGGGAACGTTCGCCCATGAACCAGCCCCCTGTCGCCGAGGTGGTGTCTTGGGAAAGCCTTGCGACTCGTCCTACGAAGGGGAACGCACACCAGGTACTCAGCGCCCAGAGACTCACTCGCTCCCACCACACATAGAGGAAAATCGCTGTGAGCAGCAGCGTGGTAATCGTGCCCAGGATGATCCGATACTCGTTGAGCAGCTGGAGTAGATCCATGGCTACAACCTCCTTCGTGTGGCGCCCAGGTTGACCAACATGACCGGTTGAAACTCGACCTGGTGGATCCTCATCCCGTGGCCGTAGTAGATGCGTCCCGCGCGAGCCACGAATGGCTTGCGCTTGGGCAGGACGAGGTCGATGCACTCCACCGGAGCGCCCCTGTGGGCGGGATAGATTCGGTACAGGATCCCGTTCTCGCCCTCGTAGGTCTGGACGATCGAGTCGTCGTCGAAGTCGGGAGGCTGATCGGGCCCGGAGTAGCGCCTATAGATCTTGAGCTTCGGAACCGTCGTGGTGCGCGCTCCCTTGCGAAGCACACCCACAGGGCTGAGCGTGACCAGATGGTCACCGACACGTGCAACCCACGCGGTCTCGTACAGTCCCGGCAGGAACTCTACGACCTCGTGCTCCTCGTGACTCGGAGAGAGCGTAGAACCCGTATTCAGCGAGTAGACATCACCGTAGCGCCGCGGCTCCTCAGCGATGCAGGCGGCGTCTAGCATCGCACCCTCGTCGTCATCGAGACCCGGCACCAGGGCCCTCGCCTGGGCCCACAGGTTCGTGGCGTCGCCCAGCGCCTCACTCAGGTACTTCGCCGAGTAGCTGGCCGGCCCACCCTCGAAGTCGATCTCTCGTGAACGCGGCCCCTTACCGCGGATACGGGCCTCGACGCCCAGTGCGGCGGTCCGTGTGGAGGCGCGGAGAAATCTGGGATCGCTGGCCATGGCCTGCTGGTAGGCCAGCAGACCGGCGACGCTCTCGATCTCGACCACCTCGACCCGTCGGTTGGCGACGCGACCAGCGCGGGACTCGTTGCTCATTAAGGGCTGGGACTCGCCAACCCCTTGGAAGAAGATCGATCCCTGTGGAACACCCTGGCCAACGAAGATCTGGGCAACTGCCCGCGCACGCGCTTCGGAGAGGGCCTGATTGAACGTCGCTTCGCCCGTCGAATCGGTGTGCCCGACGATGAGCAGGGCCTGCTGGGTATCTGCATAGATCTTCGCCATGTCGATGAATGCGCGGCGGGCGGCGATCGTCGGATCGCTGGCTTCCAGTTGGAACATCCGCGACATGCGTAGCCGGGCGACCAGTCCTGCGGCTTCCGTGCGACCCTCTGGCGTCTCGACGTCGATCTCGATGTCGACCAGCTGTGCCTCGATCTCGTACTCGTCGGCAACCGCCCGCACCGCGAAGCTCCGCTCGCTACAGGAGTGGCCGAAGCCCCCCGCCAATGCCCCCCAGGCGAATGAACAGATCCTCTCGGGAGCAGTCATGTCGTCGAGCCACGCAGGCGCAAGGCGGCCTTCCACAGACCCGTTCCTCGCGAGCTGCGTCGCACCCAGCGCGAGTGCAACGACGAACACGACGCCGACCAGCTTGCGTGCCATGGCGGGGGGACCTCCAGCGGCCCGACCATCCTACCCGAAGGCCAGGTATTGCGGGACACCGGATTCGGTCGCAGCCACTACGCAACCACGCGGCTCTGCTCTTTCCTACCGGGGTACGCGATCCCGCGACACAGACTCGCAACCAGGCGGTTGCACTCCAGAAAAGGCGGCCGTCGGAGGAACTCCGCCCCGTTGAGTCCCTGAGGCACCGTGGCCAGAAGCCCCAGCGATCCCACTGCCTCGTCCGCTTTGCTCTGTTCGAGCGCCGTCTCCAGGCGCTGTACGAACGACTCTATCCTGTGGCGATCCGAGCTGGCATTCGAGCCGTCGATCGCCGGAGAAGACCCGAGTCCAGAGCAGGCCGACTACTCGACGGAAGCAACTGGCTAGGAATTCGCTCCGAATGCGTAGGCGGGCCTGCCCTCCAGGCTGCGCGGCGCACCAACGGGGTGGTCGGCAGACACCCGGGAGGAATCGCACGCCACCGCTCTCCGCCTCGGGGTCGCTCGCAGAACGACTGCACCAAATGACACACCGCTGTGAGGCTCCTGAAAGCTCGTCAGCGGGGGGGGGGGGCATGAGGAGCTGTCCGCCCTGCGCCGCGCGACAGAACGACTTGTGCCCCCTGGGGGCCTTTGAATAGGAACCCGAGTCGCTGCCGGCAGCCAGCTCGACCTGAGCGCAATGTGATTGGAGCACACGGTAGATTGGAATCCTGACGCCTCGCGAGTGCACGCATCTCAGGGGAGGCTCGGTTCCACATTGGGTATCGGTCAGCGCCAGATGCGGCGATACGAATCCCGGACCGCAATCGCTATCGGCGTCGCAGTCGTGGTCACCGCATGCACCATTCCGGCCCCGGAGGCGTTGCAGCCGGACCGGGGTAACACGCCGCCACACGTCGCTCTCTTGGACGACGGCTACTGGCCCCGGTCTGCGCTGGTCATTGGCAATTCGCGATACCGCTCAGCTCCGTTGAAGAACCCTGCAAACGACGCGACCGACATGGCCGCCGTACTACGACGGATCGGATTCGACGTCTCCCTAGCGGTCGATCAAGACCGGCGTCCAATGACCGCGGCGATTCGGGCCTTCTCGAAGCGATTGAGGAAGCGCGGAGGCGTTGGCCTCTTCTATTACGCTGGCCACGGTATGGAGTTCGAGGGAACGAACTTCCTGATTCCCCTAGGCGCCGAGATCCCAAGCGAGTACTACTTGGAGGTGGGAGCAGTTTCGCTGTCAGAACTGTCCGCGGGTCTCGCCACAGCGAGGAATCGGATGAACATCGTCATCCTCGACGCATGCCGCGACAACCCCTTCGCACGGAGCTGGCGCGCATCCACGCGTGGACTTGCTGTGATGGCAGCTCCGCCGGAGACCCTGATCGCCTACGCTACCCGTCCCGGCATGACGGCTTCCGATGGCGAGACGGGTCGCAATGGGCTCTACACGGAGAAGCTGCTCGAGTCCCTCCAGAAGCCAGGCCTGCGTCTCTTCGATGTCTTTCGCCAGACTCGAAGAGCAGTGAAGAATGCGTCCGGAGGGCAGCAGATTCCGTGGGAGGCCGATGACCTCACGGGCGCTCCCTTCTACTTCGTCAGTGCGGAGCCTCAGACTCCACCCCCACCGAGCGTCCCGGCGGCAGGCCCCCCCACCTCAGGCCCCCCCCGGTACAAGAGCCTCCGCTGCAAGTCACCCGGACCCCGTTTCTGGCCCAGTGATCGGGGCCGCCCCGTGCCTTCACGGGGCCGCCCATTGCATCAGATTCGCCACGTACTCGGCGAGAGCGAGCCCCCCGAGCGAGGTGTGCGGCCGCTGTTCATAGTAGTCCGTCCTCCAACTTTCGATCTCACGCCGCGCCTGCTCGAGCGATTCGAACCAGCTCGCGTTCAAGCACTCGTCGCGCAGCTTCCCGTTGAAGGACTCGATCACCGCGTTCTCCACGGGGCGCCCCGGCGTGATGAAGTAGACCTGGATGCCGCGTTTGTACGCCCAGGTGTCAAACGCATTCGACGTGAACTCCGTCCCGTTGTCCACCTGAATCCCCGCTGGCCTCCCGTGCTCTTCGATCCAGCCGTCCAGGTACGCCGTCACGAGCTCCGAGCGAAAGCTCCCTTCGACGGCGATACCGACGCACGTCCGCGAAGTTACGTCCACCGCGTTGAACGTCCGGAACTTCGAGCCATCGGCCAGGCGATCGCTCATGAAGTCCATCGTCCAAAGCTCGTGCGGATCCGCGGGGATCGGCACGGGAAGACGAGCTTCGCTCGCCCGTTTCTTGCGCCGATTCGTGCGTATGAGCCGCTCTTCCTCGCGATAGAGCCGAAGCACGCGCTTGTGGTTCACCTTCCAGCCCTCCCGCCTCAGCAGCACCGTCAGCCGTCGGTGGCCGTAGAGGGGCCGAGCCAGCGCGAGCTCCCGCAGACGACGACGCAACACCTCCTGCGGTGGCTTCACGCTCCGGTACCGGTACGTACTGCGTTGAAGACGAAACAGCCCGCACGCCCGTCGAGCGCTCACGCCGTAGCGGCGTACCGCCCTGCACACGCGCTCGCGACCTGCGGCGGGCTTCAGAGTTTCCCCGATAAAGCGTCCTGCAGAATCTGCTTGTCGAGCGCCAGGTCCGCCACCAGGCGCTTCAACTTGCGGTTCTCTTCCTCGAGCTGCTTCAGCCGCTTCAGCTCCGAGGGTGCCAGCCCACCGAACTTCCGCCGCCACGCGTAGAACATCGCCTGGCTCACGCCGTACTTCCGACACAGCTCCTTGACCGGAACCCCGGCCTCAGCCTGCGCCAGGATGTGCGCGATCTCCTCGCTCGTCCGTCGCTTGCCACCCATCTCGACCTCCTTCCGAAACTAGAGGATTCTAGTTCCAAACGGGCCAGATTTCGGGGAGGAGGTCACCAGAGGGAGAGCTGCCATTCTAACCGGTGGGGTTTCTGGGGGGCACGTCAAACTCTCAGAGGAGAACCCACAGGTGTCAGCAATCTATTGAGGTCCCTCAGCTAGGTCCATCAACGGCGCTGCGATCAGCGACTCAGTCGTCCTGCCGGGAAACATCGGGCTTGGGCCGTCCGGTGAACACGCCACCGCTAGCGAAATGCTGATAGGCATTGAGCACCATGCGTTCCATGTGCTCAGGAACTTCCGTCCACGGTGACTTCCCAACGAAGGGAAGAAGCCAGATCCCGAACCAGTACCGCACATAGCTCTCGAGCTTGAATGAGTCCAGCTCGGTGTCATTCTGGTCCACGACCAAGGCTCGCAACGTGTAGTGATCGGTCGCGTAGGCAGGAACTATGAACACAGTCAAACCAACGATGAGTGCTGCTCCCACGGCTGCAAATGGGCTAGCGTGATTATTCATCTCCAGCTTTACGATGTAGTCCATGTCCCGAGCGCGGTACGCGTCGTAAGAAACCTCGCCGAAGAGATTCGCCGCGTTTGTAGCTGTTCTCACCGCGTTCTTGAACCACCCTTGCATGGGCTCGACAGTACCTTGTTCCGATTCAAAAGCTGGAAGGACGTAGACACTGGGCTTTTCAGCAAGGCCCCGAACCTGAACCTGATCTACGTCCGCAACTCTGCCATCGGGAAACGTCGCACATCCGTTCACGAGAGTTGTCAGAACGAGACCAACGACCGCGCAACTCGATCTCGAAACCGCCATTCAGACTGCTCCTTGTAGTCAGCGCTCTCACGCACTCTGTGGGCTGCCACTTGGAAACGCAAGCTCGAGAACTACGGACTTGGACGCTGATGGAGGGCGCGATACTGGTGCGTTGCGCGCGTGTGCTGACCACCCCAACAGGCTGTTGAATCTTGGCCTCGGAGAGAGAATCGGCTGGGTGGCGTTCGAGTTCACCGGCCCAACACGGGTCCTGGACCCCTCAGACGTCTGTTTGACTTAGCATCGAGTTATCGGACCTCCAGCTAGAAAAGGGGCGTGAAACTCCAATCCATCTCCGATCATCGCGAAGCCGAATTGAGCCCAAGCGGGCGCAGCCATCGTGGGATGCGCGGAGCGGACGTTTAACGCCCGCGGACAAATCCCTCCCAGCGTGCGAGTTACTAGAAGAGCTGCGAGAGACACGTCCTGGTCGGCACGATCAGAGACATGGGAGGCCCACCGAAGCAATCCGCACCGACGTAGTCGGCATCGGGTACGACTTGGAAGGCATGCGGAGCGTCGAGCTGACGCTCGTAGTACTCGAGCGCACTGCTCATCTTCCCATCCGGCTGCTCGACTTCGACGAGGAACCAGGGATTGCCGTCTCGCGCGACGAGGAATTCCACGTCGCGCTTCTCCTTGTCCCGCAGGTGCTCGAGTTCGAAGTCGCCGAGCCCCATGTCGTTTCAGCCATCGACTGCTTTGAGCAGATGGGAGGCGACGAAGGCCTCGGCCTTGTCGCCAGGATCTTCGATCGATGCCCACTCCCTCAGAAACCACTTCGGCTCCTTTCGCAGAGAGCGGCTCGCGTTCCTGTACCAGGGCCTGGCGAGGGACCCGAGATGGTGGCTTTGGAGAACGTCGATCCATCTCCGGACAGTGTCGCGGATAGGAAGAAGGAACCTCGTTCTCGCCTTCAGGTCCGATAACTTCACGCTATGTGAAGCGCGGCACTGAGGGGCTCTGGTCCCATTTCGGGACCCGCAGCGAGGCTCCGTCTGTGGTAATGGCTGCCAACGAGACAGCTCCCGACCCGCTTGCTGACGAGTCATTGGCCGGGCTGCCCTGGGAGTTCGCAACCCGGCCGACGACTACGTCGACTTGTCGGAGGAGGAGGGCTCCCGAGGAGTCTTTCTGTGGCGTTTCCAGACCGGCCGTGGCGCACGCCCGGTTGCGGGCGCAGCTCGGCAAGGGTGACGGTTCTGGTGCGCCCGTCGCCTGACCGACGTGACGATCGTCAGCCTGGGTGCTGGGCTGGCCGGTCATTGCGGGTCCTCATCTCTCGCTGGACTTGGAGGGGCGCTTGCCGATCGGAAGACGCCAAAGATGCCCGACTCGAGGAACTGCCCGTAGGCATTCGCGACCATGCGCTCGAGGTGAAGCGGGACCTCCTTCCGGGGCGACCTTCCTGCGGCAGGAAGCAGCCAGATCCCGAACCATGTGCGCACGAAGCTATCAAGACTGTAGGTTGCGAGCTGTTCGTCGTTTTGGTTCAGAACCTCTGCGCGAAGCGAGTACACGTCGGTGGCGTACGATGGAATCACGAAGAGTGTCAGGCCGGTAATGAATCCAGCGAGCATCGCTGACCCGATGTCGGCGCTGTTCGTCATTTCCAGCTTGACGATGTAATCCATCTCCCGCGCGCGATACGCTTCGAAGGTGAACTCGCTGAACAGACCGACGGTCGTCGTGGCTTTCTCGATCGCATTCTTGAAGACCCCGAGTGCCTGCGTGTTCTCGACTGGGGTACCAAGGTCGGTCTTGAACGTGGGCAAGATGTAGGCTGTTGGCTCTTCGCCAGCGGGCTCCAGCGCCATCGGTCGCGGGTCCTGCAGTTCTCCACCGGGAAAGGTCGCGCAGCCGACGACCATGCCGATCTGCACCAAGATCGCGACGGACCGAAGCCCGGAGAGAACGAGGGTTCGCTCGTGCCGTCTCATCCGTGCTGAACCTCCCCGCCGATGCGTTCTACAGCTCTCGCTCTCTCAACTTCAGAATGGTCTGAGCCAAGCCAGGGATTTGCGGCCACCGCCGGCTGACAGCCTAGGCCGTGTCGTGAGCCACGTGCCTGGTCCCTCGTGGCCCCTCAGTCTACGCACTCAGAATGTCTTTCCCAAGTGTTGCGCTGAGGGCAAGCAGGCTTGCCGAAACGTCACCCGGCGCCTCGCGAGAGGAGGGTGCTGAGTGACATCCCAGAAACCGAGCCGGCCGAGGCCGCGATCCCTCACCTCAGCCCTAAAGGGTTCGTTAGGCCGGCAGCACGACCGTGCGGTCGCGCGGGTGGAAACCACCGCGCGCCCAGGTGCAGAATACGGGCGGATAGGTGAATAGAAAGAACAAGGTCCCGATTCGCTTTCAGGTCCGATAGCTCCACACTTTGTCGAACAGGCATCTGAGGGGTCTGGGACTCGTGCTGGACGAAGTGTGCTCACTTGCTTTCGATCTAGGAGGAGTGACTGAGACTTGTCGATCTGCAGCCACTGCGTCAGCAGGTCGCGAAGAGTCGAGTAGCTGCCCTCCGTGCTCTACTTGTCAACGAGAACGGGTGCCCCAAACCCGCGAAGACCTCTCGCGAATCCCGTCGGCGTTTTCGTTTCTTGGCCATTGGTCCGCTCCAAGTTTGATAGCGCGAGCCTGCAAGGGCGGTGAATGCGTTGTCTGCACGGGCTCGAAGCCCTCGCCCCCAAGTGTGCATCTCGACAAATTCTAAGATCCGCGAATCGGCCCAGCCAGCAATATGAAGTTGAGTCGATCTCGTAGAAACGCAGCTAAGGAAGCTCTGCACACGCGCCCGCCAAGGCGCCCTGCAGAGCCGGATTGATGATTCTGCCGGCCTTCCCGCCGGCCTCACGGGGCCGCGGGGAGCAGGCTCGTATCGCTTCGCCGATCACAAGGCGCACGTCACCCCCGGTGGCATGAGCTTGTGGCGCACGGCGTAGAGGTTCGCGAGCGCGAACATCGTCTGCGCCCGAGCCAGATGTCGCCGGACGTGATATTCGCAATCTAAGAGGACACGAACTTTTGCGCACCTCTCGTTGATCGCGGGCCCACGATCCCCACAGGGGGGATCGTGCATGGGTCGGCGACTGAAGCGAGAGGAAGTGATGACGATCCAGGTTCTGCACGAACGGGGTTTGTCGAACCGGGCGATCGCCCGGCAGCTGGGCATCCGAGAGAACGCAGTGCGGTACCGGCTGGCACGTCTGGAAGCGGGACTGCCCGACGGCCGGTCGAACAAGCCGTTCCTTGCGGAGGCGCTGTCCGGAGTGATCGCGCAGTTCATGCGGGACGCGGCGCGCAGCGGCCGCGGGGGCGTGAACCTGCAGCTTCTGTACGAGCGGCTGGTCGAGGACCACGGCTACCGGGGCAGCTACAAGTCGGTGCAGCGCTACGTGCGCAAGCACTTCCCGAAGCCCAAGGTCCGCACGCGCCGGCGGGTGGAGACGCCGCCGGGAGCGCAGGGCCAGGTCGACTGGGCCGAGTTCCCGCGGATGCGCGTGGGCGGCGAGACGATCGCGCTGCACGCGTTCCACCTCGTTCTGTCGCACTCGCGGATGGAAGCGGTGGTGTGGTCGGAGCGGGCCGACCAGCTCGCGTGGCTGCACGTGCACAACGAGGCGTTGCGAAGGCTCGGCGGGGTCGCCGCCGTGCTGCGGGTCGACAACGTGAAGACAGCGGTGGCGAAGGGAGCCGGCCCGTGGGGCGAGATCAACCAGACGTATCAGCAGTACGCCCACACGCTTCGCTTCCACGTCGATGCCTCGCGACCCCGCTGCCCCGGCGACAAGGGCAAGGTGGAGCGCCGCATCCGGGGTCACCGCGCTTCGTTCGACCCGACGACGAAGGACTGGCGGGATCTCGGCGAGCTGCAGGCCTGGACCGACCAGCAGGTGGTGTCGAACGCGCGGCGCCGCACGTGCCCCGTCACTGGGGACACGGTGCTGGCGAGCTACGAGGCGGAACGTCGCCATCTGACGCCGCTTCCCCATCCGCTGCCCGAGCCGTTCGACCTGGTGCAGCGCCGCCGCGTCGGTCTCGATGCGACGGTGCGCTTCGAAGGGCGCACCTACAGTGTGCCGTTCGTCTACGCGGAGCGGGAGCTCGAGGTGCGCGGCTGCGCCGAAGTGGTGCAGATGTGGACCGACGGGAAGGTGGTGGCCACGCACCCGCGACGGACCCGGTCGCGGCTGCTGATCGACCCGGCGCACTACGAGGGGCCGGGTGACGAACGGGTCGCAGCGCCGGTGCCGCTCGGCAAGATGGGGCGGCGGCTCGAGGAGATCGCGGCGATGGTGCCCGAGCGGCGGCCGCTCGACCTGTACGCGGCGCTGGCGGAGGTGGCCCGATGACGGCGAACCCCGTGACCAAGAAGGCAGCGCCGAAGGTCGACCTCGATGCGACCCGCGAGAAGCTCGGGCGTCTCGGGCTTGCGCATGCGACCGAGCACCTGGCTGAGACGCTGGGCGACGCGGTCAAGGACGGCTGGCCGCCGCACCGCTTCCTCGACGGGCTGCTCGATCACGAGCTGCGGGTGCGCGAGGAGCGGCGGCTCAAAACGGCGCTTCGCCTGTCGGGCCTGCCGACGGGACACACGCTCGGCAACTTCGACTTCGCGTTCCAGCCGAGTGTGGAGCGAAGCCGGATCGAGACCCTGGCCACCTGCTCGTGGATCCGCGAGAAGGAGTCGCTCTTGATGCAGGGGCCGCCGGGGGTGGGCAAGACGCACCTGGCGATCGCGCTTGGCGTGAGAGCCGTCGAGAACGGGTTCTCCGTCGCCTTCCACCGACTCGAGGATCTGCTCGACGCGCTCAAGCGCGACGCCGACGTGAGCCCGCAGCGCCTGCGACGGCGCAAGCACATGAACGTGGCCCTGCTGATCATCGACGAGGTGGGCTTCGAGCCGATGACGCGCCAGGAGGCGAGCTTGTTCTTCCGGCTCGTGTCCTACCGCTACGGCCGCGGCTCGATCCTGATCACGACGAACAAGGGCGTCAGCGAGTGGCCGGAGGTGCTCGCCGGGGATGAGGTGCTCACCACGGCGATCCTCGACCGGCTGCTCCACCGCAGCCACGTGCTCAACATCACCGGCCGCAGCTACCGGCTGCGGGAGCTCGAGCGGGTCGCGGCGGCGCAGACGGCCTCATAGCCAGGGCGAAGGGCGTTCGGCCCAAAGGGGCCTCCGCCCTTCGGGGGAAGAGAAGAGGAAGACCATGAACCAGAGAGGTGCGCAAAACTAGCTGTCCTCTTAACGCGCAAGAGATCATGTCCCTGGACACCAGATTCTTGGCGATTCCGCGGTAGCGCGTCTTCTGGAAGCCCCAGAGCTGCTTGATGATTCGGAACGGATGCTCGCCCCGAGCCCGGGTGCGGGAGCGCGCCCGGTTGATCTTGCGCCAGCGCTCGCTCTGGTTCTTGTTTCCGCCCGGCGCTCGACGGTTCATGCGGTAGCGCACGCCCTCCGCCTCGAACGCCTGGCGATCGGCTTCCTTCCAGTACGCCTGATCGCCGTAGATCTCGCTCTCTTCACCGTGCAGCAGTTGATCGAGCTGGCTGATGTCCGAAGCGGCTGCGTGCGTCGCCGTCAGGCTGTGGACCAGACCGCGACGGTCGGTCCCGATGTGGAGCTTCATGCCGAAGTGCCAGTTGTTGCCCTTCCGCGTCTGCTTCATCTCCGGATCGCGCGTCTTCGTCGCGTTCTTCGTCGAGCTCGGCGCCGCGATGATCGTCGCATCGACGATCGTGCCGGATCGCAGGCTCAGACGATGCTCTTCGAGCAGATCCTTCACCGCCTCGAAGATCGCGTCCGTCAGCTGGTGCTTCTCCAGCAGGTGCCGGAAGCGAAGGATCGTCGACTCGTCGGGAACCTTGTCCTCGCCCAGCTCCACCCGAGCGAAGCGACGCATCGCCTCGCTGTCGTAGATCTCGTCCTCGGCCTGCGGATCCGACAGGTTGAACCACTGCTG
>JBNLVL010000049.1:0-132785 GCA_050618075.1 Myxococcota bacterium
GCCGCCGTACGCGCCACCTCGGGGCCGCGCTCGGGGCGCGGCTCGTCCCCGGCGACGTCGTGTGGCTCGAGGGGGAGCTCGGGGCCGGCAAGACCTTCTTCGCGCGCGGGCTGTTGAGGGCGCTCGGCGTGTCGGAGGCGATCCCGGTCACCAGCCCGACGTTCGCGCTGGTGCACGAGCACGAGGGGAGGGTGCCGATCCGACACCTCGATCTCTACCGGCTCGGCGACGTCGACGAGCGCGGCTGGATCGATCGCGACCACCTGGCCCGCCTGCCGCTGGACCGCGCGGCGGCGGTGGTGGTCTGCAACCTGTTCGGGGTGGGCGAGCCCATCGACGACGTGGCCGCGGTCGCCCGCAAGGCCGGCGCCGTGGCCGTCGACGACGCGGCCCAGACCGCCGGGGCCACCACGCCCAGCGGCGCGGTCGGCCGGCGCGGGCACCCGGCCGTGCTGAGCTTCGGACGCGGCAAGCCCATGGGCGCCATGGGCGGGGGGGCGCTCGTCGGGCTCGACGTGCCCGCCGCCGAGGCGACCCGCGACCCGGGGACGGAGTCGGTCTTCGGCTCGTGGCTCCGGGTGCTGGCCTGGGACGCGGCCCTGCGCGGCTTCGCCTTCCGCCTGCTGGCCGCGATCCCGCGCCTGGGCATCGGCGAGACGCCCTTCGACCCGGCCTTCGAGCGCGGCGCACTGTCGCCCCATCGCGCGGCGCTCGCCGTGTCCGCGCTGTCGCGTCTGGAGGACGCCACGGCCCGTCGCCGCTCGGTGGCCCTCCACCTGGCCGGCCAGGTGAAGGTCGCGCCGGGCTGGACACCGGTGGTCGCCCGGGACGGCGAGCGGGGCGTGTATCCCCGGCTGGCGGTGCTGGCGCCGCGGCCGGCCGCCCGGGACGAGGCCCTGGCGGCGCTCACCCGGGTGGGCGCCGGGGCCAGCGGCTTCTACCCGAGCGCCCTCGACGAGGTGCCCGGGCTGCTGCTGCACCGGGCCGGCGACGATCCTCTGCCCGGGGCCCGCGATCTGGCCGCCCGGGTGATGACCCTGCCCACCCACGGTCGCCTGGTGGGCCGCCGCCTGGACGTGGCGGTGGGCATCATGGCCCGCATCTCGACGACCACGGCCTAGCCCCGATCCGACCGCGCTCGCCGGGCGGCGGGGGCTCCGATCCGGATCGATGGAGGACGAAGCACCGTGTCCAACGCAGCACGCCGCAGCATCGAGCCCGAGATCGGCGATGTCGTGGGTTTCGTCGAGGCCTCGCCCGACGCGCCGGTGGTGATGATCAATCTGCTCCGCTACCGCGCCCAGGCGCAGTATCCGGACGGCGCCCCGCCCGAGCTCGACACCTCTGCCTGCACCGGGCGCGAGGCGTACGCTCGCTACGCCGCCGTCGCCCTGCCGGAGATCGCCCGGGCCGGGGGGCGCGTCGTCTGGCAGGGGTCGGCCCAGGCCACCCTGATCGGCCCGCCCGACGAGGTGTGGGACGAAGCGGTGCTGGTCGAGTACCCGTCGCGGAGCGCCTTCATCCAGATGGTGACCCGGGCCGAATACCTCCGTGGGGCGCCGCACCGGGCGGCGGCCCTGGAGGACTCCAGGCTGATCGCCACGGCGCCGGTCCCCCTCGACACACCTCCCGGGCGCTGAGGAGCGCCTCGCCCCCAGCTCGAATTCCCGCAAGCCCAGCTCGGATTCCCCTAGGGAACGGACGTCCGGGTTCGTTTTACAAGATAAATTTACAATGTACTCTCATCGCATGCCGCGCGTTCTCAGCGAACAGGACATCCGGGACTTCCGGAGCGACGCCATCGCCCAGGCCACCCGGCTGATCGCCGAGAACGGCTACGCCGGGGTCACCATGCGCAGCCTGGCCTCCGAGATGGGCTGCAGCACGATGACGCCCTACCGCTACTTCGAGAACAAGGAAGACATCTTCCGCCAGGCGTGCGTGGCGGCCTTCGAGCGGTTGGGCCGGCGCTGCGAGGCGGTGGCGGAGCAGTACGACGATCCCGTCGAGCGGCTGCGGGCGCTCGGCCGCGAGTACGTGCGCTTCGCCCGGGCCGAGCCCCACGCCTATCGGATCATGTTCCAGCTCGAGAAGCCCGTGGCCCTGGGAGAGGACCCGGACATCGACGCGGAGCTGCGGCGGGGCTGGCAGACCGTCCTCGCCACCTGCGAGGAGTGCGTGAAGCGGGGCCGCCTGGTCGGCGATCCCCTCACCCTCGCCCACATCGCCTGGCTCGGCCTGCACGGGGTCGTGACCCTCCACCTCTCGGCGCGGCTGAACTTCCAGCGCGAGCTCGACGACCTGCTCGAGCCCATGCTCGAGAACTTCATCCGCGGCTCCGAAGCGCGCCCCTCTTCGGAAGCGGAAGGAGACGAGTCGTGAGACCCGGAACCTGGATCGCGGGGGCCGGGGGCGCCGGCCTGCTCCTCGCCTGGGGGCTCGTCGGCCTCTTGCCCGACCCGGGCCGGGCTGCGGACGCTCCGGAGGAGCGGACGCTGCTGCCGGTGGCCGTTCGCACCATCGAGCGCGTCGACGCCTACTCGGTTCGCGAGATCCACGCCGGGCGCGTGGTGGCCCGGCGCGAGAGCGCCCTGGGGTTCGAGCGCGGCGGGCGCCTCGACGCGGTGCTCGTCGAGCGCGGGGACCGGGTGGTGGCGGGCGACGTCCTCGCGCGCCTCGACGTGCGCGAGCTCACGGCCCGGAAGCGGGAGCTGGAGGCGCGCGTGCGCCAGATGGACGCCCGGCTCGAGCTGGCGCGCTCCACCGAGCGCCGTCGCAAGGCGCTGCGCCAGTCGAACCACGCCTCCATCGAGGAGCTGGACCAGGCGACCTCCGAGGCCTCGGCCATCGCCGCGGAGCTCGAGGCGGCGCGGGCCTCGCTGGAGCAGGTGGGCGTGGCCATCGAGCAGTCGAGCCTGCTGGCGCCCTACGGCGGTCAGATCACCGAGCGCCACGAGGACGAGGGCACCGTGGCCGCCGCCGGACAGGCGATCCTCGAGATCGTCGAGAGCGGGGCGCTGGAGGTGCACGTCGGCGTGCCGCCCGAGTCGGCCGAGGCCCTCGAGATCGGTTCGGTCCACGAGGTCGAGGTGGGAGGTCGCCCCTACCCGGCGCGCATCGCGGCGTTGATCCAGAAGCTGGAGACCCGGACCCGCACCGTCCCCGTGGTGTTCGCCCTCGAGGGCGCCCCCGAGCACGTGCGGGCCGGCGACCTCGCGCGCATCGCCCTCGAGCGTCGTGTGCAGTCGGTCGGGATGTGGCTCCCCATCACCGCGCTGGCCGAGAGCCGCCGCGGTCTCTGGTCGGCCTACGTCGTGGTCCCCCGCGACGGGGGACAGGTGGTCGAGCGACGGGAGGTGGAGGTCCTCCACGCCGAATCGGACCGCGCGTTCGTGCGGGGCACGCTTCGGGACGGGGACCAGGTCGTCGCCACCGGGCTCCACCGGCTCGTGCCCGGGCAGCGGGTGAGCGTGCTCGAGGACTCCGGCCCGGGCGCGCTGCGCACGGCGCACCCCTCGCGGTCGAGCGCCCAGACGCCGACCCTGCGGTAGGGGGTCGTCATGGGCGATCTCTTCTACCGGAACCCCCGGCTCACGGCGCTCACCGTCGGTCTCGTCCTGGTCGCCGGTCTGTCCGCCCTCGAGGCGCTGCCGCGACAGGAGGACCCGGCGCTGGCCCGCCGCTTCGGGGTCATCACCACCTTCTATCCCGGAGCCAGCGCCCAGCGCGTGGAGTCCCTCGTCACCGAGCCCATCGAGGACGAGGTGCGCGAGCTCCACGAAGTCAAGAACGTGGAGTCCCTCTCCAGGACCGGCGTCTCGGTCATCAGCATCGAGCTCGACGACGAGTACTCCGAGTCGATGGTCGACGATGTCTGGTCGAAGGTCCGGGACAAGCTGGGCGACGCCCAGGCCGGGCTGCCCGACGGGGTCCTGCCCCCGGAGTTCGAGGACAAGACCTCGACCGCGGTGACCCTGCTGGCGGCCCTGGTCTGGCAGCGCGACGACGCAGCGCCGCCCCTGGGCATGATGACGCGTCTGGCCGAGGAGCTGGAGAGCCGGCTCCGGAACATCCCCAACACGAAGCAGACCGAGCTGTTCGGCGAGGCCGAGGAGGAGATCCGGGTCACCGTCGATCCCCTCGAGCTGGCCGCGGTGGGTCTGACCGCGGACCGGGTGGCCCAGGCGATCGCCCTGGCGGACTCGAAGGTGCCCGCGGGCCAGCTCCGCCACGGCGCCAGCGACCTGCTGCTCGAGGTGGGCGGCGAGATCGACTCCCTGGGGCGCGTGCGGGCGGTGCCGGTGCACCGCGAGGCCGACGGCTCGATGCTGCGGGTCGGCGACCTGGCCGACGTCCAGAAGACCTACCGCGAGCCGGCGTCGAGCATCGCCCTGATCGACGGAAGGCGGGCCGTGGCCGTGGCCGCGACCATGGAGACGAACACCCGGGTCGACCTGTGGTCGCGCGAGGCGAGGGCCGTGGTCGACGGGTACCGGGCCGAGGTGCCCGCCGGTCTCGAGCTGCGGCGGGTCTTCGACCAGAGCCGCTACACGGAGGAGCGGCTCGGCACCCTGGTCGGGAACCTGCTGCTCGGCTCCAGCATCGTGGTGTGCGTGCTGCTGCTGACCATGGGGGTGCGTTCGGCCCTGATCGTGGCTTCGGCGCTTCCGCTCACCGTGGCCATGGTGCTGGCCGAGCTCAACGTCCTCGGCATTCCCCTGCACCAGACCTCGGTCACCGGTCTCATCATCGCCCTCGGGCTGCTCATCGACAATTCGATCGTGGTGGTCGACGAGTTCGACGCGCGCCGGCGCAAGGGCGCGTCGCCCGGCGACGCGGTGGCCGGCGCGGTCGGCCACCTCCGGGTCCCCCTCATGGCCTCCACGCTCACCACCGTGCTCGCCTTCCTGCCCATCGTGCTGATGCCGGGCGGGGCCGGCGAGTTCGTGGGACCCATCTCCATCGGCGTGGCGCTCTCCGTGACGAGCTCGTTCCTGCTGTCGATGACGGTGATCCCGGCTCTGGCCGGGCTGCTGTCGCCGCGGCATCCCCGCCCGGCCCCCGACGGACGGCGTCACTGGTGGCGCGAGGGCTACAGCCATCCGCGCCTCACCCGGGCGTACCGGCGCACGCTTCGGGTGGCTCTCGGCCGGCCCGGGGTCGGCATCGGGGTCTCGCTGGTGCTGCCCGTCGTCGGGTTCATCGTGGGCCAGACGCTCTCGGAGCAGTTCTTCCCGGCCAACGACCGCAACCAGTTCCAGGTGCAGCTGGTGCTGCCCTCCCAGTCCTCGATCGCCGAGACCGAGGCGGCCGTGCGACGCGCCCGGGAGATCATCCACCGCCATCCCGAAGTGGTCGAGAGCCAGTGGGTGGTGGGCGAGTCGGCGCCCCGGGTCTTCTACAACATGTTCGCCAACAACGACGGCGTGGCGAGCTTCGCCGGCGGCTACGTCACGACGCTGTCGCCCGAGGCCACCGAGGACCTGCTGCCCCGGCTCCAGCCCGAGCTGATCGCGGCGTTCCCGGACGCGCGGGCCATCGCGCTGCCCTTCGAGCAGGGGCCGCCCTTCGAGGCGCCCATCGAGGTCCGCATCGTCGGCCCCGAGCTCGACGTGCTGCGCAGCCTGGGCGAGCAGATCCGGGGCCTGCTCGCCGAGTCCGAGTCGGTCACCTACACGACCTCGCGTCAGAAGGGCGGCGAGCCCAAGCTGCTCTTCGAGACCGACGAGGACGAGGCGCGGCTGGCCGACCTCCGGCTGGTGGACATCGCGGGCCAGCTCAACGCGCGGCTCGAGGGGTCCGTCGGCGGCACCCTCATCGAGCAGAGCGAGGAGCTCCCGGTCCGCGTGCGGGTCGCGGGGACCTGGCGCGCCGACGTGGCCGAGATCGCGGCGGGGCGCCTCCTGCCCCCGGGCGCCGTCGGGCTGGTGGACGCGGGCGGCCTGCCCGGGGTCCCGGTGTCCGCCATCGCGAGGCCCACCCTGGTTCCCGAGATCAGCGGGATCGATCGGCGCAACGGCGAACGGGTCAACACGGTCCAGGCTTTCCTCTCCCCCTATGCGGTCATCGCCGACTCGCTGGCCGACTTCGAGGGGCGCCTGGCCGATTCGGGGTTCGAGCTGCCCCCGGGCTACCGCCTGGAGCTGGGAGGCGAGAACGAGCAGCGCTCCGAGGCGCTCTCGAAGCTCGCCGCCTTCGCCCTGCCGCTGTTCGTGATCATGGCGGGCGCGATCATCCTCTCGTTCAACTCGTTCCGCATGGCCCTGGTCATCTTCGCGGTGGCCATCCTGGGCATCGGCATGGCGCTCTTCGGGGTCTGGCTGTTCGGCTATCCCATGGGGTTCGTGGCGATCATCGGCACCATGGGCCTCGTCGGCCTGGCCATCAACGACGCCATCGTGGTGCTGAACCACCTGAGGACCGACCCCCGGGCGGCGGAGGGCGACGTGGACGACACCGCGGAGGTGGTGGTGGACGCCACGCGGCACATCCTGACGACGACGCTCACCACCATCGGAGGCTTCTGGCCCCTCATCGTCTTCGGGGGGCGGTTCTGGCCGCCCATGGCCACCGCCATCGCCGGAGGCGTCGCCGGCTGCTCCATCGTGGCGCTCTACATGGTGCCCACGATCTACCGGCAGCTCCGCCTTCGCGAAGCGCGGCGCGCCCGTCGCAGCGACGGCGGGGGCTGGGCCGGGGAGGAGGCCGAGGTGCTCGGCGCCTGACGGGCGCCGCCGGCCGCTCCGGGCGCTACTTCGGGAGCTCGAGCCTGTGGGCGAGGGTCTCGTCGACCTCGAGCCACGTGAGGGCCCGCTCGAGGTCGCGGAACACCTGGATCGAGTCGGGCCCGTCGCTGCGCAGGATCTGGTACATGCGCGACATGCCGTAGCCGACGTTGCTCCTCGCGACGATGGCCAGGCGTCCTCCCGCCATCTGGTCCGAGCGATCGGTCCAGAACTCTGCGAGCGCTCGTATTCCCTCGCTGCTCACGCTGGACGCGTCGTCGACCCGTCGCAGGTCGACCAGCTCGTGCTTCGCCTTCGAGCGGTCGGGGTCGGCGAGGAGCCTCCTCCCGTAGTCCAGGAGATCGGCGTCTTCGAGCAGGCCCGATGCCGTGGTGACGACGAGGGCGAGCTCGCTGTCGATGCGATAGCGGATGCCCATGCACCGATTATCGGCGATCTGCGGTCCCCGCGCAGCGCTCTCTCAGTGGTGCGCGCCCGGTCGTCCCAGCAGGAAGTCGGCGAACGCTCGCACTTCGGTGTCGGCATGTCCCGCGGCCAGGCCGGCGAGCGCGCGGCGTCCGGGCTCACCGGCCCGGGCGAGCGCGATCATGGGTTCGCGTGCAGCGTCGAGGTCGGCGGTGCGCACGCGCTCCACGAGACCCGGCACCGCGCGGGCGCCCAGCGCGCCCAACGCGCTGGCCGCGGCGCCGCGCACGACGGGGGCCGGGTCGTCGAGGGCCGCCACGAGCGTGGGGTAGGCCTCCATGCCGCGGCGGAGCCCCAGGGCCGAGACCGCTTCCGCGCGCACCCGGGGAGAGGGATCCGAGCCGGCGCGGGCGAGGGCGGGGTCGGGCTGGATGTCGGGCGCCGCGTGGCGGAGCGCCATGGCGCGCACCTCGGGCTCGCTGCGTTCGAGCAGCCGCCGCACCTCGAGAGCGGAGAAGCCGCCGCTGATCCGCCCCCGCGCATCGAGGGCGGCCGAGGCGATGGGCGAGCCCGGCTGCGAGGCGTCGACCAGGACCGGCAGCAGCTTGACCATTCCGTGGTGGCCCGCGAGGGACACGGCGAGGGAGCGCCGACGCGCCGGAAGCCCGGGCGACGCGATGAGCCTTCCCAGGGCGCTCACGCCGGCCGCGTCGAGGGTCTGCGCCAGGTCCGGCCGCCGGTCGAGCTGCGCGAGCGCGGAGCGCGCCACCGGGGAGGCCGCCCGGGTCGCGACACCGATCAGTGCGAGGTGCCCGGCCGTGCCTTCGCGCTCCGTCGGCCCCAGGCCGAGATAGGCGCCCAGGGACTCGATGCTGCCGGGATCCGGATCGGCCAGGAACGCCTCGCCGCGCAGGGCGATGCCGAGGGCCTTGCTCCGGCCCAGCCGCTCCCGCCAGATGCTCCAGCCCGGGAGCGGCTCGAGGGCCACGAGGACGCGCGCCCCCTCCCCGAAGCGTGGAGGCCGGTCGGCGAACCGCTCCTCCCAGGCGATGGAGAGCCGGTCGCCGGGGCTCGCCGGCCCGTGCAGCACGGAGACGACCTCCAGCTGCGCCCGGCGCGCGACGTCGTCCAGGCGGGTCGGCTCGCGGACGATGCCCTCGACCGTCATGGCAGCGCGCTCGGCGCCGGCCAGCAGGGCGTGCCCGCCGCGGGCGCCGGTCGTGGCGGCGGCCGCAGCTGAGCGGTCTTCGCCGACGGCGGGCCCGGCAGCGGCGGCGATCCCGACGAGGATCGCCGCCATCGCCATCGCGACGGCGCGGTGCGGGCGCGGGCCGGAGGCTGCCTCGCTCACGGAGCCAGGCGGACTCCCGGGGCCGCGAAGCCGTCGGTCCCGTCGACGTCGGCCCAGAGGGCGTTCGTGGCGCCCAGCGCCATGACCCCGGCTTCGCCCAGGTTGCCGTCCAGCAGGTCGTCGAGGCTCCCGTTCGAGGAGCGGCGCAGGTTGCCCGCAAACACCGGGTACATCGGACGGGACACGTCGGGCGTGCCCTTCACCACGACGACGAACCAGCTGTCCTCTCCCAGGCTGAAGGCCTCGGTGAGCGTCAGCTCGCGACGCTCGGCGCCGGGGATGCCCTCGACCACCTGGACCGGAGCCGGGATCGCGAAGTCGATCCCGGCGATCAGGCTGCGCGTGGGCTCGGCGCCGAAGAGCACCGGGACGCCGTCGTTGCTGCCGGACACGACGGTCCGGGCGTTGACGTAGATGTCCACCCGGTCGAACTCGGCCCAGACCGGAGCCTGGATGTCGATCACCAGCTCGACCTCGCCGTCGCCGGCGGTCTTCAGGGTGGTGCTTCCGCCGAGCCGCAGGTTCGCTTCGTTGGCCGGGGCGTCCGCCTCGCGCAGGCGCGTCTGGACGTACAGGCCCTGGCCGCCGGTGGCCCGGCCGGCCAGGATCGCCGCGCCCACGTCGTCGGGGTCGATCTCGCCCGGCGCGTCCGTGGGCGACGCCGTCCAGGTGCGGGCGCCCGCCGTGCGCAGGGTGAGGAAGGTGTGGGTGTCGGTGTCGGCGACGAAGGTCGTCGGGATGGCCTGGTTGAGCAGGTTCATCCAGATCCCGATGCGCTCGTCGAGGAAGGCCGCCTGGGCTCCCCGACTCGAGCCGTTCCAGAGCTCGAGCGCCGGGAACGCGTGGAAGAAGTTCGACACCGAGGGATCCAGGCGGAAGATCTCGGGCTCGCCCGCGGCGAGGAACGACGACGGCGGCTCGACCGAGGTGTCGATCTTGAGCGGCGAGAAGTGGCTGTCGATGTGGTTGATCTGCACGGCCACGTTGGGGGAGGTGTTGAGCGGCCGGCCCTGGGAGTCGAGCTGGTTCAGCACCTCTTCGTGGATCTCGGCCGGAGCCCGGATGAACGCGCCCTTCGAGGGAAAGTCCTCGCCCGGGGGTGCGGGGCGCGCCCAGTCCGTCGAGCCGCCGGACGGCCGCGCGGGGTCGACCCCCAGCGGGTAGGCGTTGTAGTGGCCGGTGTCGAAGGTGGTGATCTCCTCGCCGGTGGTCGTGGTGAGCCAGTCGCCGAGTCCCTCGGCGGCGATGGTCGGAAGCGCGTCCGTGCGCGCGTCGTGGTCCGTGGCGACGAAGTTCTCGATGCCCTCGCCCGACAGCTGATTCACCCGGTTGAAGAGGCTGATGCGCGAGTCCGGGCTGTTGATCGAGTGGACGTGGAAGTCCGAGGAGATGAAGCCCGTCGAGTCGATCACCCGTGCGATCTGCGCCTCCACCGCCGTGGTCTCGCCGCTCTGGATCACCACCGGGGTGTCGAAGGCCGAGTACTCGGTGCCGCGGCTCACGAACACCTGGAAGGATCCCGGCTCGAGGTCGAACTCGACCGCGCCGTCCGCTCCGGTGTACTTCGCCGCCGCGATGCCGAAGGGCAGGGGGTCCTTGCTGATGTCGTTGAACGTTCCGGTCGAGTCGACGAAGAAGCCGAAGAAGTCGTAGACGATGACGGGCTCGGGGCTGGGGTCGAAGCCGACCACGGAGATCCGGGCCGGAACGGGCCGGTCCAGGGCGTCTCTGACCTCGACCCGGAGACGGCCGGTCGCGGGCAGCGCCATGTCCTGGACGACGGTCTCGCCCTCGACCACGGTGATCTCGTGGACCTGCGGAGTGGAGCCGCCGCCTTCGTAGGGAGTTCCCTCCCGGGCCGCGGCGATCCCCCAGCTGCCCGGAGGCAGGCGGCCGCCGAAGCAGCCGCCGGGGTCGGTGACCCAGGTGGTGACGAGGTCCGTGATCAGGGCTCCGTCGGTGGGGCCCGCGCTGACGCGGGCTCCCGCCGCCGGCGCGCCCCCCACGGTCACGCAGCCTTCGACGTGGCCGAAGGGCGTGCCGGTGGAGTCGAGCTCCTCGTCGACGATCTCCGCGGCGCTTCCCTGCCCCACGACGAAGATCCGCCCGAACGATCCCGATTCGCCGGGATCGAGGGCGAGGGTCGCCGGGTCCGGCCCCGGCAGCAGCAGCCCGGTGACCGAGTTGGCGGCCAGCACGAACGACACGCCCGAGGTGCTGAAGCTCGAGTCCGGGCTGTTCGTGCTCTCGACGGGCAGCCCGATGCGGCCGTAGCTCGTGCCCTGGGCGTCGCCGAAGCCGAAGTACGCGAACGAGGAGAGGCCCGCGAGCGCCGTCACCTCGCCGATCCCCGCGTCGAAGACCCCGCCGGAGGCCGGGTCGAGGCGGGTGAACTGCTCGAGCTCGCCCATGCCGTTGAGGTAGTCGCCCGGGTAGAGCTCGATCGGGTCCGCGCCGGTGTTGATGATGGTGGTCGTCACCTCGACGCTGTTCCCGGGTGCGTCTCCCCGCCTGGGCTCGAGCACGAACCGGGTGCAGCCCTCGACGTCGTAGTCCTGGTCATCGATGCCCGGCGGGAGCACCACGCCGAAGTCCTCCACCTGGCTCGACGCGTTGATGTAGTCGATGAGGTCGTCCGGGCCGCAGCTCTCCACGATCGCCGCGGTGCCGTCCTGCCCGTCGTTCAGGATGCTGACGCGGGTGGCGTTGATCACCGTCTCGACGTTCACCGACGGCGTCATCTCGAAGAAGTTGTCGTTGCCGGGCTGGGAGAGGTGCTCGGCGTCGATCAGGTTGCCGCCGAACTGACCCACGCTGTGCAGGTCCCGGACGTTCGCGCGCTGGACCACGAAGCGCGCGCGGTCGTTGGCGAGCATCACGTCGCCCAGCTGGTTGTGGGCGAGCGGCCCCTCGATCAGGTCCGACGGGTCCTCCAGGACGAAGGCGCGCGCCTTGCCCGGGGGCTCGTAGCGGAAGCTCGAGACCACGTGGATCGAGACGGCGGAGGCCGACGACAGGGGGATCCTGGCGTAGAGCACGTTGTCGTCGCGCAGCGGGGCGCCGGGCTCGACGTGCACCGTGAAGGTGTCGTCCGCTCCGGCGGCGAACGGGACGGGCTCCCCGTTGAGGGTGACCTCCATGGCGCCGAGGTCGAGCCCGAGTGGGACGACCTGCATGACGGCGTCGAACTCGTAGACGTCCACCACCGCGCCGTCCGCGGGAAAGACCCACTGGCTGTTCAGCATGCAGCTCGGGGCCATGGTGACCAGGGCGAGGAGACAGAGAGAGGCGGCGGCCGCGGATCTTTTCACGGAGGGGTCCTCGGGGCCCGGACCCGGGCGCACGCTGGCCCGGGTGCGGTGCAAGGGACCCATTATACGAGCGTTCAGCCCGGATTTCTGCGATTCGTCACCGTCCCGACACGCGAAAATCCACGCTCCTCGGGGCCTCGCCCTCCCCGCAGCGGCCTGGGGAGGCCGGACCGGAGGCGTCCCGGCGGCTCAGCGACCCCGGGTCAGCCGGCCCACGTCGATGTAGCGGCGCACCTTGCCCTTGCTCTTGAGAGGGGTGCCGTGGGCGTCCCAGAACTCGATGCGGTTGCCGGTCCCCGTCTGGGTGTTCACGATGATGTCCGCCACCACCACCAGGCCCCGCGGATCGGGGTTTCCCTTCCAGCCCGGGAACCAGTTGCCGGTGAGGCTCTCGTCCCGGCTGAAGCGCTTGGCGTGCCAGATGATCTTCCACAGCTCCTCCTTCTGGTCGTAGGCGAAGGAGTAGAGCGGGGCGTAGGTCTCGGTGTCGACCCAGATGTCCTTGTGGTGGTAGGGGTGGTCGTCGTTCTTCGGGACCATGCGCACCAGGTAGGCGCGGCGCAGCTCCCAGCGGTCGTCGGCGAACGACAGCCCGTAGGGTCCGAAGTTGTGCTCCTTGTCGTACGGGTAGCCCTTGACCTTGGTGTTCATGGGGGCCATCAGCTCGCGTTCGGCGAGGCAGGTCCACTCGTACTGGGGAACGACGCCGTTGAAGCTGCGCAGGTCGTCCATCGTGAAGTCGGTCCCGGAGATGGAGTCGGTGCGCTGGGCCGTGGAGATGCGCCGGACCCGGCGCAGGCTGGGTACGTAGACCCAGGTGTCGTCGTTGCGGGCCTCCGCGCGGGGCAGGTCCGACGACTTGTAGCGGTAGGTGAGGAGCGCGATGCCGCGGGCGTCGAAGGGCGCGATGACCTCGACCCCGCTCGCGCGCTTGCGCTTCTCGCCGCGGAACATGTCGGCGTTCGTGCTCTCGTACTGGGGCTCGACCCGGTGGGCCAGCCCGACGGTTCGACCGCTGCCCTCGTAGTAGAGCGGAAGCTTCTCGCCGCGGTCCCAGTACGAGTAGTAGAAGGACGCGCTGCCGCTGTTCCCGTCCTGCATGAAGTTCCACATGATCTTGACCCCGGCCTGGGGATCGCCGAGGCAGTCGATCTCGTCGTTGGGGAAGGCCCGGCCCGCGACGTAGTTCTCGCGGCTGTTGTCCGGCCCGATGCGGACCTGGTCGCTGTACTTGCGGGTGGCCGCATCGAAGGTCTCGTTGGGCGAGTAGTCGGCGTGGAACGGTCCGATCTCGAGCTGCATGCCCTCGTAGAAGAAGAACTCGCGGTTGCTCCAGAACTCCTCGGGCAGGTAGGGCTTGAGCCGCTCGACCTGATCCAGGGTCAGCACGTCGCCTTCGGCGAACGCCGGACCCATGGCCGCGTCCTCGCGCGCGGGCTCCGCCGCTGCGCGGCCGCTGTCCTCGGCCCCCGCGCCGTCCTGTGCCCGGGCGCTCCCGGAAGACAGCCCCGTGACGAGCACGACCGACAGGGCGGCCAGGCCCAGCCGGCCGGTCCATCCCCGGAACAGAAGACGAGAGAAGCGGAGCGCCGGGCACGGCACTCCCGGGGCGGAGCCGTTGCGTCGAGTCACGATCCCTCCATCGACCAGCCGCGGCCCAGACTACACCACGGGCTCGCGGTCTTAGAACCCGGAATCCGGGACTCCGACTCAGCGGCCCCCGACCGGTCTCGGTGGCAGGTTCGGAAAGATCCCGGCGAGCTCCGACCACTCCTCCGGGGAGAGCGAGACACCCGCCGCGCGGGCGTTTTCGGTCACCTGGGCCACGTTGCGCGCACCCACCAGGGCCGCGTTCACACCCGGCGTCGCCAGCACCCAGGCCACGGCGAGGTTGGCCAGCGACACTCCGTGCCGCTCCGCCATGGGGCGCGCGCGCTCGAGCGCCCGGGCCACCCGCCGCCGGTTCTCGTCCGAGAAGGAGGGGTGCTCGCTCCGGTGGTCCGAGGTCGCGAAGCGGCGGTCCGCGGGAACGCGACCGGTCAGCAGTCCGCGACCCATCGGGCTGTAGGCGATGACGCCCAGGTCGTGGGCCCGGCAGAAGGGCAGGACCTCCGCGTCGCTGCGGCGGTCCACCAGGCTGTAGGGCGGCTGGGCGGCGACCACGGCCTCGCAGCCCCGGGCCACCTCCAGCTGCGAGGCGGTGAAGTTGCTCACGCCCAGCCAGCGCACCTTGCCCTCCTCGCGCAGCCGCACGAGGGTGTCGAGGGCGTCTTCGAGCGGGTCGACCGGGGACGGCCAGTGGATCTGGTACAGGTCGATGACGTCGACCCCCAGGCGGCGCAGGCTCTGCTCGCACTCCTCGCGCAGGCTCTCGGGCCGCAGGTTGTAGTGCACGCGCACGCGGCCGCCCTCGGGCGTGGGGGTGTCGAAGCGCACCGGGCCCTCGGAGCGGTCCCAGCGCAGTCCGCACTTGGTCGCCACGATCACGCCGTCGCGGCGGCCGAGGAGCGCGCGGCCCACCAGCTCCTCGCTGCGTCCGCAGCCGTACACCGGCGCGGTGTCGATGGTGTTGATGCCGGCGTCCAGCGCCGCGCGAACCGCCTCGACGGCGTCGCGCTCGTCGGCCCCGCCCCACATGAGCCCGCCGATGGCCCAGGCGCCGAAGGCCACCCGGGTCATCTCGAGGTCGCTGTCTCCGAGCCGCGAGGTCTCCACGAGAGCGGGGTTCAGGCCGCCGGCCGCAGGGCGCGCACCGCCGCGGCGACGGCGGCCAGCCAGTCGCGGGCGCGCGCGACGTCGGCGTCGCCGAGCGACTGCACCCAGTCGACGTGGTCGCGGCCGTCGGGCTCGACCGCCAGGGGAAGCTCGCCGTCGGGGGCGGGCCAGTCGGCGGCGAAGCCGGGCTCGCCTCGCTCCTCGAGGAACGACGCCAGCTGCTTCACGCGGTCGCGCCAGCACAGCTCGATGTTCTCGACCGCGGCCTCCAGCACCGAGCGCAGGGCCGGGTCGGCCGCGCGGGGGATGCGCGCGCCCAGGTACCAGGCCCGCAGCGCCGCGAGCTCGCCGAGGTAGGCGAGGTTCCGGCCGGCCCGGGGCTCCGCGGCGTCCAGGCGGCCCATGTCGAAGGGCCGGTCCACGGCGCGCAGCGGGGTGGCGCTCAGCCTTCCGTCCGCCACGTCCCCGCGGTGCACCTGGCCGGCGGCGGTCACGCTGCCGAAGCCCACGCGGGCCGGGCCCACCAGGCCTCCGCTGCCACCCAGGAAGATGCGGGGCTCCCGGAGGAAGACGCCGCGGACCGCGTCGCCGACGAGCGACGGCGTGGCCTTGTCGCCCTTCCGACCCCAGGGCGTGAAGTTGAAGTGGATGAAGCCGCTCCCCACCTCGGAGTGGTCGCGCCGCGAGGTGCCGCCGGACATGAGGCAGTCGCAGAAGTTGATCAGGCTGCCCAGGGTCACGAACGACAGCAGGATCGTCTGCTTGAGCCCCACCGCGTGGGCCGTCGAGGCCTGCTCCTCGAGCAGGGTGCCGGGCCGCAGGTGGGCGGCCCCGCCGGCCGAGGCCCCCGCGAGCAGCACCGCGCCCTCGGCGTAGCCGCTGGCGATCCGCGCGCCCTCCCCGAGCACCGCGTCCACCAGGGTGGCGGGCCCCTCGGTTCCGACCTCGGCTCCGGGAGCGAGGAGGGTCCGGGCGCCCAGGAGCCGGGTGCCCGGATGCAGCACGCAGCCCGGCGACAGCCTCGAGAGGTCGACCTCGGGCGCGATCCAGGTCTGCCGCGGGTCGACCACCCGCACGCCGCGGGCCTCGAGACGGCCGAGACGCTCGGAGAGCTCCGTCCCGGAGGACGGCTCGGTGGTGTGGGACGCTCCCCCGGACACGACCCTTCTTTAGCACGGCGAGGCCGGCGCGACCCGCGCTCGGGATCAGCCGAAGCGCCCGGTGATGTAGTCCTGGGTCCGGGTCTCGCGCGGGGCGGTGAAGATGTGCTCGGTCGTCCCTTCCTCCACCAGCTCGCCCAGGTGGAAGAAGGCGGTGCGCTGGGAGACCCGCGCCGCCTGCTGCATGGAGTGGGTGACGATGGCGATGGTGTAGCGCTGGCGCAGCTCGTCCATCAGCTCCTCGATCTTCGCGGTGGCGATGGGGTCGAGGGCCGAGCAGGGCTCGTCCATCAGGATCACCTCGGGATTCACCGCGATGGCGCGCGCGATGCACAGCCGCTGCTGCTGTCCGCCCGAGAGGCTGGTGCCGGGCTCGTGCAGCCGGTCCTTCACCTCGTCGATCAGTCCGGCGCGCTCCAGGCTCGCCAGCACGAGCGCCTCCTCGTCGTCGCGGTGGTCGACGATTCCGTGGATCCTGGGGCCGTAGGCGACGTTGTCGTAGACCGACTTCGGGAAGGGGTTCGGCTTCTGGAAGACCATGCCCACCCGTGCCCGCAGCTGCACCACGTCCACGGACTCGGCGTAGATGTCCTCGCCGTCCAGGGTGATCTTGCCCTGCACGCGACAGGTGTCCACCACGTCGTTCATGCGGTTGACGCAGCGGATGAAGGTGGACTTCCCGCACCCCGACGGTCCGATGAGCGAGGTCACCTGGTTGGCCGGGAGGTCGAGGTTCACCCCGAACAGGGCCTGGGCGCTTCCGTAGAAGACGTCGAGGTCCCGGGTCGAGATCTTGGTCGAGAACTCCAAATCCTGCTCCCTTCGGTCTACCACCGTCGCTCGGTCCTGTTCCGCAGGATCACCGCCGTCAGGTTCATCGCGATGAGGAAGGTCAGCAGGACCAGGATGGCTGCAGATGTCTTCTCCACGAAGGCTCTCTCCGGACTGTCCGCCCACAGATAGATCTGCACCGGGAGCACGGTCGCCGGCGACGTGGGCCCGCTGGGTATGTCCACGATGAACGCGACCATGCCGATCATCAGCAGCGGCGCGGTCTCGCCCAGGGCCCGCGCCATCCCGATGATCGTCCCCGTCAGGATGCCCGGCATCGCCAGCGGAAGCACGTGGTGAAGCACCACCTGCAGGGGCGACGCCCCCATCCCCAGGGCGGCCTCCCGGATGGAGGGGGGAACGGCCATCAGGGCGGACCGGGCGGCGATGATGACCGTGGGGAGGGTCATCAGGGCCAGCACCAGCCCGCCCACCACCGGGGCGGACCGGGGCAGTCCGAAGAAGTTGAGGAAGACGGCCAGCCCCAGCAGGCCGAACACGATGGACGGGACCGCGGCCAGGTTGTTGATGTTGACCTCGATGACGTCCGTCCAGCGCGAGCGGCGGGCGAACTCCTCGAGGTAGATGGCGGCGGCGACCCCCAGCGGGAAGCACAGCAGCAGCGTGACCGCGAGGGTCCAGAGCGTGCCGACCAGCGCACCCCAGATGCCGGCGAGCTCGGGTTCGCGGCTGTCGCCCGAGCGGAAGAAGCGGGTGTTGAAGACGCGTTCGACCCGCCCCTCCTCGTCGAGCCGGTCGAGCCAGGCGATCTCGACGTCGGAGAGTCGGCGCGCGCTCTCCTCCGCCTGGGGATCGATCTGGCCCTTGAAGTACAGGTCGGGGTCGTCGGCGAGAGGCAGGTCCATCTCGATCCGTCGGCCGAGGAGCGAGGGATCGGCGAGGACGCGCTCGCGCACGTCGAAGGAGGCGCCCGAGCTGACGACGCGCGAGAGCCGGCGCCGGTCGCCGCGGCTGCGGACGTCCGGAAAGATCTCGCGAAGGGTGTTGCGGATCGGGGCCGCGTAGTCGGCGCGGGCGAGGTCCCGTTCGTCCCAGTCCTCCGGCAGGTCCAGCGCCTCCACCGAGAGGTCGAGGGGCAGCGTCACCTCGTACTGCCAGAAGGCCGGCAGGCCGCGCACGCCGATGGCGCCGAGCAGCAGCACGAGCGCCCCGAGCGCCACACCGATGGCCCCCTTGCCGGCCATCTGGAACCGGCGCTCGGCGGCGTGTCGCCTGCGCCGGCGCGCGGCTGCGGCGGGGCTGGCGTGCGGTGACGTCGCGTCCTGGAGGGTCGGCTCAGTCATACTTCTCGCGATATCGCCTCACCACGCTCAGGGCGACGATGTTGAGCACCAGGGTGACCAGGAACAGCATCAGCCCCAGGGCGAAGGCCGCGAGGGTCTTGGCGCTGTCGAACTCCTGGTCGCCCACGAGGAGCGTCACGATCTGGACCGTCACGGTGGTGACGGCCTCGAGGGGGTTCGCCGTGAGGTTGGCCGCCAGCCCGGCGGCCATCACCACGATCATCGTCTCTCCGATCGCGCGCGAGATGGCCAGCAGCAGCGAGCCCACGATGCCCGGCAGGGCCGCGGGCAGGACGACCTGGCGGATGGTCTCCGACCGGGTGGCGCCCAGCCCCAGCGACCCCTCGCGCAGCGAATCCGGGACGGCGTTGATGACGTCGTCCGACAGCGACGAGACGAAGGGGATGATCATGACGCCCATGACGAGCCCGGCGGCCAGCGCACTCTCGGCCGCCACCTCCATTCCCAGGGTCTCGCCGAAGACGCGCACCCACGGTGCGACGCTCAGCGCCGCGAAGAACCCGTAGACCACGGTCGGGATGCCCGCGAGGATCTCGAGCAGCGGCTTCACCCAGGCGCGGGTCGTGGGCCCGGCGTACTCCGACAGGTAGATCGCCGACAGCAGCCCGATGGGGCCGGCCACCGCCATGGCGATCAGGGTCACGAGGAGCGTCCCGGCGAAGACCGGGATGGCTCCGAAGGAGCCCGAGGAGCCCACCTGGTCGGCGCGCAGGGCCGTCTGCGGGCTCCAGTGGGTCCCGAACAGGAACTCGCCCACCGGGACCAGCGCGAAGAACTGCATGGCCTCGAAGAGCAGGGAGAGCACGATGCCCGCCGTGACCAGGATGGCCAGGGTGGAGCTGGCGGCCAGCAGGGCCATGACCGTTCTCTCCACGGCGTTGCGCGCCCGCAGGTCGGCCGAGATGCGCTGGCGCGACCAGGCCAGGCCGGCGACGGCCAGGGCGAGGGCGCCGGCGGCGAGGGCCCAGTCGCCGATGCGCGAGATCGACTCGTAGCGGTCGACCGCGCGCTGCGTCGCCTCGTCGGGCTCGCGGTGGGCGATGCTTCCGGAGGCCAGGTTCCGGACGTCGTTCATCCAGAGGTCGAAGCGATCCGGCGGCAGTGCGGCGATCTCGGCCGGCGCGTCGCCGGCGACCAGCCCCTCGACGATCGGCCCGTCGAAGGCGATCCAGACCAGACTGAAGGCGATGGCGGGCAGTCCGCACCACAGGGCCACGTAGAAGCCGTAGTAGCCGGGCCGCGAGTGGAGCTGGTGCGGAACCCCGTCCACGACGGCGAGCGCATGCCGGCGCCCGATGACGTAGGCCGTCGCCGTCAGGGCGACGATCGCGAGGAGGAGGAGTGCGCCCATGCCCGGGTCACATATCGAGCAGCGCCAGGGACGCGCCCGTCTCCTTCACCTGCTTCCGCTCTTCGGGCGGCAGGGGGATCAGACCCTTGTCGGCCAGGTAGCCCTCCTCACCCGACGCGCGGTTGCTGGTGAACTCGGCGATGTACTCCTCGATCCCGGGAACCACGCCCACGTGCGCCTTCTTCACGTAGAAGTAGAGCGAGCGGGACACGCCGTACTTCCCGTCGGCGATGTTCTCGAAGGTGGGCTCCACGCCGCCGATCAGGCTGCCCTGCACCTTGTCCGCGTTCTGGTCGAGGAAGGAGAAGCCGAACACGCCCAGCGCCCTGGGGTTGGCTTCGAGCTTCTGGACGATCAGGTTGTCGTTCTCGCCGGCCTCGACGTACCGGCCGTCCTCACGGATGGCGTGGGCGACGGCCTTGAAGGAGCTCTTGTCCGACTTCGCCAGCGCGGCCAGCATGGGGATCTGCCTGGCGCCGCCCTCCATGGCCAGCTCGACGAAGGCGTCGCGGGTTCCCGAGGTGGGCGGGGGGCCGAGGACCTCGATCTTCACGCCGGGCAGGGAGGGGTCGATGTCCGACCAGCTCGCATAGGGGTTGGGGACCAGCTTGCCGTTGATCGGCACGTCCTTGGCGAGGGCGCGGAAGATCTGCTCCTTGGTGAGGCTGTATCGCTGCGCCTTCTTCGAGTTGGCGAGCACGATGCCGTCGTAGCCGACCTTGATCTCCACGATCTCCACCACGCCGTTGCGGGCGCAGGACTCCACCTCGGAGGCCTTGATGCGGCGTGAAGAATTCGTGATGTCCGGGTGCTCGAGGCCGACCCCTCCGCAAAAGAGCTTCAGTCCGCCGCCGGATCCCGTACTCTCGACCACCGGGGTCTTGAACTCGGTGGTCTTGCCGAACTGCTCCGCCACCGCGGTCGAGAACGGGAAGACGGTCGAGGACCCGACGATCTGGATGCGGTCCCGGGCGTTGGCGGGCGAGGCGAAGCCGGCCAGTGCGACCATCGAGATGGCCAAGGGGAGCGAGAGGAGAAGGGGGGCGAAGCGGTTCAACGTGGAGCCTCCGTGGGAAGGTCGACCGCGCGTCGGCCCGACCGTTCGATCCGGTCCCGGTGAACTCCGGCCGGCCGCGGCGGAGGCTACGTCGGGACCGGGGGCATCTGATGACAGGAAAATGACGATTGTGTGACGGAAACGTTTGGCCTCTTCGCCCATGAAACGTAACACTTTCGTCACCTGGGGCGGATAGACCTCGACCGCCCACCTTGGAAACGGTGCCGTGCGAGCCGCTCGGCGATGGGAGGCCTCGTTGCCGCGAATCGTAGACCGGGATCTGGACGCTCTCCGAGAGCTGGTCCTCCGCATGGGCTCCCTGGCCGAGGCCATCCTCGCGAAGAGCCTGGATGCACTGTGGCGTCGTGACGCAGATCTGGCCGAGAGCGTGCATCAGGACGATCTGGAGATCGACCAGCTCGACGTGGACATCGACGAGGCGGTCATCAAGGTGCTCGCCCTGCGGGCGCCCGTGGCCCAGGACCTGCGGGAAGTGGTGGCCATCAAGACCATGGCCACCGATCTCGAGCGAGTGGGCGACCTGGCCCGCAACATCGCCAAGAGCGCCATCCGGCTGGCCGAGCGCACCCCGGTGCCCACGCCGCCCAAGCTCGAGACGCTGGCCGAGGAGAGTCGGCGCCTGCTGCGACGCGCGCTCGACGCCTTCGCCGACAACGATGCGTCGGCGGCCCGGAAGGTCGTCGACGACGACGAGGCCGTCGATCGGGAGGAGGACCGGGTGATTCGCGAGGCCCTCGAGGAGATCGTGCAGCGCCCGGAGTATTCCGCCCAGGTGCTCGATCTCATCCTCGTCGCCAAGAATCTGGAGCGCGTGGCGGATCACGCGACCAACATCGCCGAGGACGTGGTGCTGGCCGCCGAGGCCGAGAACCTGAAGCACGCCTCGAAGCTCTCCTCCTGAGGTCCGTCGATCGCGCTCCGGGGGATGCCCCTGTTGCAGAATGTCCCTCGGTTCACCGGGACGTCATCTCGTGCGTCGATTCGGCGACGATTCGGGATCTTCTTCATCAACAATGGGCGATACGACTTCCCCCTCACACGAACGACACTAAGGTGAGCGCCCGACGACACAAGGCCCCGAACCCGACGCTTCCGATGCGCGGATGACCGTCGAGAGGGCCAGCGTAGGGGAACACCATGGTCCGCTCCGTTCGATCCGCACTTCGCCTGGGGTTGCGCCTCGCACCCTTGCTCGCGGTGGTGCTCGCCGCCTTCGCCTCCGACGCGTCCGCCGAGACAGACGCGTCCCAGGACCCCACCTGGGACTTCCGCTGGAAGAACAGCTTCGCCCTCGACCGCTCGGACGGCGCCTTCAGCCTGCGCTTCGGCGGCCGTATCCACAACGACTACACGGCCATCGGGTACACGGGCCTCAACGACGCCGACGGGTTCGACAGCGAGGGCGTGGGAGCCGAGTTCCGGCGGGTGCGGCTCTTCTTCAAGGGCCTCGCCTGGCAGAGGCTCATCTTCAAGTTCCAGTACGACTTCGCCGACGGAGACAACGACATCAAGGACATGTACGTCGGCCTGCGCTTTCCCGAGCAGAGGCTCGACGTGCTCCTCGGCCAGCACAAGCAGCCCTTCTCGTTCGAGGGCACGATGAGCTCCAACCACACGCTCTTCATCGAGCGGCCCACCCAGGGCGTCTTCCTCGGCGACAAGCGCGACGTGGGGGTGACCTTCCAGCACGACCCCAACGACCGCATGCACCTCGCGGCCGGCGCCTACGTGCTGACCGACGACTTCGGCGAATCGCCCCCCAACGGGGGCTTCGGCCAGGAGAACGACCGCTTCGCCTTCTCCGGGCGGCTCAGCGGCGCGCCCATCCTCGAGGACGACGGCCGCACGGTCCTTCACCTGGGCGCCGGCTACGCCCACTGGATCGTGGGCGACCCCGACTACCTGCCCAACTTCGACGTCCAGCCCGAGAACCACATGGCCGACGACTTCATCCAGACCGGCGACCTGGTGGACAGCCGCCACGTGGACTTCGTGAACGGGGAGGTCGTGGCCATCCTCGATTCGCTGATGCTCCAGAGCGAGGCCGTGGGCGTGTTCGTCACCCGGCGCAACGGCATGAGCGACCCGCAGTTCTGGGGCATCTACGGCCAGGTGTCGTACCTGCTGACGGGCGAGCACCATCAGTACAAGGTGAACCCCGGCATCATCGGGCGGCTCAACCCGAACCAGAACTTCAACCCGTCGGGCGACGGCTGGGGCGCCTGGGAGGTCGTCGGCCGACTCTCCTACACGGACGCCAGCGACGACGGGGTGCGCGCGGGCGAGGTGTTGTCGTTCACCACCGGTGTCAACTGGTACCTGTTTCCCAACGCCAGGCTGATGTTCAACTACGTCCACGCGCACCGGCAGGGCACGTCGGGCGAGAACGGCCACATGGACTCCGGATCCATCCGGCTCAACTTCCAGTTCTAGGACCGCGCGCCCGGGCGCACCTCAGGCCGGCCGCAGGGCTACGACGCTGTAGGCCACGGCCGTGGTGCGGCCCGGGTTGTGGTAGGAGTGGCGCTGGTCGCCGCGGAAGATCACCACGTCGCCGGGGCCCAGCTGGAAGGACTCCCCGCTGGCCACCAGCTCCACGCGGCCGCGCTCGCAGGTGAGGTACTCCCGGGTGCCGGGCGTGTGGGGCACGCCGACCATCCGCCCCCCCGGCTCGAGCTCCAGGCGATCGAGCTCGAGGCCGGCCAGGGGCTCGGGCAGCAGGTGCCGCAGCGCCGCCCCGCCGCGCCGCTTCACCGGGATGTCCCTGGCCGCGACCACGCGAGCCCCCGCGCGGGGCGGGCCGATCAGCTCGGGAATCGAGACCTGCAGCGCCGCGGCGACCTTCATCAGGACCGAGAGCGTGGGATTCGAGGAGCCCGACTCCAGGGTCGACCACGTCGGACGCGGGACGCCTGCGCGCGCCGCGCACTGCTGCTGGGTGAGCCCGCGACCCTCCCGCAGGCTGCGCATGTTCGTCGCGAGGGAGGCGGACGGGTCGGTCGTTTCATCGTCCATCGTGACGTCATGATATCCGACCGGGCGGGCTGCTATACCCCTCTCCACTTCCCGGAACCCCCAGATGGAGGCCGCGGACGCCCATGCCGCTGCACCCGCAGATCCAGGCGCTGGTCGACGGAATGGCCGCGAACCCCGATGCGAAGCCCACCCACGAGCTGCCGCCGGGCGAGGCGCGCGAGGGCTACCGCGCCCTGGCGGCGATGCTCGGTCCCGGTCCCCCGGTGCACCGCGTCGAGGACCGCAGCCTGCCCGGGCCCGCGGGCCCGATCCCG
Organism: Myxococcota bacterium; assembly: GCA_050618075.1. GTDB lineage: Bacteria > Myxococcota_A > UBA9160 > UBA9160 > UBA4427 > JBNLVL01. Next base: position 23,564 of record JBNLVL010000049.1, read on the forward strand.
ATTCGCGTCTACCGCCCCGGCGACGGCGACCAACGGGGCGTGCTGGTGTTCTTCCACGGCGGCGGCTTCGTGATCGGAGACCTCGACACCCACGACCGCGAGTGCCGGGTGCTGTGCAACGAGGCCGACTGCGTGGTGGTGTCCGTCGACTACCGGCTCGCCCCGGAGCACGGCTTTCCCGCCGCCCACGGGGACGCCTTCGCGGCGCTGCGCTGGGTGGGCGAGAACGCGGCGGCGCTGGGCGCCGACCCCGGGCGCATCGCGGTGGGGGGCGACAGCGCCGGCGGAAACCTCTCGGCCTCGGTGGCCCTGCGGGCCCGGGACGAGGGCGGCCCCGCCCTGCGGCTCCAGCTGCTCGTCTACCCCACCGTGGACGGGCGGCGCGACCCGGCGGTCCACCCCTCCATCGACGAGAACGCGGCCGGCCCGTTCCTGCAGAAGGAGTCCCTGGACTACTTCCTCGGGCACTACCTGGGCGGCGACGCGGCGAGCGAGCTCGACCCGCGCATGTCGCCGCTGCTGGCCGGGAGCCACGCGGAGCTTCCGCCGGCCCTGGTGGTGACCGCGGAGTTCGACCCGCTGCGCGACGAGGGCGAGGCCTACGCCCGCGCGCTCGAGGCGGCGGGCGTCCCCGTCACGCTGCGCCGCTACGACGGCATGGCCCACGTCTTCTTCCAGCTGAGCCCCGTGGTGGACGCCGGGCGCGAGCTCCTCGACGAGTGCGCCGCGGCGCTGCGAGCCGCCCTGGGCTGAGTGGGGCCGGGACGGGCCGCGGTCGTGGGCTGCGCGCTGCCCCGACCCATCCGGAGTCCGGTGTCCAGGAGTTCGCCGATGCAGACGCCGTCGTCGCGCTGGCGGAGGCCCACGCCATGCGCGTCCGCGGCCACACCCTCCTCTGGGCCAGCCCGATCCGGATCCCGGACTGCGCGAGCGCCATCGCTTCGCCGCCTTCTACGACCCGGTGGCGAGGGCGCCCGGAGCCGGGGGCGACGCTGCTGCTCGCCGCGGCCCTGGGTTCGCCGCTGCTCAGGCCCCGTGGAGCTGCCGGATCACCTCCGAGATCGACCCGTCGTTCGCCGGGTCCTCGGGCAGGGGCAGGGCGATCCAGTCGGTGAGCCCGCCGTACCACTCGCGCAGGACGTCGGCGATCTCGTCGAAGGCTCCGGTCGGCGCGAAGGCGTCCAGCATGGCGTCGTCGACGACCCCCGCCATGTCGCTCCATCGGCCTTCCCGCGCGAGCGCGTGGAGGGCCTCGCCGCGCTCCTGCCAGCCGAAGAGCTCGAGGCTCGGCCAGTAGGACGGCGTCGAGTAGAGGAACCCCAGGAGCTGTCGGGTGCGTTCGCGCTCCCGCGCGACCGACTCGGCGTCCGGACCGGTGGCCACCAGCGGGCCCACCATCAGCGCCAGGCTCGCCGGGTCGCGCCCGCCGCGCGCCGCGCCCCGGGCGAGCCGGGGGCGCACCACCTCGCGCAGGTAGCGCGGGGCGGTGTTCGTCGGGTGGGTCATCAGCCCGTCGGCCACCTCGCCGGCCAGCGCGACCATCTTCGGACCGACCCCGCCCAGGTGGATCGGGACGTCCGGATGGTCGATGGGGTCGGGCCGGAAGAAGGGCTGCATGCGCGTGAAGCGATAGTGCTCCCCCTCGAAGGCCAGGGGCGAGCCGCTTCGCCAGGCCTCGAAGATCGCCCGCAGCGCGCCGGCGTACTCGCGCATCCGCGGCACGGGCGGGCTCCAGGGCGTGCTGTAGCGACCCACGATGTTGCCGCGGACCTGGGAGCCCAGACCCAGCTCGAAGCGGCCGCCGGACATCTCCTGGAGGTCCCAGGCCGCCACGGCCACCGTCATGGGACTGCGCGGGAAGGCCACGAGGACGCTGGTGGCGACGTGCAGGCGCTCGGTGGCGCGCAGGGCGACGGTGGCCGCGGCCATCGCGTCGTGCACGGCGTCGGGTACGTTGAGGCCGTCGAAGCCCGCGGCCTCGGCGCGTCGCGCGTGGGCCTCGACCCGGGAGAGGGGCATGCGCTGGTCCATGGTCGCGAAGATCCGGAAGCCGCTCACGTCATCGAACTCCCCGGATGCGATCGGGCTCCCCTAGAATCGGAGCATCATGGCGCATCGAGCCGACCCCGCCTCGGACGCCAGCCTGCGCGAATCGATCCGGCGGATCATGGGTAGCGAGCCGGTCGGGTTCGCGCCCGTCGAAGGCGGATACACCCCGGCGCAACGCTACCGGGTCGGCCTGTCCGACGGCCGGGCGGTGTTCGCCAAGCGCGCCGTCGACGCCTTCACCGCCCGGGCCCTGCGAGCGGAGCGCTTCGTCTACGAGCGGATCGAGGGGGCCTTCCTGCCCCGCTACCTCGGGTTCGTCGACGACCCCGCCAGGCCCCTGCTGCTGCTCGAGTTCCTGGAGGGCGCCGAGTCCGCGCCCCCGTGGAGCGACGAACGCGTGGACGCCGTGTTCGCCAGCCTCGCCGACATGCACCAGCTCGAAGTCCGGCTTCCGCCCTTCGACCACCACTCGATGGAGATCGAGCAGGGCTGGGCCTCGATCGCGCACGACCCGCAGCCGTTGCTCGCCCTCGGCTACGTCACCCCGGACTGGCTGGAGCGCCACCTGCACCGCCTGGTCGCGGCCGAGGCCGACCAGAATCTCTCCGGTCTCGACGTGTGCCACTTCGACCTGCGCAGCGACAACATCCTGTTTCGCGACGGCCGGGCGGTCTTCCTCGACTGGAGCGCGGCCTGTCTCGGCCCGCCCAGCCTCGACGTCGGCCTGTGGCTGCCCAGCCTGCAGGTCGAGGGGGGACCGGCGCCCGAGGAGCTGCTCCCCGGGGCCCCGACCGAGTCGGCCTGGGTCAGCGGCTTCTTCGCGGCGCGGGCCGGACTTCCGGACCTGCCCCATGCGCCGCGGGTTCGGGCGGTCCAGCGGGAGCAGCTGCGCGCGGCCCTCCCGTGGGCCGTGCGCGAGCTGTCGCTCCGCGATCCCGACGGCGCCGCGGCCGGAGAGCTCGAGCCCTTCCTGGGCTCTCGGGATCGAGTGGGCTCTCGCGATCGAGCGGGCTCCCGCGATCGACCGGACTCTCGCGGTTGAGTGTCGGGCCGGCGGCCCATAGAATGGCCGCGCGCTCGCAGGCCCGCGAGTGGCCGTGGAGGGTCCGTGCCCGTCTCGCACCGAGTCGACCCGAGTCGAGGCATCGTGTTGACGACGTTCGAAGGAACCGTCACGGCCGAGGAGATCCTGGCGAACGCGGTCGCCATGTCCAGCAACCAGGCCATCGACGGCTGCGACGTCGAGCTGGTGGACGTGACCGCCGTCGTCGGCGACGAGGTGTTTCCGTCGCTCCTGCGCGAGGTGGCCCAGAACATGCGGGGCGAGAGCCGGATCAGCCGCATGGCGGTGCTGGTCGGCCGGGAGCTCCACTACGGCCTGGCCCGCATGTTCCAGGCGTACGCGAGCGATTCCCCGACCGACATCCACGTCTTCCGCGACCGGGACGAAGCGCTCGCCTGGCTCGGCTTCGACTGAGCTCCCCGGAGCCGGCAGCTAGCGGACCACCCGGTGGGCCGGGGGGGCGGGCCTCTCCGAGAGCGCGAACAGCGCGGCCTCCCAGGCGCGGCTCCAGGCGCCGTGGTCGCGTACGCAGCGTTCGGGAGCGCTGGCGCTGCGAACCACGAAGGCCGGATGGAAGGGACGACCGGTGGGCCGATCCGCCGGCTGATAGCGCACGTCCAGACTCCAGCGCACGCCCTGGCTCCGGTTCGGGGTCGAGCGGTGGGGCGTGAACTTGTCCTGGAAGACGACTCCGCCGCGCCGGCACTCCACCCGAACCGGCTCGACGCGCGGGAGTCGTTCCGGGACGATCGTGGTTCCGCCCTCGGCCTGGTGGGGAAGGTGTCCGCCGGCGGCCACGTCGGGAAGGATCTCCATGCAGCCGTTCTCCTCGGTCGCGTCGACCAGCGGAATCCACAGCCCGACGACCGGGACCGGGTCGGCCTCCTCCCACATGACCGCGGAATCCTGGTGCCACGGGACGTTGAAGTACGTGTCCACGCTCGGGTGGACCTGGGGCTGGGGCAGCTTCCCGCGCAGGTGGTGGATCGGGTTGAGGAGGATCTCGGGCCCCACCAGCGATTCGACCGCGTCCAGGAGTCGCGGGCTGCGCAGCAGCTCGAACATCGCCCGCCCCCGCATGAGGTGGACGTCGAGCCCCGCGGCCATCCACGGCGACTGGGCGTGGAGGCGCGCGTAGCGACGTTCGAAGGGCTCCTCCTCGCAGGGATCCTGGATCTGTCCGCGCGCGAACAGCTCCCGGGCGCGGTGGTCGACCCAGTCCTCGATCTCCGCGATCAGCGGGGAGAGGTCGGCGGGGCCCAGCAGGTCGGGGACGACCACGAATCCGCGGTCCCTGAACTGCTGGACGGCTCCGGGCGACAGCGACACGCCCGCGATCATACACGGGTCGGGCGGGTCAGCTGGTCCTCGACCGCCGCGTAGGCGGTGCGCTCGATGCGGTCGGCCAGCTCCGGGTCACCGACCCCACGGGAGAGGATCACGCCGCCCACGCACAGGGCCAGGCTCGCGAGCGCCCGGGGATCGTCGGGGCATGGGTCCACCAGGTCGGCCTCGATCTCCCGGGCGAGAGACCTCACCAGCTCGGTGTAGGCGGCCCGGGCGGGTGCGCCGGCGCGCGCCACGTCGCTCGACACGCTGGCGAGGCAGCAGCCGCGGCCTACGGCCTCGCGGTTCGCCGGGGCGAGGTAGGCGCCGAGCAGCTCGAGGGTGGCGGCGGCCCGTTCGTCCCGCGTGGAGCCGGTTCGCGCGCGCAGGCGGCGCAGCAGGTCGTGCTCGCCGGCCAGCACCTCGGCGAACAGCTGGGCCTTGGAGCGGAAGTAGCCGTAGAAGCCGCCGCGCGTGAGCCGTGCCGCCGACATGATGCCGTCGATGCCCACTCCGTCGTACCCGCGGCGGCGGAACAGGCGCCCCGCCTCCCGCAGGATCCGCGATCGGACCTTCTCGCGATGTTCCTTCGGATAGCGCAACCGGCGATCTCCTCCCTCGGCTCCTGTTCGCTCCGCGGCGGGCCACTGCGGCCCTCGGCGGCCCTCTTTGGCCCACGTCGGCGTTCTCGCGGAGCGACGCCCTTGACGTCGAATGGAATGTCGATTGTAATGCAAATAGAATGTCGATCAACATGGCATAGAGCGCGATGCCCGGTCCGAACCACGCCCGACGCGACCCCTGTCCGGAGAAGACCATGAGCCACGACACCCCGCACCTCGAGCTCTTCCAGTTCCCCCACTCGCACTTCAACGAGAAGGCGCGCTGGGGACTGGACTGGAAGCAGCTGCCCCACGTGCGCACGAGCCTGCTGCCCGGGCCCCACGCGCTGCGCGTGCGGCGCCTCTGCGGGGGCACCGAGACCCCGGTGCTGCGCGTGGGCGGGCGAGAGGGAGCCGTCGTGGCGGGCTCGGCGGCCATCCTGGCCGAGCTCGAACGCCTGAAGCCCGAGCCGCGCCTCTGGCCCGAAGACCCGGCCGACGCCGCGCGCGCGCTCGAGGTGCAGTCCTTCTTCGACGAGGAGGTGGGCCCGCCGCTTCGCCGCGCCGCCTTCAGCCTGATGATCGATCACCCCGACTACCTGTGCGGCATGTTCGCCGGCGAGCGGAGCGCTCCGGTGCGCTGGCTGTATCGCGCGAGCTTTCCCCTGGCCCGGGGCATGATGAGCGCCAGCATGGGACTCGACGATCCCCGAGCGGTCGAGGAAGGCTTCGCGACGGTGCGTCGAGCGCTGGGTCTCGTGGTCGAGGAGGCCGGGCCCGAGGGCTACCTCGCCGGTCCGCGGTTCAGCGTGGCCGATCTCACCGCAGCCTCCCTGCTGGCGCCGGTGGCCGATCCGCCCGGCTCGCCCATGGAGCGCCCGCGTCCCCTGCCCGCCGGCTTCGGAAGCTGGCTCGAGGAGCTGGCGGGACACCCCGGCGTGGCCTGGGTCCGCGGGATCTACCGCAAGCATCGACCCACGAGCTCGTCCGCGCTGGCGAGCGGTCAGCGCAGGTAGAGGCCCACCAGGCAGCGCAGGTCCTCGCGCACCTCGGCGAAGGGCAGGGCCGTGGACAGCAGGTAGCCGAAGACGCTGCTCAGGCACAGCGTGGTCGCGCGCTCGGGACCGATCCCCTCCCGCAGCTCCCCGCGCCGCTCGGCCGCCAGGAAGTGGGCGCCGAGCACCTGCATCAGGGGGAACTCCTGATCGTCCAGGGCGAGCTCCGGTGGCCTGCGGGCGTAGATGCGCAGCATGTCGCGGGCCACCTCCCGGCTCCCGATCGCCTGGAACGCGTCGACCAGGGCCTCTGCCAGCGCGCGAAGCGCCGACGGCAGGTCGGCGCAGGGGCGGACCCGGTCGGCCACTTCCTGCTCCTTGCGCCACTGCAGCTCGAGCAGCACGTGCTCCTTGGTGGGGAAGTGGAAGTAGAAGCTCGGCCGCGAGACCCCGGCCTCCCGGGCGATGGTCGCGACGTTGGCGCGGTCCAGGCCCACCCGGGCGAACTCGGCCAGGGCGGCGTCGTAGAGCCGGGCCCGCGTGCGCCGGCGCTGGAGCTCCCGGGCGCTCGGACCGTCGAAGGGCGAGGCCGCGCTCACTTCTGGAAGACCACGGGCAGGTGGACGAGCCCGTTCATCAGGCTGGAGGACAGGGGCTCGGGCTCGCCGGCCAGCTCGAGGTGCCCGAAGCGGGCGAACAGCTCGTCCCACAGGACGAGCCCTTCGAGCCGCGCCAGCGAGGCGCCCAGACACAGGTGCTCGCCGAAGCCGAAGGCCACGTGGCGCCGCGCGCTCGCGCGGGTGACGTCGAACCGCTCGGAGTCGTCCCCGAACACCGACTCGTCGCGGTTGGCGGAGCCGTAGAGCATCACCACGTACTGGCCCGCCTGGATGGGGCGGCCGGCGAGCTCGGTGTCGGCGGCCGCGCAGCGCGCGAAGTTCCTCACCGGGCTCACGTACCGGAGCATCTCCTCCACCGCGTTGGGCAGCCACTCGGGGCGGGTGCGCAGGAGACGGTGCTGGTCGGGCTCGCGGAGCAGGGCCAGGGCGCCGCACGACACCAGGTTGCGGGTGGTCTCGTTGCCGGCCACCAGCAGGGTGAGCAGGAACATCAGCACCTCCGCGTCGCGCAGGCGCTCGCCTTCGATCTCGGCGTCCATCAGGACCGAGATCAGGTCGTCGCGCGGCGCCTTCCGGCGCTCGGCGATGACCGCGGTGAGGTACCCGAAGAGCTCGCGGATGGCCTGCCCGGTCTCGTCGCCGAAGCCGCCGCCCCCCGCCACGACCATGGCGTCCGACCAGCGCCGGAACTCGGCGCGGTCGTCCCCGGAGATGCCGAGCATCTCGGCGATCACGAGCATGGGGAACGGCACCGCCGCCGTCTCGACGAAGTCGACGGTTCCGCCCGGCTCGATGGCGTCGAGGCACTCCCCGGCGATCTCGCGCAGCCGCGGCTCCATCTCGGCGATGCGGCGGGGCGTGAACGCGCCCATCACGAGCTTGCGCAGGCGGTTGTGGTGGGGCGGATCGGTCTGGATGATCGAGGGCGCGAGCGTGTCCACCGGCAGGTTGGTCCGGACGCCGGAGCTGGCGATCTGGAACATCTGGGTTCCGCGCGAAGAGACGAAGGTGCGCGGCGAGCGGGACACGGCCTGGACGTCGGCGTGGCGCAGCACGCACCAGAAGCCCCCGTCCTCGTACCAGTGGACCGGGTCCTCGGCGCGCAGACGCCGGAACGCGGTGTGGGGGTCGCCCAGGTAGAACCCCGCCTGGTCGGGCGCGAACCCGGGCGGGGCGGTGGTGGGAGCCGGGGCCGGGGTTCGGGGGTCCATGGGGATGCCTCCTCGGGAGAAGGCTCCGCCATTGGCTGACGAACGTCAATCGAAATCGACGACCGTCAGCGAAAGATTCCTCTCAGGCGGCCTCGCGGCCGTCGGCCAGCGCGCCGCCGAAGACCTCGCCGAAGACGCTCGAGGGACCCTCGCCGTGGAAGACGTCGTAGCCCCCGGCGCCGCTCAGCTCGCGCCGGCAGCTCGGGCAGGTCTCCGCAGCCTCGGGAATGGGGCGCCAGCAGCGTCCGCACTGGGCGGTCTGTCCGTCGCTGGAGACCAGATCGGGATTCGAGTGGATTTCGAAGCGCATGACGTCCCTCCTGAGGGCCGGGTCGCTGTGGGTACGAAGCGGGCGACCTCGGCGCTGTCTCTCGAGGAAAGAAGCGGGGGCGCCCGGCGGATCGGGCAGAAAAACTTCGTCGGTCACCCGGCGCGCCCCCGGCGGGGACGAATCCGCGGTCGGAGGCCGGCCGGCACGCGCTCGCGCGGGCGCTGCGAGCGCCTCGGAGCCGAACCCGGAGCCGGCGCCGGAGCCCGAGCCGGGCGGGCTCAGGGCAGGGCGCCCACCCGGGCGACGGGGGCGCGGTCGCCGGCGCCGCGCCCGGCCGCCAGCTCCAGGCCGTCGATCAGGCGATTGCGCAGCTCCCTGGGATCGATCACGTCGTCGTAGGCGAGCTGGCCGGCGCTGCGGTAGGTGCCTTCGAGCTCGGCCGCCTCGAGGGCGGCCTGGGTCTCGGCGTCGGCCCCGGCGGCCCGACCCCCGCTGGCAGCGGGCATGGCGCCGAGGGTCGCGCCGGGAAAGGCCAGGCAGACGGTCTGGGCGTCGAACGGGTTCATGGCCATCACCGAGCTGCCGAACCCGAAGGCCTTGCGCAGGGTCACGTGGAGCTTGGGCGAGCGCAGTCGGTGCTGCGCGGCGAACAGCCGGGCCGCCGCCCGCAGCGCGCCGTCGCGCTCGCCCCGGGTGCCGGCCTGCACGCCCGGGTTGTCGGCCAGGAAGACGACGGGCAGGTGGAAGCCCCCGACGACCTCCAGGAAGCGCGCGCCCTTCGAGGCGGCCGGCACGTCCACGGTGCCGGCCCGCACCGAGGGGTCGTTGGCCACGATCGCCACGCTGCGCCCGCCGATGCGGGCCAGCGCGGTCACCAGGGAGCGCCCGTAGTCCGGCTGGATCTCGAGCAGGCTCTCCGCGTCGGCCACGAGCTCCACCACCCGGCGCATGGAGTAGGGGCTCCGGGCGTGGGGCGGGACCAGCTCGAGCAGCGCGTCGATTCGGCGCCGGCCCGCGGCGGGCGAGCCGGCCTGCGACGGCGGGCTCTCCCACGCGTTGGCCGGGAAGTAGCCGAGGTAGCGTCGGACGAGGTCGAGGGCCGACGGGTCGTCGGCCGCCGCGTTGTGCGCCACACCGCTCTCCCGGAGATGGACCGCGGTGCCGCCCAGGGTCTGCTTGTCCACGTCCTCGCCGATCGCCGCCTTCACGAGCGGCGGTCCGGCGGTGAAGAGCGAGGCGCCCTCGACCATCACGCAGAAGTCCACCAACGGGGCCGCCAGCGCCCCGTGGCCCGCCGACGCGCCCATCACCGCGCAGACCGTCGGGACCCGGCCGGCGAGCTCCGCCAGGCCCTGCAGGTCGTTGGGCGTGCGCCCGTGGCGCTCGAGGGCGTTGCTCATGCGATGTCCCGCGCCCTCGAGCAGCAGCACCAGAGGGGCGCGCTCCTGGGCGGCGAGCTGGGTCAGGCGGGTCCGCTTGTCCGCGGCGGCCAGCCCGATGGAGCCGCCCTTCACCGTGAAGTCCTCGGCGCCCACCAGCACCGGTCGGCCGTCGATGCGGCCGGAGCCGGCCACGAAGGCGTCCGCCGGCACCGGCGGCTCGCCCGGCGCCGGCGCCGGACCCGCCAGGGCGCCCAGCTCGACGAAGCTCCCGGAGTCCAGCAGCCGCGCGATCCGCTCGCGGGCATTCAGGCGTCCGGCCGCACGGCGCCCGGCCAGCTTCGTCTCGCCGCCCATGGCCTGCGCCTCGCGCTGCCTGCGTTCCAGGTCGGCCAGCCGCGGCCCCCAGCCGTGCAGGGGGTCCAGCTCGTCGCGCTCGTCCGGCTCGTCTCGCTCGTCGGGCTCGTCGCTCATCGATCCTCCAGAGAGTGGCGCCAGTCTGGCAGAGCCCATCCCGTGCGGGCCAATCCTGCGAGCCAACCGACTGCCCGGGGGATCGCCGGCGGCGGGGGGCGGGGTGGGCTCCCCCCGAACCCACGGCGCCGTCGCGGCTTCGCGAGACTCCACACGCCAGGGCCGAGTGAAGTCACGAGAAAGACGCCTCTCCTTGCCACATGAACCCCTGTGGATCCCACAACCTATAGGCAGGGCCAGCTCCCTGGCCCGACAAGCGTCCCGACCCCAAGGGGGCAACGATGCGGAACCAGACGATCGACTACCACGAGTGCCTCGTGACGCTCGAGCCGCGAAGGCGGACGCAGCGCTGGGGAGCCGAAGCCCGGGTCTCCTCGCGTTCGCGGCGCTGGCTGGCCGGACTCGGGGCCCTGCTTCCCGCCGCCCTGCTGGCCGCCATCGGCTGGCGCCTCTAGCCCTCCGGGCCGCCCGACTTTCCCTACCGTTCGCCTCCGAAGCACAGGAGGCGCAAGTGGACCCGACGAACGCCGCGACGGCTCTGCGGCTCGGCCTGGCGAGCCTCGTCTTGCTGGCCTGCGCGCCGCCCTTCGACGACCCGGGCGGGGCCGAGAGCGGCCGCCCCCGAGACGCCCGGGGCTGGACCCACTACGGCGGCGACGCCGGCGGCCAGCGCCACTCCGATCTCGAGCAGATCGGTCCCGACAACGTCGCCGATCTCGAGGTGGCCTGGACCTACCACACCGGCGACGTCGCGCCGAGGCGCGGGGAGGGGGGCGAGTCCACCGCCTTCGAGAACACGCCCATCGTCGTCGACGGCCGGCTCGTCTTCTGCACGCCCTTCAACCGGGTCATCGCCCTCGATCCGTCCAACGGCGCCGAGCTGTGGGTCCACGATCCCGGCATCGACCGCGACCTGGACTACGCCAACCAGTACATCTGTCGCGGGGTCGAGGCCTGGCGGGACCCCGGGCGCGAGCCGGACCAGCCGTGCTCCACGCGCATCTTCAGCGCCACCAACGACGGACGTCTCATCGCCCTCGACGTCGCCAGCGGCGAGCGCTGCGCGGACTTCGGCGCCGACGGCTCGGGCGAGGTCGACCTCAATCCGGCCGCCGGCGAGCAGCTGTGGCGGGGCGAGTACCAGGTCACGTCGCCGCCGGTGGTGGCCGGCGGGGCGGTGGTGGTGGGCTCGGCGGTGGGCGACAACCAGCGCTGGAACGCGCCCAGCGGCGTGGTGCGCGCCTTCGATGCGCGCAGCGGCGCGCAGCTCTGGGCCTTTGACCTGTCGCCCCCCGGCTTCGTGCACACGCCCGAGAACAGCAGCGCCGCCGGCCACGCCCTGGGCACGCCCAACGTCTGGGCCCAGTTCTCGGTGGACGAGGAGCGGGGCCTGGTGTTCGCGCCCACCGGCAATCCGATGCTCGACTACTACCGGGGCCAGAACCCGGAGATGAGCCACTACGGCAGCTCCGTGGTCGCACTCCACGCGGCCACGGGCGAGATCGCCTGGTCGTTCCAGACGGTGCACCACGACCTCTGGGACTTCGACGTTCCGGCCCAGCCCACGCTCACCGAGGTGTTCCGCGACGGCGAGCCGGTGCCGGTGGTCGTGCAGCCCACCAAGATGGGCTTCACGTTCGTGCTGCACCGGGAGACCGGCGAGCCCGTGTTCCCCGTCGAGGAGCGCCCGGTGCCCCAGGACGGCGCGCCCGGCGAGCAGCTCTCGCCCACCCAGCCCTTCCCCGTGAAGCCCGATCCGCTCGTGCGCACGAGCCTCGGGCCCGACGACGCCTGGGGAGTGATGGGCTGGGACTGGTGGTGGTGTCGCAACCGCATCGCCGAGCTGCGCTACGACGGCATCTTCACGCCGCCCACCACCCAGGGCTCGCTGATGCTCCCCGGCAACGCCGGCGGCTCGAACTGGGGAGGCGTCGCCGTCGACCCCGATCGGCAGGTGATGGTCGCGAACACCATGGATCTCCCGTGGTTCGTGCAGCTGATTCCGCGCGAGGAGGTGGACCGCTCCGAGCGCCGGTCCGGAGAGCTCTCTCCCCAGGTGGGCACGCCCTTCGTGCTGTGGCGGGATGCGCTGCTCTCGCCGCTCGGCCTGCCGTGCGTGGACCCGCCGTGGGGAACCCTCGCCGTCATCGACCTGGATACGGGCGACATCCTCTGGCAGCGCGCCATCGGCACCATCGCCGACCTGGTCCCGCTCCTCGATCCGCACTGGGAGCTGGGGACGCCCAACCTCGGCGGCCCGCTGGTGACGGCGAGCGGCCTCATCTTCCTCGGGGCGACCATGGACGACTATCTGCGCGCCATCGACCTGGTGAGCGGGGAGGAGCTGTGGCGCGGACGCCTGCCCGCCGGTGGACAGGCGACGCCCATGACCTACGAGGCCGAGGGGGTGCAGTACGTCGTGATCGCCGCGGGCGGCCACGGCCGGGCGGGCACCCGGCTGGGTGACGCCCTGGTGGCGTTCCGCCTGCCGGCGACCGAGTGAGGACCGGCCCGGCCGCCTCGGCACCCGCCCGCGGACTGCGCGGCACGCAGCAGGTGGAGTAGTGTCGGGCCATGGACGACGTGGAGCGTCTGCTCTCCGGGGACGCCTGGCGCGACTGGTGCGATCGACTGAAGGAGGCGGGAGAGGCGATCCTCGGCGAGGGCTTTCCGGCCGACCCCCGCGACCGCGCGGAGGGCTTCCGCTGGCTGACCCGCCTCGTTGTGCACGCCGTCCAGCTCGAGGTGGAGGCCGGCGACCCGCGCCATCCTTCCCTGCTGCGCTACGAGACGCCCCACAATCAGTGGGGCGGCCCCAATCCCGACAACGCCTATCTGCGGGCCAACGTCGATCCGCGCCATCGCTATCGCGTGTGGGGGGACGTCCGCGGCGTTCGCCAGGCGATCTTCTCGCTCCACGAGGGCGAGATGCATCTCGGCGAGCTCGGCGTCTTCGGGGAGCGCTCCCTGGACCAGCTCGAGGTCGGCGGCGACGGCCGGCTCGAGATCCGGCTCGGCGGCGAGGAGCAGCCGGGCAACTGGATGCCCCTGGACCCGCGCGCCCGGATCTTCAGCATTCGCGTCTACCAGAGCGACTGGGAGCGCGACGCCGCGCCGGCCTTCCACATCGAGCGGATCGGCCAGGAGGGCGTGCCGCGCCCCGCCCTGGACCCCGCCTTCGTCGCACGGGCCCTCGATCGGGCCGCCACCTGGGTCGAGCGCAGCGTCCCCTTCTGGAACGACTACACCGCAAAGGGCTGGAGCCGCGCCACCCCCAACGTCGCGAACCCGCCCCGGCCCGCACCGGGGGGCGCCCGGGACATCCTCTACGGGAGCTGCTTCTGGGAGCTCGGGGACGACGAGGCGCTGCACGTCGAGACCCGGGTGCCCGACGCCGACTACTGGGGGTTCTCGATCCACACCCTCGGCTGGCTCGAGTCCGGCGACTTCGCCGAGCGCCAGACCAGCCTCAACGACCACCAGGCCCACGTCGACCCGGACGGCCGGGTGCGGATCGTGCTCGCCCACCGGGACCCCGCGGTGCCCAACTGGATCGACACCGAGGGGCGCCGGCGGGGGCTCCTGGTCTACCGCTTCGTGTGGGCCCGGGACGAGCCGCTCCCGGAGGCGAAGGTGATCCCGCTGGGCGACGTCCGCGCCCACCTGCCCAGGGATCACCCGTCCATCGACCCGGCGACCCGGCGCGCGGCGTTGTCGCGCCGGCGGGAGGCGGTGTGGAACCGCTGCCTCTAGTGCGGGGGGAAGGCGGACGGTGAGCTTTCGTGCGCCGGAGCGCCCGGCCTGGGTCGAGCGCCTGATCGCCCACGGCGACGCGGTGGGCGGCGCGGAGCGGCTCGTGTCCCTGTCGGCCGACGACCTCGTCGAGGCGGCGCGGGCTTCGACCGGGCTCGACGACTTCGGCGCCGGAGACTGGCGCACCCACTTCGACGTCCTGCTCCGGTCGCTGGAGGAGGAGTCCGACCTCCACCTGGCCGGGCGGCTGCTGGCGCGAACCGAGATCCTCACCGCGCTGCGCAACCGCCTGCGGCTCACCGAGCTCTGGCGCCAGCGGCCGCAGTTGCTGGAGTCGGAGATCCAGGCGCCGGTGTTCATCGTGGGGCCGCCGCGCTCGGGGACCTCGATCCTCCACGAGCTGATGGCGTGCGATCCCGCCCGTCGCGCGCCGGCCCTCTGGGAGATGCAGCACCCGGTCGAGGCCCTCGAAGGTGCGGACCGCGCCGAGCTGGCGGACCGCGTGACCCGTTTCTGGCACGACCTCCAGCCCGAGTACGAGACCATGCACGCCAACTCGGGCCGCGCGCCCAACGAATGCATCTTCATCACGCTGCACGAATTCCTGTCCGACCACTGGAGCGGGAACCACGTCGTGCCGGCCTACGAATCCCATCTCCAGTCCACGGACGCCCACGACGCCTACCGGCTCCACGCGCGCTTCCTGAAGACGCTGCAGGCCCGCGGCGGCAGCCGCAGCTGGCTGCTGAAGGCCCCCAGCCATCTGTTCCAGCTGCGCACGCTGTTCGACGTCTATCCCGACGCGCGCATCGTGCGGACCCATCGGGACCCGCTGAGAACGCTGCCCTCCGCGGTGAGCCTCATGGGCACCCTCAAGTGGATGCGCTGCCGGCGGGTCGACCTGTCCGATGTGCCCGCGCGGATGGCCTTCGGCTACGCCTACATCTACGCCAAGGAGATGGAGCAGCGCGCGTCGGGCGTCCTGCCCGACGACCGCTTCGTCGACGTCCACTTCGCCGACCTGGTGCGCGACCCCGTGGCGACCGTGGCGGACGTACACCGGCGCCTGGGCTGGGACTTCCCGCCGGAGGTGCGCCGGCGGGTGGCGGAGTACGCGGCGGCCCGGCCGCGCGCCGCCCGCGGGCTCCACCGCTACTCGCTGGCCGGCGTCGGTCTGGACGGCGGCGAGCTCCGGGAGCGCTTTCGCGCCTACATGGAGCGCTACGGGGTGGCGGAGGAGGAGGCCGACTGAGCCGGCGCGCCCGAGAGGCGCCCGACCTGCCGCTTCACGAAGTCGGCGGCGTCGTCGAACAGCAGGTAGAAGACCGGCACCACGATCAGCGTGAGCAGCGTCGACGAGAGCATGCCCGCCGCGGTGGCCACCGCCATGGGCGCGCGGCTCTCGGCGCCGGGGCCGATGCCCGCGGCCGCCGGCAGCACGCCCAGGATCATCGAGAAGGCCGTCATCAACACCGGTCGCATGCGCACGGGCGCCGCGGTGCGCATGGCCTCTCGCTTGTCCATGCCGTCCCGTCGCAGCTGGTTCGCGTAGTCGACCAGCAGGATCGAGTTCTTCGTCACCAGTCCGAACAGCAGGAGGATGCCGATCAGGCTGAAGAGGTTGATCGTGTGTCCCGAGGCCAGGAGGCCGCCCAGCGCGCCCACCATGGCGAGAGGCAGGGCCAGCATCACCGTCAGCGGGTGCACCAGGCTCTCGAACTGGGCGGCGAGCACCATGTAGATCACGAGGACCGCCAGCAGGAGCGCCACCGCGAACTGCTCCTGTCCCTCCTGCATGGACTTGGCCTGGCCCGAGAGGGTCAGGTGCACGCCTTCGGGCAGGATGGACTTGGAGAGCCGCTCGGCCTCGGCGACCGCCTCGCTCAGGGTGAGCTCGACGAGGTTCGCCGAGATCGTCACGCTGCGCTGGCGATCGCTGCGGGTGATCTCCGCCGCCGCCGCGCCGGTCGTGGAGGTGATCAGGTTCCGCAGCTCGACGAGCTCGCCGCGGTCGTTGCGGACGTAGAGCCGACCGATCGACTCCGGCGTCGCGCGGTCCTCCGACTCCAGGCGCATGCGGATGTCGTAGCGGCGACCCGCCTCCTTGAAGACGCCGACGTCGATGCCCCCCACCATGGCCTGGATGGTGGTGGCCACGGTCCGGGCGTCCACGCCGAGGGCGGCGGCCTTCTTGCGGTCCGGGACGATGCGCAGCTCGGGCAGACCGAGCTTGAGGCTCTTGTCCAGGTCGACGAAGCCGGGAATCTGGCCCAGCTCGCCGATCATCCGGTCGGCCAGGGCGTCCAGCTCGGCCAGGGGACGGTTGCCGCGGATCTCCACCTCGAAATCGCCCCGGGCCGCGGAGAGCGTCTCGCCCAGCGGGAAGATGCGCATGGTCCGGCCCGGCACCGGCGCGTAGACCTCGCGGGCCTCGTTGATCAGGTCGAAGACGCTGCGGTCGCGCTGGTTCCGGGCCACCAGGGTCCCGAAGGCCATGCCGCGGTTGGATCGCGCCACGGTGCCCCGGCCCGTCGAGCCGACCGACGAGAAGAGCCCGGCGATCTCCGGCTGGTCCAGCAGGTGCGCCTCGTCCCGCTTCAGGTAGTCCATGGTGGAGTCGAGGGAGGTGCCCGGCGCGGCCTCCAGGAACGCCACGAAGATGCCCGCGTCGGTGGGCGGGAAGAACTCGCTCTTCAGGTTCTTCCCGAACACGAAGGCCAGGCCCAGGGTGCCGAGGGCCACGGCCACCGTGATCGCCCGGTGATCGACCGTCCAGTGGAGCAGCCGGCGGTAGACGCGCTCGAGGGCCACGAAGCCCTGCTCCAGGCGGTGGTAGATGCTGCCGTGGGCCCTCTCGGAGGGCGGCGGCATGCGCGCGGCCAGCATGGGCGTGAGGGTCAGGGCGACGAAGAGCGAGATCACCACCGAGCCGGCCACGGTGAGGCCGAACTCTCCGAGGAAGCTGCCGACCAGGCCGTCGACGAACACCACCGGCAGGAACACCGCGGCCACGGAGATGGTCGCGGCCGTGGCGGCGAAGGCGATCTCGCGGGTGCCCACCGACGCGGCCTGCGCCGCGTTCTCCCCGCGCTCCCGGTGCCGCTCGATGTTCTCGAGGACCACGATCGCGTCGTCGATGACCACGCCCACGGCCAGCGTCATCCCCAGCAGTGTCATGGTGTTGAGCGTGTAGCCGAACATCCAGACCAGACCGAAGGTGGCGATGAGCGAGATGGGGATGGCGGCCGCGACGATCAGGGTGGGGCGTGTGCGTCGCAGGAACACGAAGACCACGAGCACCGCCAGCAGGGCGCCGAAGAGCAGGGCGAACTCGGTCTCGTCGACGGCCTCGCGCACGCCACGGGAGAAGTCGACCCAGCCGATCGGGTCCACGATCCGCATGCCGGCGGGCAGGATCGCCTTCATCTGGTCGAGTCGCTCGAAGACCTGGTCCACGATGGCGACGGTGTTCTCGCCCGACTTGCGCTGGACGCCCACGGCGATGGTGGGCTTGCCGTTGTAGCGGGCGATGGTGGTGATGTCCTCGTGGCCGTCCTCGACCCGGGCCACGTCGCGCAGCAGCACGATGGCGGTCCCGTCTCCGGCGACCACGAGGTTCTCGAGCTCCTCGAGGGTCCGGAACTCGGCGTCGGTCTTCACGCTGTATTCGATGCGCCGGCTCTCGACCTTGCCGCCGGGCACCTCCACGTGCTCCCGGCGGATGGCCGCCAGCACGTCTCCGGAAGACAGGCCCCGCGCGGACAGGGCGTCCGCGTCGAGCCAGATCCGGATGTTGCGATCGACCCGGCCGAACATGGCCACGCCGGCCACGCCCGGGATGGTCTCGATCATGGGCGAGAGCTGTCGCTTCACGAACTCGCTGGCGACCACCGGGCTGCCCTCGAACTCGAGGGGAATCCAGAGGACCGGCTGATCGTTGGGGTCGAAGTTCCCGACCACCGGAGGGTCGAGGTCCCGCGGCAGCTCGCCGCGCACCCGCGCGATGAGATCGCGCACCTCCTGGGCGGCGAGGTCCAGGTCGGTTCCCAGGCGGAACTCCACGCGGATCTGGGCGCCGCTCTGGAAGCTGGTCGAGGCGATGGTGCGCACGCCGGAGAGCGTGGAGAGCTGCTCCTCGATGACGTCGACGACGTCCTCCTCGATGCCTTCCGGGCTCGCCCCGTCCAGGGTGGCGGTCACCGTGAGGACCGGGAACTCCATGTTCGGGTACTGGTCGACGCCCAGCCGCTGGTATCCCAGGACGCCGAACACGATGAGGGCCAGCGTCATCATCCACGTGAGGATGGGGCGCTGGATGGCGACGTCGGAGAGGCTCATCCGTCCCGGCCCTCGGCCGGTTCGCGGCTGGCGGCGGCGCTGGTGGGCCGCCCCTCGGCGTCGCGGACCGAGACCGCCGAGCCGTCGACGAGCTCGGTCTGTCCGCGGACCACGATCCAGTCGTCGGCGGACACGCCCCCTCGGATCTCCACCCAGCCGTCGCTGTAGGTGCCGGTCTCGACGTTGAGACGCTCGACGCGCTCTTCGCCCACCAGCCGGAAGACCACGGCGCCGTCGGCGCGCTGGAGGAGCGCCTCCTCGGGGATCATCACCACGGCCTCGCGGTGGGCCACGCCGAGGTCGGCGCGGGCGAACAGGCCGGGACGCAGGCGCCCGTCGGCGTTGGGCACGATCGCCTTCACGCGCAGGGTCCGGGTGGCCTCGTCGATGGTCGGCGAGACCACGCTCACCTTCGCCTCGAAGCTCTCGTCGGGGTAGGGGGCCACGCGCACGGAGACCTCGTTGCCCACGGCCACCCGCGCGGAGTCGGCCTCGGGCAGGTGGAACTCCACCTCGATGGGATCCAGCGCGACGAGGTCGAAGAGCTTCTGGCCGGCGCTCACGAACTCCCCGACGTTCACGTAGCGCCGGGCGATCAGGCCCTCGAAGGGAGCGGCGACGCTCGAGTCGCGCACCGCCCGCCGCGCGAGACCGAGCTGCGCCTCGGCGGCCACCGTCCGCGAGCGCGCGAGCCGCAGGGCCGTCCGGGCCTCGTCGAGCTGGGACTGGGAGGCCGCGCCCCGGGCGTGGAGCTTCTCGATGCGGGCCGCCTCGCGCGCGGCCTCGTCCAGCTCGGCCTGGGCCTGGACCAGTCGGGCGCCGGCGTCGTCGGCCTCGAGCTGGCGGCGCTCGGGGTCGATCTCCAGGATCACGGCGCCGCGCTCCGCCGCGCCGCCCTCGTCGACGGCGACGTGGGTGACCTCGCCCCGCACCTGGGCCGCGACCTGGGCCTCGGCCTTCGCGAGCAGCTGCCCGGTGGCCTCGATGCGCTCGACGAGATCGCGCGCCTCGGCGCGCACCACCATCACCGGCGGCGCCGAGACTTCGGGGGGCGTCTCGCCCTCGCTGCAGCCCGCGAGCGCGAAGGCGAGCAGGGCGACCAGCGCTCCCGCGGTCGTGGGGGCGGCGCCTGCGGTCCGCCGCCGATGAGCTCGATCCATCATGTCTCTCGATCCTCCTGCAGAGCCTCGGATTCGCGGAGGCTTCCGCGGATGACGGCGTCGATGGCCTGGCCGGCCAGATCGGGGAGCCACTCCTCGTCGGGGCGGGTGCTCTGGAGCAGGATCAACCCGTGGAGGAGGGCCCAGAGCGTCTGGCGCGCCAGCTCGCCGTCGGGCGTGTTGAGCCGGCCGCTGCGGGCCAGCGCGTCGAAGGGGCGGACCAGCAGCTCCCGGGCCGCCTCGCCCTCGGCCGAGGGGGGCCTCTCGCTCTCCCTGGGAAGCACCATCAGCCGGTAGTGGGTGGGATTGCGCAGCCCCCAGGAGACGAAGGCCAGACAGCGCGCGCGGAGATCTTCGAGGGCGTCTCCGGTGGTCGGCACCGCGCGCAGGTCGGCGACCAGCTGCACCAGGCGCTCGGCCAGGAGCGCCTCGATCAGGCTCTCCTTGTCGCTGAAGTAGTGGTAGAGCGTCGGTGCGGTGTAGCCGCAACGCTCGGCGAGCCGGCGCATGGAGAAGCCGTCGTAGCCCTCGTCCACGAGGAGCGACTCGGTGGCGTCGAGGATGGATCGCCGGGCCTCTTCGCGGTGCTGGAGGCGGCGTTGCTGGGCGGCGGGGGTGGACATCGAACGTTGTTCGAAATCTTGAACACTGTTAGGGGGCGCGCGCCAAGTATCTAGCAATCCAGGCGGAAAAGGCAAACCTGCCCGCTTGATCCCCATGGGGCACGGAGCGGCGGGCCGCGGGCTAGACTGCGCCGCCAGGAGCCCCCGTGAGCCGAGCCCCTTCGTCCCCCGGAGCCTTCGAGGTCGACGGAACCTGCGACCCGCGCTTCGCCGCCGTGGGCGACGCCTTCCGGGCGAACTTCGCCGAGCGGGGCGAGCTGGGCGCGGCGCTCTGCGTGCGGCTGGGCGGCCGCTCGGTGGTGGACCTCTGGGGCGGCTTCCGCGACCGCGGCGCCACCCGCCGCTGGCGTCGCGACACCCTGGTGAACGCCTACTCCGTGGGCAAGGGACTGCTGGCCATGCTGGCCCTGCAGCTCGTGGACCGGGGCCGGCTCGGCCTCGACCGGCCGGTGGCCGAACCGTGGCCGGAGTTCGCGGCCGAGGACAAGGGGACGGTCAGCCTGCGCGAGCTGCTGAGCCACCGGGCCGGCCTGCCCGCGGTGCGCGAGCGCCTCCCCGAAGACGCCATGTACGACTGGTCGCGCATGTGCGCCGCCCTCGCCGGGCAGGCGCCGTACTGGCGGCCCGGAACACGCCACGGCTATCACTGCAACACCCTCGGCTTCCTGGTGGGCGAGCTGATCCGCCGCGCCACCGGCACCCGCGTCGGGGACGCGCTCCGCGAGCACGTCACGGGTCCCGCCGAGGCCGAGTTCCACTTCGGACTGCCGGCCGATCGCCACGCCCGGGTGGCGGAGGTGGACGCGCCCCAGGTGGTCTTCAGCGGGCCCGAGCAGTGGGCCCAGGCGTTTCCGCCCACGGGCGATGCGCGCCACGACGAGATGATCTGGCACACCTACTTCAACCCCAGCGGGCTCTCGGGGATGGGCACGGTCAACACCCGGGCGTGGCGGGAGGCGGTGATCCCGTCGACCAACGGCCACGGGACCGCCCGCGGCGTCGCCAGGGCCTACGAGTCCTTCGTCTGCGGCGGCCCGGGCCGCCGCCCGTCGGTCTCGCCGGCGCTCCACGCTGACGCGACCACGGTCCAGGTCGACGGCGACGACCTCGTGCTGGGGCGCCCGTCGCGCTTCGGGCTGGGCTTCCAGCTGCCGCGACCCGAACGCCCGCTCGGGCCCAACGCCGGGGCCTACGGCCACTACGGCTACGGCGGATCGCTCGGCTTCGCCGACCCGGACCTGGGCCTGGGCTTCGGGTTCCTCACCAACCGCCCCGGCGACCGCTGGCAGACGCCCCGAACCCAGGCCCTGGTCGACGCCCTCTACGGCGCGCTCGCCTGAGTCGTGGATCGAAGAATACGCCTGAGCCCGTGCGAGGCAGCTCCTGCAGGCCTCCAGGGGCGGAGCCAGGGGCCACTCTCGAGCCTCTGGACCGCGTACCGCAGCTCGCGGGGCGGCGCCCGGTGTACCCTGGAGCGGGCGCATGGCGCGCGCGAAGCCAGGAGGACCCACCGTGGAGATCCAGACCGTCACCGGAGCCATCACACCCGATGCCCTCGGGCGCACGTTGATGCACGAGCACCTCCTCATCGGGTTTCCCGGCTGGGAGTCCGACCCCGCCAACCTGGGCGGGAGCGCGGAGGACCACTACCACGTGTGCGTCGACCGGATCGAGGAGATGAAGGCGCTGGGCTTCCGCTCCATGCTCGACCCGTGCCCCAACGACCTGGGACGCGACGTCGAGCTCGCCGCGAAGGTGGCCCAGAAGACCGGCTTCCAGATCGTGTGCGCGACCGGCCTCTACAAGGAGGCCGAGGGCGGGGCCGCCTACTGGAAGTTCCGCGGACGACTCGGCGGCAGCGTCGACGCCATGACCGAGCTCTTCGTCCGCGAGCTCAGCGAGGGCATCGGCTCCACGGGAATCCGCGCCGGCATCATCAAGGTGGCGACCGGACACGGCGCCATGAGCGAGTACGAGCGAACCGTCTTCGAGGCGGCCGCGCGCGCCTCCCGGCAGACCGGCGCGCCCATCACCACCCACACCGACGAGGGCACGGTGGGCGACGTGCAGCAGCAGGTGCTCACCGGCCACGGCGTTCCCGCCCACCGGATCGTCGTCGGCCACTCGTGCGGCACCGACGACCACGGCTACCACATGGGCATCGCCCGCGGCGGCTCCTACCTCGGGTTCGATCGCTTCGGCCTCGACATGCTCCAGCCCGACCGCAAGCGGGTCGACGCCCTGCTGGCCCTGCTCCGAGCCGGTGCGGGCGATCGGGTCGTCGTCTCCCACGACTCGGTCTGGTGCTGGAGGGGAGTGCCCGTCCCGCGCGAGGTCCAGCAGGCCATGGAGGCGGTCTGGAACCCCAGCCACTTCAGCACGCGCATCGTTCCCATGCTGAAGGAGGGCGGCGCCAGCGACGAGCAGATCGAGACGCTGCTGGTCGAGAATCCCCGGCGCTTCTTCGCCGGCGAGAAGCTGGCGGCGCTGGCCTGAGCGCGGCCCACGGGCCGCCCGCGTCTCAGTAGCGGTCCGGACGGATCTCGGCGTCGTTGCCGCCGTCGACGTAGACGATCGAGCCGTGGACGAAGCTCGCGTCGGGCGACAGCAGGAAGGCGACGAGCCGCGCCACGTCGTCGGGCTCCCCGAAGCGCCCGATCGGCAGCTCGAGGTTCTCGAGCATCGGTCGCGTGGCCGGGTCGTCGAGGGTCCCCTGGAGCAGCGGGGTCCGCACGGGCCCGGGCGCCACGCCGTTGAGGCGCACCCCGGCGCTCCCGAACTCGCGGACGCGCCGGCGGAGGGCGCGGCCCAGGGCGTGCTTCGACCCCATGTAGGCGACCACCGGGCTGTCCTGCTCGTCGATCACCCGGGAGGCGCGCTCTTCGTCGCCCTCCAGCAGGGCCTGGACCATCGGGTGGTCGTCCAGGGGCGCCATCTGCGCCGAGTTCGAGACCACCGCGACCGCCGCCGGGTCGTCGCCGCGCGAGAGCGCGTCGCGCAGTCCGTCGATCAGCTCCACCGATCCGAAGTAGTTGACCCGGGCCACCCGCGAGGCGGGGCGGACGTTCGAGCCCAGCCCCGCGCAGGTCACCAGGCGGTCGAGCCGTCCGCCCGTGCGCTCGAGCACGGCCCGCAGCGCCCCGGCGCGCCCCTCCGGCGTCGAGAGGTCGGCCTCGATCTCGGCGTCTCGCAGGTCGACGCCGTGGACCTCGAACCCCTCTCCCTCGAGTCGCCTGCGGATCGCCGCGCCGATTCCCGAGGCGCTTCCGGTCACGGCGGCGGCGGGCAGACGCTCTCCTCCGCCTCGGCCGCGCCGTTCTGGACGCCGGGGAGCGGGTTGGCCACGTAGTGGGCCGGCAGGTCGCGGAAGGCGGCGTCCCGGCTGACGAGCCAGTTGAAGCGGACCAGGTGGAACAGGGCCGCCAGGCCGTCCTTCCAGCTGATCTTCTTTCCCTGGAGCCGGGTTCGCGGGTAGTAGCGGATGGGGCGCTCGTAGACCCGGGCGCGGGTCTTGGCCACGTAGGCCGTCAGCTCGACCTCGATGCCGAAGCGCTGGGACCGCAGCTGCATGGACTGCAGGAGGTCGGCGCGGAAGATCTTGTAGCAGGTCTCCATGTCGGTCAGATAGATGCCCGACATCCAGTTCGACAGGTCGGTGAGGAAGCGGTTCACCATGTAGTGGTAGGTCCGGTGGACCTGGTTCGCCTCCTTCCGGAAGCGGCTGCCGTAGACGACGTCGGCTTCGCCGTCGCGCAGCGGCTCGAGCAGGCTCGGGATGTCGCGCGGGTCGTACTCGAAGTCGGCGTCGTGGATCATCACGTAGTCGCCGGTGGCCTCGGCGAAGCCGCGGGTGACCGCGGCGCCCTTGCCCCGGTTGCGTTCGGCGTGGATCACGCGCAGCGGGTGCTCCCGGGCCATCTCGTCGAGGATCGCCGCGCTGCCGTCGGTCGAGGCGTCGTTCACCACGATCCACTCGCGTTCGATGGGGCACGGGCTCGCGAGGAGGTTCTCGAGGGCGGCGCGGAGCTGCGCCTCCTCGTTGTACACCGGAACGATGACGGACAATCGCCGGGAATCGCTGGCGGGAGAGGGGCTCACGAGGCAGCGCCGTCCCGGCGCTCCGGGTGGGGCGGCGCGGGGGCGGGACGGAGGTCGATTCGGTCGGTCAAGCGCACCTCGAGGGCGGGGCCGGCGGAGCCCGGGTCCGACCCAGACTAGCAGGGTGGCCCCCGCTTCTGGGGTCCGAAGCGGGGCGGCCCTGCGGCCGACCGCAGCCGACCGGCAGCCCGACCGCAGCCCGCGCGCAGCGCCGGCGTCCGGCGGCGAATGGAGTGTCCCGCGCGGCGCGATCGGCCGATGTCACTCTTGCCAGAGGCGAACCCCTCCGCGACTCTTCGGCGCTGTCCCGAGATCGCTGCCTGCGAGCGTCGGCCGGAAGCGCGCTCCAGGGCCGTCTCGGCGTGAGCCCCGAAGCGGAGGGATCGAGCGGATCGGCCGGATCCGGCCAGCCCCCGAGGCCGGGCCCCGAGGCCAGCCCCCGAGGCTGGTCCCCGAGGCTGGTCCCCGAGGATCGGGTGGCGAAGGCGAGACGGCGAGGGACCGCGAGGGTGGCGAACCTGGACCAGGGAACCGGCGAGGAGCGGACGCGGGGATCGAGTGATCGCGCCTCGGGTGCGACCGACGGCCCCTCGCAGCCGCGCGACGACGGCCCGTCTTCCCGGGACGGCGCGACCCGCGCGACCCGCGCGACCGGATCGAGCGCCGAGCCCGCGCCCGTCCCCGTCTGGCGCCGCATCGAACGCCGGGACCTCGGCCTCGCCGGGCTGATCGCCGTGGTGCTGGCCCTGAGCCCGCTGACACCGCCCGACTGGCTTCTCTCCCTGGGCGCCGGCGCCCTGGTGGGGGCCGCCTTCGTCGCCTACCGGGTGTACGCGCGGACCTCGGCGCCGGCGTCGGTGCGGGCGCCCGCGCGCCCCGCCACCGCACTCCGGGTCCCGTGGCTGGCCATCGCCTGTCTGGCGGCCTGGGGAGCCGCGTTCGCGCCCACCTGGGTCTGGATGTACGGGGAGTGGACGTCCAGCGTCTGGCAGAACAACCACGGCCTCTTCATTCCGGTGGTGATGGTCCTGCTCGCGCGCTCGGCGCTCCGCCGGGACTCCGGAGAGCCCGACCCGCCGTCGGCCTGGGGGTGGCCGGTTCTGGGTCTCGGTCTGGCGCTGGCGGTCCTCGATGCGACGGCGGCGACCCGGTACCTCTCGTCCCTGGGGCTCGTCATCACGCTGCCCGGGCTCTCGCTGCTCCTGCTGGGGCGACGGCGCACCCTGGCCCTGGGCCCCGTCTGGCTCATCGGGTTCTTCATGCTGCCGGTGCCGACCACGGCGTTCAATCAGGTGGTGCTGCGCAACTGGACGGCCGCGGGGACGGTCCCGCTGCTCCAGGGGCTGGGTCTCGCGACGCTGCGCGAGCAGACCATGATCGCCCTGCCCAACTCCGTCTTCATCGTCGGCGACGCCTGCAGCGGCTTCCAGACCCTCTACGCGAGCTTCGCGGCCAGCGTCTTCATGGCCTGCTACTGCCGCTACACGTGGCGCCGCTTCGCGCTGCTGGCCCTCTTCGCCCCGCTCGCCCTGGCCGCCAACATCCTGCGGGCCTTCGCGCTGGTGCTCTTCGGAGCGCTCGGCAACATCGCGCTGCTCGACACCATGCTCCACGAGGCCTCGGGCGTCGCGGCGTTCTTCGGGGTGCTGTTCGTCCTCTACCGCTTCTCCGATCGCGAGCGGCTCCAGGAGGCGTTCGCGTGACCAGCTCCCATGCGATCCTGGCTCCGCTCCTGGTCCTGCTCGGCGTCGTGGGTGCGGTCACCTACCAGGCCGAGGTCGCGCCCCGCCACGTCGATCGCTGTGCGGACGTGACGAGGGCGCTCGATCCCACCGCCATCGATCCGCGCAGCATCCCCGGCTCCGACGACGAGTGGCGGCCCGTGGTGGAGGGCCGCGGTGTGCGCAAGGGGACGATCCCGGCGGAGGAGAAGGGGGAGCTGGAGATGGGCTTCCTGGTGCAGCGCACCTGGGGCCTCCCCACCCAGCTGCTGAACCCCGCGAAGGCGATCCCGGGTCGACTCGAGGCGGACCGGATCCGCCTGCGCCCCGTCGAGGTGGGCGGTCGGGAGATTCCCGTCCACTTCGCCGACCAGACCGCGCGCAACATGGTGCACTTCGCCATGTACACCTACGCTTACGATGGCCGCGCCGTCGAGAGTGCGTTCGGAACCCGGTTCGGGTCGATCTTCGACGAGCTGCTGAACGGCTCCCGGCCGATCACCGTGCTGGCGGTCGCGACGCGGGTCGAGCAGTTCCGCCAGGCGAAGGGGGAGGCGCAGGCCGAGGAGTGGATCCGCAAGGCGTGGACGAACTACCAGCGCGCGTGCGGCTTCGAGTCCGTGTCCTCCGCTCCCCCGGACCGGTCGACGCCGGCAGACGCGGTCGGCTCCCACTCCCAGGACGACGACTGATCCATGGCCTACTCCATCATCCGATTCGACATGCGAGCGCCCGGCTTCTCGCCGGCGAGCGCTCGGGACCTCTACGGCGCGGCTCTCGACATGGCCGCCTGGGCCGACGAGCAGGGCTTCGACACGCTGACCCTGTCGGAGCACCACGCGGCCGAGGACGGGTTCCTGCCGGCGCCGATGCCCCTCATGGGCTGCATGGTGGGCCGGACCCGCAAGGTCCGCATCTCGGTGGTGGCGCTCCTGCTTCCGCTCTACGACCCGATCAAGCTCGCCGAGGACCTCGCGATCCTCGACCTCGCGAGCGGCGGCCGGGTCAGCATCGTCGCCGGACTGGGCTATCGACCCGTCGAGTACGAGATGTTCGGGGTGGACTGGTCGAGTCGGGGGCGGGTGATGGACGAGAGCCTCGACCTGATCGTCCGCGCCTGGGCGGGAGAGCCCGTGGAGTACCAGGGGCGCCGCGTGCACCTGACGCCCCGGCCCCTCACCCAGCCCCGCCCACCCATCTTCGTGGGCGGCATGGGCAAGCTCGCCGCCCGCCGGGCGGCCCGCCTCGGGCTTCCCTTCCAGCCCGGATCGAACGACCCCGAGGTCTTCGAGACCTACACGTCCGAGTGCGAGCGCCTGGGCGTCGAGGACCCGCTGGTGCTGCCGCCGGGCAGCGGCGAGATGATCTGGGTGTCGAAGGACCCCGAGCGCACCTGGTCCCGGATCGGCCCCTACCTCCTCCACGACGCGCAGACCTACGCGAGCTGGCAGCCCGCGAACCAGCGCTCGGCCGTCCACTCCGACGCCTCGAGCCTCGAGGAGCTGAAGGTCGAGGGGAAGTACCGGGTGCTCACGCCCGAGCAGTGCCTCGAGCGCGCGCGGGAGCAGGGCGCCTTCGCGACCTTCATCCACTTCCCGCTCTGTGGGGGCACGCCGCCGGAGCTCGCCTGGGAGAGCCTCGAGCTCTACGCGTCCGACGTGCTCCCCCACCTCGCCTGAACCCCGCTCAGGCGGGCCTCCGCCTCCCCCGTCGTGGACGCAGGGCTCCGGCGGGGTCATCCTCCGGGTCAGGTCGTGCCCCGGAAGGTCCGAACGCGGGACGCTGCGGGGCGCCACGGAGGAGCTCGCCATGGCCCGGCTCGACTACGCGCCCTTCGACGCGGACAACCACTACTACGAAGCCCTCGATGCCTTCACGCGCCACCTCGACCCCCGGCTCGGGCCGCGCACCCTGCAGTGGGCGGAGATCGAGGGGCGCCGCTACCACGTGGTCGGGGGCCGGGTCAGCCACGCCGTGGTCAACCCCACCTTCGACCCCATCGCCAGGCCGGGCTGCCTCCACGCGTACTTCCGCGGCAACCCCGACGGCGGGACGCCGCTGCAGTTCCTGCGCGAGCGCGAACCCATCCGCCCGGAGTACCGCGAGCGCGACGCGCGCCTGAAGGTGATGGACGAGCAGGGTCTCGAGGCCCTGTGGCTCTTCCCGACCCTCGGCATGCTCTACGAGGAGCTCTTGAAGGAGGACACCGAGGCGGTCACCTGGCTCTTCGAGTCCTTCAATCGCTGGCTCGACGAGGACTGGGGGCTGGCGTACCAGAGCCGCATCTTCGCGGCGCCCTACATCTCGCTGGCGCGGGTCGACTGGGCGGTGAAGGAGCTCGAGTGGGCGCTCGAGCGCGGCGCCCGGGTGGTGTGCATGCGTCCGGCCGCGGTGTGGACCGAGCACGGGCCGCGCGCTCCGTCCGACCCGGAGTTCGACCCGTTCTGGGCCCGGGTCGACGAGGCCGGCATCACGGTCGTCGTCCACGCCGCCGACTCGGGGTACACGTGCCACGGCTACGCCCCGGACGGGTTCGGTGCGAGCTTCGGCAGCGGCGGGATGCGCCCGTCGATCAAGGCGTGGAGCATCGAGCGCGCCGCCTGCGACTTCCTGGCGACCCTGATGTTCGACAAGCTCTTCGAGCGCTTTCCCGCGGTCCGGGTCGCGTCGGTGGAGAACGGGTCCGAGTTCCTGCCGGACCTGTGTCGCAAGCTCTCGTCCACCCACAGGCGGATGCCCGGCTACTTTTCCGAGGACCCCATCGACACCTTCCGGCGTCACGTCTGGATCAACCCCTTCTGGGAGGACGACGTCGCCGAGGTGGCCCGGGTGATGGGCACCGACCGGGTCATCTTCGGCTCCGACTGGCCCCACATCGAGGGGATGCCGTCGCCCCTCGACTACGTGGACGAGCTCTCGGAGTTCGGCCCTGCCGATCGGTTGCGCATCCTGCGCGACAACACCCGCGAGCTGAACGAGCTGCGTCCCTCGAGCTGAGCTGCGGGTCCGCCACGGCCCTGGGGGAACGGCGAGGCCGCTCCCGGTGACGCTCGGGGCCCGCTGGGGCAGACTGGTTCAATCATCACACGTCCAGCCCCGCGCGGCCGTGTATGATGCGTCTCGCGACGCCGGGCCCCGGCGCGGCCGGCGACCCGCGTCGCTCTGAGCGACGGCCCGAGCGACGGCGAGAGCGACAGCCCGAGCGACGGCGAGAGCGACGGTTGGCTGGATTCCGGGCTGGATGCAGGAGAGGACGATGCGCAAGCTGCTGTGGTCGGGTCTGCTCGCGCTCGTCCTGACGCTGTCGACGACGCTTCCCGCCCGGGCGGGCGCTCCGGCGCCGCGCCGCCTGGCCGAGAGGGCGGAGGTCGGCGGTCGGGTGCGGGTCATCGTGGAGCTCGACGAGTTCACGATTCCCGAGGGCTGGCTGCCCGACAGAGGGCTGCGGCTGGCCCAGCGGGCGCGGGTGGCGGGTGTCCAGGCGCGGCTGCGAGAGGCCCTGGCCGGCAGCGACGCCTCGCGGATCCGCCCCTACGACTCGGTGCCCTTCATGGCCCTCGAGGTGGGCGCCGACGCCCTGGCGCGCCTCGAGCGTCACGCGGCGGTGCGGGCCATCCGCGAGGACCGGCCCGCCCGGCCCTTGCTCGACAACAGCGTCCCCTTCATCCAGAGCGACCTCGCCCAGGACATCGGCTTCGACGGCGCGGGCCAGGTGGTGGTCGTGCTCGACACCGGCGTCGACGGCGGCCACCAGAACCTCGCCGGCAAGATCGTCGACGAGGCCTGCTTCGCTTCCGGCTACTCGTTCAACCCGAACAATGGCGACTGTCCCAACGGGGGAGAGACCCAGACGGGCAGCGGGTCCGCGGTGGCCTGCGACTACGACGACGAGTGCGGCCACGGGACCCACGTCGCCGGCATCGCGGTGGGCAGCGGCCCCAGCTACTCCGGCGTCGCGCCCGGCGCGGACCTGATCCCCATCCAGGTGTTCTCCGAATTCCCCGGCTCGCAGTGCAGCGATGGCAACCCGTGCCCGCAGTCGTGGAGCTCCGACCAGGACCTCGCGCTGCTGTACGTGTTCAACACGCTCTCGGGGTCCCACGACATCGCCGCGGTGAACATGAGCCTGGGCGGCGACGCCTACTCGGACCAGGCCGCCTGCGACGCCGATCGGCCCAGCACCAAGGCCGCCATCGACCAGCTGCGCTCCATCGGCATCGCCACCGTGATCGCCGCCGGAAACGGTAGCTGCGGGACCGGCTGCCTCGACGCGCTCTCCACGCCGGCCTGCATCTCGTCGGCGGTGAGCGTGGGCGCGGTGAGGATTCCCGACGGGTTTCCCTGGGCCTACACGAACCGCGCTTCCTTCATGTCCTTCTGGGCGGGGGGGCTGGGCATCACCGCGCCGCTCTACGAGACCACCAACCAGTACGTCAGCTACAACGGCACATCGATGGCCGCACCCCACGTAGCCGGGGCCTTTGCCATCGCGGCGGAGGCGGTCCCCGGCGTGTCCGTCGACACGGCGCTCGCCGCCTTCCAGTCGACCGGCGCGAAGGTCGTGAACGGCCTGGGGGTGAAGCGGATCCTGCTCCGCGACGCCCTCGTGGAGCTCGGGTTCCCCGAGTGCGACGACGGCTACGACAACGACGGCGACGCGCTCGTCGACCTCGACGATCCGGGCTGCGAGTCGGCCGCCGATCCCTGGGAGACCCGGGAAGAGCTGCCCTGCGACAACGGTCTCGACGACGACGACGACGGGGACATCGACACCGCCGATCCCGGCTGCCGCGATCCCCAGTGGACGCGCGAGGACCCCGAGTGCCAGGACGGCATCGACAACGACTCCGACGGCGGCACCGACTACGACGGGAGCCCCGCCGACGACCGCTGCTCCGAGCCCTATATCGTCAGTGAGTCCGCCTCGAAGTGCGGTCTCGGCGCAGAGCTCGCGCTCGCGGCCGCCGGACTCCTGGCCCTCCGGCGCAGGGCACGGAGTCGCTGACCCCTCGAGGTCCTTCGACTAGATCTTCGCCGACCCCACCTGCTCGAGGAGCTCGAGGGTGCGCTCGGCGAGCTGGCTCCAGTCGAGCTGCGGCCGCAGCCGACGCGACGCGGCCGCGGCCCGCGCCACGCGCTCCTCGTCCAGGGACGCCAGGCACCGCTCCAGCGCCTGGCGGCCGTGGCCGTAGCAGATGGCGGCCTCGCCCAGCATCTCGTCCAGGAACTCCCAGTCCGACGTCAGCGCGGGGAGCCCCAGGCCGACGGCGTCCGCGAACTGTCCGGTGGTGAGGTAGTCGCCGCCCTCGATGGGGATCGCCAGCAGGTCGAGGGTCGCCAGGCGGCGGTTGTAGGTCGCGCGCTCGACGTGCTCGTAGGGCAGGGCGGTGATGCGCGGGTCGTCCGGGACGGCCTCGTCCGGACCCAGCGACAGGACGAGGAGCTGGCAGTCCGCCGGGGCGCTGGCCGCGAACGCCTGCATCAGCATCCCGGTGCGCTTCTCCGTGCGGGGCGCACCGACGACCCCCAGGCGCAGGCGACACGGGGCGAGCCCGAGCTCGGCCTCGGCCTCGGAGCGGTCGACCGCCGCCACCTCGTCCATCAGGTGCCCGAAGTGGCCGTGGGGGATCACGCGGTGCAGCGTGTGGGCACCGAAGGCGTAGCGCGAACGCATGCGCTCCATGCCCCACTCGCTGTGGTGGATGGCGGCGTGGGCCGCCTGCGCCCACAGCTCGTAGATCTCCCGGTGGGCCGGATGGCTCCGGTGGGGAACCAGGTTGTGCTGGGTCCAGACGATGCGCACGTCCGAGGCCGCGAGGACGTCGAGGAAGCGGCGGTGCACAAGGGGCTCGGGCCCGGCGATCCACTCCGGCCAGTGGAGGTGGAACAGGTCGACGTCCTCGAGCTCCCGGGCCGCGCGATCCGGATCGGAGACCCAGGCGTGGGCGAAGCGCTTCTCGCAGACCCGCCCCGCGAGCGGGTCGTACAGACTGCGGTGGTAGTGATGGCCGATCTCGGTCGCGGCGATGCGCAGGAGCGGCTCCACGCTCCAGCGAAGGGCGATCTCCGGGGCGGGCTCCACGTCGATCTGGTGGACCCGCGGCAGCTCGGCCCAGAAGCTCCGGTACTCGGACAGGCCGTCGGTGTCGAGGGTCGTGGTGGCGTGGGGCGCGTCGCATTCGAAGCGCACCGCGAGGGGACGGCCCCGGGTCTCGGCGATCTGCAGCGCCACGGCGTCCGGCGTGCGTTCGAAGCGCCAGCGCTCTTCCACCTCCAGGCGCGCGCCGTGCACCGTGAAGCGCACCGATCGCTCGCCGTCCAGGCGCGGGGTCTCGTCGTCGACCTCGAGCTGGCCCGAGGCCACCCACTCCGCGTAGTCGAGCTCGAGCGTGCCCGGCCCCTTCTTGCAGTGGCGGGGGCGGTGCCCCGGCGTGAAGCGCTGGTCGCCCTTCAGCGCATACGGTGAGCCCGTCGGAATGGGGGAATCGACGGGCACCTCGAACAGGCCGGGGTTGCGCGGGGCGGGCAGGTAGTCGCTGGCGGTGGCGCCCACCACCGGCAGCACGAAGGCGAGCCGCCGCGAGCGATGGCTCCAGACGCCGGTCGGCGGGTCGCTCTCCACCTCGATCCAGGCGTCCCGCTCCTCGAGCTCCGCGTCGCTCGCAGAGGGAGACACCGGATCCGGCAGCGCCCGCAGCGTGCGCGCCGCCCAGGCGAGCTTGCCGAGGGCGTCGAGGGTCATCTGGAGGCGTCGCGCCGGCCCGCGATAGGCGTAGGGCGAGCGGTGCTGGTGGGCGCGGATCACGCCCCCCGACATCCACTCCGGGAAGTGCGCGAAGGCGCGCCCGGCCAGCGCGACCCAGCGCGGGGAGGGCGCGCAAAGATCGGGCCGGGAGGCCGCGAGGGCCCCCAGCTCGATCGTGAGGCAGGCCGCCAACGCGCCGCTCGAGCGGCCCCAGGTGACCGCGTGTCCGCGCCGGTCGACCACCCGTCCCACCCACTCGAGGGCGCTCCGGGCGCCGCGCGTCCAGGTCTCGCCCAGGGCGTCCGCCAGGGTCTCGGTGAACAGGTAGACGTCGGCGCTGTAGATGTCGAAGCGACCGATCCGCGAGCGCGAATCGTCCAGGTAGCCCCGGGGATGCGCCGCCAGCAGCTCTCCGGTGGCGGCCACGAGCCGCTCTCGCAGCGCGGGGTCGACGGCGAGCTCCAGGCGTCGCCTGGCCTCCTCGCAGCGGGCGAGCACCGCGGCGTAGTTGCGCGGCAGCAGGCCCTGGTCGTGGATCTTCACCCACCCGCTGGAATCGCAGGCCGCCGCCAGGTTCCCGCGCTCGGCCTCGCTCCAGCCTTCGGTGAGCGGATTGCCCGCGAAGGCGCCGAACGCGCCCAGGGTCTCGGCGACCCGGTAGGAGAAGAACGTGTGGGTCCCCGGGCCGTCGATGGGTCGCAGGACCCGGGAGATGGCCTCGGGGAGCGGAGTCCCGGCCACCCGGTCGAGGCCGCAGCCGTGGAGGAAGCCCAGGGTGAAGGCGAGGTCGGCGCGCACGTCGGGTCCGACCGGGTGCCCCGCGAACACGGCCGGCACCCGCCACCCGGGCAGGTGGGCTTCGACGAGCTGCTCGATCCAGTCGCGGACCGAGCACGCGATGGCGTCGGCGAGGTCTCTCGAGTTCAACGGCGTCACGCTGCGCCGCATCCTACCACCTCCTCCCTGCGCCGCTCCGCTCCTCCTGAGCAACGCCACTTCGTTCCGACTGCGGGTCTCGGGGCGTGTCGGGGGGTACAGGGGGGCGCCCGTGCTCAGACAGTCCTCGGCGAACCTGTCCGGTGCTTCACGGGGAAAACCGGGCTGCCCTGCGCTGGCCGTACCTGCCTGCGGAACTGCGCGCGGGACCCCCCTGTACCCCCCGACCCGGGACGGGGTGGCCAACGACTCCGGTTCGTTCTGCCTCGGAAGATCCAACCTGACGCTGGCTGCCCAGCACGAGACCGGGGGTAGGGTTGACAGCGGAGCGACCGCCGAGGCGAGCACGCTGCTCGCGCGCTCGAAGCGCTCCTACGACCGATGGCGACCAGCGTGTGGACGAGCGCAGGCGCCTTGTTCCGTGCGGCCGCCAGCCTCGGCAAGGAGGAAGCGGAGGGAGACGGAGTCGCAACCCTACCCCCGGTCATGGCAACGGAGGACCAGATGCGAAGCGAAGCGGCATGCCGCGCCCCGGGGAGCAGCGAAGCGGCGCAGGCAGGCGCAGCGGTGCGGCGTGGGCCCGAAGGGAGGGGTGGGGGGTGGGGGTGGTAGGATCCGGTGCGGTGGTCTGGAGATCGGGAGGGAAGCGATGCAGGTGCGGGCCAACGGGATCGGGATCGAGGTGGAGAGCCACGGTGCGGACGGCGCGCCCGCCTTCCTGCTGATCCGGGGGCTCGGAACCCAGCTGA
This sequence comes from Myxococcota bacterium, assembly GCA_050618075.1. GTDB lineage: Bacteria > Myxococcota_A > UBA9160 > UBA9160 > UBA4427 > JBNLVL01. The sequence continues at coordinate 57,677 of JBNLVL010000049.1, forward strand.
TCCACTGGCCCGCGGTCCTGCTGGAGGCGCTCGTCGGCGAAGGCTTCCGGGTCGTCGTCTTCGACAACCGCGACGTGGGCCTCTCCGAGAAGCTCGACGGGCCCGGGGCGTCCTACTCCGTCGCGGACATGGCCGCCGACACCGAGGGCGTCCTCGACGCCCTCGCCATCGACCGCGCCCACGTGGCCGGCATCTCCATGGGAGGGATGATCGCCCAGTGGCTGGCCGCCGAGCGGCCCGAACGCTGCCGCAGCCTCGCCTCGATCATGTCCTCCTCGGGCGCCCGCGGGCTCCCCGGTCCCACGCCCGAAGCGCTGGACGCCCTGGTGTCCGTACCCGAGGATCCGTCGGATCGGGACTGCGTGATCGCCCACAACATGCGCACCCAGCGCGTCTTCGAGAGCCCCGCCTTCGCTCCCACGGAGGCGGAGCTCCGCAGTCTCTTCAGCGCCGCCTACGACCGCTGCAACTGTCCCGAAGGCGTCACCCGACAGATGCGCGCGGTCGCGGCCAGCGGCGATCGCAGCGGCCGCCTGGCCGGGATGAGGGTCCCCACGCTCGTGGTCCACGGGACCGACGACCCGCTGATCCCGCCGGCCGCCGGCCGCGACACGGCGGCGCGCATTCCCGGGGCCCGGCTCGAGCTGGTCGAAGGCATGGGACACGACGTCACGCCGGCGAACGCTCCGATCCTCGCGCGACTCCTGGTCGACCACGCCCGGGCGGCCGACGCCCGCGGCTGAGCGCCCGAGCAGAGCCGCGGCGCGCCGCGGCGAAGCCCCGCGGCCGCCACATCTCGGCCACGAGCCCGCACTAGGCTGGCTCCATGCCGCGCCGAAGGGTCCCGTTGCCCGGTCTCCTCTTCCTCCTCTGCGCGCTCGCGCCGCTCGCGGCGCTCGCGGCGCAGCCGGAGCCCCGTCGCTCGATCGAGCTCGCGTTCGCGATCGACGCCACCGGATCGATGTCCGGCTTCATCGAGGGCGCCAAGCGCCGGGTGTGGTCGATCGCCCGGCAGGTGGCGCGGCCCGGGGTCGACCTGCGTCTCGGCCTCGTCGCCTATCGCGACCGCGGCGACGCCTTCGTCACCCGGGTCGTTCCCATGGGCGCCGATCTCGACGGCTTCGACCACGCGCTGCGCGAGATCTCCGCGGGCGGGGGCGGCGACACCCCCGAGGCGGTGAACCGGGCGCTGGCCGACGCGGTCTCGAAGCTGGGGTGGAGCGAGGGCGACGTCGCCACCCGCTGGCTGATCCTCGTGGGCGACGCGCCTCCCCACGCCCGGGAAGCGGGGGAGGTGCCCTATCTCGAAAGCGTGGCCCGCGCGCGCCGCAGGGGCATCGTGGTGCACGCCATCCAGTGCGGTCGCTCCGAGGAGACCGCGCGGGCGTGGCGCGCGATCGCGCGCCGGGGCGGGGGCGAGTACCGGCTGCTCGATCCCGCCCAGGCGCTGCCGCGAACCGCCACGCCGTTCGACACGGAGCTGGTGCGGGCCGGCCGGGCCCTGGCCGAGACGATCGTTGCGACGGGCGATGCGGAGACCCGCCGCGCCCTGCGCGAGCGGCGCGAGCGCGTGCTGGCCGCCGACGCCGAGACGACCGCCGAACGGCTCGACTTCCTCGAGCGGCGGGGGCGGAGTCTGGGCGAGGGCTGGGGCGACCTCGTGAGTCGCGCGGCGCGGGGCGACGTCGATCCCTCGGCGCTGCCGCCGGACGCCTGGCCCGACTCGCTTCGGGAGGCGTCGCCGGCGGATCGGCGCCAGTGGCTGGAGGACCAGATCGAGCGCCGTCGGGGTCTGTTCAGCGAGATCGCCTGGCTCGCCCGGCAGCGCGAGAAGCTGCTCCGGGAACGGGAGGCCGCGCGCCGCGGCGACGGCGAGTCGGAGCGCTTCGAGGCGCTGGTGCGGCGGCTGATGGAGACCTCCGGGGCCGCGGGCGCCCGCGCAGACTGAACCGCCGCGAAAGCCCGCCGCCCTCCCGCCGCGATTCAGTGTTTTGACGGATCGTCAAAAATGATATGTACGGGGGGGGGGGGCACCGCCCCGCTCCGCACGGCCTCACGCGAGCCCGGGGCCTCCGAGTCGAGATCCATGGCGAGGCCCATGGCGAGCTCGCTGGCGAGAACGAGGTCGAGGTCGCCGTCGCCGTCGAGGTCGATGTCGATGTCGAGGTCGAGGTCGAGGTGGAGGTGAAGGCGGAGTCGGAGTTGGAGTCGGGCCCCAGGAATCGAGGATGCAGGCGACGCTCTCTCCCGCACTCCGACCTTCCGAGCGCCGACCCCGGATACCGGGGGACGGTCCCCAGTCGGTCGCGGACCTCCTGGAGCCCTGGGTGGCCGAGCGGCCCGACGCCCTGGCGCTGGTCGGGCGCCACGGGCGCCTCAGCTACGGCGAGCTGGATCGCGAGGTCACCCGCGCGGCCCGGGCGCTCGCCGACCTGGGGATCGGACCCGGGGACCGGGTCGCCGCCTGCCTGCCCAACGACGTCGACATCGTGGTGGCCTTCCTGGCGTGCCAGCGCCTGGCGGCCCTGTGGGTCGGGATCAACCGTCCCCTCGCCGGCCCGGAGAAGGCCTACATCCTGAACGACTGCGGGGCCTCGCTCTACCTGGTGGACGAGGCCCTGCGCGAGGAGATCGAGTCCGTCGGCGAGCGGATCGAGGCCCCCGTGCGCGTCGTCGGGGTCGACCCCGCGGACCCGCAGTCCCAGTGGCGCCGGGCGCTGGACGCCGCCCAGGGGCCGCCGCCCCGGGTGCCGCAGGACCCGTTCGCGCCCGCTGCCATCGCCTACACCAGCGGGACCACCGGCTTCCCGAAGGGCGCCGTCCACAGCCAACACAACCTCGTGCTGGTGGGCGCGGTGGCGAGGCTCACCGGGAACCGGCCGGCGCCCGCCTCCCACGGCGTGGTGCTGCCGCTCACCATCCTCAACCTCTTCGTGCTGGGCCCCCTGTGCATCTTCTACGACGGCCGGACCTGCGTGTGCATGGACCGCATCGATGCCCGGGGCGTGGCCGACTGGGTGCGCCGCGAGCGCATCGGCTCCTTCGACGGCGTGCCCACCATCATCCACGACCTGCTGACCCTCCCCGGCATCGAGCCCTCGGACCTCGAGTCGCTGACCGAACCCATCATGGGGGGCGCCGATTCGCCGCCCGAGGTGGTGAAGCTCTTCCGGGAGCGCTTCGGCGGCGAGGTCATCATCGGCTACGGCATGACCGAGGCGCCCACCGCCGTCACCTGGAGTGACGGCCAGGTGCCGCCGGGGCCGGGCCTCTGCGGCAAGCCGGTTCCCCAGGTGGAGATCGAGATCCGGGACGAGCGAGGCGGTCCCGTCGCCACCGGTGAGGTGGGCGAGATCTGCGTGCGTCCGGCCCGCAGCGGGGCGTTCGCCGGGGTCTACACCCCCATGCTCGGCTACTGGAACCGGCCCGACGCCACGGCGGAGGCGCTCCGGGACGGCTGCTACCACACGGGCGACCTGGGCTTCGTGGCCGGCGACGGGAACCTCTACATCCGCGGGCGGCGCAACGAGCTGATCCTCCGCGGCGGCGCCAACGTGTACCCCGCCGAGGTCGAGCGCGTGCTCCAGTCCCATCCATCCGTCGGCGCGGCCGCGGTGCTGGGCCTCCCCGACGAACGCCTGGGCCAGCGGGTGGTGGCCGCCGTCGAGCTGCAGCCGGGCCGCGGCAGCAGCGAGGCCGACCTGATCGGCCACGTACGGGCCGAGCTGGCCCGCTACAAGGTTCCGGAGGCGGTGCGCTTCGTCGCGGCCATGCCTCGCAACGCCATGAACAAGATCGTGAAGCCGCGACTGCGGCCGCTCTTCGACGAGCCGAACCACCAGGAGACGACGACATGAGCGAGCCCCGATACATCCTCTGCGAGCGGGACGGGGGGATCGCCGTCCTCACCCTCGACCGCCCCGACGCGCGCAACGCCCAGAACATCCCGCTGCTCGAGGAGCTCGACGCGGCCTTCGGCGCCGCGGCTGCCGACCCCGACGTGGTGGTGATCGTGCTGAAGGCCAACGGGCCGCACTTCTCGGCGGGCCACGACATCTCGCCCGAGAACAACGCGCTGTTCGAGGAGCGCGTCGACATGTCCGCGGGCGCGTCGGACTTCTACGCCTGGGAGCGCGAGAACTACCTCGGCATGACCCGGCGCTGGCGGGACATCCCGAAGCCCACGATCGCGGCGGTCCAGGGCAAGTGCATCGCCGGCGGGCTGATGCTCTGCTGGCCGTGCGACCTGATCGTGGCGAGCGAGGACGCCCTGTTCAGCGACCCGGTGGTGCGCATGGGTGTGGGCGGCGTGGAGTACCACGGACACACCTGGGAGCTGGGCGCCCGCAAGGCCAAGGAGCTGCTCTTCACCGCGCAGGCGGTGACCGCCGCCGACGCCTTCCGCCTCGGCATGGTCAACCACGTCGTTGCCCGGGAAGACCTGGAGGAGAAGACCATGGAGCTGGCCCGGCGGATCGCCCGGATGGACCCGTTCGCCCTGCGCATGGCCAAGCAGGCGGTCAACCGGACCCTCGACACCCAGGGCCAGTGGACCGCCATGCAGGCGGTGTTCGACATGCACCACCTGGCCCACTGCCAGGCGCGCATGGCCCACGAGGGCAGCGCCATCAGCAACATGGACGTGGCGAAGATGAAGGGCGCCGGGCGGACGTGACCCGGCGCGGGGCCCCCCGCGTGCCCGGGGCGTGGGTCGAGCCCCGATTCAGTCCGTCGGCGCGCGGTCCTGCTCGGGCAGCAGCGACCTCAGCGCGCGGCGCACCACCGGCGTCATCACCGAGTCGTAGAGCGCACCCTCGAAGTGGGCGCGATAGCGCGCCAGCTGCGCGTCGAGCTGTGCGCGGGTGTAGAGGCGCCCTCCGCGCACCACGCCCGAGAGCGTGTCCAGGGCGTCGAGGCTGCGGGTGGGGTCCTCGCTGAAGACGGCGAGCTCCGCGGGCGCACCCACCTCGAGCGTGCCGAGGCCGGGCACGCCGAGAAAGGCTGCCGAGTCCCGACTGGAGGCGGCCAGCGCCTCGGTGGGCGAGATGCCGGCCTCCACCCAGAGCCGCAGCTCCCGGTGGAGGGCCGCTCCCGGGACCACGAAGGCGACCAGCGTGTCGGTGCCGGTGTGGAGCCGGACGCCGGCGTCGTGGAAGGCCTTGACGGTGCGCTTCATGGAGGCGAAGGCGTCGGCGAGCCAGTCGAAATCGGCGGGCCCGAGCCCCCGCGCGGGGCTCATGCCGTCCAGCGGATTCCAGATGACGTCGCGGTAGAAGCGCGGCAGGAGCTGGGCGTCCCTCGACTGGCGCAGACGCTCGTAGTCCCGCGCCGCGAGCATCCGCTCGATGACCACGAGCGTCGGGGTGTGCGCGATGTCGAGTTCGAGGCTCTGGGCGGTGCGCAGGTCGCGCCAGCCCGGGTCCATTCGCAGCCAGCCGCGCAGCACGTACGGGAAGTCGGGCCGCGGGCCGTCGAAGGGGGGCACGAGTCCGGTGAGGTGCTGGACGTCGTCGAGCAGCGCCAGCTCGAAGGGGACGCGCTTGGGGACGTGGCCGATGACGGGGACCCCGAGTCGTCGCGCCTCGGCGCGGATCCCGGCGAGGGACGAAGCGTCGAGCTCGTTGTAGGCCTTGATGCAGTCGAACCCCGAGGCGACCACGGTGCGGACGGCCTCACGACCTTCCTCGGGCGTCCGCACGACGATGCTGTTGTCCCACAACGGCGGCTCGCCGTCGACGTAGGGGCCACAAGCCGCGATCCGTGGCCCCGGGAAGGCCCCGCCTGCGATGCCCGACAGGGCCGGCCCGCTGGAGGTGCCGTCGACGTCTCCGGCGTCGCGGATCGTGGTGACGCCGTGGCGCAGGAGCAGGAGCGCGAACAGCTCGGTCTGGCCGGGGATGGTGGACGGGGGGAGGTGGACGTGGAGGTCGCTGAGCCCCGGGATCACCGTGTGACCCGAGAACATGTCGCGGTCTCCCGGGCGCGTCGGCTCGATGTCGGCGATCACGCCGTTCTCGATGGTGATCCGCTGATGGGGCCGGCGCCATCCGTCCTCGCCGGGCAGGACGAGCTGGACGTCGCGCAGCAGCACTCCGTCCGGGGAGAGGGCCAGGGGCGGCGGAGGCTCCAGCGCGAACACGAGGGCGATGGCCGACGCCACCGCGACGGCGAGCACTGCGCCCAGGATACCGAGACCCCTCTTCATGCTTCTTCCTCCGTTCGGTCTCCCTGCCCCTGCCCCATGTCCTCTCCCCCTGTTCGGCGGCTCGCCTGTGATCCCGGGGCCGGCGGCCGCGCCGAAGCGGTGGGCCCCTCGGCGACGCGTTCGCGGTCGCCGGACCGGTCGTCTGGGGCGAGGGGGTCGCGGATGCCGGCGCGCGCCGGGAGCTCGCGCGGGTCCGTGAACCCCCTTCAGCCGAGGGCCGACACGCTAAGCGGCGGCTCGCGGGCGGTCAAGCGAGCGGACCGGGGAAGGGAAGCCCGCTCGCGAGTTCGTGCTATCGGTGTGACGTACATCGACCCACGATGCGTTCGATCCGCTGCCGGAGGAGCCATTGAGCGAGGCGCCCGCTGGAGACGAGACCCCCGCCGAGGAGAGCGGCGCGCAGTCGTCCTTCCTGGAGGAGCTGCGCAGCTCCATCGGGCGTGTGGCCGCTCCGCGGGCGGCGCTGGATCCGGTGGGCGAGACCATGATCCGGCAGTGGTGCGAGGCGTTCGCGGACGACAACCCCGTGTACCTGGATGCCGAGCGCGCCCGAGCCACCGCGCACGGTCGACTCGTGGCGCCGCCGGCGATGCTCGACGTCTGGCTGATGCCCGGCCAGGCCCGGCGTCCCGCCACGCCCGGGCATCCGTTCGGCGAGGTGCTGCCCAGGCTCGACGCCGCGGGCTTCACGGGCGTGGTCGCCACCAACGCCGAGCAGGAATACCTGCGCATGCTCGTCCCCGGCGACACGCTCACCGCCCACGAGAGTCTCGAGGACGTCTCGGGACCGAAGCGCACCGGTCTGGGCGACGGCTACTTCGTCACCACGCTCACCGAGTACCGGGACGCCGCCGGCGAGCCCGTGGGGCGCATGCGCTTCCGCATCCTCAAGTTCCGACCGCCGGAGCGCCCGCCCCCGGGCGCCCCCACACCGGAGGGCGCGGCCGAGCGCATGCGGCGGCCGCGTCCGGGCATCAGCCGGGACACCCGCTTCTTCTGGGACGGCCTCGAGCGGGGCGAGCTGCGCATCCAGGAGTGCGGGGGGTGCGGGGCCCTGCGCCATCCGCCGGGGGTGCGCTGTCCCGACTGCGGCTCCTACGAGCAGGGCTTCCGGGTCGCCGGGGGCCGCGGCCGCGTCTACAGCTTCGTCGAGGTGCACCATCCGCAGGTGCCCGCCTTCGACTACCCCCTGCTCGTGGCCCTCGTCGAGCTCGACGAGGGGACCCGACTGCTCGCCAACCTCGCCGGCGTCGATCCCGACGAGGCGCGCATCGGCATGGAGGTCGAGGTCGCCTTCGAGAAGGTGGACGAGGAGCTGACGCTGCCCTTCTTCAGGCCGGTCCGGCCCGCCCGGCGCGAGGCGTCGCCGGCGGCGGAGGAGCTTCGCGTGGGCGCCGCGCTCGATCCCTGCCCGGTCCCCATCACCTCGACCCTCGTCGTCGCCGGGGCGATGGCGACGCGCGACTTCACCCCGGTCCACCACGACGTGGAGAAGGCGAAGGGCCAGGGCACCCCGGACATCTTCATGAACATCATGTCCACCAACGCGCTCTGCACCCGCTACGTCACCGACTGGGCCGGTCCCGACGCCCGGCTCGAGCATCTCCGCGTCCGCCTCGGGGTGCCCAACTTCCCGGGCGACACCATGGTGCTGCGAGGCAGTCTCGAGAGCGTGGAGCCGGTGGCGGAGGGCCGGCGGGTGCGGGTGAAGGTGCGGGGCACGAACCGCCTCGGCGACCACGCCACGGCGTTCGTCGACGTCCTGCTGCCGGGGCCGGACGAGGGCGCGACGTCGGCCCGGGCGGGCGAGCGATGAACGCGCGCTTCGCGGGCCGCACGGCGATCGTCGGGATCGGCGCCACCGAGTTCTCCAAGTGCTCCGGTCGCAGCACCCTGCGCCTGGCCGTCGAGTGCTGCGACGCGGCCATCGCCGACGCCGGCCTCCAGCCGAGCCAGATCGACGGCATGGTCTCGTTCACCGTCGAGGAGAACCACGAGATCGACGTGGCGCGGAGCCTGGGGATCCCCGAGCTGACCCACTTCTCGCGCATCCACCACAGCGGCGGGGCGGCCTGCGGGACGCTCCACCAGGCCGCGATGGCCGTGGACAGCGGCGCCTGTGACTACTGCCTGGTGTACCGCGCCTTCAACGAGCGCTCGGAGACCCGCTTCGGCGCCGGCGTCCAGGGGCACGGTCCGGCGCCCACGCCCACCGCGGTCGACTTCGGCTGGAGCTCGCCCTTCGGCCTGCTCACGCCCGCCTCCTGGGTGGCGATGTTCGCCCGGCGCTACATGCACGAGTACGGCGCCACCAGCGAGGACTTCGGCCGCGTGTCCGTGGCGGACCGCAGGCACGCGGCCACCAACCCGGCCGCGTTCTTCCACGGTCAGCCGATCACCCTCGAGGATCACCAGCAGAGCCGCTGGATCGTGAAGCCCCTCCACCTGCTCGACTGCTGCCAGGAGAGCGACGGCGGGGTGGCGCTGGTGGTCACCAGCCTGGAGCGCGCGCGCGACCTCCCGCGTCCGCCGGCGGTGATCTCGTCCGCGGTGCAGGGGGTGGCCGAGGACCAGCACATGATGAAGAGCTACTACCGCGACTCCATCACCGGCATCCCGGAGATGGGCGTGTGCGCGCGGCAGCTCTGGGCGGAGACGGGCCTGTCTCCGGAGGACATCCAGACCGCCATCGTCTACGACCACTTCACGCCGCTGGTCCTGCCCCAGCTCGAGGAGCTCGGGTTCTGCGAGCGCGGCGAGGCCCGGCACTTCATCCGGGACGGGGCCATCGAGCTGGGAGGGCGGCTGCCCATCAACCCCAACGGCGGCCAGCTCGGCGAGGCCTACATCCACGGCATGAACGGCATCGCCGAGGCCGTTCGGCAGGTGCGGGGCGACGCGGCCAACCCCGTGCCCGACGTCGCGCACGCGCTCGTCACCGCCGGCACCGCGGTGCCCACCAGCGCGGCGATCCTCAGCCGGGACGCCTGAGCCGTCCGGCGTCGCGCCCGCGCCGCGACCGGCGCCCTGCCGCGGACGCAGGTCCTCCCTCGCCCACCGCCGCCGCCCCCGTGGGGGGCGGCGCCCGGAGCTGTGGACAACCCCCCGTGGTTTCGGCATGATCCGCCGACTAGAACACGTTTCACTTCGCGCCCCCATCGACGATGTACATCGACTTCACCCCCGAGCAGAAGGCTCTCCGCCAGGAGATCCGCGACTACTACCGACGCCTGTTCGACTCCGACCTCCGCCGGAGGCTCGACGAGCGGTGGGACGAGCTCGGCGGCCCCGCCTTCCGCGAGGCCATGGGGCGCATGGGCAAGGACGGCTGGCTGGTGATCGGCTGGCCCGAGGAGTACGGCGGCCAGGGCCGCGGCCACATCGAGCAGTTCATCTTCTGGGACGAGACCTACCGGGCGCGGGCGCCGCTACCCGTGATCACGGTCAACACCGTGGGTCCCATGCTGATGCAGTGGGGCAGCGACGCCCAGAAGGCGGAGCTGCTTCCGAAGATCCGGGACGGCGAGCTGATGGTCGGCATCGGCTACACCGAGCCGTCGGCGGGCACCGATCTCGCGTCGCTCCAGACCCGGGCCGTGCGGGACGGCGACGAGTGGGTGATCAACGGCCAGAAGATCTACACCACCCACGCCCAGGACGCGGACTACATCTGGCTCGCCGCGCGCACCGACCCCGACGCGCCCAAGCACAAGGGCATCTCGATCATCATGGTCCCGACCGACCTGCCCGGCTTCACCTGCACGCCGATCCGGACCATCGGGGGCGAGATCACCAACGCCACCTACTACGAGAACATCCGGGTGCCCTACGAGAACCTGGTCGGTCCCGAGAACGGCGGCTGGGGGCTCATCACGGGCCAGCTCAATCTCGAGCGGATCACCCTCGCCATGCCGGGACCCGCCGACCGCCTGCTCGAGGAGGTCTGGGGCTGGGCCGAGAAGGCCTCGTCGCCGGACGGCGGTCGCGTGGTCGATCAGCCCTGGGTGCAGCGCAACCTGGCCGAGGTGTACGCGAAGCTCGAGGCGCTCAAGGTGCTCAACTGGCGCTCGGCGTGGTCCGTGGACCAGGGCTCGCCCGACATGGCGGACGCCTCGGCGGTGAAGGTGCTCGGCACCGAGATGATCATCGACTGCTACCGGCTGCTCCTGGAGATCACCGGAGAGGTCGGGCTGGTGCCGCGCGACGCCTCCCCCGAGCTGGCCGGCGGACTGCTCGAGTCGGCCTACCGGGCCGCCATGGTCAACACCTTCGGCGGCGGCGTGAACGAGGTCCAGCGGGACATCATCGCCGCCGCGGGACTTCGCATGCCGAGAGCGCGCCGCTAGACGCGCGGGCCGAGACCCGCCCCGGAGGCCCCCGGCCTCGGGGCGGCTGGAGACGCCGATGCCCCTCACTCCGGAACAGAAGAAAGAGCTCGAAGCGAGGCTTCGCGAGTTCGTCGGCCGGCCGATCGGCCCCAGCTACGTGGGGCGTGACGAGGTCAACGAGCCGATGATCCGGCAGTGGTGCGACGCCATGGGCGACACCAACCCCGCCTACCTGGACCCCGCGGCGGCCAGCCAGAGCGTCCACGGGGGCGTCGTCGCGCCCCCGACCATGCTCCAGGCGTGGACCATGCACGGCTTCGAGATGGCGAAGGGCTACGACGAGCCCACCAACGAAGAGCAACGCCTGCACAAGGTCCTGACCGACGCCGGCTACACCGGGGTCGTGGGCACCAACACCGCGCAGGGCTACACGCGCTACCTGCGGCCCGGCGACCGCGTGAGCGCGGACACCGTCATCGAGTCGATCTCCGAAGAGAAGGCCACCGCGCTGGGCATCGGATACTTCATCGTCACGCGCACCTCGTTCAAGGACCAGGACGGCGAGGAAGTCGGCTGGATGACCTTCCGGGTCCTCAAGTACATCCCGGCCCAGCAGCCGGCGGCGCCGGCCGAGGAGTCCGGCGCGCCCGCCGTGCCCGGGCGCATCCGTCCTCCCCGCGGTCACGACAACGGCTGGTGGTGGGACCTGGTCGACCAGGGCCGGTTCCCGATCCAGTCGTGCAACCGGTGCGGCGAGCTGCACCACCCGCCGCGCCCCATGTGCCACAAGTGCCGGTCCATGGAGATGGGCTGGATCGAGGCCTCGGGCCGGGGAACCCTGCACAGCTACACGGTGATCCACCACCCGCAGTTCCCGGGCTACGACTTCCCGATCGTCGCGGCGCTCGTGGACCTCGAGGAGGGCACGCGCATCGTGTCGAACGTCGTGGACTGCAAGCCCGAGGACGTGGAGATCGGCATGGCCCTCGAGGGCTTCATCCACGAGGACGACGACGGCTTCAAGCTGCCGCTGTTCCGGCCGGCGAAGGCGAAGGGGTAGGGCGCGGTGGACTTCCGGTTCAGCGAAGAGCAGGAGTCGATCCGCGAGCTCGCCCGGTCGATCCTCGACGCCGAGGCCGGCATCGACCGCGTGAAGGAGGTCGAGGCCAGCGACGACTGGTTCGACGAGTCCCTCTGGAAGCAGCTGGCCGAGGTGAACCTGCTGGGCATCGCGCTGCCGGAGGAGCACGGCGGCATGGAGATGGGGTTCGGCGAGCTCTGCATCCTGCTGGAGGAGCTGGGGCGGGCGGTCGCCCCGCTCCCGGCCCTGGCGTCGCTGGTGCTGGGCGGGCTGCCCGTGGCGGGGTTCGGCAGCGACGCCCAGCGGCGGGAGTGGCTCCCCCGGCTCTGCCGGGGAGAGGCGCTGCTCAGCGCGGCGCTGGTCGATGCGGGCTCGAGCGATCCGTCCGCGCCCGCGACCCGCGCCGTGGCCGACGGCGACGGGTTCGTGCTCCACGGCGACAAGCGGGCCGTGCCGTTCGCCCGCGTCGCCGCCCGCATCCTGGTGCCCGCCCGGCTCGCGAACGGGAGCGTGGCGATCTTCCTGGTCGCGCCCGGGGCCGACGGCGTCTCTCTGCAGGAGGTCCGCACCTCGTCCGGCGAGCCGCTCTTCGACGTCCAGCTGACCGGCGTCCGCGTCGCGGCCGACGAGGCCCTCGGCGGGCCCGGGACCGACGGCGCCCGGGTCGCCGCCTGGGTCCACGACCGCGCCCTCGTGGCGCTGTCCGCCCTCCAGGTCGGCGTCTCGGACCGGGCCATCGAGATCACTGCCGACTACACCCGCGAGCGGGAGCAGTTCGGTGTTCCCATCGGGACCTTCCAGGCGGTGCAGCACCGCATGGCCGACGCCTTCATCGACCTCCAGGCGATGCGCTGGACCATGTGGCGCGCCGCCTGGAGCCTGGACGCGGGCGGGTCCGGGTCGCGCGAGGCCCGGGTGGCCAAGTACTGGGCCGCCGAGGGCGGCTCGCGCATCGCCAACGCCTGCATCCACCTGCACGGCGGACTCGGCTCCGACGTCGACTACCCGATCCACCGCTACTTCATCTGGTCGAAGGCGATCGAGCTCTCGCTCGGCGGGTCCAGCCCCCAGCTGGTCCGCCTGGGAGCCGACATGGCCCGGACCGGCCCCCAGGAGGCCGCATGACGACTTCCCTGCGATTCGAGGACGTCGCCGCCGGCGACGAGCTGCCGTCCCTCGACGTTCCCCTCACCTCGGCGATCATCGTGGGCGGAGCGCTGGCGTCCCGGGACTTCACCCCGGTCCACCACGACAAGGGCGCGGCGCGGTCCCAGGGCCTGTCCGACGTCATCATGAACATCCTCACCACGAACGGCTACGTGGGCCGCTTCGTCACCGACTGGGCCGGACCGGATGCCGTCATCCGCGAGCTCGAGGTGAAGCTCGGTGCGCCGAACATGCCGGGCGACACCATGAAGATGACCGGGAAGGTCGTCGCGGTCGCCGACGGAGTCGTGGAGGTGGAGGTCGTGGGCAAGAACGCCTGGGGCAACCACGTCGAGGGCACGGTGAAGCTGACCCTTCCGACCGCGGCCAAGGGAGCGTAGACGATGCCGACGACCCTCAAGGACGAAGCGGCGATCATCGGGATCGGCGAGACGAAGTACACGAAGAACTCCGGGGTCTCCGAGCTCTCGCTGGCGGTGGAGGCCGTGTCCAAGGCCATCGACGACGCGGGACTGGAGCCCCACGAGGTGGACGGCCTCGTGAGCTTCACCCTCGACACCAACGACGAGGTCGACATCGCACGGGCCGTGGGCATCGGCGACGTCACCTTCTTCAGCCGCATCGGCTACGGCGGGGGCGCGGCCATCGGGGTGGTGCACCAGGCGGCGATGGCCGTCGCGACCGGCGCGGCGAAGAACGTGGTGGTGTACCGGGCCCTCAACGGGCGCTCCGGCCAGCGCTACAGCCAGGGGGTCGGCGGCGACATCGTCACCTCGGACCTCATCCACTGGAGCTGGTACATGCCGTGGGGCCTGCTCACGCCCACGAGCTGGGTCGCCATGTTCACCCAGCGCTACATGCACCAGTACGGCGCCAAGGCGGAGGACCTGGCCGAGGTCGCGATCACCACCCGCAACCACGCGGTCAACAACCCCGCCGCGTTCTTCTACCAGCGTCCGCTCAGCCTGGACGACTACATGACGGCCCGCTGGATCGCCGAGCCCATGCGCCTCTACGACTGCTGCCAGGAGACCGACGGCGGCTGCGCCGCCGTCATCACCAGCGCCGAGCGTGCGCGGGACGCGAAGCAGACGCCGGCGCTCGTCCGGGGCGTCTCCCAGGCCTTCGCCGGCGACCAGGAACAGATGACGAGCTTCTACCGCGACGACATCACCTGCCTGCCCGAGATGGACCTGGTCGCGAAGCAGCTGTGGGCCACCTCGGGGCTGGGTCCCGGCGACATCGACGCCGCGGTCATCTACGACGCCTTCACGTCGATCGTCCTGTTCCAGCTGGAGAGCTTCGGCTTCTGCGAGCGGGGCGAGGCCAAGGACTTCGTGAAGGACGGCAACCTGGGCCTCTCCGGACGGCTGCCCACCAATACCCACGGTGGCCAGCTCTCCGAGGCGTACATCCACGGAGTGAACGGCATCGTCGAGGGGACGCGGATGATCCGCGGCACCTCCACCAACCAGCCCGAGAAGAACGATCACGTCCTGGTGACGGCCGGCGTCGGTGTGCCGACCAGCGCCATGGTTCTCGGAAAGATGGGCTAGGAGCCCGAAGGAGTCGGATCATGAGCGAGGCGGTCATCGTCGAGGCGCTGCGTACCCCGATCGCGCGGGGCAAGATGGGCAAGGGCGACCTGTCCGGATTCCACGCCGCGCAGCTGCTCGGCGCACTGCAGAAGGGCCTGGTGGAGAAGTCCGGCATCCCGGCCAGGGACGTGGACCAGGTGATCGGCGGCTGCGTCACCCAGGCGGGCGAGCAGTCGAACAACATCGCCCGCCACGCCTGGCTGACGGCCAACGACGACACCTACTCCACGGCGGGCACCACCGTGGACGTCCAGTGCGGCTCCGGTCAGCAGGCCAACAACATGGTGAGCGCGCTGGTGAAGGGCGGAAGCATCGACGTGGGCATCGCCTGCGGCGTCGAGCTGATGAGCCACGTCGGTCTGGGCATGAACACCATGAACGGTCCGGGGTTCTTCCTGCCGCCGGGATTCCCGTGGCAGGAGCCCATGTCTCAGTTCGAGGCGGTGGAGAAGATCGCGGTCAAGCGGGGCATCACCCGGGACGACGTCGACCGCCTCGGCCTGCGCTCCCAGGAGCTCGCCGCCGCGGCCTGGTCGGAGGGGCGCTTCGACGCCGAGATCCTCCCGCTGGACGCGCCGGTGCTGGGCGAGGACGGCAACCCGACCGGAGAGACGCGGAGGGTCGAGCGCGACCAGGGGCTGCGTGCCACCACCCTGGAAGGCCTGGGCCAGCTCAAGCCGGTGCAGGAAGGCGGCATCCACACCGCGGGAAACAGCTCCCAGGTCTCCGACGGCGCAGCCGGGCTCCTGTACACCACGTCCGAGAAGGCGAAGGAGTACGGCCTGCGGCCGCGCGCGCGCATCCTCCACGACGTGGTGGTGGGCTGCGACCCCGAGCTGCTGCTCGAGGGCCCGATCGACGCCACCCGGAAGCTGATGGGGCGCACCGGCATCGAGCTGGCCGACATCGACCTGTTCGAGTGCAACGAGGCGTTCGCCGCGGTGGTGCTGGCCTGGCTCCAGGAGTTCCCCGAGATCGACATCGACCGGGTCAACGTCAACGGCGGCGCCATCGCCCTCGGGCATCCGGTCGGCTGCACGGGCTCCCGGCTCATCGTCTCGGCTCTGCACGAGCTCGAGCGGCGGGGCGGAAGCACGGCCCTCATCACCATGTGCTGCGGCTCGGCCGTGGGCACCGCCACCGTCATCGAGCGCATCTAGTCGCGCGGCGACAACCAGGAGCAGGAGACAACCATGGGACTGCTGGACGGAAAGGTCGCGATCGTCACCGGGGCCGGCCAGGGGCTGGGCCGCGTGGAGGCCCTCGAGCTGGCGCGCCAGGGGGCGAGCGTCGTGGTGAACGATCTCGGCACCGCGGCCGACGGCACCGGCTCGAGCGAAGAGCCGGCGAAGTCGGTCGTGAAGGAGATCGAAGACGCCGGGGGCAAGGCGGTGACCGCCTTCGGCGACGTTGCCGACTGGGACGACGCCCAGCGGATCGTGCAGTCGGCGGTGGACGCCTTCGGCGATCTCAACATCATGGTGAACAACGCCGGGTTCTCCCGGGACGGCATGATCGTGAAGATGACCGAGGACCAGTTCGATTCGGTGGTCCGGGTCCACCTGAAGGGCCACTTCTGCATGATCCGCCACACCATGGCCTACTGGCGCGAGAAGTCGAAGCAGACCGGGGGCGAGCCCCTGTATGGTCGCCTCGTCAGCACCGCGTCGGACGCCTTCCTCATGGGCAACCTCGGTCAGCCCAACTATGCGGCGGCCAAGGGCGGCATCACCTTCCTCACGCTGTCGGCGGCCCGGGAGTGCCAGCGCTTCGGCGCGACCGCCAACGTCATCCTGCCGCGGGCGCGCACTCGCATGACCAGCTCGGGGCCCTGGGCGGCGATCTTCGAGAAGCCCGAAGAGGGGTTCGACACCTTCGCGCCCGAGCACATCGGGCCCGTGGTGGCCTGGGTGGCCTCTCCCCACGCGGCCAACGTGTCGGGCAACCTGATCCAGGTCTGGGGCAAGCACGTGCGGATCTACGAGCGTCCCCAGCCCGCGCTCGACTTCGAGAACGAATCCGAGTGGGACGTGGACGGACTGCAAAAGGTCCTCGGGCCGCACTTCGAGGGCAAGCAGCCCGTCGACGACTCGTTCGCCCTGCCCATGGCCTGACCCCGCACCGACCCAGCGGTCACGCAGCCCGGTGCCCCGCACCGTGCCGCATGGGTGCGGGCAGCTCGTGCTGTCTGGTGCGCTGCTCCAGAGCAGGGCCGCTTCGCTTCGCCTGAGGTCCTCCGTTGCCCCGACCGGGGGAAGGGTTGCGAGTCCGTCTCCCTCCACTTCCTCGTTGCCGAGGCTGGCGGCCGCAGGGAACACGACGCCCGCGCTCGTCCACACTCTGGCCGCCATCGGTGGACGCGGCGCGTCGCGCGCGAGCGGAGCGTGCTCGTCTCGGCGGTCGCTCCGCTGTCAACCCTTCCCCCGGTCTCGCACTGGGTGGCCAACGGCAGAATCGGGCCTCCGAGCCGGACCGAACCGGAGTCCTTGGCTGGCCCGTCCCGGGTCGGGGGGTACAGGGGGGGCCCGCGCGCAGTTCCGCAGGCAGGCACGGCCAGTGCGGGGCAGCCCCGTTGTCCCCGTGAAGCACCCCCCAGGTTCGCCGAGGACTGTCTGAGCACGGGCGCCCCCCTGTACCCCCCGACGCGCCCCGAGGACCGCATGGGAAGCAACGCGGCGCCACCCAGGCGGAGCGAAGCGGCCCTCTTCGCTTCCAGCCGAGCGGTGTCTACGGGCTCGGGGCGGAGCTCGTCCTAGGTGGTCAGGCCGAACTCGTTGATGTCGAGCTCGAAGCCGTCTCCGTCGGTGATGACGAGGTGTCGGTTCTCGTCGAAGCCGTAGTGGATCCGGTCGATGTCCAGCTCGTCGGGCAGCACGTTCACGATGTGCCCGCTGTGGCCGACGTCGAAGACCCTCACCCGACGCTCCGGGTGCTTGTGGAAGCGGTCGTTCCCGGAGTGGTAGACGAAGGCGAAGCCCTCGATCCGCACCAGCCCCTTCTTCTCCTCGAGGACGCGACCCACGAAGTGCCTGCGGGCGTCGTTGTCGAAGTTCCGCCGGGTGATGATGTGCAGGATCTCCCCTTCGTGGATCACGGACATCGATCGCTCCTTTCCGGTGCTCTGCGGGGGCGCCCGGCCAGCTGGTCGCTGCGAGGCGGCCGGGAGACCGGCGGCGCCGACCGCCCGCCGGTTCGACGCCCCCACCCGGGGCCAGCCACGCAAGGAAATCGAACTCCACCCCTCCTGTCCACGCGCCGCGGCCCGGACTCGTCACGCCATCGTCACGCCCCATCGACTACACTCTGCCCACATGACCGCCCCGATCGTCGAGCGTGTGATCGCCTCTGTCGAAGGAGACCTGGCGCCCGACCAGCGCGAGCTCTTCGCGACCTGGGCCGAGCGGCTGCTCGCCGGCCTCGAGTCCCATCCGCTCGGCGGAGACGCGGCCCTGGCGGCTCTCGCCGCCGAGGCCTTCGAGTGGGTGCAGCGACGCGAGCCCGGGGAGATCCGCGTTCGCGTGCGCAACCGGCTGGACAGGCCCGGGCACACGATCGTCGAGGTCCTCCAGGACGATCGGCCGTTCATTCTCGACAGCCTGGAGCTCGCGCTCTCGCGCTTCGACGTCCAGGAGCGTTTCGTCGTGCATCCCATCGTGCGCGCCGATCGGGACAGCCAGGGGCAGCTGGTCCACCTCGCCCCGGAGCGCAACGGCGAATCCCTCGAATCCTACGTCTACCTGGAGTTCGCTCCGCCGGTCCAGGACGCGGCGAGCCTCCGGAACCTCGAGGACCACGTCCGCCAGGTGATGGCCTGGGTGGCCGCCGTCACCGAGGATCACCGTCGGATGATCCGGGCCGTCCGGGAGCTGAACGCGAACCTCGAGTTCGCGGCGCCGGCCATCGAGCAGGGGGAGGTCCGGACCGAGCGGGTCCAGAGCTTCCTCGACTGGATCATCGACGGGCGCTTCGTGCTGGTGGGCATGAGGAGCTATCGCCGGGGCGAGGTGGACGGCGAGCTGGAGGTGCAGATCGTTCCCGGTACGGGCCTGGGCATGTGGCGGGACGACCGCTCCAGTCGGCTGTTCGAGGCGCGGCGCGGCGCCGACGTCCCGGCCGAGATCCGCGAGGACCTCGAGGATCCCCGGATCATCCTGATCAGCAAGTCGCACATGGAGTCCCGCATCCACCGCGCGGGCCGCCTCGACCGCATCCTGGTGAAGGAGTACGACGATCGGGGAGAGCTGGCGGGGTTCACCATCCTGGTGGGCCTGTTCACGCGGCGGGTCCTGCGGACGCCGGGCTCCCAGATCCCGCTGCTCTCCGAGCGCCTGCGGCGGCTCATCGAGCGCCTGGGGCTCACCTACGGGTCCCACGACCACCAGGCCATCGTGACGGCCTTCGATTCGGTGCCCGTGGAGCTGCTGGTGGGGGCGGACGTCGAGCAGCTGGCCGACCTGCTCCCGGAGCTCGTCGCGGCCGCGTCGTCGAAGGCCGTGCGCCTGGTCACGCGGATCCACCCTCGAGCCCGCTCGCTGTACGCCGCCATCCTGATTCCCAGGGAGCACTACCGGGAGGATCTGCGCGCCGACATCCGGCGCCTGCTCGAGGAGCGCACCGGAGCCCGGTTCATCGACGATCGGACGTCCTTCGTGGAGGAGGGGGCCGCCACCGTCCACTGTTTCTGCACGTCGGCCGAGGGGGAGACGATCCGCGCGGACCTGTCCCGCCTGGAGGAGGACGTCCGCCAGCTGTGTTCACCCTGGGAGGACCAGCTCCTGGATGCCCTGCGCCTGGCGCACGGGGACGAAGAGGCGCGCAGCCTGGCCGCCCGCTACGAGCAGGCGTTCCCGGAGGCGCTGCGGGTGGCGACCGATCCCCGGGACGCCGTGCGGGACGTGGCGGGGCTCGAGGCGCTCGCCAGCCGGGGACGACCGCAGTTCGCGCTCTACTTCGATCGGGACGAGACGGAGCGGGAGACGTCGACCCTGCGGCTCTACCTGGACGAGCCGCCGCTGCTCTCGGACATCCTGCCGGTCGCGGACCACTTCGGTCTCCAGGTGGTCGATGCCCAGCTCTTCGAGGTCGCGCCGGCCGACCGGCCCGAGGCCTACGTGGAGTCCCTGCGCATCCTGCCCCTGGGCGTGGACCAGGACGATCTCGACGCCCTCGCGCCGCGCCTGTCCGACGCCCTGGGCGCCACCCTCCGCGGAGCGGTGCCGAGCGATGCCCTGAACGGTCTCGTCCTCGGTGCGGGCCTCGACTGGCGCCAGGTCGACCTGGTCCGGGCCTACATCGAGTACTTCCTGCAGGTCCAGGGGGCGCTGTCGCGGCCCTACTGCTGGAAGGTGCTCCAGGAGAATCCCCTGGCGGTGAGGGTCCTGGTGCAGTGGTTCGAGGCCCGCTTCGATCCGTCGCTCGGGGAGGTCGAGCGTGGAGCGCGCGACTCCGAGCTGCGGGAGATCTTCCAGGGCTATCGCGACCGGATCTCCGCGCTCAACGAGGACCGCGCCCTCCAGGGCGTGTACCAGCTGATCGCCGCGACCCTGCGCACGAACTTCTTCGCGCCCCGATCGGATCCGCACCGGATCGTCCTGAAGCTCGACCCGGGCCGGCTCGACGAGCTCTCCGGCGTGGTTCCGCACCGGGAGATCTTCGTGCACACGGCCGAGCTCGCGGGGATCCACCTGCGCGGCGGCCCGGTCGCCCGCGGCGGACTCCGCTGGAGCGACCGCCACGACGACCTGCGGACCGAGATCCTGGACCTCATGAGCACCCAGATGCTGAAGAACGGCATCATCGTCCCGGTGGGCGCCAAGGGGGGCTTCGTCCTGCGTCGGGGAGGTCTGTCGCCGACCGAAGCCCGGGCCCTCGCCGACGAGCAGTATCGGGTCTTCATCGCCAGCCTCCTGGACGTCACCGACAACCTGTCGCCCGAGGGCGAGGTCGTGCCGCCGGCCGGCGTCCTGCGCCTGGACGGCGACGACCCGTACCTGGTGGTCGCCGCGGACAAGGGCACCGCGCACCTCTCCGACACCGCCAACGCCATCGCGCTGGAGCGCGACTTCTGGCTCGGGGACGCCTTCGCGTCCGGGGGATCCGAAGGCTACGACCACAAGAAGTACGCCATCACCGCGCGCGGGGCCTGGGAGTGCGTGAAGCACCACCTCGCCGAGCTCGGTCTCGACCCCGACACCGACACCTACGAGGTCGCCGGGATCGGAGACATGTCTGGGGATGTCTTCGGCAACGGGCTCCTGCTCATGCGCCGCGCGAAGCTGGTCGCCGCGTTCGACCACCGCCACGTATTTCTCGACCCCCGGCCCGACCCCGGGTCCTCCTGGGCCGAGCGCAAGCGGCTGTTCGAGCTGGAGCGATCGACCTGGGCCGACTACGACAAGGGAGTCCTCTCGAGCGGCGGGGGCGTGTGGCCGCGGGGATCGAAGCGCATTCCGATTCCCGACGTGCTCCGCGAGCGCCTGCGCCTGGGGGAGCACGCGAGCGGTCAGGAGATCGTGAGGGCGATCCTCGGCCTGGACGTCGACCTCCTCTGGAACGGGGGCATCGGCACCTACGTGAAGGCCGCGGACGAGAGCCACGCCGAGGTGGGCGACCGCGCCAACGACGCCGTGCGCATCGAGGCCTCGGAGCTCCGGGCGCGGATCGTGGGGGAGGGCGGGAATCTGGGCCTCACCCAGGCCGCCCGGGTGGAGGCGGGGCTGCGCGGGGTCCGCCTCGACACGGACGCCATCCACAACAGCGCGGGGGTCGATCTCTCGGACCACGAGGTGAACTACAAGATCGCGCTCGAGCCCCTGGTCCGTTCGGGCCGGCTCGATGCGGCCCAGCGGCGGGCGCTGCTGTTCGAGGTCGCCGAGGGCGCTTGCGAGAGCGTGCTCGGCCACAACCGCGGCCAGGTGCTCTCGATCTCCCTGGACGAGCTCCGCTCCCGGGAGGACCTCGAGTCCTTCGGGCGCGCCATCGAATCGCTGTGCGGCCATGCGGGCGTCGAGCCGTCGCAGCTCGATCTCCCGGACGCCACGGTCCTGGGCGCCCGGGCGGCCGAGGGCAAGGGGCTCACGCGGCCCGAGCTGTCGGTGCTCCTGGGGCTGGCCAAGCTCCGGATCCAGGCGGAGCTCGTCGCCAGCGACCTGTCCGGGAGCAGCTATCTCGAGCCGCTCTACCGCTCCTATTTCCCGGAGCGCTTCCGGGAAGAGCTGCCCGACGCGCTGGAGTCCCACCGCCTGCACCGGGAGATCGCCTGTCTCTGCGTGCTGAACCGCCTGGTGGACGCCGGCGGGGCGACGCTCTTCTCGTCGCTCCAGGCGGAGCTGGGGGTCGACGCCGCGGAGGCGGCCTCCGCCATGCTCCTGGCGGAGGACGTCATGGGCGTGACGGCCATCCGCGAGCGGATCGTTCTCGAAGGCTCGGCTGCGCGCCCCGCGATCTACGCCGCGCTGATCGAGCTCGACGAGGGCGTGCGCAGGGTGGCTCGCTTCCTCGTCAAGTCGGGGATCGACGGTCTCGACGCCGGGCGCGCGGAGAGGTGGCGGCGCGACCTCGACGGGCTCTTCGACGCCCTCGGCGAGGGGCTCGCGCCCTCCGAGGAGCTGCGCCTCGACGAGAGGCGGGCCCGCTTCGAGGAGGCCGGTCTGTCGCAAGACCTCGCGCGCCGGCTCGCTTCACTGCCCCTGGCGGACCGGGGCCTCAACATCCTGCGCATCGCCGAGGGGATCTCCGTGTCCCCCATCGACGCGGCCCGGGTCTATACGCGTTTCAGCGAGCAGACCGGCCTCGACTGGGTGTACGAGCGGCTCTCGATCGCCCACCAGGGCGGCACGCTCTGGGACCGCATGGCCGTGGTCGACCTGCGCCAGGAGCTGCTGGACCTGCAGCGCGCCACGGTGGAGCACGTGCTGGGCGCCGGACCCGGCGATGCGATGGCCGCGCTGCGGGACTATCTCGGGGGACACGCCGACTCGATCGAGCGCATCCGGGCGCTCCGGGAACGGGCCGCCTCGAGCCCGACCCCCAGCGCCCTCGCCGTCATCGCGGCCCGCTTCGAGGCCCTGCGACCCGCGCCGTCCTCGGCCGGGGCCTGACCGGCGGCGGGCCCTCACTCGACCTTCAGGACTTCCTGGAACTCCGGTACGCGGGCGCGCAAGCCGAGGTCGTCCACGATCCGCAGTCGCAGGGCGTCCGCCGAGGCGGGCTCGCCGTGGACGACCGAGACGCCCCGGGGCTCGCCGGGGATGCTGCGCAGCCAGGCGAGCAGGTCGGGCTGATCGGCGTGGGCCGAGAACGCGTCGAGCTGGACCACCTCGGCGGCGATCGGCACGTACCGGCCGTGGATCTTCACGCTCTCCGCACCGGCGGCGATGGAGGCCCCCCGCGTCCCCGGCGCCTGGAAGCCGGGCAGCAGGATCGTGTTGCGCGGGTCCGGCGCCAGGGACTTCAGGTGGTGGAGCACGCGCCCTCCGGTGGCCATGCCGCTGGCCGAGATGATGACGCAGGGCTTGCGCCGACCCGCGAGCTCGCGCGATTCGTCCACGCTGCGGACGAACGTCGCCACGTCGCAGACGGCGTTGCAGTGGTCCGGGCTGAGCCGGTGCCAGTCGGTGTACCGCCGGTAGAGCTCCGTGACGTTGGTCGCCATGGGGCTGTTGACGAAGACGTCCACGCGCGGGGCCAGCCGGCGTTCGAAGATCTCGTGGAGGGCGAGGAGCATCGTCTGGGCGCGGCCCACGGCGAAGGACGGGATGAGCAGGATGCCGCCCCGCTCCACGGTGCGCTCGAGGACCTTCGCGACGATCCCGACCGGGTCCGAGCGTTCGTGCACGCGGTCGCCGTAGGTCGACTCGACCACCACGTGGTCGCACGCCGGCGGCGCCGCCGGGGGGTTCATGAGGGCGTCGTCCCGCCGCCCCAGGTCGCCGGAGAACAGCACGCTCGCCCGGTCGTCCGAGACCAGGATGCTGGAGGCGCCGAGGATGTGGCCCGCCGGGATCATGCGGAAGCGGAGCCCGCCGACCGTGGACTCGGTGTCCGGCGACACGGTGTGCAGCCGCTCGAGGCACTCCGTCGCCTGCTCCTCGGTGTAGAGCGGGAGGGCCGGGTCGTGCTTCGAGAAGTGCTTCCGGTTGGCGTAGCGCGCGTCCTCTTCCTGGATGTGGCCGGCGTCGGGCAACAGGATCCGGCACAGGTCGGCCGTGGGCGCCGTGCACAGGACGGGTCCCTCGAAGCCCTCGAGGACGATGCGCGGCAGGAATCCGCTGTGGTCCAGGTGCGCGTGGGTCAGGAGCACGGCGTCCAGGTCGCCGGCCGCGAAGGGGAGGGGCTGCCAGTTGCGCTTCCGGAGCGCCTTCACCCCCTGGTAGAGCCCGCAGTCGACCAGCACCCGCGTGGCGCCGGAGGACACCAGGAACTTCGAGCCGGTGACCGTACCGGCTGCACCCAGGAACCGGATCTCCATGATCGATCGCTCCTTCTCCGCGCCCTCAGGGCACGCTCTGCGGGACGGGGATCCGACCCGCCGGCTCCGGCTCCTCGGCCGAGACCAGGTCGCCGATGAAGAGACTGTTGTTCCTCACGAAGAAGAACCCCCGCAGACCCTCGGCCAGCTCGAAGAGCCGCTCCGCGTACTCCAGCTCCTCGCCCCGGGCCGGGGTGGCGAGACCCAGCAGCACCACGTCCGCGTTCGCGCTCTCCCCGTGGATCACGTCGCGGACGCTCTCGTCCGGGGCCTTGACCCGCACCTCCACCTCGGCCTGGATGCGGATCTCCGGGATCAGCGCGGCCAGGGTGCGCTCGGTCTCCACCTTCATCAGCTCGTTGGACGCCACGCTCAGCACGCGGATCCGGGCGTTGCGCCACTCGGGGTTGCGGCACAAAAGGTAGGCGAGGAGCAGCATCAGGTCGCCGTTGCGCTGGAGGCCGCCCCACCAGACGTGGACCTCCGGGCGGCGGCGGTCGCGGATCTCGCCGGGTCCGCGCCCGACCACCAGGGACTTGTGGATGCGGGCCAGGCGTTCGATGGCCGGCAGCATCGCGGCGAGTCCGCGCACGTCGCCGGGCCACCCCAGCATCACGGTGTTCGATTCGATTCCGGCCATGCCGTTCGCCTGGGCCACCGAGACGATCCCGCCCACGATGCTGGGGACCACGTTGACCTCGGCGAAGGCGACCACGCCGGACTCGCGGAGGCGCTGCTGGATCTGCTGCTGGCGTTCCAGGGGATCCTGCTCGAGCTGCATCAGGTCGCCGACCACCAGCTCGCACACCGTGACGACGCCGCGGTCCTGGCTGAACCAGTCCCCGAAGCGCACCAGCTCGATCTTCTGCTCCACGGGCTCGGTGAAGACCAGGATGTGGGGCCGCCAGCTGCGGGCGGTCATCGGCCGGCGGGAGAGCCGCAGCAGCGCCCAGCGCACCAGGGCTTCGTAGACCCCGCGGCGCACGTCGCCCCAGCTCGCTCGCCGTTCCCGGCGGTGGAGCAGGGCCCAGAGGCCGAGCACGACGACCACGGCCACGATGCTCGCCACCACGTCGATGAGCAGCATCGAGCCGAGGCAGGCGAGGGCGGCCCCCAGGCACACGGGCCAGGGGATGCGGATCGCCGGACGCCAGGAGGGATCGCCGGACAGCTCCTCCAGCGCGGCGGACAGGTTGAGGATGCCGTAGACCGTGAGGAAGAAGAGGGTGACCACCGTGGCGACGGTGTTGAGGTCGCCCAGCCAGACGGCCGACAGGGCCAGGCCCAGCGAGATCCACAGGCCGACCTGCGGAACGCCGCCGGCCTCGCCGGTCGAGCCCAGGCGCGACGGGGCCAGGTGGTCGCGGGCCAGGGCCTGGAGCGTTCGCGGGGCCCCGAGCATGGAGCCCACCGCCGAAGAGAAGATCGCGCCCCAGAGTCCGGGCAGGACGATCCAGGCGCCGCCGGGGGCCAGTCCGGTCCAGACCAGCGGATCGTCCCGGAGCCCGCTCGGGTCCGCCGCCAGGGCCAGGCCGATGGGCACGAGCAGGTAGACCGCGAAGCCCGAGAGCTGCGCGGCCAGGGTGCCCCGCGGAAGCGAGCGCTTGGGGTCGGCGAGGTCGCCCGACAGCCCGAGCCCGGCCATGATGCCCGTGACCGCCGGGAAGAAGACGGCGAACACCACCCAGAACCCGTACTCGCCGGAGGGGACGCTGTCGCCGAGGCGACCCAGCCGGCCTTCGCCCACGACACCGGCCGCCAGCCCCACCAGCGACAGGCCGACCAGGGCCATGATCGGGATCTGGCTGCGCAGCGCCGCGCCGGCGCCGCGGAAGGCGAGGGCGCCCACGGCCCCCACGATGGCGAACGCCGCGAGCTGGACCGGGACCCCCGGCCACACGAAGCGCAGCGACTCCGCCAGGCCGTAGGCATACAGCGTCACCGAGAACACCTGGGAGAGGAAGAGGGGGAGGCCGACCGCCCCGCCGACCTCCAGACCCAGGCTGCGCGAGATGATGAAGTAGGCGCCCCCCACGCCGACCCGTGAGTTGGTCGCGACGGCCGACAGGGCGAGGGCGGTCACGAGGGTGATCCCGTTGGCGATCAGGACGATGAGCAGGGTGCGGGCCAGCCCGGCGTGGCCCACCACCCAGCCGAGCCTCAGGTAGAGGATCACACCCAGGATCGTGAGGACCGTGGGCGTGTAGACCCCGAGGAACGTCCCCAGCTCGCCGTTGCCCCGCGAACCGAGGGCCCGCCGCATCCCGCCGAGGGTCGTGGAGGTCTTCGCGCCGGACCGGTCCGAAGCGGGGCGGGCCGAGTTGGACACGCTCCGCAATGTAGCGGGTGGTGCGGGCGCAGGGCGACGGCCGGGGCCGTGGGATTCGGCGGCGGCCTGGGCCGGTTCGGCTAGCCTACGCGCATCATGTCGCGACCCGCCCCCGAGAATCGGCCGGCTCCGGACCGGACCGCCCTCATCGAGATCTCCTGGGAGGTATGCCAGCAGGTGGGCGGCATCTACCAGGTGCTGCGCAGCAAGGCGCAGTCCATGGTCGAGCGCTGGGGGGAGGAGTACCTGCTGGTGGGGCCGCGGATCCCCGGCTCGGTCGAGCTCGAGCTCGAGACCGAGGCGCCCGCCGGCTGGGTCGCGAGCGTCGTCGAGGAGCTCGAGAGCGAAGGCGTCGCGTGGGCGTACGGACGCTGGCTCGTGAGCGGCCGGCCGCGGGCCCTGCTCCTCGACTTCGCCCTTCCCCCGGACCGCATCGAGTTCGTGCGCCACCGGCTGCACCGCGACCACGGCGTCGTTCCCGTGCGCGGCAACCAGCTCATCGACGACGCCATCGGCTTCGGCGAGGGGGTCCGACTGCTGCTCCGGGCCTGCGCGAAGGTCTCCCAGCGAGGCGTGCCGGGCGCTCCCGAGCGCGTGCTGGCCCACTTCCACGAATGGCTGGGCAGCATCGGCCTGCCGCTGATCCACTCCGAGGGGCTCGGGCTCCGGACCGTCTTCACCACCCACGCCACGTCGGTCGGCCGCTACGTCGCATCCAGCGGCGAGGACCTCTACGAGCGCTTCCTCCAGATGGATTCCGACCGGGAGGCCAACCGCTTCGGCATCGAGACGCAGCACGGTGTCGAGCGGGTGTGCGCCCGGATGGCCGACGTGTTCACCACGGTCTCACCCATCACCGGCGAGGAGTGCGAGCGACTGCTGGGGCGGGCGCCGGACATCGTGACCCCCAACGGTCTCAACCTGGCGCGCTTCGACCGCGGCCACGACTTCCAGACGGACCACGCCTCGTACAAGGACCAGATCCACCGCTTCGTGATGGGACACTTCTTCCCGAGCTACTCCTTCGACCTGGAGAACACGCTCTACCTCTTCAACGCCGGGCGCTTCGAGCCGCGCAACAAGGGCTTCGACCTGTGTCTCGAGGCGATGGCGCGGCTCAACGCGGAGCTCCGCCTGGCGAAGAGCGAGCTGACGGTCGTCTTCTTCATCGTCACGTCCCGGCCCACGCGCTCCCTCGAGCCCGACACCCTCGAGTCGCGCGGCCTGCTCGACGACCTCGAGGAGGTCTCCCAGCGGATCGGCCGCGGCGCGGCCGAGCGCTACTTCCGGAGCGCCGCGGCCGGGATCGAGGCGAACCTCGACGACCTCATCGACGATTACTGGCGCCTCCGGCACAAGCGACTGCAGCACGCCTTCCGGCGAGACCGCCTCCCGCCGCTCTGCACCCACGTGCTCGAGGACGGCGAGCAGGACGCGGTGCTCGCCCATCTCGCCCATCTCGGCCTGCGCAACGCCCGCGAGGACCGGGTGAAGGTAGTCTACCACCCGGAGTTCATCAGCCCCGTCAATCCGCTCTGGGGGATGGACTACGAGCACTTCGTCCGCGGCTGCCACCTGGGCGTCTTCCCCAGCACCTACGAGCCCTGGGGGTACACGCCCCTCGAGTGCATCGCCATGGGCGTCCCCGCCATCACCAGCGACCTCGCCGGCTTCGGGCGCTACGTGGACGAGGCGTTCCCGGACCACGACGACTGGGGGCTCGCGGTCCTGCCCCGGCGCAGCCGTTCGTACCACGACGCGGCGGCCGACCTGACCGAGCGGCTGGTCGCCTTCAGCCGGCTCGACCGCCCGGCGCGCGTCGACCTGCGCAACCGCGTGGAGGCCCACTCCGGCGCCTTCGACTGGTCGCAGCTCGTGCTCGCCTACCACGACGCCCACGACCGGAGTCTCGACGCGTCGCTCGCGCGGTCCAGCGGCTGACGGGGTCACGATTCCGGTGCACGGGTCGATCATCGGATCTCTCGCCCTCCTGGGAGTGGCCTGCGGGCCCCGGGCCCCGGGCGGGCGGGCGTGGGGAGTCCCGGGCTCGCGGTCCAGCCTGACCGCGGTCCGCGCGGCCGCGATGGCGTGGATCGCGCTCTACTGGCTGGGTGGGGCTCCGGCGTTCGGCCAGGACGCCGACCCGCCGCCCGAGGCGCCGCCGGTCTCCGCTGCGTCTGCCTCGGAGGAGGCCGAGGAGGTGCCCGAGCCGCCCGAGCTCCCCGAGATTCCGGAGACCCCGCGGTCCGAGGCCGGCGAGCCCGAAGCCGAGCCCTCCGCCCCGGCGGCCACCTCCGCGGCCGAGGCCGCCGCCCATGCCGAGGCCGACGAGGCGGAGGAGAGCCGCGCCAGGGAGTCGGAGAAGGAGATCGTCGTCGACCGGGGACCGACCCGCTGGAAGCCGCCGGAACCGGACGAGACCGGGTGGGACTGGATCCGCTTCGATACGGGCGAGTGGCTCAAGGGCGAGATCAAGGGCATGCGCGAAGACGACCTCGAGTTCGAGAGCGACCAGCTGGACGACCTGGTCCTCGACTGGGACGACGTCGACCGCCTGCAGTCCTCCCGCACCCGGACCTTCGTCCTCTACGACGGAAGTACGATCACCGGGACCGTGATCATGGTGGACGACGTCATCGCCGTGGGAGCCGGGGAGAACACGGTCCGCGTCCCCCGCGAGCTGCTCCTCAAGATCATTCCCGGAGAGGAGCGGGAGATCGACTTCTGGACCATGCGAGGCGGGGCCGGGCTGAGCCTCCGCTCGGGCAACACCGACGAGACCGAGCTCACCGGCTCGCTGCTCATCCGCCGGGAGTCCGTGGACAATCGCTTCACCATCGAATACGACGGCGCCTACGGCGTGATCGACAACTCGAAGAACAAGAACAACCACCGGGGCGAGGCGCTGCTCGACTCGGTCATCACGCCTCGCTTCTTCTGGTACCCGGCCGACTTCATCGTGTTCTCCGACGAGTTCCAGAACATCGCCTACCGGCTCACGCCCGCGGCGGGCGTCGGCTACTACCCGGTCCGCAACGACGAGACGGAGCTGCAGGTGCGGCTGGGAGCGGGCTATCAGTACACGCGATTCGACGAGGTGCAGGACTCGGAGAGCAACGACGCCGACACCGCGGTGGCCATCCTCGAGCTCGGGATCGACACGGACATCACCTCGATCGTCGACTTCATCGCCAACTACCGCCTCCAGCTGGGTGTGCCCGACGTGGACGAGACCAACCACCGCGCAGATGCCACCGTCTCCATCGAGATCACGAAGCACGTCGACCTGGACGTGGGTGTGGTCTGGGACCGCAACGAGAGCCCCGAGCGGGAGGCGGACGGATCCGAGCCCGACCGGGACGACGTCCGGACCCTCGTCGAGCTGGCGTTCGAGTTCTGAGGTCGAAGCCGCCCGCTGGCCACCGGGCCGCTTCGGGTATGCTGGGCCCAGCCGGAGCCGGGGGCAGCCATGCAATCGTTCGACATCTTCATCTGGCTCGGGATCGGCCTGTGCGTGCTCCAGTCCGGAACCTTCTCCGGGCTGAACCTCGCCGTGTTCGGCGTCAGCGTCCTGGATCTCGAGTCCCAGGCAGCCGCCGGCAACGCGCGCGCGGCCCGGCTCCGCGACCTCCGGCGCGATTCGAACTTCCTGCTGACGACCATCCTCTGGGGCAACGTCGGCACCAACGTGCTGCTCACCCTGCTCTCCGACTCGGTCCTGGCCGGGGTCGTCGGCTTCGTGTTCTCGACGTTCGTCATCACCTTCGGAGGCGAGATCCTTCCCCAGGCGTACTTCTCGCGGAACGCCCTGCGGATGGCGACCCTGCTGCGACCGGTGCTGCGCTTCTGGCAGTTCGCGCTCTATCCCATCGCCAAGCCCACGGCGATGCTCCTCGACGCCTGGCTCGGACCCGAAGGCATCCAGTTCGTGCGCGAGGTGGAGCTCCGGGAGTCGTTGAAGCGCCACATCGTGTCTCCCGACTCCGACGTGGGCCGCGTGGAGGGCATCGGGGCGCTCAACTTCCTGGCCCTCGACGACCTGCCCGCCGCGGCCGAGGGCGAGCCCGTCCACCCGCAGAGCGTGCTGGCGCTCCCGATGCGGGAGGGGACGCCGGAGTTCCCCGCCTTCGAGCGATCCGCGGCGGATCCGTTCATCCGCCAGGTCGAGGCCTCGGGCCACAAGTGGGTCATCGTGACCTCGCCCGAGGGCGCCCCCCTGGTGGCCCTGGACGCCGACGGATTCCTGCGCGACGTGTTCCTGGGAGATGGGCCGGTGCGGATCGAGCACCACTGTCACCGCCCCATCCTCGTCACCGACCCTTCGACCCGGCTCGACGACCTGCTGCCGCGCTTCAACGTGCACCGCGAGCGGTCGGAGGACGACGTCATCGACGACGACCTGATCCTGGTCTGGGGAGACGAGCCGCGAGTGATCACCGGCGCCGACCTGCTCGGCCGGCTCCTGCGCGGCATCGCCAGCCCCAAGACCGTCCGGGAGATCGGGCCGGAAGGAGAACCCACATGAGCGACGGACTCGTGGTCGCGCTGGTCCTCGACGGAGCCGGGGGGGCGCGGCCGGTCGACTGGCAGGGTGTTCGATCCTGGGTCCCCGACCAGGGGGTGCTCTGGGTCCACCTGGACCGCAGCGAGCCCGACGCCGCCCGGTGGCTCGTCGACGAGGCGGGCCTCGAGTCCCTCGTGAGCGATGCCCTGCTGGCCGACGAGACGCGGCCCCGCGCCAGCGTCCAGGACGGCGGGGTCATCGCCGTCCTGAGAGGCGTCAACTTCGAGGCGGGCGCGGAGCCCGAGGACATGATCTCCCTTCGCTTCTGGATCGAGCCCCGTCGCCTCGTCACGACCCGCAGCAGGCCCCTGCGGTCGACCCGGGACCTGGTCCGCGCCTTCGAGCGGGGCCGGGGCCCGCGCACGGTCGGGCAGCTCGTCGCCGGGCTCGCAGACCGGCTGGTCGAGCGCGCCCAGCAGGTCATCGACGAGGTCGACGACCAGGTGGCGGAGTTCGAGGAGGAGCTCCTCGGCGAGCCGGGCTCGGATCTCCGCGAGCGCATCGCCGCCCTGCGACGGCGCGTCATCACCCTGCGCCGCTACCTCGGGCCCCAGCGCGAGGCGCTCGCGCGACTCGCGACCCTCGATCTGGACTGGCTCTCCCAGGACGACCGGGCGCAGCTGCGGGAGAGCCAGGACGCCCTCATGCGCTACGTGGAGACCCTCGAGGCCGTGCGCGAGCGGGCGGTGGTGGCCCAGGACCAGCTCGCCAGCCAGCTCGCCGACCAGCTGAACTCCCGGATGTACGTGCTGTCCCTGGTGGCGGCGGTCTTCCTGCCCCTGGGCTTCCTCACCGGCCTGCTCGGCATCAACGTGGGCGGCATCCCCGGCGCCGACGACGGTCGGGCGTTCACGGTCTTCGTCGCCGGTCTCTGTGTCCTGGTGGGGCTCCAGGTCTGGTGGCTGCGCCGGCGTCACTGGCTCTGATCCCGATTCCCGGCTCCTCTCCCCCACCGCCAAAGGAGGTCTCGAGATGAGACGATCGATCTTCCTTCTCCCGCTTCGGCGGGTCGCGGCCCATCTCGCCGCCCTGGGTGGGGCGGTCCTGGCGCTCGGCGCGGTCCCGGTCCACGCGCAGCCGGCCGGGGCCCCCTCGGAGGCGGTGGAGCCCCAGGCGACGGGT
This sequence comes from Myxococcota bacterium, assembly GCA_050618075.1. Taxonomy (GTDB): domain Bacteria; phylum Myxococcota_A; class UBA9160; order UBA9160; family UBA4427; genus JBNLVL01. Next base: position 89,540 of record JBNLVL010000049.1, read on the forward strand.
CCGGCCGAGGCGGACTTCTCGAAGCCCCTCGGCCCGCCCGATCCCCTGAACCGCGGGACGCCGCGCGGATCGATGTACGGCTACATCGTCGCCGCCCGGAACGGCGACTACGAGACCGCCGCGCAGTTCCTCGATCTGCGTCGGCTCCCGCCCGAGCGCCGGGCCGACGGACCGGACCTCGCGCGCGAGCTGAAGCGGGTGCTCGACCGAACCCTCTGGGTCGACTTCGCCACCCTCGCCGACAGCGAGACGGGTTTCGCCGACGACGGGCTGCCCGCCTGGCAGGATCGTCTGGGCGAGGTGGCGACCCGGGACGGCCCGGTCACGCTGCTGCTGCAGCGGGTCCCGCGCGAGGACGACGGCGTGCGCATCTGGAAGGTCTCGTCGCTCACGGTCTCGCAGATCCCCGACCTCTACGCGGAGCTGGGGCCGGTGCTGCTCGAGGGATTCCTGCCGCCCGTGTTCCAGGAGGTCTCCCTCTTCGGCCTGCTTCTGGTCGAGTGGCTGGAGCTTCTGCTGGTCGCCCTGGGCGCCTGGCTGCTGGCGCGCCTGCTCACCCGCGTGGTCCGGGCGATCCTGTCCCGGTTCCACGATCCGGTCACGGCCGAGCGCGAGCTGAACGTCGCGCGCCACCTCGAGCGGCCGATCCGGGCGGCCCTCACGATCCTGCTCTTCTCCGCGGGCCACCACGCCCTGGGACTGGCCATCCCGGTCGAGGCCGCGCTCGGCGTGATCGAGCGGATGCTGCTCGTGCTCGTCGGCGTCTCCTTCGTCTTCCGGTTGATCGACCTGGGCGCCCTGGCGCTGCACGCGCGCGCCGAGCGCCTGGGCAACGCGGCGCTCATCCCGGTGCTGGTGCCCGGGCAGCGGCTGGTCAAGGTGCTGATGCTGCTGCTGGGCCTGCTGGGCGTGCTCGGCACCCTGGGCGTCGACATCACTGCGGCGGTCGCCGGCCTCGGCGTGGGCGGGATCGCCATCGCCTTGGCGGCCCAGAAGACCATCGAGAACCTCTTCGGTGGGGTGACGCTCTTCGCCGACAAGCCCGTCGCCGTGGGCGACTTCTGCCGGTACGGCGACAGTGTCGGGACCGTCGAGGAGATCGGTCTCCGCTCCACGCGCATCCGCTCGCTCGACCGCACCGTGGTGACCGTTCCCAACTCGGAGTTCTCGAACCTGGCCCTCGAGAACTTCGCCCGGCGCGATCGGATGCGGCTCTGGACCATGATCGGCGTCCGCTACGAGACCTCGCCCGAGCAGCTCCGCTTCCTGCTGACGCGACTGCGGGAGGTGCTGGTGGCGCATCCCCGGGTGACGGACGACCCGGCCCGGGTGCGTTTCGTGGGCTTCGGCGCCTGCTCCCTCGACCTCGAGGTGTTCGCCTACGTGGACACCGCGGACTGGGGCGAGTTCCTGACCATCCGCGAAGACGTCTACCTGCGCTTCATGGACGTCGTCTCCGAGGCGGGGACCGGCTTCGCCTTCCCGTCCAGCACGACCTACATCGGTCGGGACGAGGGGCTCGACGCCGACCGGACCCGCGCCGCGGAGCAGCAGGTGGAGCGCTGGCGGGAGAGCGGGGAGCTGCCCTTCCCGCAGTTCTCCGAAGCCCAGCGGGAGGAGATCGAGAATTCCCTCGACTGGCCTCCCCGAGGATCGGCGGGGGAGTCGACGCCGTGACGAGCGACCGCGGCCCCGGGTCCGCGCCGCGGCGGGTCGCGTTTCGCGCCCTCGAGTACCGCGCAGACCAGACCGTGGAGCGGGTGCGCCTCGAGTTCGTCGGATCGGAGGAGGAGGGGTGGGAGGTGTCGAGGAACGGCGCCCCTCACCTGGAGCTGGGGCCGGGCTACCGGCTCCTGCGCTGCGGGTCGTGCGGCGTCTGCTCGACCGACCTCGACCGCCACTTCCTCCCCTTCCCGCTGCCCCAGGTCACCGGCCACGAGCTGATCGCCTTCGACGATGCGGGCGGCCGGGTGGTGGTCGAGATCAACGCGAGCCACCTCGCGCGCGGCGTCGCGGGGGGCCTCGCCGACCCGTGCCCCTGTTGCGCCAACGGCCTCGAGACCCACTGCCCCGAGCGCCTCGTCCTGGGCATCCACGATCTGCCCGGCGGCTTCGGTGCGTACGTCCTGGCGCCCGCGCGGGCGATCGTTCCGGTGCCCGCCGCGGTGCCCGACGACGCGGCGGTGCTCGTCGAGCCCTTCGCGGCCGCGCTCCACGCGGTGCGGCGCAGCCCGCCCCGCGACGGCGACGTGGTCGCGGTGCTGGGCCCCCGAAAGCTGGGCTCGCTCGTCCTGGCGGCGCTTGCGGCCGAGCGCCGGCGTCTCGGGCGGCGCTTCGAGATCGTCGCCCTGGCGCGCCGCGCCGAGCTGCGTCGGCTGGGTCTCGCCATGGGCGCCGACCGCGCCGACGCCGTCCCCGAGGACGGGGCGGATGCGGACTCCGGCGCGCCGGATCTGGTGTTCGATACGACCGCCAGCCCGGAGGGGCTCGAGCGCGCCCTGGGCCTGGCCCGGCGCGAGGTGCACCTGAAGTCCACCCACGGCCGGCCGGCCTGCGGGCTGTCCCACCCCACCGAGCTCGTCGTGGACGAGATCAGTCTGGCCCCCGTTCCCGGGGAGGCCGCCGCTCGGGACGCCTGGCCCGGACCCGCGGCCCTCGGGCGCGGCGACGGGCGGCCCTGGATCGCGTGGTCGAGCCGCGCGGCCGTGCCCGACTGGATCGCAGCCGGCTCCCGGGTGACCGACCTGCGGGACGCGGCGGATGCCCTCTCGAAGCTCGAGGAGCAGGCGCTCCCGAGCGAGCTGCCCCGGCCCGACGTCGTCGTCGTCGACTCGGCCGCCGAGGTCGACCGCGTCCTGCGACCCCGGCCCGACGTCGAGACCGCCCTGGTGAGACCGCGCGGCGAGATCTGGCTCGCCGGCGGCGCCGGAGGCGGGCCGATCGAGCGAGCGGTCGTCGACCGGGGCGTGCGCCTCTCGACCTCGCGCTGCGGGCGCTTCGGCGAGGCGCTCGCGCTCCTGGCAGCCGACCGCGGGCTGTGCGAGCGGCTGGGAAGGCTCGTCACCCATCGCTTTCCCGCCCGGCGCCTGGCGGACGCGCTGTCCACCGCGCGCTCGCCCGCGGCCATCAAGGCCGTGGTGGAGCACGCGTCCCCGGCGAGCTGAGCTCGCTCAGGCCGGCTCGGGGTCGGATCCGGTCACGATGGACTCCGCGCGCATCCGGCCCAGCGGGCCCTCGCGCCGCCACATCCAGCACGAGTCCGCCATCCCGCCCAGGCTGCCCACGGGCGGGCCGGGGTCCGAGGTCGTCGCGTCCGCGGCGCCCGCGTCGCGCATGCGGGCGAACCAGCGGTCGGTGATCGCGGCCATGATCTGGATCTGTCCCGGAGCGAGCTGGAGGAGCGCGTCCCGCAGCACGGCCGTCTCGGGGCCTTCGGGCAGGCACGCGAAGATGCGACCGGCGAGCCCCGGGATGACCGGGCCCCCGACCAGCGGGGCGACCCGGCCGCTGCGATCGGTCCACTCCGCCGTCGCCAGGCTGGCTCCCTCGCGGGTGCGCTCGAAGGCGTGGACCTCCGAGATCCGCCAGCTCGGGGACTCGACGCGCGCGAACACGCGCACCTCTTCGTGGCGTGCGAAGCGGTCCAGGGCGTTTGCCGGCCGCTCCACCGGCCGGCCGTGGAAGTCGTGGAGCTGGACCGCGATCTCGATGGCGCCGTCCTCGGCTTCGTAGCCGTCGACGAACGCGCTGCGCCAGAACAGGCGCTCGCCCGGCTTGCGCGGAACGCCGAGCTCGGCCACAAGCGCCTCTTCCCGGTCCATGGCCCGGGGCAGCGCCGAGGCCATCAGCTGGAAGAGGGTGAGCAGGTGCGAGCAGCCGCGGGGACCGCCGAAGACCCCCGAGAGCTTCTTCGTCAGGCTCCCGTCGACGGGCTCCCCGACGAGCTCCTGGAGGCGGACCGCGGGGTCGCGGCAGCACTCGCCCGCGGTCCACTCCGACGGCTCGATCGCCACGAAGGGCTGGTCGACCACCAGCTCGTCGATGCGCCGACTGGCCGGGTCGAGCACCAGGTCGATGGACATCTGGTGGATGATCCCGGCCGGCTGGATGCCGCCGACCATGGGCACGAAGCCGCACTTCCGGAGGTCGTTGACGTCGCCCCGGGCCTGGAGTCGGCCGTCCGCCCGCATGTGGGTGACCGTGGTGAGCGAGCGCGTATGGAGGGGGTGTCCGGTGACGGGGAGCTGCATGGGCTCCGACGATACCGCAGCCCACGTCGCGGCCGTGCCGGGGCGGCCGCGGCGTGGGCTCCGCGGCGCGCGGATCGCCCGGGCCCGGACGCCCGGGGACGTTGAATGCGAACGGCCCCCCGGCGCGCGAGCGCCGGAGGGCCGTCGAGGTGCGATGTGGCGCCGGAGCGCCACGCACGCAGATCAGCTGCCGCGCACCACGGTGCAGTAGGTGCCGATCACGATCATGTTGGACGTCTCGGCATCGACCGAATCGATCCGGGTGATGCCGCCGGCCGCAGCGGCCGCCTTGATGCTGGCGTCGCCCACGGCCACGATTCCGAGGTAGGACGTGGCGCAGGCCTTGCCCTCGCGGTCACCGACCTTGTCGCCGGCACCCACCGGGTGTCCCACGTTCTGCATCCAGATGCCGGCCACCGGCGCGCTCGCGACCTGGCAGCCACCGAGCAGGAAGATCGCGGCCACTGCGACGGCGATCTTCGCAAACGTCATCTTCGAGCTCGAAGTCAAGGTTTTCTCCTCCATCGCCTGGCCCGTGCTGCGACATCGGATGCGGCGACCTCGCCCACCCCCCAGTCTGGCCAGACGGTTGGAGTCTAGACGAGAAGACGCGAGCCTGCCGCGCTCTGCCCCGGGATTGCGCCCGGGTGCGCCGGGGAGTCGGGTCGGGCGAGCGGGCCGCGCTAGCTCTGGAAGGAGATGGGGAGCGCGGCGAACCCCTGGACGAACTCGGTCCGCAGTCTCTCGGCCCGGTCGTGGAGGATCTCGTACCCGGGGAAGGCCGCGAGCAGCTCCTCGAAGCAGACCTTGCCTTCCATGCGGGCGACGTGGAACCCCAGGCAGGCGTGGGTGCCGGCGCCGAAGCTCAGGTGGCGGCGGGGCTTGCGGCCCACATCGAAGCGGTCCGGGTCGACGAACTCGTCCTCGTCCCGATTGGCCGAGGGGTACAGGAACATCACGGCCTGGCCCGCCGCGAGCTTCTCGCCCCGCACCTCGATGTCGTCGGTGAGGGTGCGGCAGAGGAACTGGGTCGGCATGTCGTAGCGGAGGATCTCGTCGTAGGCCTTGGGGATGAGCTCGGGCTCGGCCACCAGCCGGGCCCGCTGGTCGGGGAACTCGGCGAGGCGGAAGACGCCGTTGGCAAAGGTCTTCGGGAAGGTCTCGGAGCCGCCGATGATGAGCATCGACAGGTGCGACCCGATCTCCTCGTCGCTGAGCTTGCGCCCCCCGATCTCGATCGTGCGGAACATGTCGACCACGTCCTCGCCGCTGCTCCCGGTGCGCCGACGGTTCTCGAGCAGCGCCATGAAGTAGGCCGTCAGCTCCTGGGCGGCGCGGAGGCCGTCCTCGGTCATGCCGTCGACCTCGGGATCGCGGTCGAAGAAGCGCCAGACCAGCTCGCTCAGGTGGTCGCCGTCCTCCAGCGGGATGCCCACCGCCATGCAGGCGACCTTCACCGAGAGCTGGGCCGCGATGTCGCCGATCACGTCGGCTTCGCCACGACCGCGCACCTTGTCGATGCAGTCGCGCACGATGCCGCGGATCGTCTCCTCGAGCCCCTTCATCGCGAGGCGCGAGAAGCGCGGCCGGATGGCCACGCGGAGGGTCGTGTGGTCCGGCGGGTCCATGACGTTCAGCATGGGCGTCACCGGCTGCTGGCGGGTCAGCACCTGGGACGGGGTGGTGCCCCGGGCCGCCGACATCGCCGGGTGGGACGAAAGGTCCCAGATGTCCGCGAACTTGGAGAGGGCCCAGGCGTCGTACTTCTCCACGAAGTGCACCGGCGACTCGGCGCGCAGCCGCGCGTAGACCGGGTACGGGTTCTCCATCACCTCGGCGGAGAAGGGATCGTAGTCGACCATCGGGAACCTCTCTTCGTGGGTTTCGGAAGGGGCCTCTCAAGCCTCGGGCGTGTACTTCACCCTCATCGTCTCGCAGGTCCGGACCAGCGCCGACGGCCGGATCACCGGGCCGTCGCCGGAGTACTCCATGTCGGGGAAGCGCCGCAGGATCTCCGTGAACGCGACCCGCAGCTCCATGCGCGCCAGGTTGGCGCCCAGGCAGAAGTGGTTGCCGATGCCGAAGCCCACGTGGTGGGGGTTGCGGGTGACGTCGAAGGTCAACGGGTTCTCGTACTCCCGCTCGTCGTGGTTCGCCGACGGATAGACGATCAGGACGACGTCGCCCTCCTTCAGCTTCTTGTCCCGCAGCTCGGTGTCGCGGGTGACGGTGCGGGAGAACGAGTGGACCGGCGAGACCAGTCGCACGATCTCCTCGGCCGCGCTCTTGATGAGCGAGGGGTCGTCGATCAGCTTCTGGCGCTGGTCCGGGTTCTCGATCAGCAGCTGCATGCCGCCCGAGAGCGCGTTCCGGGTGGTCTCGTTGCCGGCCACCATGAGCAGCACGCACAGCATGGTGAGCTCGCTGGCGGCCCTGGCCAGGTGCTCCGGATCGTCGTGGCCGTCGCGGGCCTCCACGTCGAAGCGGCCGAGGACGCCCTCGTCGTCGGCGTTCACCAGGATGCTGATGAGGTCGTCCTGGGGCTCCCGGCGCCGCTCCGCGATGATCTCGGCGAGGTAGGTCGAGTACTCCATGAAGGCCTGGCCGGCCGCGGCCATGACCTCCGGGTCGTCCATATAGCCGTCGGCGCCGATCATCGTGTCCGACCAGTGGTGGAAGCGATCGAAGTCCGCGCGGCGGATGCCGATCATCTCCGCGATCAGCAACAGGGGCAGGGGCACGGCGATGTCCGTGACGAAGTCGCACTCGCCCCGTCGGGCGATCTTGTCGAGCGTCTCGGTCGTGATCTCCAGGAACTTCTCCTCGAGCAGCTTGACCATGCGCGGGGAGAAGCCCTTGTTGATGAGGTTGCGCAGCATGCCGTGGCGCGGCTCTTCCTCGTCGATGAGACCGAGCTTCGCGGGATTGCCGGGGCGCACGCCCCGGCCCGACGTGAACAGGCCCTGGTCCTTCGAGACCGTCACCACGTCCTCGAAGCGCGTCACCACCCAGAGGTTGCTCTTCTCGGCCCAGTACACCGGCTCGTGGTCGCGCAGCCAGCGCAGGCGCTCGGCCATCTCGGGGGTCCAGTTCGTGCTGTCGACGTAGTCGACGTTGACGTCCACGGGCGGGGTGGGCGAGCTCATCGTGGGGATCTCCTTGACACGGGCCACCGAGCAAAACTAACGATCGCTAGCTTTATCAGTTTCGCCGACTTTCTTCAAGGTGACGGTCAGGCGACGAGGATTCTTGAATGAAAGCGAACGCTTGGGCGGGTGCCGCGCTCAGGCGACCGGGAGCGAGGCGGCGGGCACCAGGCGCACCCGCGGCTGGGGGTGGCTCTCCGCCTTGACCCAGCGCAGGCCCATGGTCCCGCGCCGGTGGCCGGCGGTCTCCAGCCAGTTGGCGTCGGCGCCCCGGGGCCGCTCGTGGGCCACCACCAGGCGCAGCGAGCCGTCGGGCGCGAGGCGCGCCGAATGGCGGTTCACCTCGACCCGGTGGTAGCGGTAGTCGAGGGACTCCATCCAGTGGTTGTTGAGCTGGAAGTTCCAGTAGTCGCAGGCCGGGGGGACCACCTCGATGACGAGCGCCTGGTCCGGGGCGAGCTCCCAGTAGCCCATCAGGAAGAAGATGTTGGGATCGCCGTGGGCCCCCTGCTTGACCGACTCGTCCAGCGGTCGCAGCTCGTTCGGGTGGCGGGCGAAGCCCTCCGCCCAGCCGGCGAAGGTGGCGGCGGTCCCCGCCACGAAGCCGGCGGCCGCGGACAGCCTCTGGTCGAGGAACGGGGCGGACAGGGGGGCCGGCGGGCCGTCGGCGCCGATGCGCTCGATCTCGAGCCGAGCGACCCGCTCCCGCTGCTTGTCCAGGCGGTTCTGCCGCACGATCAACATCGAAGAGTCCGGCTCCATGGGGAGCCAGTTGCCGGGGTGGGGGCGCTGGCTGACGATGATCTCGAAGCGGCCGTCCTCTCCGATGTCGAGCTCGTCGGCCTCGAGATAGCCGCTGCATCCCGAGCGCCCGCCCTTTCCGTAGTCCCCGTAGTACGTGCCGAACCCCAGGTAGGCGACGTCGCCCCGGCTGCCCGAGATGCGGTAGTCGTGGGCGCCGGAGATGGCGGCGTTCTGGTAGAAGGAGTCCGGGTTGTCGCAGCCGATCTTGGCCGTCTCGTGGGAGAGCCGGTAGAAGCGCGGCGCGAGCGGGTCGTCGCTCTCGACGTACTTCTCGAGGGCCAGCCGGGCGAGCCGGCCGAGGTAGCGGAAGCCTTCGGCGCGATCGAGGGGGTCGTCCGGGGAGGTGGGGGCGAGGATCGTCTGCCCCGCCCGCTTCAGGGTGTCGCAGAACTCGGACCAGGCGGTCCCATCCATCAGTCGGGCGGCTCGGGTGGCGTCGTCCACGGCGCGGGTCCTTCCGCTCAGTCCGCGTCGTCGACCGCGCGGGTCGCCGCCTCGAGTCGCGCGAGCAGGCTGGACGTATCCCAGCGGCCGCCCCCCATGGCCTGCACCTCGGCGTAGAGCTGGTCGACCAGGGCGGCCACCGGCAGGCGGGCGCCGCTGCGCCGCGCCTCGTCGAGGGCGATCCCCAGGTCCTTGCGCATCCAGTCCACGGCGAACCCGAAGTCGTACTCGCCGTCCAGCATCGTGGTCGCGCGGTTGTCCATCTGCCAGGACTGGGCCGCGCCGCCCGAGATCGCCTCCACCACCGACGCCCCGTCGAGCCCGGCCGCCCGGGCGAAGTGCAGGCCCTCGGCGAGCCCCTCGACCACCCCGGCGATGCAGATCTGGTTGACCATCTTGGCGAGCTGCCCGTGTCCCGGAGGTCCCAGCAGCCGCACGCGGTGGGCGTAGTGGGCCATCACGGGCGCGGCCTCTTCGAAGTGGGCGTCGCGGCCTCCGACCATCACGGTCAACCGGCCCTGGCGGGCGCCCGACTGGCCCCCCGAGACCGGCGCATCGAGGAAGCCGATTCCCTTCTCGGCGGCGGCGGTGTCGAGTCGACGCGCCAGGCGGGCCGAGGTGGTCGTGTGGTCGACGAGGACCGCGCCGCGGTCCATGGCGGCCAGCGCACCCCCGGAGCCCAGCACCACCTCCTCCACGTCGGCGTCCCGGCCCACGCACACGAACACCAGTCGGGCCTCGCGGGCGGCCTCGGCCGGCGTGTCGGCGATGCGACCCGGGTGCTCGCCCTGCCAGCGCTCGGCCACGCTCCTCGTCCGGTTGTAGACGGACACCTCGAGCCCGCATCGGGCGAGGTGGCCGGCCATCGGGTAGCCCATCACGCCGAGTCCGAGGAACGCCACGCGCTGGCTCACGATTCCATCCTTCCGGTTCTTCTCCGCTGCTGCCCGGGTCTCTCGGGTCTGCGTGCTCCGGGTGCTTCGGGTGCGGCTCCGCCGACGGAGCGTCCCGGACCCGCCTACGCCTCGGAGACGATCTGCGGCAGGATGCCGCTGATCGAGCCGCGCAGGACCACGTCGGCCAGGTGATCCATCTCGGTCGGCTCGCCGTTCAGGATGATCAGGCGGGCGCCGGCCTGGCGGGCCACGGGCACCACGCCGGCGATGGGATAGACCGAGAGCGTGGTGCCCACGGCCAGCAGCAGGTCGCAGTCCGAGGCCGCCTGCTCTGCGCGCGAAAGGTCCTCGGCGACCAGCCCCTGGCCGAAGGAGATGGTGGCGGACTTGAGGATGCCGCCGCAGCTGCGGCACGCGGGGTCGTCTTCGCCCGCCCGCACCCGCGCGAGCGCGCGCTCCATGGGCGCCCGCTCCCCGCAGTCGAGACACGTCACCTCGCGCTGGGTGCCGTGGATCTCGACCACGCGATCGGGGTCGGTGCCGGCGTCCTGGTGCAGGCCGTCGACGTTCTGGGTGATGAGAGTGTGGAGCTTGCCGCGGCGCTCCAGCTCGAGCAGCGCGCGGTGTCCGGCGTTGGGCTGTCTCTGCTTCTCGGCGAGCTCGAGCTTCATCTGCCAGGCGCGCTTGCGCACGGCGGGGTCGGCCACGTAGTGCTGGATCGTGGCCATCTTCTCGGCCTCGGGGTTCCGGGTCCAGACCCCCTGCGGACCCCGGAAGTCGGGGATGCCGGAATCGGTGGAGATGCCCGCTCCGGTCAGTACGACGATCCGCGATGCGCCGTCGATGCAGCTGCGCGCGCGCTCGAGGGCGTCCCGCTGTGCGTCGTTCGCCTGGCTCATGGCCCGATTCTGACGGCTCGGGCCTCGGGAGTCGAGCCTCGATCGGCGGGCGCGCCCTACTCCGGAATCACCAGCACGACGGGACCCGAGATCCGCGAGAGGCAGGCGAGCCGATGGCGCTGCGGGTCCGGGTCGAGCATCGCGGCGGTCTCCAGGGTCGCGAGCTCCGGGGACCCCGGATCGCAGGCCTCGAAGTTCTCGGCCCCCTCCCGGATCTCCACGGCGCAGTAGCCGCACAGGCCCTTCTCGCACTCGTAGGCGAGAGGCGCCTCGCTCCGACCGCCGCTGGCGAGGTACGCCGCCAGGATGGACTGGCCGGGCGCGACCGGGAAGGTCGCGGCGCCGCCCGGTCCGCGCAGCGTGGCGATGGCTCCTTCCGGCTCGCCCGACACGGCGTCGCCGGAGGTCGAGGAGGGTCCCTGTGCTGCCGACGGGGAGGGGTCCGCGGCGGGCGATCGATCTCCCGGAGCCGCGGCCCGTTCCCCGGCCGGCGCGCGAGCGGGAGACCGCGGCTGGCCCGGCGCCCGGGCCTGCGCCGCGGCCGCGGCCGCGGAGGCGGGCGGCCGGCCGAGCCGACGCCGGGCCGTGGGCACGACGGTCACGTCGGTGGCCTCGAGGTCCTCCAGCGGCGCCGAGCGTTCGAAGCGAAGGCGCTGGGTCCCGATGCGGAACTCGTCCCCGGAGCGCAGCACGACCGGACCGCGCACCCGCAGGTAGGTTCCGTTGCGCGCACCGCGATCGACCACGCGCAGACCTTCGGCGTCGACCAGGAGCTGGGCGTGGCGCTTGGAGAGCGCGGCGTCCGCGGGGTCGAGGCGCCATTGCGAGGCGCGCCCGATGAAGACACCGGTCCCGGGCACCGGAAGGTCGCCCCGGACCTCTCCGCCGGGTCCGTAGTGGCGGGCGATCCAGGTCCCGTCCGGTGCGCGCAGCACCTCGAGCAGCTGTCGGCTGAGCCAGATCTGGTCGCCCGGCGACAGCCGCGTGCCCTTTGCGCCCTGGACCCGAAGCCAGGTGCCCGAGGTCGACCCCGCGTCCTCGAGCTGGCAGGTCTCGCCGTCCAGCCGCAGGCGCGCGTGGACCCCGTCCAGGTAGACGTCGTCGGCGAACGAGAGGTCGCCGGCCTTGCGGCCCAGCTCGACCACGTCGCCGCGAAGGGTGACCCGGTGCTCTTCGTTGCCGTTGGCCGAGAGCATCAGCAGCGCGGGGCCCTCGCCCCCGGCGAGCTCCGCCGGCGCGTGGGAGCCTCCCGGCACCACCCGCGGTGCGCCCGCCGCGCCGCCTTGCGGGGCGCGCGCGGGCTCCGGCTGCGGGACCGGCCCGGCCGCCGTCGGGGCCGCTCGGCCCGGGGGCCGCGGGGCGCCCGGGATCCGCCGGGCGGCCGCCTCCACCGCCAGCAGGGCGTCGGCCATGGCCGCCTTGATGTTCCGCTTCTCGGTGACGACCTGGTAGCCGGTCGAGTCCTCGAAGGCCTCGCAGCGCAGGGACTGCAGGCCCCGGGCGTCGCCCACCAGGTACACGCCGGACAGCGAGGTCTGGCCGTTCGCGTCGACCAGCATCCGCGCCTGGCCCTTCACCTCGGGCACCAGCGCGCCCAGGTCCCGCAGCAACGAGAACGGCGGATCCGCTCCGATGCAGGCCACCACCGCCGACTTGGGGAACTCGTAGTGGAGGGTCTCGTCGGGGCGCGTCCCGTCGAAGCTCTTGCGGTCGACGCGCAGGGACACGACCTCCTGCTTGTCGGGGCCCACGACCACGGCGGTCGGGTCGGACAGGCGCAGGGAGCGGATGTTCCCGTTGCGCACGTAGGCGTCGAAGAAGGCGTCGGCCAGGGCCTTCGAGACCGCGGGCATGCCCTGTCCGCGGTAGGACCAGAAGACCGCCGTCGGGTCGTCGGCGCCCGCCTTCGCGTTCGAGATGGCGAGCACGGCCTCCGCCGCCGAGGTGCCTCCGCCGATCACGAGCGCCGGGCGCCCTACGTAGGCGCTGGGGTCCTCGAGGCCGTAGGCGATGCCCTCGCAGTCTCCGGGAATGTCCAGCCGCCGCTGGACGCCCGCCCCGACGGCCAGCACCACCGAGCGCGCCCGGAACTGCTCCTCGCGGGCGGCGCGGTGGTTCCAGACCAGGGCGTTCCAGCTGCCGTCGCCCACCTCTTCGAGCCCCTGGAGCTCGCAGCCGACCTTCGCCGGCACGTCGAACTCCGCGTAGAGCGCCCGCCATCGGTCCGCCAGCTCGTCCTTGTCGATGGCGTCGAACGGAAGCCGGGCCACCAGGGCGTCGCTGCTGGGAAACGGGATGTCTTCGGTCCCGCCGTAGTTGGGCAGGATGGGCTTGCTCTTGGGATAGTCGCGGATGCGCTTCATGAGCTCGACGCTGTCGAGCACCAGGACCGAGAGGCCCAGCTCCCGGGCCCGCAGCGCGGCGGCCGTCCCGGCCGGTCCGCCCCCGGCGACGAGCAGGTCGAGAACCTCCGGGAGGGGAGGGTTGGGGCCCAACCTCAGGGTGCCGTGCTGCGAGAACTCGAGGTCGTCTTCGCTCATCGGGGCTCCGGTCGGTCGGCGGCGACCGCGCGACGCACACCACTCTACGTTCTCGGGCCAGAGGTGTCTGCCCTCGGGCTAGCCCCGACTCCAGATCGCGACGGCCAGGCCGACCAGGACCGCGACGCCCAGGACGAGGGCGATCCACGGCCCCCGCGCGGGGGCGTCGCCGGGCTCGACTGCGTCGGTCGGGCGCTCGAAGAGCAGCACGTCGTCGCCCAGCTCGATGCGACTGCCGGGCACCAGCCGCTCGGGCCCCTCGACGATCCGGGCGTTGACGCGCACCCCGTGGCCCGACACCGCTTCGAGGGTCCAGCCGTCGCCGTGGCGCCGGAGCCGGGCGTGCTCCCGCGCCGCTCGCGCGCTGAGGAGCAGGACGTCGGCCGTGGAAGAGCGGCCCACGACCAGGCGATCGCCCAAGCCGCAGAGCGGAATCCGGACCCCGGCGTGGTCCGCAGGGGCCTCGCGGATCAGCTCGAACTCCTCGACCGCCACCGGGTCCATGGGGGAGGCGACGCCGGCGCCCGCGAAGGGAGCCTCGCTGGCGCGGGATGGAGCGGCGGGAGAGTCGCGGGTTGGAGCGGAGGGAGCGTCGAGGGGTGGGGCCGGCGGGGAGGCGGCCTCCGGGGCCGGGTCACTCGCCGGCGCCGGCGGGCCTGGGACCGGGGGCGGCGGAGGGTTCGCGACCAGGGGGGTGGTCGCGTCGAGGGCGCCGGGCGTGGCCGGCGGGGCGTCGGTCCGGCCCGCCTTCGAGGCCCGCTGGCGCAGGCGCTCGACCAGGGGCAGGTCGAACTCGGTGGTCCGATCGCCGATGTCCGGGGAGCTGGACGCCGGGGCCGTTCGGGACCGCGGATCCGGGTCCCGGTCCCCGTCTCGGTCCCCGTCCCGGTCCCGGTCCCGGTCCCGGTCCGTGACGGAGGACTCCGAGCCGGCTCCGGACCCGGGCTCGGCCCCCGGTGCCGACTCGCCCGCCGGCATCCGCTCCGGCGTCTCCCGTCGGTCGTCGTCGGCTCGCCCGGTCAGGCTGCACTCCCTTCGGGCCCCCGCCCATCTCTGCAGTGAACAGGCGGGCCTCGCCGGAGTCAAGCGGGTCGTCCGGGTGCGCTGGCGGAGCCGTGTCGCCGCGTCATTCTTCTCCCGTGGCGCAGACGCACCCGGCAGCGCAAGGGCCCCAGGAGGAAGCGGCGATCATCCTGGTCTCCGGCACCCCGCGATCGGGCACCTCGCTGATGATGCAGATGCTCGAGGCCGCGGGTGTGCCGCTGCAGGTCGATCACCGGCGTCCGGCGGACGCGTCGAATCCCCGCGGCTACTTCGAGCTCGAAGCGGTCAAGGCGACGCGCCGCGATGCCGGCTGGGTGTCGGAGGCGTCCGGACGCGCGGTGAAGGTGATTCACGCCCACCTCGCCCACCTGCCCCCCGAAAGGAGCTACCGCGTCCTGTGGATGGAGCGCGACGCCCGCGAGGTGGTGGCCTCCCAGAACCGGATGCTCGCGAGGTCGGGCGACGACGCGGCGGGCGTGTCCGAGGCCCGATTGATCGACCTCCAGGAGCGCCAGGCGACCGCTGGGCGCACGCTGCTCGAGGAGGCGCCCCACTTCGAGTGGCTTCCGGTGTCCCACGCGGCGCTGCTTCGCGATCCCATGGCGGTGGCCCGCGAGGTGGTGGCGTTCCTCGGCCTCGACGCGCCGGCCGCCGCGCTCGCCGCGGTCGTCGATCCCCGCCTGTACCGCGAGCGGACGCCGGGCGACGAGGCCGCCGCCGGCGACCCCGCGCGAGCCTGATCGGTCCTTCGTCTCGGGCCGGTCCCGCTATGCTCGGCCGACCCCCGACCCCCGACCCCCGGGCGCCGGCCCCACACGGAGACAGCGATGCAGGACCTCCTCATCTCCGCCGACTGCCACGTCAGCGAGCCCACGGACCTCTGGACGCGGGAGCTCCCGCCCTCGGCCCGGGGCCGCGGACCGCGCATGGAGGTGCGCGACGATCGCCTCTGCTTCGTGGTGGAGGACCACGTGGCCTACAAGCTCCCGAAGCTTCCCGCGGCGGCCAGGGCCAGCGAGGCGCTGGGGGCGGCCTCCGCGCGGCCGGGTGACGACGTGGCCACGCGACTGGCGGCCCTCGAGAAGGACGGGGTCTGGGGCGAGGTGCTGTATCCCCAGCTCGCGTTCTTCTGCGTGCCCACCATGACCGAGGCCGATCTCCAGACGGCGACCTGCCAGGTGTACAACGATTGGCTGGTCTCGAGCTTCGCGGGCCAGGAGCGCATCGCGGCCATCGCCATGCTGCCCGCGCTCGACGTGGCCGCCTCGGTGGCCGAGCTCGAGCGCTGCCACGCGCGCGGGCTGCAGGGCGGCCTGCTCCCCAGCCACACCGACTTCCGGCCCTACAACGACCCGGCCTGGGAGCCGCTCTGGGAGACCGCCGCCGGACTGGGCGCGCCGCTCCACTTCCACGCGGGAACCGGACGCGACCAGGCGCCGGCCCGGGGGCCGGGCGGCGCGGTCGTGAACTACGTGATCACCATCAGCGGGCCCATGGAGACCGCCTCCTATCTGTGCGCGTCGGGCGTGCTCGAGCGCCACCCGGCGCTGCGGGTCGGCCTCGTGGAGTGCGGTGCGGGCTGGCTGGCCTGGACCCTGGAGGCCATGGACGACGCCTATCGCGAGCACGAGATGTGGGTGCGGCCGAAGCTCGAGGAGCTCCCCAGCTTCTACTTCCGGCGCCAGGGCTTCGTGACGTTCCAGCGCGATCCCGTCGGGCTGGCCAACGTCGAGCGGACCGGCGCGCGCTGCCTCCTCTGGGGCTCCGATCACCCCCATCCGGAGGGCACCTTCCCCGAATCGCGCAGGATCCTCGAGGAGCAGCTGCAGGGTGTGCCGGACGACGTGGCCCGGCGGGTGGTGCGGGACAACGCCGTCGAGCTCTACGGCTTCCAGCCGCCGGCCTAGGAGCCCGGGGCGGGATCCCGGGTTCGACCCTCGCGCTCGCCCACCTCGTCTCGAAGGTCGCGCTTCAGGATCTTGCCGCTCGCGTTGCGCGGCAGCGGCGCCTCGTGGATGTCGATCACCGTCGGGATCTTGAACACCGCCAGGTGCGGGCGGAGGTGCTCGGCCAGGGCCTTCGCCGTGAGCGTGCGCCCCCGCTTCGGCACCACGGCGCAGGCGACCTCTTCGCCCAGGCGCGGGTGGGGGATGCCGTACACCGCCGCCTCGTGGACGTCCGGGTGCTCGTAGATCGCCGCCTCGACCTCGGCGCAGTAGACGTTCTCTCCGCCGCGCAGGACCATGTCCTTGGCGCGGTCCTCCACGAAGACGAAGCCCTCCTCGTCGATCCGCCCGATGTCGCCGCTGCGCAGCCAGCCGTCCACGATGGTCTCGGCGGTGGCCTCGGGGCGGTTCCAGTAGCCCCGGATCAGGTTGGGCCCCCTGAACCAGAGCTCGCCCGTCGCGCCGGGCGGCAGCACGTTCCCCGCCTCGTCGGTGACGCGCATCTCGACCGGCGGGACCACGCGCCCGGTGCTCCGGGGCTTGCGCAGGTAGTCGTCGCCGGAGTTCTGGGGACCGAACGCGTTGGTCTCGGTCATGCCGTAGCCGATGCCCGGGCGTCCGCGCTGGAAGCTGCGCTCGACCCGCTGCACCAGCTCGGGCGGAGCCGGGGCGCCGCCGCCGCCGACGGACGCCAGACTCGACGTGTCGCGGCGCGGGAAGTCCGGCGACTCGAGCAGGTCGAAGGTCATGGTGGGAACCCCCACGAACCGGGTGACGCGCTCGCGTTCGATGAGCTCGAGGGCCCGCTCGGGGCTCCACTTGTACATCATCACCAGCTTGTAGCCCGCCGCGAAGCAGGAGAGCATCACCGGCACCAGGCCGGTCACGTGGAAGAGCGGAACCACCAGGATGAAGCAGGTCGGATAGGGGTGGGGCTCCTTGGGCGGGTTCACCACCGCGTTCACCATGGAGCGCAGGGCGAAGGACGTGAGCGCCGAGAGGACGGCGCGGTGGGTCGAGACCGCGCCCTTGGGATGCCCCGTGGTGCCCGACGTGTAGAGGATCGTCGCGTCCATGTCCGGCGTGATCTCCACTGCGGGCATCGCCGCGTCCGGCGTGATCACGGACTCGAGGGCCTCGGCGTGCTCGGGCAGGTCGCCTTCGGGACGCACGACCAGCGCGCGAACGCCCAGCGGTCCCAGCACCGGCGCCGCCCGGGCGACGCGCTCGGTGTCGGCGATGAGGACCCTGGTGCCCGAGTCCCGGAGCCCGTACTCGACCTCCTCGGTGGTCCACCAGGCGTTCAGGCAGACGGCGATGCCGCCCACCGAGGTGATCGCCGCGAAGCTCGCGATCCACTCCGGGTAGTTGCGCATGGCAATGGCCACGCGGTCTCCCGGGGCGACGCCGCAGTGTTCTACCAGCGCCGCGGCGATGGCGTCCACCTTGGCCATGACGTCGTCGAAGCTCCAGGTCTCGTCCTCGTAGACCAGGAACGTCTGGTCCCCGCGGCTGCGCGCCGTGTCGAACAGCGCCCGCAGCGAGGGCGGGGCGTTCAGGAAGGCCCGGGTCGGGCGCCCGTCGATCTCGATCTCGCCGATCTCGAAGGGGCCGCCGGGTCCGGTCAGCCGGGAGATGGCCGTGTCCCAGTCCGGGACACCCTGGGTCGGATCGCGTCGTTCCTGGCTCGTCGCATCGGTCATCGTGTCACCGGGGTTGGGGTTCGCCTGGAGCCGGCAGACTAACGCGATTCGGCTGCATCCGGCACGCGGCTCCCGCGGTCGCTAGCGTCCCGTCCCAGGGCGCCGGTCTGCGCGCGGGGAAAGGGGCCGCCCATGGAGACGAGCGGATCCGGCATCGACGCCGCGCTGGACGCCGTGGTGCGTCCCGCCGCCGACGCCCTCTCGTCGATCGTCTTCGTCGCGGTGCCGCTGGGCGAGACGCGGGTGCCCCTGGTCGTGATCTGGCTGGTCGCCGGCGCCGTCTTCTTCACGCTCCAGCTGCGCTTCGTCAACGTCCGGGGCTTCCGCCACGCCCTTGCCCTGGTGTTCCGGTCGAAGCCGCCGGGCGAGGCGGCCAGGGTCGGAGAGGTCAGCCACTTCCAGGCCCTGTCGACCGCCGTCTCCGGCACCGTCGGCATCGGCAACATCGGCGGCGTGGCGGTGGCGGTGTCCCTCGGCGGGGCCGGGGCCGCCTTCTGGCTGTTGGTCGCCGGGGTCCTCGGCATGTCGACCAAGTTCGCCGAGTGCGCGCTCGGGGTGCTCTACCGCCACCAGCATCCGGACGGCAGCGTCTCCGGCGGACCCATGTACTACCTCGACCGGGGCCTGCGCGAGCGCGGCTGGCCCCGGCTGGGTCGGGCGATCGGGCGCTTCTACGCCGCCGGCATCGTGGTGGGCTGCCTCGGCATCGGCAACATGTTCCAGTCGAACCAGGCGTTCGCCCAGCTCGTGGGGGTGACCGGAGGGGTGGACGGACCGCTCGCCGAGCGCGGCTGGCTGGTGGGGCTGGGCGTCGCGGCGATCGTGGGCCTGGTGATCGTGGGCGGCATCCGCAGCATCGCCCGGGTGACCAGCGCCCTGGTCCCCTTCATGGCGGCGCTCTACCTGCTGGCGGCCTTCGCGGTCCTCTTCGCCAACCGCGAGGCGCTTCCCTGGGCGTTCTCGGCCATGTGGGAGGGGGCCTTCACGCCCGGTGCGGCCGCCGGGGGAGCCTTCGGCGCCATGGTCATCGGGTTCCAGCGCGCGGTCTTCTCGAACGAAGCGGGCATCGGCTCGGCCACCATCGCGCACTCCGCGGTGCGCACCGACGAGCCCATGACCGAGGGCTTCGTCGCCCTGCTCGAGCCCTTCATCGACACCGTCGTCGTGTGCACCGCCACCTCGCTGGTCATCCTCACCACCGCCCACCTGGCGCCGGGCTACCACGAAGGGCTGGGGGGCATCGAGATGACGTCGGCCGCCTTCGAGCGCGTGTTCGCCTGGGCGCCGGTCCCGCTCTCGCTCGCGGCCCTGCTGTTCGCGATCTCCACGATGATCGCGTGGTCCTACTACGGCCTGAAGGGGTTCACCTATCTGGTGGGAGAGGGCCGGCGCCGGGCCCTGGCCTTCAACGCGGCGTTCTGCGGCTTCGCGGTGCTGGGCTGCGCCGTCGAGCTCGACGCGGTGCTCGACATCTCCGACGCCCTGGTGTTCGTGATCTGCGTTCCCAATCTCCTCGGCCTCTACCTGATGGCGCCGGTCCTGCGCCGGGAGCTCGCGGCCTACGACCGCCGCAGGCGGCCCGGCGGGCCCGAGGCCGGATCCGGGTAAGGTTGCCGGCCCGGATCGCCGATCCGCATCCGGGAGCCGCACTGCCGGCGGCTCACCGAGGTACACCCGGACCGGAGAGGAGACCCGATGGCCGATCGTCCCGAGCGTCGTCCCGCTGCGCGCGCCAGCGCCGCCCGCGACAACGTCGCCTATGTCGACGTGTATCGGCCCGGCGCCCTGGCCCGGGTGCGGAGCCTGATTCCCGCGGAGGCCCTCGAGGCCATCGACCAGACGCCCGGCTTCTCCTGGCTCGAGTTCGAGCACGACCACTGGCTGATGGACGCCACACTCGAGGTGCTCGGCGAGACCGACGCCGTCCAGTGCTGGCGCCAGGGCATCGCGAAGCTGGTCGAGCGCCCGCTGCTGCGCAACTTCGTGGAAGGCAGCCTGCGCCTGTTCGGCGCACGGCCCGGCAAGCTCCTCAAGGTGCTGCCCAAGGGCTGGTCCCTGGGCTACCGGGACTTCTGTGTTCCGCGCCACGAGCCCCTGGGAGAGCACGGCGCCCGCGTGCACTTCGAGCAGATCGCACCCCAGGCGTTCGAATCGGTGGGCTACCTGCACTGCTGGCACGGGATCTGTCTGGGCATCTTCGATCTCGAGAAGCCCGCCGGAGCCGTCGTCGAGTTCGAGATCGACCGCCCCGCCCACCGCGCCATCGCCCACTTCAGCTGGGACTGACCCCCGCCCCACACCGGCAGCGCCTGCTCCGCTTCCCGCTGGAGATTCCGCTTCGCTGCGTCTGCGGACCTCGGGGCGCGTCGGGGGAGCAGCGCATACGAAGCGAAGCGGCCCGCGAGGCAGGGTGCCTCGCGGGCCGCGGTGATCTCCCGAGCAGGTCGGCTCGAGCCCGGGGTGGCGGCGCGGACTACTCGCCCGTCGCGGGCGTGGCGGAGTCGCTGGGGATCAGCCGGATCTCGATCCGCCGATTCTGGGCGCGCCCCTCCTCGGAATCGTTGGACGCCACCGGCCGGGTCGACCCGTAGGAGACCGCCACCAGGCGGTCGCCCGCGACCCCCTCCTTCTCGAGCAGCTGCACCACCCGGGTGGCCCGGGTGGCGGCCAGGTCCCAGTTGGACTGGTAGCGCTGGGCGAGGCGTCCGCCGATGGGTGTCGCATCGGTGTGTCCCTCGACCTCGACCCGGTACGGCACTTCGGTCAGCTCGCCGGAGACCGAGGTGAGGATCTCGCGGCCGCGGTCGTCCAGGTTGGCGGAGCCCGATTCGAACAGCACCTCGTCGGAGAGCTGCACGCGGATGCCCTCGCGGAGCTGCTCGATCACCACCTGGCCGGCCACCAGCTCCTCGCGCAGGTTGTCGGCGAGGGCGCTGTAGGTGGCGGCGGTCGCGGCGACGGCCACCTGCTGGGCCTCGAGCTGGCCCTCGAGGTCCTGGTTCACCGACTCCGACGCGGCCAGCTCGTTCTGGGTCGCGGAGAGGGTCTCGCTGGTGGAGGCGAGCTGCCCCTGGAGCTGGTCGCGCTCGGCGACGAGCTCGTCGTACGTACCCTTGGTCACGCAGCCGCCGAGCGACGAGACGAGTCCCATCAGGGCGAGCCCCGACGAAATGCCGCGGAGGGTCGCGAAGCGGCGGATTGGCGAGATGTGGACGTCGAGCAGTCGGCTCATGAACGGTCTCCTTGGTGTCGGCTCGGTGTTCGGCCGGGCGGGGCGCCGGATTGTAGTTCCGGTCCGTGTCACGTCGAGCCCGGAGGGTTCGATCTTTCCCCAGTGTGCGACCCGCGGGTATGCTGGGTCCGTGACGCGCCTCACCTCTCCGCGGCCGGTCTCCCCAAGTCGTGGCGACCGGCCGCTTCGGTCCGCCGCCGCGGTTGCGACACCACATCGAGGCCGCCCTCGGTGAGCCGGGACGGCGTTGGCTCGCCGAGCTGCCCGCCGCCATCGCCGAGGCGTGTGCACGCTGGTCCCTCGCGCCCCGGGATCCCTATCCCGACCTCAGCTACGGATGGGTCGCGCCGGTCGAGCGGTCGGACGGAAGCGAAGCGGTGCTGAAGCTGGGCTGGCCCGATCCCGAGGCGCGGACCGGCATCGAGGCGCTGCGGTGCTTCGACGGGCGGGGAGCGGTCCGCCTCCTCGACTCGGACCCGGCGCGGGCGTGGCTGCTGCTCGAGCGCCTCCAGCCCGGCCAGAGCCTGGCCCACTGCGACGACGCCACGGCTGCCCGGCACTGGGCCTCCGTGGTGGGAGCACTCCACCGCGCGCCGCCGGAGGATCACGACTTCCCCACGCTCCGGGACTGGTGGCGCCGGGGCGGCGAGATCCGTCGCGGGTCGTTTCCCCGGGATCCCCGCCTGCCCGCGCGCCTGCTGGAGTGGGCGGAGGAGGCCTTCCGCTCGCTGGACGACGGTGCGGTGTGCCGGGTGCTGCTCCACGGTGACCTCCACCACCGCAATGTGCTGTCCGCGGCGCGGGCGCCCTGGCTGGCCATCGACCCCAAGGGCGTGGTCGGGGACCCCGCGTTCGAGCCGGGGGCGTTCCTGCGAAATCCGATCCCCGAGCTCGAGGGGGTCCCGGACCTGGAGGCGCGTCTGGACCGGCGGCTCGAGGTCCTCGCCGAGGAGACCGGCCTCGACCTCGAGCGCATGGCCGCCTGGGGGGCGGTGGGCGCCGTGCTCTCGGCCACCTGGGACCTGACCGCGGGCGGGGCCCACGTCGACCACGCGGTCGCCTGCGCGCGGCACCTCGCCGGGGTCGCCGACCCCGGGGTCGCGTTCGATCGATGATTTCCAGGCCGCGGGCCCGTGGCCGTATAATCGGAGCGGGGCCCGGAGCCGGGCCGGGCGCGGCGCGCGTCGGTACATCGCGTCGGTACACCGAGGCAGGGACGCGTCGACGGGACGCACCAACGAAGGGGGCCGCCATGGGTTCGATGGATCTCGCCGAGTTCGGACAGCACATCGCACACGTCGATCTCGGGAGCGGCCGGGTCGAGATGCGGCCGGCGCCCCGCGACTGGGTCGAGCAGTACATCGGCGGGCGCGGACTGGGCGTGCGCTACGTCCTCGAGGCCGGACCGGCCGTCGACCCGCTGTCTCCGGAGAACGTGCTCTGCTTCATGAACGGCCCGCTCACGGGCTCCGAGGCGAGCATGAGCGGTCGCTGGGCGGCGGTGACCAAGTCGCCGCTCACCGGAACCGTGGCCGACTCCCACCAGGGGGGCTGGAGCGCCGCCCGCCTGCGCTGGGCCGGCTTCGACGGGCTGGTGGTCGAGGGACGTTCCGACGAGCCGGTCTATCTCTTCGTCGAGAACGACAGCGTCTCGATCCGCCCGGCCGGCGACCTGTGGGGCAAGGGCATCCACGAGACGGTGTCCCTCCTCCAGGACCGGTACGGGAACAAGAACGTCTCGGTGAACGCCATCGGCCCGGCGGGCGAGAACGGCGTGCGCTTCGCGGCCATGCTGAACGAGGACGACCGAGCCTTCGGGCGCAACGGAATCGGCACGGTCGCGGGCTCGAAGAACCTGAAGGCCGTGGTGATCCGGGCGGCCACCCGCCACGCCGCCGTCGGCGACGCGGAGCAGTGGAAGGCGGTCCGGCGCCGGGCGCTCGACACCATCCGGGACGAGAAGAACATCACCAGCCCGCGCAAGGGAGGGCTCTCGGTCTACGGCACCAACGTCCTGATGAACGTCACGAACTCGATCGGCGCTCTCGGGACTCGCAACAGCCAGCTCACCTCCTTCGGCGACCGCGCGGAGAAGATCTCGGGCGAGTACGTCGAGCAGAACATCCTGTCCGGCAATCCGACCTGTCACGCCTGCCCCGTGGCCTGCAAGAAGGAGGTGAAGATCAGCGACGGACCGTACGCCGGGCTCGAGATGGAGAGCGTGGAGTACGAGCCCGCCTGGAGCCTCGGCGCCAACTGCGACAACGACGACGTGCGGTCGGTGGCCAAGCTGATCGACCAGTGCAACGACTACGGCCTCGACCCCATCGAGCTCGGGAACGTCTTCTCCTGCTACATGGAGGCCACCGAGAACGGCTGGGTGGACGGCGAGGGGCTCGCCTGGGGCGACGAGGCGCGCATGGTCGCCCTGACCGAGGAGCTGTCCCACCGTCGGGGCGTGGGCGCCGACCTGGCGGAGGGCACCGCGCGACTGGTCGAGAAGCTCGGCCATCCCGAGATCGCCATGCAGGTGAAGGGCCAGGCGGTCCCGGCCTACGACCCCCGCGGCATGAAGGGCATGGGGCTCGGCTACGCCACCAGCAACCGGGGCGCCTGCCACCTGCGCGGCTACGTGGCCGCGGCGGAGCTGGGCGTGATCGGGATCGAGGCGGACCCGCTCGCCTGGAAGGGCAAGGGCGAGCTGGTGAAGATCTTCCAGGACCTCGCCGCGTTCTCCGACAGCCTCGACCTGTGCAAGTTCTCGGCCTTCGCCGAGGGCGCCGAGGAGTACGCCCTGCAGTTCGGCACGGCCGTGGGCCGCCCGGTCAGCGCGGACGACGTGATGCTCGCGGGCGAGCGCATCTACAACCTCGAGCGCCACTACAACAACCTGGCGGGCTTCCGGGAGGGCAGCGATCGGCTGCCCGAGCGCTACACCAAGGAGCCGTCGACGCAGCCGGGCTCCAAGGGGCACGTCTCCGAGCTCGACGCCATGCTCGAGGAGTACTACGCCGTGCGAGGCTGGGAGGACGGGGTGGTGCCCGAGGCGAAGCTGAGGGACCTCGGGATCGCCTGACCCGCCGGCTCAGCCCCCGGCCACCGCCGGGAACACGTCGATCTTCTGGTTGGGCTCGAGCGGCGTCTCGAGGCCGTCGCGGAGCCACTGGACGCCGCGGCCGTCCACGAAGATGTGCGCCTGGCGGGAGACCGCGCCTTCCGGGGTCCGCAGCTTCTCGCCGATCTCCGGGTAGCGTTCGGAGAGCCAGGCGACGAGGTCTCCCACCGACGCGCCCTCTGCCAGGGGCACGTCCAGGCTCCGGCCCCCGACGATCGTCCGGAAGGTGGCGAAGAAGTTCACGTGCATCGGCCCATTATCGCCGCACCGGGCCCCCGATGACCAGCCGGACGCCGTCTTCGGGCTCCCTCGCCGACTAGACCTGGCGCGAGGCCCAGCGACCGCCCCGGAAGCGCCCGACGAGCAGCGCCGCCTTGACGGCGTAGTCGCTGATGAGCGCGCACCAGATCACCTGCACCGGGACGTCCAGCCAGAGCGACGCCGCGGTCGCCGGCACGAGACGCACCAGGAAGAGGCCGACGAAGACCGTCCCCATCGGGAAGACGGTGTCGCCCGCCCCTCGCAGCGATCCGCCCAGGGCGAACTCCACGGCCATCAACGGCTGCACCAGCCCGAGGATCCAGATGAAGTCGACGGTGAGCGCGATGACCTGGGCGTCGTCGGTGAAGATCCTCGCCAGCGGCTCGGCCGACGCGATGATCACGGCGCCGATCACCGTCATGCTCGCCACCGCGCCGGCGGTCGCGCGCCAGCCCGAGCGCGCCGCGGCGGCCGGCGTGCCTTCGCCCAGGTGCTGGCCCACCAGGGTTCCCGCGGCGGTCGCGAAGCCGATGCCCGGGATGAACGAGAACGAGAGGATCTGGGCCCCCACGTTGTACGCAGCGATGGCGGCGGTGCCGTAGAGGCTCATGATGCGCTGGAAGCCGAGCAGCCCCACCTGGAAGAGTCCCTGCTCGATCGACGCCGGATAGCCGATGACGGCGATGCGCCGCCACAGGGCCGGGTCCGGTCGGAACGAGCCCGGACCGGGCTCGAGCGCCAGGCGCCGGGCCCGCCAGAGCCAGCCGAAGACCACGAGCTGGACCACCATGGAGAGGCTCGAGGCGATGGCCGCCCCGGCCACACCCAGGGCCGGCGCGCCGAGGTGGCCGTGGATGAGGACCCAGTTGAGCAGCACGTTCAACAGATTCGTGAAGATGCCCACGTACAGCGGAGTCCGGCTGTCACCCGCCGCGCGCAGGGCCGCGCCGAAGACGAAGCCCAGCGAGAACGGGATCGTCCCCCAGAGCAGCCAGTACACGTAGTCGGACCCGAGGGCGACGACCGTCGGCTCCACGCCGTAGATCGCGATCGCGAAGTCCGTGAAGGGCAGGCCCAGCACGGTCGTGACCGCCGCCAGGAGGGTGGCGAGGAGGAGGCTCTGGCGGAGGACGGCGTCGGCCAGGGCCGGGTCCCGCGCGCCCACGGCCCTGGCCAGGATGGCGGCCAGGCCGGTGGGCACCAGGTTCGCCAGCGCCTGCACCAGCCAGTAGACCTGACCGCCGAGCCCCACGGCGGCCAGGGCGTCGGGGCCCAGCGAGCCCACCATGGCGAAGTCCGCGAAGCGCACCAGGGTCTGGGCCCCGAAGGCGACGATGGTGGGCCACGCGAGCTCCCAGACGCCGAGGGCGACCGGGGCCGGGGCCAGGGGCTCCGGCGGCTTCTCCCGCAGGTCGACCCAGCCCGGGCCGGCGCGCTCCTCGTCGTCGGGGTCGACCACGGCCCCTGTGTAGCAGGCCGCTTCGGGGATCCGCCGGCGCTCAGCCCGCGACGAGCCAGCGCGCGGCGATGCCGTAGCTCACGAGGGTGATGATGACGACGCCGAGGAAGTTCAGCGCGACCCCCGCACGGGCCATGTCGGCCACGCGGAGCCCGCCCGAGCCGAACACGATCGCGTTGGGAGGGGTCGCCACGGGCAGCATGAAGGCACAGCTCGCGGCGAGCGCTGCCGGGACCGCGAGCTCCAGCGGCGCCAGTCCCAGCCCGGGCGCCATGCCGCCCAGGATCGGGATGAGGGCGGCGGTGGTGGCGGTGTTGCTCGTCAGCTCGGTCAGGAGGATGACCACCGCGGCGACCACCGCCACGAGCACGATGGGCGAGGCGCCGGCGAGCCCCGAGACCTGGAGGCCGATCCAGTCGCTGACCCCGTTGGCGCGCAGGGCGGCCGCCAGGCTGAGCCCGCCGCCGAAGAGCACCAGCACTCCCCAGGGCAGCTGGCGCGCCGTCTCCCAGTCCATGGCGAAGATGCGGTCGCGCCAGCTCACGGGGATCACGAACAGGGAGAGGGCCGCGCCGATGGCGATCCCCGTGTCCGAGAGGCCGGCCAGGGGCTGGGCTCCGCCGACCTCGAGGGTCACCAGCCAGGGGCGGCCGATCCAGGCGAGGCCTGCCACGGCGAACACCACGCCGGCGATCGACTCGCCGCGTCCCACCGGACCGAGTGCGGCGAGGGCCTCGCGTGCGGACCCGGCGGTGTCTCCGAACGAGTCCCGGTGGAGCGGGTGAAGGACCCGGGTCAGGAGCCACCAGCACGCGGGGAGGAAGAGGAGGACGACCGGGAGCCCCACCACCATCCAGCCCGCGAAGCTGATGGGCGTTCCCAGCTCGCTCTCCGCCCAGGAGGCGAGGAACAGGTTCGGTGGGGTGCCGATCAGGGTCCCGATCCCGCCGATGGACGCGCCGTAGGCGATGCCCAGGAGCAGGGCGATCGAGAACTCCCGGTGGCCGTCGCCGTCGTCCTGGCCGACGCGATCGATGACCGACTGCGCGATCGGCAGCATCATGATCGCCGTGGCGGTGTTCGAGACCCACATGCTGAGCGCGGCCGTCACCCCCATGAAGGCGCCGACCGAATGATCGGGCCGGTTGCCCACCCGGGACAGGGCGACCAGCGCGATGCGCCGGTGCAGGGACCAGCGCTGCATGGCGAGGGCGATGATGAAGCCGCCCATGAAGAGGAAGATCAGCTCGTGGCCGTAGGGCGACGCCGCCTCGTTCAGGCTGCGCGCGCCCGTGAGGGGAAGCACGACGAGCGGGAGCAGGGCCGTCGCGTAGATGGGGATCGCTTCGCAGATCCACCAGGTGGCCATCCAGACCGCCAGCGCGCTGGTGGCCCGTCCGCCCGGCCCGAGCCCCACGCCGCCCGCGTCGCCCCCGGGCAGCACGAGGTAGCCGAGGAGGCCGAGCAGCGGACCGGCGAACAGGCCGATCCGCGCCAGCCGGGCGCGGCCGCCCTCTTCGGGCGCAGGGGCGGATGCGGGAGTCACGTCGGGCGCCGGGCTCATGGGACCGACATGCTGGCACAGCGCGCGCCGCGATGGGGACCCGGGTCGGCGGCTAGCGGCCTGCGCGACCGGCGAGGCCCGGAACCCGGTGCAGCACCCGGTCGAGCACGTAGCGCTCTGCCCCATCGGGTCGCCGGCTCGCCCACCAGAGCGCGGTCACGGCGGCGATGTAGCTCAGGTTGCCGACCCCCACGAGCACGCCCAGCTGGAGCATCAGCTCGAAGGTCCCGTCCGCCTCGGGCATCCAGGCCGACATCTCCCGGACCAGGACGACCATGGCGGACATCGCCACCAGCGGACGCCAGATGCGCGCAAACAGGGCGGACACCGGTAGCGAGAGCTCGCGCAGCAGGATGCCGTAGCTGGTGGGCAGGATGATGGAGGTGGCGACCGCGTAGGCCCAGGCTGCGCCGATCACGCCGAACCGGGACACGCCGATGATCAGCCCCGGCAGCAGGACCACGAGCTGGAGCATCGCCACGTTCGAGACGATGCGCGGCTTGCCCAGGGTGAAGAACAGGTAGCCGGCGTTGGAGCCCAGGGCGGTCAGGAGCCCGTGGAGAGCGAGGACGGGCACGATCGGGATCGCCTCGAGCCAGGCGTCGCCCAGCAGCACCGGCACCACGTAGTCCGCGGTGGCCATCAGGCCGGCTCCGGCGGGCAGGATCACCAGCGCGACCATGCCCACCACCTCGAGCATGCCGCGGCCGAGGGCCTGTCGGTCTTCGGCGTGCTTGGCGTAGCCCGGGAAGATGGCGCGGTTGAGCGGCGCGGCCAGCTCGCTGGAGGGCAGGTAGGCGATCTCGTAGGAGACGTTGAACAGGCCCAGGGCGCGGATGCCCGCGATGCGTCCGATCACGAAGTCCGCGGAGCGCTGGGTCAGCAGCTGGACCATGTTCTTGATCACCAGCCACTTCGAGAAGTGGTAGAGCTCCCGCCAGACGGCGAGCGAGGGCCGCGGCCGGTACGGGTGCATCACGTAGCTGAGCACCACCTCGAAGGCGCGCCCGCTCAGCATGCCGGCCACCAGGGCCCAGTGGTTCCGCAGCCAGAAGGCCAGGGGGATGGTCACCACGAAGCGCGACAGCCGCGCGAAGAACATGAACCGGAACTCCCGGTCGAACTCGAGCTTCTTGCGGAAGTCGACGATGCCGATGTTCCGCAGGGAGGAGATCAGCGGAGAGAGCGCCAGCAGCAGCATCACCGCGGTGAGGTCCGCCTCGTCGAAGAAGATGGAGGCGGGGTAGGCGAGGGCGGCCAGCACCGCCGCCACGGCGGCGCAGACCCCGATGTTGAAGGTCCAGGCGGTGTCGTAGTGCTCCCGGGTGGGGTCGGGGTGCTGGATCAGCACCACGTCGAATCCGAACGCGCGGAGCAGGTCGAGCAGCGCCACCACGGACATGGCCATGGCGATCAGGCCGAAGTCGTCCGGAGTGAGCAGGCGCGCCAGGATCAGGGTGCTGATCAGGCCGAGGCCGCGGTCGAGCAGCCGGGCGACCACCATCCAGGCGGCACCCCGGGCGACGCTGCTGCGCACCTCACTCATGCTCGGTCGGGCTCGGGGCGATCGAGGGGGTCACGGCTGGATCTCACCGCCACCCTCCGGCGAGGGCGGGGCATCGGGTCGGAGTTGCCTGGAACATGCCTGTCCGTTTCCGTGGCGCGATGGGGATTCCCGCTGGCGGGAGTCCGGCTGCGCGATCCGAGTGCCCGACGACCGACGGGTGTCGACGCCAGAGGATAGTAGGTGACCCCCGGCCCCCGCCCGGTGTCGCTCGCGGAGCGGCGAACGCGCCGATTGCGGCAAAAAGGCCCCTGGATATCATCCGCCCATGCCGCATCTGCCGGACATCGGAGTGCTGGCCCTCGTGCCCGAGCGCTTCGATGCGCCCTGGATGTCGCGACACCAGATCCTCGACCGACTGGCCCGCTGGTTCCACGTCGTCTGGATGAACCCCCCGCGCGAGTGGCGCAGCGTGCTCCGGGAGGGCGGCGGCCGCCCGGCCGCCGCCGACGCCATCGCCCCGTCGCCGGGCCTGGTGGTGCGCGAGCCCCGGCTGCCGCTCTTCTACCGTCCCGCCTGGCTGGCGCGCGCGACGGACACCGCGCGGCTTCGCGGCGCGCGTCGCCAGCTCCAGCGTCTCGGCGCCCGGCAGGTCGCGCTCCACGTCTGGCGTCCCTCGTTCGGGCCCGCCCTCGACCGGGTCGCCTACGACACCTGTCTCTACCACGTGGTCGACGAGTACACGTTCTCCGACCGCGACCTCCCCATTCCCGACGACGAGCGCAGGCTGCTGGAACGCGCCGACGACGTGATCATCCACTCTCCGGGCCTGATGGAGAAGAAGGGCGGGATCAATCCCCGCACCTGGCAGATCCCCAACGGCGTCGACTTCCGGGCGGTGTCTGCAGAGGGCCCCGAGCCGGACGACCTCGTGGGCATCCCCGGACCGCGCATCGGCTACTGCGGCTGGCTCAAGAACCAGCTCGACTGGGATCTCCTGCGGTCGCTGGCCGGTCGCCACCCCGAGTGGTCCTTCGTGTTCGCGGGGGCCGTGGCCCCGCACCCCGAGCTCTCGTGCGTGCTCTCGGAGATGCAGCGCCTCCCCAACGTCCACCTGCTGGGGGCCAAGCGCTCCGACGAGCTGATGGAGTATCCCCGACACTTCGACGTGTGCATGATGCCCTACCGCATCACGTCGTATACGAACTGCATCTATCCCCTGAAGCTGCACGAGTACCTGGCCAGCGGCCGTCCCGTGGTCGCGACGCCCATCCGGACGCTCCGCGACTTCGCGCCCACGGTGGCGCTCGCCGAGGGCGTCGAGGCCTGGTCCGACGCCGTCGGGAGAGCGCTGCAGGCAGCGAAGGACGACGCCGCGGCGGCGGCCGAACGCATCGCGATCGCCCGCGCCCACGACTGGGACCGCATCGCGCACCGGGTGGCGGAGGTCCTCGCCCGCGCCCTCGGTCCCGAGGTCCTCCAGCGCTTCCAGGCGATCGAGCCGCCCGCCGAGGGTCAGGCCGCGGCCCCCGGCCGCTCGGCCGACTGACGCTCCACCCGCTCATTCGGGCAGCTTGTCCAGGGGGAAGGGCGGCTGGGCGATGGGCCGCGCCGCCAGGGACATGAGCGCCAGCTCGTTGTCGTCTCCCGCCACCCGGTTCACCCGGACGACCTTGCAGGTGCCGCAGCGGTGGACGAGGGACCACTCGCCGCCCGGCTGCACCCAGATGGCGATGGGCTCCATGCCGCCGCCGCAGGCCGAGCGGCGGTCGCCCGGTCGCTCGTCCAGGTGTCGGCTCCACAGGCAGCGCGGGCAGTGGTTGCGGTGCGCCGTTCCCGGCGCCGCGGCGCTCACGTCACAGCGGCAGCGACGGCAGAAGAAGGGGCGATCGGGGCCCCGGCGACGGGGGCTTCGGGGTCTTCTCTCCAAGCTCTCTCACTCCACACACCTCAAGCGTGCGGCCCAGGGCCGCCGGCGTGGCGCTCCACCCGTGAGAGAGGCTCGGTTGCGGTGGGATCAGGCGAGCCGGGACGGGAGGAGGGCCGCTTCGGGGATGCAGTGCAGGGCAAGAGTCATGGGTCCTCCGATCGACGCGCCCGTTTGTACCCCATCCGGGCCGAGCCGGTCAACGGCCGCACGGGCCGCACGGGCCGGACGGGCTCAGCCGGCGTCGCGGGGGTCCTGGTGGCCGGTCGCTCCGGACCGGGCGAGGTCGCGGGCCCGCAGCGCGAGTCCGCTGGCCACCGAGATCAGCTCGCCGCCGGTCCTCAGGCGGTCGGCGCCGAAGCGTTGCTCGAAGATGCGTCGGACCGCCGGCACGAACGAGCTGCCGCCGGTGAGGAAGACCCGGTCGACCTCGCCGGCGGAGGCGCCCGTGGTGTGAAGCAGCCGGTCGACGCTGACGCGGATGGAGTCCAGCTCGCTCGCGATCCACGACTCGAACTCCGGTCGAGAGACGGTCGTGTCGATCTCCACCGGGCCGGCTGCGAAGCGCAAGCGGGTCTCCTCCCGGACGGAGAGCTCGGTCTTGGCGCGCTCCACCGAGCGGTAGAGCGCGTAGCCCAGGTCGTTCTCCACGATGTGGATCAGCGCGTCGATCGGCGTCGGGTCCTGCGACTGCTTGCGGATCTCGTACAGCAGGCCGAGCGTCTTGCGAGTCCGCAGGAACGAGAGGTGGTGCCAGCGCTCCAGGTCGCGGTAGATCCAGTTGGGCACCGGCACCCGGTCGCCGTAGGGCGTCACGTGGTGTCCGCCGCGACCCAGCCGGGGCGCCACCCGCTCGCGAACGATGCGCGCATCGAACGCGTCTCCGGCGAGCGCGACCCCTTCGGTTCCGAGGATCGAATCGGGCCCCCGATTCCGCCTCGGCTCCGGGCCCACGCGGAGCAGGCAGAAGTCGCTGGTGCCGCCGCCGAAGTCGGCGATCAGCACCAGCTCCTCGTGGTCGAGGTCCCGCTCGTAGTGGTAGGCGGCCGCCACGGGCTCGTACTCGAACACCACGGACTCGAGGCCGGCGCCGGCCAGGGCTTGCCGCAGCCGCTCGACGGCGAAGTCGTCGTCGGCCGGTCCCTGGGACTTGGCGAAGCGGACCGGCCGGCCGACGACCACCGGCCCGGCCAGCCGGGCCCGCCCGGCCTCGCGGCTCTCCAGCAGGCGGTTCAAGATGCCGGTCACCAGGTGCTCGAGGGTCGTGCGTCGGCCGAAGAGCCGGGTCGCGGAGAAGCTGCGGCTGGCGAGGAACGACTTCAGCGACTGCACGAGCCGCCGCTCGCCCTCCATCTCCAGATAGCGCTCGATCGCCATCGGGCCCGCGGCCGACTCGATGGGCGACTCGTCGTCCTCGCGGCCGAAGAAGAGCACCGAGCGGAAGGAGGGCGTGGCGCCGCGGGCGGTCGGAAACACCGCCAGCTCGGGTGCACCGTCTCCGGTGGCGATGGCGAGCGAGCTGTTGGTCGTCCCGAAGTCGAGGCCGATGCCGATCGCTCGCTCGAACTGAGGGGCACCCATCGGGGACTCCTGCCGCGGGGCGCCGCAGGTCGGGGGAGCGCCTACTGGGCCTTCGCGGGCCTGGGGGTGTAGGGCTCCACCTTCGCGACCTTCACCCATTCGCCCCCGGCGAACCGGTGGTCCACGAACACGCCGTTGTAGACGGCGGCGCGATTGGGGCGCCAGGCGCTGTGCGAGCGCTCGCCGAGCTCGACGAGACTCTCCTCGGCCTGCGCCGTCACGAGCCGCAGCCTGGCCGACCTGATCGAGGCCCGCTCCTCGTCGGTGAGCCGGCCGAAGCTGCGCGCCGTGTTGAGGATGCGCCCCATGTAGCGCTGGGACCGGCTGGCCAGGGCCATGCCGGTGATGCGCCAGGTCGCGTCCCGGTAGGGGACGAAGGTGGTCACGTTGGTGACCGACACCGCGCCGAGGCTCTCGCGCATCTCCACGCGCCAGGCGTCGAAGCCGCCGATCTTCACGCGCTGCATCTTCTCGACCTTGACGCTCCGGCCGTCGGCCTGGGCCTCCTCCACGAATTTCTTCGTGATCTCTTCGGCGTCTCCCAGCGGCAGGTCCGCGGTCAGGAACACCAGCGCATCCCCGTCCGGGGCCACGGCGCCCACGGCCTGGTTGGTGTTGGCCGTTCGCCAGCCCTCGGGAAAGTGCAGGTGGAAGTCGAGGTCGGGGTGGAGGAACCGGGACTCGCGGAACAAGCCGCTCTCGGGTCGCTGTCCCAGGGCCAGGCCGTCGATCTTCTCCAGATGGGCGCGCCGCGTGTCGCCCAGCGACGGATCCCGGACCCATCGGATGTCGCGCGCGCGCGTGGCGTTGACGGCGGCTCGTTCGCTCGATCCGGGGTGGGTGTCGAAGAAGGTCGGCACCCGCTTGAACCCGACCATCAGCCGCTCCATCTCTCCCAGGCGCCGCAGGAAGGTCGACATGCCCATGGGGTCGTAGCCCGCGGCTGCGGCCAGCATCTGGCCGTCCTTGTCGGCTTCGCGCTCCATGTCGCGGCTGTAGCCCGCCATGGTCGCCGCCCTGACCCAGGGCATGGCGAGGGGGTTGCCGCGCTTGGCGAGGGCCTGCTGGGCGGCCGAGTGGCGCCTGGCCGCGTGGCCGATCTCGTGGCCGATCACGCAGGCCAGCTCGTCCTCGTTGTTGGCCAGGGCCAGCAGGCCCCGGCTGACGAAGATGTATCCGCCGGGCAGGGCGAACGCGTTGGGCTCGAACTGGTCGACGACCTTGAACTCGTAGTGGAAGCCCCGGCGGGGCACGCCGCGCAGCAGCTTGTGGCCGATCTCGCTCACGTAGGCGTCGAGGGCCTCGTCGCCCAGGAGCCCCATCTCGGCCGCCACGGCCTTGGACGCTTCCTCGCCGTAGCGGGCGTCGTCGTACTCGGTGGCGAGGACGATGCGCTTCTTCTTCTTGCCGCTGCCCGAGCAGGCGGGAAGCGCTGCGGCGACGGCCAGGGCGAGGGTCGAGGCCAGCAGGATCTGGAGGGTGCGACGGCTCATGGGCGGCTCAGCGCAGCTCGGCGACCCAGGTTCCGTCCGTGAACCACTTCGCCTTGAGTCGGGTCAGCATCCCGGTGTTCTCGAGGGTGTTCAGGTGGTTCTGGACGAGGTTCACGAACAGCGGGGCGTCCGGGGGAAGCGCGATGCCCAGGGGCTCGATGGTGAAGGGCGTGTACAGGGTGGCCAGCCCGGCGTCGGGATGGCGCAGCAGCGAGACCTCGCAGATGGGATAGTCGGCGATCAGCGCGTCGGCCTTGCCGTCCATCACCAGGGCCACGCCGGCGTCGTAGTCGTCCACGGCCACCAGCTGCGCGTTGGGGAGGATCTGCTCCACGAACTCCTGGCTCGTCGATCCCGCCAGCGCCGCCACGGTCCGGGAGGCGTCGTCGAGCTTCGTGGGGTCGTCGGAGCGGGCCAGGCTCGCGTCCTTCGTGAGCAGAGACTTGCCGGAGATGAAATAGGGGCCGGCGAACGCGACCCGGGCGTTGCGTTCGGGCGTGATGGTCATGCCCGAGATCACCAGGTCGACGTCTCCGGCGCGGAGCGCCGGCAGGAGCTCGGCGAAGGGCTTCTCGACCAGCTCGATCTCGAGGGCCATGGAGCCGGCCAGCGCCCGGACGAGGTCGATCTCGAGGCCGATGGTCTCGCCCGAGGCGGTCTTCATGTTGAGCGGAGGCTGGCTTCCCGTGAGCCCGACGCGCAGGGTCTGACGCTCGATGATCTCCCCGAGCCGGTCGGACGCGATGTCGGACGGCCCGCCGAGGCCCAGGGTCTGGCAGCCGCTCGAGGCGAGCAGGACGACCAGCGAGAGGGTCAGGAGTGAGAAGGAAGAGGGGAGGCGGGTCACGGGGACTCCTTTCGGCCTTTCAGATCCCGGAGCGTGTGTAGCAGTCGCGAGACCCGAGGGGCAAGCGCACCCGGGCCGGACCGCGCCCTCGCTGCGAGAGGCCGGTCGAGGGTAGAATGATCGGGCGCCGCGGTCATCGCGCGGGGCCCGACACGCGCCCGGCCGCCGCCCGGACCACGCCGTCCAGATCACGGAGTCCGGACCACGGAGTCCGGACCACGGAGTCCGGATCACGGAGCTCGGATCAAGGAGCTCGGATCAGCAGGGAGACCCGGAGATGCCGTACGCCCACCGCCCGATCCACGACGCCGACGCGCACTTCATGGAGACACCCGAGTGGTTCCACGAGTTCGCCGATCCGGACGTTCGCGCGAAGCTTCCCCCCGTCTATGTCAGTACCGTGAAGCCCGGTGAGGAGCGGATGATCGACCGCCTGCGGACCCGGCACGCGGACCCCGGGTACCGCGCGGAAGAGGAGCAGGAGCTCCTCCTGCGCAAGAACTGGGCCGCGACGGGGTCGTTCATCAAGGAGGACCGGCCCCGCGCCCTCGACCTCCTGGGCTTCGAGAGCCAGCTGGTCTTCAACACCTTCGTCAACGGCAAGCTCCTCGCCGCCGAGCGGGGTGACGATCTCGACTTCGCCTATGGCTTCGCCCGGGCCCACAACCGCTCGGCGGTCGACTTCTGCTCGGCCGACTCCAGGCTCCTGGCCACGGGCTACGTCCCGCTGCGCGACTTCGAGCGCTCCCGGGCCATGGCGCGGGAGGTGATCGAGTCGGGCTGCAACGCGCTGCTCGTCCCTTCGGGCTGTCCGCGGGGCCACTCGCCCAGCCACGAGGCCCTGGACGGCGTGTGGGCCCAGGCCGAGGAGGCGGGCCTGCCCATCGTCTTCCACGTGGGCGGAGGCCACCGGCTCGCCGACGGGAAGCTCCTGGACCCCGACTACTTCGAGAACGGAGGCCCGCGGGTCCCCGACTTCCACGGCGGGGACGAGAACTTCCGCTCCATCGACTACATGGCCATTCCCAACGCCCCCATGCAGACCCTGGCGACGCTCATCTTCGACGGTGTGCTCGATCGCTTCCCCGACCTCAAGTTCGGGGTGATCGAGCAGGGGGCGAGCTGGATCCCGAGCTGGATGCGCTTCATGGAGTCGGCCTTCGACGCCTTCCGGAAGCGGGAGGAGAGGCTCCAGAAGCTGTCGCTGCGGCCCAGCGACTACGTCCGGCGCCAGATCCGCGCCACACCGTATCCGGCGGAGGACGTCGGCTGGATCATCCGCAACGCGGGCCCCGAGGTCTGTCTCTTCTCCTCCGACTATCCCCACGTCGAAGGGGGGCGGAATCCCATCAAGCGCTTCGAGGAAGGGCTGGGCGACGCGACCGAGGACGAGCGCCAGCGCTTCTACCACGACAACTTCGTCGACCTGATGGGCGCCGGCCTGCCGTCCGCCTGAGCCCCGCTCGAGGCGGCCGCGACCGCGCCTACATGGTGGCGCGGGGCGCCCGCGCCGCCGAGAGCCTGCTGGCGACCGGCGCCTGGAGCCTGCCCGGGCCCTCCGCGCGGTCGGACTCGACCGACCGGGTGGTCTTCGAGATCGCCCGGGTCGGACGGGCCCGGCCTCAGCCCGCGAGGATCACCGCCTCGTCGCCCTCGAGCTTGCCGTCCCAGGCATCGCCCTCGCCGCGCCCCCGGCTGCTCACCACCCCTTCGAGACCCCGGCCGAGGTCGAGGTCGGCCGGCACGTCGCGGAAGTTGATGGCCACGATGCGCCGGTCGTCGCCCTGCCTGCGCTCCCAGGCGAGCACGCCCTCCGGCGCGTCGAGCAGCCTCTGGGCGCCGAGCTGCAGGGCCGGAGAGGCCCGGCGGGCGGCCAGGACGCGCCGGTAGAGGTGGAGCATGGAGTCCGGGCGTTCCCGCTGTCGCTCCGCGCTGCGCTCGTCCGCATCCGGAGGCCAGGGCAGCCAGGGCTCGCCCGGCCAGCCCCGGTCGCCTCCGCTGCGCCAGGGGATCGGCGCGCGACAGCCGTCGCGCCCGCCCGGATCCACCACCCGGTCCTCCGGCACCACCGCGTCCTCCAGCCCGAGCTCCTCTCCCATGTACAGGAACGGGGTCCCGCGCAGGCCGAGCAGCAGCACGCTGGCGGCCCGCGCCCTCGCCTCGGTCTCGTAGCGGGTGCGGTGGCGCGGTCGATCGTGGTTCGACAGCACCCAGCTGGGCCAGGCGTCGATGGGGTCGAGGACCGCGCAGGTCTGCTCGATGCTCTGCCGCCAGGCGTCCGCCGCCCAGGCCGCGAACATCGGGGGGAAGTTGAAGGAAAGGTGCAGCTCGTCGTTCCGGCCGTAATAGGCCGCGACCTGTGCGGTGTCGAGCAGGAACACCTCGCCGATCATCATCCGGTCGCCGTCGTAGCCGTCGAGCAGCGCGCGGATCTCGCGGAGCAGGGGATGGGTCGCCGGCTCGTCGTTGAGGGCGCAGTGGGGGATGGCGGCGAGCTTCGGGTCGACCGAGGCGAGCTCCGGGTCCTTGCCGATGTTGTGGACCACGTCGGCGCGGAAGCCGTCCACCCCCCGGTCCAGCCAGAAGCGCAGGGTGTCGTGCATGGCGGCTCGCAGGTCGGGGTTCTCCCAGTTGAGGTCCGGCTGCTCGGCGAGGAACGAGTGCAGGTACAGCTGGCCGGTCCCGGGCTCGAGGGTCCAGGCGGGAGGCCGGTCGCCGAAGGCGGCGCGCCAGTTGTTGGGCAGCTCGCCGTCCGGTCCCGGATCGCGCCACACGTACCAGTCGCGGCGCGGGCTCGACTTCGAGCGTCGGGCCTCCCGGAACCACGGGTGCTCGCTCGACGTGTGTGCCGGGACCCAGTCGATGATCACCCGCAGGCCGCGTTCGTGACAGGCGGCGAGCAGCGCGTCGAAGTCGTCCAGGGTGCCGAAGATCGGATCGACGTCGCAGTAGTCCGACACGTCGTACCCGAAGTCCGCCATGGGCGAGCGGAAGAAGGGCGAGATCCAGAGGGCGTCCACCCCGAGCCAGCAGAGGTGGTCGAGGTGGCGGGTGATGCCCGCCAGGTCTCCGACTCCGTTGCCCGTGGAGTCCGAGAACGAGCGGGGATAGATCTGGTAGAAGACGGCGCTCTTCCACCACGGCGCGGGGGAGGTGTCGGGCATCGCGCGATTATACGCGGACCGCTCTGCGTCTCACCGGCGCCGCTGGCCGCCGCCGGCCGGTCGCTACACTCGCGGATTCCCGGTGGATGCCCCGCGAATCGAGCGGGATCGGAGAGACTGGATGCGTGGCCGTCGAGAGCGTGGGAGCCGAGAGCACGGGAACCGAGAGCGCGGGAGGCGTCCGGGCCGGCTGCGCCGGGGACGCGCGGCCGGGCCCCTCGGCGCCCTGCTCGCCGGCCTGCTGGCCGGGCTGCCGGCGGCCGCCATCGAGCCCGATCGCGGTCCCGTGCCCTGTGGCGGGGTCGTGTTCCGAGCGGCGCTCGACGGTCCCGGGGACGCCGAGCAGGGCATGGGCGCCCTGGACCTCGGGTTCAGCGACGGCTTCGACGGCCGGCCGGTCGGCGACGAGTTCCGCTTCGTGCCCGGCCGGATCGGCCGGGCGATCGACCTCTCGGACGCGCCCGCCCGGGGCGTCGATTCCCGGGGCGCCCGCGCCACGTTCTCGGCCCGGGGGCACCTGCCCCTGCGTTCCGGCGCCCTGGCCTTCTTCGTCCAGGCCAGGAGCCAGCCGTGGTCGGTGACCGTCCGGAGCCAGTCGAACGACGCGCCTCGGCTGATGCCGCTCTTCGATCTCACGGGCCGACTCGATCGGCTGCAGCTCCAGATGCGATCCCGGGGCTACGAGCTCACCCGGCTCGAGGGGCCTGCACCCGACCTGGCGCGGCCCGGCTGGCACCACGTGGGGATCGCCTGGAGTGAGGACGCCGGGGTCCGCCTCTACGTGGATGGGCGCCCCCGACTCGAGACCGGTGGAGCGCGGGGGTTCCGGCCGGGCTGGCTCTCGGTGGGGGGCTTCGAGCTGCGAGGCGCGCGCTTCGACGAGCTCGTGGTGGTCGACGGAGCGCTCGACGCCTCGGCGTGGCAGGCGCTGGCTCGGGGCGAGCGCCCGACCGCGCCGTCGGTCTGCCGAGCCGCGGCGATCGACCCGGCCGTTCGCGAGGCGCAGCTGTCGTGGCGTCGCGGGGCGGGAGCGGTCGGCGTGGCGGGGCCCGTGCGCATCCGCAGCGTCGGTCTGCGGCAGGCCCTGGCGCTCCGGAGTTCGGGCTGGCGCGCCGTCGACGGCCGCCACGACTCCGTCTGGCCGCTCCGCTACATGCGGTACACCTATCGGCGCGGCGGCGGACTCCACCTGCGGCCGGAGCGCGACGAGCGCATCGACTTCGTGCGCACCGTGGGAGGGCTCTCCGCAGCGGTCCTCACCGAGGGAGAGGCCATCGACGGCCCCGGCGCCCAGCCGGTGCTGGCCCGGCTGACCGGTGAGCACTTCGTCACCACCCACCGGCTCGCGACACCCTTCGCCGGCGAGGCCTTGAGCCTCTACCGGCGACCCCAGCGCAAGGAGCGAGGCCAGTGGCCCGCCATGCTGCACGACCTCGCGCTGCTCCGGGTCGACGCCGGCGCGGCCCCGCGCGACCCCGAGCGCGTGCGCGGCTACCTGGGCTCGGGGTCCGCGGACACGCTGGCCGGCATCCACCGTGCCCAGCTGCTGCACTGGTACCCGCCGGGCGAGCGCGACGTGCGGCTGTTCGACCGCTCGGGTGCGGGCGGCGGGGAGCTTCGGGTGGACGCCCACCGCTGGGTCCACCTGGCGCTGCCGGCCCGCGACCTGGACCGGAGCCTCGGCGCCGTGCGACTGCGGCTCGATGTCGACGGCTGGCGGGCCGGCAACCGGCTCCGGCTCCGGGTGCACGATCCCTTCAACCCCTGGCGTGCGCTGACCGAGGTCGACGTGGGGCTCGAGGCCGACGGGGGCGTCGACCTCGCGCTCGAGTTCCCGCCCACGATCTGGCCGGCGGGGGTGGAGCTGCTGGTCTCCGCGGTGAGCGCCCAGGCGGGGACCTGGCGGGGCGACTCGTTCGTGGCCGCACACGGGCCCGAGCGGGCCGAAGCCCGGTCGTCCCACCGGCGCCAGCAGCACCGGCTGCTCAAGGACTCCTTCGCCGCCCTCAGCGAGCCGCGGCCCTGGCGGAACAACCGGGGCGAGGATCGCTTCCTGCGGATCGCCAGCCCGGCCTACGACGGCATCGCGCTCCTCTCCGAGGATCTGGTGGCCCGCCATCCCGAGAACCTCTGGGCCCAGGGCTATCGCGTCTGGCTCCATCCCAGGGACGAGGCGCTCTGGCGGTCCCTTCCCGACCAGGAGTCCGCCCTGGCCCCCGGCGACGCGCCCCGTTGGGCCCGGCTCCAGCGCGGGCTGCTGGGGCTGCAGCTCGACTACGCGCACTGGTGGATCGATCAGCGTCAGATCGAGAACGGCGAGCTGGGCACCGGGCTCGGGGACGACACCGACCTCGTCACCAACTGGACGAGTCTGGCCCTGATCCACGACCCGGACCGGGCCCTGGAGACTTCACTCCGGCGCGTGGCGGACCTCACCTGGAAGACCCTCATCCGCAACGGCTTGAACATCAAGATGACCGACGTCCTGCACGCGTACGAGGAGGGCATCAACGTCCAGCCCTTCGCCGCGCTGCTCGACTACGGCAATCCCGTGCTCGTCGAGCGGCTGATGGAGACCGCCCGGCGCTACGAGGACTTCCTGCTCACCCCCCCCAAGCAGGGGCGCCGCCGGCTGAAGGGCGCGTGGTTCGACACCGAGAACATGCGCGTGGGAGC
The DNA here is from genome assembly GCA_050618075.1 of Myxococcota bacterium. Taxonomy (GTDB): domain Bacteria; phylum Myxococcota_A; class UBA9160; order UBA9160; family UBA4427; genus JBNLVL01. The sequence goes on from JBNLVL010000049.1 coordinate 130,035, forward strand.
GAAGTGGAACAGGGCGGATCACGAGGACCTGATCCTGCATCCGGGGCTGATGCTCGTCTGGTACAACCGCCACCCCGGAATGCTGCAGATGATGCAGGAGTTCTACGAGGGTACGAAGGGCACGCGGGACCGGGGCCGCCGCCAGCCCGGCCTGCTCCACGCGCTCTACGAGGCGACTGGAGACGCCCGGTACGCCCCAGCCGGTCCCCAGACCCGGACCGATCCCATCTGGTCGCGCTGGCTGGCCACCTCGCCTGCGCCGTCCCCGCTGCTGAAGCGTCTGCGCGATGTCCGGTTCCCGGATTCCGGTGTCAGCGTGCTGGCCAACACGGACTTCCGGACGGTCTCGAAGTGGCTGCTGTGGCGATTGACCGGAGTCGAATCCGACCTCGACCCCGGGCTCCTGCAGGACTGGAAGCAGGCGGTGTACTCCCAGGGACTGCGGACCCGGACCGGGCAGTCCGGGGACCGTGTCCCCATCAACAAGAACCTCACCGACTTCATGTACCTGGGAGGGCCGCCGGGATCGCGCGGCCACCTCTTCCCCCTCCACGCCGTGAGCTACGAGGGCTTTCCGCGGGACTTCGCCGCGCTGGTGCTGGAGGACGGCGGGACCTCCCTGCGCTGGCTCGGGATCGCCGCCGCAGAGCCCATCGAGGACGCGACCTTGCGGGTCTGGCGGCTCCAGCCCGGCCGCTACGAGGTCCGCATGGGGGCGGACCGCGACGCCGACGGCCGCATCGATCGGGTCTCCGCGAGCCGGACCCTCGCGCTCCAGCGCGGAGAGGGGATTCCGGTCTCCCTGGCGCCCGGAGTGCGCACCATCGTGGAGGTGAGCCAGGTGGAGGCGGGGCCCCCGCTGTGGCCGCGGTCCGACCTGGCGGTGACCCACGAGGACGCGCAGCTGCGAGGCGGCAACGTCACGGTGCAGGTGCACAACATCGGCACCTCGCCGAGCGGAGCCTTCGAGGTCGAGCTGCGGGACGCGAACGGACGCTCGCTGGGAAGCCGGAGCCATCCGGGTCTCGAGGGAGTGCGCGATCTGAAGCCGAAGCGCGCGACCTTCCGCTTCCAGGGCGTTCCCACCAGCGGCCGGCTCGAGGTGGTGGTCGAGGGGGCGGCCCCCGAGATCACCGCACGCAACAATCGCGCGCGCCTGCGGGAATGATGCGCGGCTGGCTCACTCCGGACCTCGCCGCCAGCGCCTATCCGTCGCCGGACGAGGCGCGGGCCGAGGTGTCGGACCTGGCGTCGCGCTTCCCCTCTCTCGTGGAGCGCCGGGAGATCGGGCGTTCCAGCGAGGACCGACCGCTGGAGGCCTTCCGGCTGCGGGCGCCCGGTCGACCGGGCGGGGGCCCGGCGCTCCTGGTCTCGGCCCACATCCACGCCGTCGAGTTCGTGGGGAGCTACGTCGCCCGCCGGGTGATGCGGCTCCTGCTCGAGGGCTACGGATCCGACGCCGACGCGACCCGCCTGCTCGACGAGAGCGACGTGTGGATCGTGCCGCTGCTCAACCCGGACGGGGCGGAGCGCGTGTGGCGGCGCCGCGGTCGCAGCGGCCTCGGCCAGGCGCGCTTCACCGCCCGCGGCGTCGACCCCAATCGCAACTTCCCCTTCGACCCGGTGCCCGGGCGCGGGGGCTGGAACAGCGGTCGCAGCAAGCCCGGCTCGCCCTGGTACCGGGGGCCGAAGCCGCTCTCCGAGCCCGAGTGCGCGGCGCTGGCCCGGCTCGCGGCGGAGTGCCGCTTCGCCGCGGCCATCAACTTCCACAGCTTCGGGTGCGTGGTCTACATGCCCGAGCCGGCCGGGGACGACGCGGAGCGGGCGGCCCGTGCGTTTGCGGTCTTCGACGGTCCGTTCCAGGAGCGGCAGCGCCACCGGCGCTATCGACCGGTGCCCGAGAAGCACGCCGCCATCGTCGGGCAGCTCGACGCGTTCCTCTACGGAGCGTTCGGCACGATCAGCGTCACGGTCGAGGTGAGTCGGCCGGGCTGGCACGTGCTGTCGCCGCGGCGTCTGCTCAATGTCTTCTGGGTCTCGAACCCGCCGGACCCGGAGCGCTGGGCGGACAACGACGCGCCCGCCACGGTCGCGGCGCTGCTCGAGCTGCTCGACCGCACCGGCGGACGCCCCTGCACCCCCACCGACCCCCACCTCGCCGACCGTATCCCCCCCTCTCCTCATCCCTGAGCGTCTTCACCTGCGCCGCTTCGCTCCGTCCACTCGACCCGCCTTGCTCCGCCAGCGAAGCGCGGCGCCGCGTTGCTTCGTGTGCATTCCTCGGGGCATGTCGGGGGAGCAGGGGGCCCCGTGCTCAAACAGTCCTCGGCGAACGGACCGGGTTGCTACCCGGGGGAACCGGGCTGCTTCGCGCTGGCCTCGGCGCCTGCGGAATCTGCGCGCGGGACCCCCTGCTCCCCCGACTCGCAACCGGGCAGCCAACGACTTCGGATCGTACTGCCTCCGCAGTTCGAGCCGGGGCTGGGCGGGGCCTTCACGGAAGTCACCCGGAACGCGACCGAGCAGATGGTCGTGCGCAGAGGCGGCGGGAGGCCCGGCCTCCAGCCGGGCCTGCGCCGCCAGCAGCGAGGTCCAACGCGGGCACGACGTCGCTTAGTGAGATGGGATGAGGGAGCCAGCCTCCATCGCAGTACCGTGAGGTCTGCAACAAGACAACGGGCTCTCGGCCCAGAGGAGACTGGCTCCATGCACAAGGCTACCACGACGGTTCCGGAGACGACGATCGGACTC